>NZ_JAFNLL010000004.1 GCF_017368795.1 Arthrobacter cavernae | reverse complement strand
ACGGAGCCGACCTGTACGGAGCCGACCTGTACGGAGCCGACCTGTACGGTCAAACGCTCGACAAACTACCGCGAGCGTTCATCGAGGCTTGCAGCCGCGACATCCTCTTCATCATGGAGCATCTCAAAGCGGAAGTTCCGTTCCTCAAAGAGAAGCTACTTGCCGGTGAAGTCGATGGATCACAGTACGAAGGTGACTGCGCATGCCTCGTTGGATCATTAGCCAAGGGCAAAGAGACAAGCGTCGCCAACGTATGTAGCACGATCCCGTACTACACAAAGGGCACACACAATCCTGGCGAGCAGTGGTTCCTGAACATCCATGAAGGCGATATGCCAGCAGACAACGCATTTTCAAAGCACGCTGTGAGTCTTTGTAACCAAGTGCTAGGCCTGCCCCTTGAAGACGGACTCAAGGTGGTGGCAAAGATAGAAGTCAAAGAAGCCTAGCGATCCCCAGGAGCGGCACAGTGCCGGCATACGAAGACCAGAGAGTCTATGTCGCCAGCCTGCGCCCTAGGCAACATAAATGAATAACGCGCCAGGTGCGCAAGGAACACCCAGTTATGCCGCGAGTCATCGCATACGCGCGCGTCAGCACTGACAAGCAAGACGCAGAGAATCAGCGGTTCGAGATCGAGCGGTACCTGACTCGCACGAACCTGGCTTTTGACCAGTTCGTAGAAGAGACAGTCTCAGGCAGACGAGATGTCAGCGAACGAAAGCTCGGTCAGCTGATGACTGAGCTTGAACGCGGAGACACACTCATCGTTAGTGAGGCCAGCCGCATATCTCGCCGACTGAGTGAAATATTCGCAACGATCCAGTACTTCATTGATAGAGGCGTCACAGTCATCGCGGTGAAGCAAAACTACGTCTTCGCTGATGACATCAACTCAAAGGTCATCGCTTTCGCCTTCGGGCTTGCAGCTGAGATCGAACGCGACCTCATCAGCCAACGCACGAAAGAAGCCCTTGCCCGTAAAAAGTCTGAAGGCGTCATCCTGGGCCGGCCTGCTGGTTCATTCCAGCATAAGCACTACAAGCTTCACGGAAAAGACGACGAGATCATGGAGTTGCTTGAAAAGCGAGTTGGTGTTGCAGCTCTAGCTCGCGTGTTCAACGTCAGCCGTCCGACCATGCAGCGCTACATCGCGGACAACGAACTTCGCCAAAAACTACAAGGCAAAACGCCCGTTTCAATTTTAGGTACTAAATCTGTATGAAACAGGCAGTAAAGACACTCAGCCAACGAGACGCCGATATTGTCAAACTGACCAGGGCCGGATTGTCAGCGCGCAAGGTCAAAGAGCGTCTCGGCCTTGACATAACGAAAGACCAAGTCGGAAACATCGCCAGGAAGCACGTAGGACGCGTCGGCCCGTCGCGAAACAGCATAGAGCATCACCTAGATCCAGCCACTCGTCGTTACGTCGTCGCCTGTCTCGCGATGCTTGGGAAAGAACCTTTCTTCTGTGACATCTGCCAGGAGCCACAGAACAAGTCCTGCGAGATTCACCACACAAAGTATGAGGGCGCGACGATCTACGATCTTCAATACGTATGTCGCAGCTGCAATCTGGCGCGGGTAAACACAGGACTCGTCTAGCCGTCGTTCAAGCTCAGCATCGTTCAAATAACTTACATGCGCCAAGCGCACTAAGTGGTTTTGTCTTACAGGCGGTGCTGAGCTGGGGCTGCGGCCCATCAATAACTAAATAGGAGAAGAATTCATGAACAACATAGATGAGCTGGTGGTTGGAGACCTCACGATCAATCGCAAGTACTTAACGGTGCATTATCAGGCTCGTCAGATCGAGCTGACGCGTCGGGAGTTTGATGTGCTCAGCTATCTCGCAGCCGACCCTGGGCGACCAGTATCGAAGTCAGAGTTGATCGACAACGTATTCCCGAAGATCTCGAAGACCAACACCGCCGAGGTTTACGTCAAGTACATCCGAAACAAGCTCGATCGAGCTAATCCGCAGGCTGTGATCATGACACGTCGCGGATTCGGTTACGTAGTCGGGGTCCCTTCGGAGGCCTAACTTATCCACAGTCTCCCGAAAAATACCCTTGACTATTTAATAGCTTTGGCTCATAGTCTAGGCACAGGAGATACATGACACATTCAGATATCTACGGACAAAAGATTTACTTCGAGAAGACTGAAGACCCAAACTTCTTCAAAGGCATAGCGCAACGAAATAGAAGTCGCCGCCTCACTGAACTGAAACGGGTCAGAAGACTTTCACAGGAAGCAATCACACTAGTAATAACGCTCATAGGAACAGGAGGATTGAAATGGACTACGTAGCGTACTTGTTGCTCGGATCGATGGCGATCGCCACAGTGCTCGTCGTAATACTCATGACTTTCGTCCCTGACGAGCAAGATCAACAGAACCGATAAGGAAGCGTTGCTCGCCTAGACCGTGTAGATACAACTACGGCAACCCTGTCGCTGAACTTTAAAAATCAGTTGTGCATTTACATGGGCACATGAACAATACCACCGACCTATTTACGAGCAGCAAGCGCACCGGTTGAGCTTCTCCGAGGGTATGGCAACGCAGATGTGAGTTTATGTGCACCTCATGGCTATGTAAGTGACGTTATCCCCTTGAGGGTTGTGGACGTTTAAACAAGCTTTCAAAGATGCTAGTCATCGCAGGTTCCTGAAATACGAACAACAGCGGCTTACATAGACCAGCTAGTAGTAAGCTGCAAATTACTTAAAAACTTTGAGTGTCTTTGATTACTCCTCTTGCTACTGGCAGCCATGCAAATGTACAACTCACCATCACCGCCTACAAGCCAACTCGTGCCCCTTTGAGATGCGGCATGAACCTTGTCGGCAGTGATGGGCGTATGAGTTCACCTCACCCGAGAGTCGTACGTTCAAACCCAGCTCGTCGCTACTGCCACGTAAAGGTTGAGGTTGGCAGCATCGAACCCTTTTGTAGTAGCTCTCTTCCTTAGTGGTAGAGGCTGCGAAACCCGACGGCGGCGAGCGAACCTAAAAATTATTAAGGAGGTGATGTGCCTGTTGAAAGAAGCTGCAAGGTATGTGGAAAGAAGATACTCGTCTACACAACCATTCAGAACAAGTGCCGCGACTGCACTATCAAAAACTCGAAACCAATCCCTCAGCGCGGCAAACAGGCGCGGATGTGGGAGACGTTCAGAGACAAAGTGGCTATCCCCTACCTGGACAACAAGTATGGCCACGTATGTAGCCTCAAGGGTTGCAACGTAACAACCAGGCTCGACGTCGATCACATCAAGAAGCGCGGGTCTAACCCTGGTCTGAAGTTCGACGTGAAGAACCTCCGCTACCTGTGCCGGCCTCATCACATCCAGGAGACAGATCGACTGCACTGGACCAAGAAAGCCTGATCGCGGGTGTGAATGTGCAGCTAACCGGCTGTGCAAAACACCCACGATAAGGATGTGCAAGATGGTTCAGGCCATTTTGATCCCGCAAGACGAGGATCAGCCCTTTTACAAGCTAGAGGTGAACAACCTCAAAGACATGCAAGCTGCGGTTGGTGGCCTCATTGAGGTAATCGACCTTGGCCCACTTGGTGCCACGTTCTTCGTGAACGAGGAAGGCAAGATCGAGAAGAAGCCCATCAACCGACGAGCAACGCTCATCTGGTGGCTGCTCTTTCCGAGCGCCCGACACATGGATGTCATCGTTGGCGAAGCACTGATGGTAGGTCAACCGGATAACAACGGCGATTCAACTGACGTGCCGGAGGATCTGGTGAAGCTCCTGTTTGAAACGAAGTCTTACAAGGCCGAGTTCCAGACGTACGACGATGCCAACAGGTTCAACGGCAATCTGCGCCGCTTCGAGGGCTACTTTGAAGCGGTCAACTATGCACTTGGCAAAGCTGAGTCGTGGTCGGCGGTTCAACGTGTTCGTGTCGTCGCGGCCGAGGATTGATTCCAGTGACCGGCGAGAGGCTAACAACGCCCCCACACTGGTCTGATCTGCTTCGGACAGCTCTTGAGCTACCAGGGCAGGCCGGCAACACGTACAGCCGCTTTAGAAGGCTCTCACTGGGCAACCAGGCACTACTGATGATTCAGGGTGTCATGGAGCCTGTGAACACCTATAAGGGATGGCTCACGCTGGACCGACAGGTAAGGCGTGGCTGCAAGGCCAAAGTCATCTACGTTCCGATGTTCCGCAAGGAGAAGGACGAGGATGGCCAGGACGAGCGGAGGCTAACCGGCTTCAAGTTGGTGGCTTCAATGTTCGGCGTCTCTGAGACTGAGGGTGAAGACCTTCCAGAGTACGAGCCGCCTCACTGGAGCAAGGAACGGGCGCTAGACAAGCTCGGGATTACACAGATCGGTTACGAGCTGATAGACGGCAACACCCAGGGGTACTCGGTTGGGCGACAGTTCGCCGTGAACCCCCTGGCGGTCTACCCGTTCAAGACGCTTCAACATGAACTCAGCCATATCGTCGCCGGTCATACCAGTGTCGAAGAGTTGGCCGAGTACCGAACCCACCGAGGCATCAAAGAGTTCGAGGCCGAGGGATCTGCGTATCTGATCATGAATGAGCTTGGTTCCGTGGATCAGTTCGACTCTGCTGAGAGCCGGGCGTACATTCAACACTGGCTGAGTAATCAGGAGCCAGATGAGAAGAGTGTTCGCCGCGTATTTGCTACTGCCGATCGGATCGTGAGAGCAGGCATGCCAGAGGAGGTGGAACAAGCCGAACAAAGCGAAGTCGCCAACCATGTTGCAGCATGAATCGTGGAGGAGCCCCAGTCTTAGGACAGGGGCTTTTTCAATTGCAATTTAAAAAGTGGTTGAGGGGAGCCGATAATATGCTCAACCCTCAACCACTTGTAGATGGAGATCACCTCCTAGTCAGGAACCCGGACGAAACCCTGGACGCCGGCCTTTCAGCCCTGGTGCATTGGCAACGATCTCGTCTATCTTTGGCGAGAGCTTCTTCCACTCCGCCAATGACACGATGAGTTGCTCGGTCTCTCCGTTTTTGACTTCGAGAACCACGATCTCACCGGCGCTCTTCAGCCCCTTGATCTCCTCAGGGAGGACATCGAGCTTTACGGGATGCTTGAGGCCAGGGGCAGAACGAACGACTAGTTCAACGAACTTATCGTCGGACGCCTCAACGCCGGTCAGATCGCTCACACGCTTTGATACGTAGGCCACGACTTTCACCTTCTCTCATGTGCAACTGCAATCACGGGTTGCGATCACATCTGCCGTCATTATGAGTGAATGCTATTTATTGTCAATAAGAGAATTGCTATAATAGAAGCGAATGAACGAGTTTGACCTAATCAACTATCTAAAGAAGTCCACTCAGGCGAGTGGACTGCCTTTGAAGCTCTCAGATAAAGGGACGCTGTCTGCCGTATCGGCATTGATCCGCTAGAGATCGTCCGGCCCCGGATCATCGGTCATGGTCAAGAGATACTCAAAATCAATCTTCTCTGGAAACTTCTTCGTAGCCGCACTGAGTGACCTTTTGATCTCCTCAGGGAGCCTGTTGACCGTATACACATTATATAGATGCTTATCGACACGCTGAACATGCGCCTCGTCGTGTATCTGCCTAGCTATAAGACTCTCGTTAATGGTTCTTTCGAAGAAAGTTTGACGGCCGCTCATCTCCTGCGATAATGTGCCGAACCCGATATTGCCCTTTCGTTCGAGAATTTCGTCAAGGCTATCCAGTGTAGTCTGAGCAGATCGCCTTTGAGCCTGCTCCAACTTCAGAAGTGTTTGGTGAATGTCTTCTAGCTTCTTATCCGTGGGGCGCATGACGGACGTGTAGGCATAACTGTTCTTTTCGATATGAGTAATGGCATAGTCCATCCTGTGCCACTGTCGTTCAAACGCATCTTGAATGATGGCTTCTGCGATGGGTAGGTGACGCGCCTCGTTGAGGGAACGGATTAGCCGCCAGAACTCATCCTTGCGATTGCTGGCGCGGGTTAGTAGACGTGACTGAAAATTCCCGAGCGGGCTGGTGATGTCTTCCCGTTCAATGTCGATCAGCAATGGCACGACACGACTCTGGTTATCAAGGGACTTCCAGAGCGCCCCGGCCTCGTAGTTAATCCAAGGTCTGGCCTGGTTCTCGCTGGTAGTACAGATGATCCCGTACGTGACTTCTGCGAGCTGCTGATGAATCTCCGCCATAGACATGGCGCCCGAGTCGATATCTCTGTCGCTGACCCATGGCAAGAGATCTTGAATGACGTATGGGAGCCAGTCTCGGAGTGCATTCGCGAAGTCCTTGGACTTCTCACCCGACCAACTAATAAAGACCTTCAAGACCTACCTCATCGTCATCTGGATTGCTCAGGTAAGCGTACCAACGCAGCTCATCCAACGCCTTCGGATTCATGGCAAAACCCGTTTCCGGGTCGAACGTGCACAGTGGTTCGCTCCCCCAGCTCTCTGCTGACGATGCCCCACCGTCCACTGGCTCATTGGCCTCTTGTTCTCCTAGCACGCTGCCATTATCGGCTTTGGCAGCCAGTTTCGGGCCTTCGGCACGCGTAGAGGTTGACGAAAACGTGAGGTATGTCCTAGATTTGACGCCTCGTCGAGGAACAGGACACCCCGATGCGCCCGCGAGGCGGCTCCGGGCCGGGGAAGGCCCGAGCCGCCGCCGATGATCGCCGCCGCGGTGGCACTGTGGTGGGGGTTCTCGAACGGCGGCCGGCGAACCAACGAAACAGCCGAGGCCTGCACGGCGGACAAGGAGTGGATCGCCGTGACCTCCATGGCCTCCCGGTCCGCGAGATCTGGGAGCAGTCCCGGGAGTCTTTCCGCCAGCATGGTCTTGCCGGCACCGGGAGGCCCGGTCAGGAGCACATGATGGGCGCCCGCGGCTGCCACTTCGAGTGCCCGGCGGGCCTCGCCCTGGCCGGAAACATCGCTGAGGTCCGGGGCCGGCCCCTCCGGCGTCTCTTCATCGGCCGGCTGACTGTCCTCGGGATCATAGTCGAGGGCCAGGTCTTGCGGATCGGCACCGAAGTCAAAGGCAAGCCGGGCCAAGGTCCGGTATCCGCGTACTTTCGCTCCCGGAACCAGGCATGCCTCGGCCTCGTTCGACTGTGCCACGACCACCTCGGGATAGCCTGCCTGGACAGCGGCCATGACGGCGGGAAGGATTCCACGGACGGGCCTGAGCCTGCCGTCCAGGCCGAGTTCGGCAATGAAGACCGTCTTCGCCGTGGAGCGGATGTCGCCCGCTGCCCGGAGCACGGCCATGGTGATGGCGAGGTCGAAGCCGGAGCCGCGCTTGGGCAACGAGGCCGGGATGAGGTTGGCGGTGATCTTTCGCCGGCTCAGGGGAATCCCCGAGTTCTGGGCCGCCGAGCGGATCCGTTCCTTGGCTTCATTCAAGGCGGCGTCGGGAAGGCCGAGAATGACGAAGTTGGGGAGGGTTTGTCCAATGTCGGCCTCGACCTCCACGATGTAGCCGTTGAGGCCGAGCAGGGCCACGGAGTAGCTCCGTCCGACGCCCATCTAGCCCACACCCCGCAGGTGTTCGAGCTGTGGTTCGCCCACGCCGTCGTCGATGACCGAGACGACGTCCACCCGGCGGTACGGCACACGCAGCTCGTGCTCCCGGCACCACCATGACGCGAGCCGGTGCAGGCGGGCCAGTTTCGCGGCTCCGACCGCCTCAAAAGGATGGCCGTAGGCCGTGCTGCGGCGCGTCTTCACCTCAGCCACCACCAAGGTATCGCCATCCAGCGCCACGATGTCGATTTCGCCGTCGGAACAGCGCCAGTTCCGGTCCACAATGCGCATGCCCTGTGTTTCCAGGAACCCGGCCGCCAGCATTTCGCCGTGCTGGCCGAGCAAGTCTTTGGCTCTCATGTCCACCTCCGCTACCAGCCTGACGGCGGAAGGAAGGCTGCGGCAGGGGTCTATGCGGCTATGTGGGAAACCCGGTCAAAGCAGGCGTGTGGAGGAACAGTCGGCCCCCCGGCCAGGACGGCAATCGGACGCCGGGCGGGGCGGCTCAGCTGCCGAGATCGCCCAGGTCGCCGAGTCCGCCGTCCTTGGGCAGGGCGAGGTCCTCGTTGCGGGGCAGTTCCTCGACGTTCACGTCCTTGAAGGTGATGACGCGGACGTTCTTCACGAAGCGCGCGGAACGGTACACATCCCATACCCAGGCGTCCTGCAGCGTCAGGTCGAAGTAGACCTCGCCGTCGGCGCTGCGAGCCTGCAGGTCAACGTGGTTGGCCAGGTAGAACCGGCGTTCAGTCTCGACAACGTAACTGAACAAACCGACGACGTCCCGGTATTCGCGGTAGAGCTGCAGCTCCATGTCGGTTTCATAGTTCTCAAGGTCCTCGGCGCTCATGGTTCCATCTTGCACCATCCACCGGCCGCCAGCGCCATGAGGCAGGCCTACGGCTGGGCTACAGCAGGTTCCAGCTGGTCCGGTGGTAGGCGCTGGGTCCCGCGGCCCGGATGGCGTCACGGTGCGCGGCAGTGCCATAACCCTTGTTTTCGTTCCAGCCGAAGACCGGAAGTTCCCCGTGAAGCTCAAGCATCAGGCGGTCGCGGGCCACCTTGGCCAGCACGCTGGCGGCGGCGACGCTGAGGCAGCTCATGTCCGCCTTCACGCGGGTGTGCACAGGCGCCTCGCACGCCGGGCCCGCCGGACCGGTGTCGAACAGGGACGCCTGGACCACGGGCGAGAGCCAGTTGTGGCTGCCGTCAAGCAGCACGACGTCGGGGCTCACCCCGCCTGCCAGGATGTCCAGCCAGGCGCGGGTCCCGGCAAGCCGCAAGGCCCCCACGATGCCGAGCTCGTCGATCTCCTGGGCGCTGGCGTGGCCCACCGCGGACGCTGCGGCCCATTCCCGTACAAGGGGTTCCAGACGGTCCCGGTCCCCGGGCTTGAGCAGCTTGCTGTCCCGGACCTCGGCCAGGGGTGCCAGGTTCTCCAGGTCGACAACGGCAATGCCGACACTCACCGGTCCCGCCAGGGCACCGCGGCCGACCTCGTCGACGCCGGCCAGCAGGCGGATCCCGGGCGCCAGGAACGTCCGCTCAACGTCCAGGCTGGGAAACTTCGGGGTTTTCCTTTCCTTGGTGGCTGCCGTGGCCATGGTCACCCGCCCTACTTGCCGTCGGAACCGGCGGCGGCGCCCGCCGGGACGTTGCGGAAGACGTCCGGGTGGTTGTCCAGGACGTTCCAGCGGTTGACCGGCCAGGCAATGACGGTGGCCTTGCCCTCCACATCGGAAATGTTCACGAAGCCGCCATTGACCTGCTGGTGGAGGCGCGAATCGGCCGAGTGGTTGCGGTTGTCCCCCATGACCCAGACCTTGCCTGCGGGAACAACCACGTCAAAGGACATCGGCGAGGGGATCTCGGCAGGGTTCACATAGCTTTCATCCAGCGGGACGCCGTTGACGCTGACACGTCCGCTGGCGTCGCAGCAGCTCACCCGGTCACCTGGCAGGCCAACCACACGCTTCACGAGGTGCTGTTCGCTGTCGTCGGGCAGCAGACCCACGAATTCCAGGCCGTCCTGGACCCAGGTGAAGGGGCCCGCAGGCTTCTGCGCGGCGGCAGGCAGCCAGCCCTGGGCGTCCCTGAAGACCACCACGTCGCCCCTTTGGAGGGCAAAGGGCTCCGGCACCAGCAGGTTGATGAAGATGCGGTCGTTGATGTCCAGGGTGTTGACCATGGATTCGGAGGGGATGTAGAAGGCCCTGAAAAGGAACGTCTTGATGAGGAAAGACAGGACGACGGCGATGACCACCACCGTGGCGATTTCCTTCAGCCACAGCAGCAAGGGGTTGCCGGACTTGGTGTTCTTGCCTGCGCCTTCCCCGGTGTCTTCCGCAGCCCCCTCCGCGCCACCGGAGGCCCCTGGTTCGTCGCGCGCCCCAGCACTGTCGCCGGGACCCTCCAGGCCGGGCCGTTCGGCGGCCTGCCTGTCGGCGGCCAGCGCAGCCTTGCGTGCGGCGCGGCGCGGCGACTCCGTGGCGGGAGTCCCTTCCCTTTGCCGGACGTCGTCGTGCCGCTCGGGTGTCCCGGGCGTTGTCTCCGGCATCTACTGTCCGTTCTTCGAAGTTGGTGCGGCCTGCGCGGGGCGAGGCATTTGTGCAAATCTATCAAGGGGCCAGATGATCTGGACCGGCCGTCCGATGACACGCTCAAGCGGGACCATGCCGCCGCCCGGTGCGCCGAGGAGTCCCCGGGAATCGGCCGAGCGGGAACGGTGGTCGCCCATGAGCCACAGGCGCCCGGGCGGAACAACCACATCGAATTTCTGGGCGCTGGGCACGTCGCCCGGGTACAAGTATGGTTCCTGAAGCACGTGACCGCTGACTGTGAGTTGCCCGTTGGCGTCGCAGCACACCACTTGGTCCCCCGGCGTCCCGATGACGCGTTTGACGTACGTGGTGTCGCTGCCGCTCAGGCCCAGCCACTGGCTCGCTGCGGACGCCGCATCCACCAACGGCCCCTTGCCGCTGTTCAACGGGGCAAAGGAGCCTCGCCCGTCAAAGACCACCACGTCGCCGCGGCGGACCGGCTCAGCCGTGTAGTCGGTGCGCGAGACCAGTATCCGGTCGCCGGTGCCGAGCAGCGGTTCCATGGATTCGGACGGAATGAAGTACACGTCCAGCCACAGGGACCGGACCAGTCCACTGATGGCGATGGCAAGGACCAGCGCCAGCAACGCAAAACGCCAGCCCTGTTTCCGGGGCTGGCGTTCTGTGTGGTCCATGATTCGTTCCTGTTGCGTTACGGCGCTCCGGTATGGCCGGATACGAATCCAGGACCCGCTGCGTTGGTCGGAAAGACCTACTTGGCGGTGTTGAAGTCGCGCTTTTCCTTGATCTTCGCAGCCTTGCCGCGCAGTGCGCGCATGTAGTACAGCTTGGCGCGACGGACGTCACCCTTGGTGACGACCTCGATCTTCTCGATGATCGGGGAGTGTACCGGGAAGGTACGCTCTACGCCGACACCGAAGGAAACCTTGCGGACGGTGAAGGTTTCGCGAACGCCGTCACCCTGGCGGCCCAGGACGAAGCCCTGGAATACCTGGACACGGGTGTTCTTGCCTTCGATGATGTTGACGTGAACCTTGAGGGTGTCACCCGCGCGGAACTCAGGAACATCGTTACGCAGCGAGGCTGCATCTACGCTATCGAGGATATGCATTAATCCACTCCTGGTGAACGCCACAGGTCATTCACTTTGGGTCACGGCGGGCAAGCCCGGGCCCGGAGGCCAGCCGGAAATTCCCGCCGAAGTTTTCAAAGTCCGGTTCCGCCACTGATTGGTAGAGCCGGGTTGTCATGCTGTTGGCTACACTCCCCCTGTGGCAGGTGCGAGCCCAGTAGACACAAGCGTTAATTCTGCCACACGCGGTGGCATCCAGCCAATCAGTCCTCTTGCCCGCCGCGCAGCCGCAGGCGGCCGTCGACGACGTCGTATCCGAGTTCATCGAAGACGTTGCGGTCCGCGCGGCTCAGCGAGCCGGCGTCGAACTCCGCGAGCAGGTCCGGCCGGCGGTCCGCCGTCCGGCGGAACTGCTCGTGGCGGCGCCACTGGGCGATCTTGCCATGGTTGCCGCTCAGGAGCACCGCCGGGACGTCGCGTTCGCGCCAGGACGAGGGCTTGGTGAAGACTGGGTATTCGAGCAGTCCGTCGGAGTGCGATTCCTCGATGAGGGACTCCGGATTGCCCACCACGCCGGGCAGCAGCCGGCCGATGGCTTCCACCATGGCCAGAACGGCCACCTCGCCGCCGTTGAGCACATAGTCGCCTAGGCTGACCGGGCGGACCGTGAAGTGTTCCTCGGCCCATTCGATGACGCGTTCGTCGATTCCCTCGTAGCGGCCGCAGGCGAAGACCAACTGTTCTTCTTCGGCGAGCTCGTAGGCGAGGGCCTGGTTGAAGCGCTCCCCGGCGGGCGAGGGCACGATCAGCACCGGCTTGCGGGAGCCTTCACTTGCGCTGTCACCCGAAGCAGCGCTGGCACCTTCAGCAGCGCCGGCGCCGGCCACGGACTCCAGGGCCTGGGCCCAGGGCTCGGGCTTCATGACCATTCCGGCTCCGCCGCCGTACGGCGTGTCGTCCACGGTCCGGTGCTTGTCGGTGGTGAACGTCCGCAGGTCGTGGACCTTCAGTTCCAGCAGCCCGTCCTGGCGCGCCTTGCCGATGAGCGAGAGCTCCAGCGGCGCGAGGTACTCCGGGAAGATACTGACGACGTCGATCCTCATCTAGGCGCCTTTCCCGGCGTCGGCGTCGTCAGCGTCGTCGGCTTCTTCGCCGGATTCGTCGTCGCCCGCGGCCTCGTCATTGAGCTCAAAAAGTCCTGCCGGCGGCGTGAGGAGGATGTAGCCTTCCTCTATGTTCACCTCGGGGACGATCTCATCGACGAACGGGATGAGGATTTCCTTGCCATCGGCGCCTTCGACCACCAGGAGGTCCTGGACCGGCATCGTGTTCAGCGCGGACACCTTGCCGACCACCTGCGAGCCGACGCGGGCCTCGAGGCCGACAAGCTCGTGCTCGTACCAGCCTTCGTCGTCGTCTTCGTCGTCGATGTCTTCGGTTTCGATGAAGAGCTTGGCGCCCCGGATTGCTTCGGCGGCGTTGCGGTCCGCGATTTCTTCGAAGCCGAGCAGCAGGATGTCCTTGTTCCAGCGGGCACTGATGACGGTGAGGGGTCCGGCGGAGGCCGGCTCCACAACAAACTCCGTGCCGGGGACAAACCGCTCGCCGGGCGCGTCGGTGAGCACCTGGACGGTAACTTCGCCGCGGATGCCGTGGGGTTTGCCGATTCGGGCCACCTGGAGCTGCATGGATTCCTCTGTTTTCTGGATGTGCCGTGTCCCGCCGGGCGGAGTGCCGTCGGCGGGGTGCGGACTGCGGGGTTTGGGGTAAAGCAGTCCGGCCCCTCCACCGTATTCGGTGAAGGGGCCGGATCTAAGACAAGTCGTGCTGGGCGCGCTACCGGCGGCGGTCGGTGTCGACGACGTCGACCCTGACCTGCTCGCCACCGGCCAGTGCGGCAACCACAGTGCGCAGTGCACGTGCGGTGCGTCCCTGGCGGCCGATCACCCGTCCGAGGTCGTCCTGGTGAACGCGCACCTCGAGGGATTCCCCGCGGCGGTTGTTCTTGGCACTGACCTTGACATCCTCAGGGCTGTCAACGATCCCGCGGACCAGGTGCTCGAGCGCTTCTGCCAGCAACTTACTCAGCCTCGGTGGTCTCTGCTTCAGCGTCAGCGGGAGCCTCGGCGGCGTCCGACTGCTTTGCCTTCTTGGTGATGGCTTCCGGGATGATGACGGAACCCTTCTCCGGTGCAACGAAGGCAGCCTTCGGAGCCTTGGTCTTCAGGGTGCCTTCCTGGCCCGGGAGGCCCTTGAACTTCTGCCAGTCACCGGTGATCTTGAGGATCGCGGAAACCTGCTCGGTCGGCTGGGCGCCGACGGACAGCCAGTACTGGGCGCGGTCGGAAACGACCTCGATGTACGACGGCTCTTCGGTCGGGTGGTACTTGCCGATCTCTTCGATCGCACGGCCATCGCGCTTTGCGCGGGAGTCCATGACGACGATGCGGTAGTACGGTGCGCGCATCTTACCGAAGCGCTTAAGGCGAATCTTTACGGCCACTTTTGTGGTCACTCCTGTTTCTGAAACGGGGTTGAGCCCAGCATTCTGCACCCGTGGGGCGGGCCATACTAGAGGGTTCGAAGGACAAGATTTAGGCACGGAGAGAGGGGCCGCGCCGATCAAGTACCTGTCCATTGTGCCAGATGACAGGAACTATTTCGAGCCGCGCCACCCCGACGGGTCTCCAGCGGTTCGCCGGCGGCTCCCCGGACGGCGAAAAAAGGCTATTCGGACCAGACGTAGAGGCCCGCACGGTCGGCGGATTCCACCTCGACTGCCAGCTTTGCGAGCTGCTGGACATACCGGCGCGATTCCTCGGCGCCGAACGGCATGTCGTCCTGGCCGGCCCAGCCATCGGCAACCTCCTCCAGTACGTTGCCTTCGCCTTCGTTTTCATAGCTCAGGAGCTCGGCGAGGGCCCGGACCATGGCATCGGGGACGCCGAGCAGGGCGTCGCTGGTGACGTCCACCAGGGCGAGTTCGTAGTCGGCGCCGGCGGCATGGACCGCCTTGCCCGCAAGGTCACCCAGCTGCTCCACTTCGAAGTCGCTGATTCCCTGGATCCTGACGGCGGCGCCTGTGGCGGCCGCGCCCTTTTCCAGGGCTGACGCCCGCTTGAGTGCTTCAGCGTGGGTGGCAACAAAGATTTCGGCAAAACCCATGGAAAGTACTCTCATTCCTTCATGCTGACGGACCGTGATGCTGGCAGGGTGCCGGCACGGCAGCCGGATGGCGCCGCACCGTCACAGCCCAGCCTAGCCTCACAACCAGCACGGTGCAGCCGTGGAGCCCCTTAGCGGACGGCCACCCGGAGCCGGTTGCGCCACGGATCCTCGAAGCGCAGTTCCAGCCCGGTGTGGTGGCTCGCGATGCCGGCGACCGCGAGGCGGTCGGCCAGGGCGCCGACGTCGTCGCCCGAGGGAACCTCGATCACGACTTCCCCGAGGCCCAGGGTGTCCTTGCGGGGACCAGCTCCGCGACTGTTCCAGACGTTCATGGCCATGTGATGGTGGTAGCCGCCGGCAGAAACAAACAGCGCCTGCCCGTGCCAACCGGCGGTCTTTTCGAAGCCGAGGGTGTCCACGTAGAAGTTCTGCGCGGTCTGCACGTCGCCTACCTGGAGGTGGACATGCCCGACGCCGGCGTTCGTCACGCGCTGGCCGCTCACCGCGTCTTCGCTCAGGTGCTGCTGGAGGTAGCGCTGCGGGGGCAGCGGGAGGCTGTCCATGACAACCGTGCCACCGTTCCACTGCCAGCCCTCGCGGGGCTTGTCATAGTAGAGCTCGATGCCGTTGCCCTCCGGGTCGGTGAAGTAGAAGGCCTCGCTGACCAGGTGGTCGGCGCTGCCGGCGAAGGCCTGCGGCGCGAACTGCGCGGCGGTGGCAACCGTGGCGGCGAGCGCGGCCTGGTCTTCGAACAGCAGGGCGGTGTGGAACAGTCCCGCTTCGCCCCGTCCGGGGATGTGGAGCCCGGCCGCCGGGGAAAGGTGCACCAGCGGCTTGCCGACGCGGCCGAAGTAGACGCCGCCGTCCTGCTCGGCCACGACATCCAGGCCCAGCGCGTCCTGGTAGTAGGCGCTCATGAGCTTCATGTCGCCGACCTTGAGCATGACGGTGCCCATGGTGAGTTCGGCAGGTAGAAGGTCCTGGCTGGATGGTGTGGTCATGCGAAGCTCCCGGGTCCTGTTGGTGCCGACGTTCGGCATCCTCTACCTATCTAAATTACTTGAAGCTTCAATTTATTCCTAACCGGCGGAATCCGCCCGGATGATGTTCCCGCGCAGCACGATGTGCCTGAGGCCGCGCACCGTGGCCAGATTCAAGCGGGGGTCGTCCGCGCAGAGCACGACGTCGGCGCTGGCACCTTCGCTGATACCTTGGGCACCGAGCCAGTCCCGCGCTCCCCAGCAAGCGGCGTCGAGGGCAGCGGCAGCCGGGAGGCCGGCGTCGTGCAGTGCCAGGATCTCATCGGCAATCCGGCCATGCCGGAGGACGCTGCCGGCGTCCGTCCCCGCGCGGATCGCAACGCCGGCTTCGAAAGCTTCCAGCACGCGCTCCTTGCGGCGCTCCCACAGCCTGGTCATGTGCTCCGCGTAGACGGGGAACTTTCCGGCGGCCTGGGCGGCGATGTCCGGGAATGTTGCGATGTTGACCAGGGTGGGGACGATCGGCACGCCCTGCCCGATCAGCCGCGGAATGTGCCGCGGGAGCAGGCCCGTGGCGTGCTCGATGCAGTCGATCCCGGCGTCGAGCATGTCATCGATGGTGTCCTCCGCGAAGCAGTGCGCCGTGGCCCGTGCACCCTCGTCATGTGCGGCGGCAATGGCATCCTTGACTGTCGCCGCAGGGAAGCAGGCCGCGAGGTCCCCGGTCCCCCGGTCGATCCAGTCGCCCACCAGCTTGACCCAGCCATCGCCGGCACGGGCCTGCTTGCGGACGGTCTCAACGAGGTCCGCCGGTTCCACTTCCTCGCCCAGTCCCCGGATGTAGCGGCGGCTCCTGGCAATATGGCGCCCCGCCCTGATGAGCCGGGGAAGCTCCGGCCGCTGCTGGATCCAGCGCGTGTCGCTGGCCGAGCCGGCGTCGCGGATCAGCAGGGTCCCGGCGTCGCGGTCTGCCGTGGCCTGCGCCAGCGCGGTCTCCTGGTCGACCGCGCCGCCCTTGCCGAGGCCCACATGGCAGTGCGCGTCAACGAAGCCGGGCAACACCCAGCCGTCCAGTACCGCGTCGGGAGCCGCCGCAGGCCGTTCGAAGGTCAGCAGCCCGTCCACGGACCAAAGCCCGCGCTGCTCCTGGTCCACCGCGGTAAGAACGGTCCCACTGAATTCGATGATGCTGCCCATGGGCAAAATCCTAATCCGCACGCAATACGACTGTGATCCAGCGCATGCCGGTCCCTGCCTGTGGTAGCTTCGTCTACGACCACACGGGGGCCCATGCATGGGCTGAGATCAGGCTAACGCTGCCTGCGACCGTTGAACCTGTCCGGGTAATGCCGGCGAAGGAAGTGAGTAATCCTTGAGCACCACAGAAACACAGCACAGCCCTATCCAAAACGAAACCGGCAACGTCACCCAGTCGCTGAAGTCGCACTCCCTGGCGTACCTTGAGGACCCGGAGAACGGCATCCGGGTTCCCGTCACGGAGATCGCCCTGGAGCCCTCCCCCAACGGGGAAGCCAACGCGCCGTTGCAGGTGTACCGCACCGCCGGTCCGGGCAGCGATCCCGTGGTGGGCCTGGAGCCGTTCCGCTCGGCCTGGATCGAATCGCGCGGGGACACGGAGGTCTATTCCGGCCGGGAACGGAACCTGCTCGACGACGGCAAGTCGGCCGTGCGCCGCGGCGCCGCCTCGGCGGAGTGGAAGGGCGCGCAGCCGGTGCCCCGCCGCGCTGTCGAGGGCAAGACCGTCACGCAGATGCACTACGCCAGGCAGGGCGTGGTGACGCCCGAAATGCAGTTCGTGGCACTGCGCGAAAACTGCGATGTTGAGCTGGTCCGCAGCGAGGTGGCTGCCGGCCGCGCCATCATCCCGAACAACATCAACCACCCGGAATCCGAGCCGATGATCATCGGCAAGGCCTTCCTGGTGAAGATCAACGCCAACATCGGCAACTCCGCCGTGACCAGCTCCATTGCCGAGGAAGTGGACAAGCTGCAGTGGGCCACGCAGTGGGGCGCGGACACCGTCATGGACCTGTCCACCGGCGATGACATCCACACCACCCGCGAATGGATCATCCGCAACTCCCCCGTGCCGATCGGCACCGTGCCCATCTACCAGGCCCTGGAGAAGGTCAACGGCGAGGCCAACAAGCTCACCTGGGAAATCTTCCGCGACACGGTGATCGAGCAGTGCGAGCAGGGCGTGGACTACATGACCATCCACGCCGGCGTGCTGCTGCGCTACGTGCCGCTCACGGCCAACCGCGTCACCGGCATCGTCTCCCGCGGCGGGTCCATCATGGCCGGCTGGTGCCTGGCTCACCACGAGGAGAACTTCCTCTACACGCACTTCGATGAACTGTGCGAGATCTTCGCCAAGTACGACGTCGCGTTCTCCCTCGGCGACGGCCTGCGGCCGGGCGCGACGGCGGATGCCAACGATGCCGCCCAGTTCGCCGAGCTGGACACCCTGGCGGAGCTCACGCAGCGGGCCTGGGAATTCGACGTCCAGGTCATGGTGGAAGGTCCGGGCCACGTCCCGTTCCACCTGGTCCGGGAGAACGTGGAACGCCAGCAGGAACTCTGCAAGGGCGCCCCGTTCTACACGCTGGGCCCGCTGGTCACGGACGTGGCCCCCGGCTACGACCACATCACCTCCGCCATCGGCGCCACGGAAATCGCCCGCTACGGCACGGCCATGCTCTGCTACGTCACGCCCAAGGAACACCTGGGCCTGCCGAACAAGGACGACGTCAAGACCGGCGTGATCACCTACAAGATCGCCGCCCACGCCGCCGACCTTGCCAAGGGACACCCGGGAGCCAACGAACGCGACGACGCCCTGTCCAAGGCACGTTTCGAATTCCGCTGGCGCGACCAGTTCGCGCTGTCCCTGGACCCGGTCACCGCCGAGGCCTTCCACGACGAGACGCTCCCGGCCGAGCCTGCCAAGACGGCGCACTTCTGCTCCATGTGCGGACCGAAGTTCTGCTCGATGCGCATCAGCCAGGACATCCGCGACGAGTACGGTTCCGCCGAATCCCAGGCTGCCATCGCCGAGCTGTACAGCGGCATGCGGGAAAAGAGCCAGGAATTCCTGGCCTCCGGCGGCAAGGTCTACCTGCCGGAGCTGCAGCTTCCGGCCCCGGCTGCGGCGTCAAGCGGGGGCAAGTCAGGAAGCCTGAGCTGAGAGGGAACGGCTGACATCAGCCAGGAAGGAGCGGATGATCCGGTCTCCTTCGAGTGAATCCTGGGGCCGGTGTCCTCCTGCTGCAACGCGGCGGAGGGCACCGGTTTCCTGCAGGTAGCCGGCGATTTCCTCGTACAACGGCTCCCAGCCGCCGGTGAGGACGAGGGTAGGGACGCCCGGGACGATGTGCAGCGGGGCCTCCCACGGCGGGGCCTGGAGCCGGAGCCGGCGTGCGGTGCGCCGGGCCTCCGGAGTGTCGAGCCCGCCCGGCTCCGTGGAGAAGGCGCGGCGGACGTAATCGCGCTGGTAGTCGTCATCGTTGAGCTGGTGCCGGACGTTGAACAGCGGTTCCATGAGGGCCCGGTAGGCGGCGGTGGCGGGCAGCTCCGCCGTCAAGGACAGGCAGGCCGGCTCCACCAGGGTGAGGGAGCGGACCAGGTCCGGCCGGGCCATGGCGGCGAGCATGGCGGAGATTGCGCCCTCGGCGTGGGCCACAACGTGCCCGCCGGCGGGGTTGTCCGCGATGGCGCCGATCACGATGGAGATGTCCCTGGCAACATCAGACTCCACCGGCTCGGCAGCCGGGTCGAAGCCGTGGCGCCGCAGGAACAGGGCGTCGTAGGCCAGTGCCATTCCGTGCTGCCTGGGCCAGGCGGCGGCACCGAAACTGCCGGCGCCGTGCACAAAGACTACGCGCTGCTTTTGCATGGTTTCACCCTATGGCACGGCCCCGGCACCGGTCCGGCCTACTTGCCGAGGAACTTGTCGAAGCCCTTGGGCAGGTTCAGTGTGGAGGGGTCGAAGTCCGCTGCGCCCTGGCCAAAGGCGGCACCACTGGGCGCTGCCGCGGCGGCTGCGGTGCGCTTGGCCTCGGCCTCGCGCAGTTCCTGGGCTGCCTTGGCCGGATTGCCGGAGCGTGCCTTCTTCTTCGGTGCGTTCTTGCCGCCCTTGCGGCCGCCGGGACCACCCAGTCCGGGCATGCCCGGCATGCCGCCGCCCTGGGCCAGCTTCTTCATCATCTTCTGGGCCTGCGCGAAACGCTCCAGCAGGCCGTTGACCTCGGAGACGGTGACGCCGGAACCCTTGGCGATGCGCGCGCGTCGGGAGCCGTTGATGATCTTCGGTGCCACGCGCTCGTGCGGGGTCATGGAGCGGACGATCGCCTCGACGCGGTCGATCTCGCGTTCGTCGAAGTTCTCCAGCTGCTGGCGGATGTTCTGCGCACCCGGCATCATCATGAGCATCTTCTTCATGGAGCCCATGTTGCGGATCTGCTGCATCTGGGCCAGGAAGTCGTCCAGGGTGAAGTCTTCCTGGTCGGCGAACTTCTTCGCCATCCGGGCTGCTTCGTCCTTGTCCCAGTTCTTCTCGGCCTGCTCGATCAGCGTGAGGACGTCGCCCATGTCCAGGATGCGGGAGGCCATGCGGTCCGGGTGGAAGAGCTCGAAGTCGTCCAGGCTTTCACCGGTGGACGCAAACATGACCGGCTTGCCGGTGACCGACGCGACGGAGAGGGCGGCGCCGCCGCGGGCGTCGCCGTCGAGCTTGGACAGCACGATGCCTGTGAAGTTGACGCCTTCATCGAAGGCCATAGCCGTGTTCACGGCGTCCTGGCCGATCATGGAGTCGATCACGAACAGCACTTCGTTCGGGATGATGGCCTGCCGGATCCGGCGGGCCTGGTCCATCATTCCTGCGTCGACGCCGAGACGGCCGGCGGTGTCCACGATCACGACGTCGTGCAGCTTCTGGCGGGCTTCGTCGACGCCGCCGCGTGCGACGGCGACCGGGTCGCCGGCGGGGACGTCGAGGTCCACGGTGGTGCCCGGGTGCGGGGCGTAGACGGGGACTCCCGCGCGCTCGCCGACGATCTGGAGCTGGGTCACGGCGTTGGGACGCTGAAGGTCGGCGGCAACGAGAACGGGGCTGTGGCCCTGTGCCTTGAGCCACTTCGCGAGCTTGCCCGCGAGGGTGGTCTTGCCGGCGCCCTGCAGGCCGGCAAGCATGATGATGGTGGGGCCGGTCTTCGCCAGCCGGATGCGCCGGGTCTCGCCGCCGAGGATCTCGACCAGTTCCTCGTTGACGATCTTGACGATCTGCTGGCTCGGGTTCAGTGCACCGGAAACCTCGGCGCCGAGGGAGCGCTCCCGGATGCGGCCGGTGAACTCGCGGACCACAGGCACGGCAACGTCCGCGTCCAGCAAGGCGCGGCGGATCTCCCGGACGGTGGCATCGACGTCGGCCTCGGAGAGGCGGCCTTTGCCACGGAGATTCTTGAAGGTTGCTGTCAACCGGTCAGAGAGTGAATTGAACACGCGCCGTGCACTTCTTTCGATGGTCTACGAACGGCGGCCGAAACGGCACACCTGAGTCTTGACGATTCCTGCCCCAACAAATTTTCTCAACTACGGGGACTCGACTATCTAGGGTACCAAGCCTGACCTTCAAGATGGCATGCTGGCACGGTGACCAGCAAAACTACCGTGAAAACGTTGCTCATCCTCGGCGCATCAGGCGATCTAACGGGCAGGCTGCTGCTCCCGGGCCTCGCCGGGCTCCTCGCCACAGGCCGCGCGGCGGGCCTGAAGCTCGTGGGGGCGGGCTCGGACCCCTGGACCGCCGAACAATGGCACGAGCGCGTAAGCGGCGCCTTTGCCGCGGCCACCGACGGCGCCGCTCCTGCCGGCAAGGAGGCCCTGGCCGGCGTCGCCGCGGGCACCGCCTACCATCAGCTCGACGTCACCGCCGAGGGCCCGCTGGCTTCCCTGCTGGCCGGCCTGGAGGCGCCGGTGGCCGTGTACTTCGCCTTGCCGCCGCACGTCAGCCAGAAGGCCTGCGAGGTGCTTCGGCGCGAGCAGCTGCCTCCGGGCACGCGGCTGGTCATGGAAAAGCCCTTCGGTTCCGGATCGGAATCGGCCTCCGAGCTCAACCGGACCCTGGCCGCACTGGTCCCGGAGGACCACATCCACCGGGTGGACCATTTCCTGGGCAAGGCCACCGTGCTGAACATCCTGGGCCTGCGCTTCGCCAACCGGTTCCTGGAGCCCGTGTGGAACCGGGACCACATCGAGAAGGTGGAGATCATCTTCGACGAGGACCTCGCCCTCGAGGGCAGGGCCCGCTACTACGACGGCGCGGGCGCCCTGCGCGACATGGTCCAGAGCCACCTGCTCCACATCATGGCCCTGCTGGCCATCGACGCCCCGGCCACCATCGGCGAGCGCGACCTCCGCGACGCCATCGCCACCGTGCTGCGGGCCAGCAGCGTCGCCGCACCCTACCGGGCCTCGACCAGGCGGGCCCGCTACACCGCCGGCGCCGTCGGCGAGCGCGCCGTCCCGGACTACGCCTCCGAGGAGGGCGTGGACCCGGCCCGCAGCACCGAGACCCTGGCCGAGGTCCGTGTGGAGATCGACAACTGGCGCTGGCAGGACGTGCCGTTCATCCTGCGCTCCGGCAAGGCGCTGGGCCGCAGGCGCAAGGAGGCCGTGGTCACGTTCCGGCCCGTGCCGCACCTGCCCACGGGCTTCTCCGGGGTGGACTCCCCCAACCAGCTGCGCATCGGCTTCGGCCCGGACACGCTCCAGCTCGACGTCGATGTGAACGGCCCCGGGGACATCTTCACCCTCGACCGCGCCACCCTGGTAGCCCAGCTCAACGCGCCCGGCATGCTCCCCTACGGTGAAGTCCTGGAAGGCGTCATCACGGGCGATCCCCTGCTTTCCGTCCGCGGCGACACCGCGGAGGACTGCTGGCGGATCGTGGAGCCCGTGCTGAACGCCTGGCAGCGCGGTTCGGTCCCCCTGGAGGAGTACGACGCCGGCAGTGCCGGTCCCGCGGACTGGCCCACCGCCGTCGGGGGCTGAGCACGCCGGACACAGCAAACTTTCGGATACAGCAAAGCGGGCCGGGTACCTTTCCAGGTACCCGGCCCGCTGTCGTGCCAGGAGCTAGATGGCTGCTGCGCCACGTTCGCCGGTGCGGACGCGGACTGCCTCGAAGATGTCCACGGTCCAGACCTTGCCGTCGCCGGCCCGGCCGGTGTTCGAGGAGGCGATGAGGACATCCAGGATGTCGTCCGCCTGCTCGTCCGTAGCGAGGACCTCGACGCGGATCTTCGGGAGCAGGTCCACGTTGTACTCGGCGCCGCGGTACACCTCGGTGTAGCCGCGCTGCCGGCCGTAGCCGCTGGCCGCGCTGACGGTCAGGCCCTGGACTCCGTAGGCTTCGAGTCCTTCACGGACTGCTTCGAGCTTTTCCGGCCGGATAATCGCGGTGATGAGCTTCATGCCTGGACACGTTCCTTGTCTTCTGTGGTCTCTGCCGTCTTGGCGTCAGCCGAGGGCTTGCCGGTGATGAGGTCGTGCAGCGGCTGGAAGCTGCCGCCGTGGCCGCCGACGCCGAACTCGTAGGCAGTCTCTGCGTGCAGGCTGAGGTCCACGCCCACTGCTTCCTGCTCCTGGGAGACCCGGAAGCCCATGGTCTTGTGGATGATCAGGGCGATGACGAGGGTCAGGATGGCCGAGTAGGCGATCGCGATGCCGGCTGCTGCGAGCTGTGCCCAGAGCTGGGCGAGGCCGCCGCCGTAGAAGAGGCCGCCGCCCACGCCGTCGGTGGGGAGGGCGATGAAGCCCAGGGCCACGGTGCCGATGATGCCGGAGACGAGGTGGACGCCGACGACGTCCAGGGAGTCATCGAAGCCGAAGCGGAACTTGATGCCGACCGCCAGGGCCGAGGCGATGCCGGCCACCAGGCCGAGGGCGAGGGCGCCGACGGGGCTGACGTTGGCGCAGGCCGGGGTGATGGCGACCAGGCCGGCCACGACGCCGGAGGCGGCACCGAGGGAGGTCGGGTGGCCGTCGCGGATGCGTTCGGTGATGAGCCAGCCGAGCATTGCTGCTGCCGGAGCGGCGAGGGTGTTGACCCAGATCAGGCCGCCCTGTTCAGCCGTGGTGGCTGCGCCGCCGTTGAATCCGAACCAGCCGAACCAGAGGATGGCCGCACCGAGCATGACGAACGGGACGTTGTGCGGGCGGTGGTTGGGGTCCTTGCCGAAGCCCTTGCGGTTGCCGATGATCAGGACGAGGATCAGTGCCGCCACACCTGCGTTGATGTGGACCACGGTGCCGCCGGCGAAGTCGATCGCGGGGCCAAGGGCCTTGCCGATGGCGCCTTCCGGGCCGAACAGCCCGCCGCCCCAGACCATGTAGGCCAGCGGGCAGTAGACCAGCGTGACCCAGACCGGGACAAACAGGCTCCAGGCACCGAACTTGGCGCGGTCGGCGATGGCGCCGCTGATGAGGGCGACCGTGATGATGGCGAAGGTTGCCGCGTAGCCGACCCTGATCAGGCCGTCCGGGGTGGTGATGCCCTCCAGGCCGAACGTGGCGAAGGGGTTGCCCACGATCTGCATGAAGCCTTCACCGGAGCTCATCGACGCGCCCCAGAGCACCCAGACCACACCCACGATGCCGATGGAGATGAAGCTCATCATCATCATGTTCAGTGCTGCCTTGGCGCGTGTCATGCCGCCGTAGAAAAATGCCAGACCAGGTGTCATGAACAGCACCAGCGCCGCCGCTACCATGACCCATACGTGAGCTGCGGTAAGTTCCATAGTGCACGTCCTCCTTGCTTCTGCTGCGGTACATCCGCTGTCCTGACGCCGTTTGCGTCCTGCTTAAGAGTTTTGTGCCGCAGTGTTTCACCCGCGGGGGAATTAGATTGCCGGGCTGTTACAACAACCTCCCGGAAGTAAATGGTGCATATCTTGCTTGTTACGGATATGTTTCACGAGTCCCACATCCCACGGGACCGCTTAGTTTTGAAGGATCCCCGTTCCATGACGCAAAGCCCCCGGTCCAGTGCAATCCAAGGGATCCGGCCCGTAAAGGAAGCCCTGCCCCGCGATATCAAGGTGATGTTGGCCGCGGCGTTCCTCATTGCCCTCGGTTTCGGCCTGGTGGCGCCGGTGCTGCCCCAGTTCGCCACCACCTTCGACGTCGGTGCGACGGCGGCCGCGGTGATCGTGAGCATTTTCGCGTTCATGCGGCTGCTCTTCGCCCCCGCGGGCGGCGTGTTGATCGGACGGTTCGGCGAGCGGAACGTCTATGTCTCCGGGCTGCTGATTGTGGCGGCGTCGACGGCGGCGTGTGCCTTCGCGCAGGACTACTGGCAGCTGCTCATCTTCCGCGGCCTCGGCGGCGCGGGATCGGTCATGTTCACCGTGGCTGCCATGGGCCTGCTGATCCGCCTTGCCCCGCCGGAACGCCGCGGCCGGGTCTCCGGCGCCTACGCCTCGGCGTTCCTGAGCGGCAGCGTCCTGGGCCCGGTGGTGGGCGGCCTGCTCGCCGGGTTCGGGCTGCGGGTCCCGTTCCTCGCGTACGCCGCGGCACTGGTCATGGCAGCCGTTGTAGTGCGGACTTTGCTGCGCGGGGGTGACGGGACGGCCGAGGGGACGGCGGCCGCGGCGCCGGCCATGGGCTTCAAGGAGGCCCTGGGCGACTCGGCGTACCGGGCGGCGCTGTTCTCCAGCTTCGGGAACGGCTGGGCCACCTTCGGCGTCCGCATGGCGACCATCCCACTCTTTGCCGTGGCCGTGCTGGACGCCAGGCCGGAGACGGCAGCGTGGGCGCTGGCGATCTTCGCCGCCGGGAATGCCGTGGCTTTGGCTTTCTCCGGCCGCCTGGCCGATTCCCTGGGGCGCAAGCCCCTCATGATTGCGGGCCTCATCATCACCGGCCTGGCCACGGGCGTGATCGGCCTGTCCACGGACCTGACGGCCTTTTTCGTGGCCTCGGCCGTGGCCGGCTTCGGTTCCGGTGTGCTGGGCCCGGCCCAGCAGGCCGCCGTCGCCGATGTCATCGGCAGGGGACGCTCAGGCGGCAAGGTCCTGGCGGTGTTCCAGATGGCGGCCGACACGGGAGCCATCATCGGCCCGGTGCTGGTGGGCCTGCTGGCCGACGGGCTGGGCTACGGCTGGGCGTTCGCCGCAACGGGCGCGCTGCTGGTGCTGTGCGCCGCAGGCTGGTCCGTGGCCCGGGAGCCGCTGCAGCGCTGATGGCAGCCCGCCACCTCCGGGGACCTAGTTCAGCAGGGCGTCCACGAAGCCTTCGGCGTCGAACGGTGCGAGGTCGTCCGGGCCTTCGCCCAGGCCGATGAGCTTGACCGGAACATCGAGGGCCTTCTGGATGGCGACCACGATGCCGCCCTTGGCCGTGCCGTCCAGCTTGGTCAGGACGATGCCGGTGATGTTGACCACCTCGGCGAAGACGCGGGCCTGGTTGAGGCCGTTCTGGCCGGTGGTGGCGTCGAGGACCAGCAGGACCTCGTCCACTTCGGCCAGCTTCTCGATGACGCGCTTGACCTTGCCGAGTTCGTCCATCAGGCCGGTCTTGTTCTGCAGGCGCCCGGCAGTGTCCACCATGACCACGTCGACTTCCTGCTCGATGCCGGCTTTGACGGCCTCGTAGGCGACGGAGGCGGGGTCGGCGCCGTCGATGTCGGACTTCACGGTGGGCACGCCCACGCGCTGGCCCCAGGTGGCGAGCTGCTCCGCAGCGGCGGCACGGAAAGTGTCGGCAGCGCCCAGCAGGACGTCCTTGTCTTCTGCCACGAGCACGCGCGCGAGCTTGCCCACGGTGGTGGTCTTGCCGACGCCGTTGACGCCGACCACGAGGACGACGGCGGGACGGCCGGCGTGGCGCTCCACGTGCAGGGTGCGGTCCATGGTGGGGTCCACGAGCTTGATGAGCTCTTCACGCAGCATCGCCTTGACGTCCTCGGGGCTGCGCGTGCCCAGGACCTTGACGCGTTCACGCAGGGCGTCCACCAGCTGCAGGGTGGGCTCCGTGCCGAGGTCGGCCAGGAGGAGGGTCTCCTCGATTTCGTCCCAGACGTTTTCGTCGATCTTGTCGCTCGCGAGCAGCGCCAGCAGGCCCTTGCCGAAGATGGTGTTGGACTTGAGCAGGCGGGCGCGGAGCCGGGTTAGCCGGCCTTCCACCGGCGCGGGGGTCTCCACCGCGATGGTTTCGAGCCCGGCGGCGTCGTCCTCGACGTCGGCCGTGGCGGGCTCCAGGACGTCGACGCCGGCGGGGGCCGCGCGCTCCGGGGCCGCTGCCGGGGCGTCCTCCACGAGGGTCCCGCCGCCTGCTATGGTCGGCGTCGCGAGGTCGTTGGCGTCGCGTGTTCCGGGGTACTTGGCGGCGGATTTCCGCGCCTTGAGCAGGACCGGGACGAGCCCGCCGAGCACCACGAGGGCAGCAGCAATGGACAAGATAATGGGGAGGAGATCGTTCACTCCCCTAGCTTCTCACAAAGCCGTGCCCGGCTTTCTACTCCCTGTTGCCCAGCCGCTGGCTGATGACCGTGGAGACGCCGTCGCCGCGCATGGTGACCCCGTACAGGGCGTCGGCGACCTCCATGGTGCGCTTCTGGTGCGTGATCACGATCAGTTGGCTGGACTCCTGCAGTTCCTCGAAGATCGTGATGAGCCGGCCCAGGTTGGTGTCGTCAAGGGCGGCCTCGACCTCGTCCATGACGTAGAACGGCGAGGGCCGCGCCTTGAAGATGGCCACCAGCAGGGCGACGGCGGTGAGGGACCGTTCGCCGCCGGACAGCAGGGACAGCCGCTTGATTCTCTTGCCGGCGGGGCGCGCCTCCACCTCGATGCCGGTGGTGAGCATGTCTTCCGGGTCGGTCAACACAAGCTTGCCTTCGCCGCCGGGGAAAAGCCGCGCGAAGACATGGTCGAACTGCTTGGAGGTGTCCGCGAAGGCTTCGGCGAAGACCTGCTGGACCCGGTTGTCCACCTCCTTGATGATGTCCAGGAGGTCCTTGCGGCTGGACTTGAGGTCTTCGAGTTGGGTGCTCAGGAACTGGTGGCGTTCCTCGAGGGCCGCGAACTCTTCCAGGGCCAGCGGGTTGACCTTTCCGAGGGCGGCCAGATCGCGCTCGGCCTTCCTGAGCCGGCGTTCCTGTTCTTCCCGGACGAACGGGATCCCCTGCGGCAGCGGAACACCGTCCTCGTCCACCGGTGCGTGGAGTTCGGCCCATTTGTCGCCGGCGCCGGCCGGAACCGGAACCGGCTGCTGGGGGCCGTAGTCGGCAATGAGCTGCCCGGCGGAGAGCCCGAGTTCCTCCACGGCGCGGTTCTCAAGGGCCTCGATCCGGAGGCGCTGTTGGGCGCGGGCCAGTTCATCGCGGTGCACGGAGTCCGTCAGTTCGGCCAGTTCCCGTGCCAGGGCGTCGTTGCCGGCGCGGACCGCGGTGAGTTCCGCTTCGCGCAGCTCGCGTTCCTGCTCCGCCCGGTCCCGTTCCTGGCCGGCGAGGTCCACGGACACATCGATGAAACGGATGGCTTGTTCCACGGCGGAGGCCACGGCGGCGGCGCGTTCGGCCTGGGCTCGCCGGATCCTGGCCCGACGGGCGGCTTCCTCGCGTGCGCGGCGTTCGGCGTCGGCTGCGCGCTCCAGTGAAGCGGCCCTGCTGCCGATGGCACCCAGTTGTTCCTCTGCCGTGCGGAGGGCGAGCCGGGCCTCCATCTCCTGGGAGCGGGCAGCGGCAGCGGCGGCGGCCAGGGCGTCCCGTTCCTCGGTGGAGGGCTCGTCGTCGGGGGCTTCCTGCGCGGCGCTGAGCCGTTCGGCTGCCACGTCCAGGGCGAGTTGGGCCTCGGCAATGTTGGCCTCGGCACGGGCCAGCGAAGCCGCGAGGCGCTCGCTTTCACCCACGGCGTTGCGGAGCAGGGAGTTCAGGTGCCCCAGCCGTTCGGCGACGGCGGCCAGGCGGGCATCGGAGTCGTGCAGTTTCCCCAGGGCCGCTTCGGCGCGTTCCCGAGCTTCGGCGCGGCGGGCTTCGGCGCCGGCCAGGGCGAAGCGTCCCCGTTCAAGCCCTGCGGCCACTTCCGCAAGCCGGGCGCCGGCGTCGTCCACTGCCGCCTGGATTTCCAGCAGCGAGGGTGCGGTGGCGGAACCGCCGCTGACGGTCAGTGCCGTGAACACGTCGCCCGCGCGCGTCACGGCGGTCAGACGCGGAAGCCCTGCGATGAGCCGGGCTGCGGCGCCGAGGTCGTCGACGACGGCGGTGCGGGCCAGGAGCGCGACGGCGCCCCAGGCGCCGGTTCCGGAGGGGGTGACGAGTTCGCTGGCCCAGCGGGCGCCGTCGGGCAGTTCGGGCGCTCCCGCCGGGTCGTGGGTGTGTCCCGGCGCTTCGGCCAGCAGCAGGGCGGCACGGCCGGCGTCGTCATCCTTCAGGAGCTGCACGGCCGCGATGGCGCCGTCGCCGTCCGCCACGACCACGGCATCGGAGGCGCCGCCGAGGGCGGCCGCCACGGCGGTTTCGTAGCCCGGCTCCACGGCAAGGAGGGAGGCGAGAGGCCCCAGGACACCGGGGTGCGCGGATGCCAGGAGGCGTTCCGAACCGTCCTTCCGGCTCAGGCCCAGCTGCAGGGCATCGCGGCGGGCCGTGAGGGAATCGAGTTGGCGCAGATCCTGCCGCTCGGCCGCCTTGAGGGCCTCGATCTCCGCGTCCATCCCGGCCAGGAGTGCGGTTGCTTCCTCGTATTCCGCGTCCAGGCTCTCTTCGCCGTCTTCGGCCCCGGCCACATCCGACTCGAGGGCCGTGAATTCACTCTGCGCCTGGCGCCGGCGTTCCTCGCCTGCAGCCAGGGATTCCCGAAGCCGGCCGCGTTCGGATTCCGCCGCCTCGGCGCGGGAGCGGGCGGCCCCGAGTTGCCCGGCAAGCCGCGCGAGGCCCTCCCGGCGGTCGGCGGCAGCGCGCAGCATGGCGGTGAGGCGCTTGTCCTCCTCCGCGGCAAGGCGTTCCGCTTCCTGCTTGGCCACCGTGGCCTCCAGAAGCGCGGCGCGCTTGGCGAGGATGTCGTGTTCGAGGGCGGCCTGTTCCTGGCGTGCCTTCGCAGCCTGGCGGTCGAGGTGTTGGGGGTCGCGATGTTGGGGGTCGCGGCCGCTGTCCGGGGCGGCCTCGGAGGAGCCGAGCAGGCGGCGGCGCTCGGCCGCGAGCGAGCCCAGGGAACGCAGCCGTTCGCGGCCCGCGGAGAGCTGGTACCAGTTGTCGCGGGCGGCATTGAGCAGGGGGGTTGCCTCGCCGGCGTGCTGTTCCAGCTCGGCCTGGCGCCGGCGTCCGGTACCGAGTCCGGTTTCGACGGCGGTGCGGCGCTCCTTGAGGGCTGTCTCGTCGGCGTCGTCCTGGGCCAGTGCACTGCTGAGGCTGACGAGATCGTCGGCCAGCAGCCGGGCCTTGGCATCCCGGACGTCGAACTGGACGGTCTGGGCGCGGCGGGCGATCTCCGCCTGCTTGCCGAGGGGTGTCAGCTGGCGGCGGATCTCGGTGGTCAGGTCCCCCAACCTAGCAAGATTGGCTTGCATGGCTTCAAGCTTCCGGACCGTTTTTTCCTTGCGGCGCCGGTGCTTGAGGATCCCGGCGGCTTCCTCGATGAAGCCGCGGCGGTCCTCCGGGGTGGCGTGCAGGACCCGGTCCAGCTGTCCCTGGCCCACGATCACGTGCATTTCCCGGCCCAGCCCGGAGTCGGAGAGCAGTTCCTGGATGTCCAGCAAGCGGCAGGCGGCGCCGTTGATGGCGTATTCAGAGCCGCCGGCGCGGAACAGCGTGCGGGAAATGGTCACTTCGCTGTAGTCGATCGGCAGGGCACCGTCCGTGTTGTCGATGGTCAGCGAGACGTGGGCACGGCCCAGGGGCGGGCGTTCGGAGGTTCCGGCGAAAATGACGTCTTCCATCTTGCCGCCGCGCAGGGTCTTGGCGCCCTGCTCGCCCATGACCCAGGCGAGGGCGTCCACCACATTGGACTTGCCCGAGCCGTTAGGGCCGACGACGGCGGTGATGCCGGGCTCGAAGTCGAAGGTCGTGGCTGACGCAAACGACTTGAATCCGCGGACGGTCAAACTTTTCAGATGCAAGGTGCTTCGGTTCTCCTGAGTGGCCGGTCCCGTTCAAATCTGATGCGCACGCTGCGGCTACCAGCGCCCGTTCCGCGGCCGGGGCTGGCACACCGGGCAGGTGTGGGAGGAACGGTTCATGAACTGTTCGCGTTTGATGATGCTGACGAGTCCGGCGGCGGCACAGCGGCTGCACGGTTCGCCGGTGCGCCCGTAGGCGTTCAGGGACCGGGCGAAGTAGCCGGAATCACCGTTGACGTTGACGTACAGGGAGTCGAAGCTGGTGCCGCCGGCGGCCAGGGCGTCCGTCATGACGTCCCGGGCGGATTCCACCAGGCGTTCGGCATCGGCCCGCCGCAGCGTATCCGTTGGCCTGGCGTAGTGGAGCCCGGCCCGCCACAGGGCTTCATCGGCGTAAATGTTCCCGATGCCGGAAATGACTGACTGGTCCAGCAGCACCCGCTTCAGCCCGGTCTTGCGGGACTTCACCTTGCGGTAGAAGTCCTCGAAGGAGAAATACGGATCGAGCGGATCCCGTGCGATGTGGGCGGCTTCCTCGGCAATCTCCGGGAGGGGCGTTTCGCCCAGTCCGCCAGGGCCGCCGTCGGGGGTTGGAACCAATGCAGTGACGAAGAGTCCGCCGAAGATCCGTTGGTCCACGAAGCGCAGCTGTTCGGGCATGCCCTCAGCGGCGCTCAGCCGGATCCTGACCTTGAGATGTTTCTCGTCGGGAACGTGAGGATCCTGCATGAGCAGCTGTCCGCTCATGCCCAGATGCGCCATGAGCGCGACGCCGGGAAGAATGACGTCGGGAAGCGGCCCGCCGCCGTCGCTCCCGCCGGACGGTTCGACGCCGTCGGAGCCTTCGCCGTCGGAAACTTCCATGGCGAGCGGCATCCAGAGGAATTTTCCGCGGCGGACAACGTCCAGGACTGTGGCGCGTTCGAGGTTGCCGATGAAGTCTTCGGCGCCCAGGCCGTGGCGCCTAATGGACCGGGGGTCCAGGACGTCCACGGAGGTGATGGTGCGGCCGCGCACCCAGCGGGCCAGGCCGCGGCGCACCACTTCGACTTCGGGAAGTTCGGGCATGGCTCAGGCGGAGGCAGGACCGGCCGCGGCACTGTCCTGGGCCGTCTTGTCCTGGGCCGTGAGCGTGCGCCAGGCGTCCGCAGCGGCTTCCTGTTCGGCTTCCTTCTTGGAATGCCCGGAGCCGTTGCCGTAGGACGTGCCGCCGATCAGGAGTTCCGCCACGAAGGTGCGGGCGTGGTCCGGGCCGGAGCCATTCACGGCGTACTGCACGGAGCCGAGCTGCCGGCTTGCGGCCAGTTCCTGGATGCTGGTCTTCCAGTCCGTTCCCGCGCCAAGGGCTGCGGCGTCCAGGAGAAGCGGGCCCACCAGGCGCATGACCAGTTGGCGTGCGGTCTCGATGTCGTTCGAGAGGTAGGTGGCCCCGATCAGCGCTTCCATGGTGTCGGCCAGGATGGAGGCCTTGTTTTTGCCGTCAGTGAGCCTTTCGCCCTGCCCGAGGTAGATGTACTCGCCGATGCCCAGTTCCCGGCCGATGCCGGCAAGGGCCCTGGTGCTGACGACGGCGGAGCGCCGCTTGGCGAGGTCGCCTTCGGGCAGTCCGGGGTTGTCACGGTACAGCGAGTCGGTCACGGAGAAGCCCAGGATGGAGTCGCCGAGGAACTCGAGGCGCTCGTTGGTGGGAATCCCGCCGTTCTCATACGCGTATGAGCGATGTGTCAGAGCAAGACGAAGCGTCTCGGCGTCAATAGAGACACCGAGACGCTTCAGAAGCTCTTCAGTTGAAGACATCCTTTGTCAGCCTGTGCGGCAGATTAGGCGTCTGCGACCTTGCGTCCCTTGTATTCAAGGAACAGCGCAGTGCCGGCGGAGTCGGTAACGACCTTTGCCTGGTGCGGCAGGCTGTAAACAACCTGGCCGTTTTCGATGGTCTTGACCAGGGCGGGGGCAGTTGCCTTCCACTGGGCACGGCGGGCGCGTGTGTTTGCGCGAGACATTTTCCGCTTGGGAACAGCCACGGCTATCTCATTTCTCTCTTAGTCGAACACTTACTAATCAGTTTGCCGGTCAGTCTTAGCCAGGTCAGCTAGGGCAGCCCAGCGAGGATCAATGACCTCGTGGTGGTGCCCCGGCTCGTCTTCCAGGCGTACTCCGCATTCGGAGCAAAGGCCCTGGCAGTCTTCCCGGCACACCGGCTGGAACGGCAGCATGGTAACCACTGCGTCCCGCAACACCGGCTCAAGATCGATCAGATCGTGCTCGACTCGACGTTGCTCTTCATCGTCTTCTTCATCGGAAAGCTCGATGCCTTCGTAGAAGAAAAGTTCTTGCACATTGACCTCAAGGTCATACGCAAGGGGATCCAGGCATCGACCGCATTCGCCGGAAACTTCGACGCTTACGGATCCGGATACCAGAATTCCTTCGTGTACGGCCTCAAGCCTGAGGTCCAGCTCGATGTCCGAGCCTTCCTTCACGCCAATGAGTGCCACACCAAGGTCACTTGGTGCAGGTACATGTTCGTTGAGTGTCCGCATGGTCCCTGGACTGCGTCCAAGGTCCTTGACTACCAGCGCCAAGGGCGAACTTGCATCTCGCTTGATGAGAACTCCTGTAGAACATATGACCGACGTACCATCTTAGCCCGATCACGCGAAAGGACTCAAACCGGGGCCGCTGGGAAGGTGATTCCCGAATGGATCCGCATCGAGCACCGCGTGTGCGGCGGAGAGGTACCGGTACAGCCTACCCTTTGCGGGGCTGCTCTGCTGGAGGCTCGCCGGCGAGGAGGCGCTTCAGCACGGATTTGGGCACGAAGTCGGAGATGTCCCCGCCCAGGGCGTTGACCTCTTTGATGAGCGTGGAGGACAGGTGCAGGTAGTGCGATTCCGCGGGCAGGAAGACGGTCTCGACGCCGCTGAGCTGGCGGTTCATGGTGGCCATGGGCAGCTCGTAGTCGAAATCGGAGGACGAACGCAGGCCCTTGACGATGGCGGAGATCCCGCGGTGCTTGCAGTATTCGGCGAGGAGGCCCTCGCCCATGGGTTCGACGATGATGCCGCGCAGGGAGGCCAGGGTTTCCCGCGCCATGTCCATGCGCTCTTCCAGGCCGAAGCGGTATTTCTTCGCATAGTTGGTGGACACGGCGACGATGACTTCGTCGAACAGCCCTGCTGCCCGGGCGATGACTTCGAGATGTCCGTTGTGGATGGGGTCAAAGGATCCAGGGCATACCGCACGTCTCATGATCTGAACCTACCCCATTCGGCGGGCGGGATACCATGGCTGGAATGGCGGACCGGACTGGCCGGATCCGCCGTGCAGGAAGGCAACACAGACAGTGACGAGCCCGGCCACATCATCCGAGACTTCTCCAGCCCCGTGGCAACGCGCCGCAACGGGCGCCAACCTGCTCTCCCCGAACGGCGGCCTCGGCGTGACCATCTTCGAGGAGATGACCATGCTCGCCCTGTCGGCCGGTGCCATCAACCTCGGCCAGGGCTTCCCGGATGAGGACGGCCCCGCGGAAATCAAGGCGGCCGCGCAGGCCGCGATCGCCGCCGGGGTCAACCAGTACGCCCCGGGCAAGGGCTTGGCTGTCCTGCGCGAGGCTGTCGCGGCCCACCAGCAGCGCTTCTACGGCCTGACGCCGGATCCCGAGACGGAAGTCATCGTCACCACGGGCGCCACCGAGGGCATCGCAGCTGCCCTGCTGGCGTTCATCGAACCCGGGGACGAGGTCCTGACCTTCGAGCCCTTCTATGACTCGTACGGCGCCATCATCGGCATGGCCGGCGGCAGGCACGTCACCGCCCCGCTGCTCGCCCCCGACTTCATGCCGGACCTGGACGCCCTCGAGTCGGCCTTCAGTTCCCGCACCAAAGCGGTGCTGCTGAACAATCCGCACAACCCCACCGGCGCGGTCTTCCCCCGCGAGGTCCTCAGCCGCATCGTAGAACTCGCCACGAAGTACGGCGCCCTGATCATCAGCGACGAGGTCTACGAGCACCTGACCTTCGGCGTCAAGCACCTTCCCGTGGCCACCATCCCGGGTGCCGCCGAACGTACCATCACGATTTCCTCCGCCGGCAAGACCTTTTCCTTCACCGGTTGGAAGATCGGCTGGCTCAGCGGTCCGCAGCAGCTGGTGGCGGCTGTCCGCACCGTGAAGCAGTTCCTGACGTACAGCTCGGGCACGCCGTTCCAGGGGGCCATCGCCGTGGGACTGGGCCTGCCGGACGATTTCTACACGGGCATCGCCAGCACCCTGCAGCACAAGCGAGACATCCTGGCCGAAGGGCTCACCGCGGCCGGCTTCGGCGTCTACAGCCCCAAAGGCACCTACTTCATCAATGTGGACACGGCCCCGCTGGGCATCACCGACTCGGTGGACCTGGCCCGGCGGCTCCCCGGGCTGGTGGGCGTGGCCGCCATCCCCGTCCCCGTCTTCTGCCACCCCGAGGGCGCCGAGCGCACGCGCAGCCTGCTCCGCTTCGCCTTCTGCAAGAAAACCGAGGTCCTCGAGGAGGCAGCCTCCCGGCTCGCCACCCTGCGGGACAAGCTCTGAGCCGTACCAGCCCCGGCGGCCACGAGGCCTCCCGCTTCCTGCGGACCACCGGCCAGCACGCGGCCATCGAAGCCGACTCCCTGATCGACGGCGCCTACATCCTGAGCATCGGCGGCGCACAGCAGTCGCACGTGAATGTCGGGGAGCCAGCCGAGATCTTCTACGAGTACCTGCGCCGGATCGGCCACGTGGTGGATCTCGCCGCACCCGCGGGTGCCCCCATCGCCGCCCTGCACCTGGGCGCCGGCGCACTGACCCTGGCCCGGTACATCCAGGCCACGCGTCCCGGCTCCGAACAGTACGCCGTGGAGCTCGAGCGCGAACTGCTGGACTTCGTCCTCCAGAAACTGCCGATGCCCGACGGTACCCGGCTGCACACACACATCGGCGACGCCCGCGACGCCCTCGCCGAGCTGCCTGCGGAACTCCGCTTCGACGTCGTGATCCTTGACATCTTCTCCGGACCCGAGGCGCCGGAGCACATCGCGTGCACGGAGTTCTATGCGGCGGCTGCCGCCCGGCTCCGGCCCGACGGCGTACTCATCGTCAACGTGGGCGACGAGCCGGGGCTGACACTGGTGCGCAGCCAGGTCGCGGCCATGCGCCGGGCCATGCCCGATGTTGGCGCGTTCGCCGAAAGCGGCATGTTCGCCGGCCGGTACCCGGGCAACATCATCCTGGTAGGCACGCCCTGGCCGTGGCCCGCCACCTGGACCGCAGAGCTCCTGGCGCGCGGCCCGCACCCCGCCGCGGTTCTGAGCGGCGTGGAACTGGATCGGATCTCGGACTAGTCCCTTGGGGTATCTTCCGACGACGGCTCAGGGACAATGTCCACCGTGGGTTCCGCGAACCAGAGCCGCGTCTCGCCGTATTTCTTCTCGGCAAAGCGCTCCATGGATGCGGGCCAGTCCGGTTCCGCCGTCCGGGCCGAGCGCTCCACCACCACGACGGCGGCCTCCTCCAGATGCGGCGCGAGCTTGCTCAGGACGGCGTTCAGTGCCAGCTCGTCGAGCGGGTAGGGCGGGTCCAGGAACACGAGGTCCCAACGCACGTCCTCGGCGGCGCGCTCCAGGAACGACTCCACCCGGGCGCGGTGCACGGAGACTCTCTTGCCGCCCAGGACCTGGTTGACCATGTCCGCGTTGCGCTGGCAGACCTCGCTGGCGCGGGCATCGAACTCAACGAGCTCCACCGTGGCGGCGCCGCGGCTGGCGCTCTCGATGCCCAGCGATCCGGAGCCGGCGTAGAGGTCCAGCACCCGGGTGCCGTCCACGACGTCGAACGCGTCCAGCCGTGAGAACAGTGCCTCCTTGACGCGATCCGTGGTGGGCCGCGTGGCGTTGCCGGGCACGCTGATCAGGGGGTTGCCTCCGGCCACCCCGGCAATGACCCGGCTCATCGGCGAACCCCGTCCACAGGAGCGGCCACATGACCCGCGGCAGGACCGGTCTGCGTCTGATGCTGCATGGATTCCTTAGCCGCGTTCAAGGAACGCCTCCTTCTCGGGGTTCAAGTAGTCGTCGATGGCCGCGGCCAGCGTCTGGTGGTTCTGCAGCCCGGGGTCCTCGGCCACGAGCCGCTGGGCGTCGGCCCTGGCCCGGGCGATGATGTCCTCGTGCTCCAGCACGCGCAGTAGCTTCAGGGTGGAGCGGCCGCCGGACTGCGAGGCGCCCAGAATGTCGCCTTCGCGGCGGAGCTTGAGGTCTTCCTGGGAGAGCTCGAAGCCGTCGGTGGTTGCCGCCACGGCGTCCAGGCGCCGGCGGCTCGGGTGGCCCGGCTCCAACGTGGTCACCAGCAGGCAGGTTCCGGGCAGCCCGCCGCGGCCCACGCGTCCGCGCAGCTGGTGCAGCTGCGAGATGCCGAAGCGGTCTGCGTCCAGGATCACCATGAGCGTGGCGTTGTGGACGTCCACGCCCACCTCGATCACCGTGGTGGACACGAGCAGCTTGGTTTCGTTGGCGGCGAAGGAGGCCATGGTCTCGGTCTTGAGCGCGGGGTCCTGGCGGCCGTGCAGCGGCTCCACACGGACGCCGTCCAGCACTGCTTCCTGGCGCAGGCTCTCCAGCACCGTCGTCACGGAGGCGAGTTCGCGGGCGGAGGCATCCTCCGCCAGGTCGGCGTCGCTCGGCTCGGCTTCGCCGGGGGTGAAGTCGCCGTCGTCGTCGGTGCCGATCTTGGGGCACACCACATAGACCTGGTGGCCGGCGTCGATCTCCTCACGCGAGCGTTTCCAGATCCGCTCCGCCCAGCCGGGGTTTTCGGCGAGCCCCACCACATGCGTGGAGATGGGTGCGCGGCCGGCGGGCAGCTCATCCAGCACGGAGGTTTCGAGGTCGCCGAACACGGTCATGGCCACCGTGCGGGGAATGGGCGTGGCGGTCATGACCAGCAGGTGCGGCGGGCGGTTGGCTTTCGCGCGGAGGGCGTCGCGCTGTTCGACGCCGAAGCGGTGCTGCTCGTCCACCACGATCAGGCCCAGGTCCTGGAAGCTGGTCTTGTCGCTCAGAAGGGCGTGGGTGCCGATCACGATGCCGGCGTTCCCGGAGGCCGCGTCCAGCATGGCCTGCTTCCTGGCGGCCGTGGGCAGGGAACCGGTCAGCAGGGTCAGCTGCACGGTGTCCGGGCCGGCGTCGCCGCCCAGCATCCCGGTCCCGCCGAAGATCCCGTCGCCGGCCAGAGGGCCCAGGGTGCGGCGGATGGAGTCGAAGTGCTGGGCCGCGAGGACCTCGGTGGGGGCCAGCAGGGCGGCCTGCCCGCCGGCGTCGACCACCTGGAGCATCGCGCGCAGGGCAACGATGGTCTTGCCGGAGCCCACCTCGCCCTGCAGCAGGCGGTTCATGGGGGTGTCCTGGGCGAGCTCCTCCGCGAGGGTCTTCCCGACGGCGGTCTGGCCGGCCGTGAGGGTGAACGGCAACTGCCGGTCGAAACAGGACAGGAGGCCCTCGGCGCGGGGCCGCCGGGCGGTCGCTTCCTCGGCTGCCAACTGGGCGCGGCGGCGGGCCAGCGCGGTCTGCAGGACCAGCGCTTCCTGGTAACGGAAGCGTTGCTGCGCCCGCCGCCAGTCCCCGGCGGTCTCCGGCGAATGAATGAGGCGGTAGGCATCGGCCACGGTCAGCAGGCCGTCCCGGCCGGCGATGGACTGCGGCAGCGGGTCTTCGAGGGCGTCGAGGTCGAGGGTCTGCAGCAAGGAGCTGATGACCTTGTGGATGGACCAGCTGGTGAGCTTGGCCGTGGCCGGATAGACCGGGATGGGCATGGCCGCCAGCTTCTCGGGATCCAGCGACCCTGTGAGCTCCGGGTCCTCGTCCAGCAGCATGAAGTCCGGGTTGGTCAGGCCCAGGGATCCGCCGTAGCGGGTTACCTTGCCGGAGAACATGGCACGCCGACCGGGCTGCAGTTCGGCCTTGGCGCGGAAGCCGTTGAAGAAGCTGAGCTTGAGCGTTCCGGGCACGTGGCTTCCGCCGGCGTCGTCGGTGACCACGACGTCGGTCAGGGAACCTCGGCGGGCGCGCATCTGGCGGGTGGAGTTGGACAGCACCCGGGCGATCAGGGTGACTTCCTCGTCAAGCGGGATGTTGCTGATGGGCGTCAGTTCCCCGCGGCTGAGGTACCGGCGCGGGAAGTAGTTCAGCAGGGAGCCTGCTGTCTTCAGCCCCAGGTGCTTTTCAATGACGGAGGCGGAGCGCTTGCCGATCTTGCGTTCGAGGGGCAGATCCAGCTCAGAGTTCATGCCGGTGCCGGCCTGCGGAGGCGCCGGGGGCTGCGGGTTCACGGGCCGCGGCAAGCTGGCTGATCTCGATGCCGGCGGGTTCGCCGAGGGAACGGATCAGCGCAACTGCCGGTTCGGGATCGCGGACGTGGACGTGGACCCGCCAGCGGTAGCTGGTCTCGGCCGTGGAATCGTCGTCATCGTGGCCGGCGGAGCTGCCCACTTGGCTCATGATGACGGAATCGCCCATCTCGTCCAGCCGCTGCCGGAGGGTGGCGGCTGACAGGGGCGAAAGGTTGATGGTGCACATGACTTCGACGCCGTCGTCGGGTGGCATCTGGGCGTGGATGTGCGGATCCTGCAGTTTGTATCCGTGCAGCCCCTCCAGGAGTTCGTCCTCCAGTTCCTCGCCGAGCACGGCGGAGCGCAGGCAGTCCAGGACCAGCAGCATGCCCACGCCGCCGGAGTCCACCACGTGGGCGGCGTGCAGGGGCGCGAGTTCGTCTTCGGTGCGGATGACGGCCGCCAGGGCGGCGTCCACCACGGCGTCCAGGGCCAGGGCCAGGGCGTAGTTGCTGTCGTCGCCGTTTTGCGCGGTGTCCATGGTTCCGGCGGCCCGGGCCGCGGATTCGAGGACGGACAGCATGGTGCCGGGCACGGGATCGCTCAACGCGGACCAGGCGCGGATCTGGGCGCGGTCCAGGGCCGTGGCCAGCACGGAGGCACTCAGCCGTGACTTGCCCGCGAGGGGTTCCGCAACCGCGCACAGGAAGACGGCGAACAGGGTGCCGGAGTTCCCCCGGGCCTGCTCCATCGCGGCCTGGCCGGCCTTTGCGAGGACCGCCCCGATGTCGGTGCCGCCCTCGGTGCCTTCGGTGGTGTCGCCGGCGAGCGCAAGCCGGGCCGCACGGACGGTGAGGTACAGGTTGGTACCGGTGTCGCCGTCGGCCACGGGGAAGATGTTGATGGCGTTGAGGCGGTCGCTGTGGTTGCCGAGCGTGGTCTCCGCCTTGCCCAGCCAGCGCTTCATCGCCTGCGCGTTGGCGGCAATCTTAGTCTGCAAAGTGATCCCATCCCACGGTGTTTGCGGCCAGCCCCGCCATGGTGACGCCAGTGCGTCCGCCCTCGGCAACGGCCTGCACCGAGCCTATCGCAGTGAAGCCCTGCGGCAGCTGAATTCCGGCCGGGAACGTGGCCAGGAGGCCGTGGTCCTCTCCCCCGCCGAGCACCCAGGTCATGGGGTCCGCTGCGAGGAGGTCCGAGGCTGCGCGCAGCGCCTCGGCAAGGGGTTTCAGGGCAGCGGGGTCAAGGTCTAGCCCCACGCCGCTGGCGGCGGCGAGACGGCCGCCGTCGCGCACCAGGCCGTCGGAGACGTCCATCATCGCGGTGGCACCTGCCCGTGCGGCGGACGGACCAGCCGCGAGGGGCGGCACCGGCCGGCACTGGCCGTCCATGAGCTGCCGCTGTTCCGCGGTGAGCGAGCCTGCCGGAATGTCGCTCTCGAGCAGGGCAAGCCCTGCCGCGGCCCGTCCGACGGTTCCCGCCAGGGCGAGCGTGTCCCCGGGCCGGGCGCCGGAGCGCAGCACTGGTGGGAGGCCGTCCAGGGTCCCGACGACGGCGACCGTCACCGCGATCTCGCGGCCGCGCCCCAGGTCACCGCCTGCGACGGAGCAGTCTGCGGCGCCGAGGCCGATGATGCCTGCGGTTAGCCCGTCGGCGAAGCCTTCGACCCATTCGACGGGGGTGCCCGGCGGCATGGTCAGGCTGACCACCATGGATGTGGCGCGGCCGCCCATGGCATTGATATCGCTGAGGTTCTGCGCCGCGGACTTCCAGCCGACGTCGTACCCGGTGGTCCGGTAGCCGTTGTTCCACTCGAGGCGGAAGTCCTGGTCCTGGGTCTGGGTGTCAATCGAAATCAGCGTCCGGCCGTCCGGGGCGGCCACCAGCGCGGCATCGTCCCCCGGGCCCAGCAGGATGCCGGGGCTGTGGTCCAGGCGCGGGAAGATCCGGGCGAGGAGCTCGGACTCCGAGAGTTCGGCAACGGTCAACTGTTCATTGGGCACGCGTCTACGCTATCGCTTGGCGCCGACATTGAAGCATCCGTGCCGGCTGCGGCTCGAATTCGTCGGCAGCGCGTTCGCGTTCCCGACCCAACGTTTCTTCCTTCCAATGCCCCCCAGGCGTGGGGATCGTCCGTTGCCAGGCACGAGCGGTCCGGGTGATCCCTGAACCCGGTTCCGAAAACCTGGTTCCGAACTCCACGATAGGCTGGACACATGCGACAAACGAGACCCGCCGTGCACATCCGCGCCCTTTGTTCTGTATCAGCCGCGGCTGCATCGCTCCTCGTTCTCAGCGGCTGCTCCCCCGCAGTGGATGTCGCCGCCGCCGGCGACGCTGCGAATCCGGCCTGTGCCCCCATGATGGTGGCGCTCCCGGACGCGATCGGCGACGCTGCCCTGCGGAAGACCAACAGCCAGGCAACAGCGGCTTGGGGCGACCCCTCGCGGGTCATCCTGCGCTGCGGCGTCAACGTTCCCGGCCCCACCACGGACCGCTGCGTGAGCGTCAATGACATCGACTGGGTCATCAAGGAAGGCGAGCCGTTCTGGACGCTGACCACCTACGGCCGCGAACCGGCCACGGAAATCCTGATGGACCCGGACAAGATCAGTTCGGCGACCGTGCTGGCCGATCTCTCCGCGTCGGCGGGCAAGATCAAGGCCACCAGAAACTGCGTTGGCCAGGAAGAGGTCCAGAACCTGCCGACCAGCAAGTAGCCGGAGCGCCTCCCGGGGGACAGCGCACGGCGGCCACCGCCGTCGGGCTGTCACCGCCCGGCCGTCAGCGCAGGCCGGTCTTCCGGTTCAGCGCAAGGTAGATCAGTTCGTCGATCAGCCCGGCGTAGGGCAGGCCCGAGGCGGCCCACATCTGCGGGTACATGCTCTTGGGCGTGAAGCCGGGCATCGTGTTGATCTCGTTGATGATGAGTTCGCCGTCGGGCGTGTAGAAGAAGTCCACCCGGCTCAGTCCCTCGGCGCCGACGGCGTCAAACGCCTGTGCGGCAAGCTCGCGGACCCGGGCAATGGCCTCCTCCGGCATGTCCGCCGGGCAGCTCAGTGCCGCGGCGCCGTCCTCGACGTACTTGGCATTGAAATCGTAGAACTCGTGCTCTCCTGCCGCGACTGCGATCTCGCCCGGCATGGACGTGCGGGGTGCATCGGTGCCCCGGCCTTCCAGCACGGCGCACTCGATCTCGCGGCCCACAATTCCGGCCTCGATGACCAGTTTGAGGTCGTGCCGGCGGGCCTCTTCGATGGCCGCGTCGAGGCCGGCCAGGGAGTCCACCTTGGAGATGCCCATCGACGAGCCCGCACGCGCCGGCTTGACGAAGACGGGGAAGCCCAGCCGGTCCACGCGCTTGCGCACGGCCTCGGCGTCGTTGCTCCACTCACGGTCCGTCACGGCGATATACGGCCCCACCACCAGGCCGGCGGCCTCGAAAACGACCTTCATGAAGTGCTTGTCCATGCCCACCGCGGAAGCCAGCACGCCGGCACCCACGTAACGGGTGTCCGAGAGCTCCAGCAGCCCCTGGATGGTGCCGTCCTCGCCCCAAGGACCGTGCAGCAGCGGGAAGACCACGTCCACCGGGCCGAGCTCCTGCGGCACCGCGTTGGGCTCCGTGACGATCAACTGGTGTGCCCCGCCGATTTCGGCCAGAGTGACGGTCTTGTCCGACGGCGCCACTTCCGGCAGCGAGGCAGCGCTCAGTGACCACTGGCTGGTGTCGCCCGAGGCGAGCACCCACTGGCCGGACTTGGCGATCCCGATCGGAACGACGTCGTACTTGCTCTTGTCGATGGCGCCCATGACGCCGGCGGCAGTCACGCAGCTGACGGCGTGCTCGCTGGAGCGGCCGCCAAACAGCACGGCCACGCGGGGGCGGCGGACGGCGTCGGGGGTGGTTTCTTCGGTCACGGTCAGTAATCGCCTTCGGACTTCAGGGCCCGGGCCAGCAAGCGCGGCCCGAGATCATCAACGGACATTTTGCCTTCGAGGACAGCCACCACGGCTGCCGTAATGGGCATCTCGACGCCCAGCTTGCCGGCCAGCTCGTGGACGGCGTGGCCGGACTTGATGCCTTCGGCGGTCTGCGTCATGCGCTCGGTGACCTGTTCCAGGGTGAGGCCTTCGCCCAGCAGACGGCCCGCGGTGTGGTTGCGGGACAACGGCGAGGAGCAGGTGGCCACGAGGTCGCCCAGGCCCGCGAGGCCGGCCATGGTGTGCGCCTGCCCGCCCAGTGCCAGGGCCAGGCGCGAGGTTTCGGCCAGGCCGCGCGTGATGACGGAGGCCTTGGTGTTGTCGCCCATCTGGCGGCCTTCGCAGATGCCCACCGCGAGGGCGATGACGTTCTTGACGATGCCGCCGATTTCCACGCCCACCACATCGGTGCTCGTGTAGGGGCGGAAGTACGGGGCGGTGCAGCAGACGGCGATCGACACGGCCGTGGCCTCGTCGCTGCAGGCGACCACGGATGCCGTCGGTTCCTCCCGGGCGATTTCCATCGCCAGGTTGGGGCCGGAGACGACGGCGACCCGCGCCGCCGGGATGTCGAACTCCTCGGCAATCACTTCACTCATGCGGGCGTCCGTGCCGAGCTCGAGCCCCTTCATCAGGGAAACAACCACGACGCCGGGCGCAAGCAGCGGCTTCCACTCGCGCAGCTGGGGGCGCAGGGACTGGGCCGGGACGGCGAGTATGACGATGCCCGCGCCGTCGAGGACCTCGGCGACATCGGTGGAGGCGGTGATGCAGGTCGGCAGCTCGGTGTCCTTGAGGTACTGCTCGTTGCGGTGCTTGGTGTTGATCTGCTCCACCACTTCGGCGCGGCGGCCCCAGATCCGGATGCTCCGTTCACTGCCGGCTGCGGCGGCGGCGTCGGCAAGGACCTTCGCGAAGGTGGTGCCCCAGGACCCCGCGCCGAGCACGGCAATGACTGATTGGCTGTGTGTCATTTGGGGCCGTCCTGACCGGGCTCGGGGTCCGTTGCTGGGGCGTCGTCCGGGGCGGCGCTGCTTGCGGCGCCGCGCTCCATGAAGCGTCCGTGCTTGGCCTGGTTATGGGCCGAGGGATCCCAGCGCTCCGCCGGGGGATCCTCGCCGCGCAGGGTGGCCAGGAGGGCGGTGATGGCATCCATGATCACGTCCGTGGCTTCGGTCAGCGTGGCCCGGTCCAGGGGCCTGCCCGCAAAGGCGCTGAGGTCCACGGGTTCACCCACCAGGATGCGTGAGGTCTTGCGCGGGAAAATGTGGAAGCGTTTAGCGTACCGGGGAAAGACCTCGTGGGCGCCCCAGTGCGCGATCGGGACCACGGGTATTCCGGTCTGAAGGGCCAGGCGCGCCGCACCGGTGTGCCCCTTCATCGGCCACAAACCCGGATCCCGGGTGAGCGTGCCTTCCGGGTAGATGATGATGGCCCCGCCGGCGTCCACCACGTCCCGGGCCGCTTGCAGCGAGCGGTTCGCTCCCGCCGTCGAGCGTTCCACCGGGATCTGGTTGGTGGCGCGCAGCAAGGTGCCCAGGACGGGGGCCTTGAAGAGACCCGCCTTGGCGAGGAAGTGCGGCGGACGCTTCATGTTGTACAGCATGTGCCCCACCACCACGGGGTCGATCTCCGTGCAGTGGTTCGGCGCCGCGATGAAGCCTCCGGCGGGAAGCTTGTCAGTGCCTTCCCACTTCTTGGCCATAAGGACGTTCATCAGCGGACGCGCGAGCCCTGCGAGCAGCGCGAACATGGCACGGCTCTTGGCCGATTCCTTCAAGGAGGTCCCCCGTTACTTGGCTGAGGTGATGTCGAAATCTGCGCCGAGGCCGGCCAGTTTGTCGGTGAAGCGCTCGTAGCCGCGGTTGATGATGTCGATGCCCGTGACCCGTGAGGTTCCGGTGGCGGCGAGGGCTGCGATGAGGTGGCTGAAGCCACCGCGGAGGTCCGGGATGTCGATGTCCGTGCCCTGCAGCGGGGTGGGGCCGGAGATGACGGCCGAGTGCAGGAAGTTCCGCTGGCCGAAGCGGCACGGCACGCTGCCGAGGCATTCGCGGTGGACCTGGATGCTGGCACCCATGCGCGTCAGCGCCTCAGTGAAGCCGAAGCGGTTCTCGTACACGGTTTCGTGCACGATCGAGACGCCCTCGGCCTGGGTCAGGGCAACCACCAGGGGCTGCTGCCAGTCGGTCATGAAACCGGGGTGCACATCGGTCTCGAGGACCAGCGGGCTCAGCTTGCCGCCGGGGTGGTAGAAACGGATGCCGTCCTCGCGGATGTCCATGCCACCGCCCACCTTGCGGTAGGTGTTCAGGAACGTCATCATGTCGCGCTGCGAGGCACCCTCGACGAAAATGTCGCCGCGGGTCACCAGCGCGGCCGACGCCCACGACGCCGATTCGTTGCGGTCGGACAGGGCACGGTGGTCATAGCCGCCCAGGTCCTTGACGCCTTCGATCCGAATGGTGCGGTCCGTCTGGACGCTGATGATGGCGCCCATCTTCTGAAGCACGGCGATGAGGTCAATGATTTCCGGCTCCGTGGCGGCGCCGGAGAGTTCCGTAATGCCCTCTGCACGCGTGGCGCTCAGCAGGACCTGCTCCGTGGCCCCGACAGACGGGTACGGCAGCGAGATCTTGGCGCCCTGCAGGCCGTGCGGCGCCGAAATGTGGATGCCGCCGGGGCGTTTCTCCACGACGGCGCCGAACTGGCGCAGCACGTTCAGGTGGTAATCAATGGGGCGGTCGCCGATCTTGCAGCCGCCGAGGTCCGGAATGAAGGCTTCGCCGATCGCGTGGATAAGCGGGCCGCAGAGCAGGATGGGGATGCGGGAGTCACCGGCATGGGCGTCGATGGCCGTGCTGGAGGCCGTCTTGGCGTCCTTGGGATCCAGGGTGAGATCCCCCGTGACGGGGTCCTTCACCACGGTCACGCCGTGGAGCTGCAGGAGGCTGGTGACAACCTCCACGTCCTTGATTTCCGGCACGTTCCGCAGCACGGACGGCTCGCTGCCCAGCAGCGCCGCCACCATCGCTTTTGGTACAAGGTTCTTGGCACCGCGAACGGTTACGCGCCCGGTCAACGGGACGCCACCGCGGATTGTCAGAACACTACTCATCTATACCGGTTTCCTCACGAATACTCGCCCCCCATACTTACAAAGGCTCCAGCTAAGCATAGAAGCTCGCGGAACTGATCCGAAATGACGGGGGTTCGGGGTGGAGTTGCGGGACGTGCGGTCCGCGAGATCTGCCAGGCTGGGCCGAGTCGACCGGTCAGGAACCGCGGGCTGCCCTTTCCGTCCCGGAGTGGATCACGCCGCATAGCGATCCCGATGACGACCACGGCGCCCGGACCGTGGCCAGGCAGGCAAAGCGCAAGGAACTGGTCCAGATCCGGCGCGGCCTCTACTTGCCTTCGGGCGGCTGGAACTCGATGAAGGAGTGGGAGCAATTCGCGGTCCGTATCCACGCGGTACAGGCCACGGCCAAGATCGCGCCGGTATTCTGCGGACAGTCCGGCGCCGTCATCCTGGGGCTGCCGCTGATCGACACTCCTCGTGAAGTAGAGACGCTGGTGCGACGGACCACTGGCGGCGGACGCTCCAAGAACGGAGTGCGCCGGCGGTTCGGCGACCCAGGGTCCGCAAATATCGTGACCGTCGACGGTCTGCAGACCACGCCGGTCACTGAAACCCTGCGCGATCTGGCCGCGAGGTTGCCCCTCGCGCACGCACTGCCCGCGTTCGATGCCACCCTGGACCGGGCCGGAAATGCCGCGTACCTCGGCCATGGCATCGCGTCACAAGCAGAACTCCGGGGACGGTTGCTCGGGTGCCTGGATGAGCTCAGCGCCACCAAGCAGGCCAGGGTCCGGCGCGTTCTGGCCGCAGCCGACGCCCGTTCGGGTTCCCCGGGCGAGTCCCTGAGCCGTGCCGTGATGATCCAGGCCGGCTTTCCGGTACCTGAGCTGCAGGCCAGGTTCACCGACCGGCGGGGACTGATCGGCTACACGCACTACTACTGGCCGGAGCACGGGCTGGTCGGAGAATTCGATGGCTGGGCCAAGTACAGCCGGGGCAAATATCTGCAGGGCAGGCTGCCGGAAGACGTGCTCAGGGCCGAGAAGATCAGGGAAGACAGGCTCCGCGCCACCGGGCTGCGGGTGGTCCGCTGGATGTGGCAGGAAGCAAGGAATGCCGCCGCCTTGTGCACGAAGCTCCGCGAGGCCGGGCTCCGTCCCACGCGCAGCCACGGAAACAAAAGTGCACCCGGTGAGGAACGGTGCACCCCGTCAAGCGGGGGCGTTGTTCCTTACCGGGTGCAATTCTGAAACGGGGCAGCCCCGAACCTACTGCGTCTTGGCGGGAAGCGTCAGCGGCTTGAAGGAGGGCCGGGTGGCCTCGTAGGCGGTGATGTCTTCCTCGTGCTGCAGGGTCAGCCCGATGTCGTCCAGGCCCTCCAGGAGGCGCCAGCGGGTGTAGTCGTCGATCTCGAAGGGCGCAACCACGTTGCCGCATTCGACCGTCTTGGAGACCAGGTCAACCTTGACTTCGGTGCCCGGGGCGTTCTCCAGGACCTTCCAGATGAGCTCGATGTCGTCCTGGGCGACTTCGGCGGCGAGGAGGCCCTGCTTGCCGGAGTTGCCGCGGAAGATGTCGGCGAAGCGGGAGGACAGCACGGTCTTGAAGCCGTAGTCCTTCAGTGCCCAGACGGCGTGTTCACGCGAGGAGCCGGTGCCGAAATCGGGGCCGGCCACCAGCACTGAGCCGGACTTGAACGGCTCCTGGTTCAGGATGAAGGTTTCGTCCTTGCGCCAGGCAGCGAACAGGGCGTCTTCGAAGCCCGTGCGGGTGATGCGCTTGAGGTAGACGGCCGGGATGATCTGGTCCGTGTCCACGTTGCTCTGGCGCAGCGGGACGCCGATTCCGGTGTGGGTGGTGAATTTTTCCATGGGATCCTCCTAGGCGGCGTCGGTCAGGGTGGCGGCGGGGGCGGGGTCCAGGTCCGACGGCGAGCTGAGCGTGCCGCGGACGGCAGTGGCAGCAGCGACGACGGGTGAGACCAAGTGCGTACGGCCACCCTTGCCCTGGCGGCCTTCAAAGTTGCGGTTCGAGGTGGAGGCGCAGCGTTCCCCCACGTCCAGCTGGTCCGGGTTCATGCCCAGGCACATGGAGCAGCCGGCGAAGCGCCACTCGGCGCCGAAGTCCTTGAAGACCTGGTCCAGGCCCTCGGCCTCGGCTTCCAGACGGACGCGGGCCGAGCCCGGCACCACCAGCATGCGGATGTTGGGGTCCTTGGTGCGGCCCCGGACGATGTCCGCCGCGGCGCGGAGGTCCTCCATGCGGGAGTTGGTGCAGGAGCCCAGGAAGACCGTGTCCACGCGGATGTCCTTCATGGGCGTGCCGGCTTCGAGGCCCATGTACTGCAGGGCGCGTTCGGCGGCAGCCTTGGCGTTCTCGTCGCCGAAGTCCTCCGGGGAGGGAACCTTGGCGGACAGGGAGACGCCCTGGCCGGGGTTGGTGCCCCAGGTGACGAACGGCTCCAAGGTGTCGGCGTCGAGGTCCACTTCGACGTCGAAGGTGGCGTCGGCGTCGGTGTGCAGGGTGTTCCAGTACTCGACGGCGGCATCCCAGTCGGCGCCTTCCGGCGCGTGGGGGCGGCCGTACATGTAGTCGTACGTGATCTGGTCCGGGGCAACCAGTCCGGCGCGGGCACCTGCCTCGATGGACATGTTGCAGATGGTCATGCGGGCGTCCATGGACAGGGCACGGATGGCCGAGCCGCGGTATTCCAGGACATAGCCCTGGCCGCCGCCGGTGCCGATCTTGGCGATGACGGCCAGGATGATGTCCTTGGCGGTCACCCCAGGACGCAGCGTGCCTTCAACGTTGATGGCCATGGTCTTGAAGGGCTTGAGCGAGAGCGTCTGGGTGGCCATGACGTGCTCCACCTCGGACGTGCCGATGCCCATTGCCAGGGCACCGAAGGCGCCGTGGGTGGAGGTGTGCGAGTCGCCGCAGACCACGGTCATGCCGGGCTGGGTCAGCCCCAGCTGCGGGCCCACAACGTGCACGATGCCCTGCTCGGCGTCGCCCAGGGAGTGCAGGCGGACGCCGAACTCCTTGCAGTTGTTGCGCAGGGTCTCGATCTGCGTGCGGCTGGTGAGGTCCGCGATCGGCTTGTCGATCTCCAGCGTGGGCGTGTTGTGGTCCTCGGTGGCAATGGTGAGGTCCGGGCGGCGCAGCTGGCGGCCGGCCAGGCGCAGGCCTTCGAATGCCTGCGGGGATGTCACTTCATGGACGAGGTGCAGGTCGATGAAGAGAAGGTCGGGCTGGGCATTGGCTCCTTCGCCTTCACCCTTGCGCACCACGTGTGCGTCCCAGACTTTCTCGGCCAGTGTCTTTCCCACGGCCTGCTCCCTTCACTGCGGTTGGATGTTCTGCTTCCACTGAACCAGCACGGCCGTGGAATAGGCCAGCGAAACAACTTGCATCTCAGATAATGAGACGGCAATATCATTACATGGACAATTCTAGTGGAGTCGGCGTCATCGATAAAGCGGCCCAGGTGCTCGATGCACTCGAGGCCGGGCCTACCACCCTCGCGCAGCTCGTGGCAGCCACGGGCCTCGCCCGGCCCACCGTGCACAGGCTTGCCTTGGCCTTGGTCCACCACCGCCTGGTCAGCCGCGACATCCAGGGCCGCTTCGTCCTGGGCAGCCGGCTGGTGGAGCTCGCCTCGGCCGCCGGCGAGGACCGCCTGATCGCTTCGGCGGGCCCCGTGCTCATCCAGTTGCGCGACGCCACCGGCGAGAGCGCCCAGATCTTCCGCCGTCAGGGCGACTGGCGCGTGTGCGTTGCCTCGGCCGAGCGCCCCATCGGCCTGCGCGACACCATCCCGGTCGGCACCCAGTTGTCCATGAAGGCCGGCTCCGCCGCCCAGGTCCTCCTCGCCTGGGAAGACCACGACCGCCTCCTGGACGGCCTGCAGAACGCGCGCTTTACGCCCACCGTCCTGGCAGGAGTACGACGCCGGGGCTGGGGCCAGAGCCTCGGCGAGCGCGAGCCGGGTGTCGCCTCCGTTTCGGCACCGGTGCGCGGACCGTCCGGCCGCGTGATTGCCGCCGTCTCCATTTCCGGCCCCATCGAGCGCCTGACGCGCCAGCCGGGCCGGCTGCACGCCGAAGTCGTCTGCAACGCCGCCCGCGTGCTGACCGAAGCGCTCCGCAAGAACAACGAGTAATCCCCACCGCCCCCTAACCTCGCTGCGCTCGTCCAGGGAACCCTGGCGGCGTGGGCCCATTCCGGCGTCGGGCCCCCGCTGTAGGGTGGGCCCATGGACAGCTATGCCGTCTTCCTGCGCGGAATCAACGTGGGCGGGATCAACATCAAGATGGCCGATCTCAAGGATGCCCTGAAGGCGTATCCGTTCACCGGGGTCAAGACACTTCTGGCCAGCGGCAATGTGGTGCTGCAGAGCGATCTTGGTGCCGGGGACGTGAAGGCCCAGTTCGAGAAATGCCTCCGCGATGCGTTCGGCTACGACGCCTGGGTGGTGGTGCTCAGTGGTTCCCGCGTGGCCGAGCTCGTGGAGGCCTGCCCCTACCCCGCCGACGACAAGTCCACCCACAGCTACGTCACGCTCACCTCGGACACTGCCGTGCTGGATGAACTGTTCGAGGCCGGCGAAGCCTTGGGCGGCGTGGAGCAGCTCCGGCTGGGGCCCGAGGCTTCGGCGTGGCTCGCCCCCGCCGGAGGAACCCTGGACAGCCCGTTCAGCAAGCTGTCCTCCAAGGCCCGGTACAAGGCCAGCACCACCACTCGGAATCTCCGCACGATGATCAAGGTCCGGGACGCCGCCGCGGCACCGTAAGCAGCTATTTCGCCGCGCCTACTTCGCCCGCGCCGCCTTCAGCGCAGCGTTGAACGAGGCCAGGCGGCTGACCTCCAGTTCCACCGGCTCCACGATGCGGCTGTCGGCCACCTGGGCCACCGCAGCCCTGAGCCTCTTGCCGGCCTGCGCCGCGCGCATCCTGGCCGCGGCACCTGCTATCAGCCGGCCCACGATGGCCAGGACAATTCCCAGCAGCACTCCCCCGGCGATCATGAGCGTCGGCACCGGCCAGCCTTCCACGCGGGGCACCTCCGGCACGGGCATCTGCAGGTAGCCCAGCACGGCAAGGAAGCCCAGCCAGCCGACCCCACCCAGGGCAAGCAGCAGCGAGAGCCACTGCACCGTGTTGAACACCGGCCACCACCATGACCGTCTGCCCGCTTTGAGGTCCGTGCCCGCGATGGCCTGGTCCAGGGCATCGGGCAGTTGGTCACGGCCGTCTCGGGCAACGCCGCGGATGCTGGCCCGCCAGGGACCCGGGGCGCCCTGCGAGGCGGCGTCGGCAAAATCACGGACGGCGGCATCCGTACGGGCCCGCTCGGGGGCTCCCGCAGGCGGCAGCGAGGTCCGGTTGAGTTCGGCCTTCGTATCGTCCCGGCCAAGGTTCAGGCGGCGCAGCGGATCCGGCCGGAAACGCAGCAGCCAGCGCGTCAACGGCCAGCCCGTGCGGCGCACGGACTCCCGCTTGTAAGAGCGCCCCACGGCCTCGACCACCACGTGGACGTTGGCCGCCGTCGCAAGTTCCTTGGTGAGCCGCGCCCTCGCTGCAGGGCTGGCACCGCTGGCGCCCCCCTCCCCCGAGGCACCGCCCAGTTCCTCCGCGGCCTTGGCCACATCGGCGGCCAGGCGCTGCGTCACGGCTTCATGCTGCACCACCACGCGGCGGACGGCTGCCCGCACGGCATCGACGCCGGTGCCTTCCAGTGCGGAGGCGCCCAGTATCTGCACCTGTCCCAGGCCGTCGCGGGCCAGGATGCCGCGCAGCGATTCCAGGACGGCAGCGGCGTCTGCCGCGGTGAGCTTGTCGATCTGGTTCAGCACCACGAGCGTCACGGCCCCGTGGGACGCCAGGGGCCGGAGGAAGTCATTGTGGACAGCGGCGTCGGCGTACTTCTGCGGATCGAGCACCCACACCAGGACGTCCACCATCCCCACCATGCGCTGGACAATCTGCCGGTTCTCGGCGCGTGTGGAATCAAAGTCGGGCAGGTCCAGGAGGATCAGCCCGGTGTCCTCTGCGGCGAGGCCGGGCACCTCGCCGAACGTGTGCCGTTGCCGTACATCGAGCCAGTCCAGCAATGGCCCGCTGCCGTCGCTTCCCCAGATGCCGGCAAGGGGCTCGGAGGTAGTGGGCCGGCGTACCGCAGCCGTGGCAATGTTGGTAGCCGCGATGGCGTTGAACAGGGAGGACTTGCCGCTACCGGTGGCGCCGAAGAACCCAACAACGGTGTGCTCGGCGGACAGTGAACGCCGGGAACTGGCGCGCTCCAGGACCCCGTACACCGAGTCGAGGACCGGTTCCGGCAGGACGCCTTCGGCGAGTTCCCGGGCCGTGTTCAGTGCCTCGAGGCGGGCTTGCAGCGCTGAGGCTTCACGGACCTGGCTGTGGCGGCTCATGCGGATTCCGCCAGCCGCCGGAGGGCCAGTGCGTTGCGGGCAAGGGACTCCGCGGAGCCGGCGGCGTCGCTGCTGAGCCGGGACAGGAACCTTTCCTTCTCGGCCTCCAGCAGGCTGCGGCACTGGGTCTGGAGGTCGTCCCTGGCTTGCTGGGCGAGTTTGCGCACCGCTTCTTCCCCGAAGACCGCCTCCAGCAGTTTCTGGCCGACGACGGCGGTGCCGCCTGCGATGCCGATCTCCAGTCCGGTGAGTCCCGCCGTCATGGAAAAGACCACGATCATCAGTGCCGCGCCGAGCCCGTTGACGCCGAAGGACATCCACCGGGCCTGGCTGCGCTTTCCCTGGCCCTGGGTCCGGATCATGTTCATGAGCCCTTCCTGCCAGCCGCGGATGGCAGCGGCGGCCCTTTGCTCGAATCCGGGGCTGGTGCCGGAGAAGTCGTCGCTGCCCAGCAGTTGCCGCCCGGCCGGGTCCGAGCGCCAGCGCCGGTCCACGTCCTCGGCGGCATTGGCTGCCTCGTCGAGAATGACTGCCTGCAATCCGGTCTCGATGGCGGTCTCCACCTTGACGGCCGGCGTCGGCTCGCCCCGGAAGAAGGCCCCGATGCGGTCGCGCACGCGGCCGATGTTTTGTTCGAGAGCCCGGAAGAACTCGCCCGTGCCCACGAAGTCCTGCCAGCGCGCCAGGACCTCGCCGCGCAGAAGCGCACCGTCCCGGGTGGCGGCCACGATGCGTTCGAGGGCCTGCCGGTATTCCTCGTCGACGGCGGCACGCAGCCCATCCGAGGCCTCGTCCTGGGCCCTGACGGCCTGCGAAGCGGCCTCCACATGGCCGCCCAGGGCCTTCACGGCGCCGTTGAGCGTGCGCCGGGCGAGTTCGGCCCGGCCGGCGGCGTCGGCAGCCAGTTCCTTGAGCCAGAGGCCGAGCGGTGTGACGGCGGCTGCCGGCAGCATGCCGAACTTATCCAGGGCCGCCTCAAGCACGGTGAAAAGCCTGGCTTGGCCCAGCCCTTCGCGCCCAAGCATGGCCGCGAGGTCCGTGGCGACCTCCTGTTCGGCGGCGGGCGGCACACGGTCCAGCACCACGGCCACGGTGATGTCGCGGGAGGCAGCGTCGAGGAGCAGTTTCCACGGCACGGCGTCGGCGTAGCGGTTGGCGGTGGTGACGAAGATCCACAGGTCCGCAGCGGCCAGGAGCTGCCCGGCAAGCCGGCGGTTGTCGTCCGAAATGGAGTCGACGTCGGGGGCGTCCAGCAGCGCGATGCCGCCGGGAACACCTTGGTGTCCCACCAGGACCAGCGAGGTGATGGCGGCGGCGTCCGGCGTCGCGCCTGCCTGGTTCGCCGGCACCGGGGCAGCCGTGACGGTCCCTTGGATGCGGCTGAGGTTTGGCAGGATGCGCTGGTCCTGGAACCAGGCGTCGTCGGCGGGGTTGTGCAGCAGGATGGGCTGCCGGGTGGTGGGGCGGATGGCCCCGGCCCGGGTGACGGGATGCCCCACCAGGGCATTGACCAGGGTGGACTTGCCGGCCCCGGTGGAACCGCCGACGACGGCCAGCAGCGGGGCGTCGAGGTTGCGGTACCGCGGAAGGATGTAGTCGTCCAGTTGGGCGAGCGACTCACGGATCCGGCGCCGCGCGTCCTCGGCCTCGGGAAGCGCCAGCGGCAAGGAGGCGGCTGCCAATGCCTCGCGGGTGGCCTCCAGGAGCCCGACGGCCGCGGCCGGCCCCCGTTCCGGCTGTCTGTCTGCAGCCGTCGGCTGTTCGTTTGCGGTCACAGCATCATCATGCCAGCCTGTCCACGCTTCGGGGGTGAAAGTAAGTGGCATTCCTGTAACCCCGACATTCCGGGCAAAAGAAAATCCCCCGGAACCTGCGGTTCCGGGGGATTCATCTGTGACCCCAGCGGGATTCGAACCCGCGTTACCGCCGTGAGAGGGCGGCGTACTAGGCCGCTATACGATGGGGCCTTGCACTTTTTGATTGCCGTTTCCGGCATTCAAGCTGAATGATTCTTTCACATATTCAGCCTTGTTCCAAATCGGAAAACCGACTCAAAACTTCCGAATTTTCCGCGGAGTTCCACGGAATTTCAGAGCTGGGATACCAGGACTCGAACCTAGAATGACGGTACCAGAAACCGTTGTGTTGCCAATTACACCATATCCCAAAGTGACTTTCGGACCGGAGTTCACCGCCTCGGCTTTGCCTTGGCTTTTCCCTCCGTGCCCCTCAGCACGAGTAATTACTCTACCCGACACTTTGGGACTGCACAAATCGGCCCGAATGCGGACTCTCACGGCCCCTTCCCGATCACCATCAAGGCGCCTGCGCGGGCAAAAACCCTTGCATTTCAAGGATTCATAAGTTTACTCTCGGTAAGTTACCGATCGGTAGCCAGTCACTTTCATTCGCTTTACCGGCACAGCTGCGGCCAACTCAGGCTGTTAGCTGCGTCACATGGGGGATCGACCGCCGGCAGCGTCGCCGTCGGGAAATCATCGAGAGGAATTACCCGTGACACAGAACCGTGCCAGTGCCATGAGGACAAGAACCCGGACCCAGGTCATCGCCATTGCTGTCCTGGTATTGCTGCTCATCGCACTGCTGGGCTTTTACACAGTGGTGACAGGGAAGATCACCGCCGGATCCGCCCAGCTTAGGGAAGGCGCCGGGCAGGCCTCTACCGGCGCGGGGCAGCTCAAGGAAGGAGCAGCGAAGCTGGCGGGCGGGGCCTCGCAGGCAGACAGCGGGGCAGCGAAACTCGCAGACGGTGCCGAAAAGGTGCACCAGGGTGTGCTGGGCAAACTGGCACCCGGCGCGGACAAGCTCCAGGCCGGGGCCGAAACCCTGGCGAGCGGTGCCCTGAAGATCGAGAACGACGTCAACGCCAAGCTGGCCCCGGGCGTCTACAAGGTGGACGACGGCGCCCAGCGGCTCGCAGCCGGGGCCGTCCAACTCTCTGCTGCGCTGACGCCGACGGCGGCGGGCAACGCCGAGAATAACCTCGCCGACGGCGCCGGGCAGCTCAACAGCGGCGCCGTGCAGCTCCATGCAGGAGCCGGCCGTCTCGCCGACGGCACGGCCCGGCTTGCTGCGGGGACAGTGCAGCTCAGGGGCTACGCCGGTGCGGGGAATGACCCGAGCAAAGGCACGGGGACAGCAGCCCTGGCCCAGGCACTGGCGCAGCTGGAAGCAGCAGCCAACGACCCCCTCCAGCGGCTGGCTCCGCTGGCTCTCCTGAAGGACAAGATCGCCCTGCTGGCAGCCGGTGCCGCCAAGCTGGACGCAGGGGCGGCACAGCTGCAGGGCGGCGCCACGGAACTCCAGAACGGAAGCCTCCAGCTCCGTGACGGCACCGCCCGGCTGCAGGACGGAACGGGCCGGCTCACCGCGGGCTTCCAGACCCTCTCCCTGAAGCTGAACAGCCAGGATCCCGCTGCCCCGGGTGTGGTGCTGGGAACGCAGCTGCTCGCCGAGGGCACGGCCAAGATCCGCACGGGCATGGACGGCGTACCGGGCGATCCGGAACGACCGGGCCTGCTGGCGGCGACGGCCAGGATGACCAGCGGAACGGCCCGCCTGGCCGAGGGCACCCTGTCCCTGAATGCCGGCATCAAGGGCAGCCCCTCCGACCCCGCCTCCCCCGGCCTGCTGGACGGGTCCAAGGCCGTGGCGGCAGGCGCCGCGCAGCTCTCCGACGGAACGGCCAAGCTCGCGTCCGGCTCCGGGGAACTGGCCGGCGGCGCGGAAAAACTCGCGGACGGCAACGCCAGGATCGCGGCCGGCACCGAAGAGCTGCACCAGGGCGCGGCGGCTGTGTCGCCGTCGAGCATGGCGGAAAAGTCCGACGCCGGTACGGCGGTGGGACTCGTGGGGGTCCTCGGTGCGGGATCCGTGGGCGCGTTCGTGTTCCTGCGCAAGCGGCGCCTGGCGTTGGGCGCGGCATAAAGCTGCGCTGGTCGCGGCGGCGAAGCCCCGGAAGCTAGGCGGCGAGCAGCCGCGCGAGGGAGTCGACTTCGCGGCCTGCGAAGCCCTCGGCGGTTTCGCCGGTGCGGTTGAGCCAGACGCCCAAGAGGCCGGCCGCCGTGGAGCCGTCGGCGTCGAGCAGTCGGTTGTCACCGATGTAGAGCGTGTCACCGGGTGCGGTGCCCAGGCGGCGGACGCCCTCCAGATAGATGGCGGGGTCCGGTTTGGGCACCCCCACGGTGTCGGTGCCCACCAGTACGGTGATGCGCGAGAGCCCGGCGCTGTCCAGCTTGGCCCGCTGGTAGTCGTGGACGTTGTTGCTGACTGCGCCGTAGGGGATGCCGGCGGCGTCCAGGGCGTCCAGCACAGGGGCAACGTCCTCGAAGGCGCGGACGTAACTGGGCTGCAGGCGGGAGTACTCGCTGAGCCAGAGGTGGGACAGTTCGCCGTCGCCCAGGTCGACGCCGAAGTGGCCCAGCGCCGCACGCCCCCGCAGCAGCCTCTGCTCGTTGAACGTCAGTTCGCCGGCAAGGTAGCGGTCATAGTAGTGCGTGGTTTCGTGGGTGAAGATGCGCCCGAACTTTTCCCACCCGGCCGGATCAAGGCCGGGCAGGAGATGTTCGCTGACATCGCGCAGCGCCGTGGTCATGGAGAACTCAAGGTCCACCAGGGTGTCGTCGATGTCGAACAGGACACCCCGGATGCGGCCGAAGGAACCGTCAATTGCCATGTCGCTGCGCCTCGGGTGCCTAGCCGCGGAACGCGCGGAGACGGGCGAGGGAGGAGTCCTTGCCCAGGATGACCATCGACTCGAACAGCGGCGGCGAGATGCGGCGTCCGGAGATGCCGGTGCGCACGGGGCCGAAGGCGAGCCGCGGCTTGATGCCGAGGTCCTCCACCAGCGCCTGCTTCAGGGCCGTCTGGATGTTCTCCGCGTTCCACTCCTCAAGCGGCGAAAGGGCGGCCAGGGCGGCGTCGAGCATTTCGCCCAAGTTCTCCGGGAGCCCCTTGCGGGCGTCGTCCGCGACGTCGATCGCGTCGTCGGCCTTGAAGAGGAAAGCGAGCATCTCCGGGGCCTCGCCCAGCAGGATGATGCGTTCCTGGACCAGCGGAGCGGCCTCGGTGAGGATCTCTTCCTGGCGGTCCGTGAGGATCTCACCCACAAAACCAGCGGCCCGCAGGTACGGGACGAGGCGTTCGCGGAAGACCTCCGGCGCCAGGAGGCGCACGTGCGTGCCGTTGATGGCCTCGGCCTTCTTGATGTCGAAGCGTGCCGGGTTGGCCAGGACGTCGTGGATGTCGAAGTTGGCCACGAGCTGCTCCACGGTGAAGATGTCCTCGTCGGCGCTCAGGGACCAGCCCAGCAGGGACAGGTAGTTCAGCAGGCCCTCGGGGATGAAGCCGCGCTCGCGGTGCAGGAACAGGCTCGACTCGGGATCGCGCTTGGAGAGTTTCTTGTTGCCCTGGCCCATGACGTAGGGAAGGTGGCCGAACTCCGGCATGTACTCGGCCACGCCGATGGCGTACAGGGCGCGGTAGAGGGCGATCTGGCGAGGGGTGGAGCTGAGCAGGTCCTCGCCGCGGAGAATGTGGGTGATGCCCATGAGGGCGTCGTCCACCGGATTGACCAGGGTGTAGAGGGGTGCGCCGTTGGCACGGACCACGGCGAAGTCCGGCACGGAACCGGCCTTGAACGTGATTTCGCCGCGGACGAGGTCGTTGAACGTGAGGTCCTCGTCCGGCATGCGCAGGCGGAGCACGGCTTCGCGGCCTTCTGCCTTGTACTGGGCGAGCTGCTCCTCCGTGACGTGGCGGTCGAAACCGTCGTAGCCCAGCTTGGGGTCGCGGCCCGCTGCCTTGTGGCGGGCTTCGATTTCATCCGGAGTGGAGTAGGACTCGTAGACGTGTCCGCCGGCCTTTAGCTTGGCGATGACGTCCTGGTAGATGTCCCCGCGCTGGGACTGGCGGTAGGGCTCGTGCGGGCCGCCCACCTCTACGCCCTCGTCCCAGTTGATGCCGAGCCACTTCAGCGCCTCCAGCAGCTGGTGGTAGCTTTCCTCACTGTCGCGGGCGGAGTCGGTGTCCTCGATGCGGAAGATCATCTTGCCGCCGGTGTGCCGCGCGTACGCCCAGTTGAACAGGGCGGTGCGGATCAAGCCCACGTGCGGCGTGCCCGTGGGCGACGGGCAGAACCGGACGCGGACGGGGGTCTCGGCGGTGACGGCGGGGATGGCGGCAGAGTTCGACGCGGAAGCAGTAGTCATAGTGGTTCCAACTTTACCGCCTGCGGCCTGCCCGGATTTCGCGGGGGCTGGGTTTGCCCCAGCAGGTTCGCCCAAGCAGGGCTCGACGGCGGCACCCGGGTGGGTGCCGCCGTCGGCGGTCCAGCGGTGGCTGGGTTCAGCGGTGGCGGCCCGCTTAGCGGCGGACCACCGGGTTGGACAGGCGGCCGATGCCTTCGATCTCGATCTCGTAGCGGTCGCCGGCCGAGACGAGGTCGACGCCGGCCGGGGTGCCGGTCATGATGACGTCGCCCGGGAGCAGGGTGAAGGCCTGCGAGACGATGGAGACGATTTCGCGGACGCCGCGGACCATCTGGCTGGTGTTGCCGTCCTGGCGCAGTTCGCCGTTGAGCCAGCCCTTGATGGCCAGGTCCTCGGTGTCCAGTTCAGTCTCGATCCAGGGGCCCAGCGGGGCCGAGGTGTCGAAGCCCTTGGCGCGGGCCCACTGCAGGTCGGTCTGCTGCACGTCGCGTGCCGTGAGGTCGTTGCCGCAGGTGTAGCCGAAGATGACGTCGTCGGCACGGTCCTCCGGGACGTCCTTGCAGATGCGGCCGATGACCACGCACAGCTCGGCCTCGTAGGAGACCTCCTCCGAGAATTCCGGCAGCACGATGGGGTCATTGGGGCCGATCACAGAGGTGTTCGGCTTCAGGAACAGCAGCGGCTGCTGCGGGACCTCGTTGCCAAGCTCGGCGGCGTGCTCGGCGAAGTTGCGGCCCACGCCGATCACCTTGCTGCGGGGAATGATGGGCGCGAGGAGCCGGACGTCCTCGAGCTTGTGCTTGACGTGGGTACGTTCCACGCCGCTGAAGAAGGGGTCGCCGTGGATGACAGTGACTTCCTCACTGCCGGGCTCGCCTTCAACAACGCCGTAAAGAGGATCAGAATCAACTACAAACCGGGCGATACGCATGGGTTCAAGCCTACCGTCCGCCCCGGCCCTCCTCTGCTCAGGAGCGCAGGTAGTCCAGCTGCGCCGCCACGGACGTTTCGGCCGCCCAGCGGACGTTGGGCGCGACGTCGGGATAGACAGCATCGGTGACGGCCGGTATCTCCGCGTCCTCGCCCAACTCCGCCAGCGCCGCGCGGATCTGCTCCAGGCGCTCCTGGCGGTGGGCACGGTACTCGCGGCATTTCTCGTCAAGGGCGGGAAGCACCGGCCCGTGGGCCGGCAGCAGTGTTGCGGCGCCCAGGGCTTCGAGGCGGTCCAGGCTGCCCAGGTAGTCTCCGAGGCGGCCGTCCGGGTAGTCAAGGACTGTGGTGCCGCGGCCCAGGATGGTGTCCCCGGTCAGCACGGACCCGGCGGGGCCGTCGTCGGGCAGGTGGAAGCACAGCGAGTCCGAGGTGTGGCCGGGGGTGGCGAGCACGCGGATCTCGACGCCGCCGGCCAGGAGCACCTCGCCGTCCCGCAGGGGCTCCCCGCCATGGCAGTGTTCCGGGGCCGCGGCCCGGACGGGTGCGCCCGTGAGTTCATGGAAGCGCGCCGAGGCCTCGGTGTGGTCGGCGTGCCGGTGCGTGATGAGGACGAGGTCCACGGTGCCGGCCGCCGCCAGCGCAGCCAGGTGCCCCGCGTCCAGGGGCCCTGGATCGACCACCGCGACGTGCCCGGACCCCGGAACGCCGATCACGTAGGAGTTGGTGCCGTCAAGGCTCATCGGCCCGGGGTTGGGTGCCAGGCGGAAGCGCGTCAGCGGGCTGCTCTGCTGGAAATCGGCGTGCTGGAAGGAGGCATCGTTGACCGTATTCACGGTTCCATCATGCCAAACGCTCTCTCACCTTTAGCGCCGGATCGGCCAACCCTCTATCACTTGTCTTAGGCAAGTGATAGAGCGTCAGGGGAAAACCCATCAAAGGTGAGAGAGCGTTGGGGTGGGGGAACGCCGACGGCGGCCTGCCCATCGCAGTGGACCGACCGCCGTCGGGCGCTAATTCAAGGCCGCTAATTCAGAACCAGGAGGCTAGACCAGGCGGGTCAGCCAGCCGTGGGTGTCCTCGACGGTGCCGGTCTGGATGCCGAGCAACTGTTCGCGGATGGCCATGGTGACGTCGCCGGTCTTGGCATCCTCGGAGCCGATGAACTCGGTCTCGTCCTTGAGGACGCCGATGGGGGTGATGACGGCAGCCGTACCGCAGGCGAAGACCTCGGTGATCTCGCCGGAAGCCACGCCGTCGCGCCATTCGGCGAGGGTGATCTTGCGCTCGGAGACCTCGCGGCCCATGTCGCGGGCCACCTGCATGACCGAGGAGCGGGTGACGCCTTCCAGGATGGTGCCTGTGAGCGCCGGGGTGGCGAGCGAGCCGTCCTTGAAGACAAAGAAGACGTTCATGCCGCCCAGCTCTTCAACGGCGTCGTCGTTGAAGTGGTCCAGGAACAGAACCTGCTTGCAGCCGTTGGCCTCAGCTTCCTGCTGGGCGATCAGGGAGGCAGCGTAGTTGCCGCCGCACTTGGCCGCACCGGTGCCGCCGCGGCCTGCACGGGCGTATTCGCGGGAGATCCAAATGGAAACAGGCTTCAGTTCGCCGCCGAAGTAGTTGCCGGCAGGCGAGGCGATGACGCGGAAGGACACCTCACGGGCGGCACGGACACCCAGGAAGGCCTCAGTGGCGATCATGAACGGGCGCAGGTATAGGGCTTCGCCGTCGCCGGAAGGAACCCAGTCCTGGTCCGCAGCCACGAGCTCGCGGATGGCGCCCAGGAAGTAGTCCTCGGGCAGTTCCGGCAGGGCCAGGCGACGGGCCGACTTGTTCAGGCGGGCAGCGTTTGCTTCCGGCCGGAAGGTCCAGACGGAACCATCTGCGTGGCGGTACGCCTTGAGGCCCTCAAAGATCTCCTGGCCATAGTGCAGGACTGCTGCCGAGGGATCCAGGGAGATAGGTCCATAGGCTTCGACCCGGGCATTGTGCCAGCCGCCGTTGCCGTCGGCGTCAACCTTGAAGTCGACAATGGCGGTGTTGTCGGTGAAGTAGTCACCGAATCCCGGGTTCGCCAGGATGGCTTCCCGTTCCTCAACAGACTTCGGCGTGGCTGACAGGTGCTTGTTGAATTCGACGCCGTGGGCAGTCTGGGTCATTGTTCCTCCACAGTCGGCTGCGTGGCGGCGCGAACCTTGCCTCAGAGGATACGTCTCTCAGAGGACATGGTTCAGCGGCGGACCACGGCAGCATATAAGTAATTCACGTCAAGCTTACGCCCGCGGGCAGGCCCCTAGAGTCGTGCCGCGATAGCGTCGCCGATGGCAGCTGTGCTGCGCGGCTCGCCGGTGCGGCCTTCGACGTCGGCCACCACGGCGGCTTCGATCCTGCGGGCCGCGGCGGTGAAGCCGAGGTGGTCCAGCAGGAGCACGGCGGACAGGATGGCCGCGGTGGGGTCGGCCTTCTGCTGGCCGGCGATGTCCGGGGCCGAGCCGTGGACGGGTTCGAACATGGACGGAGCGGTGCGGTCCATGTTGATGTTGCCGGAGGCTGCCAGGCCGATGCCGCCGGTGACGGCCGCGGCGAGGTCGGTCAGGATGTCGCCGAACAGGTTGTCGGTGACGATGACATCGAAGCGCGCGGGGTCCGTAACCATGAAGATCGTGGCGGCGTCGATGTGCAGGTAGTCGTGGGTGACCTCGGGGAAGTCCTGGGCCACTTCCTCCACGATCCGCTTCCACAGGTGGCCGGCGTAGACCAGCACGTTGTGCTTGTGGACGAGGGTGACGTGCTTGCGGGGGCGCTCGCTGGCGCGGCGGAAGGCATCGCGGACCACGCGCTCCACGCCGTGGGCCGTGTTGAGCGAGACCTCCGTGGCGATCTCGTGCGGGGTGCCGGTGCGCAGGCTGCCGCCGTTGCCGACGTACGGGCCTTCGGTGCCTTCGCGGACCACGATGAAGTCGATCGTGCCCGGGTTGGCCAGCGGGCTGCCGACCGTGCCGTAGAGGCGCGAGGGCCGCAGATTGACGAAGTGGTCCAGGCTGAAGCGGAGCTTGAGCAGCATCTCGCGTTCAATGATGCCGGAGGGGATGCGCGTATCGCCCGGGGCTGCCCCGACGGCGCCGAATAGGATGGCGTCGCGCGTGCGCAGGTCTGCAAGGACTTCGTCCGGGAGGGTCTCGCCCGTCTCGAGCCAGTGCTGTGCACCAAGCCTGTAGTGGGTCTGCTCCAGGGTGACGCCTTCGGCGGCGACAGCCTTTTCGAGAACCTTGATGGCTTCGGCGATGACCTCGGGGCCAATGCCGTCACCGGGGATGACAGCCAGATTGATGGACGATGCGCTCATGGATCCAATGTAGCCAAGGCATCCACATGTTGGTCAAAAACGTCTCACCATTCGAACACGAGGGAAGGGAGCACAGACGCTCTCTCACCTTTGGGCCCCAAACACAAACGCTCTCTCACCTCCGGATTGGAAGTGAGAGAGCGATTGCCAAAAACCCGCCAAAGGTGAGAGAGCGTCTGGCCGGAGCCGGGAGCCGGGCGCCCTAGGCTTCGGCGGGTTCCTCGTACCGGGGGAACACCGGTGCCGGGGCGGGCAGCTCGGTGCCGGCCACGATCGGCGTCGCGATGGCGGCGAACTGGCGGGCGTCGCCCTCCGGCTGCCCCAGAACGTCGAGCAGCTTGGCGGAGGCCGCCGGCATGACCGGCTGGGCAAGGATTGCAACGATGCGGACCACCTCGAGGGTGACGTACAGGACCGTGTTCATGCGCTCGACGTCGGTCTTGCGCAGCACCCACGGGGCCTGGTCCGCAAAGTAGGCGTTGGTGTCGCCCAGCACGCCCCAGATCGCCTCGAGGGCACGGCTGAATTCCTGCTTGTCGAACGCGGCGCGTGCTGTGGCGAGCAGTTCGTTGGCCTGGGCCAGCAGGGCCTTGTCGGCGTCGGTGAAGGCGCCGGGTACCGGCACGCGACCTTCGCAGTTCTTGGCCACCATGGACAGAGAACGCTGCGCCAGGTTGCCGAAGTTGTTGGCCAGGTCCGCGTTCATGCGGCCCACGATGGCCTCGTGGTTGTAGCTGCCGTCCGCACCGAAGGGCACTTCACGCAGGAAGAAGAAGCGCACCTGGTCCAGGCCGTACTGGTCCACGAAGTCGCGCGGGGCCACCACATTGCCGAGGGACTTGGACATTTTCACGCCGTTGTTCTGCAGGAAGCCGTGGATCATGACGCGCTTGGGCAGTTCCAGGCCGGCGCTCATGAGGAACGCGGGCCAGTAGATGGCGTGGAAGCGGGAGATGTCCTTGCCGATGACATGGACGTCGGCCGGCCAGAACTTCCGGAACGATTCCGAGTCGACGTCGGGGTAGCCGGCACCGGTCAGGTAGTTGGTGAGTGCATCCACCCACACGTACATGACGTGCTTGGGATCGCCGGGAACCGGTACGCCCCAGTCGAAAGTGGTGCGGCTGATCGAGAGATCCTCGAGGCCGCGCTTGACGAAGCTGATGACCTCGTTGAAGCGGTACTGCGGTGCGCCGAACTCCGGCTGGGCTTCGTACAGGGCCAGCAGCTTGTCCTGGTATGCCGAGAGCCGGAAGAAGTAGCTCTCCTCGGCCGTCCAGGTGACCTCGGTGTCTGTCTCCTTCGAGTAGCGGACGCCGTCCGATTTCACCACAGTGTCGTCTTCGCCGTAGTAGGCCTCGTCACGGACGGAGTACCAGCCCTCGTACTTGGAGAGGTAGATGTCGCCGTTGGATTCCATCTTCTTCCAGATGGCCTGGCACGCGGCGTAGTGGTCGGCGTCGGTGGTGCGGATGAAGCGGTCGTAGGAGCTGTCCACCAGGTCATGGACTTCACGGAAGGCCGCAGAATTGCGGTCCACGAGTTCCTGGGCGGTCAAGCCCTCTTTGTCCGCCGTCTGCTGTACCTTCAAGCCATGTTCGTCGGTGCCGGACATGTAGAAGACGTCGAAGCCGTCCAGGCGCTTGAAGCGGGCCAGGGCGTCGGCGGCGACAAACTCATAGGCGTGGCCGATGTGCGGCTCCCCGTTGGGGTAGCTGATGGCAGTGGAGATGTAGAACGGGGGTTTCTCTGCGGACGTCACTCTAAGAAGTTACCTTTCTAGTTGAGTTCGGTCAGCGTGTCGCTGAGCCGGACGAGCTCGTGGTCGTGCGAGGCCACCAGCACGGCGATGCCGTCGCTGGTGGTGTCCTTCAGGATGCCGATGATGCGGTTGGCAGCGGCACGGTCCAGGCTGGCCGTGGGTTCGTCCACCACCAGCACGCGGGTGCCGAGGATCAGCGCCCGGGCGATGGCCACACGCTGGCGCTCACCGCCGGAGAGCTGCGCGGGGCGGTGTCGCATGCGCCGGCCCAGGCCCACCAGGTCCAGGAGGTCCTTGGCCATCTCCGTACGCTGCTCCACTTCGCCGTCGGGCACGGCCGGCAGCAGGACGTTCTCGAGGGCGCTCATGCCGTCGATCAAGGCGCCGCCCTGGTCCACGTAACCGATCAGGGCACGGCGGCGGTCGGCGATCTCGTCGTCGCCCATCTTCTCCAGCGAGGTGCCCTCCCAGAAGACCCGGCCCGACGTCGGGAGCGTCAGTCCAGCGCTCACCGTCAGGATGCTGGTCTTGCCGGAGCCGCTGCGGCCGGCGATGCAGTGCATCTCGCCGGCGTGGAGCGTCAGGTCGAAGTCGTCGACGACGTCGACCGGCTCGGCGCCGCCGGCCCTGTCGTCGCCGTAGTGGATGGTGATCCGGCTCAGTGCGAGCGGGGTCGCGTGGTCGGCGGCCTTCACGATGGTGTTGGCGCGCGTCTGAAACGACTCGTCGGTGGATTCCGGGGTCGCCGTCAGCTCGGGGTGGAGGTTGTCAGTCATTTGACCACTTTCGTTGCAATGGGAATCCAGCAAAGTACGGCCAGCAGCCCGGCCAGTCCGGCCCAGAGTGCGGCATAGGGGGCCAGCAGCAGCCCGAGCCCGAGGGCACCGAGGACGCCCAGGGGCAGGGCTACGGTGCCGACGAGTGCGTTTTCGAAGAACCGGACCTGGCCCAGCATGTCCGGGTTCCAGCCCATGGCCCGCAGGGTGCCGATGTACTCGCGCTTGGCGTGCAGCTCGAATCGTCCGGTGACCAGGGTCAGCAGCAGGCCCACGAGCACACCGAAGACCGCCAGCAGCACGCTGGGGAAGGTGATGCTTGCGGCGGCCAGGCCGCTGAGGGCACTTGCCCCGGCGGCCCGCGGGATGTCGATCAGCAGCGCGATCAGCGCACCGACGGCCGCACCGAAGACACCGACGGCGACGGCGAGCGAGGCGGAGTTGAAGCGGTTCGTGGTGAGCTGGCGGTTGGCGAAGGTCAGCGGCGAGTCCACCATGACCAGACGGTCGTCGTGCTGCGGCTCCTGGTCCACTACCACGCGGTGGCGCAGTTGGCGGGCCGCAAGGTAGGCGGCGCCGGCGTAGATCGCCAGCATCGAGACGGACACCATCACGGTGGCAAGGTTCCAGCTGAGCAGGCTCAGCAGGATCCCGGCGGCCGCGAGGGCCGCCGCACCGACCGCGAATTCCTCAAGCACCCAGGAGCGGATCCGCTTCTGGGTCCAGCCCATGGCTCGCAGGGTGCCTGCCTCGCGCCGGCGCTGGCGGATGTAGCTCACGGTGGAGGCACCGGTCAGCAGGGTGGCGCCCAGCAGGGTCAGGAACAGCAGGGTGACGTTAGTGCCGGTCAGCGATCCGGAAACGGCGTCCGCTGCGTCCTGGCGCACCCACGACTGCTGGACGGTGCCCAGCGCGGCTTCCTTGCCGGCGTCGTCCTTGGAGTAGCCGGGGACGAAGATGCTGGTGTCCTCGCGGGCGGAACCGGCCACCACGGTGGCTTCGAGGCCGAGCTCGCGGATTTCCGCGGCGAGCTTTTCAACCTCCGGCTGAGCATGCTTCCAGGTGCCGGCGGCGTTGGCGCGCACGCGGATGGCGTCGATGACGTTGGCGTTGGCGTCGTAGCCGCGGGCTGCGGCAAGGCCGTAGTAGTCGGTGATGGCACCGGCCGACTGGCTGACCAGTCCCGTGGCGCTCAGCGACGGTTTAAGCACCGTGGCGTCGGTGTCCTTGCCTTCGGCGTCCTTGCCCAGGGTCAGCGGGGCGGGGTCGTAGCCGCCCAAGGGCAGACGGTTGACGTCGCCGGCGGCAGCCAGGACCTCGGTGGGGTCAAAGGTGCCGTAGACCATAGGCAGTGGTGCGGCGGGCTTCTTGCCGGTCTCGAGGTCCTCGCGGTAGGAGCGTTCGTCCACGGGCTTGCGCTGCGTCTGGTCCACCGGGGCGCCGAGGGCCGACTTCTCGGGCAGACGGTTGACGGTTACCCAGTCGCCGGGAGTAGCAGTCTTGCCGACGGCGCCGTTGGCCGCCGTTTCCTCGTCCTGGTACCGCGGTGCCGCGGCGAAGGCAGCACTCCAGGTGGCCGGGTTGTAGAGGCCCTGGCTGAAGCTTCCGGTGGCGCCCACCACCTTGCTGTGGTCGGTGGAGCCGGGCCATTCGAGGGCGAACGGGGAATTGGAGACGAAGGGAAGGTAGTCCTTGTCCAGCGAGCGGGTGACGGTTCCGACGTCCTTGACCACCTTGCCGCTGGCGTCGATTTCCTCGATCTTGACCGAGTACTTCAGGTCCAGGGAGGTGCCCGAGCGCACGATCAGCGGAATGGCCTGCGAGTCGGCGGTGAGCTTGCCGTCACGCTTGGCCTGCTGGTACTGGGTCATCAGGGGTGCCCAGTGCTTCAGCTTGACGCCCAGGAAATCCGGGCCTTCGGTGAGCTCGTCCATGCCGATGCCGTTGGTGAAGAGGCTTTCGAAGTGGCGGCCGATGGCGCCGGCGTCGCGGGCATCAGCCGGCGGGGCCTTCTCCAGCGGGGCCAGGAAGTCGCCCGCGGAGCCCAGCAGGGCGCGCTCGGCGGAAGGGTCGACGGCGACCACGGACTCGGTCACTTCGGGCGCCAGGGGCAGTGCCACGGAGAGGTTGAAGAGGTTGTGTTCGGAGCCTCCGGCCGGTGCCGGGAACTTGATGCCGGTCTCGCCCTCGGCCCCGGCGATGCGGATGCTCTTGCCGCCCGCGGTCTGTTCCTCCACAAGGCGGCCCTTGCCCAGGGTGCCTTCGGCGCTGGTCTTGAACAGGGTCTGTTCGTTGACGCCGTCGGAGCTGACTGCGGTGGCGGTCAGTCGGTAGTTCTTGGGAGCGGCGGACAGCACGGATTCGGCGGCCGGCCATTTGGCGGGGTCCAGCGCGGAGGGGTCCCCGGCCGTTACGGTACCGGCCAGGCCGGAGTTGAAGCCGAGGTAGTCCATGGCGCTGAGCCTGGGTGCCTCGAGGTTCTGGGTGACCCGGGAGACGAGGCTGATGGGGGCGGCAACGCCGGTGTGCCCCATGGCCCGAATCTTGTCGAGCTGCTCGAAGCTGATGCCGCCCTGGCCGGTGGCGATTTCCGGCTGGATCAGGGCACCACCGTCGCCGTCCTTGGACTGCTCCAGCCTGGCCTGGACCAGGATGTCATAGAGTCCCCGCGAGTTTTCGTCCACGGTGCGGTTCAGCGCCGCCTGGGACTGGCTCTGGACGAGGACGGACAAACACATGGCGACGATCAAAATGGCCGCGGTCAGCAGCAGCACACGGCTTCTGATGAACCTCTGGACGGCGTTCATTGGGCTCCCTGAGACCTTGATTGCGGGCGCACACGGGCGCCAGGTTCCCGATGACGACAAAAGGGGTCCCTGGGCGTGTGTGCAAAAGTATTGGCCGGCCTGCCGCCGGTTCCGAAATTCGGACCCAGCCATTGTATGCAGACCGGCCAATCATACGCGCCGCAGCTTGCCGTCGGCGCACACACTATTCAGTCCTAGCGACTAACTTGCTCCCCAACCTCGCTGCGTCCCCACCGGCTCCCAAACCTCGCTTCGCTCGGTTCGGGTCCCTCGCCGGTGTGGGCCCACGGCTGGGGCCCCTCGCAAGTTAGTCTTCCAAGTCCACTTCACGGACCATGTCTGCACCGATTCCGGCCCTGATGGCTTCCAGGACCTGCTGCGGCACGGAGGTGTCGATGGTCAGGAGCGCGAGCACCTGGCCGCCTTCGGACTGGCGGGCAACCTGCATGCCGCCGATGTTGATGTTGTTCATGCCCAGGATGTGGCCGATGGTGCCGATGACACCGGGGCGGTCCGCGTAGGACACCACAACGAGGTGCTCGCTGATGGGGATTTCAATGTCGTAGCCGTTGACGCCCACGAGCTTCTCGACCTGCTTGGGGCCAGTGAGGGTACCGGCAACCGAGATCTGCGAGCCGTCGCTGAGCGCGCCGCGGAGGGTCAGTACATTGCGGTAGTCCTCTGCCTCCGGGGTGGTGATGAGGCGGACGTTGATGCCGCGCTGCTCGGCAATGACGGGCGCGTTGACGTAGGAGACCTGCTCGGTCACGACGTCGGCGAAGACGCCCTTGAGGGCTGCGAGCTCCAGGACTTTGACGTCCAGTGCTGCGATCTCGCCCGCCACCTCGACGTCGATCTGGGTCAGGGACGCGTGCGTCAGCGCGGTGAAGATGCGGCCCAGCTTCTCGATCAGCGCGATGCCGGGTCGCACGTCCTCGGCGATGACGCCGCCGGCCACGTTCACGGCATCCGGCACAAGTTCGCCGGCGAGGGCGAGGCGGACGGACTTGGCGACCGAAACGCCGGCCTTCTCCTGGGCTTCGTCGGTGGAGGCGCCCAGGTGCGGGGTCACTACGACGTTGTCCAGTTCGAAGAACGGCAGGTCGGTGCTGGGTTCCTTGACGAAGACGTCGACGCCGGCTCCGGCGATCTGGCCTTCCTTCAGTGCGATGTAGAGGGCTTCCTCGTCCACCAGGCCACCGCGGGCGACGTTGACGACATAGGCCGTCTCCTTCATCTTGCGGAAGGCGTCCTCGCCGAGCATGCCGACGGTTTCCGGCGTCTTGGGCATGTGGATGGTGATGAAGTCCGCGTTTTCCAGCAGTTCATCGAGGGTGACCAGCTTGACGCCGAGCTGCGCTGCGCGGGCAGCCGTGATGTACGGGTCGTACGCGAGGATCTCGGTCTCGAAGCCCTGGAGGCGGGCTGCGACGAGGGCGCCGATGCGGCCCAGGCCGATGATGCCGATCTTCTTCTCGAAGAGCTCGATGCCCGTGTACTTGGAGCGCTTCCACTCGCCGTCCTTCAGCGCGGCACTGGCCTGCGGAATGTGGCGGGCGAGGCTGAGGATGTGCCCGACCGTGAGCTCGGCGGCGGAGACGATGTTCGACGTCGGGGCGTTGACCACCATGACGCCGGCCTGGGTGGCGGCCTTGATGTCAACGTTGTCCAGGCCCACGCCTGCGCGGGCGATGACCTTCAGGTTCTTGGCAGCGGCGATGGCCTCTGCGTCCACCTGGGTAGCGGAGCGCACCAGGATTGCGTCGACGTCGGCGATGGCGGAGAGCAGTTGGGAGCGGTCGGCGCCGTCGGTCTGCCGGATTTCAAAGTCCGGGCCAAGGGCCGCAACAGTGGCGGGCGAAAGTTCCTCGGCAAGGAGGACGACGGGTTTGGTGGCTGACACGGGGTGGCACCTTACTTTGGACAGAACTATGGACAAGGAGCGGATGCGTGGCCCGGACACAGTGCCGGGACCAGCCCAGAATATCGTCCCCGTGCGGGGATTCCCGTGCCGAAAGACGATGTTACGGCGGCCGCAGGCCGGTTGTGAAGAAATTCACAACGTGTTCCGGGCGCGGCCCACCGCCGTGGGACGACGATGCCCGCCCGGCTGATTCGCCGGGCGGGCATCATGAAGACGTGAGCCGCTGGGCCCACACGCCCAGGAGGGCGTGGGGACTAGCGGGCTGCGGAGCCTTCTACGTAGTCCTGGTCCTGCTGCTGCCAAGAGAACAGGGAGCGCAGTTCGCGGCCAACAGCCTCGATGGGGTGCTGCTCTGCCTTGGCACGCAGCTCCTTGAACTCGGCGCCGCCGTTGTCCTGGTCGTCAATGAAGCGCTTGGCGAAGGCACCGGACTGGATGTCGGCGAGGACAGCCTGCATGTTTTCCTTGACGGCGGGGGTGATGACGCGCGGGCCGGAGACGTAGTCGCCGTACTCTGCGGTGTCGGAAACGCTCCAGCGCTGCTTGGCGATGCCGCCTTCCCACATGAGGTCAACGATGAGCTTGAGCTCGTGGAGCACCTCGAAGTAGGCGATCTGCGGCTGGTAGCCGGCTTCGGTCAGGGTCTCGAAGCCGTACTGGACCAGCTGGGACACGCCGCCGCAGAGGACAGCCTGCTCGCCGAAGAGGTCGGTTTCGGTCTCTTCGGTGAAGGTGGTCTTGATGACGCCGGCGCGGGTTCCGCCGATGGCCTTGGCGTAGGACTTGGCCAGGTCCCAAGCGGCACCGGTGGCGTCCTGCTCCACGGCGATGATGTCCGGGATGCCTCGGCCGGCTTCGAATTCGCGGCGCACGGTGTGGCCGGGAGCCTTCGGGGCGACCAGGATGACGTCAACGCCCTCCGGTGCCTCGATGTAGCCGAAGCGGATGTTGAAGCCGTGGGCGAAGGCCAGGGCCTTGCCGGGGGTCAGCTTGTCCTTGATGGAGTCGTTGTAGATCGAGCGCTGGTGCTGGTCCGGCGCCAGGATCATGATGACGTCGGCCCATTCGGCGGCGTCGGCGACGTTCAGGGCCTTGAAGCCGGCTTCTTCGGCCTTGGCGATCGACGTCGAGCCCTCCTTGAGGGCGATGACAACCTCGACGCCGGAGTCGCGCAGGTTCAGCGCGTGGGCGTGGCCCTGGGAACCGTAGCCGACAATGGCAACCTTGCGACCCTGGATGATCGACAGGTCTGCGTCGTCGTCGTAGAACATTTCAGTCACTTGCGTAACTCCTCTTGAGTGGTTTTTGGAGATGTAGTCTGTGGTGCTGCGGTAAAGGGAACCGCGTCCTGCCAGCCGGAGCTATGCCGAACGCAGTGCCCTGTCACTCATGGAGCGGGATCCCCGCCCAACGGCCAAGGTGCCGGACTGCACAATTTCACGGATGCCGAACGGCTCGAGCACTGAAAGCAATGCAGCGAGCTTCTCGGGGGTACCGGTTGCTTCAATGACCACCGAGTCTGTAGACACGTCGACCACTGAGGCGCGGAACAGGTCTGCAGCCTGGGTAACCTGCAGACGTGTTGCGGCATCCGCACGTACCTTGACCAGGATGTGGTCACGCTGTACGGAAGATTCGGAAGTCAGTTCAACAATCTTAATCACGTTGATCAGCTTGTTGAGCTGCTTGGTGACCTGCTCGATCAGGTCGCCGTCGGCGTCGACGACTACCGTCATGCGGGACATGCCGGGGACCTCGGTGGGTCCGACGGCGAGGGAGTTGATGTTGAAGGCACGCCGGGCGAACAGGCTGGCCACGCGGGTCAGCACACCGGGCTTGTCTTCCACCAGAACGGACAGTGTGTGGCGGCTCATGCTTAGTCCTCCTCTTCCCATTCCGGGGTCATGTTGCGGGCAACCTGGATCTGGTCGTTGCTGACGCCGGCGGGCACCATAGGCCACACCATCGAGTCGGGGCTGACCACGAAGTCAATGACCACGGGGCGGTCGTTGATTTCCAGGGCCTTCTGGATGGTGGCGTCGATGTCCTCGTCGCGTTCGCAGCGGAGCGCGGCGCAGCCGTAGGCGTCTGCCAGCTTGACGAAGTCCGGGATGCGGACGGTTTCGTGGCCGGTGTTCAGGTCGGTGTTGGAGTAGCGGCCCTCGTAGAAGAGGGTCTGCCACTGGCGCACCATGCCCAGCGAGGAGTTGTTGATGATCGCCACCTTGATGGGGATGTTGTTCAAGGCGCAGGTGGCCAGTTCCTGGTTGGTCATCTGGAAGCAGCCGTCGCCGTCGATCGCCCAGACCACGCGGTCCGGTTCGCCCACCTTGGCACCCATGGCAGCCGGAACGGCGTAACCCATGGTGCCCGCACCGCCCGAGTTGAGCCAGGCGTGGGGGCGCTCGTACTTGATGAACTGCGCGGCCCACATCTGGTGCTGGCCAACGCCCGCCACGTAGATGCCTTCCGGGCCGGTCAGTGCGCCGATGCGCTCGATGACGCGCTGGGGTGCGCTGAGGCCGTCTTCGGGCTCGGTCCAGCCCAGCGGGTAGGTTTCCTTGAGGTTGTTAAGGAACGCCCACCAGCTCTCCAGGTCCGGGGTGCCGGTCTGTTCGAACTGTGCCTTCACGGCTTCGGTCAGTTCCGGGATGATCTCCTTGACCGAGCCCACGATGGGAACGTCGGCCGTGCGGTTCTTGGAGATTTCCGCGGGGTCGATGTCCGCGTGGATGACCTTGGCGAAGGGCGCAAAGGTCTTGAGCACGCCCGTGACGCGGTCGTCGAAGCGTGCGCCGAGGGTGATGAGCAGATCGGACTGCTGCAGCGCGGTCACCGCGGAGACGGTGCCGTGCATGCCGGGCATGCCGACGTGCTGCGGGTGCGAATCCGGGAAGACCCCGCGGGCCATCAAGGTGGTGACGACCGGTGCGCCGGTGGCCTCGGCCAGGGCCATGAGCTCCGCAGCGGCGTGCGCCTTCACGACGCCACCGCCCACGTACAGCACGGGCTTGCTGGCAGCGGCGATCAGCTTGGCGGCTTCACGGACCTGCTTGTTGTGGCCGCGGACCACGGGGCGGTAACCCGGGAGGTCGATCTTGGGCGGCCAGGAGAACGTCATGCTGCCCTGCTGGGCGTCCTTGGCGATGTCCACCAGCACCGGGCCGGGACGGCCGCTGGATGCCAGGTGGAAGGCCTCGGCCATGACGTGCGGGATGTCGTTGGGGTCGGTCACCAGGAAAGAGTGCTTGGTGATCGGCATGGTGATGCCGACAATGTCCGCTTCCTGGAAGGCGTCAGTGCCGATGACACCGCTGGACACCTGGCCGGTGATGGCCACCATCGGAACGGAGTCCATATGGGCATCCATGATGGGGGTGACGAGATTGGTGGCACCGGGGCCCGAGGTGGCGATGCACACGCCAACCCGTCCGGTAACCATGGCGTAGCCTTGGGCGGCGTGGCCGGCTCCCTGTTCGTGACGGACCAGGATGTGATTCATCTTGGATGCCATCAAGGGGTCATAGGTGGGCAGGATCGCGCCACCGGGCAAACCGAAAATATCGTCGACGCCGAGTTCTTCGAGCGAGCGGACAATAGCTTGCGAGCCGGTCATCACCGTTGGGGGTACAACGTTGTTCGGCCCAAGTACAGGAGAGAGAGTTGCAGCAGCGTCGACGACGGCGGCGTCAGCCGGACGGTCGACCTTTTCCGGAGCCTTGGTGGCTCCAGCGGACTTTGCAGCCATCAGCGAGGGGCTGATCGGCGATCCTTTGCTCATCGGACTCTTCCTTTGTGGATCTTCAGTAGGTGGGTATTGCTAGTGCGGTAAAGCTTCACTTCGTCGCGGGGTAATAAAAAAACCCCTCAGCCTTGCGGCTCTTCGAGGGGTTGCGCGTGACGGTTCGTTACCAGTCGGGCTAAGACGCCACGCGCTTGGCAAGGACGACGACGGAGCCGACGGTAACGAAAGTGATCATGCGTTCAGTGTTCCCTCTTAGTGAGACGAGTGTCAAACGACACCAAAGCCTATCTCACTATTTGGACCCTAAGGTCCACCTGTTGAACACCGGGTTGATCCTCCCCCAAGCTTCCGGCGCAAGCGCCGTCCGCCCGGGGCCCCTCGGATCAGCCCTTATTAAGCCCTGCCGCCTCCAGCGGTCGTGCCGCCACTGGAGGCTTTGGTACTACTCTATTAGCCGCAATAAGCGCCCGTGGAGGCGCTGTGGACCAGCTTGGCGTACTTGGCGAGGACGCCCTTGGTGAACTTGGCAGGAAGGGGCTCCCAGCCGATCTTGCGGGACTCGAGCTCGGCTTCGTCGACCAGGAGGTCGAAGGAGCGGGCCGCGATGTCCACGCGGATGCGGTCGCCGTCCTTGACGAAGGCGATGGGGCCGCCGTCGACGGCTTCCGGGGCAACGTGGCCGATGCACAGGCCGGTGGTTCCGCCGGAGAAGCGGCCGTCGGTCAGCAGCAGGACGTCCTTGCCCAGGCCGGCACCCTTGATGGCGCCGGTGATGGCCAGCATTTCTCGCATGCCGGGACCGCCCTTGGGGCCTTCGTAGCGGATGACGACGACGTCGCCGGCCTGGATCTTGCCGTTGTCCAGGGCATCGAGTGCGCCCTGCTCGCGCTCGAACACGCGGGCGGTGCCTTCGAACACGTCGGCGTCGAAGCCGGCGCTTTTCACGACGGCCCCTTCCGGGGCCATGGAACCGTGCAGGATGGTGATGCCGCCGGTCTTGTGGATCGGGTTGTCCATGGCGCGGAGGATCTTGCCGTCGAGGTCCGGCGGGTTGATGGCCGCGAGGTTTTCCGCGACGGTCTTGCCCGTGACGGTGAGGCAGTCGCCGTGCAGCAGGCCGGCGTCGAGCAGTGCACGCATGATGACCGGCACGCCGCCGATCTTGTCGACGTCGGTCATGACATAACGGCCGAACGGCTTCAGGTCGCCCAGGTGCGGGATCTTGTCGCCGATGCGGTTGAAGTCGTCCAGCGTGAGCTCGACCTCGGCTTCGCGGGCGATGGCCAGCAGGTGCAGTACGGCGTTGGTAGAGCCGCCGAAGGCCATGGTCACGGCAATGGCGTTTTCGAAGGCCTTCTTGGTCATGATGTCGCGGGCAGTGATGCCAAGGCGGAGCAGGTTGACCACCGCTTCGCCGGACTTGCGGGCGAAGTCATCACGACGGCGGTCTGCCGAGGGCGGCGCGGCGGAGCCGGGCAGGGACATACCCAGGGCCTCGCCGATGCAGGCCATGGTGTTGGCCGTGTACATGCCGCCGCAGGCGCCTTCGCCCGGGCAGATGGCCTTTTCAATGCGCTCCAGGTCACCGAGGCTCATCTTGCCGGCGGCACAGGCGCCGACCGCCTCGAAGGCGTCAATGAGGGTGACTTCCTTTTCGGAACCGTCCTCGAGCTTGACCCATCCGGGCATGATGGAGCCGGCGTAGAGGAAGACGCTGGCGAGGTCCAGGCGGGCGGCAGCCATGAGCATGCCCGGAAGGGACTTGTCACAGCCTGCCAGGAGCACAGAGCCGTCGATGCGCTCGGCCTGCATGACCGTCTCCACGGAATCGGCAATGACTTCCCGGGAAACCAGGGAGAAATGCATGCCCTCGTGGCCCATGGAGATGCCGTCGGACACGGAGATGGTGCCGAACTGCATGGGGAAGCCGCCGCCCGCGTGGACGCCTTCTTTGGCGCCCTGGGCCAGGCGGTTCAGGGAAAGATTGCAGGGAGTAATTTCGTTCCAGGAGCTCGCGACGCCAATCTGCGGTTTGGCAAAGTCGTCATCGCCCATGCCAACCGCACGAAACATGCCTCGCGCGGGAGCCGCATGAATTCCATCAGTCACGACCCTGCTACGGGGTTTGATGTCCGGCCTGGCATCTGTCGCAATTTGCGTCTGGTCACTCATGACCCAAAGTCTATGTGTCCAGCGAAGCGCCACACGACCCCTTGGGGTGGGTTAAGCGGAAATTCGAAAATATTCCGATCAAATACTGGACATCCGTCTCATATGTTGAGGCACTCGAATTCTGCCACTGCCCTTCCGAGGCCCACCCGGGCGCCGGGCGGGTCACGGACCGTGGGCGGGTACAATCATGGCTCGCGGAGCCGGAGCTCGTTCGCGATGTGCGCCGCCTCGTCCTGCAGTATGCCTAGCACTTGCTTGATGGTGGTCCGGGCCGCGATCTCGGGACGGGCCAGGGCCACGATGCTGCGGCTGGCCTTGACGCCGGCCAGGGGCCGCAGCACCAGTCCCCGTCCGGCGTTGGCCCGCGCAGTGTAGCGGGGCAGCAGGCAGATGCCATGGCCGGCGCTGACGAGCGCTTCCAGGACGCGCAGGTCCGGATAGCGCTGGCTCCGGGCGGCAGTGCGCCCGGCATGGAGCTCGATCTGGCGCAGCACCGTGTCGAAGGGAAAGCCTTCCGGCACACCGATCCACTGGTAACCGACCACGTCCTGGGCGGTGAGCCGCGCCTTGGCCGCCAAGGCGTGGCCAGCCGGCATGGCGACGTCGAGCGCTTCTTCAAGGAGCGGGAACACTTCGAGGCCGTGCCTGGCGAACACGTCCGGACCGTCCACGCTGTGGGCCAGCACGATATCGTAGTCCGCGGCCAGCCCGGCAAAATGGGCGGTTCCCGGGTCCTCGAAATGTGCCTCAAAACGAAGTCCCGCTATGCCGGCAACCCGGTGTAGCAGCCCCGGGAGCAGCATTTCCGCGGCGCTGGGAAAGAACGCTGCATTGATGTGGGTCTGCCAGCCCTTGCGATAGGTGTCGATGGTCGACTCGGCCCTGGCCATGGCCGTGGCAACGTCCGCCGCGGCCCCGGCCATGGCGTACCCGGCTTCCGTCAGCCGTACTCCCCTGCCGGCCTTCTCCACCAGGACGACGCCGAGTTCCTCCTGGAGCGTCTTGAGCTGCTGGGAAACCGCCGAGGCCGTCACGTTCATGGCATCGGCGGTGGCCCCTACAGTCTGCCGGTCGGCCAGCTCGCGGAGGATTCGCAGCCTTTTGAGGTCCATGAAGCCACACTATGGGATGAGCCGGAATCGCTTGGGATTTCCTGAATTGTTCCGTACGCGGGAATCGTTTGACAATGCTGGACAGCCATCGTGACAGGCACGTAACGTCGGAAACACAATTAACCGTGCCGCGTGAACGGAAGGGCTCACCATGGACTTGTTGTTCTGGGTCATTGTCATCGTGCTCGTTGTTGCGATTGTCTGGTGGCGCGTGAGCCGCGGCGGCACTGGCGGCCAGGCATCGTCCTCGCCATCGTCCCGCATCATGGATGCCGAATCAGCTGGACTCACCGGATCCGCGCCTCACGCGGCGAGACTTCCCGAACCCGATGAACCCGCCGCCCCCGCACCCGCAGAAACCACGGCAGCGCCAACCGCGGCAGCGCCAACCGCGGCAGCGCCAACCGCGGCAGCGCCCGACGCCGATCAGCCCGCAACGGCTCAGCCCACCGAGGCCGGCGGCGTCGACGTCGATGATTGGGAGTCGCCTGCGCCCGCCGCTGCAAGCGAGGTGGCAGAGCCGGAAGAGGTCCCTGCTGCGGACGATACGGCGCCGGTTGACACTGCGGCGACCGACACCGCGGCGCCTGAAAGAGACAGCGAACCGGGCCAGCAGGCGGACGACGGGGCAGCAGCAAGCGAGGCTGAAACCGCCGCCGCAGCCCAGGCAGCCGCAGCCGAGGCTGCCGACAAGGCCGAATGGGAGGCATCCTGGACCGACGCCGCCGGCGCTCCGCTGGCCGCCCCCGCAGCCGCCGCCGCCGACACCGAATCCGCAGCGGTACAGCCGGAAAGCAGCCACGCTCACCACAACGAATACACGGGCCCACACGCCCCCACCCTGCCCGGCGCGGAATCGGCCGCGGCGGAACAACTCGAGGCCGCTGGAACCCCGGACAGCGAGGCTCCTGTCAGCGAAAGCCCAGACGCTGAGGCCCCCGCCGCCGAAACGCCGGATGCCGAGGCCAGCGCCCCCGGAGGCCATCTGGCCGCCGAACACCCGTACGGTTCCGGCTCGGCGGCTGCTGCAGCCGATGGAAGCGGTCCGGAGGGTTATGTGGTCAAGGGCGACGCCGGTTCCATGACCTATCACGACGAGGACAGCCCCGAATATGCGGACGTCACGGCCGGGGTCTGGTTTGAATCCGCCGCCCATGCGGAGGCCGCCGGCTTCCGGCCCCCGCGCCGGAGCCGGCGCTGAGGCACTGAACAGAGGCACTGAACAGAGGCACTGAAGGGGGTGGGGTGGCATGAGCAGGTCGACGCCGGCACGGGCCCCGAAGGCCTGCCTCGCCTATGCCCCGTTGCTCACCGCCCTGTGGCGCACCGCCCTGCTGCTCACCGCCCTGCTGCTCACCTCGTGCACCGGCAGCCCTTCATTCCCCGGCACCGCGGCGACCCCCGGCCCGGGCACCGCCAGCCAGCCGGCCGGCGGTGGACCCGACCAGCCCGAGCTGCTCCGCAAGCTCGACGCCGGGCTGCAGATCCCCTGGTCGGTGGTTTTCCTGGCCGACGGCACGGCCATCATTTCCGAGCGCGACTCCCGGCTGATCAAGGCCATCCACGACGGGCAGGCCACAACGGTGGGCGAGGTGCCCGGCGTCGTGCCCGGCGGTGAAGGCGGGCTTCTCGGCCTGGCCCTTTCCCCCACGTTCGCGGACGACCGTCTGCTGTACGCCTACTTCACCTCGGCCACCGACAACCGGATCGCCAGGATGCGCCTTGCCCAGGATGCCGGCGGCGGGCTCGCCCTTGGTTCCCCCCAGGTCGTGTTCTCCGGCATATCCAAGGCCTCGACCCACAACGGCGGGCGCATCCGCTTCGGCCCCGACGGCTTCCTCTACGTAGGGACCGGAGACTCGCAGCGACGGCAGCAACCCCAGGACACCAACGCCTTGGGCGGCAAGATCCTGCGCCTCACACCGGATGGAAAACCTGCCCCCGGGAATCCTTTCGACGGCAACCCCGTCTACAGCTACGGCCACCGCAATGTGCAGGGGCTGGCGTGGGACAGCGCCGGCAGGCTGTGGGCCAGCGAATTCGGCCCGGACGTGGACGACGAACTCAACCTCATCCAGCCCGGGGGGAACTACGGCTGGCCGGAGGTCACCGGGGCTCCGGGCCGGCCCGGATTCCTTGATGCCAAGGTGGTGTGGCCCTCCACTGCGGACGCCTCGCCCAGCGGGCTGGAAATCATCGACGGTATTGCCTATGCCGGCGCACTGCGGGGCCAGCGGCTGTGGGCCGTGCCGCTGGAAGGCGGTTCGGCGGGGACGCCGGTGGCCTATTTCACAGGCGAATACGGGCGGCTGCGGGACGTTGCGCGGGCACCTGACGGCACCATGTGGGTCCTAAGCAACAACAGAAACCCCGACTTTGCGCTGGTTCTGCGCCCCTGAGTCCAGGCGCCGTCCGGAGCCGATCCGCCGATTTCACAGTTGGCAGGAACTCGTGTAGAGTTACATGTCGTTGCGGAGATCAACGAGGGAAGAAAAGCCTTGAGCTGATCAGATCCAACAGATGCACCTCTAGCTCAATTGGCAGAGCAATTGACTCTTAATCAATGGGTTCCGGGTTCAAGTCCCGGGGGGTGCACCAAGGAAAGGCCCTGAATGGCGGAAACGCCATTCAGGGCCTTTTTCGCGCGCCCTTCCCGCCCGCCGGGGGCGCTGTTCCGCCCAGGAATGACTGCGCGTATGGCTTCCATCACGTTGCGCCCACGTTGACCACAAGGCCCCGAAACATGGTGTAGAGTTATTTGTCGTTGCGGAGATCAACAAGGGAGTATTGATTCCCAGGAGTGATCGGATTCAACAGATGCACCTCTAGCTCAATTGGCAGAGCAATTGACTCTTAATCAATGGGTTCCGGGTTCAAGTCCCGGGGGGTGCACCAAGGGAAGGCCCTGAATGGCGGAAACGCCGTTCAGGGCCTTCCAAGTTTAAACAATCTCGCGCATAGCCTGCGGCCGCCGCGTCGGCGCCTGTCGATTCGTGAACAGCCCGGCGCATCACTAAGCTGGGGAGTCGCGAACGCACGCAAGGAGCACACTTTTGGCTGAACGCCTTACCCCCGGAACCGTCGCCCCCGATTTCACGCTGAAGAACGCGGAAGGCAAGGACGTCAGCCTCTCCGACTTCCGGGGACGCAACACCATCGTCTATTTCTATCCGGCAGCGTCCACCCCTGCCTGCGCCAAGCAGGCCTGCGACTTCCGCGATTCACTGGCATCTCTCCAGGCCGCCGGTTACGAAGTGGTGGGGATCTCCCCGGATCCGGTCAAGGACCTCGCAAAGTTCGTGGCGGAAGAGGCCCTGACGTTTCCTTTGCTCTCCGATGAAGGACACGCAGTGGCTGACGCCTACGCCGCCTGGGGAGAGAAGAAGAACTACGGCAGGACCTACATGGGCCTGATCCGCTCCACCATCGTGGTGGACCCTGACGGCAAGGTGGCCGTGGCCCAGTACAACATCCGCGCGACAGGCCATGTGGCCAAGCTCCGCAGGGATCTCAAGCTGGACAAGTAGCTCAAGCCGGACCAGTAGCAGGTACACTGGACGCGGCATAAGGCGCCGGGCCTTCCAGCAGGACCCTTTCCATCAGGACAAGGACCGGCGGCCGACGCCGGCCATGCGCGAGTGGTGAAATTGGCAGACACGCAGGATTTAGGTTCCTGTGCCTTCGGGCGTGGGGGTTCAAGTCCCCCCTTGCGCACACATGAATTGCCCCGGTCCCAGGACCGGGGCAATTCCGCGTCCGGGCCCCGGGTCCGGGCCCCGCCGGGCCCCCCGGACTGGAGCGCGCCGGAGGACCGCGCCGGAGGACACAGGGCCTTCCTCTACACTGGAATGCGGTCCGGCTGCAGCCGGCCACAGCCCATCCGACGGTCTTGAGGGGACGAGAGTGGCAAGCAGCAAGATGCGCCGGACAGCGGTGCGAATCGGGGCCGGACTCCTGGCCCTGGCGTTGACCTCCTGCACAGGAACACAGAATCCGCCCGCCACTTCCGCCACCAGCTCGGCACCGGCCGAACCAACTGCCACCTTCAACTTCGGCACACCGTCCATGCCCCTGGGACTCGACCCTGCCGTGACCTCCGATTCCGAGTCCTACCGCGTTACTCGCCAGGTCCTGGAGGGTCTGGTAGGCGTGGACGGCTCCACCGGCCAGCCCACTCCCTTGCTTGCCACGGAGTGGAAGAACAGCGAGAACGGGCTGAACTACGACTTCACCTTGCGCAGCAAGGTCCTCTTCCACGACGGCACGCCCTTCGATGCGGCCGCCGTGTGCGCCAACTTCAACCGCTGGTTCACCTTCCCGGCAGCGCTGCGCCAGCAGGCCCCCGGCATCTCGTTCAAGGGCATCTTCAAGGCGTACTCCGACGAGCCGGTCTTTTCGATCTTCAAGGACTGCACCGTGGTCTCGGCGGACAATGTCCGGATCAACCTCACCCGCCCGTACACGGGACTCCTGCAGGCCCTGACCCTCCCGGCATTCGCCATGTCCTCACCAACCGCAATGGCCGCGCAAAATGCCGATGTGCTCGACCAGCCCCGGAACGGCCAGGCCATGTCGGCCTATGCCGGCCACCCCGTGGGCACCGGCCCCTATGTCTTCACGTCCTGGGACAAGGACAAGGTCATCCTGTCCAGCAACAAGGACTACTGGGGCAACCGCGGGCAGATCGCCACCATCAACTTCATCCCCTACGACCTTGCCCAGACCCGGCAGCAGGCGCTGTTGGACGGGAAGATCGACGCTTACGACTTCGTAACCCCGGGCACCTTCGACGAACTGGTCAAGAAGGGCCTGCCGATCATCCAGAGGGACCCGTTCTCCGTCATGTACGTGGGCATCAACCAGGCCGTGGCGCCCCTGGACAAGCTCGAAGTCAGGCAGGCCATCGAGCTGGCCATCGACAAGGAAACGCTGATCCGGAAGTTCTTCATCGACAACACAGCCCAGGCCTCCCAGTTCGTGCCGCCCAAGCTGAGCGGTTTCAACAACAACGCGCCGGCGCTGGGCTACGACCCCAAGAAGGCCAAAGAGCTCCTGGAGAAGGCCGGATACAAGGGCGAGGAACTGAAGTTCTACTACCCTCTCAACGCCACCCGCGCGTACATGCCGACGCCGGAGAAGATCTACGCCGAGATCAGCCGCCAGCTGGTGGCGGTGGGCCTGAACATCAAGCCGGTGCCGGTTGACTGGGAGGACGGCTACCTCCAGAGGGTCCAGTCCCCCGGCGACCACGCCCTGCACATGCTCGGCTGGAACGGCGCCTACGCCGACGCCGACAACTTCCTGGGGCCGCTGTTCGGCGAAAGCCGGGGCGAGTTCGGCTACGCCGACTCGGACGTCCTCCACAGGATCGAACGCGCGCGGGGACTGCCCGACGGCGATGCCCGCAGCACCCAGTACCAAGGCATCAATGCGTCGATCGCGGCCGCGGTTCCGGCCGTACCGATCGCCTTCCCGATCTCCGCGCTGGCCCTGTCCGACAAGGTGGAAAGCTACCCCGCCTCGCCTGTATTGAACGAAGTTTTCACAAACGTCCGGCTAAAGCCTTGACGATTCCCGGCAATTTCAGTTATGGGATGCTGCGGGGATATTCTGTGACAGCCAGTGCCGCCGCTAACGGAGATTGATCGTGACCTTCATTTCCAAGACCCCCCACGCAGACGTCGTCCTTATTGGCGGCGGAATCATGAGCGCCACTCTCGGCGCCTTCATCAAGCAGCTTGAACCCACCTGGACCATTTCGCTGTTTGAGCGACTGGATGAGGCCGGCCTGGAAAGCTCCGGCCCGTGGAACAACGCCGGCACGGGGCACGCAGCCCTGTGTGAGCTTAACTACACGCCCGCAGCCAAAGACGGCACCGTGGACCCGGGCAAGGCCCTCCACATCAACGAGCAGTTCCAGCTGTCCCGCCAGTTCTGGTCCCACCTGGTTGACAACCAGCTGATCGGCTCCCCGAAGGGCTTCATCAACACGGTCCCGCACATGAGCTTCGTGCTCGGCGATGACCACTCGAACTTCCTCAAAAACCGCTTCGAGGCCCTCAAGCCGCACGCACTGTTCCGGAGCATGGAATACACCGAGGACCAGGCGCAGATCGCCAAGTGGGCCCCCCTGATCGTCAAGGGCCGCGACGCCAGGCAGCGCGTGGCCGCGACTCGCGCGGCTGAAGGCACCGACGTCGACTTCGGTGCCCTGACGCGCGAGCTGACCGGCTACCTCCAGGACAACGGCGCCGAAATCAACTACGGCCACGACGTCACCAACATCAGCCGCTCCGCCGACGGCGGCTGGGACCTCACCACGAAATATCCCGCTTCCGGCGAGCACGGCCGCATCCACGCGAAGTTCGTCTTCGTTGGTGCAGGCGGCGGTGCCTTGCACCTGCTGCAGGCCTCCGGCATCCCGGAAAGCAAGGGCTACGGCGGCTTCCCCGTCTCCGGCCAGTTCTTCCGCTGCACGGATGACACGATCACCTCGCAGCACAGCGCCAAGGTCTACGGCCAGGCCTCCGTGGGCGCCCCGCCCATGTCCGTCCCGCACCTGGACACCCGCTACGTTGACGGCAAGCGCTCCCTGCTGTTCGGCCCGTATGCCGGCTTCTCCACGAACTTCCTGAAGACCTCCAGCTACCTGGACCTTCCGCTATCCATCCGTCCGGGCAACATCATCCCGATGCTGGCCGTCGCCAAGGACAACATGGACCTGACGGCCTACCTCATCAAGGAAGTAGCCAAGCGCCACGAAGCCAAGGTGGAGGCCCTGCGCGAATACTACCCGGAAGCCACCGGCGGCGACTGGGAACTCATCACGGCCGGCCAGCGTGTGCAGATCATCAAGAAGGACCCCCGCAAGGGCGGCATCCTGCAGTTCGGCACCGAGGTCATCGCGTCCCGCGACGGCTCCATCGGCGCCCTGCTTGGCGCTTCCCCGGGAGCCTCCACGGCCGTGCCGATCATGATCGAGCTGCTGCAGAAGTCCTTCCCCAGGAACTTCAAGGGCTGGCAGTCCAAGCTCAAGGACATGATGCCGGGCTACGGCGTCAAGCTGAACGACAACCCGGAGCTCGCAGCGGAGCTCGAGGCCAGCACTGCCCGCTCGCTGCAGCTGGACACCGCGGACGCTGTCCAGGGCTAGGCCTTTCTCCCGGGGCGCCGGCCGGTTCCCGTCATACGAAACATTCCATAGATCCCAGGAGCTGATGCAATGTTCCGCCTGGCACGACTGTCGCTGGCAAACCGGGCCCTGATCGCGCTGATCACCGTCTTTGCGGCGGTGTTCGGCGTGATCACCATGAGCTCCCTCAAGCAGGAGCTCATCCCTTCGATCGAGTTCCCGCAGATCACCGTGGTGACCGCCATGGCCGGTGCATCGCCGGAGGTGGTGGACGCGCAGCTGGGCCGCCCGCTGGAAACCGCGCTCAACGGCGTCGAGGGCCTCGAGTCCACTACGTCCACGTCCCGCAGCGGCGTTTCGCAGATCACCATGGTCTTTACCTACGGTTCGAACCTGGACCGTGCACGCAACCAGATTGACCGGGCCATCTCCAACGCCAAGCGAGTCCTGCCAGCCGGCGTCGAGCCCCAATCCATTGCCGGCAACATCAGCGACTTCCCGATCGTCTTCCTGGCGGTCTCCTCGGACAAGCCGCTCAGCGAGCTGAACGCGGACCTGCTGCGCCTCAGCGTGCCGCGGCTGCAGAAGATCGACGGCGTGCGGGGAGCCGATGTGACCGGCGGCGCCCGCCAGCACATCCTCATCAAGCCCCGGCCTGCGGACATGGCCGCCAAGGGCGCCACCGTTCAGTCCCTCGGCAACGCGCTGAAGAACAACGGCGCCCTGGTCCCCGTGGGCACCATCAAGGAACAAGGCAAGTCCCTGTCCCTGCAGCTGGGCAGCCCGGTGGATTCGCTCGACGTCATCAAGGGCCTGCCCCTCGCCGGCGCCAAGGACGCGGCCACCATCGGGACCGTGGCCGATGTCAGCCTCCAGGACGACGCGCAGACCTCCATCACCCGGACCAACGGCAAGCCCACCCTTGCCCTGTCCGTGACGAAGAAGCCCGAGGGCGACACCGTGGCGATTTCGCACGCGGTCAAGGACTCTATGGCGCAGATGGAAGCCGAACTCGGCTCGAACGCCCGCTTCACCCCCGTGTTCGACCAGGCCCCCTTCATCGAGAAATCCATCAAGGACCTCACCACGGAGGGCCTCCTGGGCCTGGGCTTCGCCGTTGCCGTCATCCTGGTCTTCCTGCTGTCCGTCCGCTCCACCCTGGTCACGGCGGTCTCGATCCCCCTCTCGCTGCTGATCACGTTCATCGGGATCTCGGCTACCGGGTATTCGCTCAACATCCTGACCCTCGGCGCGCTCACCATCGCGATCGGCCGCGTGGTGGACGACTCGATCGTGGTCATCGAAAACATCAAGCGCCACCTCAGCTACGGCGAGCACAAGCTCACGGCCATCCTCACGTCGATCCGTGAAGTGGCCGGCGCCATCACTGCCTCCACGCTCACCACGGTGGCCGTCTTCCTGCCCATCGCCTTCGTGGGCGACCTGGCCGGGGAGCTGTTCCGACCCTTCGCGCTGACCGTCACCATTGCATTGCTGTCCTCGTTGCTGGTTGCCCTGACGATTGTTCCGGTCCTGGCCTACTGGTTCCTCAAGTCGCCGGCGCCGGGCACCACTGAGGGCGCCAAGGAGACTGCCAAGGAGACCGAGGCGAAGGCCCACGAGGCGGAGCAGCGCAGCCTGCTGCAGCGCGGCTACCTTCCGGTCCTCGCCACCACCCAGAAGCACCCCGTCATCACCTTGACGGCCGCCGCGCTGGTCCTGGCCGGCACGGCCGCCCTGTCCCCGTTGCTGGCGACCGATCTGCTGGGCCGCTCGGGCGAGAACAGCATGACCGTGCGGCAGGTCCTGCCGGCCGGCACCAGCCTGGAGGCCACCAGCGCCGAGGCCACCAAGGTGGAAGAGATCCTGCGCGGCATCGACGGCATCCAGAACGTGCAGGTGACCTCGGGCAACGCCCAGACCGGCTTCACCGCGCTCACGTCCACCGGAAGCTCCAACTCGAACTTCACCGTGGTCACGGACGAGAAGGCCAAGCAGAAAAATCTCCAGGACGAGGTCCGTTCCCGGCTGGAAGGCGCCGCCGGGAAGGTCACCGTCGGCGCACAGCAGGGCGGCTTCGGCACGTCCTCCACCGTGGACATCACCATCAACGCCGCCACCGCCGCGGACCTGAAGACCGCCAGCGACACCATGGTCAAGGCCATGGAGGGCGTCCCCGGCAGCACCGAGGTCTCCAGCAACCTCGCGGCCAGCCAGTCCGTGGTGCAGGTCCGCGTGGACCGCGCGAAAGCGGTCGCGGCCGGGCTCAGCGAGGACCAGGTGGCCGGATTCCTCGCCGCCACGGTCAGCCCCGTCCCGGCCGGGACCGTCCGCATCAGCACCAACGATCTCCCCGTGCAGATCGGCGAGGGAACCCGTTTCACCAGCATCGCCGCGGTGCGCGGGCTCAAGATCCCGACGGCGGGCGGCGGGGTGGCGCTGGACAGCATCGCCGCCGTCGAACAGGTGGACACTCCGGTGTCCATCACCAGCAGCAACGGCCAGCGGACCGCCAAGGTGACCGTGACGCCGTCGGGCGGGAATCTGGGGGCCGTCAGCTCCGCCGTGCAGGAGCGCCTGAAGTCGGTGGAGCTTCCACCGGGCGTGACTGCCGCAATCGGCGGCGCCACCACGCAGCAGGCCGAATCCTTCCGGCAGCTGGGGCTCGCCCTGCTGGCTGCTATCGCCATTGTGTACGTCATCATGGTGGCGGCCTTCAAGTCCCTGGTGCAGCCGCTCATCCTGCTCGTGTCCGTGCCGTTCGCGGCGACCGGGGCCGTGGGGCTGCTGCTCCTGACCGGCATCCCGCTGGGCCTGCCGTCGCTGATCGGCATGCTGATGCTGGTGGGCATCGTGGTCACCAATGCGATCGTGCTGATCGACCTCATCAACCAGTACCGCAAACCGCATGGCGGCCGGCCGGGTATGGACGTGGCCGAGGCCATCACGCACGGCGCCCGCCAGCGCCTGCGGCCCATCCTCATGACCGCGCTGGCCACGGTCTTTGCCCTGACGCCCATGGCCCTGGGCCTGACGGGCAGCGGCGGCTTCATTTCGCAGCCGCTGGCGATCGTGGTGATCGGCGGGCTGGTGTCCTCCACCGCGCTGACCCTGGTGCTGGTGCCGGTGCTCTACAAGCTGGTGGAGGGCCGGCGCGAGAAGCGGGCCCTGCTGCGCTCGATGAAGGAGCTCCCGGAGGTCATGCCCGGCGGCGACGAGGACGAAGAGTATCTCGACTGGACCACCGGGATGATTCCCAAGGTTACCGGCCGCCGCGCGGCCACCGCCCCCGCCGAATAGCCGCCACCACCGGGAACAAATCCCCCGGCAGCCCTGTTGCAAGCAGTGATACATGCAAATGCATCTATCTGGGATACACTGTTGGAAGAACCCGGCACAAGCGGGCAGGCAGGAAGGCACACCATGGAGATCGGTATTTTCAGCGTCAGTGACATCACCACTGACCCCACCACGGGCCACACACCCACGGAGAACGAGCGCATCAAGGCCTCCGTGGCAATTGCCAAGAAGGTCGAAGAGATCGGCATGGATGTCTACGCCATCGGCGAGCACCACAACCGCCCCTTCTTCTCCTCGTCCCCCAGCACCACCCTGGCCTACATCGCTGCGCAGACGGAACGCATCACGCTGTCCACCTCCACCACGCTGATCACCACGAACGACCCCGTGAAGATCGCCGAGGATTTCGCCATGCTCCAGCACCTGGCGGACGGCCGCGTGGACCTCATCATGGGCCGCGGCAACACCGCCCCGGTGTACCCCTGGTTCGGCAAGAACATCCAGGACGGGATCGAACTCGCCGTCGAGAACTACTCGCTGCTGCGCCGCCTCTGGGACGAGGACACCGTCAACTGGAGCGGCAAGTACCGCACCCCGCTGCAGAACTTCACCTCCACACCGCGCCCGCTGGACGGCGTGGCTCCCTTCGTCTGGCACGGCTCCATCCGCAGCCCGCAGATCGCCGAACTGGCCGCGTACTACGGCGACGGCTTCTTCGCCAACAACATCTTCTGGCCCAAGGAGCACTACCAGCAACTGATCGGCCTGTACCGTGAGCGCTACGAGCACTACGGCCACGGCAAGGCGGACCAGGCGATCGTGGGCCTGGGCGGGCAGTTCTTCATGCGCAAGAACTCCCAGGATGCCGTCAAGGAATTCCGGCCGTACTTCGACAACGCGCCCGTCTACGGCCACGGCCCGTCCCTGGAGGACTTCACCTCGCAGACGCCGCTGACCGTGGGCAGCCCCCAGGAAGTCATCGAGAAGACGCTCACCTTCCGGGAGCACTTCGGCGACTACCAGCGCCAGCTGTTCCTGGTGGACCACGCCGGCCTGCCGCTGAAGACCGTCCTGGAGCAGCTTGACCTGTTCGGCGATGAAGTCCTCCCGGTGCTGCGCAAGGAATACGCCGCCCTCAAGCCCGCCCACGTGCCGGATGCCCCCACGCACGCCTCGCGCGTCGCAGCAGCCCTGGCAGCGCGCGTCGATTCCGTGGTCGAAACCACCGGGCGTGACGCCTGATGTCCGGCCAGCCGTCCTCCTCCACCGTGCGCCTCGCCGCCGAAACCTGGGAAGCGCTATTCCGTTCCCAGGTGGCGGTAATGCGCCGGCTACAGTCCGCACCGGCCTTCAAGAAGATGCCGGCCAAGGAGTACGACGTCCTCTTCACGCTCTCTCGCTGCCCGTCCGGCAAGCTGCGCCTCAACGAGATCAACGACAAGGTCCTGTTGAGCCAGTCCAGCCTGAGCCGCCTGATGGACCGCCTTGAGAAGCGCGGGCTGGTGGCCCGGGGAGTAGCTCCCGACGACGGCCGCGGGGTCCTGCTCGAACTCACCGAGGCGGGCCTCGAGCTGCAGAAGACGATCGGCCGCGAGCACGTCCGGGACATCGCGGAGCTGGTGGCGCCGGCCCTGACGCCCGCCGAGCAGCGCGAATTGCTGCGCCTGACGGAAAAGCTGCGGGCCTCGGTCAGCGGCCACTGACGCCGGCGGCGGGGCGGGGGCCCGCCGGGCCCAGTACTGGATTTAGTGCAGGACGACGAGCTTGGCCGGATCTTCTTCCGGCTGTTCGCCGGCCACCTCGGCGGTAACCTTCAGGGTCTTGAGCGACAGGCTTCCGCCCACCGTGGACAGGAAGGCGGTGTCCGAGGAGTCGCGTCCGGCGGTGATGCGGAGCATTGACTCCCGGGGCGCAAGCCCGGTGGGGTCGATGACGTGCCAGGCGCCGTTGATGTGTGCCTCGGCCACGGCGTGGAAGTCCATGGGGCTCAGCCCGGGAGCGTAGACGGCGGTGAGGCGCGCCGGGACGTCCTTGGAGCGCAGCAGCGCGATGGCCAGGTGCGCGAAGTCGCGGCAAACGCCTCTGCGGTGCAGCAGCGTCTCCACGGCGCCGTCGGTTCCGCGTGAGGAACCGCTGACGTACCGGAGTTCGCCGTTGACCCAGTCGCGGACTGCCTGGAGCAGCTCTTCGCCGCGCAGCCCGCCGAATTCGGCGTAGGACGTGGGCAGCAGCCGGTCCGATTCGGCATAGCGGCTGGGGCGCACGTACCTGATGAGTTCCATACGTGAGGATTCGTCCGGGGCACCAAAGCCCACCACCGTTGCCTGGTAGTCCACGGTGACTTCGCTGGGCTCGGCAAACTCCATGTACTGGAAGCGCCCGCCATGGTGGTCCGTGAGTTCCGCGAAGGGAACGTCATGCCCGTCCACCGTGATGGACAGGGTCTCAGTCAGTGATTCGTAGCCCGGGTTGCTCGCGACTGCGATGGCCATGGCCACTTTGGTGTCGGCGACGGTCTTGAATAGCAGCTTGGCAGAAACGTTGCGTTCCATGGATCTCCGGGGTGTGGTGCGGCACGACAGCCCCCGATGTCGCCATTGTCTTCTTGATCGGTCAACCGCTGACTACAGATTGACCTTCAGAGACAGTAGCATCCGCTGGACGTTTGCGAATTCCGGGCTTTGTTCGACGTACCTCAGTACCAACGCGTCCTTCACTGACGGGAGACCCGTCTGCCCGTCCGAGACCTACTCCGGCACGGCCCGCTTCCGGGACTAGGCTGGAAGCATGGCTCCCGATCATCTTGATGAGGACGAGTACAGCGTTGCGGGGATCTCCGCCGTCGATATTATCGACTGGCGGCTGCGGACATTCGCCCTCTACGACGCCGTCCGCCGGATCGCCGCGACGGACCCTTTCGAGGCCCATGTTTACTGGCGCCAGGAGCGGGACCGCATGTTCGCCACGCATCCTGCCTCCGCCCTGACACCGGCCATGAAAGCGGAGTTTTCTGGGCTGCGCACGGCCGACTACGATCCGGCGTTCAGGCTGCACGCGGTCCTCTCGGCCGAGGGATCCGGGCAGGAAATGAACGTCCAGACCGGCACCGACGGCGTGGTGCCGTTTGTCCGGCTGGGCACGTTCGAGCTTCCCGGCCTGGGGCCGCTGGCCGTCTGGCGGCTCCGCAGTTACGGCGGCGGCATTTTCCTCCCGTTCCGGGACGCCACGGCCGGTAGGGCGGGTGGAAGCTACGGTGCCGGCCGGTACCTGCTGGACACCGTCAAAGGCGCCTTCCACGGCGTCCGCGGATCCGACGGCGCCCAGGAGTTCATCCTGGACTTCAACTTTGCGTACAACCCGTCCTGCGCCTACAACGAAGCATGGGCCTGCCCCCTGGCTGGCCCGGACAACCGGCTCGCTGCGGAGATCCCCGTGGGTGAGCTGTACCCCGCGTTGTAGCTTGCGTTGTGAGGCCCGCTCTGCGTCCATGCGGTCATGCCAAGCACGCAGAGCGGGCCCCGCAACGGTAAGCGGACGGTAATCTTTGACGCCCCCACGGGATGCCTCCCGCGCCTAGCCTTGAACCATGAGGTCCCGAATCGGAGCGGCCATCCGCAGGCACAGGCTCACCAGCGCGGCGATCGGCGTCCTGCTGCTCGTTGCACTCGTGGTTGGCGCTGCACTGTTCCAGCCATGGAGAATCTTTACCAGCAGCATGGTTGACGAAGCCTTGCCGGGCAGCGCCGTGTCCGCGACGGCGTCGGCGCCGGCGCCGGCATCATCCGGCCCAGCAGTCCCCGAGCCAGGCGCGGCGGCACCAACGCAAACCCCAGCCCAAACCCCGACGGTCCTTTCCAGCGGGGCCTTCCAGTCCCAGGAACACACAACCACTGGCACGGCGAGCCTGCTCAGGCTGCCCGACGGCAGCCACGTGGTACGGCTCGAGAACCTGGCCAGCAGCGACGGGCCGGACGTGAAGATCTGGCTCAGCAGCCTGGAGGCGGGCGGGGACTGGTTCAAGTACCGCTCAGGCAGTTACCTGGATCTTGGCCTCATCAAGGCGACGCACGGCAACCAGAACTATGCCGTGCCGCCCGGCACTGACCTCTCCGGGCTGACCACGGTGGTGCTCTGGTGCGACCGCTTCAGCGTGGCGTTCGGCTCCGCGGCGCTGCGTTGAACTACTTGTGAGGCCCGCTCTGCGTCCTTGGGATGGTTCTTGGAACGTAAAGGAGGCCTCACAACGCAGCGGAGGACGTAGGATGTCTTCATGACTGCCAGCGCCCCCCGCCGCATTGCCCGTGTCCGCCCGCTCTCCGCGGCTGCCCCCGATGAGCACTTCTTCGTGGCGAACGACGCCCCGGACTTCGCCTCCGAGGCTGGCCGGGCCTGGACGGTCGTCGACTCCCCCTTCGCAGGCTCCCGCGCGAACGCCAACAGCCCGGCCCGGCCTGGCTGGGAGACCGGCACCGTGGTGGACCAGGACTCGTTCACGTTCCTGGCGCCGTCGGTCCCGGTGAACGTCTTCGGCATGGCCCACAACACCGGGCAGCCCGGGCGCGATCTCCCGGCGCAGGCGTTCCACAAGGCAGCATCCAGCGTGATCGGCCCGGGCGAGGCCATCGAGCTGAGCTCCACGGTGGGCTACGTGGACCCGGAAGCTGAACTGACCGTCATCGTCGGCCGTGCTGTCCGCGGCCTCACGCTGGAGACCGCCCGCAGCGCCATCCTGGGCTTCACCATCGGCAACGACGTCTCAGCGCGCGATCTGCAGAAATCGGACGAGCTGTGGATCAGCGCCAAGAGCCAGGACACCTTCACCCCGGCGGGACCGTGGATCGTCACGGAACTCGACGATTCGGAGTTGACGATCGGCATCGTCCACAACGGCACGGAACTGAAGGCCGCCAGCAGCGCCGACCTCGGCTGGAAAGTGGACGAAATCCTGGTCTACCTGAGCTCCTTCATGACCCTGCAGCCCGGCGATCTGGTGCTCACCGGCTTCCCCGCCGAGTGCGCCCGCATCCAGCCCGGAGACACCGTGGTGTGCCGGGTTGAGGGCATCGGCGAACTCAGCAACCCGGTCAAGGCCGCCTCCTGGGAGGAAACCCCCGCCTGATATGTCAGGCTTAAGCCATGGAGACGGCCGCGGAGACCACACAGCTGCTGGAGTCTCCCGGTAAAGCCCCACGCAAACGCCGCAGCGGCATCCTCCGCTATCCGGCCGTGCGGCAGCTGCTGCGCTTCACCGGCGTCGGCCTCATCTGCACCGCAACGTCCTTGGCCCTGTACGCCCTGCTCCGCCAGTGGATTGATCCGCAGCTCGCCAACGCGGCCGCGCTGATCATCACCTCGGTTATGAACACCGCCCTGAACCGCCGGCTGACCTTCAAGATCACGGGCAGCCGGAAACGGATGCGCGACCACCTCAATGGCCTGATCGTGATTGCGATTGCCTTGGTCATCACGGGCGGCAGCCTGGGGATCCTGCACTGGCTCCGGCCCGAAGCCACCGTTACGGAGGAGCTCTGGACCACCACGTTGTCCGGCTTCCTTGCGACGGCGGTGCGGTTCACGCTGCTGCGGCACTGGATCTTCCGGCGCGCCCGGCACGTCTGAGCCGTCGGCTGCCCCCAAGCGACTGGTCAGCGCGTGCCGAGCCCCTGCACGGCCCCGACGGCGGTCTGCACGGCTGCCACGGCCTGCTCCAGTTCGTCTGCGGTCACCGTCGAGTTGAAGCTGAAGCGCACGGCCGTCTGCGCCACCTCCGCCTCCAGGCCCAGCGCCAGAAGCACGTGCGACGGCGCATCCGAGCCCGCGGCACACGCCGATCCGCTGGAGCAGACCACGCCGAGCCGTTCGAGCTCCAGCAGCACGGATTCGCCGCTGGTGCCGGGGAAACAGAAGGAGGCAACCGACGGCAGCCGCTCCGTGCGGTGTCCGGTGAGCAGGGCGCCGGGAACCGTGTCCAGGACGCTGGCGATGAAGCGTTCGCGGAGTCCGGCCACGCGGGCGGCGAGTTCCGGCCGTTCGGCGTGGGCGAGCGTCAGCGCGGTGGCGAGTGCCACGGCACCGGCAACGTTTTCGGTTCCCGATCGTCGGCCGCGCTCCTGCCCGCCGCCGTGCACCAGCGGCTCCACCCGGACCCGGCCGCGGACGTACAGCACGCCCGATCCCTTGGGCGCGCCGAGCTTGTGACCCGAGATGCTCAGGGCATCGACTCCGAGGGCCTTGACATCGAGCGGCATCCAGCCGGCGGCCTGCACCGCGTCCGTGTGGAACGGCACGCCGTGTTCAGCGGCCACGGCGGCCAGTTCGGCCACGGGCTGCACGGTGCCCACCTCGTTGTTGGCGTACATGATGCTCACCAGCGCGGTCTCCGGCCGCAGCATGGCCCGCAGGGCCTCCACGGAAACCCGCCCGTCGGCGCCCACGGGAAGCACGTCCACAGCAAAGCCATGGATCCGTTCCAGATACCGCGCCGATTCCTCCACTGCGGGATGCTCGACGGCGCTGATCACCACACGGTTGAGCGCCGGGTCCGCGGACTGCCGGGCCAGGGCGACGCCCTTGAGGGCCAGGTTGTCCGCCTCCGTGCCGCCGGAGGTGAAGGTGACCTCGCCCGGGCGGCAGCCCAAGACCTTGGCCACGGCCGCACGGGCCCCGGCGAGCGCGGAGGCCGCCGCCTCCCCCAGGGTGTGGTGGCTGGAGGGGTTGCCGAATTCGCCGCTCAGGTAGGGCCACATGGCCTCGAGGACTTCGCGGCGGACCGGCGTGGTGGCGGCGGCATCGAGGAAGATCATGGCCGTGTCAGCCGGCCCTCAGTTCGACGTCGAGGCCCAGGTCGAGCGCGGCCACGCTGTGGGTAAGGCCGCCGACCGAGATGACGTCCACGCCCGCGGCGGCGATGTCCGCCACGGTGCCGAGGTTGACGTTCCCGCTGGCTTCCACGATGGCGCGTCCGTCCACCTGCTTGACGCCGGCACGGAGCTCGGCGAGGGTGAAGTTGTCCAGCATGATGGTGTCCACGCCGGCGGCGAGGACAGGCTCGATCTGCTCGGCGCTGTCCACCTCCACCTCGAAGTGGGTGGTGTGCCCCAGCTGGGCCTTCGCAGCGGCGAGCAGTTCGGTCAGCTTTGCGGGATCACCGCCGGTCATGACGGCCAAGTGGTTGTCCTTGGCCAGCACGGCGTCGGAGAGGCTGTAGCGGTGGTTGGCTCCGCCGCCGCAGCGCACGGCGTAGCGTTCCAGCACCCGCAGGCCGGGGGTGGTCTTGCGGGTATCGGTGATGCGGGCCTTGGTGCCTTCGACGAGCCGGACGAATTCCGCCGTCTTGGTGGCGATGGCGCTCATGCGCTGTACCAAGTTCAAGCCTACGCGTTCGGCCAGCAGCACTGAGCGGGCGCTGCCGGTGACGCGCGCGAGGTGCGTTCCGGCGTCGAACGCTTCACCGTCCGCGAGCAGCAGTACCACCTCGGTGTCCGGGTCCGCGAGCTTCATGGCGTCGCGGAACACGGTACCGCCGCTGAACACGCCGGGCACCCGGGCGTTGAGCACGGCGGTGGCCCGGGCCCCGGCCGGGATCAGCAGCTGGGAGGTGATGTCTCCGCTGGGTGCGTCCTCCGCGAAGGCACGCTCCAGGATGTCCCGGACGGGTGCTGCGGGGAGGGTCAGGCTAGTCATTGACGAGGCTCGCTTTCCGGCTCATGATGTAACGCTTGTCAAAATCGTCGACGGCGGCGGCCTGGGGCCGGTTGTCGCTGCGGTAGTGCGCGCCGAGGGACGCGCGGCGTTCCTGGGCGGCGTGAACCAGCAGTTGCGCGGCCAGAAGGAGATTGGCGTCCTGATGCTCCCGTGGGTCCGCGGAGAACGGGACGCTTTCGGGAAGCTCGACGGCGGCCCAAGACCCAAGATCGCCCGCGGCCTCCCGCAACAACCCCCCATCACGGAGCACTCCGGCCTTCGCCGTCATCAACCGCCGAAGAGCTCCCCGAGAAAACGGCTCCGGCTCAGCAAAGGACATTTCCCGAGGCCCAGGCGACGGAACAGTCTCAAACTGCCAAGCAATGGGCGCGGGGGCGCCGTCGAATACGTCCGGCAGTTCCAGAGGTCCCGAAAGCGCCGTTGTCGCGTGAGCGCCCGAACCGGCCGCCGAGCTTGCGAGGCGATCGCCGGTGCGAGGCGGGAGCGCAGGCGCCGAGGGACCTGTGGGACTGCCCTCCAGGAATGCAGCAACGGCCCGCCGCCCGAACACCAACCCTTCGAGCAAGGAGTTGCTGGCCAGCCGGTTAGCCCCCTGCACCCCGGTGCAAGCAACCTCGCCGGCAGCCAGCAGCCCAGGCACCGAGGTCCGGCCGTGGAGGTCCGTCACCACACCACCCATCCAGTAGTGCGCCGCGGGCGCCACGGGAACGAGTTCCCGGGTCCAGTCGACGCCGGCCTGGCGGGTGCGTTCGCTGATGGTGGGGAAACGCTTCTCGAGGAAGCCCTGGCCGTGCCGGTCCTCCACCGCCATGGCGTCGAGGAACACGTGGCCGTTGGGGTCGCCCAGCGTGGCGAGGTGCAGGGCGATGCTGCGGGAGACGACGTCGCGCGGGGCGAGTTCGGCGTCGGGGTGGTAGTCGGGCATGAAGCGCTCGCCGTTGGCGTCGAGCAGGACGGCGCCTTCGCCGCGGACGGCTTCGGAGATGAGCAGCGGGTCGGCCTCGAGGGCAGCGGCCGGCGGCACCATGCAGGTGGGGTGGAACTGGAAGAACTCAAGGTCCGCCACCGCGGCTCCGGCCCGCCAGGCGAGCGCCAGCCCGTCGGCGGTGGCCACGGCGGGGTTGGTGGTCTGCGCGAACAGCTGTCCCGCTCCCCCGGTGGCGAGCAGCACGGCGTCGCCCTGCAGGCCGTGGACGCGGCCGTCGCGAAGGAAGTCAACGCCCACCACCCGGCCTTCGTCCTGCTGCAGGGCGGTCACCTGGGCGTCCCCGATCACCTGGATCCTCCCCGCGGCCTGGGCATCCAAGACGGTCCGGATGAGTGCCCGGGCCACGCCGGCGCCGGTTGCATCGCCGCCGGCGTGCAGGATCCGCGGCGCGGAATGCGCGGCTTCGAGCCCCAGCGAGGGATCGCCGTCGTCGTCCAGGTCGAATCGCACGCCGAAGCGCTCCAGCCCGGCAATGTCCAGGCGCGCCTCCGTGCAGAGCACGCGGACAGCGTCCTCGTTGCAGTGCCCGGCCCCGGCCTTGAGGGTGTCCGCGATGTGCGCGGCCACGGTGTCCCCGGCCGCGGGCTCGTCCAGGACGGCGGAGATGCCGCCTTGGGCGTAGTAGGTATTGCTGTCCGTGAGGGCGCCCTTGCTCAGCAGCACCACCTCCGCGCCGGCTTCGGCCGCCAGCAGCGCGGAGTACAGTCCCGCGATGCCGCTCCCGACGACGATCAGCCGCGTGCGCTGCGGGCTGTCCGCAAGGCTCTCTGTGGTCATGTGAGGCTCATTTCGGCGGTGGTCTGAAGGGCCGGGTCCGGCAGGTGCGGGCGTTACAGGTGGATGCGTTACAGCGGGCGGGAGGCCAGCATGCGCTCGAGCGCAATCTTGGCGTTGTCCTGCACGGAGTCGTCAACGGTGATGCGGTTGACGATGTGCCCTTCCACGAGCTCTTCCAGGACCCAGGCGAGGTAGCCGGGGTGGATGCGGTACATCGTGGAGCACGGGCAGATGACCGGGTCCAGGCAGAAGATGGTGTGCTGCGGGTATTCGGCGGCCAGGCGGTTCACCATGTTGACCTCGGTGCCGATCGCGAAGGTGGTGGGCTCGGTGGCCGCGGCGATGGCCTTCTTGATGAAGTCGGTGGAACCGGCGGAATCGGCGGCGTCCACCACCTCCATGGGGCACTCCGGGTGGACGATCACGTTGACGCCGGGGAACTCGGCGCGCGCCTTTTCGATCTGGCCCACGTTGAAGCGCTTGTGGACCGAGCAGAAGCCGTGCCACAGGATGACGCGGGAATCGAGCAGGGCCTGTTCGTCGTTGCCGCCCAGTTCCTTGCGCGGGTTCCACATGGGCATCTGCTCCAGCGGCACGCCCATGGCCTTGGCGGTGTTGCGGCCCAGGTGCTGGTCCGGGAAGAACAGGACGCGCTGGCCCCGTTCGAAGGCCCATTCCAGAACCACCTTGGCGTTGGAGGAGGTGCAGACAATGCCGCCGTTGCGGCCGCAGAAAGCCTTCAGCGCGGCGGAGGAGTTCATGTAGGTGACCGGGATGACGGGGACGCGGCCGTCGGCGTCGGGCTCGGTGCCGAAGATCTCCTCGAGCTGCTCCCAGCACTCCTCCACGGAGTCTTCGTCTGCCATGTCCGCCATGGAGCAGCCGGCGGCGAGGTTGGGCAGGATCACGGCCTGTTCCGGGGTGGAGAGGATGTCAGCGGTCTCGGCCATGAAGTGCACGCCGCAGAAGATGATGGCTTCGGCGTCGGGCTTGGTGAGGGCGGCGTTGGCCAACTGGAAGGAGTCGCCCACGAAGTCGGCGTACTGGATGACTTCGTCGCGCTGGTAGAAGTGGCCCAGGATGACGGCGCGGTCGCCGAGCTTTTCCTTGGCGGCACGGATGCGCACGTCGAGCTCGTCGTCGCTGGCGAGCTTGTATTGTTCGGGCAGCTGGCCCTGGCGCGGCGTCGCCTTGGGCGCGACGTCACTGCTGGAGGCACCGGGGCCGTAGGCCGGGGTACCGGCCAGGGATTCGGCGAGGTCGTATTCCCACGGACCCTTGGCCAGGGCAGGGCTGCACGTGGCTCCGGCGGCGGAGAGGCCCTTTTCGGATTCTTCCCGCGTGATCAGCTGGACGGCAGTGTTGACGCTGCTCATGGTGTACTCCTGTTGTCTGGCCCGAGGCCGGGCGTGCCGGTGAAGCGGTAGAGGCGTGGCGGACGGTGTTTTCCGCCCTGCAGGTATTCACCGGTTTCTTCGATTTCCGGTGTGGCTTTGATCTGGCGGCGGAAGTTGGCCGGGTCCAGCTGGCGGTCCAGCACGGCCTCATACACTTCGCGGACCTGGGCGAGGGTGAAGAACTCCCCCAGCAGGTGGTAGGCGATGGAGCCGTAGGCCATCTTGTTGCGCAGCCGCCAGAGGGCGTAGTCCACGATGGCGTTGTGGTCGAAGGCCAGCTCGCCGAGGCGGTCAGCGCGGAACCATTGGACGTTCTCGGATTCCTCGGCGAGGGCGGCCTCGGTGGGCCGGACCAGGGCCCAGTAGACGATGGAGACCACGCGCTGGCTCGGCGAGCGGTGCAGGCCGCCGAAGGCGTAAAGCTGCTCGAGGTATTCCGGGGCAAGGGACGTGGTTTCGCGCAGGTTCCGCGAGGCCGCGTCCTGGAGGGATTCGTCGTGCCGTAAGGGGCCGCCGGGGAGGGCCCACATGCCCCGGAAGGGCTCGCGGATGCGCTGCACGAGCGGCAGCCACAGGGTGGGCCGGCCGGAGCTTTCGCTCGGCCGCAGGGCGAAGATCACCGTGGAAATAGCCAACGACGGCGGCGCGAGCCTGCGTTCTGCAACATTGGCCGAGCCTGCATTCACGGTGTTCACCCCCGCATTCACCCCGCTTCGCTAGTTATAGTCATTTTGACTGGAACTAATGATACGGCCGGGCGCGCGCAAGGCAAAATGCCCTGCGTCACACGGACGCGGCGGCGGCTTCCAGTAACGGCAAGGTGCGGCCCTGGATATGGCTGTTCAGCACGATCACCGAGGAGCACCGCAGCACGGACTTGGTGGCGATCATCGCGTCGAGGACACGCTGCATGTCCGGGTTGGACCGCGCCGCGATCCGGACCATGAGGTCGGAGTTGCCGGTGACGGTATGGATTTCAATGATTTCCGGAATCGCGCTCAGGCCTTGGATCACGGCGTCGTGGCCGATCTCCTGGGTGATGGTCACCGAACAGAATGCCACCACGGGGAATCCGAAGTTCGCCGGGTCCGGCTGCGGGACCCAGGATCCAATGACTCCGGATTCGATCATGCGGTCCAGCCTTGACTGGATGGTGGCCCTTGCCACCTTCAGTACCCTGGAAGCTTCAAGGACCGAGGCTCGCGGAGAATCGGTGAAGAAACGTACAATTTTTGCATCAAGTGCATCGACTATCATCAAAGTTCCTGTCGCCGGGGATCAACACACATCACATCGCATCCGCTGAAAGTGATGTATCTTACAAACTGCGAGAATTATTCCACGACATTGGCAGTGTCGTCTTGCCGCACCTGCTCAGCCCATGAGGCCGGCACGGTCATCCCCACCATGTAATCCATAGAAGGTAGACACGCATGACAACGACGTCCATCGCGGCTCCCGCGCCGTCAACAGGCCTCGGTCACTCACTCAAGCCACGCCAGCTCACCATGATGGGACTGGGCAGCGCCATCGGCGCGGGCCTCTTTCTCGGTTCGGGAGCAGGCGTCCAGGCTGCCGGCCCGGCCGTCCTGATCTCCTACCTCGTCGCCGGCACCCTGATCATTCTGGTCATGTGGGCCCTCGGCGAGATGGCTGCCGCCAACCCCAACAGCGGCGCATTCTCCGTCTACGCCGAAAAGGCCATGGGCAAGACCGCAGGGTCCACCATCGGTTGGCTCTGGTGGGTCCAACTGGTCGTCGTCATCGCGGCCGAAGCCCTCGGCGCCGCAGGCCTGCTGTTCTCCGTCTGGCCGGTAGTCCCCGTTTGGGTACTGGCCTTGGTCTTCATGGTGGTGTTCACCGGCATCAACCTCGTGGGCGTGCGGAACTTCGGCGAATTCGAGTTCTGGTTCGCCATTCTCAAGGTCGCCGCCATCGTGATCTTCCTGGCCATCGGCGCGGCCCTACTGTTCGGATGGCTCCCCGGCGTGACCTCCCCGGGCTTGGCCAGCTTCGGCAACTTCGCCCCCTCCGGCCTTGGCGGCATCGCAGCGGCCCTGTTTGTGGTGATCTTCGCCTTCGGCGGCACCGAGATTGTCAGCGTTGCCGCTGCCGAAACTGAGGATCCCGCCCACAGCGTCGGCAAGGCGATCCGCACGGTCGTCTGGCGCATCCTGGTCTTCTACATCGGCTCCGTCTTCGTTATCGCCGCAGCGCTCCCCGTGGGCTCCGAGGGCCTGAAGTCGCCATTCGCCGGCGTGCTTGACCTTGCCAACATCCCGGGTGCGGGCGCCGCTATCACCCTGGTGGCCGTCGTCGCCCTGCTCTCAGCGTTGAACGCCAACCTGTACGGCGCCTCCCGGATGATCTTCTCGCTGTCCGAGCGCGGCGAAGCCCCCGGCTTCCTGTCCCGGCTGAGCGGCGCCAAGGTACCGGCCGCCGCCGTCGGCGTTTCGGTTGCCTTCGGCTTCATCGCCACCGTCCTGGAGCTCCTCTTCCCGGACCGCGTGCTGCCGGCCCTGCTCAACCTGGTGGGCTCCACCTGCCTGGTGGTCTGGGGCACGGCGCTGGTGTCGCAGCTGATCCTGCGCCGCCGCGCCGACCGCGAGGGCACCGAGCTGCCGCTGCGCATGAAGGGCTTCCCGCACCTGACCGTCTTCGGGCTGGCCCTGCTGGGCCTGATCTTCGTGGTCGGCTTCTCCAACGCCGAGAGCGCCGGGCAGCTGATCGGCACGTTCCTGCTGATCCTCCTCATCGCAGCCGGCTGCTTCATCAACGCCAAGGTGAAGGCGGCCAGGGCGGCGCAATAGCGTTTGTTCACCACATCGAAAGCGTCCCTCACAATTTGTACCGTGAGGGACGCTTTCTTGTGCCCAAATTGCACAAAGTGCGCTGCTTTTGATGCGCTTGTTGCGCACACCCAAATCCAGTGACTAGGGTCACAGCCATGGATACCAAGCCCACCCTTGCAGCCGTCGACGACGCGGCGCCACTCACGCAGGACGAGCTGCGCGAGCTGTACTCCCTGATGGCGGCCGTACGCCATCTGGACACCTCCGCCGTTGCCTGGCAGCGCCAGGGAATCATCCCCGGCTACGCCCCCGAGCTCGGCCAGGAAGCCGCCCAGGTTGGCAGCGGCTACGCCGTGGACAAGGCCCGGGACTTCGTGTTCCCCACATACCGCGAAATGGGCGTTGCCCGGGCCATGGGCGTGGACATGGTGGGCTACATGTCCACGCACAAGGCCACCTGGCACGGCGGCCTGTACAAGCCGCTGGAATCCCGCTTCGCCCCCATCCAGGCCGTGGTGGCCGGCTCGGTGCTCCACGCCGTCGGCTGGGCACATGGCCAGACGCTGGCGGGGCTGCCAGCCGGCCACCTCGGCGTGGCGCTGACGTACTTCGGCGACGGCGCGTCCTCACAGGGGGATGTCCACGAGGCCATGAACTTCGCCGCCGTCATGAAGGCGCCCGTGGTGTTCTTCATCCAGAACAACGGCTGGGCGATCTCCGTGCCCACCGAGCGCCAGGTGGCTGGCGGTTCCGTGGCAACCCGCGCCGCCGGCTATGGCATCCCAGCGGTCCAGGTTGACGGCAACGATGTGGTGGCCGTGTTCGAGGCCACCCGCAACGCCTTCGCCCACGCCCGCTCGGGCAAGGGCCCCGTGGTGATCGAAGCAATGACGTACCGCCGCGGCCCGCATTCCACCGCCGATGACCCCGGCCGGTACCGCACGCTGGATGACGAGCGGATCGACGCCGGCGAAGACCCGTTGGAGCGTTTCCGCAAGCGCCTGCTGGCCGACGGCGTCGCGGATGAAGCATTCATCGCGGCAGCCCACGAGGCCGCCACGGCCGAAGAGGAAGCCATCCGCGCCGGCATTGAGGCCCTTGGCCCCCGGCCCGGCTCCGAGATGTTCGATCTCGTCTTCCAGGAAACCACCCCCGCCCTTGAATCCCAGGCCGCCGCGTGGCGCGAGGAGTCCGAACATGTCTGAGACCATCACCGCCACCCGCGAAACGACAGCGGCAGGCGAAGCACCCGTACAGCAGCTGTCCATGCAGCAGGCCCTCAACCGGGCCCTTGACGAAATCCTTGCCGCCAACCCCAGGACGGTGGTCTTCGGCGAGGACTGCGGCCGGCTGGGCGGTGTCTTCCGCATCACGGACGGCCTGCAGGCGAAGCACGGCGAAGGCCGGGTATTCGATACCCCGCTGGCCGAATCCGGCATCCTGGGCATGTCCGTGGGCCTGGCCATGGCCGGCTTCCACCCCATCCCGGAGGTCCAGTTCGACGGCTTCGCCTACCCGGCCATCAACCAGATCGTGTGCCAGATTGCGCGGATGAACTACCGCAGCCGCGGCACCCTGCCCATGCCGATCACGCTGCGGGTTCCCAGCTTCGGCGGCATCCGCGCCCCCGAGCACCACGGCGAAAGCCTCGAAGCGCTCTTCGCGCACGTTCCCGGGCTCAAGGTGGTCTCGCCGTCGGACCCGCATGACGCCTACCACCTGCTCACGTACGCCGCCTCCCGCCCGGATCCGGTCATTTTCATGGAACCAAAATCGCGCTACTGGCAGAAGGGGCCGGTCACCTTTGCTTCGGAAACTCCCGACGCCGGCACAGCCTATGCGGGTGCGGCACCGTGGGCGGGACTCACCGGGGCGCGGGTGGTCCGGGAGGGCCGCCACGTAACGCTCGTGGCGTGGGGCGCCATGGTTGCCCGCTGCCTGCAGGTGGCCGAGCTCGCAGCGGAAGACGGGATCGACGTCGAGGTCCTGGACCTGCGCTGGCTCAAGCCGATCGACGCCCCCGCACTGGTGGCGTCCGTGGGAAAGACGCGGCGCGCCGTCGTCGTCCATGAAGCCCCCCTGACCTCCGGCCTCGGCGCCGAAGTCGCCCAACTCATCACGCAGGGCTGCTTCGACACCCTCAAGGCCCCCGTGGAGCGCGTGACCGGCTTCGACGTGCCCTACCCCTCCGGCGACCTGGAGGACGAATACCTTCCGAACATCGACCGCATCCTTTTTGGGATCCAACGCGTACTGGAGTACCGCCGTGGCTGAAATCTCTTTCCCCCTGCCCGATCTCGGCGAAGGCCTCATCGAGGCAACCGTGCTGGACTGGCTCGTGTCGCCGGGCGACCAGGTGGAGCGCAACCAGCCGCTCGTGGAGCTCGAAACCAGCAAGTCGGCCCTCGAACTGCCCAGCCCGCAGGCAGGTAAAGTGGTGCGTATTCACGGGGCGCCCGGTGACACGATCAACGTCGGCGAGCCGCTGATTGTGTTTGAGGTTCCGGACAACACCGCCGGCATCGTGGGCACTGTTCCGAAGGATGACGCACCCAAGCGCCGGGTCCGCCTGAGCGCCGTACTTGATGAGGACTGACACCATGACCGGCAGGCATACAGTGGAACTCCACCACACCGTCGAGGGCACCGACCCGGGATTGTTCGTTGAGGTCCACGAACCCGCCACCGACGCCGGGCTGCGCCCCGTCCTGCTGATCCACGGTTTCTCCTCCTCCAGCAAACTGAACTGGGCCGACGCCGGCTGGATCGCCAGGCTCCAGGAGGCCGGCCGCCGCGTCATCACCGTTGACCTTCCCGGCCACGGCCAGAGCGGTTCCCCGGAGGACCTGGACTCCTACTCCCCCAGCCGCATCCGGGCGGATCTGCTGCAGATCGTGATCGACTCCGGTGCCCGCCCGCTGCGCGACGGCGACCCGTCCACGGGCCTTGACGTGATCGGATACTCGCTGGGCTCGCGCCTTGCCTGGGAATTCGGCGCCACGCAGTCCGAGCTGGTGCACCGGATGGTCCTGGGCGGGCCCAGCAATGCCGACCCGCTTGCGGCGTTCGACCTCGTGGCCGCGCAGAAGCACTTGGCCGACGGCACACCCATCGAGGACGAGTCGACGGCGGGGCTGCTGAAGATGGCCCAGCTGGTCCCCGGCAACGACCTGTTTGCGCTGCTGTCCCTCATCGAAGCCATCAAGGGCGAGCCGTTCGATCCCGCCGAGGCCGCGCCGCACATGCCGGTGCTGCTTGTGGCCGGGGACAAGGACGAACGCGCTGTGTCCCTGCCCGAACTCGCCGCCCTCGCCGGCCGGGTGGGCGGGCTCGCCGAGCAGCTCCTGGTGCCCGGGCGCAACCACACCAACGTGGTCACCAGCCGGGCGTTCAAGGATGCCGCGGTGGCGTTCCTGGGCGTCTGAGCTAGCGGGCCAGCCGTTCGGCGTTGTGGCTCATGCGTTCGAGCACGCTGAGCGCAATGGCATACTCGTCCAGGCCGATCCCCGCCGACAGGTCCCGACGGGCTTCCTCCACCAAGCGGTGCGCTTCCGTGTGCTTGGCCCTGCCCAGCCCGCTCAGGGCAATCCGGCCATCCGCCACCACAATCAGCCCCCGGCCGACCAGTGCGGCGAGCTCCCGCTCCCGCAGACGGGTATCGCTGCCCCAGAAGGGCCGCAGAACTTCGTCCAGGAGTTCCGGGCTGACAGGGTTCTCGGCCAGGACATTGAGTGTCTGCCACTGGTGCCTGCTGAGCTTGAGCCGGGCCAGGGTGTTGTCCAGCTGGGACTCAAGGGCAGCGTCCAGGCGCTTAAGCCAGTAACCCATGGGCTTGTTCACAGTGCCAATCGTTCCAGTGCGGGCAGCACACGGCAAGCATGGAACGGTAGTCTTGGCATAGCGCCGGACTACGTGGGAGTGGGGCAGATGGGCATGCGTTTCAGGGACCGTGCAGAGGCCGGTCGGCGCCTTGCGGCAGGGCTCCCCCAGTTCCGCGAGCGCCCGGACACGATCCTGCTGGGCCTGGCCCGTGGCGGAGTCCCCCTGGCCGCGGCAGCCGCCGAGGAACTTTACCTGCCTTTCGGGGCCCTTCTGGTCCGCAAACTCGGTATCCCGGGGCGCGAGGAAACCGCGTTCGGTGCACTGGCCTGGGCCAACGGCCGGGTGGTCCGCCTGGTCAACCGGCCCCTTGCCGAGCGCATCCTGCGCCTCGGAATCAGCCAGGCCGCTCTGGACGCCGTGGAAGCGCACGAACGCGGGGAACTCCTGCGCCGCGCCGGGAGCTACCCTGGCATCCGGCACGAACTCCGCGGCAAGACAGTGGTCCTGGTGGACGACGGACTGGCCACCGGAGCCACGATGCGCGCAGCGGTGGAGGCCGTCCGGGCAGCCGGCGCACGCACCGTGGTGGTGGCGGTACCCGTGGCATCCCTGGAGGCCTACGCCTCGCTGGCGCGGGTCTGCGACTTCGTCATGTGCCTGCACACGCCCGGCAAGTTCCGGGCCGTGGGTTCCTTCTACGAACACTTCGAACAGTTGACGGACAGCGAAGCCGTGCGGATGCTGGAGCACCCGGCGTCCTAGGAATGGGAAGGAGAAATCATGTTTCCCGTGGAAATGCGCGGCACGAAACACCCGGTTTATCTGTGGGAGATTGAGAGCGAGATCGAGCCGGCGGCCCTGCAGCAGGTGCGCAACATTGCGTCCCTGGAGTGGGTCTACGGTGTCCGTGTCATGCCCGACGTCCATGTCGGCAAGGGGGCCGTGGTCGGCTCCGTCATTGCCATGCGCCATGCTGTTGCCCCGGCCGCCGTCGGCGTGGACATCGGCTGCGGCGTGAACGCTGTGAAGACGTCCCTGACCGCATCCGACTTGTCCAACCTGCACGGTTTGCGGCTGGCCATCGAGGCCGCCATCCCGGTCGGGCCCAACTCCCACGACAGGCCGGTGGACGTGAAGCGCCTGGGCCTGGACCAGGGCTGGGCGCGCTTCTGGTCCGGCTTCAGTGAGCTGCACGGCGGGGTCCAGCGGCTCGAGTCCCGCGCCCGCGTCCAACTTGGCACCCTGGGAGGCGGCAACCACTTCATCGAGCTCTGCGTGGACGAGGCCGGACATGTGTGGCTGACCCTGCACTCCGGCTCCCGGAACATCGGCAAGGAACTGGCGGACCACCATATCCTGGACGCCCGTGCCCTCCCGCACAACCAAGGGCTTGCGGACCGCGACCTCGCCGTGTTCCTGGAGGGCACACCGCAGATGGACGCCTACCGCCACGACCTGTGGTGGGCCCAGGAGTATGCCTCCCGGTCCCGTGCGGTCATGATGGCCCTGTTCAAGGAACGGGTCTCCCGGCACTTCCAGAAGGCGCACGTCAGGTACGGCCAGGAGATCAACGTCCACCACAATTACGTGGCCGAGGAAGTCATCGACGGTGAGACCATGCTGGTCACGCGCAAGGGCGCCATCCGCGCCGGCAAGGGAGACCTGGCCCTGATCCCCGGCTCCATGGGCGCCGGATCCTACGTGGTCCGCGGCCGCGGCAATGACGCATCGTTCCAGTCGGCCGCCCACGGCGCCGGGCGGCGCCTGTCCCGCCACGCCGCCCTCAGGGCCTACACGGTCAAGGACCTGGTGGCGCAGACCGCCGGCGTCGAATCCCGCAAGGACCAGGGGATCGTGGACGAAATCCCGGCCGCCTACAAAGACCTGCGCTCGGTGATGGAAGCCCAGAAGGACTTGGTGGAACCCGTGCAGCACCTCCGCACCGTGCTTTGCGTCAAGGGATAGGCCCGGCGGTCTCCGGATCCCGGAAGGCCCCGACCTCTGCAATCAGACCCGGCGGGTCAAAACCCCTGGACGCTGTGCACGTGATGGTCCACCAACAGCATGCTGTTAATTGCCGCAGCAAGCTCTGTTGGCGCGGCAGCAGGATCCTGTGGGCCGGGGTCCGGGTATTCACTCATGGGGACCGGTTCTCCAATAGTGTCTTTCCTCACTGAGGACCACCCATGCTGCCGGTGCAACGGAAGCCGCCGCCGCTGTGCCGTTTCAGCGCGCCAGGGTGCATGACAAGAGCGGGCACGGACCAGGAAGTTCGTGCCCGCTCTGTTCTGGCCCGAGGAGCCTAGTGGGCGCTGAAGCCGAGGGGACGGCCGCGGGTTTCCTTCGCCAGGACCACACCCACCGCGGAGATGACGCAGAGCACCATGATGTAGATGCCCACGGATCCGGACCACTTGGTGGTGTCCAGCAGCGCCTGCGCGATCAGGGGAGCGAAGGCGCCGCCCAGGATCGCGCCCAGTGCATAGCCGATCGAGATTCCGGAGTAGCGCACCTGGGCCGGGAACATCTCGGCGTACATGGCCGACATCGGGCCGTAGGAAAGGCCAAGCCCCACCGTCAGGACGAACAGTGCCGTTCCGTACAGGAGGATGTCCTTGGAATCGATCAGGGCGAACATCGGGATCATCCAGCCGAACACCAGGCCGTAGCCGATCAGGAATGTCTTGACGCGGCCGATCTTGTCGGAGAGCCAGCCGCCAAGCATGGTGAAGATGAGCCAGCCGAACGAGGCAATCGTGGTGGCCAGCAGAACCTGCGGTGTTGGCATCTTGAGCGCCTTGGTGGCATAGGAGATGAAGAACGCGATCAGCAGGTAGCCCGCCGCATTGTTCGCGATGAAAATCAGTGCCGCAAGGATGACCTCCTTGCTGTTCTTGCGGAAGAGCTCCTGCAGCGGCGCCTTGCTTTCGGCCTTGCGCTGCGAGATCTCCTTGAAGACCGGGCTTTCGCCCACCGCGCGGCGGATCAGGTAGCCCACCACGATCAGCACCACCGAGAGTAGGAACGGCACGCGCCAGCCCCATGCGGTGAAGTCTGCCTTGGACATCCCGGACGTCAGGAAGTAGAGCAGACCGGTCGCCAGGATCATGCCGATGGGGACGCCGATCTGCGGGTACGCACCGAACAGTCCACGCTTGGACTTGGGAGCATGCTCCACCGCCATCAGCGCCGCGCCGCCCCATTCGCCGCCGGCGGAGAAGCCCTGCGCCACGCGGAGGAGGATCAGCGCGACCGGGGCCCAGAGGCCAATGGCATCGTAGGTGGGCAGCATGCCGATCAGCGCGGTGGCCGCACCCATCATCACGAGAGTCATGACGAGGACCGCCTTGCGGCCCAGCCGGTCGCCGAGATGGCCGGCGACGAACGCTCCGAGCGGGCGGAACAGGAAGCTGATGCCGATCGTGGCGAAGGACAGGATCTGTGCCAGGGCCGGGTTCGACTTCTCAAGCGGGGTGAGGAACAGCGGTGAGAGCAGCGTGGCGGTCAGCTGGGCGAAGACGAAGAAGTCATACCACTCGATGGTGGTTCCCACCAGCGTGCCGGCGAGGACCTTGCGTTCTTCGCGCTTGCTGCTGGGACCTGCCGCGGAATCGACGGAGGAAGTTGCGGTCATTGAAACTCCATGGGTGGGAACGGATGGTGACCGGGCTTCCGGAATGCCAGGCATTACCGACAGAACGGTCAGTTAGAAAATGTTACTACATGATTGTGACATCAGCCACAACATGACGAAGGGACGCAGGCCACACCGACTTCGTGCCAGCCGGCGCAGCATCAATCCTTGCGTTCGAGGAATTCGCGAACCCTGGCGCGAACCGGTTCGCGGTCGTAGCTGTTCACGAGCGCCCCGGCCATGCGCACGGGATCCCCGAAGAAGAAGTACTCGTACAGAGACTGGCGCCCGGCGAAGCCGGAGATCGAAGCGTCGAAGGCGAGCTTGAAGAGCCGCACCCGCTCGGGGCCGGTGAGCGTCTTGGCCTGCAGGTAGAGCTCGATGTCCGGCAGGGCTCCGCTGGCCACGTCTGCTTCGCCGGGCAGTGCCATGAGGCCGGAGGCCGAGAACTTGCGGATGATCGCCGGAAAACGCTGGGCAACCTTGGGATACCAGTTGCGGGCGGCATTTAGCGTGGGCCAGTGCGGCAGCAGCACACCGTCCGCGCTCGGTGCGGCCTGGGCCTCCGCGGCCACCATGAGAGCCTTGCCGATCTCCACCGTCTCGATCAGCTCGGCGAGGTCTTCCTGGATGTGCTGGAAGCCGTCGATGCCGATGGCCGCAGCAACTTCCGAGGCCAGCCCCAGGAAGAACTCGCTCTTGGCGATGGTCCGGGTGACCACCTGGTGGGTCATGAGCGCGGCGGCGCCGGTTTCCGAGTAGAAGGCGTTGCAGAGTTCCGGGTGGCCGAGCATGAAGATGCGTTCATTGGGGACAAATACCTTGTCGAAAATAACGACGGCGTCCATCTCCTCGAAGCGGCTCGCAAGGGGTTCGTCGTGGACGCTTCCGCCCTGGTACAGGGAGGTCCGGCAGAGGTACCGCATGCCGGGGGCGTCGTTGGGGACCGCGAAGGCATAGGAATAGGGGGCATCCTCCGGCGTGGAGCGCAGCAGGGTGGAGGGGAAGACGAGGAGTTCGTCGGCGATCGGCGCGATGGTGGCGAGCATGCGGGCACCCTGGACCACAATGCCGTCCTCACGCTCCTCCACCACGCGGGCCGAGAGCTGGCCGCCGAGCTGCTCGGAGCCGGAGACGGAGCGGTTGGCCTGCGGCGGGATCAGGGTGTGCGTGGCGAGGAGGTCATTTTCGCGGCAGTGCTCGTAGTACCTGCGGATGTTCTCCCCGAACATCGGATCGGCCTGCGCGAACCACTTCTCCGCCGCGGACAGGGCCGTGAGCGCACCGTTCATGTAGTCGCCGGTGCGGCCGAGGAAGCCATTGGAATACTCGGCCCAGGTGCGGATGGCCGCATGCCGGTGCTTCAGGTCTTCCGCGGTGCGCGGCACCAGGAACGAGGCACTGACCCGGTCACCCGTCGTCGGGGATTCATACGTGAGGGCGTCCGCGTACCGCGGATCGTGCTGCATGTCGAAGAGCTTGGCGTACGTGCGGGCCACGTTCCTGAAGGACGGGTGATCGGCGATCTTCTCGGTGACCATTTCCCCGTCGATCAGGACGTGCGGGGTCATCGAGTTGAGCTTGTCCAGGTACTGCTGTCCGGTCCGGATTCCCATGGTTCTCTCCAATGATGGTTGTACTGAAACCGCATTGCGTGGCAGCGGCGCCCGGCCTGGCGCCGCAGGTGGCTACAGGAGTTCCTCCATGCCGAGCTGGCTCTCCGGGATGGTGGTGAAGGCGCTGTTGGCAAAGGCGAGCGCGTCACCGGAGCGGTAGTTGAAGTCGACCACTTCGCCCACATAGAGGGTGTGGTCCCCGCCGTCGTAGGCGGCCCAGGGCATGCACTCGAAATAGGCCAGGACGCTGGACAGGCGGGGCGCGGTGCCGCCTTCCACCCAGTGCGGCTCGGGGCCGGGCCGGCCGGCGAAGTGCATGGCCAACTGCTGCTGCTCGGCGCCCAGGATGTTCACGGTGAAGGGGCGGCCATTGAGTTCGTCATGGGCCTTGGTGGCGCGGGCGATGCTGACCAGCACCAGGGGCGGCTCCATGGACACGGACGTGAAGGAGTTGACGGTGATGCCGCGGCGCTTGCCAAGGCCTTCAGCGGATGCAGGGCCGTCGAAGGTCACGATGGCCACGCCGGTGGCGAAACGGCCCAGGCTGCCGCGGAAGTGGTGGGCCCGCGGCCTGCCGATCCGGCTGGTGCTGCCGGGTTCCGGAGGCGGGCTGGACTTGGCTATCATCGTTGATCCTCGTTGACGACTGTTCTATAGTTGAACAATCAGTTCTCATACAGAACCATAGCCGCTTGTGATGGACAGCACAAGACTCGCCGCGTCCAGGCGGCCGAAGTTGCCAACATAGGATGGAGCGCATGATGTCTCCCAGCGCCGCGAAGAATCTGCAGGACGCGGGCCTGCAGGACACCCCGGCGCCCGTCTCGCCGTCGCAGACGCTCTCCCGCGGAATCCAGGCCCTCGAGATCCTCGCGGCGGCCGAACGCCCGCTGACGATTGCCGAGCTTGCCGCCGCCCTGGGCGTCCACCGCTCCGTGGCCTACCGGATCCTGCGCACCCTGGAAGACCATTCCCTGCTGGTCCGCGACGACGCCGGCCGCGTACAGCCGGGCCCCGGACTGGCGGTGCTTGCCCGCGGCGTCTCCCGCAATCTGCAGACCGCAGCACTGCCGGAGCTCACCCAGCTCGCCAACACCCTGAACATGACCGCCTTCGTGGCCGTCTGGGACCACCAGGACTGCGTCACCCTGGTGACCGTGGAACCACGCCACTCGGCGGCGACCCTGGCCCAGCACCCCGGAACCCGTCACCCCGTGAACGTGGGCGCCCCGGGGATCGCGATCCAGTCCACCATGAGCGAGGCAGAGTGGGGCATGCTCGCCCCGGGCCTGCCGTACCGGCCAGAGGCCGCCGATGCGCGCGCCCTGGGCTACGCGGCCAGCCATGACGAGGTCATTGCCGGCCTGTCCTCCCTTGCGGCCCCCATCCACGTTCCGGGCGGGCGGCCGGCGGCGATCGCCGTCGTCTACATCCGCCGCGAACAGGACCAGGCCGCCGTCGGCGGGGCCCTGGCGGAGAGCGCCGCCAGGATCGAGAGCCAGCTGGCGTAGGTCCCGCTGAGTCCGCCACCGGAGTCCGAGCCCGGCCGCGGCGTCAGTGCGGAACCAGGCGTCAGTGCGGAACCATGCGTCAGTGCGTGGAGTGTCTGCTGCGCCGCAGCACGAGTGCGGCGATCCCGCCGAGCAACAAAAGAGCTGCGGACGCGGCCATGGAAACCGCGAACGCGGCGGCCGGTCCCCGGGTCTCGGCCAGCAGGCCTGCCAGATAGGCACCAAGGGCCGTGCCTGCCACGATGCCGCTGGCCAGGGCCGTCATGACCGTTGCCATCCGACCCGCGGGCGCCACCACACCACCGATGCTGAAGACGGTCACCATGACCGGCCCCACCGGGATGCCCAGCAGCAGCAGCACCAGGACCATCGGCCAGATGCCCGCGGGCAGCACCGTCAGCAGGGAGAAGGCGGCCATGGCTGCCGCGGCCACGATCCAGCGCGCTGCGAGGCCGAAACGCTGCGGCCAGAACGCCACGGAGAGGGCCGCAACCGCGGAGCTCAGGCCCATCACCGCGTACAGCAGTCCCGCGATTTCCGCGGTGGCGAACTCGGCAGCATACGCGTTCAACGCGTTCTGCGCGGATCCGAAGAACGTCCCCATGCACACCATGGCGAGGACCGGCACAGCCACGATGAGCCAGCCGGCGCGGCGTGCGGCCTTCCCGGAGGGGCCGCCGACGGCGGCGGCCTGGCCGCGGGGCGCCGGAACCACGGCAAGCTGGGTGGGGTGGACGGCGAAGGCGGGAACCAAGGTGATGGTCAGGAGGGCGGCGATGGCCAGTGGGAGCCATGGCGCGACGAGGCTGGCGAGGGCGCCGACCAGGGCCGGGCCCAGCACGAACGTGATCTCATCGGCGGTGCCTTCGTAGGACAGGGCGGTGTCCAGGTCCGCGCGGTTGGCGGCCACGCTGTTTCGGCCGCCGGACAGGTTCCTGGTGGTGAGGGCCATCCAGCGCACGCGTGCCATGGGGCCCACCTGCGGGCAGCTGGCGCCGGCCAGGAAGGCGGCCACAAGGACTGCTGCGGCGTCAGCCACGGAGCCAAAGCCGGGGGTCAGGTAGGCCGCGGCAAGAAGTCCGGCCACGGCCAGGGCGTTGACGACGGCGGCGACGAGCAGGACCATGCGCTGGCCGGCGCGGTCTGCCAGGCCGCCCAGGACGGGGGCACCCAGGGCGGAGCCGATGCCCACGGCGCCGGCAGCCATGCCGCCGATGGCGTAGGAGTTACTGACGGACGTGACCAGGGTCAGGGTGCCGACGGTGAGCATCGCGAGCGGCAGCCGGGCGAAGAGGCCAAGGGGCAGGAAGCCGGGGCCTGCGAGTTCGGGAAGCCTGGCGAGGCGGCCCGGAAGACGGGAGGGCTGGCGGCCTGCGTTGCCGTGCGCAGCGGGGGCGGGCGTGGCCGTGGCGGGCCCAGCGGGTGGTTCCGAGGGCGGCAGGGTGGCGGCATCTGCCGCGGGATTCTGTGGAGCCAGAGAGCTGTTCATGAGTCCGGGTTCGCTAAAGTCTGCGCATCGTCCCTCCTCCCGATGCGCGAAACCCGGTGTAACCCCATGATTCTACCGGATGGGGTTACCGGACGGTCGCGAAGGTCCCGGGGACGGCGGTCCCGGCCCTTAGCCCAGCGCGGTTTTGGCGATGCGCACCGTGGATCCGTTGCGCCCCTTGATGACCTGCAGCTGGCTGCCGATGCGCTGCTTCATCTCGGAGACGTGGCTGACGAGCCCTACCACCCTGCCGCCGTCGCGGAGGCTCTCCAAGGCATCCATGACCTGCTCCAGCGCCTGCTCGTCAAGACTGCCGAAGCCTTCGTCGACGAAGAGGGTTTCGATGTCCACGCCGCCGGCTTCCTGCTGCACTACGTCGGCCAGGCCCAGGGCGAGCGACAGGGAGGCCATGAAGGATTCGCCGCCAGACAGTGTGGAGGTGTCCCTGCGCTGCCCCGTCCACTCGTCCACGACTTCCAGGCCCAGCCCGGACTTGGCGCCACGGGCAGCCTTCGCATCACTGTGCTGCAGGGTGTACCGTCCATCGCTCATGGCCACGAGACGCTCGGAGGCGGCCAAAGCAACCTGCTCCAACCGCGCCGCCAGGACATAGCTGTTCAGGCTCATGCGGTAGCTGTTGTCGCCGAAGCCCCTGGCGGTGTCGGCCAGCTCGCCCAGCAGCCTCGCATGTTCGCGCGGTCCGCGTCCGGCGGCCGAGAGATCCAGGTATTCGACGCGGATCCGGCGCAGGGCGGCCACCGATTTCCCTGCCAGCCCCGCGGACAGCTCGAGCGCACGGGTTGTTGCTTCCCCGGCCTCGGCTGCCTTCTGCAGATCGGAGAGTTCGGCGGCGGACAGCGCGAGGTCGCCGACGCGGAGTTCCTTGGCGGCCAGAACGAGGTCCTCCCCCGCGAACAACTCGTCTACCCGTGCACGCTCGGCGGTGAACGCTTCCACGGCGTCTTCAAGGAGCAGCACGTCCATGGGGGCCAGCAGCTCGGCGCGGGCCGCGTCCGCGGAGTCGAAGCCGGCCGCAGGAAGGGCTTTCTGCAACGCCTTTTCGGCATCATCCAGGGTCTCAACGGCGCGTTCCAGCTGCGAAGCCGCGCCCACCGCGGCCTGCAGCAGTTGGCGTTGCGTGGAGAGCGACTCGATCCGCTCCCGCAGGGACGGGAACCCTTCCCGCAGTCCAGCAAGGGTGTCTTCCAGCTCGGCGTGCTGCTTGTGCAAGGACGTCGCGTCTGCTGCCGAGCGGACGGCGTCGGTCCGGGCATGCAGCTGTTCCTGTTCCAAGCGGGCGACGGCGTCCTGCAGCAGCAGGTGTTCCTGTCGGAGCTTCGCCAGGGTGCCTGCGGCCGCCCGGGCGGTTTCCAGCGAGGAAAGAGCGTCCGCGGCAGCTGCCTCGGCGGCCTGCGCGTCCGCGGCACCGCCCTGGACTGCGAGTCCGGCGACCGTCTGCGCGGCCGCGGACAGTTCCGCTGCCAGGCGGTCAAGCTTCCGTTCGCTTTCCTCGAAGCGGCTGCGTGCAGACTCCTCTTCCTGGGCGATGGCGAGAGCAGATCTGGCGCCTTGGGCAGGCGAGGGGTGTTCGGCGCTTCCACAGACCGGGCAGTCCTGGCCCCCCTCCAGCTCCGCAGCCAGTTCGGCGGCAGCGTTGCTGAGCCGGGACTCGCGCAGATCCAGCCATGCCTGGCGCAGATCGAGGGACTCCGCCTTGGCCAGTCCGTGCTGCTCCGTGGCTTCACCGAGGACTGAAACCGCGGATTCATGCTTGGCGATGGCGTCCACCAGCGCTTCGGCCGCGGCAAGCCCGCGCTCCTGTTCTGCCAACGTCGCGGCCACGGAGTCGAGCGGCTCCATGGCCGCCAGCAAAGCCGATTCGTCATCGCGCAGCCCCGCGAGCCTTGCCCCTGCTTCTTCGGAGGCTGCCTGCCGATCCGCAGACTCTTTCCTGAGCTTCAGCAGTTGCCCCGCGATGTCCTCCAGCTTCTGCTCCTCAGGGACCCGCGCGAGCAGGACAGCGCAGGCTGCAGTGGCGGCTTCCAGGGCAGCGGCAGGCTGGCCGGCGTCGAGCGAGGCCTCCTCAAGCCGGGTCAGTGCCCCGGCGGCGCGGCTTGAGGAAGCCTCCACAGCCTGCGCTGCGGCGTCGACAGCGTCGAGGTGGCCGCCGAGGACGGCGGCCCTCCTGTGACGGCCGAGCCTGTCCCGCTCCTCTTCTGCGGAGGCGGCACCGGCTTCCAGCGACTCACGGCGGAGCGTGGCCGTGGCAAGGCGTGAATGCCGCTGGGCCCTTTCCTGGGCACAGTGGAGGATGTCGGCAAGCTGGAGTCTGCTGGATTCGGCGGCACGGGCTTCGTCCTGCCGGCGTTCCCATTCGGCCTGTGCCTCCTGCTCAAGGCGTTCGAGCAAGGCCTCGGGTTCCTCGGGTCCCGGGGAACCGCCGGGCATGGCCGCGGCGTGCGCCGCTTCCGTTGCTGCGGTATCTGATGCTCCAGCTGCGTCGTGTCCTGCGGCGGGAAGTGGGAGGGCCAAACCCAACTGGGCGTACTCGGTCTTGGCCCGGTCCAGCAGCAGCCCGAGGCCGGCGTTGTTGCCGTCCACTGTGGACCGTGCGGCCGTTGCCTGGCGGGAAAGCTGCTGCTCGATGGCTTCGAAGCGCTGGGTGCCGAAGAGCTTTTGGAGCAGGTCCAGCCGTTCCCCTGCCTTGGAGCGCAGGAACGCGGCGAAGTCGCCCTGGGGCAGCATGACCACCCTGGTGAACTGCTCACGGTCCATGCCTAGGACGTCACTGAGCTCGGCGCCGGCTTCGTCATTGCGTGACGACTTGTCGATCCAGGCGCCGCCCACCCGTTCCCGCAGCAGCGTCTTGGCCTGCTGCGTGGTGAAGCCATTCTTGCCTCTGGCGGTGGGTCGCTCCCAAGCCGGGGAACGGGTGACCTCGAAGCGGCGGCCGCGGGCCGAGAATTCGCACACCACACGGGGTTCGGCGGCGGGAGCGGCGTGGTCGCTGCGGAGGCGCTTGCCGTCCTGCCGTGCCCCGGGGACGGAACCGTAGAGCGCGAAGCAGATGGCGTCCAGAATGCTGGTCTTGCCGGCGCCGGTTGCCCCGTTCAAGAGGAACAGGCCCTGGGCACCGAGCTGGTCGAAGTCGATCTCCTGCACACCGGAGAAGGGGCCGAATGCTTCGATTTCGAGGCGGTGGATTCTCACAGTTCCGCTCCTTCCAGGCGCGCGGCTTCGAGGGCCTCGCGCAGTGCAGCTTCCTCGGTTTCCCCGGCGCTACGGCCCCGGACGTGGTCCAGGAATCCGCAGCAGACACCGAGGTCGTCCACGGCTTCCGACAGCCGGGAGCTGTAGCTCTTCTTGCTGCGGGCCTGGGCGCCTTCCGGGTCGAAGGCGAGGACGAGGGTGTCCGGGAACCGGGCACGGAGCTGCTCCATGGCCTGTGCAGGCCGCTGGGAATCGGTGAGGGTGACCTGGCAGTATGCGGACTCGGCCCACGCGTGCTCCTCGGCGTCCAGCAGCCCGGCGAGTTTTCCGCAGAGTACCGCAAGCGCTTTGGGCGCTTCCCAGAGGATCTCCTCCACGGCGCCGACCCCTGACGCGTCCACCTCAAGCAGCCAGGCGCCCTTCCGGTGCGCCGCTTCGGAAAAGGAGTAGGCGAGCGGGGAGCCCGAGTACCGGACGTTGGGAGCCAGCTCCTGGCGCCCGTGCAGGTGGCCGAGCGCGGTGTACCCAAAGTCCGTAAAGAGGTCCAGCGGCACCGCCCCCAGCCCGCCGATGCTCAGATCCCGCTCACTGTCCGACGTGATGCCGCCGCTGGCAAAGGTGTGCGCCAGCACCACCGAGTGGATGGCTGCGTCCGCGCTGCGCATCCGGATGTCCTCGCGGATCCGCCCGACGGCGGCCTTGGTGACCTCGAAATGGCTGGCCGTGTCCACACCGAGTTCCTCGGCCACGAGCCGGGGTTCCAGATATGGGATGCCGTAGACCGCCAGAACGGCGGCAGATGCCTCGCTCCCGCTGCCAGCCTTCTGGCCGTCGCCGTCCTCGCCGTCGAGGGGCAGCAGTACGGGGACATCGAGATCCTGCACGCGCGTGCGCAAGTGGACGCCACCGCGCTCCAGCAGGCGGGATGCAAAACCAAGGCGGACCGCGGAATCGTGGTTCCCGCTGGTCAGGACCACCTTGGCGCCGGCAGCGGTGATGCGGACCAGGGCGTCGTCAAGGAGCTTCACAACGTCCAGCCCGGGCAGGGCGCGGTCGTAGACGTCTCCGGCAATCAGGACGACGTCGACGGAGCGTTCCTGCACACAGGCCACGAGTTGGTCGACAAAGTCCCGCTGGGCATCAAGCATGCCAACGCCGTGGAACGACCGGCCAAGGTGCCAGTCCGAGGTATGGAGTAACCGCATGTTGTCACGTTAGCGGCGGACACCGACAATACATGGCCGACAGGCCCATACTGCCGGTGCCGCAGCAGAATCAGTCCTTCTTGCCGTCGAAGAAATCGCGGGCTTCGTCCACCACCGGCTCGGCAAGAGCTGCCGGAGCGGCAGGCGCCACCGGCGTGGCAGACGGTGCGGTCGTGGCCTCGCCGGCCGCCTCAGCGGCGGCGTTGTCGGCGTCGGTTTCGTCGTCGTCGGTTTCGTCGTCGTCAAAGTCATCGGCGTCTGCGCCGTCGGCCGCTCCGGCGGCAGCAGCAGGAACCACGGAGGCCGCATCGGCGAAGCCGCGGTACACCAGGCCGGCAAGGGCGGCGCCCACGAGCGGTGCCACCCAGAAGAGCCACAGGCCCTCGACGGCCCAGGCGGAGCTGAACAGAGCGTGCGCGGTGGCGCGGGCGGGGTTGAACGGCGCATTGCCGATCGACTGGCCGAACTGCAGCAGCACGGCCAGGGTCAGCCCGACGGCGAACGGGGCCATTGCCAGGGACGCCTTCCGGCCGGTGGTGGTGCCCAGGAAAACGGCCACGAGCAGGGCGGCGCCCACAACCTCGACGAGCAGGACCCCGGCCATGGGTGCCTGGACCGTGGAGTGTTCACCGAAGCCTGCGGCAACCGTGTCGAAGGCGGCGCGGCTGTCCGGGATGCCCGGAAGGGTGCGCAGCACGCCGAAGAGCAGCAAGGCGCCCAGGACCGCGCCCACGAGCTGCGCACCAACGTATGCGGCGGCGGCAAGCGGGCGGATGCGTCCGGCGATGAGGTTGCCCAGCGTGACCGCGGGGTTGAAGTGTCCCCCGGAGATGTAGCCGAAGGCAAGCATGCCAGCCGTGACGGCAAACCCGGCGGCCAGGGACGCCGGCAGCGGGTTGGACTGCGGAAGGGTGAACATCGGCACGCCGATCGCAACAAGCACCAGGAACAGCGTCCCAAGAGCTTCGGCGGACAGCCGGGCAACGAGCCCCGGGCCGCGTACGGCAGAGACTGGCACAGGAGAGGTCATGGCGGATGAATCCTTTGTGTCGTGAGGTGCGGGGTGTCGTGATGGTGCGGGCGGCGCAGGCTCCGCGGCAAGGCACGGCGTGCGGCTCGCGGGTGTCCGACGTCGGCGGCGGGCGGGGCGAAGGCCCTGCAGTATCCTGCCACCCGAGTCTGGACAGTTCCTGAGTCTGGAAGTTCCTGAGTCCGGGCTGAGTCCTGAGTCCGGGCTTAGTCCTGAGTCCGAGCTTAGCCGCCCAGCGCGATGGCTGCGACTGCCGAGGCACCAAGCCCGATCACGGAGAGCGTGCTGACCAGGACCAGGGCATTGGAGGGCGCTTCGTTGCCCTGATGAAGTTGGCGTGAGCGAACCCACACCACGCAGCCCAGGACGACGGTGGCTGCGGCGGCCATCAGTGCGCAGAGGCCCTGGTAGTCCAGCCCGGGAATGCCAGTGGGCGTCTGCCCCGGATCCGCATCGGAGCCCAGCCAGCTACGCCAGATGAAGAGGTCCACCACCAGCAGTGAAATGAGGGTCCGGCGCCACGCGAGCGTGGTGCGCTCGGGCTGGAGCCCCGGATCGCGGACCTCAAGGCTCAACGGGCCACCAGGATCAGCACGGCGAAGGCAAACGCCGCCACCGCCACCACGATCGTCATGAACAGCATGACCCGGGAAAACGGCAGTGCCTGGTCGTTGCGCATTGCGGCTTCCATCTGGCCCCAGCGCCGGTATGAGAGCGCGGCAAGCCCCGCCCCGACCACCGCCAGGGCGACACACAGGGTCACCCGGACGGGCTCCGGCGCGATGTTGGGCGCCAGCTGGTCGATGGCGACGGCACCGGCCAGCAGCGCCAGCGAGGTGCGGATCCAGGCCAGGAAGGTGCGTTCGTTCGCAAGGGAGAATCTGTAGTCCGGGGTACTCCCCGTCTTACGCCATGCCGGTTCCCGCACGTTTTGCCTCCAGGCTTTCGGGTCAGCAACGATCACCGTTGATGAGGGCACTCAACACTGGACAATCGAGCCATGGCCGCCCCTGCGGCAGCCTCCCCACCTTAGCAGCGGCGGGTCAACGCCTGCGTGGCGTCCACGGTAAATTACAAGCATGAGTGTTGAAGCGTTCCCGTCCGCCCCGCCGTCCTTCGAATCCCGCGTCCACGGCTGTCTGCTGGGCGGCGCCCTGGGCGATTCCCTCGGTTACGCCGTCGAGTTCGACGGGATCGACGCCATCCGCGAACGCTTCGGCGCCGCAGGGCTCACCTCCTTCGGACAGCTCGACGGCGGCAGCCACTTTTCGGACGACACCCAGATGACGCTGTACACAGTTGACGGCCTGGTGGAAGCGCTCGAGTGGGCCAACGACGGCGTGGCCGCCGATGAACTCGCCTGCCTGTGGCTGGCCTATCTCCGTTGGCTTGCCACGCAGGACGTTCCGGTCCCAGTTTCGGCGCCCGTCCCGCAACCGCGCTGGATCGATGCCCAGGACGTGCTGCGCCACCGCCGGGCCCCCGGCAACGGCTGCCTCAGCGGCCTGTCCGGCGGGACCATGGGGACCGTGGGCCGCCCCGTGAATCCGGAGTCCAAGGGCTGCGGCACCGTGATGCGCTCGGCTCCGTTCGGCCTGATCCCGCACATTTCCCGCGAAGCCGTCTACAAACTCAGCTCCGATGCCGCGTCCCTGACGCACGGGCACCCCTCCGCCAGGCTCAGCGCCGCGGCCTTCAGCCTGCTGATCCACCACGTCATTGCCGGCAGCGGGGTCCGCGAGGCCGCGTCCGAGGCCCTCTCCTATGTGTCCGGAGTGCCCACGAAGGCGCCCGAGCTGCCGGAACGGCTGGAGGCCGCGCTGGCCCTCAGCGCTGCCGGCACTGTGCTGGCCCCCGAGGAACTCACCGCGGCACTCGGCGACGGCTGGGTGGCAGAGGAAGCACTCGCCGTCGGGCTCTATGCGGTGCTCTCAACCGAGGGCGCGAGCCCGGCCGAGCATTTCCGGAAGGCCATCGGCGTCGCCGTGAACCACAGCGGGGACAGCGATTCCACCGCGTCGATCGCGGGGAACATCCTCGGCGCCCTGTACGGCGAGGAGGCACTGCCAGCCGACTGGCTGCAGGCACTCGAAGGCCCCGAGGTGATCCGCGGGATGGCAGAGCGGCTGCTCGCCGTGACCACGGGCTAGGAGGGCCGGCGCTCAGGACTGGCGGAGCGTGATGTTGTTGCAGGCCTCGCAGATGTCCTCGGGAATCAACCCGCGTTGCTGCAGGAAGCCGAAAATCACGCAGCCAAGGCAGAAACCGACGAACGCTTCCAGCGACGCCGCAACGATCAGCAGACCCAGCAGGATCCAGGCCGCCGGCGCGAAGCCGGTGAAGTAAAGCACGACGGCGGCCGTCGTCAGTGCGGCGCCGATCCCCTGCGCGAAGCGCTTGGGCGGGCCCGCCACCAGGCGGGCATGGCCGATGCGCGGCGCGAGGACCTTGACGGAGAGCAGGGCCAGCGGTGAAATCCGGGGGCCGAAGAGCACGCGCAGCCAGAAGCCGGCCGCGATGAGCACCAGGCCCCAGCCGAAACCGCTCAGCAGCGTCGCCACGGCCAGCAGGACCACGAGGCCTGCGGTGATCCGGGCGGCGTACTCGTTGACGGGGTTCGGGAACGCAAAGACCGCACGCCAGTCGACGCCGCCGCCCGGGGTGGCGGAAACAGCGGCTTTGGCCTGTTCAGTGTTGCGCATGGATCAAGGCTAGGAGCGCCGGGCTCCGCAGAGAAGCATTGTTGCTCCGTATGACCGCCGGCTCAGCTGCCGCCCACCATTTGCAGGAACTCGCCCTCGGACACGACTTCGATCTGCTGGCCGCGGCCGTGGAGTTCCAGGACCCGGCGGGCCTTCCCGGTAAGGCGTCCGGCGCGCAAGTCCCCCGCCACGAAGCCATCGCCCACCACCAGCACCGTGGTGCGGGCCGTCACCCGGCTTTCGGGGCTGGCGCCCATCTCGGCGGCACGGACCTTGGCCTCGGCCCGGGCCATCGCGAGGTCACCGGTGAACACGACCGTCTGCCCGAAGAGCGGGTGCCCGGGCTCGGCCACCGGATTCGGCAGCGGGTTGGGGCCTTCTTCGGGCCACGCCGAGCGGCGCACCGCGCGGTCTTCCAAGCTCCGTTCGAACGGGCTGCCGGCCGGGGCTCCCCCGCCGCGTCCTGCGAGCGCGGCAAGGGTGGGTTTGGAGAGTCCGTCCCGGGGATCGAAGGCCTGCTGCCTGGGCAGGGACAGCCCCAGCGACAGGTAGAGCTCGGCGACGCTGTTGGCGTTGTTGCGGCGGGCAATATCGATCAGGATCCCGGCGCAGGCGCGGGCGTCCTCGGCGGCGTCGTGGTGGTTGAGCAAGGGGACGCCGGCTTCCTCGGCCGCGTACGGCAGCGAGTTGGATACCAACGAATAGCAGCGCCTGGCCAGCATGACGGTGCAGACGTATTCGTAGGCCGGGCCGGCGAGGCCTGACACTTCCAGGCCCGAGCGGATCACGCCGAGGTCGAAGGCGGCGTTGTGGGCTGCCAGGACGTCGCCGCCGATGAACGCGCCGATCTCGGGGAAGAGCTCGCCGAACCGCGGGGCGCCGGCAACGTCTTCGGCACGGATGCCGTGGATGCGGGTGTTGTGGAACTCGAAGTGGTCGTGGTTCTCCGGCGGCCGCATGAGCCAGGAGGCCTCTTCCACCACCACCCCGCCGCGGACCTTGCTCAGTCCGACGGAGCACGGGGACCCCCGGAATCCGTTGGCTGTTTCAAAGTCGATCGCCGTAAAGTCCAATGCCACTGCACAAGATTACAGCTGGCAAGGGCCGCCCCTTGCCGGGAATCGCGGCGGGACGGCCCCTTCGGCCTTGTTTGTGGCGAACGCTACATCAGGGCGTTGCCCTGCGAAGGGTCAGGTAGGATCCGGCGGCGAGCGCGACACACAGCAGGGCGGTCCAAGCACTGATACTGAGTGGCGTCTGCTGCGCAAACCAACCTCCGATGCTCCCCCACCACAGGTACAGGGTGGACAGTGCCGCGATGCCGATAAGGATGGCCACAGTGCCCAGGGTGGATACCAGCACGCCGAAGGCGCGCCGGCTGATGCTCAGCCCCTGCGAAAAGGGAAAGACCAGCGTCATGCTCTGGATTCCAAGGAACACGAAATACCACAGCGGCGCCTGGCTGCCACCCCCGTATTTGGCTTCATCGACGGGGACCAGCGCAAATATCGCGAGGGACAGCAGGAACGCGGCGCCCAGGATCAGGAGGGGATTTCCTACGTAGGCCCATTTGTTGATCAACTGCATGCGGGCCACTGCAACAACCCTGCTCATCGCCTTGCCTCCATCGCATTGTCGGCGTCGAAGGGCTCAACATCCCGCGGCACCTGCTCACCGGTCTTTGCCATGGTCTTGCGGACCACCAACTGCTGCAGCGATACGGGGGTCAGTTCAAGGCCCAGCTCCATTGCCTCTGCGCGCTCCCGGGCAGTAAGTGCCTCTTCCACGGTGACCGAGGCGAGGCTCCCGAGCGTTTCGCGGTGCAGGATCCTGCGACCGGCCAGGAAGCAGTCCACCTTGTCGGCCGAGCCGGATACCGTGACAGCGGATCCCCGGATGGTGTCCGCATCGGCATCCGTGATAATCCGGCCCCGGTCGATGACCACTACATGCTCCAGGAGCTTGGACACCTCGTCGATCAGGTGCGAGGACAGGATCACGGTGCGCGGATGCAGGGCGTAGTCCGCCACGAGGTGGTCGTAGAACAATTGCCGCGCCACGGCGTCGAGCCCCAGGTATGGCTCATCGAAGAACGTCAACTCCGCGCGCGAGGCGAGGCCGATGATCACCCCGACCGCCGAGAGCTATTCCCGGATGAAGCACAGCCGGGACAGTACGGCGTCGTTCTCGTACGGGCTGGTCCCGAACACGGCGGCCTCCCCCGAACTGGCGAACGCCTGCGCGGTGAGGATTGACATCAGCGTGGTCTTGCCGGCGCCGTTGCGTCCCAGCAGTCCGTAAATCCTGTTGGCCGTGATGCTCAGGCTGACGTCGTCCAGGGCCAGCACATCTTTGTAGCGCTTGCTGAGATTCCGTGCTTCCACGACGGTGCTGTTCACAGTGCCGCGCTCCTTTCCTTGTTCGGTTCCGGATCCACGGCCAGTCCGGTGCCGCGGTGGATCATGGTGTTCAGCTGCTCAGTGGTGATGCCCAGTTTGCGGGCTTCAGCCGTTAGCGGCCTGACGTATTGCTCATAGAATTCCTCGGTGCGCCTCGCGATCAACGCGGCCCGCGCTCCAGTGGCCACGAACATGCCGATTCCCCTCCGTTTGTAAAGAATTCCCCCGTCGACCAGGAGGTTCACGCCTTTGGCTGCCGTGGCCGGATTGATCCGGTGGAAGGCGGCAAACTCGTTGGTGGACGGCACCTGGGCTTCCTCGGCAAGGACGCCGTCCTGTCAAGAGCCCCCGACGCCGGCCGTCAAGTAGGCTTGATCAGTGATCTTTTCTGCGATGAGCGACTTTGCCGTATCCACCATCGGGGGCGCGGGACCGGTGCAGCCGCACATGGCCTCGTTCCTGCCTGACTGGCTGAACCCTGATGTATTCCTCCGCGACTCCCCGCTTGGGCCCTGGGTGGTTGTACTCGTCTGCGCCATCGTCTTTGCCGAAACCGGCCTCCTGGTCGGGTTCTTCCTGCCCGGCGACTCCATGCTCTTCACCGCCGGTCTGCTGGTTTCCACAGGGGCCATTCAGTTCAACCTCTGGGCCATGTGCGCGATGATCATCGTCGCGGCCATCATCGGCAACCAGACCGGCTACCTGATCGGATCCAAGGCCGGGCCTGCCATCTTCAACAAGCCCGATTCCAAGCTGTTCAAGCGCGAGAACGTTGAAAGCGCGCACGCCTTCTTCGAAAAGCACGGCGGCAAGGCCCTGATCCTGGCCCGCTTTGTGCCGATCATCCGCACCTTCGTCCCCGTGATCGTGGGCGTGGCCCAGATGGACAAGCGCAAGTTCTTCATCTTCAACGTCATCGGCGCCGTCCTCTGGGGCGGCGGCGTCACCCTGCTCGGCGCATGGCTCGGCCAGTTCGCATGGGTCGGCGACAACATCGACATCATCTTCATCGTGATCGTGCTGCTCTCGGTGATCCCTGTGGTCATCGAGGTTGCCCGCGGCTTCTTCGCCAAGCGCAAGGCCGCCGCCCTGGGCACGGACCCCGTGGAGGAGTTCATCGAGGAGCACGAGTCCAGCAAGCACAGAGAGCACTGAGGTCCTCGACAAACCAAGGCCCCGTACAGCAGAAAGGCACCCCACGCGGGGTGCCTTTCTTGTTTGAGACTCTTTCCTCCGGAACCGGCTACTGCAGCGCCGCCACGATCGCCGGGAGCAAGGCACGGAAGGCCTTGCCGCGGTGGCTGATCGCGTTCTTCTCTTCGGAGCTCAGTTCGGCGCAGCTGCGGTCCATGCCCAGAGGCTGCAGGACCGGGTCGTAGCCGAAACCACCGGCCCCGCGGGGTTCGCGCAACAGCGTCCCTTCGAGCTGGCCGTATTCGACCACTTCGCGGGCCCCCGCGGCCTCCGGCACTGCCAGGGCCGCGGCGCACACGAATGCGGCACCTCGGTGCGAGTCCGGCACGTCGGAAAGCTGGGCCAGCAGGAGGTTGAGGTTGGCGGCGTCGTCGCCGTGCGTCCCGGACCAGCGGGCCGAGAAGATGCCCGGGGCACCGCCCAGGACGTCCACGGAGAGCCCGGAATCGTCGGCGATGGCCACCAGCCCCGTGGCCTCGGCCACGGCGCGCGCCTTCAGCAGAGAGTTCTCGGCGAAGGTCACCCCGGTCTCCGCGACGTCGGGGGCACCTGCCGCGGCGGCGTCCACCACCTGGGTGTCGACGTCGAGCCCCGGAACCTGGCCGCGCAGGAGCTCACGGAGCTCCTTCAGCTTGCCCTTGTTATGCGTCGCCAGGACGAGCCGGGGGGCCGCAGTCGCCTCGCTCACGGGGCTTCGGCCAGGGTCTCGCGCTGGATGGCGGACAGCTGGGTGGTGCCGAGCAGGGCAAGGTCGAGCAGGGCGTTGAGCTCGTCCCGGTCGAACGGGGCGCCCTCGGCAGTGCCCTGGACCTCGACGAACTTGCCGGAGCCGGTCACCACCACGTTCATGTCGGTTTCGGCGCGGACGTCTTCCACGTAGGGCAGGTCCAGCATGGGGACGCCGTCGATGATGCCGACGGACACGGCCGCGATCGTGTCGATGAGCGGCTGGGCGTTCTTGGCGATCATCTTGTTTTCGCGGGCGAAGCGGATGGCCTCGGCGAGCGCCACGTAGGCGCCGGTGATCGCGGCGGTCCGGGTGCCGCCGTCGGCCTGGAGCACATCGCAGTCCAGCACAATGGTGTTCTCGCCCAGGGCCTTGGTGTCGATGATGGAGCGCAGCGAGCGGCCGATCAGCCGGGAGATCTCGTGCGTGCGGCCGCCGATCCTTCCCTTGACGGACTCCCGGTCGGAGCGGGTGTTCGTGGCCCGCGGCAGCATGGCGTATTCGGCGGTGACCCAGCCGCGGCCTTCGCCCTTGAGCCAGCGCGGCACGCCCTCGGTCAGCGACGCCGTGCACAGCACCCGGGTGTTGCCGAATTCGATGAGCGCCGAGCCCTCGGCCTGCTTGGACCAGCCGCGCGTGATGCTGATGGGGCGGAGTTGGTCGGGGGCGCGGCCATCGGCGCGGATGACGGGGGCGGTTGTTGCTTCAGAAGTCATACGACAAGCTTAGTCACCCGGCACGGGCGCCCGACGCCGGAGGCCCGGCCGTGCGGTACGCGCGCCTGCCGCCGGCGCGGCTACAGCGTGTGGTTAGACGGTGTAGTGCACGCCGGCCACGGCAACCGCCACGTCACCGGCGAACGCCGGCCTGGCGTCGGCCATGACCTTCGTCTGGGAGGTCCAGACCGGGATGTGGGTCAGCAGCAGCCGCTTGGCGCCAGCATTCGTGGCGGCCTCGGCGGCACGCTTGCCGGTGAGGTGCACGTCCTTGATCTCGTCGTCCCGGCCTTCCTCGAAGGCCGCCTCGCACAGGAACAGGTCCGCGTCCTTGGCGGCATCCTCCAGGCCCTGGCAGGAATCGGTGTCTCCCGAGTAAGTCAGCACGCGGGTCACGGGGACGCCGTCCTTGCCCGGCTCGGTGGCTTCCACCCGCAGGGCGTAGGCCTCCTCCACCGGGTGGTTGGCGGCGAACGGGGTCACGGTGAAGGGACCCACCGTGACTGGTTCGCGTTCGGTCCAGTTCGTGAAGTCGAATTCCTCATGCATGCCCGGGTCAAGCTCCAGGCCATAGGCGGTGGCCATGCGGTCCGCCGTCGCTGCCGGTCCCCAGACGGGAATGCGGCCACGGCCCCAGCCGCCCGGCTTCCAGCGCACGGCAACGTGCAGTCCGCACAGGTCCATGCAGTGGTCCGGGTGCAGGTGGGTCAGGAAGATCGCGTCGATGTCCTCCAGGTCCGTGTAGCGCTGGATCGCGCCGAGGGCTCCGCTGCCCAGATCCATGACGATCTTCCACTGGCGTTCGCCGTCGTGGGCCGTCACCAGGTAGCACGACGCCGGCGAGCCAGGGCCGGGGAATGATCCCGTACAGCCCACAATGGTCAGTTTCACAGGCCACGCCCGGACACCGCATTGAGGCCCGCGGCGTTGAGGCCCGCGGTGGACTCCACGAAGTTGGAACGGCGGCTGTGCCCGGAACCGGCGCGGGCCGCCTCGAGCATTTCAGGGGTGATCCGGGCGAGGCTGCCCGTGGGGTACTGCGCAGCCACATGGTCCACGTGCTGGACGGACAATACCTCCGGGCCCAGGAAGCGGCGGGCGAGTGTCTCGAACTCTCCGGCGTCCCCGGTGGCCACGAAGTCGTGCCTCGGTGCACTGGCTTCGGACCGCTGGATGCCGTGGGTGGCCAGGGCCCGGTAGACATCCTTTGCGGTTTCCTCGGCGCTGGAGACGAGGGTGACGGACTCCCCCATGACGAAGGAAATGACGCCGGTCAGCAGCGGGTAGTGCGTGCAGCCGAGCACCACCGTGTCCACGCCGGCGGCCTTGAGCGGCTCCAGGTAGCTGTTGGCGGCGGCCAGGAGCTCGGGCCCGGTGGTGATCCCGGCTTCGACGAAGCTGACGAACTCCGGGCAGGCCACGGAGGTGATGGCAAGGTCCGGGGCGGCGGCGAAGGTGTCCTCGTAGGCCCGCGAGCCGACCGTGGCCGAGGTGCCGATGACACCGATCCGGCCGCTGCGGGTGGCGGACACCGCGCGGCGGACCGCGGGCTGGATGACCTCGATGACGGGGATGCCGTAGCGGGCGGTGTAGCGTTCGCGGGCGTCCCGGAGGACGGCGGCGGAGGCCGAGTTGCAGGCGATGGTCAGCAGCTTCACGCCGGAGTCCACCAGTTCATCCATAACGCCAAGGGCGCTGGCACGGACCTCGGCGATGGGGAGCGGGCCGTAGGGGCCGTTGGCGGTGTCGCCAACGTAGAGGATGGATTCGTTGGGCAATTGGTCGATGATGGACCTGGCCACGGTCAGGCCGCCCACACCGGAATCGAAGATGCCGATCGGGCGGGAGCCCAGCTGGCCTGCGGCCGTGGTGTTGTCTGGGGATTCCATTGCCGCCGATGCGGCGCTCGCCTTGCCCGATGCTGAACTCATGATTATTCGAGAATAAGGCTTTGCCCCTGTTGCAGCCATCACCTGTGGCCCCCGCCTCATGTCTGTTTTGTCACATGCCGGGGTGCTTGCGCTTCAGGATTTGCGCTCCAGTGCGGCCAGCATGGACTGCACCAGCGACTCCTGCAGCCAGGTGGTGAAGTTGTAGACGAGGGCCAGGTAGCTCTCCACGTCCTCGGCCTGGGACCAGTCCTGCATGCTGTGGATATGGTCGGCGTCGGCTTCGTCGCGGATGTCCAGCCGCTCGGCCAGCACCAGGCGCACATCGTTGAGGGCCATGGACCAGCGGCGGGCGTCCTCCGCCGACAACAGGAGCTCATCCTTGTCCAGGCCCAGGGCCGTGGCGCGCAGGGCGCCGATCTTGCTTTCCCGGACGGAGCGTTCGGTGAGCTGGCGGAACTCCAGGGACCCGGCGTCGTCGTCCTTCATGGCGTTCGGCAGGAGCCGCAGCAGGGCGCGGTCGCTTGGTTCCTGGACATCCATGTCCAGCCCGATCAGCGCCGCCAGCGGGTCCTCGTCCTCGCGCGACTCCGTCTCGAGCATGGAGATGACGTCGTTCAGGAGGCCACGCAGGAGCTCCCGCTCTGCGTGTTCGAGGTATCCGGTGATGCCCTTGAACCCGTATTTGAATGCCTTAGCCACGCGTGCTGCCGTCCTTTCCGGGGGCGTCGTTGCCGCTGGCGGCTTTCTCCACGGTGGCCCACAGCCCAAAGCCATGCATGGCCACCGCGTGCTGTTCCACCTGTTCCTTGCTGCCGTGCGCCACGATGGAGCGGCCCTTTTTGTGGACCTCCATCATGAGCTTGTTGGCCTTGGCCTCCGAGTAGCCGAAGTAGCTCTGGAACACGAAACTCACATAGCTCATGAGGTTGACGGGATCGTTCCAGATCACCAGGTTCCAGGGGATGTCCGGAGCTGTCAGGACATCGGTGGACGCCTGCTGGGCAGTCTCCGTCCGCTCATCTGTATCAGTGCCGATGGCAGTGCCGAACGCAACGCTTGGGGTCATCTGTCCATTCTATGGCCGCTCGCACTAGAGTGAATTCGTGAGTAGATCCACCACGTGGGAGCATCCCCGCACCTCCTTGTTCACCGACCACTACGAGCTAACCATGCTCCAGGCCGCCCTGCATTCGGGCGCCGCGCATCGCCGCTCGGTGTTCGAGGCCTTCGCGCGCAGGCTCCCGGACGGACGCCGCTACGGCGTAGTGGGAGGAACGGGCCGGCTCCTGGAGGGGATCGCCGACTTCCGCTTCGGCGACTCCGAGCTGGAGTTCCTGGAGCGCAACGCCGTGGTTAACCGGGAGACCCTTGACTACCTGGCCAACTACCGGTTCAGCGGCGACATCTGGGGCTACGCCGAAGGCGAGGCCTACTTCCCCTATTCCCCCATCCTGATCGTGGAATCCACCTTCGCCGAGGCCTGCATCCTGGAGACCTACATCCTCTCCGTGCTCAACCACGACAGCGCCATTGCCTCCGCTGCCTCGCGCATGACGACGGCGGCCGGCAGCCGGCCGTGCATCGAGATGGGCTCGCGCCGCACCCAGGAGGAATCCGCGACGGCGGCCGCGCGGGCCGCCGTGATTGGCGGTTTTGCCAGCACGTCAAACCTCGAGGCCGGGCACCGCTACGGCATCAAAACGGTGGGCACGGCTGCCCATTCCTTCACACTCCTGCACGACACTGAACGCGAGGCCTTCGAGGCCCAGATCGCCGCCTTCGGCCCGGGAACCACGCTGCTCGTGGACACCTACGACGTCGAGACCGCCGTGCGGACCGCCGTCGAACTCGCAGGGGATAAACTCGGCGCCGTACGCCTGGACTCCGGCGACCTGATCGCGCAGGCCCAGTGGGTGCGCCAGTTGCTCGACGAACTCGGAAACGTCAACACGCGCATTGTGGTCACGTCCGATCTGGACGAATTCGCGATCGCCGCCCTGCAGGCCGCCCCCGTGGACGCCTACGGCGTGGGCACGTCCCTCGTCACGGGTTCCGGCGCACCCACCGCCAGCATGGTCTACAAGCTGGTCAGCCGCACCAACGACGCCGGCGAGTTCGTCTCGGTGGCGAAGACAGCCAAGAACAAGGCCAGCATGGGCGGCCGCAAGTACGCCCTGCGCCGGCTCAATGAACGCGGCACTGCCGCCCAGGAAATCGTGGGCATCGGGCACCGCCCGGAGGACGACGGCAACGACCGCTCCTTGCTGCAGCAGTTCATCAAGAACGGCGAAGTCCTCCCCGGCTGGACCGGCCACGAAGGTGTGGTCCGCGCCCAGGAACGGCACGCAGCCACCATGGCCGAGCTGCCCGCAGTGGTCAACCGCTTGCAGCGCGGCGAGCCTGCAATCCCCACCGTGTACGAGGAGGACTGATGTCCCGGGCCCTGATCATTGTCGATGTCCAGAACGATTTCTGCGAGGGCGGCTCGCTGGCCGTTGCAGGCGGCGCGGCCGTTGCCTCCGCCATCACCGAATACGTGGACGCCAACCACCAGCACTTCGACCACATCGTGGCCACCCAGGACTGGCACATCGAGCCGGGAGACCACTTCTCGGAGGAACCGGACATGGTGGACTCCTGGCCGCAGCACTGCAAGGCCGGAACGAAGGGCGCCGAACTTCACCCCGGATTGGATACCGAATACATCCAGGCCTACTTCCGGAAGGGCCAGTTCACCGCGGCCTACTCCGGCTTCGAAGGCGTGCTTGCCCCCGAGGACGAGGTGCCCAGCGGTGACCTCAAGGCCGGTGCTGCCGCGGTCGAGACCCTGGACGAGGACGCCATCGGCCTGGACGACTGGCTGCAGAGCCACGGCGTGGAAGAGGTTGTGGTGGTGGGCATCGCCGCGGACTACTGCGTGATGGCCACGGCCCTGGATGCGGTCCAGGCGGGCTACTCCGTGACGGTCCTCGGCGAGCTTACCGCCGGAATCGCGGACGACCTCGAGGCCGCGTACGCCGAGATGGAAGAGAACGGCGTCGAGGTCGAACGGGACTGACCGTGCCCTCCCAATCGCCCGCCGGCAGTGCCATACTGAACAGGCTGGGTCGGGAGGGTAACGATGCGCAAGCAAACAACCATTCTCGGATGTGCCGCCGCGGCCGTGGTTCTGGCCGTGTCGGCCTGCTCCGCGCCGCCTACCGGAACAGGAACTTCCACTCCGCCAGGCGGTACGGCAACATCCGCCGGACCGCACGACTATACCTCTAAGAATTTCTCGGTTCCGCTCACAGTGAGAGTGGATCCCGTCTTGGGCGCTGTTCCTGAGCTGGACACACCGGGAATCCTGACGTGGACGTCCCGGGACAACCGAAACAATCGAATCCGGTTCCTGGTGCCCGTTGAGGTCTATCCTCCCGGCAGTTCCGCGCCCGTGCCGCCGCCCGAGGACTTCGTAGGATACATCCGCGGACTCGCCGACCATGGTGGCGTGTACACGGATCAGTCAAGCCTGCGGATGGACGGGGTCGAGGCCGTCATCATGACGGCAACAACCCCGGCTCCCATGGACGGCGCCCTCGGCTGCCCGGCTAAGGGCGTGGACCGGACCGAGGAGTGTTTCGGCCTGCAGCCCGACCTCACGCTCAGGCTGGCGGCCATGAAGGTCAACGGCAAGCCGCTCCTGGCTTGGGCACGCTTTGACAATGCCTTCCCCGACCAGGCCTTCCTCTCGTCCTTCGACGACATGCTCAAGACCGTGGACTTCGGCGGGGCTCCGGCAACCCCTGCCCCCGGGTACTACGGCTACGGCATTACTTCCGGCCGATGAACCAGTCCTGGAGCTTGCGCAGGCGCGTCTGCAGCTGCACTTCGCTGGCCTGCGCCACGGCAGGGCCGCCGCACACTTCGCGGAGCTTGGTGTGGATGACGCCGTGCGGTGTGCCCGTCCGGGCCGACCAGGCGGCCACGTTCTTGGCGAGCTCGTTGCGCAGATCCGTCAGCATCCGGTGATCCGGAACGGGCGGCGGCGCCGCGGCCGCCGCGAGCGGCGACTGGCGCTTCTTGCGCGACTGCTGCTCGTGCTGGCGCTGGCGCAGCAGCGTGCCCACCTGTTCGGCGTCGAGCAGGCCGGGGATGCCGAGGAAGTCCAGTTCCTCCTCGGAACCGATGTCCGCGCCGGTGCCGAACTCGCCGCCGTCGAACAGCACCCTGTCGAAGGACGCCTGTGAGTCGAGGGCCTCGAACTTGCCCTTGGTGAGCTCGTCGGAGGCCTTGTCCTCGCGGTTGGCTTCGGCCATGAGGCTGTCTTCCGGGTTGAAGAGGCCGTCGGCGTCTTCCTTCCCCGGACGGTCCAGGGCGTGGTCCCGCTCGGCCTCCATGGAGTTGGCCAGTGCCATCAGCGGCGGCACCGACGGCAGGAACACCGAGGCCGTCTCGCCGCGCTTGCGGGCACGCACAAAGCGTCCCACGGCCTGGGCGAAGAACAGCGGCGTGGACGTGGACGTGGCGTACACGCCCACGGACAGGCGCGGAACGTCCACGCCTTCGGACACCATGCGGACGGCCACCATCCAGCGTTTCTCGCTGGCGGTGAACTCCTCGATCTTGTGGGAGGCCTTCGAGTCGTCCGAGAGGATGACCGTGGGCGACTGCCCGGTGATCTTCTTCAGCTGCCCGGCGTAGGCGCGGGCGTCCTCGTGGTCCGTGGCGATCACCAGGCCGCCGGCATCGGGCACCGAGCGGCGGACCTCGCTGAGCCGCTTGTCGGCCGCCGCCAGGACCGCCGGGATCCATTCGCCGCCCGGGTTCAGGGCCGTACGCCAGGCCTGCGAGGTGATGTCCTTGGTGACAGCGGCTTCGCCCAGGGAGGCCGCCATCTCATCACCGGCGCTGGTGCGCCAGCGCATCTGGCCGGAGTACGCCATGAACATCACGGGCCGGACCACGTGGTCGCGGAGGGCGTTGCCATAGCCGTACGTGTAGTCGGCCTTGGAGCGGCGGATGCCGTCGCGGTCCTCGGCATACTCCACGAACGGGATGGGCGAGGTGTCCGAGCGGAACGGCGTACCGGTCAGCGAGAGGCGGCGGGCCGCCGGGTCGAAGGCCTCGCGCAGTCCGTCGCCCCAGGACAGGGCCTCGCCGCCGTGGTGGATTTCGTCGAGGATGACCAAGGTACGGGCGGCTTCGGTCTTGGCCCGGTGCAGCATGGGCTTGCTGGCCACCTGGGCGTACGTCACGGCGACGCCCACAAAGCCGCGGCCGTGCTGGCCGTCGGAGTTCTTGAAGTTGGGGTCGATGGCGATGCCGACCTTCGCGGCCGCATCTGCCCACTGGCGCTTGAGGTGGTCGGTGGGCGCCACGATCGTCACGCGGTTCACCGCGCCGCTGTCCAGCAGGGTGGTGGCGATGCGCAGGGCGAACGTGGTCTTGCCGGCGCCGGGGGTGGCGACCGCGAGGAAGTCACGTGGGCTGGTCCGCAGGTAGAGATCCAGCGCCTCCTGCTGCCAGGCGCGGAGCTTCGGGGCGGTGCCCCACGCAGCGCGTTCCGGGTACGCCGGAGGAAGCGACGGCCCGCCAAAGAGTGTTTCGGTCATGCAGACTCCCCCTGCCTGGATTCGACAATCCGTGCACCGGGCAAGCCCGAAGGTACGCCGCTGCGGGCGGCCGCCACGATGCCGAACAAGGCCGCTGCTGCCAGCGAAACCCAAATAGCCACAAAAACACCAATCTGTTCCGGATGCGCCGGATCGCGAAGAGCGGCAAACAGCGCACCGGCTCCGGCAGTTCCCATGACTGCGCCGAGCTGGTCCGCCAACTGCAGTGAGGCCGAGTTACGGCCGCGTTCGTCCGGGGCCGAATGGTTCAGCACCAGGACCGACGTCGTTGAAAAAGCGGCCCCCAAGACCGTTCCGGTCATCGTCCAGGCCAGCATGACAAGCCACAAGGGGCTGCCCTGGCCAGACAGGAGGGAAAGGGCGCCAATGGATAGGCCTCCCACCGCTGCGCCGAATACCAGGATCCGGTGCCGTTCAATCTTAACCCGGCTCTGCAGGAATGAGCCCACCGACCAGCCCAGCGCGCCGCCGGTCAGGGCCAGCCCGGCCACCGCGGCATCCAGGCCGTGGGCGGTGACCAGCATGAGCGGGATGAAGGCCTCGGCACCGAAGAAGGCCAGGGCCAGCAGGGCACGGGTGACCATGACGCTGGGCAGTCCGCGCTTGAGCACCACGGTACCGGCGGGCAGGAGCCTGGGCACGGTCAGGGCCACGGCCACCACGCCGGCCCCAATGGCCACGGGCAGGTGCCACTCCAGGCCCTCGGCCAGGGCGTGGACGGCCCACTGGACCACAAAGACACCGGCAGCAAGCACCGCACCCAGCAGGCTGCGGCGCCGGCCCGTCGCGGCATCCATGCTCGCGTGCTGCGGAGCGCCGAGGGAGCTGATCCGCGGCCAGACCAGGGCCAGGGACAGGGCAATGACCGGCATGACACCCAGGAACACCCAGCGCCAGCCGACGCTTTCGGCCAGGTAGCCGGCCAGCAGCGGGCCGATCAGGGACGGCAGCACCCAGGCCGCGGCCATCCAGCCGAAAACCACGGCCTGGAGCCGGGCAGGATAGGCCTCGCCGATGATCACGTAGAGTGCCACGATCAGCAGCCCCCCGCCGAGGCCGGAGACGGCACGTCCCAGGGCCATGACGGCAAACGCCGTGGCGAAGCCGGAGACCAGCAGGCCCCCGCAGATCAGGGCCAGGCCAGCAAGCAGCGCCGGCCGGGGACCTTTGAGGTCACACCACGCCCCGGCAGCCACGGTCGCCACCAGCGACGCGGTCAGGAACAGCGAGAAGGCCAGCCCGTAGGCGGATTCACCATCAAGTTCGCGCGCCACAAGGGGCATGGCCGTCGCCACGGCCATGGCTTCGAAGGCGACGCAGCTGACCAGGGCAAGGATGCCGATGGTCAGGGGCCGGAGGGCAGGAGAAAGCGCGCCCCCGCCCACTACTTGGAGTTGCCCGAGCCGCTGCCCTTGTCTCCGCCGTCGTTTCCGGGGCGCAGGCCGTCGTAGATTTCCTTGCACTCAGGGCACACGGGGAACTTCTGAGGATCGCGGCCCGGCGTCCACACCTTGCCGCACAGGGCAATCACGGGTTCGCCGGTCATGGCCGACTCCATGATCTTTTCCTTGCGGACGTAGTGCGAGAAGCGCTCACGGTCGCCGGGCTCCACTTCCTGGCGCACTTCCTCGCGCTCGATGGTGGCAGTGGAAGTGCCGGCTCCGGAAAGCTCGCGCATGGGGTCGTTTTCGAATGGATCCGGAGGCAGCGTAGTCATGGCATCCATCTTAGCCGCTGGAGCCTGGCCGTCAGAGGCCCTGCCACTCCGGCTTGTTGTCGTAGGTGTGCCGGTAGTAGTCGGCCAGCTTGAGCGAGGAAGCCGCGGCCTCGTCGATCAGGATGGTCGCGTGCGGGTGGAGCTGGAGCACGGACGCGGCGCAGATGGCGGACACGGGACCCTCCACGAAGTCGCGGACGGCCTGGGCCTTCTGCGCGCCCGTGGCGACCAGCACCACGTGCCGGGCATCCATGATGGTGCCCAGACCCTGTGTGATCACATGGTGCGGGACGTCGTCGATGCTCTTGAAGAAGCGGGCGTTGTCCTTGCGGGTCTGCTCGATCAGGGTCTTGATGCGCGTACGCGAGGCCAGGGAGGAGCCGGGCTCGTTGAAGCCGATGTGGCCGTCGGTGCCGACGCCGAGGATCTGCAGGTCCACCCCGCCCAGGGCCTTCATGGCGTCCTCGTAGGCCTGGCATGAGGCCAGGATGTCCTGGGCCGCACCATCCGGGCCGTGGACGTTTTCCGGCTTGATGTTCACGCGGTTGGTGAACTCGCGCCGGATGACTTCCCGGTAGGACTCCGGGTGGCCGGGCTCGAGGCCGACGTACTCGTCCAGGGCGAAGCCGTGCGCCTGGCTGAAGTCCAGGCCCTTCTGCTCATGGCGGCGGGCGAGTTCGTCGTAGATGGGCAGCGGCGAGGAGCCCGTCGCCAGGCCCAGGATTGCGTTGGGCTTGCGGCGCAGCAGTGCCTCGATGGCGTCCGCGGCAAGGGCGCCGATCTGCTTGCTGCCTGGCAGGATGACAACTTCCATCGTCACGGCCTTTCTGTGTCGAAAATTACGTTCAGGATCTGATAAGAGGTTATCCCATGTCCCACAACTTCTCCATTGTTGAACACAATTGAACAAGAGGCTGGGTGCGGCGCCTGCGAGGGCGCCCGACGGCGGGAGGTCCCGCCGTCGCCGTCAACGGTTCACGGTCAGCTGGGCAAAGAGTTCAGGACCTCGGGCGTCCAGCCATTTCCCGCCCAGCCGCACGCCCACAGCAAACAGTACAAGGCCCAGGACCGGCCCCACCACGAGGTTGATCCACCCCGGCACCGGGTTGCCGGTCAGCGCCTGCGCGATCGTCAGGCCAAGCTCCGGCGCGACCAGCAGGAGCAGGACACCCATCCCGCCGAACTGCACGGCCAGGGTCTGGGCCACGTTGCCCGGGGGCTTCTTGAAGGGGCTGTCGCCTGGCAGCGGCACGGCCACGGTGTACCTGGCCGAAACCACCGAGGACAGGCCGAGCCCCGTGAAGAGCATGCCGAGGGAGAGACCCATGATGTTGGGCAGCCACGCCCAGTCCCCCGTGATGAAGAACGGCCCGATCACGAACAGGAGCACCACCGGCAAGGAGATCGCCAGGCAGGCCAGGGCGCGGCCCAGTCGGTCGTGGATGCCCCGGACGCCCGCGGCCAGGTGCAGGGCGAATGCCGTGTTGTCGTAGGATGTGTCGGCCGAAATGGACCATGCCAGCAGGAACGCGGTCATGGGCGCCAGGACGGACAGCATCACGTAACTGCCGGACTGCGCGCTGGAGAACAGGAAGATGACGGGCAGCAGCGGGACCACCACCAGCGAACCGGCATAGCGGGGGTCCCGGAACCAGTAGCTGAGTGAGCGGGCGGCCACGGCACCGGTCGGCGTCGCCGGCAGCAGGGCAAACAGGCCGAGCCTGCCGCCCTTGCGGGAGGTTCCGCCCGCGTACGGTGGCGTCACCAGCGCGCGCTGCAGCAGGAGGTGCCAGCAGAGGAACAGCCCTGCCAGGGTTGCCACGGCGACCAGGAACTTGAGCCCGGCAGCGCCGGCGTCCCCTGCTTCAAGATCACCGCCCAGGGACCACGCGGCCCCCAGCGGAGTCCAGGAAATGACCTTGGCCAGTCCCGGCAGGTAGTCCGAGGAACCGGCCAGTCCCTGCGCCACCCCCGCAACGACCGGCCCCATGAGCACCAGCGGCACGAAAATGACCAGGCTGCTGACGTCCTTGTAGCGGCGGGAGGACGCCAGGCTTGCCGTGGCAGTTGTAACCACCTTGGACAACACCACACAGCTCAAGGCCCCCAGTGCGGCGCCGAGCAACGCCCCGGCAACCGCCGGGACACTGCGCCACCAGCTTGCCACCGTTGCCAGCGAGACCAGCGCCGTGGACAGGCCCGGCAAGCCAATGAAACCGGCCAAGGCCAAGCCAGCCAGCAACTGGGGCGCCGGTATGGCCGAGGTGGTGAAGCGCGCCGGGTCCAGCGTCATGTCGGCCGCAGAGACCAGAAACGGCACCACCAGCCAGCCGAGCATGGCCAGCGCACCGCCCAGGACCACCACGGTCTGGGCGATTTCGGCGTCGGCCCAGCGGAGCGCCACCAGGCCCACAAGCAGGGTGAGCACGGTGCCCGCCGCGTACAGGCCGCCGATGGCCATGCCGATGAGCTGTCCGGGGCTTCGTTTGAAGCCATTGAGCAGCAGGCGCCATTTCAGGCTCAGAAGGTGCGCAACCATTCCAGCCCCTCTGTCCGGCGTCCGCCACCGACCAGATCCACAAAGCGGTCCTCCAGCGTGGAGCCGTTGCGCACCTCGTCCACCGGCCCGGCCGCCAGTACCCGGCCGGCGGCAACCACAGCCACGTGGCTGCACATACGCTGCACCAGGTCCATGACGTGGCTGGAAACGATCACCGTTCCGCCGGAGGCCACGTAGCTGTCCAGGATGCCGCGGATGTTCGTGGCCGAGACGGGATCCACGGATTCGAACGGCTCATCCAGGACCAGCAGGCGGGGCGCGTGGATGAGGGCCGACGCCAGCGCGATCTTCTTGGTCATGCCCGCGGAATAGTCCACCACGAGCGTGCCGGCGTCGGCTCCAAGGTCAAGTGCGGCCAGCAGCTCGGGCACGCGGGAGCGGACGGTCCCGCGGTCCATGCCGCGCAGCAGTCCCGCATAGCTGACCAGCTGTTCGCCCGTCAGCCGGTCGAAGAGGCGCACGCCGTCGGGCAGCACGCCCATGAGCTTCTTGGCTTCCAGCGGCTCGGACCAGACATCGGTGCCGTGGACCAGTGCCGTGCCGAAGTCCGGGCGCAGGAGCCCCGTCGCCATTGAGAGGGTGGTTGTCTTGCCCGCACCGTTGGGGCCCACCATGCCGTAAAAGGAACCGGCCGGGACGTCCAGGCTGATGCCGTCGACTGCGATCTTCCCGCCGAAGCGCTTGGCCAGGCCCCGGATCGAAAGAGCCGGCGCGGGCTGTCCGGGCGAAGGAACGGAAGCGGGATCGCTGCTCGCGTCAGTCATGGCTCCAAGCCTAGCCTCGGGGCCTAGAATCCGTGCCGGGGAATCGCCCGCTGGTACTGGGGAACCCACTCGATCCCGTGGCCCAGCTCGTGGGCTGCCCGGAGCCACCAGTGCGGGTCGCGCAGGGCGGCGCGTGCCATGAAGACGGCGTCGGCCCGGCCTTGGGACACGATCGCCTCGGCCTGCCCGGGCGACGTCAGCAGCCCCACGGCCCCGGTGGGCACCCCGGCTTCCCGCTTGATCTGCTCGGCAAACCCGGCCTGGTATCCGGGGCCGAGCTTGATCTCCTGGTGCGCCACGGCTCCCCCGCTCGAGACATCCACCAGGTCCACGCCGTGTTCGGCCGCGGTCCGGGCAAGCCGCACCGAGGCGTCGATGTCCACGCCGCCGTCGGCCCAGTCGGAGGCCGAGATGCGCAGCAGCAGGGGCATGGAGTCCGGAATGACGGCTCGGACGGCGTCCACCACGGCAAGCATGAGCCGGTTCCGGCCCTCTTCATTGCCGCCCCAGGCGTCCGTGCGGGTGTTGATCAGCGGGCTTTGGAACTGGTGCAGGAGGTAGCCGTGCGCGCCGTGGATTTCCACGGTGTCGAAGCCCGCGTCCACGGCCCGCGTGGCGGCTGCGGCGAAGTCGGCGATGACGCCCTGGATGTCTTCCTCGCCCATGGCCTCGGGAACCGCGTAGCCGTCGAAAGCTTCAGTGGACGGTCCCACGGTGGTCCAGCCGCCGTCGGACGCCCCAACGGAACCGGACGTCCCGGAGAACGGCCAGTAGGTGGAGGCCTTCCGGCCCGCATGTGCCAGCTGGACGCCGATCTTGCCGTCCACGGCACTGTGCCGGTGGACGAAGTGCACCATCCGTTCCCAGGCCACCGCCTGCGCGTCCGAGTACAGCCCGGCGTCGAGGGGGCTGATCCGCCCGGCAGGGTTCACGGCGGCGGCCTCGGTGAGGATCAGCGCGGCACCGCCGGTGGCAAAGGAGCCCAGATGCATCAGGTGCCAGTCGTTCGGCACGCCCTCGCCGGTTTCGGGATGGCAGCTGTACTGGCACATGGGCGAGACCCAGCCGCGGTGCGGAAGGGTGAGCGAACGCAGCTGGAGCGGCGTGAAGAGTGCGGATGGGGCCACTAGAACAGGACCCGGGCGAGCCCTTGGCGCGCCTTGGCAACCCGTTCATCGGAGGTGCCCACGACGTCGAAGAGCTCCAGCAGGCGGACTCGGGCGGTTTCCCGCTCGGCGCCGAAGTTGCGGCCAATGTACGTGATGATCCGGTTGAAGGCGTCTTCGATATGCCCGCCTGAGATGTCCAGATCGGCCACGCCAAGCTGCGCTTCGGGATTGTCGGGTTCCTGGGCTGCCAGCTGGCGCAGCGCCTCGGCCTCGGGGGCGGAGAGCCGTTCGAGACGGCCCATGAGTTCCACCTGGGCCAGCCCGGCCTTGGCCTCGGCGTCGGCGGGCGACTCGGCGAGTGCCTGCCGGAAGGCGGTGGCGGCTGCGGCATAGTCGCCGGCCTCGATGGCGTCGAAGGCGGCTTGGTGAAGCGGCGCGAGCGGGGGCGCCTCGGCAGGGGCCTGCGCACCGGCTCCGCCGATGCTTCCGGTCACACCGTTGGCTTCGGCAACCTTGAGGAGTTCATCGAGGAGCGGACGCACCTGCTCCTCCTCGGCGGCACCCTGGAAAAGCGGAACCGGCTGCCCCTTGAGGACGGCGACGGCGGTGGGGACTGCCTGGACCTGGAAGGCTTGGGCCAGCTGGGGGAAGGCGTCGACGTCGGCCGCGGCGAGCACCAGCCTGCCGGCAAAGCCCTCGACAATCTGCTCCATGGTGGCCAGCAGTGCCGGCGATTCCGGCGCATAGTGCGAGTACAGGACAAAGACCACCGGAACCTGGGCAGAAAGCTGCACGAGGTCCTGGAAGTTCTCTTCGCCGGCATCGACGCGGAGCGGCGAGCGGGCAGCCGGGGGTTCGGTGGGGGCACTGCCGTTTCTCGCAGGCACCGGCGCGGCGGACGGTGCCGGTGGGGCGGGCGCCGGGCGCCTCAGCGACGAGAGGTCGACGGCGCCGCGCAGGTTGAGCTGGCTGGCAGCGGCTGGAGTGACGGGACGGGATCCGGGCGAACTCATACGGTCAACTCTAGCCGCTGCCAGGGCAGCTTCATGTCCTACTTGAAGCTGGCACCCACCAGGCCGCGCGTGGCGGCAACCAGCTTCATGGGTTCGGTCGAACCGGCCGGCGGGATGTAGACCGCCACGGACTCGGCAAAGGTCAGGACCATGCCCGTGGTGGTTTCCTTGCCGCCCGCGAACACTGCGGAGTCATCGTCCAGCAACAGTTTGTCGCCGGAGGCCTTCGGGGTGCCGTCAAGCGCAAAGTCGAGCCGCCCGATCACCAGGGCACCGCCGTCGGAGGTCCGCAGGACGGACGTCAACGCCGGCACCGGCGTGTGCGTGACCTTGAAGGTTGCGCTGGTCCCGGCCGTGATCGTGTCCGCCTGGTAGGCCAGGGCGCCTGCGATGTACGGCGAGGAGCCAGTTTCGACCAGTTTGTCCTTGAAAGCGGACTCTGCGTTCGTCAGGCGGTCCGCGAGGGCCGCGAGGGCCTCGGTTCCGCTGTACGCCAGCCCGTCCTTGCCTGCGGGGTCAACGGAAGCGGTGCCGTCGAGGGGAATGGACGGGAAGGTGGTCCCGGGCTGCAGCGGGGCGCTGGCGGTGAGCTTGTAGTTCTCCCGCGGCGAGGCCTGGGTGAGCGTCAGGACCTGGGGAACCACATTGCCCTCACCCTGGGTCACGGCCAGCACGGTGCGCGGCCAGCTCCGCTGGGTGGTGACCACGCTGCTGAGCAGCTTGCCCGCTTGGACGGGCATGCGGGCCTCGTAGGCGGATACCGACGAACGGATCTTGTAGTTCTGGGTGCGGACCTGCAGTTCCATCTGGTCCACGCGCGGCGCCAGCTTGGCAGCATCGCGGGCAGCGTCTCCCGCGGCGACTGCGCTGGCTACCTGCTCCAGGACCCGCTTGAGCTGGGCGTCCAGCAGCACGGGCACGGCGGGCGCTTCCTCGGCAGCGGCCAAGGAACTGGCCTGAGCCGTGCCGGGGCTCGGCGCGGGCGTCGTGGTGGCCTGTGCGCCTGCGGCGGAGCCGGCAACAAGCACGGCTGCCAGACCGGCGGCGAGGGATACGCGCAGCGCCTGTCCGTTGGATCCTGCGGCCCGGCCGCGGCGGCTCCCGGGCCCTTCCTCGGCGGCCGTCCCGGCACTTTCCGGCCCGAACCAGTTGGGCGGGGTTCCGCCGTCGGGCGTTTCATTGTCCGGGCCCTTGCCCTTGCCCCGCCGCTCGTTGATGAGCCGGGCAAGGAACGGGAACGCCAGGCCCGCCAGGATGACGAGCATGCCCAGCACGATGAGCGGCAGGGCCCACGGCATGGTCGCCTTGTTGGGGAACGTCATGGAGATCGACGACGGCGCGGCCTTGGTGCCGTCGCTGGCCAGCAGCAGTGACCAGTCGCCGCCGGCCGGCGGGTTCCAGGTGTAGTCCAGCTCGCCGCTGCCGTTCTCCACGGTGACCCACAGATCCGAACCTGCCGGGGCCGGCGCGGTGGCCTCGCCTTCGGAGGCGGCGACCTGGAGGGACGTCTGGTCCTCGGTCACGCCCGTCACGGTATTGTGGGCGGTCTTGCCAACCCAGGCGTCGACGTCGTCCGGGCGGCCCGTGGCCACCAGGAAGTTCCCTTCGCCCTTGATGCTGACCTTCATCGGACCGTCGTGAAGGGCAATCAGCTTCTCGTCGATTACGGTCAGCGGGGCAGCTTTCATGTCGCCGGGAGTCGAAACGGTCACGGTCTCGGCGGGGGCCCAGAAGGTCAGCTGGCCGATTCCGGCCAGCAGCGCCAGGAGGCCCAGCAGCGCCAGTGTGGCTGCAGTCTTCAATCGCACAGGAATACCTATCATCAGCGGTCGTTGAAGTTCTAGGGTAACCGTTTTGTTACGAAGGAGCCTGATCCGGGCGTGCGCGCAAGGGCATTCCAGGCCGCGCCAGGGCGCTGCGGAAGCGCCGTTCGGGGCTGCTGGTACTGTGGCGATGATCATGAAATCCGGCCTGCCGAGGGCATGGCCGCGGAGCGAAAAGGCAGCAGATTCCCGTGAACGAGCACAAGCACCCGAGCCCCGCCGAACAGCCCGGCACGGCTGACGGGCCGGCGTCCACGGAAGGCTCCGGGACCAGGGGCGACGGCGTCCAGGCACGCCTGGCCTCCGTCGCACGCAAACTGCGGCAGCCGATCCCCGGGGCCAGGACCCGCGTCCGCTTCGAGATGCCTCCCGAAGAGGAAAAGCCAGAGCCCGGCCAGGACGCGGACCTTGCGGAGCGCTTTGGCTCCCCCGGGCCGAAGATCTCGGCCCAGCACCCCTTGTACGTGGGCTTCCTGGGAACGGCCGGCGTAGGTGCCGCGCTGCTGCTGTACTACATCGGCATCAACACGGCACAGCTGCTGCTCTGGATCGTGGCGGCACTGTTCATCGCCCTGGGGCTGGACCCCGTGGTGCGCTGGCTGGAGGGCCGCAAACTGCCCCGGGCTGCCGGCATCCTCATCGCCGTCTCCGCCCTTGTGCTCGGCGTCGCCGGATTCTTCGCCACCCTGATCCCCACCATCGTGGAACAGGTCTCGGAGATCGTCCGCCAGGCACCCGACTGGATCCGCGGATTCCTGGATTCCGATTTCTTCCGTTCCCTGGACAGCCAGTTCGGGGTCCGCGAGCGCATCACGGCGGAACTGGACAAGTTCGTCAAGAACCCCGAGGCCATGGGAGGCATTTTCGGCGGCGTGGTGGGCTTCGGTTCAACGGTGGCCAACGGGATCTTCGGCACTCTCATCGTGCTGGTCCTGAGCCTCTACTTCCTGGCCGCCCTGCCGTCCATGAAGACGTGGGCCTACCGGCTGGCTCCGAGGTCGCGCCGCCCGCGCGTCGAAGCCCTGTCCGAGGAAATCACCCGCTCGGTGGGCAACTACGTCATTGGCCAGGCCTGCGTCGCCCTGCTCAACGCGCTCTTCGCCTTCATTGTCATGAGCATCCTGGGCGTCCCGTTCAGTGTCCTGCTTGCCTTCGTGGTGGCCCTGCTGGCCTTCATCCCCTTGGTGGGCGGCATGATCGCCGCGATCGTCGTGATCCTGGTGGCCCTGACGCTGGGCTGGCAGACGGCCATCATCTATGCGATATGCTATTTCGCCTACCTCCAGTTCGAGGCCTACTTCATCTCCCCGCGCATCATGCAGCGCGCCGTTGCCGTGCCGGGCGCCGTCGCCGTGATTTCAGTGATTGCCGGCGGCAGCCTGCTGGGCGTGCTGGGGGCCTTGATCGCGATCCCGACGGCGGCTGCCATCATGCTGCTGATCAAAGAGGTGTTCATCGCCCGCCAGGACCGGCACTAGGGTTCAGTGCGCCGTGGCCACCGCTCCGGCCCATTCCCGGGGAAGACCCGCAGGACCGGCACCGGCCGCAGTGACGTCGTCGACGATCTCATCCAGCACCCGGGCAGCGTACTTCTCGCCCACCCAGAGGTGCTTGGCCCCGTCCACGCCGAGGACCCTGGCCTGCGGTACCAGGCTGAAGCGTTCAGCGGCTTCTGCGGGCTGGAGGTAGTCGTCGTGCTCCGGAACGAGGACCGTGAGCGGCTTGCCGGAGGCGCTCCATTCCTTGAGGTGCACGTCCGTGGCGCGGTGCAGCGGCGGGGAGAGCAGGACCGCACCCTCGATCGCCGACGCCACGGGCTCCACGGCGCCGTACATCAGCGCCAGTTCGGTGCCGAAGGACCAGCCCACCAGCCAGCGGTTCGGCAGTCCGCGTTCGACGGCGAAGCGGACGGCGGCTTCGACGTCGTAGCGCTCACCGATGCCTTCCTCGAACTGGCCCTGGCTGGTGCCGCGCGGAGAGTGCGTGCCCCGCGTGTTGAAACGCAGGACGGCGACGCCGGCGAGTGCGGGCAGCCGGTAGGAGGCCTTGCGGTAGACGTGCGAATCCATGAAGCCGCCGTGCGTTGGCAGCGGGTGGAGCGTGATGAGCGTGGCGGTGATCTCCCCCGACTCCGGCACGGCGAGCTCGCCGAGGAGCACCTTGCCGTCCTCGGTGGTGAACTCGACGTTTTCCCTGTGCGCCGGGAGGACCGTGGCGGCCCGGATGGCGGAGGCTGTATCCTGCGGGCTGAAAACGAAGGTGGCGGGATTGAAAGTCATGCTTCCAAGCTTAAGTGCTCAGCGGTAGCGGTACGTGCGGCCCGTCCAGCAGTTGCTGTGCCAGTGCCGGCGTTCGGCCAAGCCGGCGGCTTCGCCGAACAAGTGGCTGTCCGACCAGACCACCAGATGCGCGATCCGCGGAAGGATCGGCGTCGAGCAGCCGGGGCAGATGTACTGCTTCTCGGCATTCCTGGCGGTGATGCTGCGGACCATCCAGTCGCCGTCGGGGGCGCTCTCCCGGCGGGCGATCCCGGCCCGCGCGCGCTCAAGATCCAGCTCCGGGACCTCCCCCGCATTCTTGCTGCCGCCCCTTGGCGTCCGGGTGGCTGACAGTGGGCGGCGGGGGCGGTTGGAACGGGGCATGCCTCCATTCTGCCAAAGGCCGGGACTGCCAGACGGTAAAGTTGGGCTGGTGCGACTCGTCATAGCCCGTTGTTCTGTTGATTATGTTGGCCGGCTCAAGGCCCACCTCCCCCTCGCTACCCGGCTTCTGCTGGTCAAAGCCGATGGTTCCGTCCTGGTGCACTCCGACGGCGGTTCCTACAAGCCGCTGAACTGGATGAGCCCGCCGGCCTCCCTGCGCGTGACCACGCCCGAGGAGACGGAGGTAGAGGAAGGCGTGGTGGAGCAGTGGACGGTGCAGTCCGCCAAGACCGATGACCGGCTGATCATCAACATCCATGAGCAGCTGCACGATGCCTCCCATGATCTCGGCACCGATCCCGGCCTTATCAAGGACGGCGTGGAAGCCGATCTGCAGCGTCTTCTGGCCGAGCAGATCGAGACCCTCGGCGCCGGCTACTCCCTGATCCGCCGTGAATACTTCACGGCGATCGGCCCGGTGGACATCCTGGCCCGCGATGCCGCCGGCGCCACTGTGGCGGTCGAGCTCAAGCGCCGGGGCGACATTGACGGCGTCGAGCAGCTCACGCGCTACCTTGAGCTCCTGAACCGCGACCCCCTGCTGGCACCGGTGCGCGGCATCTTCGCTGCCCAGCAGATCAAGCCGCAGGCCAAGGTCCTGGCCAATGACCGCGGCATCGACTGCGTGACGCTGGACTATGACGCCATGCGGGGCGTGGATGACAGCGAGTCGCGGCTCTTCTAGCCTGTGTGCTGCGGGACACTAGAATTAGTGTCATGACTGCCCTTGACCAGCCTGCATCTCTTTCTGCGCCCATCCGCCACATCCTGACCGGGACCCTTGTCAGCGACGGCGTGATCGTCGAGGACGGTCTGGTGGCGGTCGACGGCGACCGCATCGCGTTCGCCGGGCCCGCCGCAGATTTTGACGCCGCCGACTTCGAAGGTTTCAGCGACCTTGGGGAAGAGGCATGGCTGGACCTTCCCCAGGACCGGTTCATCCTGCCGGGCCTGGTGGATGTCCACTGCCACGGCGGCAACGGCGGCGACTTCCCCGGCGGCGAGGAATCCTCTGCCCGCACAGCCGCCGACTTCCTGCACCGTTCCGGCACCACCACGTTCCTGGCCAGCATGGTCACGGCCTCGCGCGAGGATCTGCTGCGCGGCATCGAACTCTATGTGAAGCTGGCCGGTGAAGGGCTCGTCGCCGGCATCCACCTCGAGGGCCCCTTCCTGTCCCACGCCCGCTGCGGGGCGCAGAACCCGGCGTTCCTGCTGGAACCGGACCTCGATTTCATGAACGAACTGGTCGAGGCCGCCGCGGGCAAGCTGGCCACCATGACCTATGCCCCGGAGCTGCCCGGCGCCGCGGCGCTCGTGGACCTCATGACCTCCCACGGTGTCACACCGTCGCTGGGGCATACGGACTGCGACGACGCCACGGCCGCCGCCTCGCTGGCAGCCGCCCGCGAGGGGCTCGAATCCGCAGGCTTCGACGGCGTCAGCGCCCTGCCCACGGTCACTCACCTCTTCAACGGCATGCCGCCCATGCACCACCGCTCCCCCGGCCCCGTGGCAGCCTGCCTGCGTACTGCCCAGCAGGGGAAGGCGCTCGTGGAGCTCATCGCCGACGATACCCACCTGGACCCCAGCACCGTTGCCACCGTCTTCCAGCTGGTGGGTGCGGCCAACATCCTCCTGGTCACCGACTCAATGGCCGCTGCCGGCCTCTCCGACGGCAACTACATGCTGGGCCCCTCACCCGTGACGGTCACCGATGGTGTGGCCACGCTCGATGCGACCGGTTCCATTGCCGGGGGCACGGCCACCATGCTCGAGGTGGTGCGCCGCACCGTCGCCGCGGGCGTGGACATGAGCGACGCCGTGCTTTCGGCAACGGCAGTGCCTGCAGGCGTGCTGGGGCTCGCCGATGAGGTGGGCGGGCTCCGCCGCGGACTGCGCGCCGACATCGTCGTGGCGGACAAGGACCTGGGCCTGGTGTCCGTCATGCGCAACGGCAACTGGCTCGCCTGACGCAGCCCGTCCTGCTGTGCCCACCCTCCTGCGCCCGGACATTCGCATTGTTGCTTTCCATTGCCTTCTTTGAAGCCAAATGGCTTCTTTCCGGGCGGCACTGCCACCCATTCCGCCGTTACCTTCTTTTTACCTAAAATTTTCCGGAATTCCCGGGCAGACCGTTGACCTCCAGCACGGCCCGTGAAAGTGTTGTAGCAGTCTTTGTGTAGGTGTTTTCATGCTCGCAAGACGCGTTGCGAGCGTGAAGCTCCTGCAAAACCAACCAGGCCAAGCCTGGGCGGAAAACCAGGGCTTCTCGCGGAGTAACCAGGGCCGGTGCGCGGTGTATCGGCCTTAAGTTCCACAATGAGGAGAAATAAAATGGCACTGGGAACCGTCAAGTGGTTCAACGCTGAAAAGGGCTTCGGCTTCATCACCCCGGACGACGCGGATGGCGACGTTTTCGTCCACTACTCCGAGATCCAGACCGGTGGCTTCAAGACCCTCGATGAGAACCAGCGCGTTCAGTTCGAAATCGGCCAAGGCGCCAAGGGCCCGCAGGCAACCGGCGTTACCGTCGTCTAGTCCGAGCCGCTGAATTCTGCCTCAGGCACGTTCAGCAATGGGGTTGCCCCGGCCTTTGTGCCGGGGTTGCCCCGGCCTTTGTGCCGGGGTTGCCCTGTTTAAGGGCGGCTTACGACAACCATGTCTGATTGCTCCGCAATTATGTAATACGTATTTACCCCGGGTGAAATGCGGGGTGCTGCCGGCGCCTGCCGGAAATCAGCCGACCAGGCTCCGCAATAGCCTGGCGGAATACCGGACGGACAATCCCGGCAGGTACGCCCGGCTGAGGGCCCGGCCCATTGCCGGCAGTTGCAGCGGATCCTGATAGTACAGATACAGGGTCCTGTATTCGGGCTGGAAACGCGACTTGAACGTAGCCAGCGAGCGGAAGCCGTAGACAGGTTCCAGGGCCTGGCCCACGAGCTCCAGGATGCCGGCCAGTCCCTCGGCCCGCTGTTCAATCTCGCCCTTCTCGCGGGCCAGCGGCGAACCGGACAGCGAGATAGTTTCCACGGAGGATCGCAACTCCAGGACGGCCGAGGCGATCAGGAACTCCATCACGCCCGGGAAGCCATCCCCGCGCCGCCGCATGAAGTCCAGCGTCCAGCTGACCACGGCACCGTCTTCAAAGACAGGCAGCCAGCTGGTCACACCATAGACATGCCCGTCGTTGTCCGCCGCAACACAGCACAGCACGTCGTCGTCCATGAGCTCGTCCAGGCCACCCAGCGTGAAGCCCATCTCGGGGACCCGTTTCTGGGCTGCCCATTCCTCCGATACCTCGCCCAGCTGGGTGCGCAGATGGTGCGGCAGTCCTGAATACCTCCCCCAGACGGCGGTGATCCCCATCTTTTCCGCACGGTTGAGGGACGTCCGGACGTTCTGCCAGTCCTTGCCCTTGAACTCCAGCCCCCGGATGCTGAGCCTGGTCTCCTGCGCCACGGCGACCCTGCGGAAGCCCCGCTGCCCCAGCAGCGGCCAGAGCTCATCCGTGCACGAGTACAGGCACGGAACCAGTACGTGCTGGGAGCAGAATTCCAGGAATTCCAAGGCGGCTTCTTCGTGGACGTCCCGGCGGCCGAACGGCCCGGCCAGGGTCAAGGCAACATTGCCGTGCTGCTGGTACGCCACGCCTGCTGAGCGGTCCGCGCTGAACCAGTATTTGTTCGGTTCCCAGAGCGCCATCCAGGACAGGGAATCCCCGCCGGTCTTCACCAGCGCCCTGGCCTCGTCCCGGTCCTCCTGGGCCAGGCCGCCAATGTGGTGGCGCCGCAGGAGCAGTACCCAGACAGCGGCCAGGGCCATCAGCCAGAAGACGGTGCCGGAGTAGGCAAACAGGATCCCCTCCAGCGCGTTGCGGTCCGCGAAGACCTTCCGGTAGCCGCTGGGGATGGGCGCCGGGAGGTACTGCCTGGCGAGTTCGGCAGCCAGTCCCAGCAGACCGCCGTCGCGCGTCATGCCCCCGGCCGCGGTCCATGCGGCAGCGTAGACGCCTGCGAGGGCGAGCCAGGCCAGGCCCACCAACCAGAGAACCCGTCGGCGGAGTGCCACCGCTGACTGGACCCGGAAGTGGCCGCGGTAGGCGAAGAGCAGCACTGCGAGGGCCAGCGGCACCAAGACAAGGGGCAGGATGTGCACGACGCCGGAACTCAGCATGCCCTTCGGGCGGCCGGGATGGTGCGGGATGCTGGCGAACAGCGTGAGGTACACGGTTGAGAGCGCCACCACCATCAACTGCACGCCAATGGCAAGCCCCAGCGCCAGGCGCCGTCCCCGCCGCATGCCGTCGGCGCAGATCAGCAGCAGGGCCACGGGGACCACCGCCAGGGCCAGGCCGAAGGGCCCTGTGTAGCCTTGGCGCCCGAGCTCCAGGCAGGCAGCATCCACAGTGCCGCCACAGTTGCTCTCGAGTTGCGAGAGCGTGGGCAGGGGATTGAGGACCACGTCCCGCAGCAGCGCGAGCGGGCCGGACGGGCTTTTCGCCGCTGCGGTCAGAATGGGGCCTACCGCGAAGATGGCCATGGTCAGGGCCAGCAGGTTGCGGACTTCACGGCCCGTGGAGCGGTGCAGGTGCAGCTTGCCGTGGTCGCTCTGGATCCACCAGCCGCCCGCAAGCCCCAACAAGGCACCAAAGAAGCCCACTACTGTTTCGGGATGGCCGACATACAGGAGCAGGAGGGACGCGAGGGAAAGCACTGCTGCCCTCAGGCGCCGCTGCCACAGGGTGGGCAAGAGCCCGCTCGCGGCCAGTGTCGCTGCCAGCACCGCGGCGTACGGCCCGATCAGCCGGGTCCCCATCATGCCGCCCAGCCAGTCGTCGCCGGCGTAGCGTGCAAGCTGGGTGATCAGCAGGAACGCCGACACGCTGGCAAACTGGCCGCCCAAGAACATCAGCGCTGTACGCCACAAGCCAAGCTGGCGTTCAGCGAGACCCAGCAGCAGGAAAATCATCAGGCCTGCGGCCAGGTAGGCCAGCGGGTTCGTGGCGAAGAAGAGCGACGTCCAGATGGACCACCACTGGCCAGACTTCAGCCCGTCCGCAGTCACTCCGGCAACGGAAAGCCAGGACTCCGGCGGGCCGCCCAGGAAGCTCCCGCTGGACACTGCCACCGCGGCCATCAGCGCGATGACTGTCAAGGTGAAGGGAATCGCCCGGAGATGGCCGAGCGCTTGCCGCGCCGCGGGACGGAACAAGCCGTTGAGCCACAGGCCGCGGGCGCCTGAGCCATGGTTTGCACCACCAGGGTTGGGGCCACCGGAGTGCGCGCCGTTGGCCTTCTTGAGCACGGTCACTTCGTGATGCCCCAACGCCCGCCCAGGAACTCCAACGCCTCCGGCATGCCCTTGACCACGGTGTCCCAGGAGTGCCCGGCCCGGGCAATGCTGTGCTCCTCCACGGTGAAGCCGGCCGTCCTGGCCGCGGCCGCAAGGACCTCCATGTAGGCGACAAATTCATGGTCGGTGGAGCCGGCCGCGAAATAGATTGCGTTGCCGGGATACTGGCGCTCCCCCATCTGTGCCAGGGGGGTCAGCGACTCGAAGGCGGCAACATCGCCGCCGAAGGATTCCGCGATGGTCTTGCTGCGGTCCTTGGCCAGCGCAGGTTCCTGCTCGGCAGAGAAGGCCAGCACGGAAGGATAAGTTGCCGGGTGGCGGGTGCCCATCTGGACGGCGCAGGTGGCGCCGAAGGAGAAGCCCCCCACGCCCCACTGTGAGGTGTCCGGGTTGATGTCGAGCGTCGCCCGGATCCAGGCGGGGACGTCCTGCGACAGGTAGGTGTCAGCCTGGGCAATCCGGCTGTCCATGCACATGGTGTTGGCGCTGCCGCTGCCGTTGGGGTCCACCACCACGGCCACGGGAGCCAGTCCCCCGTGGTTGGCGGCGAATTTGTCCAGCACGGCGCGCAGGCGTCCGCCGCTGAGCCAGTCCGAGGGGCCTCCCGGCTGCCCGGAAAAGAGCACCAGGACGGGAAGTGCGGGGCGGGCAGCCGCCTGGTAGGCCGGCGGGAGATAGATGAAGGCTTCCCGTGAAGTGAACCCGGAGGCCGTTCCAGGGATTTCCGCCCGCCGGAGGATCCCGCCGGACGGCATGGATTCCGGGGCGGTCCAGCTTGCCGGTGCGGGACGGACAGGACTTCCGGGCTGCCGCTTGAGCCCGGCCTCAAGGGGCTGGATGCGGGCCACTGCAGTGCCCACGAGGTCCGCGACAGTGTTGTTGAGGCCGAAGTAGATGTTGATCTGGACGGCGCTCAAGAGCACCACGCCCAGCACGGCCAGGGCGCTGGTGGCACGTCCTGCCCAGGTGTTCCGCCGCATCCGCAGGGCGAACAGCAGCACGGCAGCGACGGCCGGCACGGACCACGCAAGGATCTCGATCGGCAGATGCTCCGGGAAAGCAGAGAAGACGTAGATCAGGAGCCAGTGGAGCACTGCTACGATTGCCACGGCCGCCAGCAATGCCCCGGCAACAAACAGGGCCCAGGAAAACTTCCGCTTCCACAGAAGATGGACTGCGCCTACGATGCCTGCGGCGATACTGAGCCACAGCAGTGGTCCGTCGACGAGGCTGAGGTCGAAAAACGTGTCCATGGCAGCTAGCGCCAGGTGCCTACGCCGATGACCGGACCCGCCTCGAGCCAGGATGACAGTCCCGCATAGGCATCGAAGTTCATGGCGAGCATGAACTTCTTGCCTTCATACTGAAGTTCCACCACAACCACTCCGGGCTGGATCTTGACCAGCTCTTCCTCGGTGGGCTTGCGGCGGCCAAGCAGCTCAAGTGAACTGCGGCGGAATCTGTGTTTGGGGATCACGCTCAATGACAACAGCCGGAACCATTCGAGTTCATTGTCCTGATAACGACAAACCCCCATCTGCCAGCTGTTTCCAGCCGTGCAAATGGAGGCGTCGACTGTGCCCAGGGCGCGCCGCAGATTGAAGCGGCGCACCCCGAAAAGGCACAGTGTGAAAATCAGCAACGCGAACGCTGTTGCCAGTGCGATGAACGGAATAAGAGAGTCGTCCATCAAGGTCGTGCTATCGGATCCCCGCTGTAGCCGCTTCGCCCAGCTGGGCGTTGTCAGCAACAATGACCACGCGGTTGTTGTCAACGGAGAAGAATCCGCCGTCGACTGCTACCGAGATACGGTCACCGGAAACCGGCTGGATTGCCAGTTCGCCCTCGGCCATGATGGCAAGGAGGGGCGAGTGGCCCGGCAGGATTCCGATTTCACCATCGCTGGTGCGGGCCTTGACCATCTTGGCCGCACCGGACCACACGAAGTGGTCCGCCGCGACAATCTCAACCTCGAGCTCGGCCATGCTACTTGGTCTGTTCCTGGATCTTGGCCCACTGGCGCTCGACGTCATCCAGGCCACCGACGTTGAAGAACGCCTGCTCTGCAACGTGGTCCAGCTCGCCGTCGCAGATGGCGGTGAAGCCTTCCACAGTGTCCTTGATGGACACGGTGGAGCCTTCGACGCCGGTGAACTGCTTGGCGGTGTAGGTGTTCTGGGACAGGAACTGCTGGATGCGGCGTGCACGCGACACGACGATCTTGTCTTCTTCGGACAGTTCGTCAACACCGAGGATGGCGATGATGTCCTGGAGTTCCTTGTTCTTCTGCAGGATCTGCTTAACACGGACAGCCGTGTTGTAGTGGTCCTTGCCGATGTACTGGGGGTCCAGAATACGGGAGGTCGACGTCAGCGGGTCAACGGCCGGGTACAGACCACGGGATGCGATTTCACGGGAAAGTTCCGTGGTCGCGTCGAGGTGTGCGAAGGTCGTTGCCGGAGCCGGGTCGGTGTAGTCATCGGCGGGAACGTAGATGGCCTGCATCGACGTGATGGAGTGGCCCTTGGTGGAGGTGATGCGCTCCTGGAGCAGACCCATCTCGTCGGCAAGGTTCGGCTGGTAACCCACTGCGGACGGCATACGGCCGAGCAGCGTGGAAACTTCCGAGCCTGCCTGCGTGAAGCGGAAGATGTTGTCGATGAAGAGCAGCACGTCCTGCTTCTGCACATCGCGGAAGTACTCCGCCATGGTCAGGGCGGACAGTGCAACGCGCAGGCGCGTTCCCGGCGGCTCGTCCATCTGACCGAATACAAGGGCGGTGTCCTTGAGGACGCCTGCCTCTTCCATTTCAACCCAGAGGTCGTTGCCTTCACGGGTACGCTCGCCAACGCCGGCGAATACGGAAGTACCACCGAAGTTGCGGGCAACACGGGTGATCATTTCCTGGATCAGAACGGTCTTGCCGACGCCGGCACCACCGAACAGGCCGATCTTTCCACCCTTGATGTACGGGGTGAGAAGGTCGATGACCTTGATACCGGTCTCGAGCATCTCCGTGGAGCCTTCGAGCTGTGCGAAGGAAGGGGCCTTGCGGTGGATCGGCCAGTAGGCGTCAGCCTTGATCTCTGACTCTTCAACATCCAGCGGCTTGCCGAGAACGTTGAAGATGTGGCCTTTGACGCCGTCGCCGACAGGCACGGAGATCGGGGCGGCGGTGTCCTGCACGGTGGTACCGCGGACCAGTCCGTCGGTTGCCTGCAGGGCGATAGCGCGGACGAGGTTGTCACCCAGGTGCTGGGAGGTCTCGAACGTGATCGTCTTGGTCTCACCATTGAGCTTGATCTCAGTGGTAAGCGCGTTGTAAATCGCGGGGATTGCGTCAGCCGGGAATTCGACGTCGACAACCGGGCCAATAACACGGGCAATGCGGCCGGTGGCACCGGCCGTTGCGGCTACGTGTTCGGTAGCTGTGGCAGTCATCTCTCTCACTTCACTCAGTAGATGGCGTGGGGTTAAGTTTATCTGTTTGGTGCAGGTGCGGCTTCGAGCCGAATCCTGTACCGGCTAGGACGCGAGGGCGTCGGCGCCGGCCACGATTTCGGAAAGCTCCTGCGTGATCTCGGCCTGGCGGGCCGTGTTGCGCAGACGCGTGTACTTCTTGATCAGGTCCGTCGCGTTGTCACCGGCCGACTTCATGGCACGCTGGCGGGCTGCGAGCTCGGAAGCAGCGGCCTGCAGCATTGCTGCGAAGATACGGGACTCGATGTAGCGCGGGAGCAGGGCATCGAGGACCTGCTCGGTTTCCGGCTCAAATTCGTACAGCGGCAGCAACTCGGACTCCGACCCTGCCTCCTGTTCGACGACCTCCAGCGGAAGCAGACGGATGACCAGCGGCTCCTGCGTCACCATGGACTTGAAGCGGGTGTAGACGACGTGGATCTCGTCCACGCCACCCTCTTCGAAGCTCGTGGCGAAGTCTTCGAGAAGTGCTGTGCCGACTTCCTGCGCGGTTTCGAATTCCGGTGCATCCGTGCCGCCGGTCCAGACGCGGGCGTAGGGACGGCTGCGGAAATCGAAGTAAGCCTGCGCCTTACGGCCGATCAGGTACGCCTTGACTTCCTTGCCTTCTGCGTGAAGAAGCTCGGTGAGTCCTTCGGCCTGCTTGAGCACGCTCGCGGAGTACGAACCTGCAAGGCCACGGTCCGAGGTGATTACCAGGACGGCGGCGCGGCGGATCTGCTCCGGCTCAGTGGTCAGCGGGTGGTCGATTTCGCTCTGAGTTGCGACAGCAGAAACGGCACGGGTAATCGCGTTTGCGTAAGGCAGTGAAGCTGCTACGCGGGCGCGGGCCTTACCAATGCGCGAGGTAGCGATCAGTTCCATCGCCTTGAAGATCTTGCGCATCGACGTCGTCGAGCTGATCTTCTGACGGTAGACCCGAATCTGGGCTCCCATACTTATCCTTTCCTAAGTTCTCGATGGCCTGGCCTGCCGGGGCCCTTGCGGACCCCGGCAGGCCAGATCAACGAAACTAGCGCTTCTGCTTGACGATCTTTTCCTGGTCGACGTCGCCGCCCGAGATCGCTTCGTGCTCCTCGTGGCCTGCGCCAACCAGCCGGTTGTCGCCCTCGCCGAAGAAGCCCTTCTTGAAGGCAATGATCGAGGTCTTCAGGGCCTCAGCGGTGTCGTCATCCAGCACGTTGGTCTGTGCCAGCGTGGTCAGGATGGAGGACTTGTGCTTGAGGTGCTCCAGGAACTCGGACTCGAAACGCTTGATGTCCTCAACCGGAACGTCATCCAAGTAGCCGTTGGTGCCGGCCCAGATGGACACAACCTGGTCCTCGACCGGGAACGGCGAGTACTGGCCCTGCTTGAGCAGTTCCATCAGGCGTGCACCACGGGTCAGCTGCTGGCGCGATGCGGCGTCGAGGTCCGAAGCGAACATCGCGAATGCCTGCATGTCGCGGTACTGTGCCAGGTCCAGCTTCAAGGTACCGGAGACCTTCTTCATGGACTTGACCTGCGCGGCACCACCAACGCGGGATACGGACACACCGACGTCAACAGCGGGACGCTGGTTGGCGTTGAAGAGGTCCGACTGCAGGAAGATCTGGCCGTCGGTGATGGAGATCACGTTGGTCGGGATGTAGGCAGAGACGTCGTTTGCCTTGGTTTCGACGATCGGCAGACCGGTCATCGAGCCGGCGCCGAGATCGTCAGAGAGCTTGGCACAACGCTCCAGCAGGCGGGAGTGCAAGTAGAAGACGTCGCCCGGGTAGGCTTCGCGTCCCGGCGGCCGGCGGAGCAGCAGGGACACTGCACGGTAAGCCTCGGCCTGCTTGGACAGGTCGTCGAAAATCACCAGGACATGCTTCCCGCCGTACATCCAGTGCTGACCGATGGCCGAGCCTGCGTACGGGGCAAGGTACTTGAATCCGGCGGGGTCCGATGCCGGCGAAGCCACGATGGTGGTGTATTCCAGCGCGCCGTGGTCTTCCAGGGTCTGGCGGACGGCGGCGATGGTGGAAGCCTTCTGGCCGACGCCGACGTAGATGCAACGCACCTGCTTGGAGACATCGCCCGAAGCCCAGTTGGCCTTCTGGTTGATGATGGTGTCCACGGCGATTGCGGTCTTGCCGGTCTGGCGGTCACCGATGATCAGCTGGCGCTGGCCGCGGCCGATCGGAATCATGGCGTCGATGGCCTTGAGGCCGGTCTGCATCGGCTCGTGAACCGACTTGCGGTGGGTCACGCCCGGTGCCTGGAGTTCCAGAGCACGGGTGGTCTCGGCTTTGATCTCGCCGAGGTCATCGATCGGCTGGCCCAGCGGGTCGACTACGCGGCCCAAGAAGGCGTCGCCAACCGGAATGGACAGGATCTCACCGGTGCGGTGGACTTCCTGGCCTTCTTCGATGCCGGTGAAGTCACCGAGGATAATGACACCGATTTCGCGGACGTCAAGGTTCTGGGCCAGGCCCAGCGTGCCATCTTCGAAGCGAAGCAGCTCGTTCGCCATGACCGAGGGAAGGCCCTCAACACGGGCGATGCCGTCACTTGCGGTGGTCACACGACCGACCTCTACGCGTTCTGCGCTTCCGGGTTCGTAGGACGCCGCGAACTCGTTCAACGCATTACGGACGTCGTCGGCGTTGATGGTCAATTCGGCCATCTGCAGTCCCTGCTCTCCTGTTTTCGTGATCATCGTTGCTCACGATGACCGGTTTTTCTATCAGTTAAGTTGTGCTTTGTCTGGCTAGCCAGCGAGCTGTCGGCGAAGTTCGGCCAGGCGGGCAACAACCGAAGCGTCAAGCACTTCGTCGCCTACCTGGACCCGGATCCCACCAATCAGTGCAGGATCAACGTTGACGTTGACCTTCAATTCGCGGCCGTACAGGGCATCCAGCCCGGCCTGCAGACGGCTGGCCTGCGTTTCCGTCAACGGACGGGTAACGCTGACAGTTGCAATCCAGCGCTGCTGACGCTTGGCTGCAAGCTTGGCGAAGGACTCGACGAGCTTGCTCGGCTTGACACCGCGCGGCTGTGTTACGGCCTGGCCGATGAGAACCTTTGCTTCCTCGCTGATGCCAGGAACAAGCTTCTCGGCCAGTGCAACCTTGGCCGAGGCGGATGCCTGCGGCTCAGACAGAGCACGTTGTACTTCGTGGCTGGAAGCGACGGCCTGGTTGAATGCAAACAGATCGTTTTCCAGCTCTTCCAGCCCCGTAATACCGGAGGCAGAAACGGCCGACTTGTTTTCAGCTACGGCAATGACCACCGTGGCGGCAAGAGTCTCGAGTGCATCGCCGATATCGCGTGCCGATGCCCAGCGCGAGCTGGCCAATCCGCCTGCAATTTCAGCAGCATCAGCGGAGACTTTTCCGCCAACCAGCTGCTTGACCAGCGCCGACTTCTCGTCTCCGCTACGGGACGGGTCAGTCAGGGCGCGGCGCAAGCCAGCCGAGCTGTCCACCGTTCCCAGGATTCCGAAGAGGTCCTTAGCCAACTGCAGCGAGGCGGTGGGAAGCTTGGCTTCCAACTGCTCCAGCGCTGTGGTCAGCGATTCGCTCGATATACCTGCCATTACTTAGCTGCACCTGCGCTCTGGGTCTCCAGATCCGCCAGGAAGCGGTCCACAACGCGTGCGGAACGCTCGTCATCGCTGAGGGATTCCCCAACGATGCGGCCAGCCAGCGTGGTGGCCAGGGTGCCGACCTCAGCACGGAGCGAGACGACAGCTGCCTGGCGCTCGGACTCGATCTGGGCGTGTGCCTGCTCGGTGATGCGTGCAGACTCGGCAGCGGCCTTGGTCTTCAGCTCGGCGAGGATCTGGGCGCCTTCGGCGCGTGCTTCCTCACGGATGCGGTTGGCCTCGGCGCGGGCGTCGGTGAGCTGCTGCTTGTACTCTTCAAGAGCTGCAGAAGCCTCGGCCTGTGCCTTTTCAGCCTTTGCAATGCCGCCTTCAATCGCCTCGGCGCGCTCTGCAAAAGTCTTTTCGAACATCGGGACAACAAACTTGACCACGATGAAAAGGAGGACTACAAAGCCTGCCAGCACGACGCCCATTTCCCAGAGGTTGGGCATGAGCGGGCTGGGCGACTCCGCGCCTTCAGTGGCGGCTGAGATGATCAGCTGATTCATGGTTCACCCGTCCTATCTACTCGTGTGTGGATTTTCGCTTGGTTCTTAAGGACTAGGAAAGAACGAAAGCGAAGACCAGTCCGAGGATGGCGAGTGCTTCGGTCAGTGCCAGACCAAGGAACGCGATCGGCTGGAGCACACGCTGGGCTTCCGGCTGACGTGCAACACCGTTGATGTAAGCGGCGAACACGAGACCCACACCGATACCACCGCCGATAGCCGACAGGCCATAGCCGATGAGGTTGAGGGAGCCGTTGATGGTGCCTTCCATTTTTCTTCCTTTCAAGATGCCGCCCGTGCGGCAGGTTGTTTGGGTTGCTTCATCCCCCTGAGGGGAAGCTTTGGGTGAGCCTAGTGGCTGTCGGCGTGGAGTGCGCCTTCAATGTAGATCGCAGTCAGCAGCGTAAAGACATACGCCTGCAGGGCCATGATCAGGGCCTCGAGCATGTACATGGCGATGGCACCGACCAGCACCAGGACCGAAGCGCCCTTCAGAAGGACGTTTTCCTGCATGACGAGGAATTCGATACCGGAGCCTGCGAGCATCACGATCAAGTGGCCTGCCAGCATGGTGGCGAACAGACGGAGGCTGTGCGTTACAGGGCGAACCAGGAAGTTCGAGATGATTTCGATCGGCACAACGATCGGCAGGATGTACCACGGCACACCGGACGGAACCGTTGCCAGCTTGAAGTACTTCAGGCCGTTCTTCTTGATGCCGATGCCGATCCATGTGACGTACACGATGCCGGCCAGCACGTAGGCGCCGCCGACGTGCGAAAAGCTCGGAATCTGGATCAGCGGAATGGCGCCGTAGATGTTGTTCACCAGGATGAAGAAGAACAGGCTGAACAGCAGCGGGACGTACTTCATGAAGTCCTTGCCGCCGATGATGTCCTTGGCGATGCTGTTACGGACGAAGCCATAGGCCATCTCGCCTGCGAACTGCAGTTTGCCGGGAACCAGCTGCTGCTTGCGTGCTGCGAGGATGAAGAATGTAGCGATAATGACGACCGACAGGATAACCAGCAGCATCTGCTTGGAGAATCCGTCGGATGCACCCCACGGCAGGATAGCCGGCAGGTGCATTTCGTCGATTCCGGGAGGAGTGAAGGTCCCTGAATCCTGGGCCGGGAGCGCAAGCGCGATCAACGCGTTTCCTCTCTGCAGTGTCCATCATTGGGCGTTGGACGGGATCCGGCGGCAATCAAAGCAGCCTTTTCCCGTGTGAAATTATTTGGCATTACTGTCCCCGTCCTTGGACGGACCGCTGTCTGCGTTGCTCTCGCCAGAAGAAGACCGTTGACTGGTGAGGCCATGCATATGGGATAGATAGAACCCTCCTGCGGCTCCAAGCAGAGCGCCTAGGAGCACAATCCAGCGGGTTCCCCACAGATTATCCAGACCCCAGCCTATCAAACTCCAGACAATGATCCCGCCAATGATGTAGCTGAAGACGGCGATGCCGGCGTTGTATCCGCCGTCGTTTCCATCCCCGGCCGCATCGGCGGATCCGGCTGATTTGGAGCCTGCGGTGGAGGTGGCTTTGCTGCTGCGCTTATGATTGAACATCGCCGCCGCCTTTGCTGTCCGCGGGGTCGTTGTAGATCTGCAGGCGGGCCTTGCTGAAGCCGTAAATTTCGGCCGCCTGCCAGAAGACAACACTCACGACGGCGCCGATCAGGAACCAGCGGCCGTGCAGCCAGGCGGGGGCGCCGATCAGGAACAAGACGACGGCGAAGCCGATCACCTTGACAAAATACGTGGCCACGAAGAGGCCGACGGCTCCTGAGGGATTGCTTCGCCCCACGAAGTGGCCGATCAGAAGACTGATGGCAAAGAAAACCATGACGAGTCCACCGCCGAAGGCAGCGGAGAGTGCTCCCTGCCCGCCGTTCATGAACGCCGCGACTGCGGTGGTGACAGCAAGGGCCAGCACTGCCGCCGTCGAGCTCAGGAACAGCAGCCGGAGCCACAGCGAAGAGATGGATCCACCAACTCCAACAGCACGTCTGCCGGACTTGCGTCCGGGGCCGGCGCTGGATGACATGGGGAAACCAATCGTCGTGGCACGAGGCCATGTTCTCAAGAGTGGGTGCGCGGCCGAGTGACAGTCCGCGCCTTGAATTCTACATGAGATAGAACTGTGACCATAACCGCGGACGTCATACCTCGCTCGGCGGCCGGGAGGATTTCTTCGTGAAGTACGGCCAGGCGGTCACCACGGCCATGATGAAGGCCGCCGCCAGGTCCAGGGTCAGGACCAGCTGCCACGGGAAAACGGCAAATGCCACGCCGCCGAAGGCCAGGATGGACGTCCATACGTAGAGCATGACCACTGAGGCGCGGTGGGAATGGCCAAGGTCCACCAGCTTGTGGTGCAGGTGCCCCCTGTCCGCGGACCACGGCGACTGTCCACGGGCGGTTCTGCGGATCACTGCCAAGCCGAAATCCAGCAAGGGCAGGGACAGGACTGCGAACGGGAGCAGGATCGGAATGATGGTGGGAATACCGTTGGCCCGGTCGTACAGGCCTGAGCCGATCTGGCCTGTAGCCACGATGCCTGCGGAAGCCATGAGAAGGCCTATGAGCATGGCTCCTGAATCCCCCATGAAGATCTTCGCCGGGAACCAGTTGTGAAGCAGGAAGCCGATGCAGCTGCCCACCAGGATCGCCATCAGCAAGGTGGCGAGGTCGGAATTGTCGGTCTGCGGGTTGTTCCGATGGACCCAGTAGGCGGTCAGGAAGAAGGCCACTCCGCCTATGGCCGCCACACCGGCGGCCAGGCCGTCGAGCCCGTCGATGAAGTTGACGGCGTTCATGGTGGTGACGATCAGGCCGGCCGTCAGCACGATCCGGACCAGTTCCGACTCGATAACGACCGGCTCCGGGATAAACGGGATCACCGACATCCGGACTCCCCACACGGCCACGATCAGGGCAGCCGCGCTCTGGCCGAACAGCTTGATCCACCAGCGGATGTCCAGGATGTCATCCGTGACACCCACTGCCACGATCACCACGGCACCGGCGAGGATCCCCCAGGGCGCATCGTTGTGGGCGAAGATGTCCTTCACGAAGAACGAGTTGCTGGAGACGACGAGCGCTACCAGGAAGCCTGCGAAGATTCCCAGCCCGCCCAGCTTGGAAATCAGTTCCGAGTGCATGTCCCTGCTGCGGATGGGACGGTACAGGCGCAGGCCGTTCCCCAGCGCACGCGCGCCCCAGGTTGCGGCATAGGACACGACGGCAGCCGTGAGCATCATGAGCAGGTACATGATCATGATTCGGCTCCAAGGCGCGATGCGCATACGTCACCAGAAACATGGACCAGTCGACGCGCGCGCGTTGAAAAGTCGTGTAGTTCTGGGCAGCTCAAGGGGTGGAATACTGTCTGTGGATAAATGGAACTACTCCGTCGCCATACCTGCACCGGCTCTGCCGAATGTTGCTGGGTTTCAGTGGACTCTAGTCACGATACTAATGCCAACGGTCGTGACCACTCCGTGACGAAGCCGTTGAACCGCAGTATGCCGAGCTGCGGTTCTGTGGCCTGGTTCTACTTGGCCGGGTCCTGGACGTTGCGCAACGCGTAGATTCCCTCCAGCACTGCGGCGTTGGAACGGGGCGCCTTCAGGCCGTGACGCAACCCCTTCCAGAACCCGGCCAGCAGCACTTTGCGGTTGGTCGATGAAGCGATGGTCCTGGTCCAGTTGCGCAACGAGGCACCGGTAAACAGCACCTTCTCCCAGGGCGCCAGGGCGTTCGACCGAGTGTAGACCCAAAGTTTGTTGCGTACCTCGTAGTAGAAGCGCGGGCCGGGATCAGCGCCGGCGTCGCCGAAGACTTTGGTGTGGTGTTTGGCCACTGAGGCGTTGGTGGCCAAAGCGACGCCACGGCGCGAAACCCTGGCCGTAAATTCCAGGTCGTCATTCCAGATAAAGTAGTCGGCGATCGGCAATCCGTGCCGGCGGATCTCTGCGGCGCGAATCAGTACGGAAACGAAGGACGCGCTGCGGATCTGGAAGGCTCCAACACGCGAGGCGACGCTGCGCTCCGCTTCGCTTGCGCCGATCCGTGGGCGCATGCGGTTCATGGGGTGGTCGCGTCCATCAGTCCACACGACGCGGCTGGCGGTGAACGCTGGAGCGTCACCGGTTTCCTGCTCGTAAGCCTCGGAAACATCCAGCACCTCCCGCAATGCTCCCGGCTGCGGCTCGGTGTCGTCATCCATGATCCAGACATAGTCAGCACCGTGGTCGAGAAGTGCACGTTCCATCCCCACAACGAAGCCACCGGCGCCGCCCACGTTGGTATTGAGCGTGACGACGTCCGTGGGAACCGGACCCTCATACGAGCGCAGGTAATCTGCGGTTCCGTCCGTGGAGGCATTGTCTACAACCACGACGGCGTCAGGCACGAGAGTGCCTGAGACGACGCCGGCCAGCGTGGTTTGGAGGAGTTCACGCCGGTTATAGGTCACTACGACAGCGACCACAACAGCTTTGGACGTCATTCACTTACCTTTGGTTTGGTGCGGTTGGAAGCGGCGCCGAATCAGCAGGCCCGCAAGCTTCCACGGCTCAATGAAAACGCGGTAGGCAACACGGCCGGGGTGCAGGACAAGGCGCCAGGCCCATTCCAACCCCAGGCGGCCCAGCCAGCGCGGCGCGAGTTTCTGGATACCGGCGATCTGTTCAATGGCTCCGCCCACGGCGCAGTAAACGGCAGGGGGAAAGGTGTCCAGCCTTCGGCTGAGCACGGATTCCTGCAGTGGCATCCCCAGGCCAAGGAGCACCAGCTGCGGGCGGAAGTCCTGCAGCCACGCCACGGCACGGTCCTCAACGTCGCCGTCCCAGGCTTCGCCCGGAAGGCCCGCCACCTCGGCGCCCGGCACGATGCCGCGCAGGCGCTCGATGGCTTTGGCGTTCGCGTCCGCCCCGGCGCCGATGACGGCGATCCGTTCCAGGCCCTGGACGCCCGCGAGGGCCGGAACCCAGTCGGTGGAGCCAAGCCTGTACTCCATGGGGCCATCGCCCGGCGCCTGGGGGCCTCGTTTGTGGGCCCGGCCCCAGAGCATCGCCACAGGGGCGCCGTCCAGCAGCACCACATCGCTGCCCTCATACAGGGCACGGAACTCGGCGCTGGAATGGAACAGCGTGACGCTGTGCAGGTTGTGGCCCAGCACGGTCCTGGTATGGCCTTCGGCAATGAAACCCTCGAGGACAGCTATCAGCTCATCCACGCGCAGCGGAGTGGCGTCGACGTCGAGGACGGGGACGCGCTGGCGGACGGGAGTCATTCGGAAGCGGCCTCAGTGGTTCCGGAAGCCTCGGGCTCGCCAACTGCCTCGTCTTCAGCCGCTGCCGCGGGTTCCGGGGCAAGCCCGCCGATTCCCAGGATGCCGGGCACCACCTCGCGCAGGCGTTCCAGGGAAACAGCACCTTCGCGGACCACGCGGAAAGGCCTGGAGGTGGCGTCCACGATGGTGGAGGGCACCGATTCCGTGCCTTCGAGCGGGCGGAAGCCACCTTCAAGGTAGACCTCCACGGATTCTGCGAGCTGGACGCGGGCTTCCGAGGCTGTCTGCGCGGCAGGCTGGCCGGTCCGGTTGGCGGAGGAGACGGCCAGCGGGCCGGTCAGGGCAAGCAGCTCAAGGGCAACGTCGTCGTCCGGCATGCGCAGTGCGACGGTGCCCTTGGTTTCACCAAGATCCCAGTCCAACGAGGGCTGGGCGTGCAGGATCAAGGTGAGGCCGCCCGGCCAGAAGGCCTCGGCCAGCGCGCGGGCGTCCGCGGGGACATCCGTGGCAAGCCCGTCAAGGGCGTTGATCCGGGGAATCAGCACCGGCGGCGGCATCTGGCGGCTGCGGCCCTTGGAGGCCAGCAGCAGCGTGACGGCAAGCGGGGAGAAGGCGTCGGCAGCAATGCCGTACACCGTATCCGTGGGCATGACGATGCACTTCTTCTCGCTGATGGCGCGCTGGGCGTGCTCCAGCCCCTGGGCGCGGAGCTCCTCGGAAGTGCAGTTGTAGGTTGTGGTCACAGCGTTATTCTTTCATTCCCCGGGACCGGACCGCGCCAGTGTGGCGCTGGTGGCGCGTTCCTTGCCGTTCAGGTCGAAATGCGTGGTGATTCCGCTCCACAGTCCGGTCCGTTCCATCATTCCGGCGATCCAGGCCGCCTGCACTTCTGCGTGCTCCATGACGAAGTAGCCGCCCGGCTTCAGCAGGCGGGCAGCCGAGGCTGCTGCCGCCGTCGGGAGTTCCATGCCGTCCGCTCCCCCGCCGTACAAAGCCTCGGGCGGATCGTGCAGGGCCACCTCGGGTTCGTTCGGGATGGCTTCCGCCGGGATGTAGGGCGGGTTGGAGACGACGGCGTCAAAGGTTCCGTTGTGCTCGGGCAGGGCATCGCGGAGATCGCCCCGGATCAGCTTGACGCCCAGCGGCCCCAGGTTCCTCGCGGCCCAGGCGTGCGCAAATGCGCTGTACTCGACGGCGTGGACCTCGGCGCCGGGGATCTCGTGGGCGAGGGAACCGGCGATGGCGCCCGAGCCGGTACCCAGGTCCGCCACCTTGGGATGCGGCATGCCCGCGAGGTGGTCGATGACGAGTTGGACCACGGATTCGGTTTCCGGCCGGGGAATGAACACGCCGGGGCCAACGCTCAGTTCAAGGTGCCTGAAGTAAGCCACACCGGTGATGTGCTGCAGTGGAATCCGGTTGGCGCGTTCGGCAACGAGGTCGCCGTAGCCCTCCGGGGCCATGGAATCGCCCAGCAGCATGGCCCGCAGCCTGCCCAGGCCGCACCCCAGCAGGTGCTCGGCCAGCAATTCGGCGTCAACGCGCGGGGTGGGGACGCCGGCGTCGGACAAAACGGCAGCGGCCTCGCGGATCGCGTCCGCGAGGCTCTGCCCTGAGTAGAACGTCATGAAGGATTCCGCCGGCTGTTACTCGCCGAGGGCGTCCAGGCGGGACTGCTCGTCCATCTCGATGGCCGACTGGATCACCGGTTCGAGGTCGCCGTTCATGACGGCGTCAAGGTTGTAGGCCTTGTAGCCGGTGCGGTGGTCCGCGATGCGGTTTTCCGGGAAGTTGTACGTGCGGATGCGCTCGGAACGGTCCATCGTGCGGATCTGGGACTTGCGCTGGGCCGAATTCTCGGCGTCGATCTGCTCCTGCTGGTGCGCCAGGATGCGGGCTCGGAGCACGCGCATGCCGGCTTCGCGGTTCTGCAGCTGGGACTTCTCGTTCTGCATGGCGACCACGATGCCGGTGGGGAGGTGCGTGATGCGGACGGCGGAGTCAGTGGTGTTGACGGACTGGCCACCAGGTCCCGAGGAGCGGTAGACGTCGATCTTGAGGTCGTTCTGGTTGATCTCGAGCTCTTCGGGCTCGTCCACTTCGGGAAGCACCAGCACGCCGGCTGCCGAGGTGTGGATACGGCCCTGGGATTCGGTGACGGGGACGCGCTGCACGCGGTGCACGCCGCCTTCGAACTTGAGCCGGGCGTAGACCCCCTCGGCCGGATCGTTGGAGTTGCCCTTGACGGCCATCTGGACGTCCTTGTAGCCGCCCAGGTCGGACTCCGTGGCGGAGATCAGTTCGGTCTTCCAGCCCCGGGACTCGGCGTAGCGCGTGTACATGCGCAGCAGGTCGCCGGCGAACAGTGCAGCTTCGTCGCCGCCTTCGCCGCCCTTGACTTCCAGAATGACGTTGCGGGCGTCGTCCGGGTCGCGCGGGATCAGGAGGCGGCGCAGCTTCTCCTGCGCGGCCGGGAGCTGCTCTTCAAGTTGCTCCACCTCCGCGGCAAAGTCAGGATCCTCGGCGGCCATTTCCTTGGCTGCTTCCACGTCTTCGGTGAGCCCGTGCCAGCGGTTGTACGCCTCCACGATGCCCTGCAGCTGGGCGGAACGACGCCCCAGCTTGCGGGCCAGGGCCTGCTCGGCATAAACAGCGGGATCGCTCAGCTGTGCCTGGATGGCTGCGTGCTCATCCAGCAATCCCTGTACGGACTCAAACATTTTCCAAACCTCTTTCGACTTGCCATCAAGTCTAGTTACAACTATGGGGAGTTAACGACAAACCGCTCAAAGCATGCCGGCGCGGGCCGGCATGCTTTGAGCGGTAAGGACAGCTACTTGTCGAGGTCCGACTTCGCTCCGAGCGTCGTCTTCTGGACCTGCATGAGGAACTCGACGTTGCTCTGGGTCTCCCGGATCTTGTTGGTCAGCAGCTCAAGGCTCTGCTGCGTTTCGAGTCCGGAGAGGACGCGGCGCAGCTTCCACATGATCTTGACTTCCTCGGGAGAAAGCAGGTTCTCCTCGCGGCGGGTACCGGACGCGTTGACGTCCACTGCCGGGAAGATGCGCTTGTCGGCCAGCTGGCGGGACAGGCGGAGTTCCATGTTGCCGGTGCCCTTGAACTCTTCGAAGATGACCTCGTCCATCTTGGAACCGGTCTCCACGAGGGCGGTTGCCAGGATGGTGAGCGAGCCACCGTTTTCGATGTTGCGGGCTGCACCGAAGAAGCGCTTCGGCGGGTACAGCGCGGCGGAGTCGACACCACCGGACAGGATGCGGCCTGAGGCCGGTGCTGCCAGGTTGTAGGCGCGGCCCAGGCGCGTCATGGAGTCCAGGAGGACCACCACGTCCATGCCCATTTCCACGAGGCGCTTGGCGCGTTCGATGGAGAGCTCGGCCACGGTGGTGTGGTCGTCTGCGGGACGGTCGAAGGTGGAGGCAATGACCTCACCCTTGACGGTGCGCTGCATGTCCGTGACTTCTTCAGGACGTTCGTCAACCAGCACCATCATGAGGTGGACCTCAGGGTTGTTGGTGGTGATCGCGTTCGCGATGGACTGCAGGATGAGCGTCTTGCCGGCCTTGGGCGGGGAGACGATCAGGCCGCGCTGGCCCTTGCCGATCGGGGCCACGAGGTCGATGACACGCGGGCCGATCTTCTTGGGGTCCGTCTCGAGGCGCAGTCGCTCGGAGGGGTACAGCGGAACCAGCTTGGCGAACTCGACGCGGTCCTTCAGCTCTTCCGGCGTCTTGCCGTTGACCGAGGTGATGCGGACGAGTGCGTTGAACTTCTGGCGGGCGGAATGCTGGCTGCGGTCCTCGCCTTCGCGCGGGGCGCGGATTGCACCGACGACGGCGTCGCCCTTGCGAAGGTGGTACTTCTTAACCTGGGCGAGGGAAACGTAGACGTCGTTGGCACCGGGCAGGTAACCGGACGTGCGGATGAACGCGTAGTTCTCCAGGACGTCCAGGATGCCGGCGACGGGCAGCAGGACGTCGTCCTCGGTGACCTCGACGTCGTCGACCTCGGGACCCTGGGCACGGCCGCGGCGGCGCTCGTTGCGGTCGCGGAAGCGGTCGCTGCGGGTGCTGCCGTCGCGGTTGTCCTGCGGACCACGGCGGTTGTCCTGCTGGTCACTGCGGTCGCGGCGGTTGCGGCGGTTGCGGCGGTTGCCGGTCTCGTCGAGGTCGTGCTCGTCGCGACGGGGGCGGGTGTCGCGGCGTTCGCGCTGTGCGGTTTCGCCGGCGTCGGAGGGCTGCTCGCCTGCGCGCGGCTCACGCTGTTCGGTGCGCCGTTCGCGCGGCTCTGCCGTACGCGGTTCGCGCGGCTGTTCCGTACGCGGTTCGCGCGGCTGTTCCGGACGCGGTTCGCGCGGCTGTTCCGTACGCGGTTCGCGCGGCTGTTCCGGACGCGGTTCGCGCGGCTGTTCCGTACGCGGTTCGCGCTCCTCTGCGGGCTGGCCTTCGGCTGCCTCGGCGGGCGCTGCAGCGGCTTCGCCGCGGCGGCGGTTGCGGGTGCGGGGCTGGCGGCGTTCGCCGGCTGCCTCGCCGGTTTCAGCGGCAGGAGCCTCGACGACGGCGGCGGGTGCCGCAGCTGCTTCGACGGCCTCGGCTGCAGGAGCGGCTACGACGCCATCGCTGGTGGCGCGGCGGCTGCGTCCGCGGCCACGGCCACGGGTGATTTCCTGTGCCGGAGCCTCAGCGGCTGCGGCGGCAGGGGCAGTCTCCGCGGCAACCGCAGCGGCCGGAGCCTTGCTGGCGGTTGCAGTTGCCTTGGCCGGAGCCTTGGCAGTAGTCGAACCGGCACGGTGGGCGGAAATGGCCGTAACCAGATCGCCCTTTCGCATGCGGGACCCACCCGAAATACCCAGCTGGCTGGCAAGAGCCTGGAGCTGTGCGAGCTTAAGGCCGGCAAGGCCGCTGCTCTTGGTGGGTGCGGCCGTTGACGACTCGGCAGCAGAAGTTGTTGTGTCCACAGCTGAAGACAGCTCAGTGGTTTCTGTCACGAAGGATCCTTCCCCCTCGACGGCGTCCAGAGCAAGAGCTGGACGCGATGATTTGTTCTGGGCTGCAGTTCAGATCTGCAGCCGGGATTTTCGGTCTTGCCGGATGGATTTCGGCCAGCAGGGCCGGATAAAGATGCGTCTTCACTGGCTCCGGTCTCACCGGACAGCCGGCTGACGGTTCAGGGAACAGAGATTGATCTGCGGCACCCGAAACAGGCCGGAAGGAGACGGCACCGCCAGACTTCGGCGCAGTTGGCCACAGGTACGGCAATCAAGCCGGAATCCGGTGTCTGGGAACTGCCCGCGGCTTTACCGCCGGTGCAGTTCCACTGTAGCACCTTCAACGTCCACTGCCAGCGTCATCACACGCCAGCCAACCCCAGGGGTGTTTTCCGTGGTGAAAGCTTCGATCTGCGCGGTGACCCGGGCGGCCTCGGCCTCGCCGTTGGCCAGGACCATGACCGTGGGGCCGGCGCCGGAGACGACGGCCGCGTGGCCGGCCGCACGCAGGGCTGCAATCAGCTCTGCGCTCGGACGCATGGCCGCGGCACGGTAGCTCTGGTGCAGGTAGTCCTCGGTGCCCGGCAGCAGGTATTCCGGCTGGGTGGTCAGTGCGTGGATAAGCAGGGCGGCCCGGCCGGAGTTCATGGCGGCCGCATGGTGGCCAACCGATGCCGGCAGCAAGCCGCGTGCGGTTTCCGTGGACAGTTCGTAGTCCGGTACGGCAACCACGGGGATGACGGACGGCGCGACGTCCGCACGCGTGCTGCTGTACTGCTCCCTGTCCTGCCAGGACAGCGCCAGTCCGCCGAAAATGGCCGGTGCCACGTTGTCCGGGTGGCCTTCAAGTTCACTGGTCAGCTGCAGCACCCAGTCCCGGCCCTGCCGGGATTCCGCGGGCACCAGGGCGTTCGCGGCGGTCACTGCGGCAACGACGGCAGACGCCGAGGAGCCCAGGCCGCGCCCGTGCGGGTTGACGTTGTCCGCGATGATCTTCAGGCCGTTGTGCCTGAAACCGAGGCGTTCGAGCGCCAGCTCGATGGCCCGGACCACCAGGTGGCTGCCGTCACGTGGAAGGGTGTCGGCGCCCTCACCGGAGAGCTCGAATTCGAGCTCTCCGGTGCTGAGCGTTTCCACCGTCAGGGTGTCGTAGATCGACAGGGCCAGGCCCAGGCTGTCATAGCCGGGGCCCAGGTTGGCGCTTGTACCGGGGACCCTGACGGTCAGCCGCTGGCCTGCCGCGACAAGTTCACGTTCAGTCGCGGTGGGCTGCGTTGTTTCCACTCTTAGTTTTCTTCCAGTCCCAGTTCTGCGGCTACGGTGACGACGTCGTTCGGCACCTTGACCGGCTGCACGTCGCTGCCGTCCTGGGTGCGGAGGGCCCACTGCGGGTCCTTCAGGCCGTGGCCGGTCACCGTGATGACGATTGTCTTGCCGGAGGGCACCTCGCCTGCGGCGTGCTTCTTGATGAGGCCCGCGACGCCGGCAGCCGAGCCGGGTTCGACGAAGACGCCTTCCTTGGCGGACAGCCAGCGGTGCGCGTCGAGGATTTCCTCGTCCGTCACTGCTTCGATGAGTCCACCGGATTCATCGCGCGCTGCGATGGCGGTGTCCCAGGAGGCCGGGTTGCCGATCCGGATGGCCGTGGCGATGGTGTCCGGTTCCGTGATGGGGTGGCCCGCCACGAAGGGTGCCGCACCGGCGGCCTGGAAGCCCCACATGATTGGGGTCTTGGTGGAGACCGCGGGCAGCGTGCCGGCCGTTGCGGACTCGAAGGGGGCGGAGTACTCCTTGTAGCCCTTCCAGTACGCGCTGATGTTGCCGGCGTTGCCGACGGGCAGCACGTGGATGTCGGGGGCGTCGCCCAGGGAATCCACGATCTCGAAGGCGCCGGTCTTCTGGCCCTGGATGCGGGCCGGGTTGACCGAGTTCACCAGGAACACGGGGTAGGACTCGCCAAGCTTGCGGGCGATGTCCAGGCAGTTGTCGAAGTTGCCGTCAACCTGCAGCAGCGTGGCGCCGTGGGCGATCGCCTGGCTCAGCTTGCCCATGGAGATCTTGCCTTCCGGGACCAGCACGGCGCACTTGAGGCCGGCGGCCGTGGCGTAGGCCGCGGCAGAGGCCGAGGTGTTGCCCGTGGAGGCGCACACCACTGCCTTGGCGCCGGCTTCGACGGCGGCGGTCATGGCCATGGTCATGCCGCGGTCCTTGAAGGAACCCGTGGGGTTCATGCCTTCGACCTTGAGGTAGACCGTGGAGCCGGTGAGCTCGGAGAGCTTCCGGGCGTGCACGAGGGGCGTGCCACCCTCTCCGAGGGTAATGACCTTCGTGGCTTCCGTTACGGGCAAACGATCGGCGTATTCGCGGATTACTCCGCGCCATTGGTGAGCCACTTAGACCCCTTCTACCCGCAGTACGGATGTCACAGAATTGATGACGTCCAGGCCCTTGACGGCCTCGACGGTTGCTGCGAGTGAGGCTTCGGATGCACGGTGCGTGACGATCTTCAGTTCCGCCGACTCGACGTTTGAGGCGGCATCCCGGTGGATGGTCTGCCGCATGATTTCGATGGAGACGCCATGCTCCGCAAAGATGTGGGCGATGCGTGCCAGCACACCGGTCTGGTCGGCAACATCGAGGCCGATGTAGTAGCTCGTGTTCGAGGCATCGATCGCGAGGGCCGGCACATGCCCGGTGGTGGTCTCCGTGCGGCCTGGACCGCCCAGGACCAGGCGGCGCGCCGCGGAGACGAGGTCGCCCAGCACGGCGGACGCCGTCGGGGTTCCGCCGGCGCCCTGGCCGTAGAACATCAGTTCGCCGGCGTTTTCAGCCTCGATGAAGACGGCGTTGAACGCGCCGCGCACGGCTGCCAGCGGGTGTTCCCGCGGCAGGAGCGTCGGGTGGACGCGCACGGAGATGCCTTCGCCGCCGTCGGCGTCCACGAGCTTTTCCGCGATGGCGAGCAGCTTGATGACAAAACCGGCTTCCTTTGCGGAGGCGATGTCGGCCGCGCTGACCTGGGTGATGCCCTCGCAGTAGACGTCATCCAGCGAGAAGCGGGTGTGGAAGGACAGCGAGGCCAGGATGGCGGCCTTGGCCGCGGCGTCATGGCCCTCGACGTCGGCGGTGGGGTCCGCTTCCGCGTAGCCGAGGCGCTGGGCTTCGGCCAGGGCGTCGGCGAACTGGGCACCGGTGCTGTCCATCTGGTCAAGGATGAAGTTGGTGGTGCCGTTCACGATGCCCAGCACACGGGTGATGCGGTCGCCGGAGAGGCTGTCGCGGATGGGGCGCAGGATGGGGATGGCGCCGGCGACGGCGGCCTCGTAGGAGAGCTGAACGCCCGCCTTGTCGGCCTCTTCGTAAAGGGTGGGACCGTCCTGCGCAAGCAGGGCCTTGTTGCCGGTGACGACGCAGGCGCCGTTCTGAATGGCGGTCAGGATCAGCGAACGGGCCGGCTCGATGCCGCCCATGAGCTCGATGACGAGGTCCGCGTCCTTGACCAGGGTGTCGGCGTCGGTGGTGAACAGCTCGCGCGGCAGTTCGACGTCGCGCGGGGCATCAATGGTGCGCACGGCGATGCCGGACAGTTCCAGGCGCGCGCCGCTGCGGGCGGCGAGGGCGTCGGCGTCATCAATAAGAATCCGAGCGACCTGGGCCCCCACGTTGCCACAGCCCAGCAGGGCCACCTTCAGGGTTCGCACTTCAGACATTCGCCACTCCCATGTCGCGGTTCAAGAGATCTTCTTCGGTTTCCCCGCGGACGATCAGCCGGGCAGATCCGTCGCGCACAGCGACAACGCCGGGCCGGGCCACATAGTTGTAGTTGCTTGAGAGGGCCCAGCAGTAGGCGCCGGTACCCGGTACTGCGAGCAAATCACCGGCTGCCACGTCCTCGGGCAGATATACATCTCTAACAACTATGTCGCCGCTCTCGCAATGTTTGCCCACTACTCGGGACAGCTGCGGGGCCGCTGCGGAGTCCCGGGAGGCCAGAATTGCCGAATAATCCGCGTCATAGAGCACCGGGCGGGCGTTGTCGCTCATCCCCCCGTCCACCGACACATAGCGACGCGGAAACGTAACGTTTTCCTGCCCTTCCGCCTCGGCAGCCGAGTCCACGCGCACGGTTTTCAGCGTGCCGACTTCGTACAGGGTGAACGTTGTGCTGCCGACAATCGCCCGGCCGGGTTCGATCGAGATGCGCGGTGAGACGATGCCCAGCTCGGCACATTTGGAACGCACGACGGCGGCCATCGCCTGCGCGATTTCGGCCGCGGGGCGCGGGGTGTCCACCGGGGTGTAGGCGATGCCGTAGCCGCCGCCCAGGTCCAGCTCGGGCATGACGATGGAGTACTTGGCCTGCATGGCGGCATGGAACGTCAGGAGCTTTTCCGCCGCCAGGGCGAAACCGTCCGCCTCGAAGATCTGGGAACCGATGTGGCAGTGCAGGCCCAGCAGTTCAACGCCGGGGTACGACGTCGCCGCGGCCACCGCTTCCTCGGCCGCGGAGAGGCCCGCTTCCTCAGTGGAGTCCTCGGCTATGGAGAGGCCGAACTTCTGGTCCTCGTGCGCCGTGGCGATGAACTCGTGCGTGTGGGCGTGGACGCCCGGTGTCAGGCGCAGCATAACCTTGGCGGTTTCGCCCCGGTCCGAAGCGATCTTGGCGACACGCTCCAGTTCGTCGAGGCTGTCCACCACGATGCGGCCCAGCTTCATGTCCAGGGCCCGGTTGATCTCGGCGTCGGACTTGTTATTGCCGTGCAGGCCCAGGTTTTCACCCTTGATGCCGGCGCGGGCCGCCACCGCGAGCTCGCCGCCGGAGCAGGTGTCCAGCCGGAGGCCTTCCTCGGCCACCCAGCCGGCCACCGCGGTGCACAGGAAGGACTTGCCGGCGTAGTAGACGTCCACTCCCCCGCAGATGTCAGCGAACGCGGCGTCGAAGGCGTCCTTGAAAGCCCGGGCACGGGCGCGGAAGTCCGATTCGCTCATGACAAAGAGCGGCGTGCCGAACTGCGCCTTGAGCTCGCTGACGGGGATGCCGTCGATGGCGAGCTCGCCGGCGTCGTTCTTCCGGACACCCCCGGCCCACATCGGGGCGTGGAGCGCGTTCAGGTCCTCGGGCACCGCGAGCCATTCGGGGGCCAGCGGGGAAGCGTGTGCAGACATGGTCTTTACATCCGTTCCGGCGCAGAAACGCCCAGCAGTTCAAGGCCGTTGGCCAGCACCTGGCTGGTTGCGTCGTTGAGCCACAGACGCGTGCGGTTGACGTCCTGGACAGGCTCGTCGCCCAGCGGCGACACCCGGCAGGCGTCGTACCAGCGGTGGTAGGCGCCGGCAATGACCTCGAGATGGCGGGCAACGCGGTGCGGCTCGCGCAGCTCGGCGGCCTTTGCCACGATGGACGGGTAGCTGCCCAGGTAGGAGAGCAGCTCGTTCTCCGTGGCGTGGTCCAGGAGCGATGCATCAAACACGGAGCGGTCGACGCCGGCCTCAGCGGCATTGCGGGCAGTGCCGCGGGACCGCGCGTGGGCGTACTGGACGTAGAACACCGGGTTCTCGTTGCTGTTCTTCTTCAGCAGCTCCGGGTCCAGCGTCAGCGGGGAGTCGGCCGGGAAACGGGCCAGCGAGTAGCGGACGGCGTCCTTGCCGAGCCAGGAGATGAGGTCCTTGAGCTCGATGATGTTGCCGGCACGCTTGGACAGCTTGGCACCGTTGACCGAGACGAGCTGGCCGATGAGGACCTCGATGTTGGCCTCGGGGTCGTCGCCCGCACAGGCGGCAATGGCCTTCAGGCGGTTGATGTAGCCGTGGTGGTCGGCGCCGAGGAGATAGATCTTCTCGATGAAACCGCGGTCCTTCTTGGACAGGTAGTAGGCGGCGTCGGCGGCGAAGTATGTGGGCTCGCCGTTGGCGCGGATCATGACGCGGTCTTTGTCGTCCCCGAAGTCGGTGGTGCGCAGCCAGACCGCACCGCCGTCGTCGAACACGTGGCCCTGCTCGCGGAGGCGCGCCACCGCGGATTCGATCGCACCGCCGTCGTGCAGTTCCTTTTCGGAGAAGTAGACGTCGAACGCCACGCCGAAATCGGCCAGGGTGTCCTGGATGTCGGCCATCTGGGCCTCATAGGCGGCGGCCCGGATCACCGGCAGGGCGGCCTCGTCCGTGAGTTCGCGGATGCCCGGGTGGGCCTTGAGGACCTCCTCGCCGAGTTCCACGATGTACTGGCCGGGGTAGCCGCCCTCCGGGACACCACGGCCGTGGAGGCGGGAGAGCACCGAGTTGGCGAAGACGTTCATCTGCGAGCCGGCGTCGTTGATGTAGTACTCGGCCGTGACGTCCGCACCGGAGGCGCGCAGCACGCGGGCAATCGCATCGCCCAGGGCAGCCCAGCGGGTGTGGCCGATGTGCAGCGGTCCCGTGGGGTTGGCCGAGACGAACTCCATGTTCACGATGTGGCCTGCGAGCGCCTGGTTGGTGCCGTAGGCGGGACCGGCCTCCACAATGGCCTTGGCGAGCGCACCGGCGGTGGCGGCGTCGACCGTGATGTTGAGGAAGCCGGGGCCGGCGATCTCCACGCCGGTCACGCCGGAGATCGACGTGAGCCGGGCGCTGAGGATGTTGGCGAATTCGCGCGGGTTGGTGCCGGCGGGCTTGGCCAACTGCAGGGCGATGTTGGTGGCCCAGTCGCCGTGGTCCCGGTTCTTCGGTCGCTCCACACGCACCTCATCGGGTACAGCAGATTCCGTCAGGGCGATTTCGCCCGCGGCGACGGCGTCCTTGAGGCAGGCGGATATGGCAGCAGAGAGTTCTTCGGGAGTCACGCATCTAGCCTACCGGGGGCCTGCAAAAGCCGCGGAATCCTTGCCTCCGTGACATGCCCGGCCTGCTCGCCACAGACGCACAGGCAACGCACAGGAAAGAGCCCCTTTGCGCACAGGGTGAACCGCTAGGCTGATTAGGACGTTGTGAACACGCAGGAGTGGCCTCATGACGGCCATCCCAAACCCATCTTGTCCAGCTGAAACGAGCAGAACCATGACTACGCCACTTCGCAAGAGCATCTACGCCGGCATCGCAGGCCTGTCCCTGGCAGGCACCGTGGCAGGCTGCGCGCCAGCGGCGCAGTCCAGCCCCGCACCGGCCGCCACCGGCCAGGCCAGCAGCCAGGCCGGCTCAACGTCTTCCACCGGCTCCACAGCGGCCGGCTACAAGGACGGCAGCTACAGCGCCGACGGTAGGTACACTTCGCCGAACGGGCAGGAGACCGTGGGAGTGGAGCTCACCCTCTCCGGCGGCACGGTGTCCGCGGTGAACATCACCGTTCACCCTTCCAACCCGAACACCAGGAAGTTCCAGACCGAATTCAAGGACGGCATCGCGGCACAGATCGTGGGCAAGAAGCTCAACGATCTGAACGTTTCCAAGGTGGCGGGCTCCTCGCTGACCAGCGGCGGCTTCAAGCAGGCCGTGGAACAGATCAAGTCCCAAGCCAAGTAGCCTGATGCCGCACCCTGGCTGGAGCGCTTTCCGTTTCGAGGGGATCGGGACCCACTGGGAAATCTCGACGCCGGTTCCGCTGGGTCCGGAGGTCCGGCGCCGCGTGCTGGACACAGTGGAGGAATACGACCACACCTATTCCAGGTTCCGGAACGATTCCATCGTGGCCGCACTGGGCCGGAAGCCCTGCAGCGTCAGCCTGCCGGAGCACGCCGCCGCACTCCACTCGGTGTTCGCCTCTTTGTACCGGCTCAGCGGCGGCGCCATGACTCCGTTGATCGGCAGCAGCCTGGAACGCCTCGGCTACGGCCCGGACTACGCCCTGCAGCCGCGGGGAGACGCGGCGGCCCCCCCGCGCTGGGAGGACGTCCTGGAATGGAACGGTTCCACGCTGACGGCTTCCGCGCCGATTGTCCTTGACATCGGCGCGGCCGGCAAAGGCCAGCTGGTGGACCTGCTGGCCGGAGTCCTCCGCAGCGCCGGGCTGGATGACTTCCTGGTGGACGGCAGCGGCGACATGCTGCACTCGGGATCCCAGCCGGTGACGGTGGCCTTGGAACACCCCTACGACCCCAGCGAGGCGATCGGCACCGTGATCCTGGACAATGCCGCCCTGTGCGCCTCGGCCGCCAACCGGCGTGCCTGGGGGGACGGGCTGCACCATGTCCTCGACGGGACCACGGGACGGCCCATCCAGACGGTTGTAGCCACCTGGACCATGGCAAGCAGCGCCCTTGAGGCCGATGCCCTGGCCACCGCCCTCTTCATGGTCGAGGCCTCTGTCCTGGAGCGCGCGTTCAGTTTTTCCTGGCTCGCCGTATTTTCCGACGGCAGTGCACGGTTTTCCTCCGCCTTTGACGGGACACTGTTCTCATGAACGCCTTGAAATCCCGTGTGGACACCTGGCTGGGACGCTTCACCATGTACCGGCTGATCCTCTGGGTCCTTGCGGTCCTGGTGGCTTTCAGCATGGTGCTCAATGTGCTTGGCTGGCTGACCTTCGGCCTGCCCCAGATGCTGGTCCACCTCGCCCTGTGCCTGGGGCTGACGTACGGGGCCAACCGGCTGCTGGCACCTTTGTTCCGGGTCAAGCCGCACTCCGAGTCCTCCCTGATCACCGGGTTGCTCATCTATTTCCTCTTCTGGCCGACCTTCGCGGTCCTCGACATGGCCGGCGTTGCCCTTGCTTGCGTCCTGGCCACCGTGTCCAAGTACGCCCTGGCCTTCCGTGAACGGCACATCTTCAACCCGGCGGCCTGCGGAGCCTTCATCACCGGACTGACGGGCCTGAACATCGCCACCTGGTGGGCAGCCACCCCGGCCATGCTGTGGGTGGTGGTGCCGGGCATCCTCCTGGTCCTTTACCGCACCCGGAAACTGCTCATGGCTTCCGTGTTCCTGGTGGTGGCTACCAGCATTGTCTGCGTTGAGCTGCTAGGCCACGGCTCAACATTCGCCGAGTCATTGTGGCAGCCGCTCGCGCAGCGGCCGCTGCTGTTCTTCGTCGGCTTCATGCTTTCCGAGCCGCTCACCCTGCCGCCGCGCCGCTGGCAGCAACTGGCGCTGGCCGCCGTCGTCGCGGTTGTTTTCGCGGTCCCCTACAACCTGGGGTTCGTGGCCAACTCGCCGGAACTGGCGCTGCTTCTGGGGAACGCGATCGCCTTCCTGCTCGGCCAGCGCGGCGGCGTGCTGCTGGCCTTCAAGGGCTCCCGTGCCCTGACCCCGGGGAACACCGAGCTCCGCTTCGAACCCAAGCGCCCGGTCCGCTTCGCGCCGGGCCAGTTCATGGAGCTGAACCTGCCGCACACCGGCTCAGACGGGCGGGGCCGGCGCCGGGTCTTCAGCATTACCAGCGCGCCGGATTCACCCGAACTGACCTTCGGCGTGGGTACCGCCGAACCCGTGTCCACGGCCAAGAAGGCGCTGCTTGCGCTGCAGCCCGGCGACGTTGTCCGTGGCACGGCCGTGGGCGGGGACTTCCTGTTGCCCCGCGACGCCGGCAGGCCGGTGCTGCTGATCGCGGCGGGCATCGGGATCACGCCGTTCCTGTCCCAGCTGGCTGCCGGGGCCGGCCGCACCAGGGACACGGTGCTGCTCTACCTCGCCCCGAGCCGGGCCGAGCTTGCGGGACTTGAGGAGCTGGAGGCCTCCGGCGCGCGGGTGATCGCGCGGTTGGCGGACGGATCCGCTCCCCCGGCGTTCATGCACGACGCCGGCAAGGAACGCATCTACGCCGGCTCGCTGAAGCAGCTGGTTCCGGATATTTCCACCCGGGAGGTGTACGTTTCCGGGTCTCCGGCCAGCGTTGATTCGCTCCGGGCGGCCGCCCGGGGCGCGGGCGCCCGCCGCGTGCGCGTCGACTCATTTGCCGGGTACTGACGCGGTTTTTCATTGCGGCCGGTGGCTGCTAAGCTCTAGGACGTCCCACCGGCAACGGAGGGATCCCCGGATGCCCTCGTAGCTCAGGGGATAGAGCGTCTGCCTCCGGAGCAGAAGGCCGTAGGTTCGAATCCTATCGAGGGCACAAGCGACACCCCGCCAGCACAGCTGGCGGGGTGTTTTTTGTTGACCCGGCGGTCCGCTATCACTTGCGCCGCTTCCGGACATGTCGGAGCCGGCCCGCCCAAATGTCGGACCCCGCTCCTAAGCTTGCTGTACTTGGCCGCGCAGCGGTTGTCTCCACCGCTCCTGACAGCTGTCCATGGACAGTTGTCAGGAGCTACGAAGGGGTTTGCCGTGATCTGTTCCATCGTCCCGCCTTACATGCTGCGGAAGCTCGCCGCCCAGGATGAACCGCGTCTTCGGGCAGTTGCCCGCGCGGCCAAGGAATCCCTGCTTCACATCAGGAGCCTGCAGGCTGCGCGCGCCTTGGCTGCCCCGGCGACTCCGCCCGGCATCCGGCAGGCCAAGCCCGGGCCGCCCAAGCGGACCATCTACGACGCCGGCACGTCGGAGAAGCTCCCGGGGAAGCTCGTCCGCAACGAAGGCGAGGCCGCCACCGGCGATGCCGGCGCCGATGAGGCCTACGAGGGCCTGGGCAGCACGCACAGGCTGTATGCGGAGGTCTTCGGGCGGAATTCGATCGATGGCGCCGGGCTGCCCCTGGATGCGACGGTGCACTTCGGCAGGCTCTACGACAATGCCTTCTGGGACGGCAGGCAGATGGTCTTCGGCGACGGAGACGGCCAGATCTTCCAGCGGTTCACCAAGTCCTTGACCGTGATCGGCCATGAACTCGCCCACGGCGTCACCCAGCACACGGCGGGCCTTGTCTACCGCAACCAGGCCGGGGCACTGAACGAGTCCATGTCCGATGTCTTCGGCGTGCTCGCGGAGCAGTTCCTCAAGCAGCAGTCCGCGGAGCAGGCAAGCTGGCTCATCGGCGAAAGCCTGTTCACGGAGCAGGTCCAGGGGGCCGCGCTGCGGTCGCTGAAGGCGCCGGGCACCGCTTACGACGACGACGTCCTGGGCAAGGATCCGCAGCCGGACTCCATGGACGGCTACGTCCGGACCAGCGCCGACAACGGCGGCGTGCACATCAACTCCGGCATCCCCAACCGCGCCTTCTACCTGGTGGCTTCCGCCTTGGGCGGCAGGGCCTGGGAGGCTCCGGGCAGATCTGGTACGGGGCACTTACAGGTGGCTCCCTGCCGACCACCTGCACGTTCGGCCGCTTCGCCAAGGCGACGGCGGCCTCCGCCCAGGAGCTTTTCGGCGCCGGATCCGCAGAGCATGACGCCGTCCTGAAGGCGTGGGAGACTGTGAAGGTAAAGCTCTAGCAGCAGGAACCAGCGCACCACGGAAGCCGTCACCATGAAGATCACGGTCAGACGCAGCGGCGGGCTTGCAGCCCTCACGCAGATCTGGACGGTCGAAGCCGTCACCATCGACGACAAACGCCGGTGGATGCCGATAGTGGAGGCCTGCCCGTGGGACAATGCCGACGCCCGGTCGGCCGCCAACCAACCCGACCGCTTCATGTACGCCATCCGGGCCGGGCAACGCCGGGCAACGTTGCCGGAAAAGGCAGTCACCGGCCCCTGGCAGGTCCTCGTGGAGAACGCGAAGACCGAGGGCCAGGAGTCGCGCCGCCGCTAGAACGCCTCGGCCAACTGCCCCCGGAAGGCCCTGCGGTAGGACTGCGGGCTCGTGTCCAGGACCTTGGTGAAGTGGTGGCGCAGCAGCACGGAGTGGCCAAACCCCGCCTCCCGCGCAACTTCGTCGATGTTCAGTTCCGTGGTTTCCAGCAGTTCCTGCGCCCGGAGGACCCTCTGCGAATTGAGCCAGGCCGCCGGAGTGGCCCCGGTTTCCGCCCGGAAGCGGCGGGCAAAGGTGCGGGCGGACATGTGCAGCCGCGCCGCGAGCTCGTTGACGCTGTGGTCCTGCTCCAGGTTCTCCACCATCCAGCGCAACAGTTCCTCCATCGGGGCCGAGCCGCAGCGCGGCATGGGCCGGTCGATGAACTGGGCCTGGCCGCCGTCGCGGTGTGGCGGTACCACCATGTCCCGCGCGATCGCGGCAGCGACGCTCGCGCCGAGCTCAACCCGCACCAGATGCAGGCAGGCGTCGATCCCGGCAGCGGTTCCGGCGCTGGTGATGATGGTTCCGTCCTGGACGTAGAGGACGTTTTCATCCACGATGATGGCCGGATAGCGGCTGGCGAGGTCCTGCGAGTAGTGCCAGTGGGTGGTGCAGCGCCGCCCGTCCAGCAGCCCGGCGCATGCCAGGGCATAGGCCCCGGAGCAGATGGACATGACCCAGGCGCCGCGGGAGTGGGCGGCCCGGAGCGTGTCCATTACGGGTTCGGGAACATCCTCGTCGCGCCCGTACGGGGCCATGATGACCAGGTCGGCGTCGGCGGCCGCCTCAAGGCCGAGGTCCACGTGCATCGAAAGGCCTGATTTCATCCGGACGTCCCCCGGTTCCGGCGTGCAGACGCGGAAGTCGAATGCCGGAACGCTGCTGCCGCGCTCCGAGCGGTCGATTCCGAAAACTTCATATGCCGTCCCGAACTCGAAGATCGAGAAGTTGGGGACAACGATGACCGCCACTGTTTTCAACATGTCTCCAGTGTGGCAGAAAATTGTCTAAATGGGTCATTTCTGCCACTGTTTTGTGGAAGGCGCCGGGACGAGGATTGAGCCATGGAAATCTTCGGAATTGTAGTGTTCATCGTTCTGGTCACCACCATCGCCGCCACGGTTTCGGCTTTGCTCCGGGACGGCCGCGGCCACACCCCGCCGGTCACGTCCGAGCAGCCCTGGAGCAACCTGGATGCTCCCAGCACCGCCTACTGGAGCCCCCGGATCTACTGATCCGGGGGCTCCGCCCTGGTAGTAGCAACCCGCCCTGCAGCATTGCGGACCGGGAACTGCGGGCAGGGGTCCGGGGCAGGAGAGGCCAGTCCCCCGCGGCCACAGTAGACTGGCTGCAGCCATGACACTTCATATTTCCTACCCCGCAGAGCTGCCCGTTTCCGAGCGCCGCGAGGACCTGATGGCGGCCATCGCCGCCAACCAGGTGACCATCATCGCGGGCGAGACCGGTTCCGGCAAGACCACCCAGATCCCCAAGATGTGCCTCGAACTCGGCCTGGGCGAGAAGGGCCTGATCGGCCACACCCAGCCGCGCCGCCTCGCCGCCCGCACGGTGGCCGAACGCATCGCCTCCGAGCTGGATGTCGAGATCGGCCAGGAGGTGGGCTTCCAGGTGCGCTTCACCGGCGAAGTCAGCGCGGCCACCAAGATCAAGCTCATGACGGACGGTATCCTGCTCGCGGAAATCCAGCGCGACAAGCTGCTGCGCAAGTACAACGCCATCATCATCGACGAAGCCCACGAGCGCAGCCTCAACATCGACTTCATCCTGGGCTACCTCAAGCGCATCCTCCCCCAGCGCCCCGATCTGAAGGTCATCATCACCTCGGCCACGATCGACCCCGAGCGCTTCGCCAAGCACTTCGAGACCGAGGAATCCCGCGCCCCGATCATCGAGGTCTCCGGCCGCACTTACCCCGTGGAGATCCGATATCGGCCCCTGTCCCAGCCGGCTGGCGGCGCGGACGAAGACTCCTCCGACGACGAGCTTGAGGAGGACCGCGATCCCCTCGATGCCGTGTGCGACGCCGTCGACGAACTCGCCAAGGAAGCCCCCGGCGACATCCTGGTGTTTTTCTCCGGCGAGCGCGAGATCCGGGACGCCGCGGAGGCCCTCAACGGCCGCATCCAGTCCAACCGCCGGCTCGCCGGCACTGAAGTGCTCCCCCTGTTCGCACGGCTGAGCCTGCAGGAACAGCACCGCGTCTTCAACCCCGGCGGCAAGCGTCGCATCATCCTGGCCACCAACGTGGCCGAAACGTCCCTGACGGTTCCGGGCATCAAGTACGTCATCGACACCGGCACCGCCCGCATCTCGCGCTATTCGCACCGCACCAAGGTGCAGCGGCTGCCGATTGAACGCGTCTCCCAGGCCTCGGCCAGCCAGCGCTCCGGCCGCTGCGGGCGCGTCTCCGAGGGCATCGCGATCCGCCTCTACTCGGAGGAAGATTTCGAGTCCCGCCCGCAGTTCACCGATCCGGAGATCCTGCGCACCAACCTGGCCGCCGTCATCCTGCAGATGACCGCCATGGGCGTGGCAAGGGGCCCCAAGGACGTCGAAAACTTCCCGTTTGTGGAGCCGCCGGACTCGCGGGCCATCAACGACGGCGTCACCCTCCTGCGCGAGCTCGGCGCCCTGGCTCCGGCCAGGTCCGGCGACGAGCCCGCCCGCGGCGGGCTGACCGCCGTCGGGCAGAAGCTTGCCCAGCTCCCCGTGGACCCACGGCTGGGCCGCATGATCGTGGAGGCCGGCAAGCGCGGCTGCGTCAAGGAGGTCATGATCCTGGCCGCGGCCCTGACCATCCAGGACCCCCGCGAGCGCCCTACGGACAAGCAGCAGCTGGCCGCCGAGAAGCACGCACGCTTCCGCGACGAGCACTCGGACTTTACCGGCTTCCTCAATCTGTGGAACTACATCCAGGAGCAGCAGCGTGAGCTGTCCTCCACGCAGTTCCGCCGGCTATGCCGGAATGAATTCATCAACTACCTGCGCGTGCGCGAATGGCAGGACCTTTTCCAGCAGCTGCGCCAGCTCGCCAAGCCGCTGGGCATCACCATCGACAACAAGCGCGAGGCCGATCCCGTGGGCAACTACGAGGGCATCCACATGAGCCTGCTCTCGGGGCTGCTGAGCCACATCGGCCTGCTGGATGAGCGCAAGCGCGAATATGCCGGAGCCAGGGGCAGCCGCTTCGCGATTTTCCCCGGTTCGGCACTGTTCAAGAAGTCGCCGGCCTTCGTCATGGCGGCCGAGCTCGTGGAGACCAGCCGGCTCTGGGCGCGGGTGGCGGCCAGGTTCGATCCGCTGTGGGCGGAGCAGGTTGCGCCGGACCTCGTGAAGCGCTCGTACAGCGAGCCGCACTGGTCCACCCGTATGGGCGCGGTCATGGCGCACGAGAAGGTCATGCTCTACGGCGTGCCGATCATTGCCAGCCGCCGGGTCAACTACAGCCGGGTGGATCCCGAGCTCTCCCGCGAGCTGTTCATCCGCCATGCCCTCGTGGAGGGCGACTGGAAGACGCACCACAAGTTCTTCCACCGTAACCGGGCACTGCTGCACGAGATCGAGGAACTCGAAACCCGCATGCGTCGCCGCGACATCCTGGTGGACGACGAGACTTTGTTCGAGTTCTATGATGCCCGGGTCGGCAAGGACGTGGTGTCCGAACGCCACTTCGACAAGTGGTGGAAGGACGCCCGGCAGGCAGACCCCGCGCTCCTGGACTTCGACCAGTCTCTACTGATCAGCGAGGACGCCGAATCCCTGGACGATTCCGCGTACCCCAGGACGTGGCTGCACAAGGGCTTCGAGCTGCCGCTCAGCTACGAGTTCCACCCCGTGGCTCCCGGCTCTCCCCCGAACCCCTCGGACGGCGTCACCGCCGAGGTGCCCGTGCTGTTCCTGAACCAGCTCGACGACGCGGCATTCCGCTGGCAGATTCCGGGCCAGCGCGTGGAGCTCGTGACTGCACTGATCAAGTCGTTGCCCAAGCAGATCCGGAAGAACTTCGTTCCCGCACCCGATGTTGCGCGCCAGGCGACCGCCGCACTGGAGGCAGGGTTCGATCCCGCCGAAGACAATCTTGAAGCCTCCCTCGAACTCGTCCTGCGCAGGCTCCGCGGCCACATCATCCCGCCGGGGTCCTGGACTTGGGACGCCGTGCCGCAGCACCTGCGCGTCAGCTTCAGGGTGGTGGACAGCCGCGGCAAGGTCCTGGACGAGGGCAAGGACCTCGCAGCCCTGCAGGAGCGGCTGGCACCGGCCACCCGCCGGGCCATCGCCGAATCGCTGGGGGCGACGCCCGCGACGACGGCCCGCGCCAAGGGGCCCAAGGGAAGCGGCGCGCCGGCGTTCGCCCTGGGCGCAGGGTCCCCGAACGGGGCCACCGCAGCCGCTTCCGGCGGATTCGCCGAGCGCTCCGGCATCACCGAATGGAATTTCGGGCCGGTGGAACGCCAGGTAAGCCGCACGGTCAAGGGCCATGCCGTGACGGGCTTCCCGGCCATCGTGGACGAGGGCAGTTCCGTGGCCCTGCAGGTCTTCCAGACGCGCGCCGAGCAGGAGGCCGCGATGCGCGGCGGCGTCATCAGGCTCCTCGCCCTACGGATCCCTTCCCCGGACCGCTATGTCCTGGAGCACCTGAGCAACACCGAGAAGCTGACCTTCAGCCAGAACCCGCACGGCTCCGTGAGCGCGCTGATTGCGGACTGCGCCCTGGCCGCCGTGGACAAGCTCACGCCGGCCGAGCTGCCGTGGGACAGCGCCGCTTTCGATGCCCTGTACGAGGTGGTCCGGGCGGAACTCATCGACACCGTGTTCACGGTGACGGCCGTCGTCGAGCGCATCCTTGCGAGCGCCCGGCGCATCGAAAAGCAACTGAAGGCAAGCACCAGCCTGCCGCTGATCAGCGCGCTCAATGACATGAAGAGCCAGCTGGAACAGCTGGTCTTCCCCGGTTTTGTAGCACGGACGGGCTACGCCCAGCTGAGCCAGCTGCCACGGTATCTCCAGGCGGTCGAGAAGCGTCTGGAGAAGCTGCCGGGCAACGTCCAGCGGGACGGCCTGAACATGGCCGTGGTCCAGGGCTTGGAGGACGACTACGACAACGCCGTGGCCGCGCTGCTTCCGGGCCGACGGGCGGGGGCTGAGTTAACCCGCGTGCGCTGGATGATCGAGGAGCTGCGGGTGAGCCTGTTCGCCGTCGAACTCGGCACCGCCTATTCCGTCTCGGAAAAGCGCATCCGCACGGTGCTGAACCAGGCGCTCGCCCCGGCCTGAGGTCCCGGCTAGGGCGGCTTTGGGGGTTGCCATGATGCCTCCGGGTGTCAGTCCACCGGGACGAAAGCCTCGTGCCCGGCGTTGCGCAGCGCGGCCCGGAACTTCACGGCCGTCGCGTCCATGACGGCGGGGTCCGGGTGGTGGTCAACGTTGTGCACCTCGAAGTCGGCCATCGAGTAGGCCGGCCATACGTGGACGTGCAGGTGGTTGATTTCGAAGCCCTCCATGAGCACGCCCACGCGCTTGGCATCGAAGGTGGCCTCCTGGACGCGGCCGATCTTCTGCGCGACGTCCATGACCTTGCCCAGCAGTTCCGGCGTGGCGTCCGTCCAGGAGTCGACTTCCTCGCGCGGCACAACCAGGGTGTGGCCCTGGGTGATCGGGGCAATCGTCAGGAACGCGACCACGTCATCGTCCTTCCACACAAAGCGTCCGGGAATCTCGCCGTTGATGATCTTGGTGAACAGGGTGCTCATGCATCCGCCCTTTCCGATGGTTCCTGCAGGGTTGCGGTGTCCAGCACGAAACGGTACTTCACGTCGCCGGCCACCATGCGGTCGTAGGCTTCGTTCAGCTGCTCCGCGCCGATGATTTCAATGTCGCTGGCCACGCCGTGTTCGGCGCAGAAGTCCAGCATCTCCTGGGTTTCTTCGATGCCGCCGATGAGAGACCCCGCGTAGGCGAGGCGGCGGCGGATCAGGTTTCCAGGTCTTACCGGGGGCATGTCCTCCGAGGGCAGCCCCAACTGGAACAGAGCCCCGTCCAGCCGGAGGGTGCGGAAGTACGGGTTGAGGTCGTGCGGAACCGCCACGGTGTCAAGGATGACGTCGATGCTGCGGTCTGCCGCGGCCATGGCGGCGGCGTCTTTGGACAGGACCACCCGGTCTGCTCCCAGTTCGAGCGCGGCGTCGACCTTGGATTCGGACGTGGTGAACACCGTCACCTCGGCGCCCATGGCCTTGGCGATCTTGAGGGCCATGTGGCCCAGGCCGCCGAGGCCCACAACGCCCACGGAGTCGCCCTCCTCCACGTCGAAGTGGCGCAGCGGCGAGTAAGTGGTGATGCCGGCGCAGAGCAGCGGGGCCGCGGCAGCCGGGTCCAGGCCTTCCGGGATGCGCAGCACATAGCGGCGGTCCACCACCACCGACGTCGCGTAGCCGCCCTGGGTGATGGCGTCACCATTGCGGGCATCTTTAGAGCCGTAGGTGCCGGTGTTGCCGCGCTCGCAGTACTGCTCCAGGCCCTCAAGGCAGCTGTCGCATTCGCGGCAGGAGTCCACCAGGCAGCCGACGCCCACCCTGTCGCCGGGAGCGAAGTCGTCCACGGCCGGACCGACGCGGCGGACGCGGCCCACGATTTCGTGGCCCGGCACCAGCGGATACGCCGGCAGGCTCCATTCGCCGCGGATGGTGTGGACGTCCGAGTGGCAGAGGCCGCAGAACTCGATGTCGATTTCGACGTCGTCTTCCTTGGGGGCGCGCCGGGCGACTGTCAGGGGCAGCAAGCCGCTTTCCGGCGAGGTGGCGCCGTACGCAGCGGCAAGGCGGGAGCCGCCTGCTTCAGGGCCGTCCATGGTGGGAATCGGCTTGGCAAAAGGCGGGGGCACAGGGCGTCCGGGGGTCATGCCCTGACGCTACTCCCGGGGACTGCCCTTGTGCCAGTTGGGCGCGTGCCAGTGGGAACAGTGCCGTCGCCCGGAGCGCCGGCCGCATACGGCCGGTCCCCGGTGTCCACGGCATTGGCCGCATTGGTGGACCACTGCGAGAACGAGCCGGGGAACAGTGCCGCCCGGTAGCCGGCGATTTCCAGCGCGGCGATCTCGTGGGATGCCGTGACGCCGGAGCCGCAGTACACGGCCACCTGGCCGGCCGGATCCAGGCCCAGCCCGGCAAAGCGCCGGCGCAGCTGTCCGGGGTCCAGGAAGCGCCCGCCGGCGGAGAGGTTCTCCGTGGTGGGGGCGCTCACAGCACCGGGGATGTGCCCGGCGCGGGGGTCGACGGGCTCCACATCACCGCGGTACCGTTCCCCGGCCCGGGCGTCCAGCAGGGTTCCGTGCTGCGGCCATGCGGCCGTCTCCTCTTCGGTGATCACCGGCATGTGGCCCTCGCCGAGGGTGATGCTCCCGACGGCGGGGACCACCTCGCCTGCCTCTACCGGGTAACCGGCGGCACGCCAGGCGGCCAGGCCGCCGTCGAGCAGGTAGACGGACCCGACGCCGGCATCGCGGAGCATCCACCACAGGCGTGCAGCGGCCATGTTGCCCGAGTCGTCGTAGGCCACCACGGTGTCGCCGTCGTGCAGGCCCCAGCGCCGCGCGGACTCCTGGAACTTCTGTTTCGAAGGCAGCGGATGGCGGCCGCGTCCGGGCTCCGCATGGTCCGCCAATTCGGTGGACAGATCGGCATACACGGCCCCGGGCAGGTGCGCCTCGAGGTAGTGGGCATGGCCGTTGGGATCGCCGAGGGTCCAGCGGACGTCCACCACCACGGTGCGCCCGCCCGACTCCAGGCGACGGCGCAGTTCAGTTGCATCCAGAAGGGTAGTCATGGTTCCAGACTATCCGGGTGTCCCGTCCGGCGCCGGTAGGCTGGGGAAGTGAGTAAATCGTGCAATCAGGACCGGGCCTGGGCCAATGAGGCCATCCGCAAGATCGAGGCCGAGAACAACCGTTCGGCGGACACCCACCTCTACGCGGTGCCGCTCCCTGAGCACTGGGGCGTGCAGCTGTATCTTAAGGACGAGTCGACGCACCGCTCCGGCAGCCTGAAGCACCGCCTGGCACGGTCCCTGTTCCTGTATGGGCTCGTCAACGGCTGGATCACCGAGGGCACCACCATCGTGGAGGCTTCCAGCGGCAGCACGGCCGTCTCCGAGGCCTATTTTGCGCGGCTCATCGGCCTGCCGTTCGTGGCGGTCATGGCCAAGACCACCAGCCCGGAAAAGATTGCCCTGATCGAACAGTTCGGCGGCGCCTGCCTGCTGGTGGACCACGCCTCGGAGGTCTATGCCGTGGCCGAGGAAACCGCCCGGACCTCCGGCGGCTACTACATGGACCAGTTCACGTACGCGGAGCGGGCCACGGACTGGCGCGGCAACAACAACATCGCCGAGTCCATCTTTGAACAGCTCGCCCTCGAAGAGCATCCTGTTCCCCGCTGGATCGTGGTGGGGGCCGGCACGGGCGGCACCAGCGCCACGATCGGCCGGTACCTGCGCTACAACCGGCATGACACCAGGCTGGCCGTGGTGGATCCCGAGAATTCGGCGTTCTATCCGGCATGGCGCGACGGCCTGGCCGAATACAGCACCGGACTGCCGTCGCGGATCGAGGGCATCGGCCGGCCGCGCGTGGAGCCCAGCTTCGTCCCCGCCGTCATCGACCACATGATCCAGGTCCCAGACGCCGCCTCGGTGGCGGCCATGCGCCAGCTGCACGGGCTGGCCGGCCTGCACGCCGGGCCGTCCACGGGCACCAATCTGTGGGGTGTGTGGCAGCTCGTGGCGCAGATGGTGGCCGAGGGCCAGCGCGGGAGCATCGTTTCGCTCATGTGCGACAGCGGCGACCGCTACGCCGGAAGCTACTGCAACGCGGGCTGGCTGGCGGAAAAGGGGCTCGACCCCGCGCCGCATGAGGCCGCGCTGGCCCGCTTCCATGAAACGGGCGTCTGGCCGGCCTCAGACCTCGACTGATTCGCGGGTGCCGAGACGGGCGTACTGCGTTCCGTACTTGGCACCGATCCGGGTCACGTGTCCCTCCACGATTCCCCGGCCCAGCTCGTTGAGCAGGCCGTCATGGACGGGGAAGGCCTTCGGCGCCCTGACCGAGACCACGAAGTCCACCACTTCGCCCACCTTGGACCACGGCGCGTGGATGGGGACCAGCAGGGTCTGCACGCTGATGCCGTCCGGCACCACGAAGGAATCCCCGGGGTGGAACACGTTGTCATCCACGAGGTAGCCGATGTTGGCCACAACGGGGATCTGCGGATGGATCAAGGCGTGCTGCCCGCCGAAGGTACGGATGGCAAAGCCGGCCGCCTCGAAGACACTGCCGGGCTCCACCGCATGGATCCGCCCGCCGTCGTCGGCTGCTTTCGCCTTCAGCTCCTCCGCAACAACGGCAGGGGCATGGACCTGCAGTTCGGGATTGTTCCGAAGCGCCATGACCACGGCCGGGACGTCGATGTGGTCGGTGTGCTGGTGGGTGACCAGCACAGCCTGCGCCCCCGCCAAGGCTTCCTCGGTCTCCGAAAACGATCCGGGATCAATGACCAGCACGTGCCGGTCCTTCTCGAGGCGGACACAGGCATGCGTGAACTTGGTGAGCTTCATTCCGCAAGCCTATGGTCCGCTCCGGGGAGTGTCCACGCTGCCCCGGCTGGTAAAATTGGGGTTTGCCAGCATCACCAGGGAAGTGAGTCCACCAATGCCGCACGGCACCAGCGCCGCCGCCACTCCAGCCGCTGCGGGCGTCAAGGAGCAGCGTGTCACCAAGCAGCGCCTGGCCGTGAGCGCCGCCCTGGACGAACTGGACGACTTCGTCAGCACCCAGGAGCTCTACCGCCTGTTGCAGAACAAAGGGATTTCCGTTTCCCTGGCCACCGCCTACCGCATCCTGCAGTCCCTCGCCGATGACGGACTCATCGACGTCCTGCGCAACGCCGAGGGCGAGGCCGTATACCGCCGCTGCGCCGTGACCGGGCACCATCACCACCTGTTGTGCCGCAGCTGTGGCAAGGCAGTGGAGGTGGAGGCCCCCGCCGTCGAGACCTGGGCAGCACGCACGGCAGCGGAGCACGGCTTCACCGAGGTGGCCCACACCGTGGAGATCTTCGGGCTCTGCCCCGACTGCACGGCCACGAAGGCCGCCGGACTCCTGTAAGCGGGCTGCTTTAGGCAGCCGCAGCCGGCGCGGCCTCCCGCGTCACCCGGCCCATGAGCCCGCGCTTGGCGCGGACACTGCCGATGACCCGGCACACCACATAGATCAGGAATGACAGCGTGGTCACGTAGGGGCTGATCGGGATCCGGCTGCCCAATGCGAGCAGAATGCCCCCCACCGTGGCGGAGACGGCGAAGGCGACGCTCAGCAGCACCACCAGCCGGGGCGACGTCGTCACCCGGAGGGCTGCTGCCGCGGGGGTGATCAGCAGGGCCAGAACCAGCAGGGCGCCCACGATCTGGATCGACAACGCTACGCTCACGCCCAGCATCACCATGAAACCGATGGCCAGGCCGCGGACGGGCACGCCGCGTGCCTCGGCCATTTCGGGATCGCCGCTGGCAAAGCTCAACGGTCGCCAGATGGCGGCCAGCGCAATCATGACCACGACGGCGGTGCCCGCCAGGGCCTGCAGTTGCACCGTGTCCACGGAAACGATCTGGCCCGTCAGCAGTCCGAACTTGTTGGCCGCCCGGCCCTCGTAGAGGGCCAGGAAGAGGATCCCCAGACCAAGGCCGAAGGGCATGATGACGCCGATGATGGAGTTCTTGTCCCTGGCCCGGACCCCCATGAGGCCCAGCAGCAGCGCGGCCGCCACGGAACCGGCCAGCGAGCCGAAGATGATGTCTGCGCCGATCAGCAGGGCGAACGCGGCGCCGGCGAAGGACAGCTCGGAGATGCCGTGCACGGCGAAGGCGAGGTCCCGCTTCATGACGAAGGTGCCCACCAGCCCGCCGAGCAGGCCCAGCACGGCACCGGCCCAGATGGAGTTCTGCACCAGGGCCAGCAGTTCGCCGTAGTTCTCGAAGTTGAAGATGGTCTGCAGGATGCTGCCGAGATCCATTTAGAAGTCCTCCCCGGCGGTTGGGTGGGCGTCGTCATGGAAGTGCGTGGTGGCGTCCGGGAGCCCGACGACGACGATCCTGCCGTTCGCGTGGATGACTTCCACGTGACTGTTGTACAGCTCCGAAAGAACGTCCGTGGTCATGACCTCCTGCGGTGTACCCACCCGGAAGCGGCCCCCGGCCAGGTAGAGGACCCGGTCCACGTAGTCGATCACGGGGTTGATTTCGTGGGTCACAAACACCACGGCACTGTTGCGTTCGTGGCATTGCCTGTTGATCAGGGCGCTGACGCCCTGCTGGTGGTGCAGGTCCAGGGAAAGCAGCGGCTCATCGCAGAGGAGCACTTGTGGATCGGTGGCCAGGGCCTGGGCAGCGCGCAGCCGCTGCTGTTCGCCGCCGGACAGCAGGCCCACCGGGACGTTGGAATAGTCGGATGCCCCCACAAGGTCCAGCAGTTCGTCCACGCGGCGGTTGACCCTGGCTGCGCCAAGGCGCATGCCCCAGCGGTGGCCATCGATGCCCAAGCCAACCAGATCACGGGCCCGCAGCGGGGTGTCCGGGGCGAAGGATTTCTGCTGCGGGATGTACCCGATGCGCTTGCTGCCGCGTTCCACGGGATGTCCGCCCAGCGACACGGTGCCGGAGTGCAGTTCCTGCAGCCCGAGGAGGACCTTGAGGAAGCTCGTCTTTCCGCTCCCGTTCGGTCCGAGCACGGCGAAGAACTCCCCGGGGTTGATGTCCAGGTCGAGGCCGGCCCACAGGACCCGCTTGCCGAATTGGAGGCCGGCCCCGCGAAGGCTCACTACCGGTGTCAAAAGATTGTCCTCGATCCATGCGTTGCCGAAGGAACGCAGTTGTTGGTGGAGTGCGCAGGGCCCCGCAGCCGTCGTGAACATCTTAGGACGATTGCAGGGCCCACGGCGGCAGTCTGGTGTTTGCTGGGCGGGCTACTTGCCCGGAGCCCTACTTGCCCAGTGCGTCAGTGAGGTTCTTGACGTTCGCGGTCATCCACTGGAGGTAGTCCAGGCCCTCGGGCAGAGTCTCCGTGAAATCGACCACCGGGATGCCCGCCGCGGTGGCCGCATTCTTCACGGCCTCGGTCTGCGGGCCTTCGGTCTGGGCGTTGTAGGCCAGGAGGCGGACGGCCTTGGTTCCCAGCAGCTCGGTGGTCTCCTTCAGGACCGCCGGCGGCACGTCCGCGCCTTCCTCAATGGCATCACTGAAGGCTTCCGGAGTCTTGTTTTCCAGGCCTGCTGCTTCCAACAGGTACAGCGGAACGGGCTCCGTAATGGCCACCGGAACGGCGGTTCCGGCTGCCTTGGCGGCATCCAGCTTCGTTTCCAGTTCGGTCAGGGATGTCTTGAACGTGTCCGCATTGGCGGTAAAAGTTCCCGCGGAAGCGGAGTCCAGGGCGCTGAGCTTGGCTGCTACGGCATCCGCCAGCTTGCCCATGGACGCCAGGCTGTACCAGACGTGTTCATTGAAGTGGCCGGTGCTGTGGCTGTGCTCGTCGGCAGCAGGAGATGCAGACTCGATTGAGTGGGCTTGGTCTTCCTCCGAGGCAAGACCGGACACCTCCACGGCGCTGACCACGTTGTCGTGGCCCACGTTCGTGTCGTCGGCGAGCTTGTGCAGGAAGTCGTCGTAGCCGCCGCCGTTTTCCACCACCAGCTTCGCTTTGGACACCGCGAGCTTGTCCTGGGCACTGGCTTCATAGGAGTGCGGGTCCTGGCTGGTCTTGGTGATGATGGACGTCACCTTGACCTTGTCGCCGCCGATGGCTTTGACGATGTCGCCGTACACATTGGTGGAGGTGACCACCTCAATGACGGCGGAGGAGACCGACGGCGGCGTAGCGGCCGGCGCCGCGCAGGCGGTGAGCAGAAGGGCCAGGCCCGCAGAGGCGGCCAGGGACAGGCGGGCGGCAGTGGAGCGCACGAAAACCTCGATCTAGTGAAAAGCAACAGGCTGGCGAAAGCCAGCAGGCGAAATGAGAATCAAACACAATAGCTGGCGTCTTCGAGTGTAGCGCCAAATGTGAATGATTCCTATTTAGGGATCACCGGGCGGCCCGGCATGGCCGTGGACAGGGCAGCACAGCCACCCTGTCCCCGGGAGCACTACACGCGTTCCTGGCCGCCCAGCCGCCGGATGCCGGTTGCCTGGGTGGCGTCGCGGATCTCGCCGACCAGCTGTTCGATGACGTCTTCCAGGAACAGCACGCCCAGCGTGGCGCCGCCCGGGCCCACCACACGGGCCAGATGCGAACCGGTACGCTGCATCACGGCCATCGCGTCCTCGATCTCGTCATCCGGCGACAGGTTGGCCAGCGAACGGATCCGCCCCTCGGCGATCCGGTGGTTCCGCCCCTCCTCCGGGATGGACAGCACATCCTTCACGTGGATGTAGCCGGCCAGCTCGCCGTCGTCGTCCAGCATCGGGAAGCGGGAGAATCCGGTGCGGCTGACGGCTTTCTCCAGCTCAACCGGCGTGGACGCCGATTTGAGCATCACCAGCTTGTCCAGCGGCACCATGATGTGCGCAGCAGTGTGCTCCGAAAATTCCAATGCACCCGTCAGCAGCCCGGATTCGTCATCAACCAGGCCATGGCGCGTGGACTCCTGCACGATCGACTGGACCTCCTCGAGCGTGAAGGAGGAGGAGACCTCGTCCTTGGGCTCGATCTTCATGGCCCGCAGGATGTGGTTTGCGGCCCAGTTCAGCGTCCAGATGACCGGCTTGACCAGGCCGGCAATGAACATCAGCGGCGGTGCCAGCAGCAGCGCCGCCTTGTCGGCCACCGAGACCGAGATGTTCTTGGGCACCATTTCGCCAAACGTCACGTGCAGGAACGTCACGGCGAGCAGGGCGATGACAAAGGCCACGATGTCGGCCAGCTCCACGGGCACCCCGACGGCGCCCAGCGGCACGGCCAGCAGGTGGTGGATGGCCGGTTCGGCCACGTGGAGGATCAGCAGCGAGCAGACCGTGATGCCCAGCTGCGCACACGCGAGCATAAGCGAGACGCTCTCCATGGCACGGAGCGTGGTCTGCGCCCGCTTGGAACCGGCCTCGGCCAGCGGCTCAATCTGACTGCGCCGTGCAGACATGACCGCGAACTCGGCGGCCACGAAGAACGCGTTGCCGATCAGGAGCAGCACGAGCCAGAGAATTCCTGCCCAGTCGCTCATGCTGCACCTGCCTCATGCTTGGCGTTGCGGCTGTCCGCATCGGCCGGCTGCCCGGGTTCGAGGTGGCGGAAACAGATGCGGTCGATCCGGCGGCCGTCCATGCGCGTGACTGTCAGTGTTCCGCCGCCCGTCTCCACGACGTCGCCCACGGCGGCAATGCGTCCCAGCTTGCTCATGACGTAGCCGCCCACCGTTTCATAGGCGGCCTCGTCCGGAACAGTGAGTCCCGGAATCTGTTCGGACACCTCATCCGGGCGCAGCAGGCCCGGGAAGTACCAGTCCCCCGAGGCACTCTGCAGCAGCCCCGGACGCACCTTGTCATGCTCATCGGAGACTTCGCCCACGATTTCCTCCACGAGGTCCTCAAGCGTGGCGATGCCGGCGGTGCCGCCGTATTCATCAAGCACGACGGCGAGCTGCAGGTTTCCCTCGCGCAGTTCCGTCAGCAGCGCATCCAGATGGATGGTCTCCGGCACCCGGAGAACGTCGGTCATGATGGCCCCGGCCTCCAGATTGGCACGACGGTCCGACGGCACAGCCACCGCCTTCTTGACGTGCACCACGCCGCGGATGTCGTCCGCGGAGTCGCCGATGACCGGGAAGCGGGAGTACCCTGTGCGCCGCGCGGCGTCGATGATGTCCGTTACCGGCTGTTCGGCGTCGATGGTTTCCATGCGGATGCGCGGCGTCATGACATCCGCTGCCGTGCGCTCCGCGAAACTGAGCGTCCGGGCGACAAAGTTGGCCGTGCCGGCGTCGAGGGTTCCCAGCTCTGCCGAACGCCGGACCAGGGAAGCCAGCTCGGCAGGGGTCCGGGCGCCGGAGATCTCCTCCTTGGCCTCGAGTCCGAACAGGTTCAGGACCTTGTTGGAGAAGCCGTTGAGCACGACGATGGCGGGCTTGAACACAGCCGTGAAGACCAGCTGCGGCCGGGCTAGCCGGCGGCCCAGCGGGAAGGCCAGTGCGATGGCCATGTTCTTGGGCACCAGTTCGCCGATCAGCATCGACAACACCGTGGCAAAGACCATCGCAATTACCAGCGCCAGGGAGTGGGCAGCCTCAGTGCCGACGCCCAGCACGCCGAGCGGCCCCACCAGGAGCCGGCCCACGGACGGTTCCATGACGAAGCCGGTCAACAGCGTGGTGAGGGTAATGCCGAGCTGGCAGCTCGACAACTGGGTGGACAGGGACTTGAGGCACTTCAGCAGCGGGACTGCGGCGTGGTCGCCGTCGTCGACCGCACGCTGGACCGTCGCCTGGTCCAGTGCGACGAGTGAGAACTCAACCGCCACGAAGAAGCCTGTTCCAAGAATCAGCAGGATTCCGGCGGCGAGCAGGAGCCATTCCATTCAGCGGCCACCTGCCCGCAGGGAGAGACTGAGGCAGTGCGGCGTCAAACCGGAGCTTTTATCCGGCGGAGGCTGGTCGGGCGCGGTGGACGCATGGTCCGCGTCGCCGCCGGCACTGAAGGCCGGCGCGTGATGGGCATGTGAACGGGTGTTGCCGGCTCGGCGGGCAGGCTGTGCGGATTTGCCAAGACGGCTTCCGCTGCAGTTCCCAGGCCGGCACCTAGATTTACTGTCCATAAGAATTTCAGTCTACAGTCCGGCTGCAGCCCTGCCTGCGGCGGGCTTCACGAAGGGTCAACCGGAGGCTGGCCGGGGCCCCGCCAGGCTTTGCGTCCGCACCGGCATGATTTAGGTCACCACTATTGGCAGTTAACCAAAGATCGTAACTAGACTGGCAGGGGTCTGAGTTCGCGGGACCCGGACCCTGGTTCATCGTTGCGAAAACGCAACCTTCAGCCAGCTGGAAATCAACACTCATGGAAGAGGCGTATTTCAAGTGCCAGAGCAGCCCAGCCACCGTCTACCCGAGGAATTTGGCGGAAACGAGTGGCTCGTTGATGAACTGTACGAGCGGTACCAGCAGGACAAGAATTCGGTCGACACCAAGTGGTGGCCGCTGTTCGAATCCTTCAAGACCGGTGACGGCACGTCTTCCAACGGATCCTCCGCAGCCGCCATTGCTGCCCATCCCCCCACACGCGAACTTCCCGTCGTAGCCCCGGCTGCAGCGGCTCCGGCACCGTCGCCGGCCGCTCCCGCGGCCGCCCCGACTACCGCCGCCGCTCCTGCTGCACCCGCTGCACCTGCGCCGGCAAGGAAAGCCCCCGCCACGATTGCCCGTGACGGGGCCAAGAAGCCGGCCGGAGGCAATGCTGCCCAGCCGATCCCGGCCCAACTGCCCAAGAGCACCAAGGCTCCCACGGCCCCCGAGGAAGACGTCGTCTCCGTCCTCCGCGGCCCGGCCAAGGCCATCGCCACCAACATGGTGACCAGCCTGGAAGTCCCCACCGCTACGAGCGTCCGCGCCGTACCGGCCAAGCTGCTGATCGACAACCGTGTTGTCATCAACTCCAACCTTGCCCGTGCCCGCGGCGGCAAGGTGTCCTTCACGCACCTCATCGGCTACGCCGTGGTCCGTGCCCTGTCCCAGTTCCCGTCGATGAACGTCTACTACGACGAGGTCGACGGCAAGCCGGTGTCCGTGCAGCCGGCCCACGTCAACTTCGGCATCGCCATCGACATGCCCAAGCCCGATGGCACCCGCCTCCTGATGGTTCCGAACATCAAGAAGGCCGAGACCATGGACTTCGCCGAGTTCTGGCACACCTACGAGGACCTCATCAAGCGTGCCCGCAACGGCAAGCTCACGGCCGATGACCACGCAGGCACCACCGTCTCGCTGACCAACCCCGGAGGCATCGGCACGGTCCACTCCGTTCCGCGTCTGTCCAAGGGACAGGCTGCCATCATCGGCGTGGGTGCTCTCGACTACCCGGCCGAGTGGCAGGGCGCCAGCGAGAAGATCATCGCCCAGAACGCCATCAGCAAGATCCTCACGCTGACCTCCACCTATGACCACCGCGTCATCCAGGGTGCCGGCAGCGGCGAGTTCCTCAAGCTGGTGCACCAGCTCCTGCTGGGCGCACAGAACTTCTATGACGAGATCTTCGAAGCGCTGCGTATCCCGTACGAGCCCGTCCGCTGGAGCCCCGACCTCCAGGTCGACCCCGCTGACGAGATCAACAAGGTCGCCCGCATCCAGCAGCTCATCCACGCGTACCGTGTACGCGGCCACCTCATGGCCGATACCGACCCGCTGGAATACGTGCAGCGCAAGCACCCGGACCTCGACGTCCTGACCTACGGCCTGACGCTGTGGGACCTGGACCGCGAATGGCCCACGGGCGGCTTCGGCGGCAAGCCGATGCTCAAGTTCCGCGACATCCTCGGCGTGCTGCGCGATGCCTACTGCCGCACCACCGGCATCGAGTACATGCACATCCAGGAGCCTGCCGAGCGCAAATGGTTCCAGGACCAGCTGGAGCACGCGTACTCGAAGCCGAGCCGCGAAGAGCAGCTGCGCATCGTGTCCAAGCTCAATGCCGCCGAGGCCTTCGAAACCTTCCTGCAGACCAAGTTCGTCGGCCAGAAGCGCTTCTCCCTCGAAGGCGGCGAGTCCCTGATTCCGCTGCTCGATGCCATCATCTCCGACGCCGCCGACGACGGCCTCGACGAAGTTGCCATCGGCATGGCCCACCGTGGCCGCCTCAACGTGCTCACCAACATCGCGGGCAAGACCTATGCCCAGGTGTTCCGTGAATTCGAGGGCACCCAGGACCCGCGCTCCGTCCAGGGTTCCGGCGACGTCAAGTACCACCTCGGCACCGAAGGCACGTTCACCTCGGACAACGGCAAGCAGACCAAGGTCTACCTGGCCGCCAACCCGTCCCACCTTGAAGCCGTGGACTCCGTCCTCGAAGGCATCGTCCGCGCCAAGCAGGACCGCCTGGACCAGGGCGAGGCCTTCCCGGTCCTGCCGATCATGGTCCACGGTGACGCGGCCTTCGCCGGACAGGGCGTTGTGGCTGAAACCCTCAACCTGTCCCAGCTGCGCGGTTACCGCACGGGTGGCACCATCCACGTGATCGTGAACAACCAGGTCGGCTTCACCACGGCACCGTCATCCTCGCGTTCGTCCACGTACTCCACGGACGTCGCCAAGATGATCCAGGCCCCGGTCTTCCACGTGAACGGTGACGACCCCGAGGCCGTGGTGCGCATCGCGCAGCTCGCCTACGAGTTCCGCCAGCGCTTCCACAAGGACGTTGTCATCGACATGGTGTGCTACCGCCGCCGTGGCCACAACGAGGGCGACGACCCCTCGATGACCCAGCCGCTGATGTACAACCTGATCGAGGCCAAGCGTTCGGTGCGCAAGCTCTACACCGAGTCGCTGATCGGCCGTGGCGACATCACCGAGGAAGAAGCAGAGCAGCTGCTCCGCGACTACCAGGAGCGCCTCGAGCGCGTTTTCGCAGAGACCCACGCCGCGCAGACCTCGCCCATCCCGATCATCACGGCGGACTCCGCCGCGGTATCGGACATCGAGCGTCCCATTGCGCAGCAGGCGGACTTCGGCACCAACTCGCCGGCCTCCACCGCGATCTCCGTGGATACCCTCACCCGCATCGGCCAGGCCCACTTGGAAGTCCCGGAAGGCTTCACCGTCCACTCCAAGCTCAAACAGCTCCTCGAGAAGCGTGAGCAGATGTCCCGTGAAGGCGGCATCGACTGGGGCTTCGGCGAAATCGCGGCCTTCGGTTCGCTCATCATGGAAGGCGTCCCGGTCCGCCTCGCCGGCCAGGACTCGCGCCGTGGCACGTTCGTGCAGCGCCACGCGGTCTTCCACGACCGCGCCAACGGCAACGAGTGGCTGCCCCTGGGCAACCTTTCGGACAAGCAGGCCAAGCTGTGGATCTACGATTCCCTGCTGTCCGAATACGCGGCCATGGGCTTCGAGTACGGCTACTCCGTGGAGCGCCCGGATGCCCTGGTGCTGTGGGAAGCCCAGTTCGGTGACTTCGTCAACGGTGCGCAGACCATCATCGATGAATTCATTTCCTCCGCCGAGCAGAAGTGGGGCCAGCGTTCCTCGCTGGTGCTCATGCTGCCGCACGGCTACGAGGGCCAGGGCCCGGACCACTCCTCCGCCCGCATCGAGCGCTTCCTGCAGCTCTGTGCCGAGGACAACATGATCGTGGCCAACCCCACCACGGCTGCCTCGCACTTCCACCTGTTGCGCCGCCAGGCCTACAGCCGTCCGCGCAAGCCGCTGATCATCTTCACCCCGAAGCAGCTGCTGCGCCTCAAGGCCGCGGCGTCCTCCGTCGCGGACTTCACCACGGGCGGCTTCAAGCCGGTCATCGCTGAGCACGAACCGCTGCCGGCGCAGAACGTCGACCGGGTCATTCTGGTGTCCGGCCGCCTGTACTACGACCTGCTGTCGAACCGCCAGAAGTCCGGCGACACGTCGACGGTGATCATCCGCGTGGAGCAGCTGTACCCGCTGCCGCAGGCCGAGATCGAGGCGGAGCTGGCCAAGTACCCGAACGCCGACATCGTCTGGGCCCAGGACGAGCCGGCCAACCAGGGTCCGTGGCCGTTCATCGGCCTGAACCTGCCGCAGGCACTGGACCGCAAGGTCCAGCTGGTGTCGCGCCCGGCGTCGGCATCCACTGCCGCCGGTTCCATGAAGCGCCACGCCGCCGAGCAGGACGCACTGCTCAAGCAGGCCTTCGCACGCAAGTAAGTCCATGACTGCCCGGGGGAGGTGGGCACATGCCCCCTCCCCCCGGGCAGTCTTGTTTAACGACGATCGTCTGATGGAACGGGTACGCGAATCGGCCCGCCGGGCCAGATACCATGCAAGGACCGCAACATAGTGTGAAGAGGTAGCCGTGGAAGACAGGAAGCTGCGCATTGCAGCTGTTGGAGATGAACTGCTCGCCGGACTGGGTGACCCCCGGGCCTTGGGCTGGCTGGGCCGCGTGCTGGCCCGCACGCCCCAGGACTCAGTTTCGGTGGAGAGTTTCGCGCTCCCCTGTCCGATGGAAGGCACGGAGGGTCTCGCGGCCCGCTGGCTGGATGAGGCGGGACGGCGCTTCAGCGATGCCCACGAGAACCGCTTGGTCATCGGGCTCTCGGGACGGGACCTCGAATTCGGCCTTTCCACGGCACGCAGCCGCCTGAACCTCGCCAATATCCTCGATGGCGCCTCGCACAGCGGCATCTCGGTTTTCGTGGTCGGCCCGCCGCCCACGCTCGATCCCGCCCGCAACCGCCGGCTCGCCGAGCTGAACACTGCGTTTGCGGATGTCACCACCCGCCGAAACCACCACTACGTGGACACGTTCTCCCCGCTGCTCAACCACGAACAGTGGCGGACGGACCTCGCCTCCAACGGCGGCACGCCCGGCCAGGCCGGCTACGGGTTGATGGCGTGGCTGGTGCTGCACCGCGGCTGGTTCCAGTGGCTCCGGATCGCGCAGCCCGAGTAACGAAAAGAGCCCTTTCCTTCCACGGCCCGCAACCTCATGGTTGGCGACCACGGCCGAAGCCGCCCAGTCCACCGCGAAGTCCATGGACTTCCAGGCCCGGCCGCACACGGCCGCAGCTGGCGCCGCCGTCGTGCCGGTTCGCTGCGCGGCGTCCGGATGTGCGAAACTGGAGGGCAGCTTTATTGAGTATCAAAAAATTAAGGAGGCCAGCTATGAGCAAGCGTGCACGTAAGCGTCGTGACCGTAAGCGCGGCGGCGCAAACCACGGCAAGCGTCCCAACACCTAAGCCAGCGGCTTAGCGTAAAGGCTTAAATGCGAGGGCCCCGGAAACCATTGGTTTCCGGGGCCCTCGGCGTTCGGCAGTATGGCAGCGGCGCCAGGCTAGACGTCCACCGGCTTGATTGAGTGGATCCGCTCAAGGATCGAGTTCTTCAGGTTTTCCGGTGCCGCTTCCGTGCATGAGCGCTTGACCAGGGTGCGGATGACGCACTCGAGGTCGTACTGCTCGGCGCACTCGGGGCAGCCGTCCAGGTGGTGCTTGATTTCCTTGAGGTCCTCACGCGTCAGTGCACCGTCGAGGTATTCGTAGATGCGCTGCATCCGGGTGTCGTCGCAATCGCCCAATCCTTGGCAGTCGCTCATTTCTGTTTCTCCTGTGTGATGCTCCCGGCCGGAGCCTGGTCTTCCGTGCGGGCCTTGAATCCCCGTTCTGCGGCATAGTCGGCCAGCATGTCCCGCAGCATCCTCCGGCCGCGGTGCAGCCTGGACATCACGGTCCCGATCGGGGTGTTCATGATTTCCGATATTTCCTTGTACGCATAGCCCTCGACGTCGGCGAAATACACCGCAAGGCGGAATTCCTCGGGGATCGCCTGCAGGGCCTTCTTGACGTCCGAGTCCGGCAGGTGGTCAAGTGCTTCCGCTTCGGCGGAACGGAGTCCCGCCGAAGTGTGCGACTCCGCCCTGGCCAGCTGCCAGTCCTCGATCGTGTCCGAATTCGACTGCAGCGGTTCGCGCTGCCGCTTCCGGTAAAGGTTGATGTACGTGTTTGTCAGGATGCGGTACAGCCAGGCCTTGAGGTTCGTCCCCGGCTTGTACTGGTGGAACGCCGAGAACGCCTTGGTGTAGGCCTCCTGCACGAGGTCCTCGGCATCCGAAGGGTTCCGGGCCATCCGCATCGCGGCGGAATACAACTGGTCGACGTACTGCATGGCGTCGCGCTCGAAGCGCAGCCTCCGCTGCTCGGGAGTCTCCGTTTCCAGATCAACGCCGACGTCGCCACTTGGGCTCGCGTCGTCGACGGCGTCTTCCGCCCCGGCTGCCGGGTATGTGGCCGCTGCGGCCGGATCCATGGTGCTCATTGTTTTCAAGTCTACTGTCACCTTCCGCGACGCCGGCTGCAGTACCAACACGGGATCCAGCAACTCTTCGCGGTCCTTAAGCAACGTCAAAAAACCATCTCCGCTCGCTGATGTGGCAATTACAATTCTGCGGTCCGGCCACCACCGCACCTTCTCTTCACAACGGTGCCCGCTGGGTAAATATTCCGCAAAGGTGCAAGACTAGAGCAGACTGCACCCCTTGAACGTTGTGGCAAGCCCTCAGGAGGCAAGACATGTCCCTTATCCGTTTTCTCGCCCGGCCCATGCTGGCGTCCAGCTTTGTCATCGCAGGCCTGGACAAGCTCAAGAACGCGGATGACACGGCGGCCCAACTGTCCCCCATCCTGCGCCGGGCTTCGGAATCCCTGCCGTTCCCGGCAGATGAAAAGATGCTCGCCCGGATGATCGGCGGCGCCCAGCTGGGCGCCGGCGCACTGCTGGGCCTGGGCAAGTTCGCGCGTTTCTCCGCCGCGGTGCTGACGCTGACCTCGGCTCTGAACACGTTCGTGGAGTGGCGCTCGGCGGACATCAGCACCAAGGAAGGCCGCCAGGCGCGCCGCGCCCAGCTGCTCAAGAACATTTCACTTACAGGCGGGGTGCTGCTCGCGGCCGCGGACACGGCAGGCCGCCCCAGCCTGGCCTGGCGGGCAGAACACCTGGCCATCGACGCCAGGAAGGCCACGGGCAAGCAGCTCAAGAGGGCAGACAAAGCCGTCCGCAAGGCCGTAGACAACGTAGTTGGAGCATAAGGAAGCATGACAGGTACCCCCGCAGCAAACCCCGATGCCGCAGGCATCCCCCCCGCTTCAACCCTTCCCCTGTGGCCGGCGCCGTATGCGCACGGACCCGTGAATGCCACCGTCACGGTCCCGGGATCCAAATCGCTGACCAACCGCTACCTGGTGCTGGCGGCGCTCGCCGACGGTCCGTCCAGGCTGCGGGCGCCCCTGCATTCCCGCGACTCCGTCCTGATGGTCGAGGCACTCCGACGCCTCGGCGCCACCGTCACCGAGGTCCCCGGCGACGGCGACTACGGCCCGGACCTTGAGATCACGCCCATCGACCCGGCAGCCCCCGGTTCCGACACGGCCATCGACTGCGGCCTTGCCGGCACGGTCATGCGCTTCGTGCCCCCACTGGCCGCCCTGCGCAAGGGCAGCACGGTGTTCGACGGCGATCCGCATGCCCGCAAGCGGCCCATGGGCACCATCATCGAGGCACTGGGCGCGCTCGGCCTGTCCGTCGGCACGGCGGATGGCGGCCCGGCGTCGTCCCTTCCCTTCACGGTGAACGGCACGGGCGAAGTCCGTGGCGGACACTTGGTCATCGACGCCAGCGCCTCCTCGCAGTTCGTCTCCGCGCTCCTGCTGGTCGGCGCCCGCTTCACGGAGGGCCTGCACCTGGAGCACGTGGGCAAGCCCGTGCCCAGCCTGGACCACATCAACATGACGGTCGCGGTCCTGCGCGGCGTGGGCGTGCAGGTGGACGATTCGGTTCCCAACCACTGGCGCGTGTCGCCTGGCCCCATCCGGGCCTTCGACCAGCGCATTGAACAGGACCTCTCCAACGCGGGGCCCTTCCTGGCCGCCGCGCTCGCAACACGGGGCACGGTCCGGATCCCCAACTGGCCAACGGAAACCACCCAGGTGGGCGACCTCTGGCGCGGGATCCTTGCCACTATGGGGGCCACCGTGACCCTGGCGGACGGCACGCTCACCGTCACCGGCGGCCCCGAAATCAAGGGCGCCGACTTCGATGAAACCAGCGAACTCGCGCCCACCGTCGCGGCGCTCTGCGCACTGGCCAGCGGACCGTCCCGCCTCACCGGCATCGCCCACCTGCGCGGCCATGAAACGGACCGGCTCGCAGCGCTCGTCGCCGAGATCACACGGCTTGGCGGCGACGCCGAAGAGACCAGCGACGGCCTGGTCATCCGCCCCGCAACCCTGCATGCCGGCGTCGTGCACAGCTACGCGGACCACCGCATGGCGACGGCCGGAGCCATCCTCGGCCTCGCCGTCGAGGGCGTGCAGGTGGAGGACATTGCCACGACGTCCAAGACCATGCCGGAATTCCCGCAGATCTGGGCCGCCATGCTTGTGCAGGGCCAGGCCAGCGAAGGGGCCGGCAACTGAGCATGGCACGCGATGCACGCTCCTGGGACGAGTCCGACGTCCGGATCCGGCCTAACAAGAAGGGCACCCGGCCCCGCACCAAGGACAGGCCCAGCTACGATGACGCGGTGATCGGCCGCATCATCACCGTGGACCGCGGCCGCTACACCGCCGTGGTGGGCGAAGACTCCAACAACGAACGCATCATCATCGCGGCCCGCGCGCGTGAACTGCGGCGCAACCCCGTGGTCCCCGGCGATTTCGTGGCCTTGGTGGGCGACGTGTCCGGCGAACCCGACACCCTTGCCCGGCTCGTCCGGGTCGAGGAACGCAGGACGCTCCTGCGCCGCAGCGCCGATGACACCGACCCCATCGAGCGCGTGGTCGTTGCCAACGCGGACCAGCTGGTGGTGGTGGTCGCTGCCGCCAACCCAGAGCCCCGCACCGGCTTCATCGACCGCGCCCTCGTGGCGGCCTACGACGCCGGCATCGAGCCGCTGCTCCTCGTCACCAAGGCCGACGTCAAAGACCCGGCCGATCTCCTGGCGAACTATCTGAGCCTCGACTTCCCGGTCATCATCAGCCGTACCGCCGATGCCGAGGCCTCCGGCATCGATGCCCGTTCCGACGACGGCCTGTCCGCACGCCTGGACAGCGACGCCGTCTCCCAGCTCCGCGCCCACCTCGACGGCAAGGTCACCGTCATGCTGGGCCATTCCGGCGTCGGGAAGTCCACCATGGTCAACGCCCTGACGGGCGCGGAGCGCGCCACGGGCGGCGTTAACGCGGTCACCGGCCGCGGCCGCCACACCTCCTCGTCCGCGCTGGCCCTGAAGCTCAACAACGCCCCCAGCGGCAGCTGGATCATCGACACCCCCGGCATCCGGTCCTTCGGCCTGGCCCATGTGGACGCTGACCGCATCCTGCATGCCTTCCCGGACCTCGAACCGGGCACGGAAAGCTGTGACCGCGGCTGCAAGCACGACGCCACCGCCGTGAACTGTGGACTGGACGCCTGGGTGACTGGCGGCCACGCCGGACCCTCCGGCGTCGCCCGACTGGGTTCGCTGCGCCGGCTTCTGGGAGCGGACCCGCGCCAGGAAGCGAAGGAAACCAAGGAACTCGGAACGGTCAACTAGGCCGTTGCCGCTCCACCTCCCCGAGCGGCGACGCGATTGACGGTAGTTTGGAACCATGACCCAAGCCGCTTCAAACTACAACGATGACCTGCGCCTGGCCCATGTGCTGGCCGATTCCGTGGATGACCAGACCATGGGCCGCTTCAAGGCACTGGACCTCCACATCGAGACCAAGCCGGACCTGACCCCCGTCACGGACGCCGACAAGGCGGCCGAGGAAGCCATCCGCGGCCAGCTCTCGCGCTCGCGTCCCCGGGACGCCGTCCTGGGCGAGGAATTCGGCAGCAGCGGCCACGGCTCCCGGCGCTGGATCATCGACCCCATCGACGGCACCAAGAACTTTGTCCGGGGCGTCCCGGTCTGGGCCACCCTGATTGCCCTCGTGGACGAAGGCGAGCCCGTGGTGGGCGTGGTCAGCGCCCCGGCACTGGGCAAGCGCTGGTGGGCCGCCAAGGGCGCCGGCGCATACATGGGCCGCTCACTGGCCTCCGCCACCCGGCTCAAGGTCTCCAACGTCTCGCGGCTGGCCGATGCCTCCCTGTCCTACTCGAGCCTGGGCGGCTGGAAGGAACGCGGCAACCTGGATGAATTCCTGGGCCTGACCGAGGATGTCTGGCGTACGCGCGCCTACGGCGATTTCTGGTCCTACTGCATGGTGGCGGAAGGTTCCGTGGACATCGCCTGCGAGCCCGAACTGAACCTCTACGACATGGCGGCCCTCGTGCCGATCGTCACCGAGGCAGGCGGCCGCTTCACCTCCTTGGAGGGCGAAGACGGTCCGTTCGGAGGCAACGCCCTTGCCACCAACTCCATCCTTCATTCGGAGGTCCTGAAGCGGCTGAACCCGGGACTGGACGACCTTCTCTAGGTCCACGCCCAGGCGGGTCCCGCAAAAGTTTCACAGAATTTTCGACGGCGGATGCCCCCTTTCCGGGGCATCCGCCGTTTTTTCTTCGGCAGAATGCCGGTTTCAAGGGCAACGTAACAAACGGCTTAACAAACGCTTCCCGCGTTGGAAGAGGCCATGGCTGTGCCCTAGTCTCGTTACAGGTCACGAGTGCCAGCGCTAAACCCCGGTTTGCTGGACGGCAACCCTCCATTCGCGGTGGGGTGCCCCGGGTGACGACCAGGCCGGTCCGGACATGGATGCGGCAAGCGCGGATCCCCTGCATGCGGGGTCCTTCTTGAGTGAGGTCCCATGAGCACTGCCACTTTTACTCCCACCGCCGCCCAGCCGACGTCTGCCCAGTCGAACGCAGCCTCCCGCCCTCTGGCCGCCGTTACCGGCGCAGAACTGCAGGCGCCCTTGATCCAGGGCGGCCACGTCCGCTACGCGAACCTTGACTATGGCGCCTCGGCACCGGCCCTGACCGTGGTCTCTGCCCACCTCAATGAGATCCTGCCCTTCTATGCCAGCGTCCACCGCGGAGCGGGCTACGCCTCCCAGATCAGCACCTCGGTCTACGAAAACTCGCGGAACATTGTCCGCGAATTCGTGGGCGGCCGTCCGGACGATTCCGTCATCTTCACCCGTAACACCACCGATTCCCTGAACCTGCTGGCCGGCTGCCTGCCCGTGCAGGACGGTGAACACACCGGCGAAGTCCTCTACCTGGACATCGAACACCACGCCAACCTCCTGCCCTGGCAGGGTGTCCCCCACCGCAGCATCGTTGCGGCGGACACGCTGGCCGAGACCATCGCAAACGTCCGCGCAGCCCTGCAGCAGGGCGGCGTCAGCCTGCTCGCCGTGACCGGCGCCTCCAACGTCACCGGTGAGATCCTGCCGATCGCGGCCCTGGCCACGCTGGCCCACCAGTACGGCGCCAGGATCGTGGTGGACGCAGCACAGCTCGCGCCGCACCGCCGCATCAACATCGCAGCGTCCGACGTCGACTACCTCGTCTTCTCGGGCCACAAGCTTTACGCGCCGTTCGGCGCCGGCGTGCTGGTCGGCCGTCCGGACTGGCTCGACGCCGGGACCCCGCACCTTGCCGGCGGCGGGGCCGTGCGCGAGGCACGCCTGGATTCCGTCAGCTGGGCCACGGGCCCGGCCCGGCACGAAGGCGGTTCGCCCAATGTGCTGGGCGCTGCCACCCTCGCCCGCGCCACGCAGGTTCTTGCCTCGCTCGACCAGGATGCCTGGCATGCCCACGAGGCCGCCATCCGCTCGCACCTGGTGGAAGGCCTCAACCGGATCGACGGCGTCACCGTCCACCAGATCTTCAGCGACACGGACACCGAAAACGACACCATCGGCGTCGTGAACTTCTCGGTACAGGGCTTCGACGCCGGGCTGGTCGCCGCCTATCTGGCTGCCGAACACGGCATTGGCCTGCGCGACGGCCGCTTCTGCGCCCACCCGCTGCTCAAGCGCCTCGGCCTGCCCTCGGGCTCTCTGCGCGCCAGTTTCGGCGTCGGATCCCGCCTGGAAGATGCCACGCGCCTGCTGGCCGGCATCGAAGAGCTCAAGCGCACCGGCCTCGGCTGGGACTACGTGGTGGACGCGGGCCGCTGGGTGCCGGCCAACGACCACCGGAGCTACCCCGAGTGGGCACCGAACACGCCGGGCACGGCCGGCGCCGCCCCCTGCACCATCGACTGACGGCCGGCGGCTGGTCGCGGCACCGCGGCCACAGGCCCGGCCGAACCTGCCGCGTGCGGTAAATTCGTAGGGTACTTGTAGCGAGCCGTGAAGGAGTCTGTGCGTGGCCCTGCGTTCCAAAGGCAGCCCGGGCGGCCCCAAACTCCACGGCCCCAAACTCCATGAGCAGCGCCGTCGCGAACTCGCGCAAAGCTTCCAGGACGGCGGCGAGCACTACGAGCAGGTCCGTCCGGGCTACCCTGCCGATTCCGCCGACTGGCTCGTGCCCGCCGGTGCGCGGACAGCCGCGGACCTCGGTGCAGGCACTGGAAAATTCACAGCGCTCCTCGTGGAGCGCGGCCTCGAGGTGGCCGCGGTGGACCCTTCCGCGGACATGCTGGAGCAACTGCGCAAGGCCTTCCCAGGGGTCCATGCCCTGGAGGGAACGGCCGAGGCAACGACACTGGCGGACTCAGCATTCGACGTCGTCAGTGTTGCCCAGGCATGGCATTGGTGCGATCCCCTCAAAGCCAGCACGGAGATCGCCCGCATCCTGCGGCCCCACGGCACCTTGGGCCTGATCTGGAACCAGCTGGACACCTCGGTGCCCTGGGTCCACCGCCTTTCACGCATCATGCACGCGGGCGATGTGCACAAGCCGGACTTCCGCCCGCACATCGGCCCGGAGTTCACGGGGCTGGAAAGCCACCTGACGCGCTGGGAGGATCCGCTGACCCCGGAGGACATCCTGGAGCTGGTGAAGTCCCGCAGCTACTATCTGCGGGCCAACGAGGCCACCCGTGCCAAGGTCGTGGGAAATCTCGAGTGGTACCTGTTCGAGCACCTGGGCCACGCCCCGGGTGAGATTCTGCAACTGCCCTACCTCACCCAGACCTGGCGTGCCGTCAAAGCCTGACGCAGCCACGTCCACGGTAGGCTTGGGAATGTGAAGACCAGTGCGCCCTCCTCCTCGATCGAGGACTACGTCAAGGTCATCTACTCCTTCACGGAGTGGCAGGACAAGCCCATTACGTCCTCGCAGCTGGCCCAGCGGCTCGGAGTCGCCAATTCATCCGTTTCCGAGATGGTCCGCAAGCTCAAGGACCAGGGGCTCGTGGACCACCAGCCCTACAGCGCCATCACGCTGACCGGCGAAGGAATGCGGCTGGCCCTGGCGATGGTCCGGCGGCACCGGCTGATCGAGACCTACCTGGTCCAGGAACTCGGCTACAGCTGGGACGAAGTCCATGATGAAGCCGAAATGCTCGAGCACGCCGTCTCCGAAACTTTCATCCAACGGATGTCGGCCAAGCTCGGAAACCCGGTCCGCGACCCCCACGGCGACCCCATCCCCGCCGCGGACGGTTCCGTGCGCTTGCCCCATGCGCACCGCATGATCGAACTCGACAATGGCCACTCCGGCCGGATCACCCGCATCAGCGACGAAAACCCTGATCTGCTCCGTTATCTCGCGTCCGAGGACATCAATCTCGACGCCGACGTGGAAGTCGTGGGGCGCAAGCCGTTCGGCGGCGCGCTGGTGGTGCGGATCGGCAGCGGCGCACAACGCCGCGAGTTCGATCTTGCGGACGAAGTCACCTCGGCTCTCTGGGTGCAGAGCGAGTCCGTCCACGAAGGCTGTGTCCTCACCGAACGCTGAGCGCCGCGGACGGCCGGACCGCAGAAGTCCCGTATCGTTGAATGGTGATTAGCAGACGTGACGCCGCATTGGCCCTTGATATTCCGATGGAAATGGCCCAGCGCCACGGCATTCCGTCCAGGCTCACCGAGGCCGAGCTGGCAGAGCTGCAGAACAATCCCCCGCAGTGGCTGCTCCAGTCGCGCGCCAACCGCACCGGCAAACGCCCCGTCTGGGTTCATCTCAGCTGCGCGGTGTGCGGCTATTCCGAGGCCATCCGCCCCAAGAAATGGTGGCCGGACTTTTCCTTCGTTTTCTGTGGCCACCACCGGAACAGCGAGCTGCCGGAGCTGTACGCGGGCCAGGTACGCAGCGAATTCGACGGCATCGGCAGCCGGTTCATCGGCGTCGTCGACGTGGACGCGAAACAGGCGTAGCTTACAAACAAAGGGGTCATACCGGCCCCGCAGTGAGGGAGTGCACCATGCCTGACAAGTCGCCGCACCGGCACGAAGCCAAAAAAGCAGCCAAAACCATCAAGGAAAAACGGGCGGACAAGCGCGCCAAGGGAATCGCCGAAGCCGACATCGATCCCGTGGCACACATCAAGAAGAAGTAGGCAAAGCCGGGGCCAGCAGCCCCGGCTTCTGTTTGTGCGGCGACTTGTGCGGTGGATGTCCCGCGGCTTGTCCGCATGGTGCCCCTATCCGGCGTCGCTCATTTCGCTCGGCACGGCGATCACGCGCAGGCTTTTGCCCTCCCGAAGGACGGTGAGCGGGAAGGGCTCCCCGATTGCGTTGGCGAACAGCAGTTTCTGCAGGCTTTCGGCGCTTGAAACGGCCCGCCCTTGGGCACTGAGGACCAGGTCCCCCGCCTCCAGGCCGGCCCGCTCGGCAGGGGATCCCGCGATCACTTCCACCACCCGCAGGGCTTCCTTCTGCCCGGTACGGACCACGGCACTGGCGTCGAGGGGGATCGGGGTGCTGACCAGGCCCAGATAGGCCCTCCGCACGCGGCCGTCCTTGAGCAACGCCGCGATGATCCTCCGTGTAGTGGCGTTGATTGGCACGGCCAGCCCGAGGCCAAGCCCGGCCACCGCGGTATTGATGCCGACTATCCGGCTGCGGGTGTCGGCCAGGGCCCCGCCGGAATTCCCCGGGTTGAGGGCCGCGTCGGTCTGGATGACGTCCTCGATCACGCGCGTGTGTGCTCCCGCCCTGACGGGGATGGACCTGCCCAGGCCGCTGACAACGCCGGCCGTTACCGATCCGGCCAGCCCCAGCGGGTTGCCGACCGCGATCACCAACTGCCCGACGCGCAGCGTTTCGGCGTTGCCCAGGATAGCTGGCGGCGGCGTGCTGCGGAACCCCCGGACAATGGCCAGATCGGACAAACGGTCGGCGCCGACCAGTTCGACGTCGCTGTGCTTGCCATCCGCGAACACCGCCCGGCCGGAGCGAAGGCCGGCCACCACATGCGCGTTGGTCAGCATGTAGCCGTCGCCCGTGAACACGACGGCGGAACCGCTGCCCATCCTGACCCGGCCGTTGCGCCGCTCACTGGTCATTTCGATGGCCGCAACGTGGGGCGTGACCGACTCCGCGACACGGATGACCGTCTGGGAATACTGGTCGAGTACGTCGTCGTTCTCGTCCGGAAGATCGAAGCCGGGTGCTGTGCTCACCGTGCGCCTCCTGTGGTCGCCGCCGGGTGTGTTGCCTACCCAGTACAACGACGGCGGCCGCCCGCCTAGTCCGGAATCGCGTACGCCGTGGGTGAACGCGCCTGAGCGACCCGGGGCCCGGGGCCGGTTCCGGTTTCGGTTTCGGTTCCGGGCAAAGAAAAGCACCCCGGTCCAGGACCGGGGTGCTTCGCATTGTCCCTCGCAGGACGTTGTCCCTAGGGACAGGGTGGAGATGGGGGGAATTGAACCCCCGTCCGATGTCGTGTTAACAGGGCTTCTCCGGGCGCAGTTTGCGTCGGATTTTCTCGGCCCCAGCCCTCCTGCAAACAGGTGGCTGATCCGGGCCCAGTCATCTAAGAGTCCCGTTTACCCCGATGACGCAGGCAAACAGCAGTGGCTATCTAAATGACGCCAGGATCCGGGGCAATAGCAACCTCGGGCTGACGGACTGTCTTACTGCTTAGGCAGCAAGAGCGAAGTCAGTGCGCTTGTTTTCGGCACTTATTGGTTTGCAGACAGCGTTTACGAGATAATTCTGCATCCTCGGCCCGCTTCACCTGTCGCGACTAACATCGTCGAAACCGATCATCCCCGTATTTTGTTATCAATCCGGCCGACCCTCCGATTGCTCGAAAAACCCTGCCGGGCTATTCATCATAACGCATCAACGGCACGGATCATTCCCGGGACACGGCCATCCTCAGAGGCACGGCGCCGATAGCAGCTAACGGCGGTTGCGCTCCCGCAGTTCGCGCAGCGACTCGCGCTTGTCCTGCTGCTCGCGCAGCGTCTGGCGCTTGTCGTAGTCCTTCTTACCGCGGGCAATCGCGATTTCCACTTTGGCCCGGCCGTCGAGGAAATACAGCTGCAGCGGGACCACCGTGAAGCCGGACTCTCGGATCTTCACGGAGATCTTGTTGAGCTCCTCGCGGTGCAACAACAGCTTCCGACGGCGGCGAGCGGCGTGGTTGGTCCAGCTCCCCTGGTTGTACTCGGGGATGTGGATGCCCTCCATCCACAGTTCATCGTTATAGAACGTGCAGAAGCCATCCACCATGGAGGCGTGGCCTTCGCGGAGGGACTTCACCTCGGTTCCCATGAGGGCGATGCCGGCCTCATAGGTGTCGAGGACATGGTAGTTATGCCGGGCCTTCCGATTGGTGGCCACTACCTTACGGCCACTTTCCTTGGGCACGGTAGAACTCCTTGTCAATTGCAGATTGCTACTAGTTTACGCCAGCGCCGGAACAGCCCGGAATGGACTAGAGGAGCGTCATGGGATCTACCCACTGCCCATTCAGGACTGTCTCGAAGTGCGAGTGGCACCCGGTGGAGTTGCCGGTGGTTCCGGAGTAGGCGATCAGCTGGCCCTGACTCACGTGCTGGCCGCTCGAGACGGTCACGCTTGAGTTGTGGTAATAGATCGTCGTCAGCGAGTTGCCAGCCATCACACCGTGCGAGATCTTCACCCGGTATCCGCCGCCGTCGTTACCCCAGCCGGAGGAGAAAACAGTACCCGCGGCAGCGGCATAGACAGGGGTGCCGCACGGCGCACCGAAGTCGATGCCCGCGTGCATGTAACCGCCCGTGCCGTAGAAGTCGATGGTGCCCGGCGGTGTGGCGCGCCAGCCAAAGCCGGAAGTGATGGGAATGCCGGCGAAGGGGTGGCGCAGGCCGAAGGCCGACGGCGAGCCGATCGGCGGAACAAAATCCACCACGGGAGGCGGCGCCTGACCCTGCGCCGCAGCAGCGGCCGCAGCTGCGGCGGCCGCAGCCTCGGCGATCCGGCGCTGTTCTGCCTCCCATGCTTCGCGGAGCTTGCGGTCGCGCTCCACAATCTCGGCCGCCACCGCGTCCTGGGCAGCCTTGACCCGCCGGAGGTCGTTCTCGATGCCCGGCTTGGCCGCCTGCAACTGGGCATTCAGCCGTGTGGTGTCATCGATGAGGCGGTCAACTTCCGCCTTCTTGGCGGCGGCCTCATCGCGGGCAGCCTTCTCCCGCTCCAGGGCGGCATCGGCCTTGGACTTCAGGTCCTTGATTTCCTCCTCGACGGCGGCAAGCCTCGCCTGGGAGTTGACGTTGGTGGCGTTCTGCTGCGTGAGCTTGTTCATCGCCGCGTTCTGGCTTCGCATCGCTTGGTCGGCGAGGTCCATGGATTCGGTCAGGTTGCCGGAATCGTTGGAGCCGAACAGCAGGGCGATGTTGGTGGGCACGCCGCCGGACTTGTAGGCCTGCGAGGCGATCTGTCCGATCAGTTTCTTGGTGTCGCTGATCTTCTGCTTGTCGTTCTCAAGCTGTTCAGTGATCTTGGCCTTGTTCTGCTGGGCCAGATCCACCCGGGCCGCGAGGGCCTCGACTTCCTTGACGGCACCTGCAACCCGGCCCTGGGCCTCCAGCAGCGCCTGCTGTGCCCCGGGGAGCTGGCCCTGGTACATCACCAGGTCCCCGGCGGCCTTGGCGATCTTGGAATCCACGAACTCCAGTGACTGCTCAACCCTGGCGGCCTCAGCTTGCAGCGCGGCCTGCTGGTCTTCAAGATTGTCTGCGCGCGCCACCGGGGCCGCGGCCCCCATGCTCACCGCGAGGCCGACTACCAGGGTGGCGCCGAGTATCCGGGCCCGGCCGGCCAAGCGGCCCCCGTGCAGAGACTTCAGCTTGAGCGCGGTCATCAGGATTCCTTTACGGTTGTCAGCACTGTTTTTCACGCTAGACCTTCACGTACCGGCGAAGGGTCAGCAGGGAGGATATTCCGGCTAGGCCGCCGCCGAGTGCTATGAGCACCGGAGCGATCACCAGAACCTGGGCAGATGAGATGAAGGGTGTGTTCAGGAACTGCCTGGACAGGTCCCCGTTCAACCAGAAGTGGGCCATGAGCCACAGCGTGACTGAGGCCAGCACCGCGCCCACCACCGCTGCGATGACGCCTTCGAGGATGAAGGGCAGCTGGATGACGGTCTTGGACGCGCCCACCAGCCTCATGATGCCGGTTTCCCGTCGACGGCTGAACGCGGAGAGCCGGATCGTCGTGGTGATCAGCAGGACTGCGCAGAAGATCATGATCGCAGCGACTCCCACAGCAGCGACCGAGGCACCGTTCATCCAGGCGAAGATCCGTTCAAGGACCTGCCTCTGGTCGCTCACGGTCTCGACACCGGGCTGCGAGGAAAACGTCTCGCTGATGATCTGGTATTTCTCCGGGTTCTTCATGTTGATGCGGAAGGACGCTGGGAGCTGGTCCTCGCTCACGGAATCAACAATCGGGGAGTTGGAAAACTGCTCCTTGAAGTGCGCGTACGCCTCGCCCTGGGATTCGAACTGGAAGTCGTTGATGTACTGCTTGACCGCCGGGGATTCGAGCATGGACTGGAGGTTGGCCTGCTGCTCCTTCGTGGCCGGGCCGGAGGCGCAGCCAACGGCCGTCGAGCCGTCATTGCAGAGGAAGACGGCTACCTGGACTTTGTCGTACCAGAAGCCCTTCATCTGGTTGATCTGCATCTGCAGCATGCCGGCGGCGCCCACGAAGGTCAGGGATACAAAGGTCACCAGGACCACCGAGACCACCATGGACAGGTTGCGGCGGAGGCCGCTTCCGATTTCACCGAGGATGAACGCAAGCCTCACAGCTGGCCTCCCTGCGCACGGACCAGCTCTTCGCCACTGGCATCGCGGAGCCGCCGGGACTCCCCCACCACCGGGATCATCGAGGTGTAGAGGGCCTTGGCTTCATCGCGGATCACGGTGCCGTCCTTGAGTTCCACCACGCGGCGGCGCATTTCATTGACGATGTCGTCGTCGTGCGTTGCCATCACAACAGTGGTGCCGTTCTGGTTGATCTTGTCCAGGACACCCATGATGCCCATGGACGTGATGGGGTCCAGGTTGCCGGTAGGCTCGTCTGCCAGCAGAATGCCGGGCCGGTTGACCACGGCGCGGGCGATCGCCACACGCTGCTGCTCGCCGCCGGAGAGCTCGTGCGGCATGCGGCGTTCTTTGCCCTCCAGGCCAACAGTTTTCAGCACTTCCGGAACCGTTTCACGGATGACCGAACGGCTCTTGCCGATGACCTGCATGGCGAAGGCCACATTGGCAAAGACATTCTTCTGCGGCAGCAGGCGGAAGTCCTGGAAAACGACGCCAATGCCGCGGCGGAGTTTGGGGACGCGCCAGCTGGAAATGTTGGCAACGTTCTGTCCGGCCACGTACACCGAACCGGAGGTGGCCCGGTCCTCTTTCAGGATCAGCCGCAGAAACGTCGACTTACCGGAGCCCGAGGCACCCACAAGGAAGGTGAACTCGCCGCGGTTGATCTCGAGGCTGACGGAGTCGAGCGCCGGCCTGGCGTTCTGCTCGTAGACCTTGGTGACATTCTCAAATCTGATCATGGCTTTTCAGAACCCCCGCCGGACGTCGCTCATGGCGCAGTCCAACAGCCGGCGCAGGGGCTTTAGGTGGGGGAAAGAGAGCACCGGCTCCTCGACTATACGCAGGCCGGGTCCGCGAAACACGGGGATTCCGGGGCGTGTCGCCAATCGCTGCTAGCTGGCGGTGTTGCGGTTCTCTGTGCGCCAGCGGATACCGGCGTCGATGAAGTCGTCGATGTCGCCGTCGAGCACTGCGGAGGTGTTGCCCACTTCGTGCTCGGTACGCAGATCCTTGACCATCTGGTACGGGTTCAGGACATAGGAGCGCATCTGGTCGCCCCAGGAAGCCTTGACGTCGCCGGCGAAGGCCTTCTTTTCGGCATCTTCCTGTTCCTTCTTGACGAGGAGGAGGCGGGACTGGAGCACACGCATGGCGGCCGCACGGTTCTGCAGCTGGGATTTCTCGTTCTGCATCGATACGACGATCCCGGTGGGGATGTGCGTCAGGCGGACGGCGGAGTCCGTGGTGTTGACCGACTGGCCGCCCGGGCCCGAGGACCGGAAGACGTCCACGCGGATTTCGTTGTCCGGGATCTCAATGGAGTCGGTCTGTTCGATCAGCGGGATGACCTCGACGGCGGCAAAAGACGTCTGGCGGCGGCCCTGGTTGTCGAAAGGGCTGATCCGGACCAAACGGTGCGTGCCTGCCTCCACGCTGAGCGTGCCGAAGGCGTAGGGGGCTTTGACTTCGAAGGTGGCCGACTTCAGGCCGGCCTCTTCGGCGTAGGACGTGTCCATGACGGTGGTCGGGTAGCCGTGGCGCTCGGCCCAGCGCAGGTACATGCGCATCAGCATTTCGGCGAAGTCGGCCGCGTCCACGCCGCCGGCGCCGGCGCGGATGGTCACCACGGCCTCGCGCTCGTCGTATTCGCCCGAAAGCAGGGTGACGACTTCCAGATCAGTCAGGGACTTGCGGACCGATTCAAGTTCCTTGGCGGCCTCAGCCATCGAGTCCTCATCGCCTTCGTCCTGGCCAAGCTCCACCAGGACCTCAAGATCGTCAATGCGGGCTGCGAGCGTCGTCAGCCGCTCCAGCTCCGACTGGCGGTGCGAGAGCCTGGACGTGATCTTCTGCGCCGCGGCAGGATCGTCCCACAGGTCCGGGACACCGGCCATTTCGCTCAGCTCGGCAATGTCTGCCTTGATCGCCTCAACATCGGAAACGTTCTCGATGGAGCTGTAGGTGGCGCGAAGCGCGCGGATCTCTGCGGGAAAATCAATCTGAGCCATGGTCTATCAAGCCTACGCCATCCACCATGCTCCCCTGCCCAGAGCCGGGCATATGACGGCCGCGGACCGGCTATCGGATGAGCCGTGATCTGGCAGTGGACCGTGCTTCAATGAGGACTCCGTCGGGCAACAGGAAACTGACCACAGGTGGATGCGCCACTGCGCTGAGAACAACCTCGGCCGTAGCGCTGTCCGGGCTCCCGGTTCCGGCGGCAATGGCCAGCCGGTCAAAGCGCGAGTAGGCGCTGTTCAAGGTGAGATAGCTCTGCGTGACGTTGCGTACGCGCTCACCGTTGAGCAGCGCGCTGGGTTCACCGGCTGCGCCTTCGAGCTGCCCCAGGGTGTAGCTGTCGGCGGCGGCCACCGAGGCGCCGTCGGCCATTGAGAGCAGCTTCTTGTGCTCGATGTAGACGGCAGAAACCGCGGTGACCACGGTGGCGAGGAGCAGGGCTATCAGGACAAAGCCCACAATCAGGAGCATCATCTGGCCGTCTTCGTTGCCGGTTCGGCCGCGTCCGCCGGGCTCCGCACCGTTCGACTCCGGCCCTCCGAGCTCGGGTCCCCTTGGCTCGGGTCCCCTTGATCCGCGGCCCGTCACCGGAACCGCCCCACGATCTGGGTGGCCGAGGCCGTGAGGTGGCCGGCATCCAGGTTGAGTGTGTCGCCATACGGCACCATGGGCAGCGGTACCGTCAGGCGGACAGTGGCCGTGACGGCGGCGCCTGCGGACAGGCAGTCGCTGCGGTCGCAGCTGATGTCGACGGCGGCACGTTCGGCTCCGTGTCCGTGGTCAGCAAGGGCGATCAGGGCGGCTTGTTCGGCCGCTGCCTGGGCTTTGCCGGCGTCGGGCTGCGCGACGAAGACCTTTGCTGCTTGGTCTGCCGCACCGACGACGGCGAAGGAGCCGCCCTGGAGCTGGCCGACCGTGACGATGAAGTAGACCACAGGCACCATGAGCAGCAGTGCCAGGAACGTGAACTCCACCACGGCGCTGCCTTCCTCATGCCCTGGCCTGTTAGTGTCCTCGGGGCCGGGACGGCACAGCGCAACACGGCAGCGGGCGGCGACGGCGGCGGACACATCAGCCGGAGACAGCAGCATGGCCCTTCACCTCCAGGACGGCGGCGGGACCGATCAGCCCAATGACCGGCAGCGGCGCCCTGACGGTGACCTCCAGGGTGCGGACGCCCTGGAAGGTGGCTTCCGCCGTCGTGATGTCCCTGGCGAATTCACCGTTGAGGGCAGTACCGATCAGTCCGGCGGTGCGTTCCCGGGCGTCGGCGGGGGTCCTGTCGGCGAGCGCACCATGCCGCGCGCCGGAGGAGGCGGCATCGATGAGCGTGTTGCGGATATGCAGCACGAGCGTCAGTTGGATGATCGCCAGGAAGAACACAGTGACGAGGGCGCCGACCATCACGAAGTCGACCACGGCGGATCCCCGTTCGTCCGGGCTGGTGCGAGCGGGGGCGGATTCAGCCTTTCCTCCGGGATCCGTCCTGTGTCCGGGCATCGCCTACTTGCCGACCTTGTCCATGGCCTGATTGAAAAGGCCTTCGAGGGCAGGCGTGGCCACGGCCAGCAAGCCTGCGACGAGCACCGCTGACATCAGCGTGATCATGACCCAGCCGGGGACGTCTCCCCTTTCGCGGTGGTCCGTGGCTGCTGCTCCCCTCCCCAACGCCGTGTTGATTCTGGCAGTAAGCGGCCAGACCAACATGGTCAGCGCGATCAACAGGCTGTGGAGCCCAATCTTCTTCATGTGGTTCCCATTTCTGTGTGTGGCGTCTGCCTGGTCAAAGATTCATTTGCAGTGCAGCGATCGCCGGGAAGGCGGCGAAAAGCACAGTCAGTGGCAGCACCCCGAAGACCAAGGGCACCATCATGCCGATTTCCTTGCGGCCGGCCGATTCCATGAGCTCGCGTTTGGAGGCGTCCCGGACATCCGCGGCCTGTGCACGGAGCACGTCGGCCAGCGGGGTGCCCCGTTCGATGGCGACCACCAGTCCGTCAACAAAGCGGACCAAGGGCGGCAGTTCGGTCCTGGACGAGAATTCCTGCAGCGCCTCTACAAGGGGCTTGCCGGCTCTCGTGTCCGCCAGCACCAGGGAGAACTCCTTGGCAAGTTCGCCGCGGGCGCTGCGGCACACTCGGTCCAACGCACCCATGGCGCTCTCCCCTGCGCTGACGGCCAAGGCCATCAGTTCGGCGAGGCTCGGGAATTCTGCCAGCATCCTGGCCTCGCGGCGTTTGATCTGGACGCCCAGGATGTAGTCGCGGAGGAGGAATCCGCCGAATGCGGAGCCGACGACGGAAACCACCGCCAACACGGGGCTGAAGCGCCCGGCAGCTGCGCTGAAGACAACAAACAGCACCGCGACCACAAAACCGCAGGCAGCCCATAGGAGCTGCTCGGCCCGAAAGTCGAGCGCTGCCTTGCCGGAGCCTGCCTGGGCGAGACGCTTGTTCAGTGCCGTGGATCCGAAGTTGAACCGGGCCAGGAAATGCAGCCCGTCCTGGACCACGGGGCGCAGGATACGTTCCAGTGGTCCGAACGGGGTGATGTTGTGGTTCGAGGACCGCAGCAAGCGCGATTCGAGGTTCTGCGATTTCAGCTGGGGCTCGATGCGCTCGATAAACGTGGTTGCCCGCATGAACGGCAGCCTGGCCAGGACCAGCCACAGGCCCGCTCCCAGGAGCAGCCCGCAAAGCACCGTGATGGCCGTCAGGGTGGTCATCGAAGCACCCTTTCGTCCTCGGGAAGGGCGCCAATGCGCAGCATGACCGAGTAGCAGAACATCGAGATGAGCAAGCCGCCGAGCAGCACCGCTGCGCCCAAGGCAGAGTTGTAGGCGTGCATGGCCTCGGGACGGCTGGCCAGCACCACCAGGACAATCCACGGCGCGGCCACGGCAAGCCGGGCCGCGTTGACGGTCCATGATTGCCTGGCCTCAAGCTCGCTACGTGTCCTGGCGCTTTCCCGGAGGAATTCGGCCAGTGTTCCCAGAAGCCGCCCAAGATCGGATCCACCCACCTCGCGGGTCATCCTGAGTGCCTCGATGATGCGGTCGGCGACGGGGTCGGCCAAACGGTCCTTAAGCTTGCCCAGGGCGGCATCAAAGTGTCCGCCCGAGCGGTAGTCGGCACCGAAGTCGAGGAACAGGTGGCGCAGTTCCTCGGGTCCTTTGTATCCGAGCTGGATGATCGCTTCAGGAAGCGAGAGCCCCGCACGGATGGCGGAGCGCAGGTGATCGACGACGTCGGGCCAAAGTTGGCGGAGCATCGCCGTCCTTTTGCGGGCCCGCCATCTGACCAAGGCAATGGGCAGCCAGGCGCCGAAGAGCCCGAAGCAGAGCGAGACCGGCGGGGATCCCGTGACAATGAAGAAGACAAGCAAGGAGAAGAGGCCGAGCCCGGCACAGCTGGCCAGAAGTCCCGCTCCGGTGACCTTCTCAATGCCTGCCGTCATGAGCAGGGTTTCGAGGCGTTTGGGCTTCGCTTCCCGGACGGAAACCGCAGGCTGCTCCCAGGCCGACCACCAGATCAGGAAGACCCCGAGGCCGCAGATCACGCCCAGCAGCGGCGCCATCAGTACTGCTCCAGCAGCGCCGCGACATCGTATCCGGCCCGCGCGAACTTCTCCGCCGCAGGCATGGAGTTGGGTTTGGCTTGAAGCTGTCCGTCCACCATGCCGAAAACCGTGGAAGACTCGATGATGCCGTTTTCCACCCGTCGGCCAAGGGACAGGATTTCGGTGACCTGCCTCCTGCCGTTGGCGTGCCGGCTGCAGTGGACCACAAGGTCGATGCATGATGCCACAGTGGGCACCACGAAGGCGCTTGAAATGTTCTCGCCCGCGAGGAGGGGAAGCGTGCAGATCTTGGTGACGGCGTCGTGGGCCGAGTTGGCGTGGACCGTGCACATGCCGGGAAGGCCTGAATTAAGCGCGATCAGCATGTCGAGGCTCTCCGCCTCGCGGACTTCGCCCACCACCAGCCGGTCAGGCCGCATGCGGAGGGCTTCCTTGACCAGCCTGCGAAGCGGGATCTCGCCCTCGCCTTCCAGGTTGGCCTGCCGGCATTGGAGCCCGACGACGTCACGCAGCGGGAACTGGAGCTCAAAGATTTCCTCGACCGTGATCACGCGTTCGCGCGAACCGATGCTGGCAGCCAGGCAGTTGAGCATGGTGGTCTTGCCTGCCTGGGTGGCGCCGGAGACGAGAATGTTGAGGCCGCTAGCCACTGCGGCGCCCAGGAACCGTGCCGACTGCGGCGTCAACGTGCCCAGCTCCACGAGATGCTCCAGCCGGCTGGCCTTGGCGACAAACTTACGGATGTTGACTGCCCAGTGTTTCCTGGTCACGTCTGGGATCACGACGTGGAGCCGCGAGCCGTCCGGCAGGGCAGCATCCACGAACGGGGAAGACAGGTCCAGACGGCGGCCCGAGCTCTTCAGCATGCGCTCCACCAAATCGCGGACCTGCTGCTCGCTCAGGATGATGGAGGTCAGTTCCGATTCGCCGTTCCGGGCAACGTAGACCTCGTTGGGGGCATTGAGCCAGACTTCTTCGATGGTGGGATCATCCAGAAGGGGCTGGAGAGCGCCGAAGCCGGCCACGGCGTCGAACACGTACTTCCGGGCACTCTCGAGGTGTCCCAGCGGCGGCAGCGGGCCAAGCAGCGCGCGCTCGTCGTAGTCACTGACCGCGGCCTCGACCAGCCGGTGCACCTCGCCGGACTGCTTCAACGGATCCAGCCCGCGACGACGAATCAATTCCCGGACTTCGCCTTCGACGATGCTTACTGCATCCATCAGTGCCCCCAATACGACGACCACCTCCAGGCTGAGGCAGTTCAACTGCCTTAAAGCTAAAGGACACCAGTCTGCTCGAACAATTCATACAAGTAGAGCTGTGGATAACCTTCATGCGGCAGGGCTTACCCCCGACGCCGGAGCATGCGTTCCCTAAATCTGCGGTAACGCCTGCGCGCCAGGCTGATAATACTGGCATCGCTGACAGCAGATTCCAGTCGGCCTACAGTGGCATCAAGACTAGCCACAGGACTTTCGAGGCGGTTCAGCACGTTTTCCAGATGCTCGATCCTGCTGGTCAATCCGCGTACTATTTCCAGCGTCTCAAACACCATGCTGTCGGAATGATCGGAACGCCCCCGTGATTCCTGGCCTTGGATGTCCAGGATCTTGGTCAGATACAGGAGTGCCCCCAGACCGTTCTTCTCTGCATATTCCCTCAGATGTTGATCGCGGACCTGCAGATCGTACTTCCGGTGTTGGTCTTGCTGGGAAATGACGCTGTTGCCCATGTCGCCGGCCGATTCCCGCCGCTGGTTCCAGAAAGCCCTAGGCTCACCGTCCAGGAAACCGATGCTGGAGTACTTCGCGAAGCGGAGATGGAATTCCCAGTCCCCCACGACAGGCAGATTCTCATCGTAGTAGCCGATCCGCTCATGGACGCTGCGGCGGTAGAGGAAGGAAATCGGAACGCCCCTGTTTACCCGCAGCAAGTCGAACAAAGTGATTTCAGAGAGCTCCGGTTCGAAGATCTCGCGGCTCAGTTCTTCAATGGTGTCGTCCTGGACCCGTTCGTAAACGATCTCGGTGCGCACCATGACACCCTCGTCGTTCGAGCGCTCCAGGTAGTCGACGGTCGCTTGGAGAAAATCCTCCCGCCATTCGTCATCGTCGTCGTGAATCACGATGTACGTGGAATCCGAGGCCCGAACGCCAAGGTTGGAGGCAGCTTCCATGCCCACTGAATTCACGTTATGGATGATCGACAAGCGTCCGTCAGTCTGGTCCGCATAGCGGCCGGCAACAGATTCCACTTCCTCTGGATTGCCGCCGTCGTTCACGACGACCAATGTCCAGTCCTGGTAGGTCTGTTGACAAACGTCCCGTACCGCCCGGTCCAGCAGAACCGGTCTGTTCTTGGTACGCATTACGATGGCGACGGATGCGGAGGGCATCTCTGGCATAGGGCTGGCTCCTGCGTGGTTTCACTGGGACATGCTTGCGGGGAAAGAATTTCGAACGGAAAGTTCAGGGCTGCCTGCGGGGCCGTATTTTCGCAGCAATCCCAGCCAGCTTCCTGGCCAACCGGAAGGAACGGGATGACCGGATGCTGCTGAGTTCCGTTCGTGCCGTTTCAGCCCCTGACCGGCAAAGATCAAGCTCGCCCCGGAGCCGTTCGAGTTCCAGCCTTGAGACCGATATTTGGGCGGTCAGCGAATTAAACAGCCGCCGTGGCAGCTCCGTTTCAGCTGCGGAGGGCCGCGTTAACTTTAGGGGCGGTGCTGGGTTCAGGCCCCGTACGAGCCCGGGATCGTCTCCGGCGAAGACCCCGACGACGGCGTCCCACCAAACTGCCGCCTCTTCCACGCGCATCCCGCGGTGGGCGGCCAGATGTGCCTGGATGTCACCGCGCCGTGACCATGCATCGCGGACTGCGCTCAGATAGTCTCCCGAGAGCAGCGAGGGAAGGGTCAGGCTCAAGTCCTCCAGACCCCAGTTGACCATGACACCCTTGAGGCGCACATCACTGTAATCATCGACGGACAGGCCAACAACCGGTGTGCAGCCATCAATGGCGAATACTAAAGGGTGGTACCGCGATGAGAGCACCAAATCGGCTGATGCCGTCAGCCTTGCCGTCTCAGCAGCGCCTTGGATGGGCAGACACTCCACCATGCCGGAGCTGGTAAGGGAGCGGATATTCTCATGGGATTCGACGTCGGCATCACATTGGTCCGGGGTTCCCATGTGCGGTGCCAGCAAGACCTTCAGACCGGTAAAGGCAACCACGTCGTCAAGGATCGCGGCTACTTGCCCATAAAACGTCTTCTGGTCGAGCCCGCCGGTCCCGGGGCCGAACGTCGCAACTATGTACGGCTCCTGCTGAATTTGCTCCCCGGCAGGCGCGGCTGAAGACGCAAGGAAGGACGCGTCGTCGAGCCCTGCCACAAGCCTGCCATCTTCAAGGGCCCAGCCAGAAGCCAGCTCAAACGATCCGGCTTCGCGGGTTCCAACCAGTTCGGCTGCGGTCAGCATTTCCTGCAGCACACAACCGTCAGGTCCGACCAAAGCCGGTCCGAGCGTCTGGCCGGAGACCACCAGCGGCTTGCCGTAGTACGCGGCGATCCGCGCCACCGCGGCACGCTCGTACAACAGCCAGCCATAGACCGAATTCAGATTGCCTCCGCCGGCGATCAGCACTCCGTCTGAAGAAGCAATGGTGCTGAATACCTCCCAGGCGGGGTCCTCCGGCGGCAGCGCCGTACGGTCCCCGTGCAGGGCCCGGGTGACATCCTGCAAATGTCTCTCACGCTCCAAGGGCGGCCAGGGGAATTGCAGAGTGGGAACCGCGCCGGTGGAAAAGCGCTTCTTTGAATCCCCGGCGTCCCGGCTGAGGAGCACGACGTCCTCGACACCCCGGGAAGCCAGTTCCAAAACAGCAGCATGCGCCATTGCTTCGTCACCAACATGGTAGACAGGCTGACCGATGTCAGCTAGAATCACGACGCGCATTTGACTGCTTGTATCCTCACATGTCGCCATACAGCCGCAGCCAGATCCCGGATGCGGCACGGATCAGAACCGTTTTCCAGGCCGCCAGTCTGTGGCGGCTGTCCTGAATAGGCCCCGCTGGCAGTCCAGATGCCATGCGATTGCCGGCTGGTCTTCCTGCTTCCACGCGTCCCAGTACTGTCGGCGTCAAGCCGTTCAACGATCCGTGGGCCGTTCGTAATTCTAGGTTGCTTTCCATTCCTCGGCCAAATACCGAGGACGCAGCGTCAGGCTGTGACGAAGGAGAGTATTCGCGTACCCGGGTGCGGGCAGGGACAAGCCCCAAATTCTGGATGTGCAGGTCGAGAGCGGCGGCCATGAAGGCGACAACGCCTCGGGCGGGTTCTTGGGCACCCCTTCAATAACACCTGCATCACTGGTCACTCCAGACCCAGAATGTTACTGTTGGCCAGTTAGGAGCTGGCCTTTGGTGTCATGCGAAGGGCGTTAGTCGCCGAAGCTTCGTTCGCAATCTAACACCACGCACCGCTGCCGACGCGGCGCCGGCCGGAATGGAAAATGAAAAATACAAAAGCTGGAACTTTTCGTCGTTTCGTCTTGGCCCGCACAGGGTTCACTCTGTCACTGGCACTGCTGACCACTGCCTCGGTCAGCGGTCCTGCTTGGTCCGAACCTGTAGAACCTGCTCCGAGGCCGTCGGCCTCGGTCCCACTTTCCCCCGAGTCGACAGCCACGCCCGGTCAACCCAAGAGCCCGGCTCCCGTGACCGGCGACGGACGGTCCGTGACGCTGTTCCCGGCGCCCGGGCAATCGTCGGCTCCGACAACGGCCACCCCCTCCCCTGCCGCGCCAATGCCGGCCACGCCCGGAGATAGCTCTCCCGTTGCCGAGGCCATGAAGGCAGCCATGCGTCAGGCCATCCCTGCAGGCGGCGCAGAGATGGGGCAACGGTCCCCGCGAGTGCTGGCTGACAAGCAGACAAAAGCATCATCGGTGTCGCCAGGTTCCCGTTCTGTGGGTGGCGCTGTCCCCCTCGCAGTCCCGGCGGCTACTGATCCCAGCCATTGGCGTCCGTCGATCGGCGTTCAGGGCCAGGACGTCAGCGCGCACCAGGGCAATGTCGATTGGCCGGCCCAGTGGAACCAGGGCTCGCGTTGGGCTTACGTCAAGGCGTCCGAAGGCAACTACTACCTGAACGGGAACTACGCCCAGCAGTACAACGGCTCGCGCAATATCGGCATGATCCGGGGAGCGTACCACTTCGCGATTCCCAACTGGTCTTCGGGTGCCGACCAGGCTCGGTACTTTGTGGCCAATGGGGGCGGCTGGAGCGCAGATGGCTACACGCTCCCACCCGTCCTGGATATCGAGTACAACCCCTATGAAAGCCGGACCATCAACGGGTTCTACTTCGGCAACGTCTGCTATGGAATGTCGGCGGCGCAGATGACGACCTGGATCACAGATTTCGGCAACACCGTGAGGTCACTGACCGGCCGTTACCCCGTCATCTACAGCACCACAGATTGGTGGTCTCGCTGCACCGGAAACGCCACCGGCTTCGGGGACTATCCGCTCTGGATTGCAGCGTATCCGTATTCACCTACCAATTCCCCAGGCACGCTGCCCGCTAGCTGGAGCCAATTCAGCATGTGGCAGTACAGCAGCACTGGACCGTTTGCTGGGGACTCGAATGTGTGGAACGGGACCTACCAGCAGCTCCAGACGTTTGCGGCAGTCTCCGACTCGCTATATTCGCCGTCAATACGAAGTTCAGCTGACGTGGTCACAGTGGACACTGCGGGCAACCTCTGGAACTATCCTTCGAATGGCCAGGGCAGTTACAAGCAGCCGTACACGATCGGAAATGGATTCCAGAACACCAAGGCTGTATTCACAACCGACTGGAACCAGGACGGCGTGATTGATGTCGTTGCGCAATGGACTGACGGCCGCGTCAACGTCTTTTACGGAGGTGCCAGCGGTGGCTTCGCAGGCCCGTACTCCATAGCAAATGGAACTGCCTGGGCCGGGCTTCAGCTCAGCGTTAACCGCTGGCGCATGACCGACCGTTATCCCGGCATTGCGGCGAAGGATCCCAACGGCAATCTGTGGTATTACAACAACCTGGATGGTCGGAACATAGGCCCTTCGGCAACATCACTTGGTGTCGGTTGGGGCGAATCTACCGTTACCTTGGTCGACTTCGACGGCGACAGCGCACCGGACATTCTCTCCAAGCAAGTGGACGGCCGGCTACTCCTCTACCGGTCCGACGGCAACGGAACCTTCCGTTCGGAGCCGAGGCCTGCAGTCGGCAGCGGCTGGGAGAATATCAACAGCGTCAGCCCCATTTGGAACTTCGACCAGTCATCCTTCACAGGACTCCTGGGTCGCTGGATCAACGGCACGCTTCGCTACTACCCCATGAACGGAACCGGTGGGTGGAACGCCGCCTACGTGGTCCCCGGCAATTGGAAAGACTTGAAAATCGCGGGATCCCAGGATCTGACGCCCCCGCCGCCGCCGCTTCCGGTGGAGAATCCTTCCATTAAAAGTGAAGCCGACGTTCTCGCCATTGATGGCCAGGGCCGCCTTCAGCGATACCCGGCGACGGGCAACGGCGGAGTCACAGCTCCCATGACCATCGGGACTGGATGGACCGACACTAAGACTGCCTTTGCCACGGACTGGAACCAAGATGGCGTCATCGACATTGTGGCTCAATCCAAATCAGGTCCGCTGTATGTCTACTTCGGTTTGCGCGCCGGCGGCTTTGACGCCCCTCGGGCAATCGGCAGTTCCGGCTTCGCAACGATGAGGCTCACTGTAGGAAAGTGGCGGTCCACAGATACATTCCCCTCGGTCTTTGCCACGGGTGCTGACGGACGGATGTGGCAATACGCCAACCCGCAAGGGTCCGCGTTGGCCTATCAAGGAAACGATCTAGGTGTCGGATGGTCTGACATGGACGTCACCGTCACTGATTGGAACGGCGACGGAAAGACTGACATCCTGGCCCGCACCACTGCAGGCAACATGTTGCTGTACCGCACGGACGGCCAAGGTGCTTTTGTGGCCGAGGCGCGCCCCGTCGTGGGAACGGGCTGGGCAGGCGTGACAGCGGTGAGCGCGGCCCGGAACCAATTCGGCGATGGCAAGCCAGGCCTTGTGGCCCGTTGGGGAAGCGATGAGCTGAGTTCATACGGTTTCACCGGGACCGGGTCATGGGGTCGCGTCAGCAGTCTCGGCGCCGGATGGTCCCAGCTGTACGTGCTGGGTTCCAGTCCACGACAGTAGACCGTCCCGCGGTTGTCGGCACGACAAGAAGCTGGAGCTGCGACATCCGTCGCAGCTCCAGCTTCTTTACTCCGTGTCCGACCATCATCGGCGCTGGCATCCTATTACCGCGTCAGGCAACCTTTGCCCGTTTGATTAGAGGCACGGTGAATCACCTTGCGCAGCTTCGGGTCGGTGGTGTGGTGGTTGCGCCAGCTGATGAAGCGGCGGATCATGCCGGCCTGCGCCGTGTGGCTGGGATGGTCCGTGCCGTCGAGGGCGAAGTAGCGCAGGGCGGTGAACTGCGGTTCGATCCGGTTGAGCCACGAGCTGTAGAAGGGCACGTAGGCGAGTTCGGCGTTGTTCGCCGCGGCCCAGTCCCCGACCCGGGTGTCCACCCTGGTGGACAGGTGCGGGCCATAGTTGTCCATGATGATGGCGATCCGCTGGCCCAGCGGGTGCAGCGACCGCAGGTAGCGCAGGAAGGCCAGGAACTCGGTCCGGCGCTTGTTGGTCTTGACGTGCCCGTAGAGCCGGTCGGTGGACAGGTCGTAGCCGGCCAGCAGGTGCCTGACCCCGTGGGGACGCTTGTAGCTCGCCCGTCTCCGTCGCCGGCGCGGGGCTGACGTCACCGGGTCCCGTGGCGGCCGGGGCCCACTGGTGACCGGGCGGGGCTGGAGATTCAAGGGCCCGAACTCGTCGAAACAGATCACCACGTCAGGGTCGCCCTGGCCGGGTTCCGCCTTGCCATCGGCGATTTCATAGAGCGCCTGGACGCGGTTGGCCTTTTCCTCGTAGTCGGGATCCGTGCTGCCCTTCCAGGTCTTGATGGACTGGAAAGGAGACACCTTGTTCGCGCAAGAGCACGCGCAGGCCCTCGTGGGAAATGTCTTCCACCACCCCCTTGTCCACCAGGTAGTCGGCCAGTTTCGACAGGCCCCAGGTGGAAAACGGCAGGCCGTGGTCGGCGGGGCGCCCCAGCGCGATCTTCTTGATCTCGTCCCGTTGAGCATCGGTGAATTTCGGGGGACGCCCTCCGGCGTAGTGGGGGTGCAGCGACTCGAATCCGTCGTCGTTGAAGTTGTGCAGGACGTCGCGGACCCGGTCCGGGCTGGTGAAGGCGACCTCGGCGAGCATGGACACGTCCATGCCCCGGGCCGAGAGCAGCACCATCTGGGCCCGGCGCCAAGTCACCACGGGTCCGGAGCCGCGCCGCACGAGCTGCAGCAGCCGGGCCTCTTCGTCGTTGTCGATTTCTCGTACCGCCACGCGGTGTGCCATCGCAGCCTCCTGGGAAGGGCGGAAACCCGCACCACCAGCTTGCGCCGAAAGCACCGCGCCCGCAACGGAACCGCGCCCGCCCATCAGCCGAAGCAAGCAAACCTTGCAGGCCGCGGTACTATTTGAAGGAGTCAAGCTCCTCGACGACATCCTTCGCGATCTCGAGTGCGGCAGTTGCTGCCGGCGACGGGGCGTTAAGCACGTGGATCTGCCGCGGCGCCCTCTGAAACAGGAAGTCGTCCACCATCGAACCATCGCGAAGCATGGCCTGGGCCCGTACCCCGGCGTGGGTGGGAACGAGGTCCTCCTTGCGAACCGCAGGGACAAGCCGCTGCAGGCTCTTGGCAAACAGGGACCGGGACAGGGACCGCCGTGTCTCGTTCAAGGCGGGCCCAATGAACTTCGCACCCAGGATCCAGAGACCAGGCCAGCTAGCGCTCAGCAAGAGTTCCTTGACGTTGATTTTTGTCCAGCCGTAACCCTCGCGGGCAAAGGCGAAGACAGCGTTCGGGCCGGCGTGGACGCCGCCCTCCACCATCTTCGTCAGGTGCACGCCCAGGAACGGGAACCGCGCGTCAGGGACGGGGTAGATGAGCCCTTTCACGAGGTGGTGAGCCTCGGGGCGAAGCTCGAAGTACTCGCCGCGGAACGGAATGATGCGGGCTTCGGGCGTCAACCCAGCGGCGCTCGCGATGCGGTCGCTGTATAGCCCTGCGCAGTTGGCCAGGTAGTCGGCCTCGTAACTTGCCGAGCGGCAGTCGACGGTTACACCGTTGTCGTCGGAAACGATGCTCCGGACCTCGGCCCCGAAGATAACCTGCCCGCCCCCGGCACGGATCAGTTCGACGAGTTTGCGGCAAACACCCTTGTAATCGATGATTCCGGTACTCTCCACCCGGAGGGCGGCGACGCAGGAGACATGGGGTTCGAATTCCCGGGCTTCTTCGGCGCTGATCATCCGGCAGGGAACACCGTTGGCCAGTCCGCGCTCGTAAAGCTTCTCGAGCTCCGGCACCTCGGATTGCTCCACCGCAACCACCAGCTTGCCGCAAATCTCGACGTCAATTCCGTGTTCCTCGGCGAAAGCCCTGATCGACTCTGCACCTTTGACGGCCATTGCCGCCTTCAGGCTTCCGGGCTTGTAGTACAGGCCCGAGTGGATGACACCGGAGTTGCGGCCGGTCTGGTGGCGGGCTTCGGAAGATTCCTTCTCCAATACGATCGGCACATCACCGCGCTTCGTCAGCTCGTAAGCTACGGCCAGGCCGACGATTCCGGCTCCGACAACGATTACGCGGGACATAAGCAACTCACATTCTGGAAAGGAAAACTACGAAACGGCAAAGAGAGATTCGACGTTAGTCTTCTTCGTCCGCACGGACATGAAGTGGCACGTCGCGACGGCGCTGACGCACGGCCGTAAGAGCACCGGCGCTGGCCATGGCCAAGTCCGCAATCGTGAACATGACACGTGACAGCAGCGCGAAAGCCGTCGCTGTGCCAACGCCGACGGTGGGTCCAAGGACCAGTACGATGATCGCCTCACGGGCACCAAGGCCTGAAGGAAGGAAGAAGGCGAGCAGACCGGCGATCATGCCGATACCCATGGCACCGATCGACGTGGAAAGCTCTCCGACTCCGGAGAATCCGATGCTCGACGCCATCAGGTACAGGTGGATGCCATAGAGCACATAGGCCGCCAGCGCCCAGCCGAGGGACTGCGCTACCACCGCGTAGCCCAGGCCGTGGTCCGGGCGAGGCTTGCGCAGCAGCTTAAAGCCCAGGCGGGCCAGCTTCGTCAAGACCCACGGGTGGAGCATTACGAGGCCGATCGGCAGCAGCGCGTACAACCAAAGGAAGATCGGCTGGTTGGCTACCAGCATCGGAACAATCAGGCCACCGGCCAGCAGCGAGCCGACGGCGGCGACCGCCACGGAAAAGAGCGTGGATGCGAAGACGCGGGCACGGGCGACCCCGTAGCGGCTGCCCAGTTCGATCTGCAGAATGTAAGCCCAGACGGATCCGGGAACATACTTTCCGATCGATCCGACCAGGAAGATCTGGGCTCCGCGGATCACCCCGACCTTGGGTCCAAGGTGCTCCAGGAGGACTTGCCAGCTCATCAGTCCGCAGATGATTCCTGCCATGACAGCGACGAAGGAGAGGAAGACCAGCGGGAAGGACAGCCGGGACAAAGCCGTGACGACTTCTGCCCATCTGTCGGAGATGAACAGCACCGCAAAAAGGAGGGCCGCGGCGATGAGTAGGACGCGGAATGCCACGGACAGCCGGGACTTGAGGGTCGGCTTGGCCGTGTGTTCTCCGTGGATGTGCTGGTGTGAGTCCGGTTCCCCCTGCTCCATCGGTGCCGGAGACGAAGTCTTGTCGGGATCACGGATATCAGCAGAGGTCATGAATTCAAGGCCTTTTGAAAGCTTGGATGACCGGACGAATCAATGACGACGTCGGCGGTTTTCCGGGCGGGGACGCCCGCCACTACCGTCCGGGCAGGAACATCCTTGGACACGACAGCCCCGGCCGCCACAACAGCCTCGTCACCGATGGTGACACCCATCATGATAACGGCATTGGCTCCGATGAAGACGCGGTTGCCGATCGTGACGGACTGGCGTTCCACGTCAGGGAACCGCCGGCCGGAAACACAGCGCTTGGCCGAAGAGTGCGTGTAGATGTGCACGCCACTGCTGATATCGCAGCCTTCTCCAATCGTGAGGCCGCCTGAGCCGTCAATGAGGGTGAAGGCACCGATCCAGGTGCCTTCACCCACAGAGGGCTCCCCGATAATCCATGCTGCCTCGTGGTATTCATTTGCAGGCAGTTTGCCGGGGGTGCGTGACATTAGTTGCCGCTGAGGATCAACTCGGTCATGCCATCTTCGACCTTGATGGTCGGCTCCCAATTAAGGACTTCCTTGGCACGGGTGATGTCGGCAGCACGGCGGCTGACGATGACATCGCGCGGGTTGAAGATGGGTTCGACGTCGGCGCCGACAGCCTTGATGAGGATGTGGGCGAGGTCTGCAACGGTGGTGTCGATGCCAGTGCCGAGGTTGATCGCAAGCTTGTCCTGCTCGGATTCCATCGCAGCAACGATGCCGCGGGCGACGTCGTGCACGTGGATGAAGTCCATGGACTGCTCACCCTTGCCGTCGATGATGGGCGACTCGCCGTTCTTGATGCGGGCCACGAAGTGGTTGATCACCGAAGTGTAGTAAGCCGTGAGCTTCTGGCCGGGACCGTAGACATTGAAGAACCGCAGGGCGTTCCAGGACAGACCCGAACGACGGCCGTAGTAGGCCAGGATGTCTTCGCTGGAGCGCTTAGTGATGCAGTAAGGCGTGATCGGGCGCAGAGTGTCATCCTCGTGCATCGGCAGCTTCTCCGGGTCACCGTAGACCGAGGCGCTGGAGCAGAACACGACGCGCTCCACGCCGTGGTCTGCGGCCGCAGCGAAGACGTTGTGGCTGCCGACGACGTTGATGTCCATGGACTCGTACGGGGCGGCCTGGCTGCGGTTCACCGAGTCGGCGGCAGCGTGGATGACGAAGCTGCAGCCCTTCATGGCGTTATGCACGGCACCGCCGTAGCGCACGTCCTGGTCAACGATGTCGACCAGACCGGTCTCGGCCAGCTTGTTGGCGGCATCGCGGTCGCCGCGGAACATATTGTCAAAGATTCGGACTTTGTAGCCCTTGTCCAGCAGCATGGGTACGGTCTTCAGACCGATCCAGCCTGCACCACCGGTGAAGAATACTGTCTTCTTGTCGTCGCTCATGTCGGTATGGCTCCTTCTATCTTGGCCTGGAAAGCTTGAGGGTTGTGGACTTACAGGGCGCGGACGGACTGATCCGCCATCACCTTGCGCAACGTCTCAGCCACATAGCTGACATCGTCTTCACTGAGTTCGGCGTGCATCGGGATGGCCAACTGGCGCTTGAACAGGTCCGCGGAAACTTCACAGACCACGTCGGTGGCGTAGAGCGGCTGGACGTGGGAGGCGTAGGTGCCGAAGTTGCAGCCGACGCCCTCTGCGCGCAGTGCCATCGCGACGGCACCGCGGTTGATTTCCCGGTCGAACGTGAGCACGTAGGACTGGTACGGGTGGGTGCGGTCGGACAGTGCGGCCGGGATGGTGACGCCTTCGAGGTCGCCGATGAGCTCCCGGTACTGGTCGGCTGCCCGGTTGCGGGCGGCCATAAGAGTTGGCATGCGCTTGAGCTGCACGCGCATGATGCCAGCAGCGACGTCGGAGAGCCGATAGTTGTAGCCGAGCTCATCGAAGGACGGGACCGGCAGGTCGGTGGCGCCTTCGCGCGTCAGCGCCGGGGCGATGCCGTAGGTGTGGAGCTTGCGGGCGTGCTCTATCAGCTCGGAGTTGGAGCTGGTCAGCGCACCGCCTTCGCCGGCAGTGATGCCCTTGCGTCCGTGGAAGCTGAAGGCGGAGACATCGGCCAAGTCACCGGCGTTGCGGCCCTTGTAGCTGGCTCCAGCGGCACAGGCCGCGTCTTCCATGACCCAGAGGCCGTTCTTCTTGGCGATGACATTCAGCTCATCGTAGTCAGCCGGCTGCCCAAAGGCATCGACGGCGATGATGCCGACGGTCTTGTCGGTGATCGCGGCCTCGGCAGCCTGCGGGTCAATCGTCCAGATGTCCGGGCGGACATCAGCGAACACCGGCTTCGCACCGGCCCACATCACCGAGTGGCCTGTGGCCGGGAACGTGTAGTCGGCCACGATGACCTCGTCGCCAGGCTTGACGCCGAGGCTCATAAGTCCGAGGTGAAGCGCCGAGCCACAGTTGGAGGTTGAGAGCGCGGACGGCACGCCGATCGCCTCAGCAAATTCTTCCTCGAAGGCCTTGCATGCCGGGCCCGCACCCGAAAGCCAGCCGGATTCGAATACAGCCTTTACGGCATCAAGTTCTTCTTGCCCAACAGTGGGCTGGCCGAGTGGAATCTGCCGTGGCATTGCGCTCCAAGTTTCTGTGGTTAGCCGCACCCGGACGCCCGGGCAGCTGGCTGCTAAGTTGTCTTCGCAGGAGTTTCTCCCGAAATCCCGACTTTGAAGTCCCGCATAGTTCGGGGAAGTCGTCCGCCAAGATCATACCAGCCCGGTAACATCCGACTTTCATTCTCCGCCAGGTCGCGACGCCCTTGTTCCAAGTGCGGTTTTCAAGGTCGTGCCTTACTTTCGGCGGCCATAGGGCCATCTCCTCAAGAGGTACAGAATCTGGAACAACACCACGGCGGCGAAGGCACTGCCTACTGCCGCCAGCCCCCGGGTAAGCCCGGGGCTCCTGTAGTCAACCACGACGGAATGCGAACCGGCCGGGATATCAAGTTTGACCAGCCCCCCCGAGCTCAGGTTTACCGGCACGGATCTCCCGTCCACGGTGGCACGATAACCCGGCCATGCCATCCTCGCCAGAAGAACCGATCCGTCGCTGGCTGCTTCCGAACGGAACGCCTCATGATGCGGACCTGAAGCGATGGTCGAAATGTCCATGCCGTTGGTCGACACCGAAACCGTTCCATGCTTTTCGAGCTGGACTTTGCGATGCAGCACGTAACGGTAGTCGTCCTCTGCTGTCAGTTCCCAGTCCTCAGGAATGGTGGAGAGGAAGTCGGCGTTATGGTAGCCCTTCTGGACCACAACGGACTCGACCTGCAATGCATCAGCCATCGTTCCATCGAACCCACCGCCGACGTCTGAAAAAAGGGCCGTCACGGCAACGGGGCAGGCAGTTGAACCGCGATAATCGAGGCAGAGCGAGCCATTGAACGCTGCAAAGCCAATACCTGTATACCGGCCCAGCGAGTTGACCCTGGCCGCCGCCGCGATGTTGGCCGAGATGATCTCGCCACTGGCGATAGCGTCCTCACTGTTCTCGGCCTTTAGGGTCGACTGAATCAGTACGTTCCCATGCAACGCGGCACTCTTGTCCTCCACGCTGGTAAGGTCGTGCGCCTGCTTGATATCCACAGCCAGCCCGAGCTTCTGATTTCCCCAGAAGTACCGCGGCGCGGCTATGGCCGAGATCACCAGTGTGCCCAGCAGCAGCACGGACATGAGACCTCGAAGCCCCAGCTTCCAGTAGGCAACCAGTCCCAGGCCTGTCAACGCCACGAGCACCGAGGAAACGAGAAGGTGGAAACTGAGATGCTCGGGGGTTTCGGCCCACGAATAGTACAGTCCGAACGCCAGAATGACCGATGTGGCAGCGATCCGTACCCTGCGGTGGCTGGTCGCCAGACCTCCGCTAATGGTCAGCGCGAACAGCACTGCAACGCCTACGTACAGGTACTCGATGGTGCGGAGAGGCCACCGAAAGAGCCAGAGATCCGAAGGGGCGACGACCAAAAGCAGATATCCCGCCTGGAAGACCAGAAGGCTGACGAGGCTCCGCCACCGCGCTTTGACAATACCCAGGTGCAGCCAGGGCAGGAACGGGACGATAAACCAGGCGAGGTACGTGGACGGAACATAGTCCCGGATTCCAGTCCAAGCAGCAAAATGCGGCTGATAGCCGGGCAGGCTCATGGCCAGCAGATCACCGAGCTCGGGCCGTAAGTATCCCGAGTTTTCAGCACCTGCAATGGGCTGTCTGCCCAGCACCGCGCTCGACTCCATGAGTGGCAGGAAAACGAGCAGCACTACCGCCCCGAGAGACAGCCCCAGGAGGAACAGGTAAAGAAAGTCCTTCCATTGCCGAAATACCAGCATCTCCAGGCCCACGGCCATCAGAACCGCGAGAATACCGAAAATGGCGTACGGGTTCCCTGTCGTTATGGCGAGCGCCCCGAAAACAAAGGGAAGAAGCGGCCCCCGGAGTCCCTGGCTTGATCTGTGGGTTGCCCACCAGAAGAAAATCACCCAGGTCAGAGCCATCAGGCCCGAGGCCCAGTTATTCGCACCATAGAAGTACGTGAAGCCGCCAAATGGCACAGCGACGGCAACCGCCACTGCTGGCCCTCGCGCTGATCCGTAGCTGACGGCCAGGCAATAGACGGCGATGCCGAGCAGGGCCAGGAACTCGACCATGATGAGTGCTGCGCCCCAGCTGAGATCCTGCAGGAAGGAAATCACAACACCACTGAGCAGGGTTACGGGATTGAATATCCCGTACGCTGCCTCGGCTGCGTAGTTGCCGCCGCTCCAGCCGCTTGGATCCATCGTCAGCCATTGGCCCTGTCGGAGATCCTGACCAAAGCGGTGCCACAGCGGAATAAACGAATCAGCGTTATCGCCCCAGAAGTAAAGGCCTGGAATGAACAGACGCAAGGCCAGTCCGGTGACCGTAATGACAGAGCCGACGAGCAGCATGTCAAAGACACGTCCGGGCGGAGCCTCCGTACGGGGAAATGTCACAGCACGGCGAACTTCTGATTCCGAGCCCATTTGTGCAGCGTCGCTTTCAGTGACTTCACTCATTTATCTGAGGAATCCCTAATCTCGCGGACTATGTAGGTGGGGCGGCGGCGGGCGTCATCCCCACCTCGCCATACGTACTCACCCAGAACCCGCAACCCAAAGAGATTCAGTCCACCTGTCAAAAGCACCAGGCCAGCAATCACGCAATACCCGGCAACACCTGACGCTGGGGTGAAGGCGGTGACCAGTGCCGACAGGATCAGTACGCCGCCTAAAATACCCATTGCAAAACCAAGAGTGCCCAGCCATTCAAGGGGCGCCGTCGAGAATTCCACAAAAGAGTCAAGAACCAGTTTGATTTTCTTCTTGCGCGTCCATTTGCTGCCGCCGTAAGGACGCGGCTTCTGTTCGAAATAGATTCGGCCCTGTGAGAAACCTGTCCATGCAATCATGCCCAGGACGTTTCGGTTAGCCTCCGGCATGGACCGTATGACTTCCATGACCTGGCGGGAGACCAGGATCTGAGATGGACCTTCCTTGGGGTACGTCGGAATAACGGAGTTGGTGTTCAACACTTTCGAGAATGTCGTCGCGAGGAGGTCGTTGGCGCCCTTCTTGGCAGCCCGGACCGAGCGCAGGCCCCACACGACGTCATGCCCGGCTTCCCATTCGTCAAGAAAATCGCCGATGGCGCTTAGGGGTTCCTGCAGGTCTGCGCTCAGGGTGATCGCCGCATCGCCGGCACAGTTCTCGATTCCTGCGGTGATGGCGGCGTGGGATCCCCAGTTGCGGGACAGGCTTATGATCCTGACCTGGTCTCCATCGGCGGCGCCTGCATACAGTGCCTCGGCAGTTTGATCTGTGGATCCGTCGTCAACGACGATCATCTCAAAATCGAATTTTGCATACTCCGCCCGGATTTCACGATAGAAATCCAACATGCCGTCGACGCTTTCGCGTTCATCAAAGGCAGGGAAAATCAGCGATACCAGGGGCCGTCGGTTCCGATGTGTGGGATCGGCGTCCAGACCGTGTGCGTTTTCGGGGGCGTTCATTGCCTATGCTTCCTGTTTCGTTGGTTCAACTGCCTTGGCAGCCCGTGTCTTGCGCAGGGCGCCCGGAATTCCCCGACGCCGCTCGAGCACAACCAGTGCGACGGTGATGAGCACTCCGGTACCGAAGGCGATCGACGATGCAAGGGTACCGGGGACCTTGAAGCTGACCTCTAGTTCGCCATCCGTTGTGTTGGCGGGAATCTGCACCTGCAGCAGACCGGCCGGACCAATCGACGTCGGGAGCGGCCTTCCGTCGAGCGTTGCTGAATACCCCGGCCAGGCCAGCCGGGCAAAGACGAGGTCCTGTGGGGCACCGGAGTCATTGGTCACGACGGCGGACTCAGCATAGTCCGATATCGAGTGGTCCTGGCTGACCCGCAGTTGGGCCCCTTGGTAGCTGATTCTGCCGTCAGGATAAGGCAGTGCCTCGTCACGGGTATAGACCGTGACGTTCTCGTTGGTTGATGCCTTGGTCCACCCCGGGGGCGCTTCGGGCGAAGTCACTCCGGCAGCGTCGCCGGCACTGGCCGGCAACGGATCGTTTCTCCGGACCACAGTTTCCGCACGCACCAGGTCAGCCAAGCTTATCTTGCTGCCATCCGGATTCGCCCACAACAGGCGCCACCCTTCGGGGCAGGCGCCGCCGTAGTAGAAGCTGCAGGACGCCGTATCAAACTTATTGAAGCCGACGCCCGAATAGGCCGTTGTGGATTCAAGTCCTGCCACGGAAGGCATGTTGCCAATGAGTGCGTCCTTCCAAATGCCATTGCGGTTTTGTTGCTCGACAGGGATCAGCGAACGATCCACGAGGAACACGGTGTTGCCCTTATAGCGGCTTGTAAACGTGTCCACCATCTGGCTGCGGTTGTGCGGAAATGAGTAGCTTGCGACCGTGTTGTTCACTGGCATCCACGTGGTCTGCATGAAGAGCACCACGAGGCTGGCCACAGCGGTGTAAGCGAACAACCGGGGGCCCTCCCAACGGAACAGGAGCAGCCCGGCCACCAGAATCACCACAATCGCCAGGCTGGCCGCGTGGAGGGAGAGGATTGCCGGCAAGTCCGAAAAGGACTGCCAGGCACCGACGAATACCAACGCAAAGCTGACGGCCGTCCGGATCCGGCGTCGGTCCTGCTGCCAGCCACGGCTCGCGACGATGGCAAACAGCACCAGAACCGGCAGGTACACGAACGGCAGTAGCCGAAGCGGGAGCCGGAACATCCACAGGTTTGATGGCCCGAGAATCAGCAACAGGTAAAACAACCCGAAGGCGAAGATACCGGTCAGCGCCTTCCAATGGACCAGGGATTCCTTCCAGCGTAGCCATGGAAGAAGCGGGAGGATGAACCATGCGAGATACATGACCGGGAAGGTGAACCACGATCCCGCAAACGTCTGAATGAACGGCTGGAAACTGGGCGTGCTCATGCCCAGGAACGCGCTTAGGCTAGGTGAGAAGAACTCATTGTTCATGGTTGTGCTGTCCGCGCGGAAGCCAACGCCGACCGTCAGAAAGAACGGCAGATAAACCATGACACAGGCGAGGGCGGCAGCGAACATCGCCGCGATCAGCTTGGCAACCACGACGTAGTGGCGGCGAAACGCAACCTCAATCGAAACAGCGGCAAATGTTGCCGCAAGGGCAACCATCCCGTACGGGTTTCCGGTTGATCCCAGCACGAAGCCGGCCACTACAGTCCACACGATGGATCCGCGCCCGTCGATATATCTCTTGCATGCCCACCAGACCCAGGGGGTCAGCGACGTAATGATGAGACCGTTAATCCAGGCTGCACCGTCCATGTAGAGGGTGTAGCCGCTCAGTGGCAGGGTCAAGCCGGCCAGCGCGCTGATCCAAGGCTTCGCACCGTACGAACGTGTCAGGAGATAGATACCCAGCGCCATGATGGCGAACATGGCAAATTTTGCGAGGGTGATGGCCGCTGCGACGTCGTTGATGAAATACGTGGCCACCATCAGTCCGGCCATCACCGGGTTGAACATTCCAGTGGCGGCCTCAGCCGCAAAATTTCCTCCCCTCCACATGTCGATCTGGAGGAAAGGAATGCTGCCGTGAACATACTGTTGTCCGATGCGCTGCCAGACACCCACCGCGGCAGCGGCAGTATCATCCCAGACGTAAAAGCCTGCAGATCCCCGCAACGGAAGGATAACGCCGACCGCCACCATTGCCAGCATGGACAGTGGAGGCAGCAGGTGTTTCAGTCTGCTCCGCAGGGTCGCCTTCGAAAGTGGATTTTCTGTTACCACGGAAGTCCTATTCCAGTCTTCAAGCTAATCATTTGGTCGTCCTCCGAGGCATGGCTGCGCCACGGGACCAGAATTGGGCGCGACCATACGATGGTTCTGACGAACCTCGGTCCCAGCCTACCCGAGCAGCGACACCTCCCCGCCGAGGCGGTTAGTGGCGGGCGCTGTGCTGTGGCTCGGCCGGCGCTGTGGGTGCCGTCTCGTGTACGGCGGACCGCTCGTGAAGCACTGCGGATTCCGCAGGATCGTCGACGGCCCGTTCCGGGATATTCTGCGTGGACATCAGCCGCATCTTTCGGCGCGCGGGTTCTTCAAAAAACTTCCAGAGCAGATAACCGAGCAGGCAGACGAGAAATGGCAGGATAACAAAACCCAACTTGGCGCCGGCCGTGTCCGGGCCCAGCGCTGTCGGGAACCACCCCTGGAGAGCCCAAAAGATTTCAATCACGGGCATATGGACCAGATAGATGCTGTAGGATGCCATACCGCCAATGACCATAACACGGGCCGAGAGCAGGCGGACAACATGCCTGTTGGCAATTCCCAACGCCCCGACCAGCACCACCAGCAAAGGAATAAGGAGACCAACGTACTTGGTCCGGCCCGTAAGGTCCAGCACGTAGCAGCTTGCGATGATCAGGACAGCCGCACCAAGGACGATGTGGCTCGCGTTCGTCCGGTTCTGGTCGGTCCGGGGAATGCGGCTAACGATAAAGAACATCAGGTTGCCGGCCACGAAGGCGCAAAGAATACGCAAAAGCCACATCCATTCGCCGTAGAGCCCAAGCGCGTACGAGAAGAACACAACCGGGAACAACGTAAGCAGTGTCACCGCGAGAAGGGATTTCGTGCTGAGTGCCCGATTGAGACGGAACACCAGAATCGCAATCACGGGGTAAAGCAGATAAGCAAATGCCTCCGCCGAGACCGACCAAGCGGCACCGTTCCATGTCAGACGCTCGAAGCCCGGCTCGGTCCACTGCACCACCAACGTCAACTGGCGCAGGAAGCTGCCAATGCCGTAGTCCCGGACTGCAACCGGGTCTGGAACGCCCCGGGCAATCAACAAGCCATGCCAGATTGCCGCAAACAGCAGCATGAAGACGTAGGCGGGCCAAACGCGGGCAAGTCGGGCCCACCAAAATTTAACCGTGGCTGCTTTGTTTAGGCTGAAACCCATACGCTGCCCATAATTCAAGGCCAGTACGTAGCCACTCAAGGCAAAGAAGAGGTCCACACCCAACTCCCCATGAGCCAATACTGGTCCGATGATTCGGCTAAGCCAGGGAAATTCGCTGGCAATGTTGCCGCGGATGTGAAAGAGGATGACCCACAGGGCCGCAATGATCCGGACCCCCGTCAAAGCATGGACCTGCTCGATGGGGCCCGCTTGTTTCACGACGTTCCCTGCCAATAAGGGGCTGGCGGACATGGGTTTCCTTCGGATTATGCGACTTGTGTGCCATGCATCAGACGCCGGGCGCGCTACCAAGCGTACCGGATGCGCTCTGGGACCTGGCTGTGAGGATGCGCGCCGCCGGCAGCGACAGGCGGACAGGCTTCTTATTGGCCCGCGTTATTCACCAGGGGCTGAACCTGGGCGGGCTCAGCGAACGCTGCGTACCTGCTTCGGGACCGGGTTGAACTTCAGACCCGCAAGGATGCGTTTGGCCACGCCAAGCTGCAGCCTGCGGCTCACGCGGCCCCTACGCATCCAGACGTACGTTCCCAAGACAAACTTCAGCCAGTCAAGTTTGTTGTCGTGGTGCCAACGGTAGGAAGACTCATTGCGCGCGCCGTAGTAGAACTTCCAGGCGTTACTGCTGTTCAGATCGCCGAAGTTCACGCCGCGATTATCAGGCATGTCGTGGGTGACAACACTGTCCAGGATCTGCACACCCGGACCGTCGGCGCTGATCCGCAGCGTGTACTCCATGTCGTCAAACCAGATGAAGTATTCGACCAGAGGCAGACCGTATCTGGCAATCGACCGTCGCGGAATCAGGACCGATACAAACGAGCAGTTCGTGATAACCACGGTGTTCTGCCCCTTGGCGATGAGCCGCCCCCAGTCCCAGGTAGTGCCAGGGTTGTTCATTTCACAGATCGAACCGTCCGTATACCGCACAAGGGAGCAGCTGTACGGAACTTTTCGGTCGAGTTCCTTCTCTGCCGCGGTGTGCCCGTCGAGCAGCTTTTCGAGTGCTGTCTCCCCGGTGTAGCAGTCGTCGTCCATGATCCAAACCCAGTCCGCGCCGCGTTCGTAGGCCTTTTCCATACCGGCCGCAAAACCGCCTGCCCCGCCAGTGTTGGTTTCCAGGCGAACGACCTCAACCCTGGGGTCATCGCCGTAGCTCGCAAGCAACTCCGGGGTCGAATCGGAACTGGCATTGTCGATAACGATGAGCTGGTCGACAGCGCGTGTCTGGGCCAGAATCGAATCGAGTACCCGCCCGAGTTTGTCAACCCTGTTGTACGTGACGACTACGGCTGCAACTAGGTCGGTCATGCTTTCCATCCTTCGTAAAGTGTTTTCGTCCACGCCCGAGCCTCAGGAAGCTCCTTCAAAGCGATGATTTTTTCCCTCTGTTCGTCGAGAATCCGTGTTCGCAGCTCTTCAGAGGCCATGATGTCCTTGGTCAGCTCAACGGCATGTTTGATAAACGCGAACGGTTGCCGCGGCACAAGGGCTTTGGCTGACACGAGAGAAGCCTGCGACCCGACATCCGTCGAAAGCACGGCAACATTCTGAGCCGTCGCTTCAAAAGTCGTCAAAGTCAGGCCTTCGTTGTCAGAGGAAATGACGAGCAGGTCGGAGTCGGCAAGGGTTTCCTCCACGGACCGTGGCGGACGCCTCAACTCCAGACAATCCGACAAGCCGTACCGGGTGATAAGTCTTACCGTCTCGTCTGCGAGCATCCCGTCGCCATGCACAATGAACCTGATGTCTTCCCGGACGGAACGCCGGAGCTGTGCCGCGTACCGGAGGAAAAGGTAGGGACGCTTCTGCTGGGTAAGACGACCGATGAAAGACACGGTGAAGGGGCTTCCCTGGTCCTTACGCGCCGGTGCCGCCGCCGCGGGTGCATTGTCGCCTGTATTGAGGCCATAGAGGGGGGCAAGCGCCACGCGCTCCTTGGGGACATCGCGTTCCAGCGTCAGGTAATCACGCAGATGCGGCGAGATAACGTGGTGCACGTCAATGGTGTTGGACAGCTTAACGGCGACCTCTACGAATCCTCCCGTCCGCCATTCAATGATGTGGAGTGAATCCACGATCTGAATTGAATGGTCCATGGCTTTGAACCAGGCCAGACGCTCGTAGAGCCAGCCATTGTGATGGACGTGGATGCCCCGGATCGAAAATTCGGAAAGCAGCGCCAACAACAGATCTGCATCCTCGTTGCCCGGAAGCGGAATGCTCAGTGGGAGGACCAGTGTGCCGTCCAGTTCCGGACGTGTTATCCAGGGATGTGACGAATCCCGGTCCGTCACCACGATCGGGAGGAATCCGGCCTCCTTGGCCAAAGCAATGGACTCCAGGGCCCACCGTTCCGCCCCGCCCATCTCAAACCAATGCAGACCGAAGAGGATGGCTGGCTGTCGCTCCTTGTTGGAAGGCGTGACGGACATCGCGGTCGACTCTATTGCAGCCATGCGGTGTGCACGGCGCTTGGGCGTGACGCGTTTTTCGTAGACGTCCGTGAGCCCCTGACGCAAGGCATCGAACGCGATCGGAGCACCGAACCGGGCCCGGCGGAACACTTTGCCCTTGAGGCCCGCCCGGTCGTAGAACGCGGCGCCACCCTCAGAACCTTCGCCTCCAAGGTCAATCACGAGGGGAACCAGGGGGGAAGCACCGCCCGGACCGCCGGAAACGCTGCTTCGCACACCTACTGTGCAGACAACAGCCCGGTCGGAATCCCACTCCAGGAGATGGCAGGATGCATTCGTCAATCTGGGAAGGGCACCGTCCGGGCCCCGGAGAACGACTGTCTTGAACTCTCGGCCCGGCTGGATCAGAGAGTGATAGTTGAGGGCTCCCACCAGTAAGCCAAGTTCGCGCTCGGAGAGGCGGCCATCGCCCCCCGCGAGTCCCGAATCGCCGTCGTCGACGATTTCAAAGAGTTTGCGGGCGTTAGTCATCTGTATTCCCCGTTGCAGTCTTGTTCATCAGCGTATTGGTTCCGTATCAGCTTTCCCGGAGCAGCCGGACTGCTTCCTCGATCGGCCCGTCGGCGACCTTTTTGCCTTGTCGAAGCACAACGCCCCGGCTGCAGACTCTACTCACCATATCCAGATCATGGCTGACGACCACCAGTGTGCAGCCGCTGTCGCGAAGTTCCTGGATCCGGGCGAGGCACTTCTTCTGGAATGGCTCATCACCTACAGAAAGAATTTCATCGATCAGGAAGACGTCGGGGCGGGTGTGCACCGCGACCGAGAACGCCAGGCGAAGGAACATGCCCGATGAGTAAAACTTCACTTCCGTGTCGATGAACTTCCCGATCTCGGAGAATTCGACGATCTCGTCGAAGCGTTCTGCAGTTTCCTGTTCGGTCATCCCAAGAATCACACCATTGAGATAGACATTCTCGCGGCCAGTCAGATCCGGATGGAAGCCGGCCCCCACCTCAATCAAACCAGCCACTTTTCCGCGGGTCCGCACGCTTCCGGTGTCCGTACTCATAACTCCGGAAATGAGTTTCAGGAGTGTCGATTTGCCGGATCCGTTGAATCCCAACAATGCTACGGATTCCCCGCGGTCTACGCTGACGTTGACGCCGTCAAGCGCCATGAACGTGGACGAAAGTTCCCCGCGGCGTCCTTTGAACAGCCATACGACCGTCTCTTTGAGGGACCGGGTGTGCCGCAAGTTGAACCGCTTGGAAACGTTCTCGACGACGATTGCTTCTGATCCCATCACAGCTCCTGCGCAAATCTGCCCTCAAGGCGACGGAAGACCGACTGTCCCAACATGAGGATCAATAGAGAAATCACCAGACCGACCGGAAGCCACAGCGACAGGAGGTTGTCCGGCAGCCGTGCGCCTTCCGGAGCATTTCTGACAGCAGCCGTGGGCGACCAGAATGCGGCATGGAACAGCTCCACCGCAATGGTCATTGGATTCAGTTGATAGAAGAAATAGAAGGTCTCCCCCAACGTGTCCCGCACCAGGTACCAGGCATAAAGCACCGGCGAGAGCCACGTGGCCATCATGAGCATGAGGTCTACGATGTTCTCCGAGTCCCTGAAGAGAACGTTGGCCGCCGCAAAAAGCAGCCCTAGCCCCAGGGAAAGCATGGTCACCATGACAAATGCTCCGACCGCCCCCATCAGCTGACCGAAGCCTGGGGTCCAGCCGAAAAAGAAACAGGCGGCCAAAAGAATCAGGAACTGCGGCAGGAAGTGAACAATCGCCACCCATACCGAGGCCACGGGGAACAACTCCCTGGGAAGGTATATCTTTTTGACGAGCGCGCCGTTGGCAACAACAGACCGTGTCGCTTGACCAAATGCCTCCGAAAAAAAATTCACCAGAATAATTCCGGAAAACATGTAGATCACAAAGTTTGGCTGCTTGTTAAGTCCTAGGAACACCCCGAGGGCAAAATAGAAAACTAGGAACTGCACGCCTGGCCTCACGTAGGACCAGAGCAGCCCGAGAACGGAGCTGCGGTAGCGGACCTTCAGTTCCTTGCGGACTATCAGCCGAAGCAGGTCCCGGCGGCGAAGTACATCAAGAAGGCCGCCGCTTTTGTCAGGAGCGGCCAACGACTCGCTGCTCACGCGTCGACTCCCCCGCTTTCAAGCGTGGCTCCGTTTTCGAAGTGCGGCCGGACCTTGTTATCGAACATGGTCAGGGCCGAACCAATAGCCATGTGCATGTCGAGGTACTTGTAGGTGCCGAGCCGCCCGCCGAAAAGAACGTCCTGCTCGGCCGCTGCGAGATCCCTGTACTTGCTAAGGCGTTCGCGGTCAGCAGCCGTATTGATCGGGTAGTACGGCTCATCGCCCTTTTCAGCAGCGCGTGAGAACTCCCGCATAATGACAGTTTTTTCGGTCTGGTAATCGCGCTCCGGATGAAAATGGCGCGGTTCGATAATGCGCGTGTAGGGAACATCGTCGTCGTTGTAATTGACAACGGACGTGCCCTGGAAGTCGCCGACGTCGAGTACTTCCTCCTCGAAGTCGATGGTGCGCCAGGAGAGGTCTCCCTCGGCATAGTCGAAGTAGCGGTCCACGGGGCCGGTGTAGATGACCGGAATGTTGCCGACCACCTTGTCCTTGCTGTACTCGTGCGACTCGTCGAAGAAGTCGGTGTTCAGCCTGACCTCAATGTTCGGGTGTTCCGCCATCTTTTCGATCCAGGCGGTGTAGCCGTTCGTCGGCAGGCCCTCGTACTTGTCGTTGAAGTACCGGTTGTCGTAGTTATAGCGAACAGGGAGCCTGGAAATGATGCCGGCCGGCAGGTCCTTGGGGTCCGTCTGCCACTGCTTGCCCGTGTAGTGCTTGATGAACGCCTCGTACAGGGGCCGCCCGATCAGCTGGATGCCCTTGTCGTTGAGGTTCTGGGGATCAGTGCCAGCAAGCTCACCGGACTGTTCCTTGATCAGTTCACGTGCCTGGCCCGGAGTCAGGTTGGCACGGAAGAACTGGTTGATGGTGGCCAGGTTGATCGGCAGGGAGTAGACCTCGCCCTTGTGGACGCCGTACACCTTGTGCACGTAGTTGGTGAACGTCGTGAAGCGGTTGACATACTCCCAGACGCGCTCGTTCGAAGTGTGGAAAAGGTGGGCACCGTAGCGGTGCACCTCGATGCCGGTTTGCTCTTCTTTTTCGCTGTAAGCATTGCCACCAATGTGATGGCGGCGGTCGATGACGACGACCTTCAAGCCCAGCTCAGTGGCGGCCTGTTCTGCGATTGTCAGGCCGAAGAAGCCTGACCCTACGATGACGAGGTCAGCGGTCACAAACTCTCCTGGTTTGATTGAGGGCGCGGTCAAACAACGCAGCGACCGCTGATCTAGGCTACCCGATGTTGATCGGGGGCATGAATCAGCGGCTGGCCGCCGTCGGTGGCACGCTACGTGCGGTATGGAAAAATCAGAGAGCCGGCTGCGCATTCAACGTCCGGGCGACGCTGCGCAGGCGATTCTCCCGGTGGCTCAAATGGCCAGTTCAGCCAGGCTGACGCTAGTGTTGTTCGTTGCCGATTCGAGGACGGCCTCGGCCACCTGCAGCGTCGCGAGTCCTTCGGCGAGGGTGACAATGTTCATGGACTTGCCAAGGATTGCATCGCGGAACGCCTCGTGTTCCATCTTCAGCGGTTCGCGCTTCGCGAGGGCGAACCGAGTGCTGGAGCCTTCCGATACACCGCGGAATGCCGCGACGGAATCCCACTCGGTTTCGAAGGTGCCGTTCTCAATGAATGTCAGGTCGGCTGTGATGGTGTCGGCGACAAAGGCGCCCCGTTCACCGGAGACAACCGTGGCCCGCTCCTTGAACGGTGAGAGCCAATTCACAACGTGGCTCGTGATAACTCCGCTCTCAAGGCGTCCGATTGCAGAGACCATATCCTCATGGAGGCGGCCGCTTCGGGTGCTGGTGTGGGCGGAAACCTCAACGAAGCGGCTCTGTGCAAGCCAGGCCGTCAGGTCGATGTCGTGGGTGGCCAAGTCCTTGACAACGCCAACGTCAGCGATGCGGGCCGGGAACGGTCCCTGGCGGCGCGTCTGGATCTGGTAGACATCTCCCAGCTCGCCTGCTTCCAGCCGCGCCCGCAGGTTCTGCAGTGCAGGGTTGAAGCGTTCGATGTGTCCAACGGCGCCGACCAGACCGGCTGCCTCGAAGGCTGCAGCGATCCGGCGGCCGGAAGCTGAGTCGTTGGCGATCGGTTTTTCGACGAGGCAGTGGATCCCGGCAGCAGCAAATTTGAGGGCAACTTCCTCGTGCAGAATGGTCGGCACAGCCGCGACTGCCATGTCGATACCCTGATCGATCAGTTCATCAACGCTGCCGCAGACACTGAGTCCGTCGGCAACGCCGTGCGGATCACCAAACGCATCGGCAACGGCAACCAGATCCACACCTTCTACCTCGCGCAGCACGCGCGCGTGGTGGCGTCCCATCATTCCGAGGCCAATAAGGCCCGCACGCAGATTTGCCATTAGCTACCTGCCTTCGCCAGCTTGTTGACAGCCTCAACGATTCGCTCGAGATCGTTTTGACTCAACGAGGGGTGCACAGGCAGCGAAAGAACCGTCTGTGCAGCTTCCTCGGTAACGGGTAATTCGTCATCGGTCTGGAACGGTGCCAGCCGGTGGTTCGGGATCGGGTAGTAAACCCCGCAGCCGACGTTGTACTCATCTTTTAGTGCCTGGGCAAAGGCATCACGCCCTTCCGGAACCCGGATGGTGTACTGGTGGTAGACATGCTCGCAGCCCTCGGCCACCTCGGGCGTGATGACGCCCGAGAGGTTCGCGTCGAGAAACGCGGCGTTTTCCTGGCGGGTACGTGTCCAGCCGCCGACCTTTGTCAGCTGGACGCGGCCAATTGCAGCGTGGATGTTGGTCATGCGCGCGTTGAAACCGACGAGTTCGTTCTCGTACTGGCGCTCCATGCCCTGGTTGCGCAGCAGGCGGAGACGGCGTTCGACGTCGGTCAGACCGGTGCTGACCATCCCGCCTTCACCCGAGGTCATGTTCTTGGTCGGGTACAGGCTGAACATTGCGAAATCACCGAAGGTTCCCACCTTGCGGCCGTTCACGGCAGCACCGTGTGCCTGAGCTGCGTCTTCGAAGACCTTCACGCCGTGCTTGGCGGCGAGGGCGCCGATGGCGTCAACGTCGAAGGGGTGGCCGTAAAGGTGCACCGGCATGATCGCCGCTGTCTTATCTGTGATCATCGCTTCAACCGATGCCGGGTCAAGCGTGTAGTGATCCAACTCGATATCGGCGAAGACGGGCGTTGCGCCGGTCAGGGCAACGGAATTGGCCGTGGCAGCAAACGTGAAGGACGGGACGATCACTTCGTCGCCGGGACCGATCCCTGCAGCAAGCAAGCCGAGATGGAGGCCTGAGGTTCCGGAGTTCACTGCGACGGCAGCGCGCCCGTCCAGAAGTACCTGAGAGAATTCCTTCTCAAACTCTGCAACTTCGGCCCCTTGAGCCAACTGTCCCGTCGCAAGAACGGCGTCCACCGCACGCCGCTCCTCATCGCCGATGATCGGCTTCGCGGGGGGAATGAATTCTTGGCTCATGCCTCTACCTCTCGGAGGGTTTCATTGTGTTCAACATACTTGTCGCCCGTTTTCGGGCAAACCCAGGTATCGCCATCCTGCGTCAGCGGGAAGCCCGCCTTGCCGACCCATCCAAGGCGCTTGGCAGGAACTCCGGCCATGAGAGCAAAATCGGGAACTTCTTTAGTGACGACGGCACCGGCGGCAATGGTCGCCCACCGGCCAATGGTGACAGGCGCGATGCAGACAGCCCTGGCGCCGATAGAGGCTCCGTCTTTGATGGTCACACCGACCGGCTCCCAGTCGTGTGCGCTCTTGAGGCTCCCGTCCGGGGCTACTGCCCGAGGATAGGTATCGTTTGTCAGGACAACCGCCGGGCCGATAAACACACCGGCACCCAGGACGGCAGGTTCATAGACCAGGGCGTAGTTCTGCACCTTGCAGTTGTCCCCCATTTTGACACCGGTGCCGATGTAGGCGCCTCGCCCGACGATGCAATTAGCGCCGAGTTCAGCGTCCTCGCGAACCTGCGCCAGATGCCAGATCTTGGAACCGTCGCCGATCACAGCCTTGTCTGACACGTCAGCGCTGGGAGCTACCACTATCACTGGCGATGATCCTTCCTAATGGGGGTCGCGGACAACGTAGCCTATCTTAGCCGAGATGAGAGACGCCGAACGCGGCCGGGAGCAGCCCACAGGCCCGACCGGAATTTAAGACAGTTTCCGTGTTGTGCGTGTGGGCGGGGTTGTCCACATAGCGGAGGTCACCCCCGGACAGCTCCAGCGGGCCGCGTCTACCGTGGTTCGGACAGGCGAGACGCCCCCGCCCGAAGAAGGGAGAACCCCAGCCATGATCCTCCATTGCTCCTTGGTCCGTGGCCCACTTGCCGCTCGCAGCGCAGAACCCGATGAGCTGTCCATTGCAGTTGCCGACGGCACGCCGGGAACCGAGGTGCAAACCGAAGTGATGCGAACATTCATAACCGGCGAACTGACCGTGGCCGGGACGCCGCTGAGCGTGTTGGAAGTCGGAACGGTTCCTTTGGTCAATGGCGCCGTACTTGTCGACGGCGGCCCCTCCCCTGCCGCGCCATCCTCGGCCGCAGCTGCGGCGATACCGCACCCACCTCTGCGCTTGCTGGTCCACACGGGCCCTGCCGCAGGCACTGTGATCCCGCTGGAACGTGGCACCTACAGGATCGGGCGACGGGGCGCAGCGGTTTCCATCCCGGACCCGGGCATCTCGCGGAACCATGCCCAGCTTGATGTCACGGATACCGCCATCACCATCACCGACAACAAGAGCGCGAACGGCACGGCCGTGGATGGACAGGAGATCCGGAGTTGCGGTGTTTCCACCAAGTCCGAAATCCGCTGCGGGAGCTCCCGCATGTCCATCCAGCTCGCCGACGACCCGGGCGGGACGGCTGATCTGATGGAGGCAGGCCGGAGCGTGGCAGAACCTTTGACCGTTCCCCGACGCCCTGACGGGAGCGCCCGCAGCCAGTTGTTGCTTACGGCTGGACTGCCGCTCGCTCTTGGCGTGGGGATGGCCCTTGTTACCGGAATGTGGATGTTCCTGGCGTTCACGGCAGTGTCTGCCGTTGCAGTGCTGGCCCCCGCGATGTCTGGTCGCGGGCACCGCCGGGCCTTCCGGAAGGCCGTCCGCGCGGCAGCCGGCAAGGATGATGAACGACGACGGCGCTGCTTGCCGAGCGCCGCCGTGCTGGCTGTCGAGGCTGACAGACACCAGGTGGAGAGGCCTGCGGTGACCGGGGCCACCGCCGACGTGTGGCTGCGGATGGGCACCTGCCTGCAGAAATCCAACATCAGCGTCCAGCCGGCCGATCCGGAGTTTGAACCCCCGGAGCGGGTCATGCCGCTGGCTCTTGACCCCGCGAACAGAATCATCGCCCTGTCCGGTTCTGATCGGAAAGTCCAAGGTATGCTTCGCTCGCTCCTCATGCAGTTGGCCTCATTCCCCGTTTGCGCGGGCTTCCCTGTCCTGCTCCATGGGCCCGCGGCGCTGCTGCCCCTGGCTGCGAGGTTCCTGCCGGGAGCGCTTCTTTGTTCGGATCCAACGGAGGCCGGGCGTGCCTTGGCATCCGGTTCGGAAACTCCGGGGTGGCTGTTCCTCATGGGCGATACTGCCGCAGGCACCAGGGATTCCGATCTGCGTCGAGTGGCCGAGGAAGCAGGTTGGCACGTAGTACTCGCCCAGCCGGTGAATACGAATGCCTCGGACACGGTCGTGGACGTCGGCGGAAGGCAGGCAGTCCTGCGCTCAGGCGGCCGCACCACGGAGTTCGACGCGGACCTCGTCCCTGCCGAGGTCTTCGACAGGTTTTGCAGAAGTATTGCTGCCGCTTCGAAAGCGTCATCGGCTACACCGGGAATCCCGGACGCATGCGGACTTAGTGAACTGTTGCCGTACGACCCCGCGCGCATCGCTGCCCGCTGGGCATCCGGGCAATCCACGCCGGGTCTTCCCGCGGTTGTCGGCCATGGAGGATCAGGGCCCACAAGCTTGGATCTGCAAACCGACGGACCGCATCTCCTCGTTGCGGGAACCACCGGATCCGGTAAGTCCGAATTCCTCCGGACACTGGTTTCGTCCTTGTCCCTGAGCCACGCCCCTGACCGGGTCAACTTCCTGTTTGTTGACTTCAAAGGCGGTTCCGGGCTGGGACCGTTCATCGACCTTCCACACTGCGTTGGCCTGCTGACAGACCTGAACCAGCATGCGCTGGAGCGCACCCTCATGTCCCTGAGGGCAGAAGTGAGGCGTCGAGAAGAATGGCTCGCCCGGGCCAAGGCGCCGGATCTCATCGCCTACCACGGCCAGGCCTCGCCAGCACTGCCGACGCTGCCACATTTGCTTGTGGTGGTCGACGAATTCAGGATGCTTGTGGAGGAGGCACCCGCTGCGCTGGCGGAACTCATGCGGGTTGCCGCCATCGGGCGGTCGCTGGGCGTCCACCTGGTCATGGCAACCCAGCGGCCCCAGGGGGCGTTGAACGCCGACATCCGTGCCAACGTCACCACGAGCATCGCACTGCGGGTCCAATCGGACATGGAGTCGCTGGATGTCATCAATTCGCGGGATGCTGCGTCAATCCCGGTTTCGCTCCCGGGCCGCGCGTACATTGCACGAGGATCCGCATCTCCGGTGCTGTTTCAGACCGCATCACTCACTGGACCCACCGGCGGCACCAGCCAGTCGGCCGCGGTTTCCCGGACCGCCATCGAAGCACTCCGGGCGGGAATGGCAGGGCATACGAGGGCCGTTTCCCGCCCGACGGCGACCCCGGCCCAGGCGGCCGCTCCGATCGTCGAGGCAACTCGAAGGCTTTGGGCGGAGCTGGGAGGTGAAGCACCCCGACGGCCCGTTGCCGCACCGTTGCCCGAGGCACTGACGATCGGCAGCAAGGAACTGCATGTTCCTCTGCCCGGCCGACGTGCGGCCGCGGGCAAAGCCATCGGGACGACCACCGTCTGCCTTGGGCTCGTTGACGTCCCGGCCGATCAGCAGGTGGTAAGGCTGCTGTGGCGGCCATGGGCCGACGGACATCTTGGATTGGTGGGGCCTGGCGCCAGCGGCGTTTCCGAGGCAGTCCTGGCCATCGCGTCAGTGTTGGCCACTGCTCCTGCGGAATCGCATCTCTACATTCTGGACGGCGACGCTTCGTTCACAGGGGCTTCCCGCGCAGACCGCGTTGGCGCCGTGGCAGGGATTCACGAAGCCCGCCGTGCCGCCAGGATTCTGGAGCGGCTGACGGACGAGATGGCCTCACGACAAGCCCGCCCGGAGCAGGAGACACGCGTGCCCTTGGCACTTGTGGTCTGCAATTGGGGCGCCTGGATGTCCGCCTTCCGTTCCAGCCCTGTGACGTGGGCGGAGGATCTCCTGCAAGGCCTTGTCCGGGACGGCGGCCGCGCAGGCATCACCGTCATCATCTCCGGCGACCGTGAACTGGTGGCGTCCCGCCTGTTCGCAGCACTGCCGAACCGTGCGTTCTTCCCCACCGGAAGCACCGAAGAGAGCCGACTGGCGTGGCCACGGTTCGGGGCAATCGACAACGTCGCCGGCAGGGCTCTCGCCTCGGGAAGCTTCCTTGACGGGAACATGGCAGTGGCCCAGTTTGCCGCGCCCCCGCCGGACACTCCATGGCCCTATGCAGGGACGGCGGCGGCGGGATCCACGCCGTTCCGCGTGGAACCCCTCCCCGCATTCACCTCGGTCGACGACGTTCTGGGCCGTGCGCACGGCTCCGCCTCAGGATGGCCGCAGCGTCCAGCCTTCGATGCAACGGCGGCCAGATACTCGCTCCTCCTCGGTCTCGGCGGGGATGAACTTGAGGCCGCATCTGTTCGCTTGGCTGCGGGAAGCGTGTTCCTGGCGCTCGGCAGTCCCGGTTCCGGCAAGACGGGCCTGCTGCGTGCATTGCCCGTGCTCAATCCCCGCTACCGCTGGATAGCTCCAGGGCCGCAGGACCACCCTGAACGGTTCTGGACGGCCTTCCGGCAGAGGGCGTTCTCAGCTGTCCGCGAAGATGCCACCTACGGACCAGACGGTGGCGGGTCTAATCGCGGGACACCAGGCGACGTCCCGCTTCGAGGCATCCTGCTGGTTGACGACGCCGAGCAACTGACGGCCTCGGCAGGAACGCAGCTGTCGGCGTTGAATGAGATGGGTTTCACCGTCGTGGCCACGGCCGCACTGAACACGCCGCTCCTGCACAGGAGTCCCCTTTGCCTGAGCGCCCGGAACCACGGCCACGGCTTGCTGATTGGCCCCCGGAATCCGGCCGACGGCGACTTCTTCGGGCTTCGGATCGATGCGGACCCGGCCCGGACACCGGGCCGGGCCGTGCTGGTCCAGGACGGCAGCACGCAAACCATCCAGATCGCAGCAGCCGGTTCAGAGGACCGGCGCGGACCCGCCAGTCCGCGAGGCAAATGAAATGACTCTTTTGCCGAATAGGAAGAGGATCGCCGCGACGGCAGGAAGCACCATCACCAGCCCAGGCAGGACAACTCCCTCAGCCAGTGTCGGCACGCCGATGGTCAGGACGAACAGCTGCGCCACCAGCGCCGCAGCGCGCGTCCAACGGTACCCCCGGAACAGGAACAAGCCCGTGGCGAAGAGCCAAGCAGACAGCCCCAGGAGCAGGGCGAGCGTGAACAGGGCACCGGCGAAGGACGTCACGGGCGCACCAATGGCCAACTGGTATCCGTAGACGGCAGCAGCACCGAGCAGTGTCAGCGCCTCGGCCCCGACAACCAGGGAGACAATAATGATGCCCAAGGGGCGCGGCCCGGCAGGCCTCGCACTTCCAGCCTCGCCGGCGAACCCCCCCGGGGACGCTCCGGGTTCGCCGTTCTCCTCCGGTCCAAAGGCGGGCTGGGCAGGGTTCACAGGAGGTCTTGACACACTGGCACACTACCGGACATAGTCGGATACCAGTGAGGACACTGGCAGTTGATGTGATGCATCGCTCACGGTTTCGCGCCATTTCAACGGCTCATACCCCTTGTTTACAAGGCGTTAACATGAAACGCTTGACTCAGACGACAAAGGGGGCCCACAGGGCCCCTTTCCTTTGGAGCTTCTCGTGAATGTTTTCACAAAAGGCTCATCTAGTTCTCACGAATGGAGTGACTGATCAGCATGGATTGGCGTAATCGCGCAGCCTGCCTCGACAAGGACCCGGAGCTTTTCTTCCCAGTAGGCAACACGGGACCAGCACTTCTGCAGATCGAGGAAGCGAAGAGCGTTTGCCGCCGCTGTCCTGTAATCGACACGTGCCTCCAGTGGGCGCTCGAATCCGGACAGGATGCCGGCGTCTGGGGCGGTATGAGCGAAGACGAGCGCCGTGCGCTGAAGCGCCGCGCCGCCCGGGCCCGCCGCGCCTCCTAGGCGCTACCCGAGTCTCCATACCAAGGAAGGCCGCAGACCATTGGTCTGCGGCCTTCCTTGTTGTCAGGAGCCTGCTTTTCGAGAGCCGGCGCAGGTCCGGGCTCGCGAAGCCTACGCCCGGGCGAGGTTCAGGACGATCTCGACGGCGGTTCCGCCACCGTCACGGGGAATCCACTGGATGCTCCCGCCCAGTTCACTGGTCACGAGCGTCCTCACGATCTGCAGGCCAAGGCCCTCGGCGTACTGTCCGTCCGGAAGTCCCACGCCGTCGTCGGCGATTGTCACCGTGAGGAACTCATCGGCGCCGTCCCCCTTGGCGCGGTCGGCAAGCAGCCACACCGTCCCGGTCCGGCCTTCAAGCCCATGCTCCACGGCGTTGGTGACGAGCTCGTTGATGACCAAGGCCAGCGGCGTCGCGAAGTCGCTCGGCAGCTCACCAAAGAGGCCGGAGCGCTCGGTGCGGACGTGCTGGGACGGTGATGCCACCTCTGCCGACAGCCTGAACTGGCGGCCGATCAGCTCGTCGAAGTCAACGCTCTGCGTGAGTCCCTGGGACAGGGTCTCGTGGACCAGCGCGATCGTGGCGACACGCCTCATGGCCTGCTCCAGCCCCTGCTTGGCTTCGTCGCTGACCATGCGCCGCGACTGCATGCGCAGCAGGGCCGCCACGGTCTGCAGGTTGTTCTTCACACGGTGGTGGATCTCGCGGATGGTGGCGTCCTTGGTGACGAGCTCCATCTCACGGCGCCTGAGCTCGGACACATCGCGGCACAGGACCAGTGCACCGAAACGTTGGGTCTCGTCGCGCAAGGGAATGGCACGCAGCGACAGGCTGACGCCGCGCGATTCGATTTCGCTGCGCCACGGCATGCGGCCGGTCACTACCAGGGGCAGAGTCTCGTCGACCATTCGCCGGTCCTTCAGCAGACCCGCCGTCACTTCGGCCAAAGAGCGGCCTTCCAGGGATTCCACCTCGCCGAGGCGGCGGAACGCGGACACCCCGTTGGGGCTCGCATACTGCACCATGCCGTCGGCGTCGAGCCTGATCAGCCCGTCGCCGACGCGCGGTGCACCACGGCGTGAACCCGTGGGCGAGGCAAAATCGGGCCAGAGCCCCAATGTACCCATGCGCAGCAGGTCGTACGCGCACTGGCGGTACGTCAGTTCCAGCCGGGACGGCATCCGGGAGCTGGACAGGTCCATGTGCGAGGTCACCACCGCGAGCGTGCGCCCGTTCCGGACCATGGGGACGGCTTCGACCCGCAGCGCCATCTCGCTGCTCCAGCTGGTTTCACTGGAGCGCTCGATCGAACGGCTGGACCACGCCTTGTCCACGAGCGGCCGCAGGTCCGAACGGATCCCCTCGCCAACAAAGTCGGCATGGAACACGGTGTGGGACGTGGACGGCCGCACGTGGGCAAGGGCGATGTAGCCCAGCTCCGGATGCGGGAACCACAAGGCCAGGTCCGCGAACGCCAAGTCGGCGACCATCTGCCAGTCGCCGACCAGGAGGTGCAGCCATTCGGCATCCCCAGGCCCGAAATCAGCATGTTCCCTGATGGGGTCCGTAAAGATTGCCACTGCACCTCCATTTGCGACGCCGGGCTTGTCCCCTAGCGTCGAACGATTGACCTCAAGAGCCTCAATGCTACCGACAGGGAGGCCATGTCGTCCGCTTCGAGGGAATTGACCTCGTCAAACATGCTCTTCGCGCGTCCCAGCTGTTCCGCATTCTGGGCTTCCCAGGAGCTCAGCCGCTCCTCGGCAAAGGCGCCGGACGCCGTCGACTCCAGGACCGACGTCGTGATGTCCGCAACAGTGGAGTAGAGGTCATCACGGAGCGCCGCGCGGGCCAGGGCCTGCCAGCGGTCCGCCCGGGGCAGTGCGCTGATCCGCTCCAGCAGGGAGTCCACATGGAAGCGGTTGAAGACCGTGTAGTAGACATGGGCGACGTCGTCCCCCCGGTTGCTGCCGGACTCCGTGATCCTGGCGATGTCCAGGAGGACAAAGCTCTCGAAGAGCTCGGCCCAGCGGTGCGCCAGTGTCTCCGGCAGTTCCCAGCTGTGCGCTTTCTCGAGCAGGCCGGAAATCCGGACCTTGTCGTCGCCGCGCAGGTAGTCCAGCAGACGGGCCCGCATGGGTTCCATGAGCGGTTTGAACTGCTGCACGACGTCGGCAATCGACTGGGAGGGCGTGCCCTGTCCCAGCAGCCATCGGACCGCGCGGTCCAGCAGGCGCCGGATGTCGAGGTGGACTTCACTCCAGTGCTCGGTGGGGAACGATGCCGGCAAAGCATTCAGCTCAGCAATCATGGAATCGAGGTCGTAGATCTCCCGCAGCGCCACAAACGCCTTGGCGACGGCAACCTCGTTGGCGGAAGTCTCCTCCATGGCACGGAAGGCGAAGGTGATGCCGCCCATGTTGATCATGTCGTTCGCAACCACCGTGGCGATGATCTCCCGGCGCAACGGGTGGGTGTCCAGTTCGGCGTCGAATTTCTCGCGAAGCTGCTTCGGGAAGTAGGCGCGGATCGTCTGACGGAACCACGGGTCGTCGGCGAGATCGCTGTCGCGCAGGGCGGAGCTGAGCTCGATCTTGGCGTAGGCCGCCAGGACCGCCAGCTCCGGGGACGTCAGCCCCTGGCCCTGTTCCAGCCGCTCGCGCAGCGTGTCCGTGGTGGGCAGCGCTTCCAGCTCGCGTTTGAGGTCGGCGGAGCGCTCAAGCCAGTCCATGAGGCGCTCGTAGCTCGGGCTCCACTCGGCCACGCGGGTGCGGTCGTTGAGCAGGAGGATGTTCTGGTCGATGTTGTCCTCGAGCACCAGACGGCCCACTTCGTCCGTCATGTCTGCGAGGAACGCGGCACGGTCGGCGGCCTCCAGCTTGCCGGCCGCCACCATCCGGTCCACGAAGATCTTGATGTTGACTTCATGGTCCGAGCAGTCCACGCCGGCGGAGTTGTCGATGGCATCCGTGTTCAGGATGACGCCCTGGAGGGCGGCTTCGATGCGGCCCCGCTGCGTCAGGCCCAGGTTGCCGCCCTCGCCGACCACCTTGACCCGCAGTTCACGGCCGTCGACGCGGATGGCGTCGTTGGCCTTGTCCCCCACCCGGGCATGCGTTTCGGTGCTTGCCTTGATGTACGTGCCGATGCCGCCGTTGTAGAGCAAGTCGGCAGGTGCCAGCAGGATGGCCCGGAGCAGTTCGGGCGGGCTGAGCTGGGTGGTGCCGTCCGGCAGGCCCAGTGCGGCGCGGACCTGCGCCGAGATCGGGATCACCTTGGCCTGGCGCGGGTAGACGCCGCCGCCGGCGCTGATGAGAGCCTTGTCGTAGTCCTCCCACGACGAGCGCGGGAGTTCGAACAGCCGCTGCCGCTCGCCGAATGAGGCCGCGGCATCCGGCGTCGGATCCAGGAAGATGTGGCGGTGGTCAAAGGCCGCCACCAGGCGGATGTGCCGTGAAAGCAGCATGCCGTTGCCGAAAACGTCGCCGGACATGTCCCCGACGCCCACTACGGTGAATTCTTCGGACTGGGTATCAAGGTCCAGCTCGCTGAAGTGGCGCTTGACCGATTCCCAGGCGCCGCGGGCCGTGATGCCCATGGCCTTGTGGTCGTAGCCGACCGAGCCGCCGGAGGCGAAGGCGTCACCCAGCCAGAAGCCGTATTCCGCGGCGAGGCCGTTGGCGGTATCCGAGAATGTCGCCGTGCCCTTGTCGGCAGCGACAACGAGGTAGGAGTCGTCCCCGTCGTGGCGGACGACGTCCGACGGCGGCACGAGCTGTTCGCCGTCGGCCGTGGTCACGAGGTTGTCCGTGACATCCAGCAGGCCGCGGATGAAGGTCTTGTAGCTTTCGATGCCCTCGGCCATCCAGGCCGCACGGTCGACCGCCGGGTTGGGCAGGCGCTTCGCAAAGAAGCCGCCCTTGGCCCCCGTGGGGACGATCACCGCGTTCTTCACCGTCTGGGCCTTGACCAGGCCGAGGATTTCGGTGCGGAAGTCTTCACGCCGGTCCGACCAGCGCAGACCGCCGCGGGCCACCTTGCCGAAGCGCAGGTGGACGCCTTCAACGCGTGGCGAGTAGACCCAGATCTCGAACATCGGCCGCGGGAACGGCAGGCCTTCAATCATGGTGGGGCTGAGCTTGAAGCTGACGTAGGGCTTGCCCTGGAAGTAGTTGGTGCGCAGGGTGGCTTCGATCAGGTTGATGAAGGTCCGCAGCACACGGTCGGCGTCGAGCGTGGCGACCTCTTCGATGGCTTCAGCCAGCACCGCGCGGGCTTCGGCCTGGCGGGCAGGACGCTGCGCTTCGTCCACGGCAGGATCGAAGCGGGCTGCGAAGAAGGCGCTGAGGCCGCGGGTGACGTCAGCGTTCGCCAGCAGGGTGTCTGCCATGAACTCGAAGGAGTTGGTGTTCCCCATCTGCCGCATGTACTTGGCGTAGGCACGCAGGACCACCACTTGGCGCCAGTGCATGCCTTCGCGCAGGACCAGCCGGTCGAAGCTGTCGGACTCCACCGCACCCGTGATGGCTGCACCGAAGGAATCTGCCAGCAGTTCTCCGGTTGCAACGGCGTCGATGCCTGCCGGGTACTTCAAGCCCAGGTCATAGAGGAAGAAGTCGCGTTGGTCGGCGGTTTCGATCTCGAAGGGGCGCTCATCCAGGACTTCCAGGCCAAGGTTGTGGAAATACGGCAGGATCTGGCTGAGGCTCTTGGGTTCCATCAGGTAGAGCTTGACGCGTGCATCCTCTTCCAGCGATTCCCCGGCACCGGCCGGGAGGTACACGTGCACGCCCGGGCGGACCTGGCCGGCACCGGCCATTCGCTCAGCGGTGGCGCCGTACGTTTCGAACCGTTCGATGTCCTCGAGCGCGTCCTCCACCTCGTAGTCCACGCGGTAGCCCGCGGGGAAAGCTTCGGCCCACAACGCCGACAGTGCCTCGGCGTCGTCCGCTGCCCGGTTGCCACGAAGCACCCCGGCTATGCCTTCGCCCCAAGAGCGCGAGGCCCTCACGAGCCGGAGTTCCAGCTCCTCGGCGTTTACCTCGGCCAGTTCGGCGGTCCGGGGAAGGCGGATGCGGAAGAACACACGGGCCAGTGCGGATTCGGTGATCCGTGCCTCGTAGTCGATGCTTTCAGCTTGGAAGGTCTCGCGCAGTTCCTGCTCAATGCGCAGCCTGACGCTGGTGGTGTACCGGTCACGCGGCAGGTAGACGACGGCGGACATGAAGCGGCCATAGATGTCCGGGCGCAGGAAGAGCTTGGTCCGGCGGCGTTCCTGCAGCCGCTGGATGCCGGTGGCGGTGGCGGCAAGATCCGGTACTTCGATCTGGAACAGTTCGTCGCGGGGGTAGGTCTCCAGGATGCCGAGGAGGTCCTTGCCGGAGTGCGAGTCACGCGGGAATCCCGCATTGCGCAGGACGGAGTCGACCTTCTCGCGGACGATCGGGATGCTGCGCACCGATCCGGTGTAGGCGCTCGTGGCGAAGAGGCCGATGAAGCGGCGCTCACCGTTGACATTGCCCGCGGAGTCAAAGCTCTTCACGCCGATGTAGTCAAGGTATGCCGGGCGGTGCACTGTGGAGCGGGAGTTGGCTTTGGTGATGACCAGCGCGCGCTTCTCGCGGGCACGCTTCCGGCCGGCGTCGGTCAGGTGCTGGATCTGGCGGGTGTCGTCGCCGGCACGCAGCAGACCCAGGCCGCTGTCCTCGCGCAGCTCAAGTACGTCTTCGCCGTCCTCGTTGACGAGGTCGTACTCGCGGTAGCCAAGGAAGGTGAAGTTGCCGTTGTCGAGCCAGCGCAGGAGGTCCTGGGCCTGCCGCAGTTCGGCGATCTGCTCGGGGTGCGTGACTGTCGCCAGCGACGCGGCAAGTTCAAGGGCCTTGCTGCGCATCTTGGGCCAGTCCTCGACTGAGACAGCGACGTCGCCCAGGACGCGCCGGAGCCCGGTGATGAGCTGTCCACGCACCTCGTCACTGACGCGGTCGATCTCGACGGCGATCCATGACTCCATGTGCGAGACGTTGTCGCCCTGCCCCACAAGATGGGAGACGACCGGCAGCGCCGCAGTGTCGCCGCTGGAAAGTCCGATGTTGGAAGGGACCCGGGAGATTCCGGTGACGTCCCCGCTGCTCCGGTCCCGGGTAACGATGAACAGGGGGTGCATGACGAGGCGGATGGCGCAGTTCTGCCGCACCAGTTCGGCATTCACGGAATCCACGAGGAACGGCATGTCGTCGGTAACGATGTACAGGACGCTGCGGTCCTTCTCGTGGACGATTTCGATGGTGGCGTGCCCTGGCCGGCGGGACGTGGCGATCTCCCGGTGCTGGGCAGCCCGTGAGGTCAGAACTTCAGGTGAGTACGCCCGGGAGTCCTCCTCCGCCAGATGTTCGTAGTAGTCTCCGAAGAATCCTTCACGGACAACTGTTGACTTGGACTGATCCTCCACGCTGGATCCTGACGACATCGACAAACGCCTCCATACACGTTGATTGCTGCGACTTTGCAGCCCACATGGCGAGCCTAACGCTTAAGGAGGCGCATCGCCCTGGAAGAAAGTACAGAGGATTTGCGATTTTGCTGGACAGGTGCACAGACCAGGTCCGCGATGGCACGACGGAGTGCAGAAGCGGGCGCTGCCTCAAACAAAACGGAGCCCGACAGCAGCGCGGCATCGCAAGCGTCAAAATCAGCCGGAAGGTAGGCATCCACCGCCGTACCCGGGCCATAGCGGTCCCAGGCATCCGCCAGCTGGCGTTCCGGCAACCGCCCTGCGGACGAAGGCCTGACCTTGTTCAGGACCACCCGTGGCGACGCCTGCGGAACCGCCAGCTCAAGTTCAGCCAGCGCACGGACGAGACGGGGAACGCCGATTGCGTCCGCGGAGCCCACGGCGTAGACAGTATCTGCAACTTCCAGGCTTCGAAGGGTTGCAGCGTTTCGCCGCGGCGCCATGGTGTCGAAGCTGAGCTCCTCGTCCGCTTCGAGGCAGAAGCCCGCGTCCACGACGACGACGTCGGCTATCTCACGGGCCCGTTCCAGCACCGAGGAGAGCGCGGCAGCCCGGAGCTCTGTCCAGCGGTCGGCGCGCGATATGCCAGTGAGGACCCGGAATTCGCCGGCCTTGGTGAACACCGGCGTCGCAATCCTTTTCAAAGCCGCGGTGTCCAACAGCCCCTGGTCGGCGAGCCGGCAAGCCTGTGCCAGTCCTGCGGATTCATCGAGGAGGCCCAGGACTGCTGCGATGCTTGCCCCGTAGCTGTCCGCATCCACGAGCAGCACGGACTTCCCCTCAGCCGCGAGTTCAGCGGCGATGTTGGTGGCTACAAGTGTCCGCCCAGGAGCTCCCGTGGGACCCCAGACGGCGATGATCTGGCCCTGGCCGGCAGGCACCGGCTCAGATTCCCCGACGGCCGGGATCTGCTGCATTTCAGCCGCCGTGTCAGCGAAACCGGTGTTCCGATGGTGGGCGTGCCCGGGATTCCGCCCGGAGAGCAGGTCCACGGCATCGGAAATCCTCGAAGCCAGGGCTGGGGGGTCGATGCCGCGAAGGGCCGGCACTACGCCAATGCCGCGTAGCCTGGATGCTTCCTCAGCGTCATCGGTCAAGGCCACTATGGATACGCCGACGGCTGCGAGCCGGTCCACCAAGGAGGCCGTGAGTTCTTCACTTCCTTCGGCGATGACTGCGGCCCTCGCCAGACCGCTCTGGCACGCGGCCAGAAGCTCTGTCAGTTCACCGCATCGCCGAACTACCGTGACCGGGCCGTGGAGCCGCTCCAGGCCACCGACGAGATCTTCCTGCGATTGCCCGACCGTAACGACGGGGATGCTCATTTGCCGGTCCCGGAGGGGTTCCACACGACAGAGACCTTGGCCTTGTTTGCCAGGGCTCCCAGCAGTTTGGGCATCTGCTCGTCCGTGACAAGGACCAGCACCACAGTCGTCTTGGACGCGCCGAGCGCCGTCGACCCTTCAGTGATCTGGGCGATCTCAGCGCCTGGCAGAAGCAGGCGGGGTTCCGCGAAGGCGTTGCGTGCATCCGGCAGGGCAACCCACACGTCCACGCGGGATCCCTCTACTGCCTGGGCCGGCAGGGATTCCTCCAAGGAAATGGCAACCGGCTTGCGGTCAAGGGCATCTGCGGAGCCGAGGCTGTCCCGGGGCACCAACTGGTTCTTGGCAATCCGCTGTATGGCCACCTGGCCGTCGGCCAGGCCGGACTCAACCGTCACGTAGCCGGATTCGACGTCGTCCAGCCGGACCTTGACCACCGCAAGGTCCAGCTCGGTCACCTTTTGGCCCACAGCAATCGCTTCGCGCGCGGCGTAGACCTGGATGGTCCGGTCCGCCGTTCCGACAATCGCGGTCACTCCAGCCACGGATGCCAGCACGAGCAGTACCCCAACAAGGAGCCGGGGGTCTTTCCATGATGGTTTCTTGAGTCGCGCCGCCGCGGCCGTTGTGCTCAGACTCATGCTTGCTGCTCCCCAATCTGCTTGGCTCCGGCCACTGACCGGCAGGACCCCTCATTCTTACGTCAAAGCCGCCGAGCGCAAAAGTCAGGAACGGCAAATGAAGTCAAACTGTGGATAACCGCAGCAAGTGGCCGTATCAGTGGCAAAATGGGGACATGCCCCGATTCCTGACTCTGGCGGATGTCGCCGAACAACTGCAGATCAACTCGCCGCAGGCATACGCCCTTGTCCGCAGTGGCGAACTCAAAGCCATCCAGATTGGCGGCCGGGGTCAGTGGCGTGTCGAAGAGAAGATGCTGGAGCAATACATCGAGGAACGGTACGCCGAGGCCAGCCGCATGATTGAAGAGGCGAAGTCCAAGACCTCATAGCCTCCGGCGGCTTGCCGGCCCCAAGGCTACATTCTCTCTGTACGAAGAGAGCGCAAGGCCGCGAGCGAAGCAAACGGCACCGTCATCACGGATGAGACGTTGCCGGCCCGTCGGACCTCACCGGGGGCGAGCACGGCCAGATCAAAATGGTCCCGGCCTACCCGGTCGATGACGCCGCCCAGCTGCTGCTCCCGGCCCGGCGCGGAGATCAAGTGCACGGCCAGTTCGACCCGGTCCCTGGCCAGGCCCCGCAACGCGCTGGCCAGGCCCAGTTTCACCTCCGTTTTGGAGCGCACGCCCTGCGCCAGCCTGCCCAGGCCCTGGTAGGAAGCGACCGCGGCAAACGGAACCAGCCACTGATGCATGCCCTCGTTGAGGACCAGCCATTCGCTGCCCACATGGGCCAGTCCGCCACGGACCAAGGTTCCTGAACCCAGCACGACGCCGATCTGGCTGCCTGCAGATCCACGGAGCCGGTCGCTCAGTTCAACGCCGGCGGTCTCAATCCGCGCCCGCTCGGAAATCTCCGTTTCATGCCCCAAGCGGTTTTCCGCCGCAAATTGTGCTTCCAGATCGTCAAACAGGGCATCCCATCGCATGGCGCCAGCGTAGGCGCGCTCCTCCTGCCGGTCAATTCAGTGAAGAGATTGTCAAAGCTCTAGACAAATCATGAATGGTATGTTCAAAATGAACCATCAGTCATCAAACAACATCAAATTGCATCAAAATCTAGGAAGGGGTACTGAAATGGAAGAGACCGCAAGAACTGCCCGGCATGACGCGATCCTTGCGGCCGCCATTTTGGCCCTTGGGATGGTGCTCCTGGGGACAGGCCGGATCCTGGCAGTTCGCTGGGCTTCCTCTGCTGCCCGCCGCCAGCTGTTCCTGTTTGAAGATCTGCTGGGGATTGTCGTTACGGCCGCCGGGCTGGGGGTGGTGGCCTGGTGGCTTCTTTCGCTCCTGTTGGCACTCGTTTCCGCCGCACTGCAAAAGACCGGGAGGATCCGCCCGGCCGCGGCCACCGCGAAGTTCAGTCCGGCCTTTATGCGGCGACTGGCCGTAGCTCTGTTGGGAATCAACCTGCTCGGGATCCCCTTGGCCAACGCCTCAAGCGGGCCGCTGGAGGCGGCGTGGCACTCGACGTCGGGACAGTCGTTTTCAGCCCCAGTGGCCGCGCAGTGGGCAGCCGGCCGTATTGAAACGTCTTCGGACGCCGGGTCCGGCACGGTCCAACCACGCTGGCAGCCCCGGGAGCCTGTCCCGGATCCGGGTCCGCTCGGCGTCCGCGCGCCGCGCGCAGGCCAGGGAGCGACCCACAATGGGGGCGAAGTCGTGGTGGCTGCCGGCGACTCCCTTTGGTCCATTGCGGCCCGGCAACTGGGCCCGATGGCCAGCGACATGGACATCGCCCTGCACTGGCCCAAATGGTATGCCGTCAACCGCGCCCTCATCGGCGAAAACCCCGGGGCACTACTGCCTGGGCAGATCCTTCAGCCACCCGCCACAACCTGACCATCCATCCACAAGCACCCGAGGAATAGCCATGAACGCAGTATCAGCAATCCGAGCGGCGAACGGTACCGTGCGTCCTGCAGTCCCACCGACAACCGACATCCATGCCATCGCCCGAGGCCTGGCGCAGGCGGCGATCGAGGTTCTTGCAGGCACCCGCCCCGTCCAGCAACTGTCCCGTTCCCTGGACCCGCACTGCCTTAGTTCACTGCAGCATCGTGCGGCGCTCACCCGGGTGCATGCCGCCCGCTCCCGCAACGGACAGAGGCTCCACCGCAGTCCGGTTGTCCGATCCGTGCATGCATGTGCCATCACGGAAAGCATCTACGAAACCACACTGGTTGTTGCCGAGGAGAACAGGTCCCGGGCCGTCGCCATGCGGCTGGAGCGCAGCGACGAAGCATGGAAGGTGACAGCGCTGGAGATCGGTTGAAGAGGCTCCCAACGGCCACGCCAGACAATGCATAAGGAGAGGAACCGGACATTGGTCCGGTTCCTCTCCTTATGCATCATGAATGTTTCAGGCCGCTCAGCGTCGCTTCTTCTTCGCGGCCTTGCGCTGGTCCTGCGCGGCCGCCTTGGCCGGATTGCCCGAGCGGCCCGAAGAACGGCCCTCAACGCGCGTCTGGCTGGCGCCGTCCTCACCCGGCGCCGTGTACTGCAGCTGGGCCGGCTTTTCCGGGGCCTGCAGTCCTGCCGCCCGGATCTGCGGCTCGTGGTGTTCGGTGTGGGTGCCCGCAGGAGTATCGTCCGCAACCACAACGTCCTCGGCCGGGGTAACTTCCACCTCAAGGTTGTAGAGGAAGCCGATGCTTTCTTCTCGGATGGCTTCCATCATGCTCTGGAACATCGTGAAGCCTTCACGCTGGTACTCCACCAACGGGTCGCGCTGGGCCATGGCACGCAGGCCGATGCCTTCCTTGAGATAGTCCATCTCGTAGAGGTGTTCCTGCCATTTACGTCCGAGAACCGAGAGCACAACCCGGCGTTCAAGTTCACGCATGCTTTCCGAACCAATGGCCTCCTCGCGGGCCTGGTACACCAGGCGGGCGTCGGACAGCAGTTCGGTCTTGAGGAAGTCGACGGTGAGACGTGATTTGCCACCGGCTTCGTCGATGATTTCCTGGGCCGTCACCGTGACCGGGTACAGCGTCTTCAAGTTGGACCAAAGCTGGTTGAAGTCCCAGTCATCGCCTGTGCCCTCGGATGTCGCCGAGTCAATGAGCGAGTTGATGGTGTCCTCAAGGAAGTACTGGACCTTCTCGTGGAGGTCGTCGCCTTCGAGGATGCGCCGGCGGTCGCCATAGATGGCTTCACGCTGGCGGTTCAGGACGTCGTCGTACTTCAGGACGTTCTTGCGCTGTTCTGCGTTGCGGCCCTCCACCTGGCCCTGGGCCGAGGCGATGGCACGCGAAACGAGCTTTGACTCAAGAGCCACGTCGTCGGGCACGGAGCTGTTCATGAGACGCTCCGCCCCGCCCGAGTTGAAAAGGCGCATCAGGTCATCCGTCAACGACAGGTAGAAACGTGACTCACCGGGGTCGCCCTGGCGTCCGGAACGTCCCCGGAGCTGGTTGTCGATGCGGCGGGACTCGTGCCGTTCGGTGCCCAGCACGTAGAGTCCGCCGAGATTCAGGACTTCCTCGTGCTCGTCCTTGACGGCCTGCTTGGCGGCTTCCATCGCAGCCGGCCAGGCAGCCTCGTACTCCTCAGAGTTATCTTCCGGATCCAGGCTCCGCTTGGCCAGTTCGGCAATGGCCGTGAATTCGGCGTTGCCGCCCAGCATGATGTCGGTACCGCGGCCGGCCATGTTGGTGGCCACGGTGACGGCGCCCTTGCGGCCGGCCTGGGCCACGATGGCAGCTTCCCGCGCGTGGTTCTTGGCATTGAGGACTTCGTGGCGGATGCCCTCCTTGGCGAGCAGGCCGGAAAGGTATTCGCTCTTCTCCACGCTGGTGGTGCCGACAAGGACAGGCTGCCCGGCCTCGTGGCGTTCTGCGATGTCCCTGACCACGGCCTCGAACTTGACGATTTCGTTCTTGTAGACGAGGTCAGACTGGTCGATGCGCTGCATGTCCCGGTTGGTGGGGATCGGCACGACACCCAGCTTGTAGGTGCTCATGAACTCGGCGGCCTCGGTCTCGGCCGTGCCCGTCATGCCGGCAAGCTTGTTGTACATGCGGAAGTAGTTCTGCAGCGTCACGGTGGCGAGCGTCTGGTTCTCGGCCTTGATCTCGACGTTTTCCTTGGCCTCGATGGCCTGGTGCATGCCTTCGTTGTAGCGGCGGCCCGCCAGGATGCGGCCGGTGTGTTCGTCGACAATCAGCACTTCGCCGTCGAGGATGACGTAGTCCTTGTCGCGCTTGAACAGTTCCTTGGCCTTGATGGCGTTGTTGAGGAAGCCGATGAGCGGGGTGTTGGCCGATTCATAGAGGTTCTGGATGCCAAGGTAGTCCTCGACCTTCTCAATGCCGGCCTCCAGCACGCCAACCGTGCGCTTCTTTTCGTCTACCTCATAGTCCTTGTCCGGCTGCAGGCGCAGGACGACCTTGGCGAACTCGCTGTACCAGCGGTTGGTGTCGCCCTGGGCAGGACCGGAAATGATCAGTGGCGTACGGGCCTCATCGATGAGGATGGAGTCGACTTCATCGACGATCGCAAAGTTGTGGCCGCGCTGGACAAGCTCGTTCTTGTCCCAGGCCATGTTGTCGCGGAGGTAATCGAAGCCGAACTCGTTGTTGGTTCCGTAGGTGATATCCGCCGCATACTGCTGGCGGCGCACCGAGGGATCCTGATTGGACAGGATGCAGCCGCTGCTCAGGCCCAGGAAGCGGTAGACGCGGCCCATGAGCTCGGACTGGTAATCGGCGAGGTAGTCGTTGACCGTGACAACGTGCACGCCTTTGCCGGTCAGCGCGTTCAGATAGGCCGGGGCTGTGGCGACGAGTGTCTTTCCTTCACCAGTTTTCATTTCGGCGATATTGCCCAGGTGCAGGGCCGCGCCGCCCATGAGCTGGACGTCGAAATGGCGCATGCCCAAGGTGCGTGAGGAGGCTTCCCGGACGGCCGCGAAGGCTTCGGGCAGCAGTTCCTCGAGCATTTCGCCGTCCTGGTGGCGGGCGCGGAGCCTGTCCGTTTCCTCGCGCAGTTCGGCGTCGGAGAACGTCTTGAAGGAGTCTTCCAGGGCATTGATGGAATCGGCATAGTTCCGCAGTTGCTTCAAGGTTTTCTTGTCGCCAGTGCGGAGAAGTTTTTCGATAATTGATGCCACGTGAAATTGCTCCCAGTCTCAAGCTGCCGAATTCTGGCGGTTTCAGTCTACGGGAGAGACGAAGGCCACGCTGCGTGGTTCCCCTGAGAGCGGACTGGCGGGTTCCTGGCCGGCCGCACGGACGGCGGAGAGCTCAAAACCGGGCGGTTTCCTCTGCGAGCGCCATCGCCAGGTCACCTTCCGGTGAGACCACAACGTCGCCGAGTCCCAGCCAATCGGCCATGAGCCTCAGTTCGGCGGCAAGCTCGACGGCGGTGTCCGCCGGAGCGTCCGGCTCACCGTGCGCCGCGCGCACCAGCAGCTGCCCGGCGGCGCGGTCGGCCTTCAGGTCCACCCGTGCCACGATGCCTTCGCGAAGGAGGAACGGCAACACGTAGTACCCGAAGCGCCTTTTGGCCGCCGGGGTGTAGATCTCGATCCTGTAGTGGAATCCAAACAGTTCCTCCAAACGCCGCCGTTCGAAGACCAGCGGGTCGAAGGGGCTGAGCAGGGCCCTTCCCGTGGCTGCCCGGGGCAGCCTGGCGCTGGCGTGACGGTACAGCGGCCGGTCCCACCCCCGTACCGTCACTGCTTCCAGGCGACCGGTGTCGATGAGCCGCCGGACAGCGGGGGCCGCCGCTTTCGCTGGGGTCCGGAAATAGTCCGCAAAGCAGCGGACGGTGCCGATGCCGTGGGCCTCGGCGGCGGCATCAATGAGCCGGTCCATGGCTGCCGACGCGGCGTCCAGGCCCGCGTCCAGGCCGGTGTCCGGGCCCGTTTCGGGACTGGCGTCCGTGGCGGACGGCTGCGGTAGAATCCGCGACGTCAGCGTATAACGGCGTTCGAACTGTTCGGTCCGCGAAGCCGCCGTCACGAGCCCTTGCTCAAAAAGGTGTTCCAGGACCCTCTTGACGATGTTCCAGTTCCAGCCCCAGTTGTCGAGTTGCTTGTCTTCCTCGTGGCCCAGATGGGCGGTGAGCTCAGTAGCGGTCATGGGCCGAACCGCGGCCAGGGCAGCCAGGATCCGGCGTGCCATGACTTCCCGAACGTCCGGATCCATATTGTGGGCTCCCACCCACGTACGGTTCTGCCACAGGACCAAGTCCTGGAAATGCTGGGGGCGGATGTAGCTGGCCTCGTGAGCCCAGTACTCCATCATCCGGCGGGGGCTGCGGCCGGCCATGGCGTGAAGGATGGAGCGGTCGTAGTTTCCGAGCCGGGAAAAGAAAGGGAGGTAGTGGCTCCGGGACAGGACGTTGACGGAGTCGATCTGGACCAGCTGCATCCTGGCAAAGATACGGCCCACCGCCCGTGGGGTCACGGGGCCGGCGGGCCGTTCCTTTTCCAGTCCTTGGGCTGCCAATGCGATCCGCCGTGCCTGAGACAGACTCAGCGAAGCGGTCATGCCAGTCCTTTCATCGGAGGTTCATGGTCAGCCTATGCGGTGGCTGCCTCATCGTCCGAACGGTATGCGTGGATCTTTTCTTCCACGGCGTCCTCCCCCGGTTCGCAGGTGGCGTCAAGGGTGATCACACCGTAAGTCCAGCCACGACGGCGGTAGACCACCGACGGCGTGTTGGTTGCCTTGTCCATGAACAGGTAGAAGTTGTGTCCCACCAGTTCCATGTTGTCCACTGCGTCATCAAGAGTGAGGGACGCCGCGGGGAAGACCTTGCGCCGGATCAGGACGGGGGAATCGCCTGCAGGGATGTCGTTCTCAATGTCGTAGGGCGAAGCTTCCGCTGGTGGCGTCGTTGGCTCCTGGTGGTTGCCGGCTGCTACGTAGATGGGTTCGCTCGTGCTTGCGGGCTCGAGGGTGGCCGTTGCTTCACGGACCGCCTTGGGCGTGTGCCGCCCGTGGTGCACCTTCTTCCTGTCCTTTGCCCGGCGGAGTCTCTCGAGCAGCTTGTTGTACGCCAGATCGAAGGCGGCAAACTTGTCAGCGGCACTGGCCTCTGCACGGATTACGGGGCCGCGGCCCAGGACTGTCACTTCAACGGTGAGCTGGCCCGGAGTCTGGCGTGGATTAGTCTCCTTGGAAACCTTGGCGTCGACGCGCTGGACCTTGTCCCCGAGCGATTCAATCTTCGAGATTTTCTCGCCGGCGTATTCGCGAAAGCGGTCAGAAACGGTCAGATTTCGTCCGCTGATCATGAACTCCATGGTGCCCTCCAAACTACTCAGGTGACACGACAGCGACGTTGATTGGGGGCTCATCTGACTGACAGTCGAGCCCCTTTCCGAGCCGCTATCGACAGGTACATCTGTTCTTGGTACCCATAACCGACGTTAGTTCATCACCACGGGTAATTCACCCTTTCGTCACTTAAATTTTGTTTGAGTCGTCCGCGCTGTGGTGGCGCCCCGGCCGCGGAGTCTTCCCCGTGGGCCGGCGGCCGGGCAGCGGCGAGCACCACCGCCCCGCAAACGATTCCGCCCGCTGCCTCCACGGCGCGGGCTGCCTCGGCGAGTGTGGCTCCGGTGGTGAGGACGTCGTCGATGATGAGGCACTGCTGTCCCTGCAGACGGCGGGAGATGCGTCCTTGCCGCACGCGCATGGATCCTCGGACGCGGCGGGCCCGCTCGCCCTGCCCGAGTCCCTTCTGCCCTCCCCCTGAGCCTGGGCCGGACCGCCCAAGCACGGCCTCCGCCCATCTGGCGGGCAGTTTGCGCAGGAAACCGAAAGATCCGGGGGCAAAGGCCGGAGGCACTTTGGAAAGGGCATCGAGGATGTCGGTACCGGGAAGCGCCCGGCGGCGGCGCAGGGACCCCAGCAACAAGTGCACAGGGCTGAACCCGCGACGACGGAAGGCCGCCCCGCTCGTGGGCACGGGCACGAGGCAGAAACCCTGCCGGCCTCCGGTGGCAGCAGACACGGCATTCGCCATGCAGACGGCCAGGGCTCCGGCCAGCCGGCCCTGGCCATGATGCTTGAACGAAAGCACGGCCTGTGCGAGCTCGTCCCGGTACGGCCCGGCAGCCACCACCGGCAGGAGAACGGAACCATCGAGGCCGACCAGGGACGGCGCCTGGGCCTCGGCACGGAAGGGTTGCCGGCACAAGGCGCGGAGCCGCCGCGCGCACGAGGAACACAAGACCGTGTCCTCCACGCCACAGCAGACGCAGTCCACGGGTACCAGAAGTGCCCCAAGGTCCTTCACTGCACCGCCGGCCGCCTGTGCAAAGCGAAGGGCACGAGCCGCGTGGATTCCCCGGTGCCCAGCAGCAGCGGGGTCCCGGGCCAGAAGATCCGGGTCCCGCGCCCGGTTTTGAACCCCGGCCCGGTTTTGAGCCGGCGCCCGGTTTTGAATCCTGTCCCCGGGCGCGGACCGTACGCCGGGGCGCCTGCCGGACCCGCCGTCGTCGTAGTTCATGCTTCCAGCATCCGTGGCCGCCACGGCACGCAAAACCGCGGATCGCGACTATGTGCAAAACAGCCGTGGAAAACAGCCGTGTGGATAAACAGCCGGACAGACTAGCCGGGGAACGCGGGTTCCGCCGGCCCCTTGAGCTGCAGCTCCCAGCCGTTGCCGACCCGTTGGAAAACGCCCTCGGCGGACTGTCCGAAGATTTCCTCTGCCCCGTTGCCAGCGCTGAGCGTGGTCAGTCCTTCCCAGGGTGCCAGCTCCTGCGGCTCCCCGGACGTCAGGGACAAAAGCTCCGGCACCACCATGCCCGTGGCGGACGCGCGCACTACGGCCACTGTGATTCCGTTCACCCAGACGCCCTGGTCCGGCGAGGTGCTGCTCAGCAGGGTCACGGGCGCGGTGAGGTCCTTGGGGGCGCCGTCGGCATTCCTGACGATTCCCGTGATCTGCACGGACGTCTTGCCGTTGAGCTCCGAGATGACCAGCGCCCGGGCACCGTCCCGGGACACCCGGAAATCCTTCACCGTCCGCCCGGTGAGCCATGGCGGTGCAATGTTCACCGTTGGCACGGCCATCCCCTGGGCTATGCCGGATGGACGGAACGCCACGACCTCGGCGACGCCGTTTGCGCCCGGCCCCGCCGTCCACACCCAGTCCTGGATGCTGAAGGAAGGGCGGGTGAGGATGCTTCGGGTAGTGAGCTGGCGGGCCGGCTGGCCGGGCAGGATCGAATACAGGCTGGTGCGGTCGCCGTTGAGGAAGGCGACTGCCTGCGACACCGGCGATTCGGCCGGCGTCCGCGGGCCAAGACCCGCAACGGGCTGCATGTCCGGAACGGGCGACAGCCGGTTGTTCTCGTACCGTACAAGTTCATTGTTACTCACGGCGATCTGGCGCGAGGGCACGCTCTTGTCCAGGACAGGGGGCAGCACAGAGCCGTTGTCCTCCACCCTGACAAGATCCTGGTCGGCACGCAGCTGCACGTTGATGACATTCGGCTGACCGCGGAAGGTCAGCGCCAGCTGGTTCTGCATGCGCTGACGGTCCTCCGCCGAGGCCTCGAGGAGCTCCTTGGCCGAGAGGTCCACCTGGGCCGAACCTGAGACCACGGGCACTGATTCGCGGGCCAGCTTCATGCCCGAAGGGAACGCACTGACGACGGCGCCGCGCAAGTATGGGGCCGGCCCCGCCAGCAGCGCACTGGTCATTGATTTGACGGTCTTCTTCTTGATGAACCAGCGGACATCCGGCACGGCATAGCTGAAGCTTGGGTCGTAGAAATAGATGGGATGGGCACCGTAGATGACCTTGAAGGTCTCCTCCGGGATGGCCGTCCCGTCCGGGACCTTGGCGATCCGCCACTCCCCCTCGACCTCGTTCACCGTCACCGGAATGATTTCCTTGGTGCCGGCCGGAAACTGCGTGGCGACGCCGTCGGCATCCACGGCATAGGCAAGATCGAGTTCGAAGCTGTACTCGTTCTCGACGCCGGTCTTGACGACCTGCGCGGAACGGAAGACCAGCGCCCGGTTGTCCGGCTTCCAGGTCACGGACTGTGCCTGTGTAAGGTACTGGCGGGCCACGGCGTAATCGTCCTCGTAGCCGCTTCCTGCGCTGTAAAAGTCCTCGATGACGCTCTCCTGGCTGGCACCGCTGCGGGGTGGTGCGGGGAAGAAGACCGGTGCATTGTTGGGATTGCCGCCGCCGCCGTCCTTGCTCTTCCCCACCGGGCCGGACCGTGGAATCTGGGCGCACGACGTCAGGGCGAGCAGAAGGATGGCGAGAACCGCCACCACGGTCCGGATGCGGGAGAAACGTGCCGTGTTCAAGAGGGACCTCCGCTGTTCGGCGCGGTGCTGCTCGGCTCGGCGGTGCTCGGGGCTGCCGGCTCGGCCCCCAGGACCAGCATCTGCCGTTCCGGGGCGGCTCCGGGCAGCTCAATGTCGGCAGGTTCCAGCTGCAGCGGCGATTTCAGGATGGTCCCTCCCTGTTTGAGCGGCAGCGTCAGGCGGAAATTGGATCCGGAGCCCTTGCGGCCCCAGGCCTGCAGCCAGCCGCCATGGAGTTTGGTGTCCTCCGCCGCGATGGACAGCCCCAGTCCGCTGCCGCCCGTGGTCCGGGCACGGGCAGGATCGGCCCGCCAGAAACGGTCGAAGACCCGGGCGGCCTCGGCCTGGCTCATGCCGATGCCGTGGTCCCGGACGGAGATGGCAACGGCATCGTGGTTGGCCGCGACGGAGACGTTGACCGGTTTTCCGTCACCGTGTTCCAGGGCGTTGAGCAGCAGGTTCCGCAGGATGCGGTCGATCCGGCGCGAATCCATTTCGACGATGATGCTCTTCTGCCGGGTGTTCAGCCTGACCTCCGAGCCGTATTCGGCGGCAACAGGCGACGCTCCTTCGATCACGTGGCCGACCACCTGGAAGATGTCCTGCGGTTCGGCATCAAGCACCGCTGCGCCGGCGTCGAAACGGGAAATTTCCAGAAGGTCCGAGAGCAGGGACTGGAAACGCTCCACCTGGTTGTAGAGAAGTTCCGCCGAGCGCTTGTTCATGGGGTCGAAGTCGCCGCGGGCGTCGTAGAGGACTTCCGCGGCCATCCGCACCGTGGTGAGCGGCGTCCGCAGCTCGTGGGAGACATCGGAGACAAAGCGCTGCTGCATTTGCGAGAGCGTGGCGAGCTGCGTGATCTGCTCCTGCAGGCTGGCGGCCATGTGGTTGAAGGAGGCTCCCAGCCTGGCCACCTCGTCCTCGCCCTTGACCACCATGCGTTCCTGGAGCTGCCCGGCGGCGAGCTTTTCGGACACGACAGCGGCATGGCTCACGGGACTGACCACGTTCCTGGTCACATACCAGGCGATGGCACCGATCATCAGGACCAGTGCCACGCCGCCGGTCCACAGCACGTTCTGGATCTCGTCGAGCGTCTGTTGGGCAGTGTTGAGGTCGTAGATAAGGTACAGCTCGTAGACGGTTCCGTTGAAGTCGACCTTGTTCCCGACGGCGATGCCGGGCCGGTCCTCATTGCCCACAGGGAATTCGGTGGAGGCCCAGTATTGGTCCGTTCCCGATTCCTGCACGGCCTTGCGCAGCTCCGGCGGGATGACCCTGACCGTCAGCTGGTCGGAGGCGCGCGACTCCACCCAGCGGTTGCGGGGCTTGGTCTGCTCCGGCATCGCTTCGAAGACATAGCGGCGTTGGATGACGTCGCCGCGGCCCTCCACGGCGTTCAGCGTGTCGTAGACCAGGGTGATGACACTGGACTGATCGGTGACCTGGGCGCCGTTGAAGGTGTCCTGCACCTGCTTGACGTTGTAGCTGGATTCGGACTCGGCCTGCGCCAGTCGCTCCTGGAACAGGTTGTTCGCGATCTGGTTGGACAGGTATGCCCCGACCACGGCGAACGAGGTGATGGCGAGCACCAGTGTCATGAGGACGGTCCGGAACTCCAGTGAACGGCGCCAGCGCCGCAGCAAGGAATGGCGCAGGAAGCGGAGCCCCGGACGGATCTGGCGGACGCCGGTCACCACGAGCCGGGAAACACGCAGCGCCAAGATGAGTCCGCGGCGGATCCAGATCCGGGCCCTGGACATCAGCCAGGGCAGGTTCAGCGCATGCGCGTCAGTGTGTTCCGGCGCGACGTGGCCCGGCTCCCCGGCCTGGGGCGCCGCGTGTCCGGACGTGGCGAGTCCGGCGTCGGACCGGTCCGGACCGCCGGGCTTGCCGGCAGTGGGCTCAGGAACCTGCTTTATAGCCGACACCGCGCACCGTCAGGACGACTTCGGGCGCTTCCGGATCGCGTTCAATCTTGGAGCGCAGACGCTGGACATGGACGTTGACCAGGCGAGTATCGGCCGCGTGGCGGTACCCCCAGACCTGTTCGAGCAACAACTCACGGGTGAAGACCTGCCAGGGCTTCCGGGCCAGGGCCACCAGCAGGTCGAACTCCAGCGGGGTCAGCGAAATACGCTCGCCGCCGCGGGTCACCAGGTGGCCGGCGACGTCGATGGTCACGTCCGCGATGCGCAGTGTTTCCGGGGCCTTCTGATCCCCGGGACGCAGCCGCGCGCGGACCCGTGCGACGAGTTCGGCGGGCTTGAAAGGCTTGGGGACATAGTCGTCGGCACCGGATTCCAGGCCCCTGACGACGTCGGAGGTGTCCGACTTTGCCGTGAGCATGACGATGGGGACATCCGATTCCCCGCGGATCTGCCTGCACACCTCGATCCCGTCAGAACCGGGCAGCATGAGATCGAGCAGCACGAGGTCCGGCTTGGACGAACGGAAGATCTCCAGCGCCTGGCCGCCGTCCGCGCAGAACACCGGCTCAAAACCATCATTGCGCAGGACGATGCCGATCATCTCAGCCAGCGCTTCGTCGTCGTCTACTACCAGAATCCGTGCCTTCATAGTTACATATTCCCTTATCAACAGGGCTTTGTCCCGTTGCCGGAGGTGCCCGGCATGGCGTCGCCCCGTCGCCCGCCGGGCAGGCCGCGCTCCGGTACGGCCGGGGTCCCGGCCGTGTCGAGGCCGGGGCCGCCCGCGGACAGTGCCGGGGCTATGAGGCACGACGGCGGAACTATAGGCTGGGGGCGAGGGTCGATTTTCTTGGGGGCGTCGATTGCCGGCGGACCGGACCTCGTGGGGAGGAAAACGTGTCATATCCAGAGCCTGGCAAGCCGCCGGAGCCTTGGCAGCAGCCTGTGTGGGGCGCCCAGCCGCAGTGGGGTGGACAGCCGCCGCAGCGGGGCCAACAGCCGCAATGGGGCGGGCAGCAGCCTGGATGGCCCCAGCAGCCCTGGGGCGGGGCTCCGGACCCACGCTGGCCGTCAGGCGGCGGCCACTACCCCCACCCGGCGTACATTGCACCCCCGAAACCTGGGATCGTCCCCCTTCGCCCGCTCCTTTTCGGGGAGATCCTGGACGGCTCGTTCCAGACCATCCGGCGCAATGCCGCGCCGATGTTTGGCTCGGCGCTGATCTTCCAAGTCATCAGCACCGGACTGGTGGGGGTCATCAGCATGATGACACTCGGACTTGCGGGCAGGATCCCGTACATGGATCCGGAATCCATGGATGAACTCCTTGGACCCCTGCTCGGAATCGTCATGGCAGGTCTGGGGGCGGCGGTGTTGTCGGCTTTCCTTGGATCGGTGCTGCAGGGTGTGATGGTGGTCCCGGTCTCTCGGTCCGTCCTCAACCGGCGCACAGGATTCAAACAGATGTGGACACTCACCGGCTCCCGGATCTGGCCGTTGCTTGGTGTGGCCGCTCTGCTAACGTTCGGCAGCCTGCTCGCTGGCGCCGCGTTCGTTGGCTTGTCGGCGCTGCTGCTGGTAGCCCTCGGCCCCGCCGGCCTGGTTCTGGTCTTTCTCCTGGGCCTTGGCGTCCTGGTGGCCTTCCTCTGGATGGCCATGAGGCTCCTGGTGGCACCGGCCGTGGTTGTGGTCGAAGAAGCCGGCGTCTACGAAAGCCTCCTGCGTTCCTGGCGGCTGACCAAGAACAACTGGTGGCGGATCTTCGGCATCGTGGTGGTCATCGTCCTGATGATCGGGCTGATCTCCAACATCGTCCAGATCCCGCTCAGCCTCGCTGCAGGCGGCATCGCTTCCGTCGTCTCACCGCACGGAGGTGAAGAGGCGTTCACCTCCACGTCGATCATCCTGACGATTGTTTCGCTGGTAGTGACGGCACTGATCGGTGCCGTGGGCTTCGCCTACCAGTCCTCGGCAAACGCCCTGATCTACTTCGATCTGCGGATGCGCCGCGACGGCCTGGACGTGGAGCTGCTGCGTCTGCTGGAAAGCGGGGCCGAGGCTGACGGCATACCGGGCAGGCGCCCGTCCACGTCCAGCCGAGGCGCATCCTGGCCTAACGGCAATGGGTCGTGGCCCGGCACGCCGCCCGGGCAAGGGCACCCCACGGCATGATCTGCTCTTTGCTGGCTGCCACCGAACCACCCGTCACCCCGGACCGTGACGAAGCACGGCGATGGGCAATTGAGGAGTTGGCCAAGCCTCAGTATCCCGCCGCCCAGCCGAGCTGGCTCGACCAGCTGTGGCGCGATTTCCTGGACTGGCTGGCATCCCTTGACAGCGGCAATACAGGCCCGAACGGCGACATTGCCGTAGCGCTCTTCGGCGCCCTCGCTGTGGTCCTGGTCATCGTGGCCGTCATCCTGGTCCGCCCCCGCCTGAATGCCCGGCGGCGGACGGCCAAGGACGTTTTCGACGGCGAGCCCGCCCTCGACGCCGATGTTTACCGTAGCCGTGCCTCGGCAGCCGCCGGGCGCAGCGACTGGCAGACCGCCGTCGTCGAGCAGTTCCGTGCGCTGGTGCGTTCGGCCGAAGACCGCACCGTTATCGAAGCGCGGGCAGGCCGGACAGCGGACGAGGCCGCGGCCCAGCTGGGACAGGCCTTCGGCCCTGCCCGGCAACGGCTCGACTCCGCGGCCACGGTGTTCGATGCGGTGCGCTACGGCAAGGCGGGGGCTTCGGCCGCCGACTACGAGGCTGTTCGGAACCTGGACGCGGATCTGGAGGCGATGAAGCCTGCATTCGACGGGGACCACAGCGTCGGATTTGCGGTGCCCCTGTGAGCATGGAAACACCGGTGGCCCCGGCAGCATTCGAGCAGCATTCTGGCGGAACGTCGACGGCGGCCCCGGTGGCCTCCGCCTCCGCCCTTTTCACAGCGTGGGCCCGCAGGCATGTGGTGTGGATTGTCATTGGCGCGCTCTTTGCCGGAATGCTCGTCTACGTCACAGTCAGCAAACTGCAGGCACCTGCCGAGACCGCCGTTTTGTCGACGCGGAACCCGGCCCCTGAAGGCGGAATGGCCCTCGCGGAAATCCTGCGCCGCCATGGAGTCACGGTCACCGCCACGGACTCCCTCGAAGCGACGCATGCGGCGCTGGCGGGCAGCGATCATGCGACTCTCCTGTTGTATGACGCCCATGGCTTCCTCGAAGAGGAGCAGCTCGTCGGGCTCGCCGGCGCCGCAGGGCGCGTTGTCCTTGTGGCTCCCCGGCTGCGGACCCTGGGCGCGCTGACGCAGGACATACGGCCGGGCGGCGTTGTCCCCGAAGGTACAGGCACGCTGGAACCTGGCTGCGGACGTGCTGACGCCCAGGCGGCGGGCCCGGTTTCCGCCGGTGGGTTCACGTACCAGGGACCCGAGCTCTGCTACCGGACGCGCCCCGAGGGGCCGGGCATGGTTGCCGGCAGCAGGGACGGACAGCTGCTGGTCGTCGGCAGCACGGCCCTTCTGGGCAACGGACTGCTCGACGAGGAGGGCAACGCCGCCCTGGCCCTCCGGAGCCTGGGCACGGGGCAGGACCTGGTCTGGTACACGCCGGGCCTCGGCGATATCCCCGCCGGCAACGATGCCCCCACCCTCGATGAACTAGCGCCGCCGTGGCTGGCCTTCCTGGGCCCCTGGCTGTCTGTGGTCGCGTTGCTCTCCATGCTGTGGCGCGGCCGCCGGCTGGGACCCTTGGTGTTCGAGCCGCTGCCGGTGGTGGTGAAGGCAGCCGAGACGGCCGAGGGCAGGGCCCGGCTCTACCAGGACTCAAGGGCTGTGGAGCGGGCAGCGGACAATCTCCGTGCCGGAGCCATGACCCGGATCGCCCGGCACTTCAATCTGGGGGCGGAGGCCGATGCGGACGCCGTGGTGGACGCGGTGTCCCGGCGTCTGGGCAGGCCGCCGCAGGAGATCAGGACGGTGCTGGTGGACCACCGGCCGCAAAGCGAAGGACAACTCGTGCAATGGGCACAACAGATCGAAAGACTCGAAGAGGAGGCAACAGCCCGATGAGCAACCAGCCGAACGGCTATGCGGACACCAGCCAGGGATATTCAGGCGGGGCGGGCCCCTACGCGGCACAGGCTCCCGCCCAGTCGACGCAAGTCGCCCAAGCGGCCCCGGCGGACCCAGCACGCCAGGCACTGCTGAACGTCCGGCACGAAGTCGGCAAGGCCGTCGTCGGGCAGGAGTCCACGGTGACCGGCATGCTGATCGCCCTGCTGTGCGGCGGGCACGTGCTGCTCGAAGGCGTGCCCGGAGTGGCCAAGACGCTGCTGGTCCGGGCCTTGTCCACGGCATTGAGCCTGGACACCAAACGGGTGCAGTTCACCCCCGACCTCATGCCGGGCGACGTCACAGGTTCGCTGGTCTACGATTCGCACACCGCGGAATTCAGCTTCCGGGAAGGGCCTGTCTTCACCAACATCCTGCTGGCCGACGAAATCAACCGGACACCGCCCAAGACGCAGGCCTCGCTGCTGGAAGCCATGGAGGAACACCAGGTATCCGTGGATGGCGTGTCCCGTCCGCTGCCTGCCCCGTTCATTGTGGCGGCAACCCAGAACCCCGTGGAATACGAGGGGACGTACCCGCTGCCGGAGGCGCAGCTTGACCGTTTCCTGCTGAAACTGACCATGCCGTTGCCGGCCCGGGCCGAGGAGATCGAGGTCATCCGCCGGCATGCCAGCGGTTTCGATCCGCGCAATCTCGCCGCGGCGGGCGTGCGGGCAGTCGCCGGATCCGAGGAGCTCTCACAGGCCCGCCACGCCGTCTCGCAGGTTGTGGTGGCCCCGGAAATCCTCGCCTACGTTGTGGACGTGGTCCGGGCAACCCGTTCGGCGCCGTCGTTCCAGCTGGGTGTTTCGCCCCGTGGCGCCACCGCCCTGCTCAACACCTCACGGGCCTGGGCGTGGCTGTCCGGCAGGGGCTTCGTCACCCCGGATGACGTCAAGGCACTCTCGCTGCCGTGCCTGCGGCACCGTGTGGGGCTGCGTCCGGAAGCCCAGATGGACGGGGTGCACGTGGATGACGTCCTGGGCAGCATCCTGGCCTCGGTTCCGGTTCCACGCTGATGGCCCGGCCGCCGATCCCGAATGAAAGCGCGGGGCCCTGAATGGCGATCACGGGCCGCTTTGTGCTGCTGGCCTTCGCAGGTCTTGTGCCGTTGCTCCTGTTCCCGGGGTGGCCGGCGCTGCTGCTGCTCTGCGGCGGACTGCTGGTGATACTCGTTGCCGATCTGCTCCTGGCGGCGTCCCCGCGGCAGCTCGGGCTGGAGCGCAGGCAGCCCGGAAACGTCGCCCTCACGGGGACCGCCGAATCGGTGCTGACCATCAGCAACACCGGCCGCCGCCCGCTGCATGCCCTCATCCGGGACGCCTGGCAGCCGTCGGCAGGGGCCGCGAACAACGTGCAATTGCTCGACGTCCCGGCGGGAGAACGGCGGCGCATGGCGGTGTCCCTGACGCCCCGGCGCCGCGGCGACCTCGCCGCCCCGCACGTGACAGTCCGGTCCTTCGGCCCCCTCCGGTTCGCGGCCCGGCAGCGGACCGTGCCGCTTCCCGGCACGCTGAGGGTCCTGCCGCCGTTCCATTCCAAGCGCCATCTTCCCTCCAAGCTGCGGAAGCTGCGTGAACTGGATGGCAAGGCAGCGGTCCAGATCCGCGGTGCCGGCACCGAGTTCGATTCCCTCCGGGACTATGTGCGCGGCGATGACGTGCGTTCCATCGACTGGCGCGCCACGGCGCGGCGCACCGCCGTCGTGGTCCGCACCTGGCGGCCGGAACGCGACCGGCGGGTGGTGATCGTGCTGGACACCTCCCGGACCGCCGCGGCCAGGATCGACAACGAGCCGCGCCTGGATACAGGAATCGAGGCCGCGCTTTTGCTGGCGGTGCTGGCCGAGCGGGGCGGGGACCGTGTGGATTTCTTGGCCTTCGACCGCCGCGTCCGGGCCAGGGTGGAATCGGCGTCCAAGGGAAAGCTGCTTAGCGAGCTGGTCCAGGCCATGGCGCCGCTCGAGGCCGATCTGATCGAGCTGGACTGGCAGCAGATTCCGGGGCAGGTTCGGGCCGTCTCGGCGCACCGTTCCTTGGTGGTGCTGTTGACCACGATCGACGGCGGCGCCCCGGAGGAGGGCCTCATCCCGATGGTGGCGCAGTTGTCCAGGCTGCATGTGGTGGTGGTCGCATCGGTCCGGGACCCGATGCTGGCCGAGATGAAGGAAGAACGCACGACGGCGAGCCAGGTCTTTCGCGCGGCCGCCGCCGAACGCGCGCTGCTGGACCGCGAAGCCGTCAGCGCGCAACTGCGCCAGCTCGGCGCCGAGGTGGTGGACGCCGAACCCCTCGAACTCCCGCCGCGGCTCGCCGACACCTACATCCGGCTCAAGGCCGCCGGCCGCCTGTAGCACCGGTCTGTAGCACCGCATTGGTCTGAATACTGCATTGAAGGGATCCGATATGAGCACCCCCATCTACGAGCTGGCCATGGGCAGCGATTTCCGGCGTCTCCAGCCCGAGCTGCAGGACTACTTTTCCTTGGTCCCCGGTTCCGGGGTGTTCGGCATCGGCGAAGGCGTGTTCGACGTGGTGGGCTGCCGGCAGCGCTGGCTGCGGCCGCTGCTGGCGCTGACGTCCGGCGAGCAGGCCTTCTTTCCGGAGTACGGCGAGAACGTTCCGTTCCGGATCGAGAACCACGCCCACCTGGATCCGTTCGGCCGCTCCAGCCTGACGGCCCGCCGGGAGATTTTCTTTGCCTCGGGCACTCGGCTCTTCCACGACACAACGAGCGCCGTTACATCCAGCGCTGCTGCATCAACCGACACAGCAAGCGGTGCTCCCTCGACCCGCTTGGTGGACTATGTGGGGCGCTTCCGCCGGCTGGCCACGGACCTGGAGCTCGGTGTCACGCCGGAAGGCAGGCTGCGGGGTGTCTCGCGGGCAAGCCGTCTCTTTCTTGGGCCGCTGCGTCTGCCGCTCCCAGCCGCCCTGGATGCCCGAGCCTATGCGGAACAGTGGTGGGATGCGGATGCCGGCGAACACCGGATCCAGGTCAAGGTCATCCAGCCGCAAATCGGCCTGGTGCTGGTCTATGCGGGGCGCTTCACCTACCGTTTGGCGCCGTATGTCCCTGTCGGCCCGTATTTTCCGGCCGGCGCCGCTTCCCTGGCTTCGCTGCCCCGGTATGCGGAGCCGGAACGCTGGGAACGGCGCCTCTGAGCCCTTTGTCCGTGTCCAGTCCCCGGACGAGGACGGCCGTCAGCCCTGTGCGAGCTGGTCGAGCCCGTCGGCCACCTGGGTGAGCCGCGTCAGCACGTCCTTGGCCGCCGACGGGGTGAACATTTCAAGTCCGGTGGACGGGGTCACACGCAGCGTGCCGAGTGCGGATGCGGGCAGGCCGAGCTGGCGCCATGGACGCCAGACGGTTTCCACGACGTCGGCGGTCCGGGGCAGCGGGGAGCCCGGGTTGTCCGTGGGTAGAGCGCCTGCCCAGATCCGCTTTCCGGCTTCAACGGCCACCGCCAGCTGTTCCCACTGACGGGTGGTGAGTGCCTTGAGCGGAACGGCCACACCGTCCGCCCCCGCGCCCAGGATCCGCTGGATGGGAGCCTCGATCTCCTGCACGGACACCACCGTCTCCACCGCTCCGGCAGCCTTCAAGGCATCGATGACCAAACGCCAGGCATTGGTGACCTCCTCTCCCGGGATCGAACGCAGAGTGCGGTAACCGCTCGCCGTCGGGATCGTCCCGGCGAGGACCGAAGCGATGTCCGGCTCATCGAGCTGGACCACGATCCCTGCCCCGGGAACGGCCGCGCACAGCCGCGCGAGGTGCTCGCCGACGCCGGCGGCGAGGGATTCGGCAATGTCCCGCCGGGCGCCGTAGTCAAGAAGGGCCCGTTCGCCGTTGTGCAGGTGCAGCCCGGCTGCGAGGCTCAGGGGCCCGAGGAGCTGGATCTTCAGAAAAGGCGCGGAAACGTCCTCGGCGCCGGCGACGTCGGCAAGGATGTTGATGTCCGTGGCGAGCGCGGAGGTGGCCCTCCGCAGATCCTTGCCCGGACGGTCAACCAGCCGCCAGCCGTGCGGCTGGACGTCGATGGCCATTTCCACAAGGAGCGAGGCGGTGCGGCCCAGGGCATCGGAGCCTACCCCGCGGTCCGGCAGTTCGGCGATGAACGGCAGGTGCGGGCTACCCAGTTCCCCCCGGATGATACGTGCGGCTTCAACGGGGTCGGTGCCGGGCCACGGTCCCAGCGCCGTGGCACTGATCTGCTGCGGCGTGTCGGAGGGCATACCTTAGGCCTGCTTGGTGGAGGCCTGGTGATCCTCGGCGATGGCTTCGTGGTGGCGGATCACTTCGCTGATGATGAAATTCAGGAACTTCTCGGCGAAGGCAGGGTCCAGATGGGCATCCTCAGCCAGCCTGCGCAGCCGCGCGATCTGGGCTGCCTCACGGCCCGGGTCCCCGGCGGGGAGCTTGTAGGTGGCCTTCAGTACGCCTACCTTCTGCGTGGCCTTGAACCGCTCGGCCAGCAGGAACACCAGGGTGGCATCGATGTTGTCGATGCTGGACCGGATGGAAAGCAGCTCGTCCATGACGGACCCGTCCACGTGGCCGGACAGTGAGCTCGCTGCCGGGTTGAAGGGGTCAGCTGAGTCTGGAAGGGCGTGGTTCTGCTCGGTCATGCCCCCAGTCTATGGTGTGGGGTGCGCTCTCCGCCGGTGTTACTCCGGGCGGCGGCACGTCCCCGTTGGCGCGAAAGCTCGCGGAAAAGTGCGGGACGGCAGTGTCTTGGGCGCCCGATGCGGAGCAGAATGGGCATGACGGCACCCGGGGGTCCCGGGCAGCCCTCGTCCCGGGCAGCCCCCGTCCCGGGAGCAACATCAACCTCGGATCAATGACCCAAAGGGGATCCCATGAAAATCGCAGTGCTTGGCACCGGACCGGTAGGGCATGCCCTGGCGGGAAAGCTCGTGTCCCTGGGGCACGAGGTCACCATGGGCTCCCGGGAGGCCGGGAACCCGAAGGGCACGGCGTGGGCGGCGCAGGCCGGGCCGGGTGCCTCTGCCGGCTCCTTTGCCCAGGCGGCCGCCGCTGCCGAGATCGTGGTGAACGCCACCTCGGGAACCGTCTCGCTCGCTGCCCTGGCGGAGGCCGGTGCCCGGAATCTTTCGGGCAAGGTCCTCATTGATGTGTCCAACCCGCTCGACTTTTCGGCGGGGTTCCCGCCGTCGTTGACGGTCTGCAATACGGACAGCATCGCCGAAACCATCCAGCGCACCTACCCCCAGGCGCGGGTGGTCAAAACCCTCAACACCCTGAGCGCCCCGGTCATGGTGGACCCGGGCCGGCTCCCCGGAACGCACGACGTGTTCGTTGCAGGGAACCACGAGGACGCGAAGGCGACCGTGGTGGGCATCCTGCAGGAATTCGGCTGGCCGCCGGGGCACATCCGTGACCTGGGCGGGCTCGATGCCGCGCGCGGCATGGAGATGTGGCTGCCGCTGTGGCTGCGGATCTTCCTGCGCCAGCCCGAAGGAAAAATGTTCAACATCGGCATCGTGTCCGAATAGCGCACGGCAGCTTCTGGCCGTGGTGCCGGAACTGCTGACAATCGTTGGGCCATGGGGCCGGCCGGAATCCGATGCCGTGGCAGACATCCGGGCGGTGGAACGTGGGGCCGCCAAGCTGAAATCCGAACCACACCAGTGCAAAGGACGCGCACATGAGCAAGGCAGCCCTCTGTGTAGGGATCAACAAATTCAAGTTCTTGCCGCAATCGAGCTGGCTGCAGGGGTGCGTGAATGACGCCGAAGACCTTGCCGCCCTTCTGGAAGCAAGGTATGGATTCGCGGACGGGGACATCACGGTCCTGCGTGACGCGAAGGCCACCAAGAAGGCCGTCATGGCCGAACTCAGCAGGATCATGGACCTGGCCGTCGCCGGCAAAGCCGAGCACGTCGTTTTCACGTTCTCGAGCCACGGCACCCAGATCCCGGACACCAGCGGGGATGAGGCAGACCGGCTGGACGAAGCCTTCGCCTGCTACGACATCAACAACACCGGCGATGCCTGGGATCCGGCGACCGTGATTTCGGACGATGAGCTGTTCACCCTCTTCTCGCGGCTGCCCGACGGCGTGCTCATGGATGTTGTGCTGGATACCTGCCACAGCGGAACCGGCCTGAAGTCGCTGGACCTCCTGCCGGGCCGGCGCCCGCGGTTCCTGCCGGCACCCACGGCCAGGGCCGTCATCGCGACTGAAAACAACGACGTAAGAGTCCTCCGTGACCTGGTCAAGACCGGCAAGACGGCCAAGCCCGTGCTCATGGCGGCCTGCCGCTCCGAGCAGACTGCGGCCGATGCGCTCATCGACGGCCGCTACAACGGCGCCTTCACCCACCACTTCGTGAAGTCGCTGCAGAGTGACGGCACGGTGGGCCGCGCCGACGTCCTGAAGCTCGTCAGCAAGGGACTCAAGGCCGGCGGCTTCGACCAGGTGGCCCAACTGGAAGGCACGACGGCGGCACGCAAGGCCGCCTGGGGAAGTTAGGGGCGGCGGAGCCAGCGAAGCGGTGGGGGCACGACGGCGGGCTACTCGCCGGTGCTGTGGAACTTGTTCCGGACTCCCGTCGACGCCGCCTGCTCGGCTTCGTGTTGGCCGTCCGAGCCGAACATCGCCGCCTGCCTCTCCCTGTCCATGACCGGCTTGAGCGCCGCATACACGAGGCGGCCTCCGGCGTCGAACCGCAAAAGTCCGCCACCGCGGATGTCCACGTACTCCCGTTCCGTCTTCAGTCCCAGCCGGACGTGGGCCTCCCGCCGGCTCAGGCGCACAGTCTGGATGAATGACGCCCCGATCTCGGAAATGATGAACCCGTCCGGCGACACCCGCTCCGAGGTGCGCACGCGCGTCGAGCTCAGGGGCGTGCGGAGTTCCAGGCGGGCGGCATCCAGGAGTCGCGGGTTCTCCCAGACGAAGCGCTGCACCTCCTGCGGGTCCGAGCCCAGGGCCGAGAGCCTCACGGGGTAACGCAGGCCCTGGTAATTGTCCACGCCGGTGATGTTGGACAAGGAGACCCGGCGGATGCCGATCGCCGAAAACTCCGCCTGGAGCGTGTCCCGGTAGCCGTTCGTGTCCTCGGGAACCATGTCGATGTCCGCGGCGATGATGCCGCGCAGGAGGTCCCGCCAGGTGACGTCGACCGGTGGCATGTAGGACAGGCCCCGGATCACCATGCGCAGTATCCGGCTTCCCACAATGGATCCCGATTCGGCCTTCTGCTGCAGGCTCTGATGATCGCCGAAACGTGCGTTCCGCTCCGACCATAGCTTCTGAACCGCGCGCAGCACCGCGCCGACCACCACGGCACCGCGCGCGTGCGGCTCAGGGAAGTCCTGCCAGTTCTCCGGAACGCCTCCAACGAATGGTTCGCGGAGCGGGCCGCGCGCGTACAGGTCCCGGGCAAAGTCGAAGATGGTCCGCATGGTCACGGCATCGTCAACTTCCTGGCCTGCTTCGAATCCCCCGGCCGCTGCTTCCAGCTGGCGGTAGACCACTTCCCGGGAAGAAAACACGGAAAGGATGGCCACGAGGTCGGCCAGTGCCTCGTGCATCGCGAGCTGCTCCATGGTGGCCAGCTGGTCCGCCCATGCCGGCCGGAACCCGTCAAGAATCGCGTGCGTGACCTCGTGGGCCACGATGTCCCGGAACAATGCGGTGGGAACCTTGTAGCCCATGCGGTCGATCGAGCCGAAACGGATGGTGTTGGTGCCGCGTTCGTAGCCGGTGTCGGTGGCTGTCACCCGGTCACGGGCCTTCAGGACTACCCGGCCCGCGGGGTTCCACGGCATCCGCCGGCCCAGCGTGGTTTCGAAGAGGTCCAGCGTGTTCATGGCCACCCCGTACACGTGCTGGGCAAGGAAGCGCGTGTCGTCCAGCAGCTCGCGGAGGTCAGCTGGCGGCGGCTCCGAGATGAGATGCCACGGGTCCCCTGCTTGGGTGAGCGTCACGGGGGCCACATTCGTGCCCCGCCACTTCCGGATGTGGATCGCATAGCGGTGCCCCGTGGGGCCGCGCCTGAGCCGTTCGACGGGAATGCGCAGCTGGACCGTCAGCGGAGCGGCCCCGTTGCCTATCGGCCCCTCCGCCAGCACAGTCACCGGCACCATCTGCCCGGCCCTGATGGCTCCCGGGCTTTTCTTTTGAAATGCCACAGTCATCGCCGTCCCGAATGCGGAACCCCACCTACCCGCAGCGGAAGCGCTGCTTTAGCCAAGTATGGATTGGGGCGCAGGCCAAGGCAATGGAGCGGAACCGGGGGAACCGGCGGGCATCCGGGGCGGACCCGGCAGTGCCGGCTGGAGTGCAGCTAGAGTTCGGCGCGCTGGAGGGAACGGGCGGCGTCGATGGTTGCCTGCCCCAGCACACGGCTGCCCTGGTACAGGACGATCGTCTGCCCCGGGGCCACACCGCGCAGCGGGTCAACCAGGGTCACCAGAAGCCCCTCGCGTTCCACGCCGGATTCGTCGGCCACGAGTTCCACCCGGGCGCGGGCAGGTACGGGGTCGCCGTGGGCGCGGACCTGGGCGTGGCAGTCGAACTCCTCGCCCGTCGCGACCTCCGCGATGGGCAGCCCTGCCCAGGAGACCTTGATGCCGCGGATTTCATCGATCGCCAGCAGGGCGCCGGGCCCCACCACGACCTTGTTTTCCTTGGGCCGGATTTCCAGCACGAAGCGCGGCTTTCCGTCGGCGGCCGGTGTTCCCAGCTTCAGCCCGCGGCGCTGCCCCACGGTGAAGGCGTTGGCACCGGGGTGTTCGCCCACCTTGGCACCGGTTTCGTCCACGATGTCGCCGGTGGTCATGTCGATCTTCTCGGCCAGCCAGCCTGCGGTGTCGCCGTCGGGAATGAAGCAGATGTCATGGCTGTCCGGCTTGTTGGCCACGGACAGGCCGCGGCGCTCGGCCTCGGCGCGAACCTCGGCCTTGGACGGGGTTTCGGCCAGCGGGAACATGGAGTGCTTGAGCTGTTCGTGGGTCAGGACGCCCAGCACGTAGCTCTGGTCCTTGGCCCAGTCCGCGGCGCGGTGCAGTTCGGGGTTGCCGTCGGCGTCGGTGATGACCTTGGCGTAGTGGCCGGTACAGACGGCGTCGAAGCCCAGGGCAATCGCCTTCTCCAGCAGGGCGGCGAACTTGATCCGCTCGTTGCAGCGCATGCACGGGTTCGGCGTGCGGCCGGCAGCGTACTCGTCAATGAAGTCCTGGACGACGTCTTCCTTGAAGCGCTCGGAGAAGTCCCACACGTAGTACGGGATGCCCAGGACATCGCAGGCGCGCCAGGCGTCACGGGAATCTTCGATGGTGCAGCAGCCCCGGCTTCCAGTGCGCAGGGTGCCCGGCATGCGGGAGAGCGCCAGATGGACACCGACGACGTCGTGTCCCGCCTCGACGGCGCGGGCGGCGGCTACGGCGGAGTCGACTCCGCCGCTCATTGCGGCAAGAACTCGCATGCTGGCTTTCTGTAGTGTGGGAGGCGTGCGGCCGAAGGCAGTCTGCACGCGCATCTATTCTAGCGCCCGGCCGAATCGAGCCGGAAAAACCTTGACGGAGCTCACACCGCCTTCTAATGTCAAAACTACTGGTTTTAGAATGCGGATGCCGTGCGGGCCGCGGGCTCCGCGGCCCGCACGTGCGAATCGAGCAGACATGACCACCGAACACATTGTCATTGCGGGCGGGGGCCTCGCCGGCGCCACTGCCGGCAAGACCCTCCGCGCCGAGGGATTTGAAGGATCCGTCACGGTGCTGTGCGCGGAGGAGCAGCCACCCTATCTGCGGCCGCCGCTGTCCAAGGAGTTCCTGCTGGGCAAGGCCGGCGAGGAAACCGTCTCGGTGCTGCCGCCCGGCTGGTACCAGGAGAACGGCGTCGAACTCCTGATGGGAGAGCCGGCGTCCAGCATCGACACCACCCGTCACCTGCTGGCATTGGCCGGCGGAAGAGTCCTGCAGTACAGCAAGCTCCTGCTGGCCACGGGGGCCCAACCGCGCCGGATCCCGCTGCCCGGATCGGATCTCGACGGCGTCATGACCTTCCGCACGCTCGCCGACAGCAAACGCCTGCGTGGCCTCCTGGACGGCGGCGGCAAACGCGTGGTCATGGTCGGCTCCGGGTGGATCGGCATGGAACTCGCCGCGGCGGCACGAAGCTACGGGAACGACGTGACCCTGCTGGGCCTGGAGGACATCCCGCTCAGCGCCGCCATCGGGCCCGAGTTGGGCGGCTTCTTCCGCACCCTGCACGAGGCAAACGGCGTCCAGTTCCGATTGCCGGCCAGCGCCGCCGAAATCACGGGCCAGGACGGGCGCGTCACCGCGGTAGTCACCAACACGGGCGAGTCGCTGCCCGCAGACCTGGTGGTGATCGCCGTCGGCGTCGTTCCCGATACCGCGCTCGCCGAGGCCGCCGGGGTGGAACTCAGGAACGGGATCCTGGTGGATGCCTCGCTGCGGACCAGTGCCCCCGATGTCTTTGCGGCCGGCGATGTGGCCAATGCGCTGCACCCGTTCACGGGCGAACACCACCGCAGCGAGCACTGGCACAACGCCCTCCATGGCGGCAAGGTGGCGGCGAAGGCGATGCTGGGCCAGGCCGCCGTGCTGGACATGGTCCCCTACTTCTACACGGACCAGTTCACGGTCAGCATGGAATACTCCGGCTTCCCCACCTTGGCCGCCGGAACCACTCCGGTGATCCGCGGCTCGCTCGATGAGGGCAGCTTCATTGCCTACTGGCTCAGGGACGGCGCCGTGGTGGCGGGCATGAGCGTGAACCAGCGGCGCGTCCAGAAGCCCATCAAGGCGCTCATTTCCGGCAGAATCCCCGTGGATGCGGGGCAGCTCAGCGATCCGGGAGTGCCGCTGGAGGAGTTGCTTCCGGCGGCGTGACCGAGTGCCCGGAGATCCCCCGCCGGCTGGCCGAGTTCGGCTAGGCTGAGTTCGCTTAGGCGGGGGCTGTTCCGGCCTGCCGTGCAACCGTGGCGGCCGTCTGGATGCTTGATTCATGCCCGGCCATGCCGGCCTGCCGGGCCCGGGCGTAGGCCTCCGGCAGGGCCGCGAGCAGGGCATCGACGTCGGCCTCCGTGGAGGTGTGCCCCAGGCTGAAACGCTGGGCACCGCGGGCCGTGTCCTCATCCAGGCCCATGGCTAGCAGGACATGCGAGGGCCGGGGCACGCCGGCGGTGCACGCCGAGCCGGTGGAGGACTCGACGCCGGCCAGGTCCAGCAGGAAAAGCAGGGAGTCGCCTTCGCAGCCCGGGAAGGTGAAATGGGCGTTGCCGGGCAGCCGGCCGTCGCCGGGGGCACCGCGCAGCATGGCCTCCGGAACCGCCTGCCGGACGCCGTCGATGAGCCGGTCCCGCAGTCCGCCGATCCGGACCCGTTCCCCCGCCAGGTGTTCGGCTGCGGTGCCGGCCGCCGCGGCGAAGGCGGCGATCGACGCGGTGTCTAGGGTCCCGGAGCGGACGTCGCGCTCCTGCCCGCCGCCGTGCTGGACAGGGGTCAGCTTGACGGCGCGGCCCAGGAACAGTGCCCCGACGCCCACCGGGCCGCCGATCTTGTGTCCCGAGACGGACATCGCGGCCAGGCCCGACGCCCGGAAGTCCACCGGAACCGAGCCGAAGGCCTGCACGGCGTCGGAATGCACGGGGATGCCGTGGGCGCGGGCCAGGTCCACGATTTCGGCCACGGGCTGGATGGTGCCAACCTCGTTGTTGGCCCACATGACGGTCACGAGCGCCACCGACTCCGGATCGCACTCAATCGCCTCCTTGACGGCATCCAGGCGGACTCCACCGTCGGAATCGACCGGGAGCCAGACGGCTTCGGCGCCCTCGTGCCGCTCCAGCCACTCCACCGTGTCCTGCACTGCGTGGTGCTCGACGGCGGAGCACAGGATCCGGGTGCGCTTGGGGTTTTCGCCGTGGCGGGCCCAGTAGAGCCCTTTGACGGCAAGGTTGTCGGCCTCGGTGCCGCCGGAAGTGAAAATGACCTCGGAGGGGTGCGCACCTGCGGCCGCGGCGAGGGTCTCGCGGGCGTCCTCGACGGCCCGGCGGGCGCGCCGGCCGGAGCCGTGCAGCGAGGACGGGTTGCCTGTGCGCGCCAGTTCGCGGGTCAGTGCCGCCAGCGCTTCGGCGGAAATGGGTGTGGTGGCGGCATGGTCGAGGTAAACAGGCACCCTGTAATTCTACCGGCCACCCGGCCCGGTTCAGCTGTCCAGCGACGTGATCCGCGCGCAGCAGTGGCCCGGCCCCGAATCAGCTTCCACGCTTTCCTCAGGCAGCCCGCAGGCCGCCGCCGTTCCGCTCAGGAAGGCGCCGTTCATCGCACAGACCACCTCGGAGTGGCCCTCGGCGAGGCGGTGGAAGGGGCAGTTGAGAAGCCGGTAGCCGCCGTCGCCGTCGGGGGTCGGCACATAGCCGTGGTCCGCCAGGACGGCCAGGAACTCCCCGTCACGGCCGGTGGCTTTGCCCCTTTCGTAGGCCGTCTCCACGAGCGCTTCGCGGACAGGGCCGCCTTCGCTGATGGAGCGGGCGATCGCGGCGGCCATGAGCTCGCCCGCAAGGTCATACTGACGCTCGGGAACGGAGGCACCGACTTCGGCCACAGCCGGGCGATAGAGCTTGGCAGGACGCCCGGAGCCCGGCCCGGACTTGTCCGTCGACTTGCGGAACTCGACGTCCAGCAGGCCGTCGCGGACCAGGCGGTCCAAGTGGAAGGACGCCGTGCTGCGCGGCACGCCGATGATCTGCGCCGCCTTGTCACGGCCCACGGCATCCGGGGCATTGCACACGTACTCATAGAGCTCGCGCCGGTTGCCGTCGTCCAGGGAAGCCACTGCGGAGATCCGGCGAAGCCACGGGAGCGCTGTCATGTTCCAAGGATATCTCTAAAAACAAGATTGATTGCTTAATCTCCCCCTTCCTTCTAAAATCAAGTTATTCACTTTTAGAAGGAGATCATCATGAGCAACACCCCGTCCACAACGCACGCCAAGACCGGATCGCTCTTGTCCATGGATCCTTCGCGGCAGGCGTTCATCCTGCTGCGCACCGTGTTCACGGTGGCGCCAATCATTTTCGGCCTGGACAAGTTCACCAACATCCTCACGGACTGGACCATCTACCTGGCCCCCGTGGCGACCTCCCTGGTTCCCGTTCCCGCACAGACCTTCATGTACGTGGTGGGCGTCATCGAAATCGTGGCCGGCCTGGCCGTGGCCCTCCGGCCCCGCTTCGGATCCCTGCTCGTGGCGGTATGGCTGCTGGGCATCATCGTGAACCTGCTGGTCCTGGGCAACTTCTTCGACGTCGCGCTGCGGGACTTCGGACTCCTGGTCGCTGCCCTGGCACTGAACCGGCTCGCCACGGGCTTCCGGAAGTAGGGACCCCGTCAGTTCGACGGCGGTCAGTTCCCGTCCGGTCAGGTTGAGGGCGGTCAACTCGACGGCGGGACGATTGCCAGCCGCGCTCCGACGTCGGCCTTGGCCTGAGGTTCAAGAGCCAGCACCTCCACGCGGGGTGCTGGCTTGTCCGCTTCCCCGCCCCAGCGAAGGGTCTGCACCGTGAGTTTCTCCGGAACCAGGCCCGGGTCGAGGTACCGGAACAGGGCTTGCGTGGAGGCCTTGTCATCTCCTGGCACCGCGAGTGGCCCTGGTTGATGCTGAGCCTGGTGGCCGTCGTCGGGGCGGTTGGCGCCCGGCCGGAAGAATCACGACGAGAATTATGCCTGCCGGGAACCTCGGAGCCCGCCGCGCTCGTTCACACAGTGGCTGGCTAAACTGGCCTGTACCGGCGCTCCCATCGGAGCGGACCGCAAACATAGAGAAGGGTCCGTGCTTGGCCGAGGGCAGCAGCTCGCACTACCAAGTCCTCCGCATCCCCGTTACGGCGACGGAGAAGGAGATCAAGGTGGCCTACCGGAAGGCTGCGCGGAAGGCGCATCCGGACCATGGCGGCGACCCCGCGATGTTCCGCCTGGTGACGCTGGCCTACGAGACCCTCATCGACCCCAAGAGGCGCGCCGACTACGACCGCAGCTACGCCAGCGGCGCCTCGGGCCGCGGCCCGTCCCGCCCGGGCGACTATGGCGGCCCGCGGGCTCCCGGTGCCGCAACCGCCACGGGGGTGAAGCGGCCCAACGCGCCGCGGAACACCGCCGGCGATCCGCCCCTCTACGTCCCGTCCTTCGACGACCCGCACGAAGTGCCGTTGCTGTCCAAGGACGAGGCCGGGATGCAGGTCCACGGCATGCCCCGCAAACGCGGCATCTTCGGCGCCGAGGCCCGGATCCAGCGTGAGATGCGCACGGTCCAGCTCATCAGCCGCCAGATCCTGCCGGCCATCCCCGCGGCACGGCTCATCAACGGCCTCCGCTCCCCTTCGGACAACAGCCACATCGACCACGCCGTGCTGTCCGGTTACCGGCTGGCCCTGATCGGTTCCATGCTCCTGCCCAAGGGTGCCTACGCCTGGGACGGCGCCTCGCTGCGGCACGGCGGCCGCTCCGTGGCCCCGCCACAGCTGGGACTCATTGTGCGGCATATGCAGGACATTTTCCCCGAACTCAATGTGACCGGCTGGGTGGTGCTGCACAGCCCGGACGGCAACCTGCACGAGCCCGTGATCGACCAGTACGGCCGGGGCCAGTCCGCGCACGAGGCCGTTCAGGTGGTCAACGGCGCGGGCCTGGCCAGGGGTCTGAAGCAGTTCCTCAGTTCGGGCCCGGCCCCGAACACCGTAGTGGTCCCCGTGCTGGCCCGGCTGCTGCGCGGCATGCACTGACGGCGCCGGGTCCAGCTCCCCGGCCGCGTCCCTGTCCCGTCCTGAAACCGGCCGCGGGCTGGCTAGGATTGGGATGTGTTCCGCATCCTCTTCCACACTCCTGAAATCCCGGGCAATACGGGCAACGCCATCCGCCTCGCTGCCATTACGGGCGCCGAACTCCACCTGGTGGAGCCGCTCGGTTTCGACTTCTCCGACACCAAGCTGCGCCGCGCGGGGCTCGACTACCACGACCTCGCCGTGGTGACGGTCCACAAGGACATCGAGGCCGCGTGGGCGGCCCTGCAGCCGGAGCGTGTCTTTGCCTTCACCTCCGACGGCGAGACCTCCTACACGGACATCGCGTACCGGGAAGGGGACGTGCTGCTGTTCGGGCCGGAGTCCGTGGGGCTGCCGGACTGGCTCAAGCAGGACCCGCACGTCACAGCCCGGGTCCGGCTGCCGATGCGTCCCTCGCTGCGCTCCCTGAATCTGGCCAATGCAGCCTCCATCGCCGTGTTCGAGGCGTGGCGCCAGAACGGTTTCGCCGGCGCGCAGGTGTAACGACCGGGCCCATCCGGGACACCCTCTGCGCCGAATACCTTGTGCAAGGCAGTAGCCTGCGGAGGGACCCCCAAGGAGGGCACGTGCACACACTGCAAAGCCGGGCGGCAGCGCCCGAGATCCGGCGCGAATCACTACGCACCTCCCCTACCGCAGCTTTGAAACGCGACGTCCTATGCTTGAGAGCGATGGACATTCCCAACAATCCCGGTTCAAGGGTTACCGAGGCGTCCGGCACCGTTGCCGATGTCAATGCCCAGCTCGCCCTGCTGCTGGAACTCATGGCGCAGGGCGACCAGGCTGCGTTCGCGGACTTCTACCGGCTGACATCCCGCCGGGTGTTCGGCATGGCCCGCCGCGTCCTGGTGGACCCCGGACTGAGCGAAGACACCACGCAGGAAGTGTTCCTCCAGGTTTGGCAGGGCGCCGTGAATTTCAACCCGGACGCGGGCAGCCCCATGGCCTGGCTCATGACCATTGCACACCGGCGCGCGATCGACCGCGTCCGCTCCGCCCAGTCCGCAACGGACCGCGAGGCAATGTTCGGCGCCGCGAACCACGGAACCGAGCACGACTCCGTCGCGGAAGAAGCCGGCAGCCGGCTCGAAGCAGAAGCCGTGGTCCGCTGCCTCGGCACGCTGACAGAAACACAACGGGAATCCGTCCGGCTGGCCTACTACGGCGGGCTTACGTACAGGGAGGTTGCCGAGCATTTGGGTGCCGCAGTTCCGACCATCAAGTCCCGCATCCGCGACGGCCTCCTGCGCCTCAAGTCATGCCTGGGGGTGGGCTAGATGTTCGAAGAGAATGCAGGCGGATTCGTGCGCAGGATGTTTGCCATGGACATCCCCACCGATCTCGCCGAGGGCCGGCTCCTGGAACTCGCCGAGATCTACGCCCTGGACGCCCTGAGCCACGCCGAACGTGCCGCGATTGATGACTTCGTCCGGACTTCCCCCGGCGGTCCGGCCTTCCTGGCCCGGGTGCAGGACACCCGCGAAACGCTGGCGCTCAGCTACACGGCCGAGGAGAAGCCTCCGGCGGGGCTGCTGCAAAACATCCTGGACCGGCTTCCCGAAAACTCCACGGCCCAGGCTGCGCCCGGGCTGCGCGCCGAAGCCGCGCTCGATAGCGGCGTCGCGGACTTCGACGCGGCACGGAACCGGCGGGACGAACGACGGCGTGGCGGCCTGCGCGGCTGGCTGCTCGGTGTGGCGGCTGCTGCAGTGATCGCGCTGGGCGGCGTCGGCGTGGGTGCCTACGTGGCCGCCCAGAACGATCCCGTGAACCAGGTGCTGCAGGCCCAGGACGTCCGGCAGTCCACCATCGACGTCGCCGGAGGCGGCACGGCCACCGTGTCCATTTCCTCGGCGAAGGATGCCGTGGTGGTCCGGATGAACGATGTGGCGGCTCCACCGGCGGGCAAGGTCTACCAGATGTGGCTCATTCCCAAGGACGGCTCCGCCCCGGTATCGCAGGGGCTCATGGACGCCCAGGCCCTGTCGCATCCGGCAGTGGTCAAGGGCATCTCCAGCGCGGCCGCCTTGGGCATCACGGTTGAACCCGCCGGCGGCTCCAAGTCGCCGAGTTTGCCGACCGTCGCGGCAGCCACGCTGTCTTCCTGACGGGTCTTCCTCGTCTAAAGGCCGAGGCGTTTGATGACTTCCTCGGCTTCTTCGGCCGGGGAGGCCGAAACGCACAGAGAGATGTAGTTCTCGTCCTCCGTGGGTGCCTCCAGGGCTTCGAACTGGGATTCAAGCAGGGACGCCGGCATGAAGTGCCCGTGGCGCGATGCCAGCCGGTCCGAGATCTTGTCCTTGCTGCCCTGCAGGAACACGAACACCACACCCTCGCCCCGCAGGATGTCCCGGTACCGCTTCTTCAGTGCCGAGCACGTGATGATTGCGGGGGTGCCGGGGTCCGCGTGCGAGCGGATCCACGCCGCAATGGTCTCCAGCCACGGCCGGCGGTCCTCATCGCTGAGGGGCTGCCCGGCCTGCATCTTGGCCACGTTGGCCTCGGGATGGAGGTCGTCGCCTTCGGCCAGGTCCCAGCCAAGACGCCCCGCCAGGACGCCGGCCACCGTCGATTTTCCGGAACCGGAGACACCCATGATCACCAGTACGGGCTGCTGTGCAGTCTTCGCCATCAAAGTCCGCCTTCCTCGAATAAATATGATTTAACCGAGGTCAAGCATATGACACGCGTTACACAACGGCAATGTCAGAATCCGGCGATGGTGCTGGTTCCGTTGACGGACACCACGTGGAAGCACTCGGCGCTGGTGCCCGCAGGCAGGCCGCCCCGCTCGCCGTTCCGTGCCAGCATGCCACGGACCGTCCGTTCCATGCCCTCGATGTCCGGGTGCTGGCTGGCGTGGATGCGGATGGCCGCCAGCTTGGCGTCGACGTGGTCGGTGACATCCACGAAATGGTTCTCACGGGATTCCGGACCCGCGAAAAGCCATAGCCACGGCAGCTTGTAGGCCTCCAGGCCGGCCTCGGCCAGCTCCGGATAGGCAAAAGGATTCTCCACGGCCGGGTACACGGCGCGTGTGATGGTCTCCCCCACCGCAAGGTGGTCAGGATGGCTCTTCTGGATGCGGTCCCAGTTCCGCTCGGGGTGCATGGCCAGCACGACGTCGGGGCGGATCTCGCGGATGAGCTTCACCACCTGCTTGATGACCTCGTGTGTCGGTTCCAGGTACCCGTCGCGTTCGTGCAGGTAGTGGATGTCGGTCACGCCCACCAGCGCCGCGGCCCGGCGCTGCTCCTCCGCGCGCATCTCGATGATCTCGTCACGGTGGGCGGGATCGAAGCCGCCGGCGTCGCCGTCGGTCATGATGCAGTAGCTGACCTGGACGCCGGCAGCGGTCCAGGCCGCAATGGTTCCGGCGGCACCGAAGTCGATGTCGTCCGGGTGGGCAGTAAAACAAAGCACCCGCTCAACACGCTCCGTGGAGGCGTTGAACGGGCTCTTTGCTGACGAAACGCCAGTAGTCAAAAGGATCAGCCTTTCCGCTTCTTGATCTCTTCCGTGGCCTGCGGGACCACCTTGAAGAGGTCTCCGATGATGCCGAAGTCGGCGATCTCGAAGATCGGCGATTCCGCGTCCTTGTTGATCGCGACAATCACCTTTGAGGTCTGCATGCCGGCCTTCTGCTGGATGGCGCCGGAAATTCCCACGGAGACGTACAGCTGGGGCGAAACGGTCTTGCCGGTCTGCCCCACCTGGTAGTCGTGGCTGATCCAGCCGGCGTCGGTGGCCGCACGGGAGGCGCCGACGGCGCCGCCAAGGGCATCCGCCAGCTCCTCGATGGGGCCGAAGTTGCCGTCCACACCGCGTCCGCCGGACACCACCACGCGTGCCTCGCCCAGATCCGGGCGGCCGCTGGCGGGCTTGGCGCTCCGGGCCGTGATGCGGGCCGCGTTGGCCGCGGCATCCGCCGGAACCTCCACCGTGACGGTTTCCGGGGTGACGGGAGCCGGGGCCGCCTCGGGGTCCACGCTGTTCGGCTTGACCGAGAGCACGGCCACGGCCGACGTCGCCTTGGCCGTGGTGTTGTACGAACCGGCCAGCACGGACTTGTGGGCGGTGCCGTCGGCATCCACGCCCACCACATCCGTGATGACTCCGGCGTTGAGCTTGATGCCCAGGCGGGCGGCGATTTCCTTGCCGTCCGCGGAATTCTCCAGCAGGACGGTTCCGGCCCCGGAGGCCGCGACGGCGGCGGCCAGGTAGGCCGCCTTCGGGGCGACTAGGTAGTCGTCCAGGTCGGCGGCAGAGGGCCGGTAGACAGTGGTGGCACCATAGGCGCCCAGGGCGGCAGCGACGTCGTCGTGCAGTTCGCCGTTGAACGCGACGGCGGTGTCCCCCAGCGAGCGGGCGATCGTCAGGAGCTCGAGGCTGCTCTTCTTGAGGGCAGGCCCCGGGTTGTCAATGAAAACCAGTGCTTGTGTCATGGATGGATTCCTCTCAGAGCAGCTTCTGGGCGGCCAGGAACTCGACCAGCTTGATGCCGGCGTCGCCTTCGTCGGTGATGATGGTGCCGGCCGTGCGCGGCGGGCGGGCCTGTGCGGACTCCACCACGGTCAGCGAGCCGGCGGTTCCGACCTCGGAGGCTCCGACACCGATGTCGGCAAGCGACAGCGTGGTGATCTTCTTCTTCTTGGCGCCCAGGATGCCCTTGAAGTTCGGGTAGCGCGGCTCGTTGATCTGGTCCGTGACCGAGACAAGGGCCGGCAGGGATGCTTCGACGGTGTCCGAGTGGGTGTCGCCGTCGCGGCGGGCCACGACCTTGCCGCCGGTGACGTCCAGGCTGGACGCAAAGGTCAGCTGCGGCAGGGACAGCCGTTCGGCGAGCTGCGCAGGCACCAGGGAGGTTTCGCCGTCGGTGGAGGCCATGCCGGTCAGGACCAGGTCCACCGGAGCGTCCGCGCCGAGGTGGCGGATGACGGCCGCGAGGGCCAGTGACGTTGCCGCTGCGTCCGAGCCGGCCAGAGCGTCATCGCTCAGGTGCACGCCCTCGGTGGCGCCGATCTGCAGCGACTTCTTCACGGCGTTGACGGCGCCGGCGGGGCCCATGCTGAGTGCGATGACCTGGTTGCCGGCCTTGCTGCCGCCGCGGGCCTCGATCAGCTGCAGCGCCGCTTCAAGGGCGTATTCGTCGAGTTCGGACAGGATGCTTTCGTCGCGGTCCGTGGTGTTGTTTGCGCCGGTGATGTGCCGGTCGAACTGCGCGTCAGGGACGTGCTTGACCAGAACGACAATCTTCAATGTCTCTTCCACTGTCTTCGAAGCAGCCTTCCATGGTTGTGGGTGGCTGACGGCTGTTCGTCTAGCCATGGATCGGCCCGGTTCGTGGGCTCGTCCTAGCTAAGCATATTGCCCGCCGAAACCCTCGCGGGCGTTAACTCCTGTTTCGTCGTGCCCTGCCGGCAACGCCCGACGGCGGGCGGCGCCGCTGCGGCACCGCCCGCCGTCGGGCATTCTGCTGTCAGTGCTGCCGCTACTGGGCGGCCGCATCCAGGGTCACGTCGATCTCCTGGGACTGGCCGTTGCGGACGATCGTCACCTTGACTGTGGCGCCGGCCCGCTCTTCGCGGACGGCCGCAGTGAGCTGGTTGGGATCACTGACGGCGTGGGTGCCGAACTTCGTGACCACATCGCCCACCTTGATGCCCGCCTTGGCCGCCGCCGAACCGCTCGTCACCGAGGCCACCTCGGCGCCGACCGAGAAGCCCGAGGTGCTCCCGGTGGCGGACTTGGAGCGCACGCTCACGCCGAATTGGCCGTGGCTGGCCTTGCCCGAATCGATGATCTCCTGGGCCACGCGCTTGGCGTGGTTGATGGGGATGCTGAAGCCGACGCCGATGTTGCCGGAAGAGGAATCGGAGGTGTCGCTGCCTGCGGAGGCGATGGCGACGTTGACCCCGATGATTTCGCCCTTGCTGTTCACGAGCGCGCCGCCGGAGTTGCCGGGGTTGATGGCCGCGTCGGTCTGGATCACGTTGATGGAGATCGAACCCTCGTTGGCGCTGCTCTGGCTCTGGCCGCCGCCGGGAGGGGCGAACTGGAAGCCCTGGTCACCGCCCTGGGTATCGTCAGTTCCGTCCTTGGGCGCCGCCGAGGATGCCACGCTGATGGTGCGGTTGAGCGTGGACACAATGCCGTCAGTCACCGTTCCGGTCAGCCCGAGCGGCGAACCGATGGCGACGGCGGTGTCCCCTACGTTGATCTTGTCCGAATCGCCCAGGGTCGCCGGGACCAGTCCGGAGGCGTCGTCCACCTTGATGACGGCAAGGTCGGAGAGCGGGTCGGTGCCCACCACCGAGGCCTTCAAAATACGGCCATCATTGGTGCGGACCTCGACGGAGGCCTTGGCCGTCTTGCCGTCCAGCGTCACCACGTGCGTGTTGGTGAGGATGTGGCCCTTGTCATCGATGATGATGCCCGAGCCCGTGCCACCTTCATTCCCGCTGCTGGCCTTGATGGTCACCACGCTGGGCGAGGCCTTGGCAGCCGCGGCGGTGATGACGTTGACGTCGTCCGTGTTGTTGACGATGACCGTGCCGGGCTGGCTGCCGCTGACCGCCGCCGGGGTCCGCTCGCCCAGGAGCAAGCCGCTGGTGGCAGCCACGCCGCCGCCGATCAGCCCTGCCGCCAGGATGCTCGCCACCAGGGTCCCGACGCCGAACGCCGGCTTGCGCTTGGTGGTCACCGCGGCGGAGTGGTGCGGGGCGTGCGGGAACTGCTGCTGGGGCATGCCCTGCGTCTGGGGCGTGCCCTGCGGCCCGCCGTAGAAGGGCTGGTGCTGCGGGTAGTTCGGCCGCTGCGGTGCGCCGTAGTCCGGGCCGGAGAAGGGGGGAGGGGAGAACTCGGGGACCGGGTGCTGGACCGGCGTCGCGGGCTGGACGGGCTGGAATGCTGCAGCAGGCTCGGTGCCTGCGGGTTCACCGACGGCCGACTGCTGTACGGCAGACTGCTGAACTGCCGTCTGCTGCGTGGGCGCTTCCTCGGGGAGGCGCGCTTCTTCGGGCAACTCGCCGGCCGGCTCCTGGGTTGGCTCCGGGGCGGGCCCGTACTGGCCACGGTTCTCAGGTGCGGCGCCCTGCGCTGGGTTCTCCGTCATGGGTCTTCCTTTCATCCTCGTCTGATACAACTATGGCCCGTCTTGCTGGAACAAAAGCGGACGTTCGCTGGGAGCTTGCTGAACGCCGGCGGACTGCGAGGTTTCAGGCAGCGGATCGAGGTCCGGCGGCTGAGGACGCTGCGGCTCAACGCCGGAAAAATGCTGCCTTCTCCCCGTTTCGCTGGCGGCATATTTACCGCCGTGGACGCGCCGGAGGGTGCACCATAGAATCAAATGGAATTGCCACAGCGACCTGCGGCTTTACAAACCATGCGTGGGGGCGCTGCTGCATTCTGTGACGATTGGTTCGCCCTGTTCCAGTCGCAGACGTGCTGAAGGGTTGCACATGCGGTCAATGTTGAAACGTGTACTCGCCGTGATCGGCGTGGCTGGGGTGTTGGCCCTTCCGGCCACCGCAGCCTGGGCCGAGGATCCGGTGACCCTGGACCCGATCACGAAGATTGTGGACTCGGCCGGAGTCCTTGGGGGCAAGAAGGCTGACGTCGAGCAGGCCATCAAGAAGCTCGGGACCGACCACGCCATGACCCTGCATGTCGTGTTCGTGAAGAAATTCGAGAACCCCACAGACCGCGTTGCCTGGGCGGCGGAGGTTGCCCAGAAGGCCAACGTGGGCGCAAATGCCCTGGTCCTGTCGGTCGCGACGGACACGCGGCAGTACCAGCTGAGCAAGCCTTCAAACAGCAAGATCACCAACGCCCAGCGCGACAGCATCACCAGTAAGGCCATCGACCCGCAGCTGCGTGAGAACAACTATGCCCAGGCTGCAATCAACGCGGCTGCCGCCATTGGCGACGCCGCGGGCGGCGGCAGCGGCACGGTTCCCAGCGGCGACTCGGGCACCGGCGTCCTGATCGGCGCTGGCATTGTCGCAGCCGGCGGCGTGGGTACCTACCTGTACCTGCGCAACCGCCGCAAGAAGAGCCAGGCCTCCAGCGCCAGCTATGGCCCGCAGGGGCAGCAGCTTGATCCGCTCGCTTCCCTAAGCGTCACGGAACTCCGGCACAAGAGCGGCTCCCTCCTCATCGAGGCGGACGACGCCATCAAGTCCAGCGAGCAGGAACTCGGCTTCGCCCAGGCGCAATACGGCGATTCCGCCGTCGGGAACTTCACCAAAGCCCTGCAGGAAGCCAAGGGCCACATGACGGAGTCGTTCAAGCTGCAGCAGCAGCTGGACGACCATATTCCTGACACCGAGGAACAGCAGCGCAGCTGGCTGGGCGAGATCATCCGCCGCTCCGAGGCCGCCCTGGCATCGCTGCAGGAACAGAAAGCCGATTTCGATTCCCTGCGCGAGCTGGAAAAGAACGCCCCTCAGGCACTGGCCGCCGTCGGCGCGGGAGCCAAGGAAGCGGACGCGAAGATCGCCCGGGCCGAACAGTCACTCAGTGGGCTGCGCGCCAAGTACGCGGACAGCGCTCTGACGCAGGTGGCGGACAACATCACCCAGGCCAAGGAACGGCTTGCCTTCGTGCAGAACGCCAGCGCCACGGGACAGGAAAAGCTGGCGGCCGGGGAGAACAGCCTTGCGGCCGTCGCCGTGCGTGCGGCCGAGGAAAGCCTCCACCAGACCAACGTCCTCATCGACGCCATCACGAAGGTGGCAGGTAGCCTGGACGAGGCCCGGAACGCTCTCGAGAACGCCGTCGTGGACACCAGCCAGGACCTGGCCCAGGCCAAGGCCATGATCCAGTCCGGCGAACACCCCGAACTCGCCGGACCGGTGGCCGGCGTCGAATCCGCGCTGGCCCAGGTGAAGGCGGAAATCCAAGGCGGCAAGATCGACCCCATCGCCACGCTCGACCGTGTGGAGGCAGCGCACCAGGCCCTGGACCAGTCCCTGACGGGCATCCGTGACCAGCAGGAGCAGGCCCGCCGTGCGCAGGCATCCCTGCAGCAGACCATCATGGCCGCACAGTCGCAGATCAGCGCCACCTCGGACTACATCACCGCTCGCCGCGGCGGCGTCGGCACCGAGGCCCGCACGCGCCTGGCCGAGGCCCAGCGCAACCTAGACTACGCCCTCTCCATCTCCCGCAACGACCCTGTCACCGCGCTCACCTACGCCCAGCAGGCCCACTCGCTGGCCGCGCAGGCTGCCCAGCTGGCTCAGGCCGATGTGGACCAGTTCGGCGGCTATGCCCAGCAGGGCTACGGCCGGGGCGGCATGTTCGGCGGCGGCGGCGGTGGCGGCCTCGGCGGCGCCATTCTGGGCGGCATCCTCATCAACTCCATCCTCAACGGCGGCGGAGGCGGCTGGGGCGGCGGCCACAGCGACGGCGGCGGCGACTCCGGCGGTTTCTTCGGCGGCGGCGGTGACTCCGGAGGCGGCGACTGGGGCGGCGACTCGGGCGGAGGCGGCGACTTCTAGCCCACAGACTAGGTGGGGTCCATGCCTCACGTAGAAGCGGTACAACAACTGATCACTGATTTCAGTGGCCACCACTGAGCAGGACGAAAGGCAAACACCATGGTTAAGCAGTCCATTTTCGGTCGGATCGCGCAGCTCGCCAAGGCAAACATCAACGCTTTGCTGGACCAGGCTGAGGACCCGCAGAAGATGCTGGACCAGATGGTCCGCGACTACACGAACAATATCGCCGAGGCAGAGTCCGCGGTGGCCCAGACCATCGGTAACCTTCGGATGCTCCAGGCGGACTACAACGAGGACATCAAGAACGCCCAGGACTGGGGCAACAAGGCACTCGCCGCGTCCAGGAAGGCCGACGAATACCGCACGGCCGGCGACGCCGTGGATGCCGTGAAGTTCGACAACCTCGCCAAGGTGGCCATCCAGCGCCAGATGTCGGCGGAGGCCGAGGCCAAGGCCGCGGAGCCGAACATCGCCTCGCAGACCGAGGTGGTGGACAAGCTCAAGGGCGGGCTTGACCAGATGAAGAACAAGCTGAACCAGCTCACCAGCAAGCGCAACGAACTGGTGGCCCGGTCCAAGACAGCGGCGGCCCAGTCCCAGGTGCACGATGCCCTCAAGAGCATCGACATCATGGACCCCACCAGCGAGGTGGGCCGCTTCGAAGAGAAGATCCGCCGCGAAGAGGCCAAGGTCCTGGGCCAGCAGGAGCTCGCCGCATCCAGCCTGGACGCGCAGTTCAACCAGCTCGAGGACCTGGGCGAGCAGACCGAGATCGAAGCACGCCTGGCGGCCCTGAAGTCCGGCGGCGCCAAGCCGGCCATCGGCGCCGGAGGCACGGCTGCAGCCGGCAGCACGGTTGACGAAGCAGACTTCGACAGGCTCTAAAGCCAGAGGCCGGGCAGCCTGGCTGCCTCAACGCCTGCCAAAGCAGCTGGCCGGATCCCGTAAGGGGCCGGCCAGCTGCTTTTGTCGTTCGGAATCCAGATCAGCCGGGGTTACGCGTAGCTTGACGAAGCGTCCGTGGCCACATCGGCACGGATCTCGAAGCCCTTCGGATGGAAATACGTCACTGTGCATTCAAGAACATCGCCGCTCGCTCCGAGTGTGGTCCTTTCCAGGCGCGGAACCATCGGAAAACCGTGGACATCGAGCATGCCCGCCACGTGGTCCGGCGGCTGCTGCATCGTCACGGTAATCTCGGCCCGTACCAGGGGAATGTGTGCGCGGTCTTGGATGACCTGGTAGATGGAATTGCGCTCCACGTCGGCCCGGCTGATGTGCCTGCCTATTTGGGACGGGATGAAGATCTCCGCCAGCGCGTATGGCCATCCTTCACTCAGGTACGCACGGCGGACCATGAGGACCAGGTTGTCTTCCGAACGGAGTTTCGGCGGTACAGTCGAGTCCTTCTCGATCCACCTATATTCAAGCAGCGACTTCACGGTCTTGATGCCGGCGGCAGTGAACGATTCCATGAACGGTGCCAGGCGGTTGAGTGTCGGCACGGGACGCTGCGACATGACGAAGGTGCCCTTGCCCTGCCGCCGGACCAGCAGGCCCTTGTCTGCCAGCATCTGAATCGCTTTGCGGACGGTGGTGCGGCTGATGGCGTACTTCTCCATCAGCTCTTCCTCTGTGGGCAGCCGGGCCCCCGGATCCAGCTCGCCGATCCGCTCCGTCAGGGCATCCGCAAGCTGCTGGTAGACAGAAACGGGGCTGTCCCGCCGCAGTACTCCGGCGGCTCCGGAGGCCGCGTCAACTCTGGTGTCCATCACACTTCCAATCTCGCACCTTCCGGCACCGGCTGTGAGCTCTTGAAGTAATGTTTCACGACATCTCAAGATGATTGACGCTAACACACGGGCCTGACGTCAACTGGCGGCGTATCGCCTCGGCGCAGCGGGCATACCGACGTCGCCGTGGATCTCCTGCCACATTTCCGGGCCTTATTCGCTATTCCGCACCTTGAACGGCCGGAATTGCGAACAAGACCGGGTTTTAGGAGATAAAAACCGCAAAACAAAAAGGTCCGGATCAGTGTTTCCACTGATCCGGACCTTTTCTCCAGTTGCGGGGACAGGATTTGAACCTGTGACCTCTGGGTTATGAGCCCAGCGAGCTACCGAACTGCTCCACCCCGCGTCGCTCGACCAACTGTACAGGTGAACGCGGCTGGAACCAACTCGGGGGCTGCGCAGCTCCTAGTCCTCCACTGCCAGTCGGCCGATGATCAGGCGCATGATCTCGTTGCTGCCCTCCAGGATCTGGTGCACGCGCAGGTCCCGGACGATCTTCTCAATGCCGTATTCGGCCAGATAGCCGTAGCCGCCGTGCAGCTGGAGGGCCTTGTTGGCCACGCTGAAGCCGGCGTCGGTGGCCACGCGCTTGGCCATGGCGCAGAGCCGCACCGTATCCGGGGCGCCACGCTCCAAGGCATCGGCAGCGCGCAGCAGGAGCGTCCGCGCGGTTTCCAGCTCCGTGTCCATGTCCGCGATCTCGAACAGCAGGGCCTGCTGGTTGATGAGCGGCCCGCCGAATGCGGTACGGGACTTCAGGTAGGCGATGGACTTCTCCAGCGCGGCCTGTCCCCCGCCCAGCGAGCATGCCCCCATGTTGACCCGGCCGCCGTTGAGCCCCTTCATGGCGATGCCGAAACCGCTGCCCTCTTCGCCGAGCCGGTTGGCAACGGGGACCCGGACGTCCTCGAAGATGATCTGCCGTGTGGGCTGGGCGTTCCAGCCCATTTTCTTCTCGTTGGGTCCGAAGGACATGCCCTGGACACCGGCCGGCACCACGATGGCCGTGATGCCGCGGCTGCCGGTATCGGCCGTGCGTGCCATGACCACATACAGTCCCGCGGCTCCCGCTCCCGAGATGAACTGTTTGGTTCCGTTGAGAACATAATCGTCGCCGTCGCGCACTGCCCTGGTGCTCAGCGCCGCCGCATCGGATCCAGCTCCGGGTTCCGTGAGGCAATAGCTGCCCAGGCACTCCATGGACGCCAGCTGTGGCACCCAGTCGGCGCGCTGCTGCTGATTGCCGAAGGCGTCGATCATCCAGGCCACCATGTTGTGGATGGAAATGTAGGCCGCAATGGTGGGGCAGGCCTTGGCAAGTTCCTCGAAGATCAGCACGGCATCGGTCCGGGTCATCCCGGAGCCGCCAAACTCCTCCGAGACGTAGATGCCGCCCATGCCCAGGGTGCCGGCCTCAAGGAGCACATCGACCGGGAAGTGCTTGGTCTCGTCCCATTTGGCGGCATGCGGCGCGATGGCTGTCGTGGCGAAATCACGCACCGTCTCCACCACTGCCTGCTGGTCTTCCGTCAGTTCAAACATGGACACTCCTGTTCGCCGGGATGTCCGGCACCTGCTTGATCAGCACGACGATCTTCATTCGGCAACTCCCACGGCGCAAAATGGGTGACGCCCTGAACTGAGAATACTAGGAAGTGCAAGTAATTTCCATGGATCCAGGCACGTTCTTTCCGGGACGCCCGGAATGGGCGTCCGCGCACGGGGAGGGCCGGGGAAAGAGCGGGAAATGCGGAAGGTCCCAATCAGCATGGCTGATTGGGACCTTCTCAACGTGGTTGCGGGGACAGGATTTGAACCTGTGACCTCTGGGTTATGAGCCCAGCGAGCTACCGAACTGCTCCACCCCGCGTCGCAAGAACAACATTACCGTCCGGTGAATGGCAGACCAAATCCTGGCGGCGTGATGTGCATCTCCCTACTGCCGGGGCTGCACCAGTATCCGGCCACAGGGCACGAAAAAGCCGGTGCCCGTCCCAAAACGGGGCGGGCACCGGCCTCATCACTACTGTTCCGTCAGGCTATCTGCCCGGCGGGCCGCTTGACCGGCAGCCTAGTTGCTCGGCTACGGCGACGGCGTTGCGGTCGGCGACGGGCTCGGCGTCGTAATCGGTGCCGGCGTCACGCCCAGGCGGGTCTCGGCGTCGATCGCCTTCTTCAACGCTTCGGAGAGCTTCGTCTGCTGCGCACCGTAACCGGCAAAATCACCCTTGGCGAGGGCGGCCTGGCCGTCTTGGATGGCCTTGTTGGCCTCGTCCAGTGCCGCCTTCAGCTCTGCCTTGGCGTCCGCAAGGCCGGGCGCAGGAGGCGTGGTTCCCGGCGTCGTGGGAGTCTGGCCGTTGTTTGCCGAGTCGCCTGCTGTGGCTCCGGAGTCTCCGCCGAAGAGCTCGTCCAGCGCTTCATCCAGGGTGGCTGCGAAGCCGACCTTGTCGCCGAAGGCAACCAACACGCGCTGCAGCGTCGGGTAGGACGTCTCGCCCGTCGACTTCAAGTACACCGGCTGCACGTAGAGCAGGCCGCCACCCACGGGAAGGGTCAGCAGATTGCCGTTCAATACATCCGAAGCACCCTGGCGCAGCAGGTTCAGTTCCCGCGACACCTCGGGGTCGGAGTTGAACTTGTTCTGGGCCTGGCCGGGGCCGGGCACCTGCGTGTTTGTGGGCAACTGCAGGAGGCGCAGCTGGCCGTAGCTCTCAGCTTTGACTCCCTTGACGTCGCCCGCATCCGAATCCGCTGCAAGGAAGCCGTAGAGAATGTTGCGGGCGTTGCCGTTGACCACCTGCGGGATGAAGGACGAGGTCAGCTGGAAGGCTGTCTTGTCCTGGTCAGGCATCTGCAGCGACATGTAGAACGGGGGCTGCTTGACGGGGTCCGTGACCGTGGGGTCGTTCGGAACGCTCCAGGCGTCGCTGTTCTTGTAGAAGGTTTCGGCGTTGGTGACGTGGTAGCGGCCGAGCAGTTCACGCTGGACCTTGAACAGGTCTTCCGGGTAGCGGACGTGGCTCATGAGCTGGCCGGACATTTCCGTGTAGGGCTTGATGGTGCTCGGGAAGATCTTCTGCCAGGACTTCAGGATGGGGTCCTGGTCGTCCCAGGCGTACAGGGTCACCGAACCGTCGTAGGCGTCCACGGTGGCTTTGACCGAGTTCCGGATGTAGTTCACTGAACTGTTCGGCAGCGCCACTGTGCGTCCTGCCGTGGTCTGGGAATCAGCCGTGGCGTTCTGCAGCTGTTGCTGCTGGGAATACGGGAAGTACTGGCTGGTGGTGTAGCCGTCCACGATCCACTTCACGCGGCCGTCAACCACTGCCGGATAGGCGTTGCCATCGACGGTCAAGTACGGGGCCAGCTTTTCCACACGCTCGCGGGGCGTGCGGTCGTACAGGATCTGGGATTTCTCGTTGACTCCGTCCGAGAGCAGGAGGTCAGAGGACTGGAACTTGATGGAGTACAGGATGCGGTTGAGCCAGTTGCCCACGTGCGGTCCACCGTTGCCATCAAACGTGTACTGGGTGTCAACGGCAGCATCCTTGCTGGCGGGACGGTCCTGCTCACGGTGCGGGGCGCCTGCCGGGGCTCCGACAATGGAGTAGTCCAAGGTGTTCTCGCCGAAGTAGATGCGCGGCTGGTAGCTGGTGTCGTCGCCGAGCACGCCGTTGGACGGAATGCCGGACAGTAGGAAGTCGGGCTTGCCGTCGGCGGTGAACTTGTTGCCCTTGGCCGCCACCACGCCGTACCCGTGGGTGTAGACCGTGTGCCGGTTGACCCAGGTCTGCTGGCCAGCGGTGACGCCATCCGCGTTGAGCTCGCGGACGGCGATGACGGTGTCCTGGACCTTGCCGTCCACGGTGTAGCGGTCCACATTCAGGCTCTTGGGGAACTGGTAGTACGGACGGTACTGCTCCAGCTGCCCGAAGGCGGAGGAAACCAGGTTCGGATCCAGCAGGCGGATGTTCGCCGTCGTCTGGGCGTCCTTCGCGAGTGCTCCCGTGGTGGCGGTGGTGGTGGCCTCATACGCGGATGCCTTGACCTTGTCCAGGCCGTAGGCGGCGCGCGTCATGGAGATGTTGCGCTCAATGAACTTGTTTTCCAGGGTCTGCTCGGAAGGGCGGACCTGGAACTGCTGGATGACCCACGGGTAGACGCCGCCGGCCAGGATAGCCGTGATGATCAGCATTGCGGTGCCGATCACCGGGAGGCGCCAGCGGCCGATCACGGCGGCCACGATGAACAGGATGGCCACCAAGCCCGCGGCGACGGCGAGGATCGCCTTCGTGGGGATGACCGCGTTCACGTCGGTGTACAGCGCGCCGGCCCAGCGGCCCGGGTTGGAGCTCTGCACGGTGGCGTAGCTGTCCAGCCAGAAGTTGGCGCCCAGCAGCAGGAGGAAAAACGCGCCGGTGACGGCGAGGTGGATCTGGGCCGCGCGGCTGGTGAAAATGCCGCGCTCCATGAGCCGGATGCTGCCATAGAGGTAGTGCGTCAGGATGCCTGCGATGCCGGCCACCACGGCGATGCTGATGAAGAAGCCGGTGAGGAAGCCCAGGAACGGCAGCGTCATCAGGTAGAAACTGATGTCCAGGCCGAACTGCGGGTCCGTCTGGCCGAACTGCTCCTGGTTGAAGAACAGCAGCACCTTCTGCCACTGGCTTGCGGCCGCGCTGCCGGCAAAGAGGCCGAACAGCACGGGCAGGCCCACCATGACCACGCGTCGCACGGGCTCAAGCTGCGCCTGGTAGCGGTTGAGGTTGTCGCGGGATTCGGCGTCCGGGGCGTACACGGGCCTGGCGTGGTAGGCGATCCGGATGGCGTAGAAGACAGCCGTGAACATTAGGGCGAAGCCGATCAGGAACGTGATGATCCGGGCCAGGTTTTCGCGGACATAGACTTCGAAGAAGCCCAGCTGCTGGTACCAGAGGACATCGGTCCACACGTTGGCGAAGAAGATGAACCCCACGACGGCCACCGCGACGACGATCAAAGTCGGCGTCAGGGCACCCCGCCTCAGCGGCGGTCTTCCGGGCGGGTTGGAGCTGGCGGGACGGGACAAACTCGGTACCTCATAGCTGGTCGTCAGTTAACAGTCGGTGTGCGTGTGTCTGACGGCCCCTAGCCGGAAGCTGATGGCGAAGGGCCGTCATATATGCCACGAGTGGCGGTGGAGCTAAGTTCCACAGTCAGTCTAGTTCTTGGAGCATGCGGGCAGGCCAGCCGTGTCCTGTCCGGCGGCGAGCCGCTCCACGGCAGCCGTCGCCTCGGACAGGGTGGCCACCTTGACCACCTGGAGCCCATCCGGAATGTGGCCCACCACGTCGTCGCAGTTCTCCGCGGGAGCCAGGAACATGGTGGCCCCGCCCTCCCGGGCGCCGTGCATCTTCTGGGCGATCCCGCCGATGGGTCCTACAGCGCCTTCAGGCGAAATGGTCCCGGTTCCGGCGATGTGCTTTCCGCCGGTCAGATCGCCCGGCGTCACGGTGTCCATGATCCCCAGGGCGAACATCATGCCGGCGCTGGGGCCGCCGACATTCTCGAGGGAAATGCTGACGTCGAACGGGAACGTGAAGTCGTACCCGAGAAGCACCCCGAGCACGTACCGGCCGGAAGGGCTCTTGCCGGGCGTAATGGTTTCGGTCACCGGCGTGCCGTTGCGGTCAACCACGACGACGGCGGGTGCCCCGGCTCCGGCGGCCAGCTCAGCCTGGATGGTGCTGAGGGTGCTTGCGGGCTTGCCGTTGATCGACGTGAAAACATCGCCTTCCTGGAGCTTCCCGGCCGAGGCCGAGGAATCACTGAGGCCGGCGACCTGCAGTTCCTGCCCGAAGGGAATCTTCAGTTCCCGGAGCGCTGCCGCCACCGCGTTCTCCTGGGAGGTGGCCATGGCCACCGTGCTTTCCTGCTCCGATTGTTCTTCGGTGACCCCCGTGGGGAACACCAGTTCCTCCGGATAGACCGCCTGGGTGCTGTCCACCCAGGCCCTGAAGGCGTCGAAAATGGTCACCGGTCCCTTCGGGCCGCCGCTGATGTAGACGGTGGTGAGATCCAGGCTGCCCTTGGCCGGATAGCTCTCATGTCCGCTGACGGAGATGACGGGATGGTCGCCGCTGGTGCCCAGGGTATTGAAGGTGGGACCGGGCGACTCAATGACGTACGGCACGGGAAGGGCGGCTGCGCCGATGCCCAGGCCCAGCGCCAGCAGTCCGGAGACCATCATGATCCTGTGGCGCTTGTCCCGCGGTGGTTCCGCCGGCACGGGCTGCCATCCGGCGTCGAACGTCGACGCCGGATCCGCTGGTTCAGCGGGGGGCGGCAAAGTAGTCAATGAGGGCCTCTCCCTGTCTGCATGCTTCTGCGCGACGCTATGGCTCCGGCCACGCAATTGCGGCGACGGGCACGTACCAAATATCCACATTACGCGTTCGGCCGCCAAGGGAGTGCTTTGCCTACAGCGAACGGCGCCACATTCAGGCAGACAGCCCCGGGGCTGCGCGGTACGGTGAAAGAGATCACCAGCCAGTTCGACGATCGGCGGCACCATGACCTCCAACCCCAACAATCCGTCCAACGACGACGACGCGCCCAAGGATCCGCTGGCAGAGATGTTGCAGAACCTGATGGGTGGGCAGGGACTGGGGAACATCGATCCCGCCGAACTGGCCAAGGCAGCCGGCCTGCCCAACGATCCCCAGCTGTTCCAGCAGATGTTCGCACAGGTGCAGGCCATGATGAGCTCCACCTCCGAAGGACCGGTCAACTGGCAGCTGGCCCATGAGAACGCCCGCCGTGTGGCAGCGGCCGGCAGCGACCCCTCCGTGAATTCCCTGCAGGCCCGTGAAATCGACGAAGCCCTGCGCCTGGCCGAGCTGTGGCTGGACCCGGTCACCGACCTTTCCGCCACAGGCCTTATCGGACGTGCCTGGTCCCGCGCCGAGTGGGTCGAGGCCACCCTGGGGACATGGAAGCGCCTCACGGAGCCAGTGGCCAACAGCATCGCCAACGCGCTCTCGAACGCCCTGACACAGCAGATGCCCGAAGAGATGAAGTCCATGATGGGCGGCGCGTCCAACGTGCTGCAGAACATGGGCGGCGCCATCTTCGGAATGCAGCTGGGTCAGGCCATCGGCGCCCTCTCGGCGGAAGTCGTCAGCTCCACGGATATCGGCGTGCCGCTCGCGGACCTGGAAATGGCCCTGCTGCCCGCCAACGTGGCGAAGTTCGGCGAAGGGCTCAGCCTGCCGGAGAACGACGTCCGCCTGTTCCTGGCCGTGCGCGAGGCCGCGCATGCGCGCCTCTTCGTTCAGGTTCCGTGGCTCCGCGGCCACCTTCTCGGAGCAATCGAAGCCTACGCCCGCGGCATCCACATCGACATGTCCCGCATCGAGGACCTCGCCCGGGATCTGGATCCCGGCAACCCAGAAGGCATCCAGGAGGCCCTCTCGCAAGGTGTCTTTACCCCGGAACGCACCCCGGAGCAGACCGCTGCCCTGGAGAAGCTGGAAACCGCGCTGGCGCTGGTGGAGGGCTGGGTGGACGAGCTCACGGCCGCCGCCACGGAAAAGCTCCTGCCCTCGGCCACGGCCCTGCGCGAAACAGTCCGCCGCCGCCGCGCCACGGGCGGCCCCGCCGAACACGCCTTCTCCTCCCTGGTGGGCCTTGAACTGCGCCCGCGCCGGCTGCGCGAGGCAGCCACGCTGTGGGCGACCCTCACGAAGGAAAGGGGCATCGCGGGCCGCGACGCCATCTGGCACCACCCCGATCTCCTGCCAACCGGCGAGGACCTGGACGATCCCCTGGGCTTCTCCGAGCGGCGGCGCTTGGCCGAAGCCAGCGACAGCGAGGTGGACGACGCTTTGCAGAAGCTGCTCGACGGCGGCTACGACACCCCGGCCGAAGGACCTTCCGATGCCGCAGGTCCAGAAGACGGCGATGCTTCGGACGGAACGGATTCCGGCGAGCCGAAGGCCTGAGCACCTTCGTCCGGGCCCAGCCCGCGCGAGGTGGCGAAGGTGACGCCTTCCAGGAAGGCCTTGGCACGTTCGGTCTCCGGGTAGGCCTCCAGCAGCCGCCAGAAGGCGGCATTGTGCCCGGCGACCAGCAGGTGCGCGAGCTCGTGCAGCAGCACGTAGTCGATCACCCACTGCGGCATGGCCCGCAGCTTGTCAGAGAGCCGGATGCTCCCGTCCGCCGGCGTGGCCGATCCCCAGCGTGAGTTCTGGTTGCCCACCCAGCGGACCGACGTCGGGACCGCCCGTCCGCCCAGATATGTCCCGGAGAGCGCGGCGGCATGGTCGGCGAGTGCGGCATCATTGGCGGGGCGGCGCTTCCCGGTGCCCCGGGCGCGGCGCTCCCCCTGCTTGCGCAGCTTGTCCAGCATCCGCCGGACCCACTCGCTCTCCTGGGCCTTGGTGAAGTGGGCGGGGATGGCGACCACGGCTTTGCCGTCCTCCCAGAACGCCGCCACGGTGCGGCTGCGCCTGGCCGAACGGCGGACGATCACGGGGGCGCCACCGTGGGTGGTCAAGCCGCCGGGGGTCAAGTCGTCGGCGGTCAAGGGGACCGCTCCGCGGCCGCCGGCAATGGGTGGCATTACTCCCCCGTGTTCCCGGCCAGGACGGCAAGCACCGCTTCGCCGTACTTCTCAAGCTTCGAGGGCCCGACACCGGCCAGGGTGGACAGCTCTTCAAGGCTTGCGGGCTTGGCCTCGGCAATGGCCGTGAGGGTGGCGTCGGTGAACACCACGTAGGCGGGTATGTCGTTGGACTGGGCCTCGTCCTTGCGCCACTGGCGCAGGGCCTCGAAGGTCTGTTCCTCGTACGTGGGCGGGCACTGACTGCAGCGCCCCACCTTGCGTTCGGCGCCGGTGGCCAGCATGCTGCCGCAGACCCTGCACGACGCCGGCGCTGCGGCCTTGCGCTTGATGGACCCGGTCCGACTGCGGGCGCTGGCACCGACCACAGAATCCGGACGCAGTCCGTCAAGGAAACGGGAGGGCTTGCGGTTGGCGCGGCCGCCTGGGGTGCGGGCCGTGGACCAGGACAAAGTCAGGTGCTCGCGGGCACGGGTGATCCCCACATAGAGCAGGCGCCGTTCCTCATCCACGCTTTCCGGGGTGTCGGCGAAAGAAATGGGCATGAGCCCTTCGCTGAGGCCCACCAGGAACACGGCGTCCCATTCGAGGCCCTTCGCGGCGTGCAGCGAGGCCAGGGTGACGCCCTGGACGGTGGGGGCGTGCTGGGCCACCGAGCGTTCCTGGAGTTCATTGACGAATTCGGCCAGGGTGAATTCCCCGCCCCTGCTCACGGCGAGCTCATCGGCCAGGGCCACGAGGGCGGCCAGCGATTCCCAGCGTTCGCGCAGTGCACCGCCATTGTGCGGGGCGGCATCCGTGTAGCCGAGCGAGGCCAGGATGTCCCGGACAATCTGGCCAAGCGGCTCCCGGGGGCCTTCGGCCACGGCCCGCGTCGCCGCGCGCAGCTGCAGGATGGCGTCGCGGACTTCCTTGCGGGCGAAGAACCTTTCGCCGCCGCGGAGCTGGTAGCCGATGCCGGCCGAGGCCAGCGCCTGTTCATAGGCTTCCGACTGCCCGTTGGTGCGGAACAGCACGGCCACCTCGCTGGCCTTCACGCCGGCGTCGAGCAGTTCACGGATCCTGCCGGCCACGACGGCGGCCTCGGCCTCGTCGTCCGGGCATTCCATGAAGCGCGGTTCGGGGCCGGACGGCCGCTGGGCCACGAGCTTGAGCGGGGCCGCCCACGCGGCGTCGGCCACAGGGCCGCCGCTCCGGCGCGAGCCGAGAAGATCGTTCGCGAGCTTCACTACCTGCGGGGTGGAACGGTAGTCGCGGACCAGCTTGACCACGCTGGCGCCCGGGTACTGCGCCTTGAAGCCGAGCAGATGCTTGGGTGATGCTCCTGTGAAGGAGTAGATGGTCTGGCTGGAATCGCCCACCACGCAGAGTTCATCCCGGCCGCCCAGCCACAGCTCCAGGAGCCGCTGCTGCAGCGGGGAAACGTCCTGGTACTCATCCACCACGAAGTGCCGGTACTGCTCCCGGACCGTGGCCGCTACCTTGGGGTCTTCCTGGAGGATGCCGACGGTGATCAGGAGCACGTCCTCGAAGTCGATGACGTTGCGGTCGGTCTTGATGTCCTCATAGGACTGGAACACGCGGGACACTGCGGTGAGGTCGAAGCCGCCGGGAGTGCCGCGACCCAGGGCGTTCTCCAGGTAGTTCGCAGGGGTCAGCATGGACACCTTGGCCCATTCAATCTCGGCTGCAAGATCGCGGATGGAGGCGCGGTCCGTGCTGAGGCGCAGGCGCCGGGCGGCCTCGGCAATCATGTTGGCCTTGTGGTCCAGGAGATTGGGCAGCGTGCCGCCGATCGCCTGGGGCCAGAAGAACTGCAGCTGCCGCAGCGCGGCGGCGTGGAAGGTCCGGGCCTGCACATTGCCGACGCCCAGATCCCGGAGGCGGCTGCGCATTTCGGCGGCGGCGCGGGCGGTGAACGTGACGGCGAGGAGCCGCTGCGGACTGTAGACACCGGAGTGCACCCCGTACGCGATGCGGTGGGTGATGGCCCGGGTCTTTCCGGTACCGGCGCCGGCAAGGACGCACAGGGGGCCGGTGAGCGTGGTGGCGACGTCGCGCTGCTCGGCATCAAGGCCGCCCAGGATCCGCTCCTCAAGGGAGGCGCCGGCGTCGAAAATGCCTTCTGTCATGGCTGGAGGTCCTCAATGACTCCGCCGTACCAGTGCTCGATGAGCGAACGGGCGATCGAGAGGCGGGTGGAAATGGTGATCTCGCCGCTGAGCACGGCTGCCTGGAGTTCCTCGCGGCTGAACCAGCGCGCACGGGTGACCTCGACGCCGTCGGGCCGGGCAACGGCGTCGTCCGTGCTGGCGGTGAACCCGAACATGAGGGAGGCCGGGAACGGCCACGATTGCGAGCCAAGGTACTGGCACGCCGTGACGCGGACGCCGACTTCTTCCGCGATTTCGCGGGCGACGGCCTGTTCCAGTGACTCCCCCGGCTCCACGAAGCCGGCCAGCGTGGAGTAGTTCTTGGCGTCCGCAGGCCCGCCGCCGCCGAGCAGGAGGCGTCCGTCCGGGCCGACCACCGTGACGATGATGGCGGGATCGGTCCGCGGGTAGTGCTCCGAGTTGTCCTGCGGGCAGCGCCGCACCCAGCCGCCGGCTTCGATAACGGTGGGGGTGCCGCACTTGGGGCAGTGCGTGTGCGTGGCATGCCAGTTGGCGATGGCGCTGGCCTCGACGAAGAGCGCCGTGTCAGTGGCATCCAGCTGCGCGGCGACGTCGCGGAAGCCTGCAGCTTCGACCCCGGACGGGATGCCTGCCGTTCCAGCGGCCGGAAGCTCGTCCGCGACATAGAGCAGCACCTGGGTGCCCTCGTCCAGGGATGAGGGTCCGAGCGTGCGGCCAAGATAAATGGCTGTCACGTTCCCGGCGCCGGCGGCCTGGAGCTCCTCCAGCAACGGTGCGGCGTCCCCGAACCAGAGCCCGTCCCGCGCCACGAGGGCCTTCTTCTGAGAGAGCACCATGGCCTTCGCGGAGCCCGTAGCGATGAGCTCCTCCACCATGCCTGGCTTCATGCGCTCCCCCGAGCCACGGTCAACCCTTGCCGGCGGCACGGGAAGAACAGTGTCAGTCAGGTGGTTTGCCGGCGCCGCCGACTCGGTGTAACTCATGTACCTACCGTACTGACTCGCACCGACAATTGACATTTGGAGCGGAGCCTCCGGAACGGCCCAAATAGCCTGCGGTTTCCGCCGACGGGATGCCCTTGGGCCCTATTTTGTGCGGATCTCAAGACTCGCCGCACTGCATCATGGCCACAGGCGCCAGTCAATCTACCGTGGAGGATGTGAGAAGAACCCCGCTCGAACTGGCCGCTGTTGCAACTGCGGCGGTGCCCGGCCTGACCCTGACGGCCACCGCCTTTTCCTCCGATGACGACGCCGATTTCGATTCGGCGCTGCTGCTCGATTCGGAGGGCAAGCGCTGGCGGGTCCGTTCGCCGCGCCATCCGGAGGCCAGTGCCCGCCTCGAGACCGAGTTCATGGTCCTTCGCGCTTTCGCCCCTGCCGTCCGGGCCGAGCTTCCCTTCCTCATGCCCACCATCGCCGGTACCGTCCGACTGGGCCCGCTGACCACCTTTGTGTATGCGCACCTTGACGGCAGCGTGCAAAGCATCGAGGAGCTGTCGGCAGGCGGCGACTCCCTGGCCCGGGAAATCGGCGGGGCCCTCGCGGCCGTGCATGACCTGCCGTTGTCGCTGGTGAACAACGCCGACCTTCCGAGCTATTCGGCCAACGAATTCCGGCAGCGCAAGCTCAATGAGCTGGACCAGGCCGCCACCACAGGGAAGATCCCGCCCTCACTGCTGCGCCGCTGGGAGCACGCCCTCGAGGAAGTGGCGCTCTGGCGCTTCAACCCCTGTGTGGTGCACGGTGACCTGCACGAGGACAATCTGATGGTCCATGATGGGAAGGTCAGCGCCCTCACGGGGTGGACGGACCTGCGCATCGGCGACCCCGCGGACGACTTTGCCTGGCTCGTGGCATCAAACGAGAGCATCTTCGTCCAGGCCGTCCTGCACCATTACGCGCAGGCCCGCCGGGACACCCCGGACTCCCATCTCCTCAGGCGCGCCGCGCTCCTGGCCGAGTTCGCCCTGGCCCAGTATCTGGTCAAGGCGATCGCCGCAGGCCACCAAGACATGACGGCCGAAGCCGAGGGCATGCTCCACTCGCTCGCCGAGGACATTGTGGAACACGGCGGCCTGCCCCTCACCAAGGACGAGGCCCCCGTGGCCGGCGGGAACGTCACAGTCACGGACATCCCGGCACCCGTCACGCCGGCGCCCGTCACGGTCGCGGCTGTCCTGCAGGCCGCCGCCCTGCAGGAAAGCGGCGCTGTGACTGTCACGGCCGTGCCTGAGGAGAGCAAGGCTCCTTCAGCGGAAGGCGCGAGCGAGACTGCTGCGGCAGAAGACGGCCCAGCAGCAGCGGAAGCTGGACCAAACGTTGACGCGCCGGCACAGCCGGCACAGGACGCCGAAACGGAAACGCCCGACGGCGGGTCTTCCGGACCTTCCAGTTCCGGGACTCCCACTTCCGGAACTTCCGTGGAGGACACAGCGACGGTAGCCATCGCAGTGGTGGATCCTGCGCCGGACCAAGGAACGAAACGCCCTTAGGCCCCGGCCAGGCCTTTCTCCGGGAGGCCCTGGCCGTCCAAAGCCTTGCTGATGATGCTCTCCAGTTCCTCTGCGGTGCCGAGGTCATGGGGGCGGACCACGGCGTCGTCAGCGACGTAGTAGAACGCCGCGCTGACGTCCTCCAGGGGAACACCCTTCAGGCGGGCCCAGGCCAGCCGGTAGACGGCCAGCTGCACGGCACGGATTCCGAGCTGCTTCCCCGAGGGACGCCGCCCCGTCTTCCAGTCAACAAGCTCCCACCGCCCGTCGGCGCCGCGGAACACGGCATCGATGCGCCCGCGGACAACCACGTCGCCGATCCTTGTTTCCACCGCCACCTCAACGAACGCGGGGGCACGGTGGGCCCACTCGGATTCCTTGAACGTGGCAACCATGTCGTCCAGGCCATAGGCCTCGTCGATGTGGGCATCCGGGCCGGGGGCTTCGCCCAAGTCCAGCATGCCGGTGGTTCCGAAGTGCTCCTCCACCCAGGCATGGAAGGCCGTGCCTTTGCGCGCCGAAATCCCCGGCTCCCGCGGCACGGGACGGCGGAGCTGCGTCAGGACGGCCGCGGGGTCATCGCCAAGGTCCACAAACATCGACGCCGAGATATGGCCGGGAAGGTGCACATCCTGCATGGTTGATCGGCGCCGGCGGCGCTCCAGGAGGAGTTCTGCTTCGGCGGCCCATCCTGCGGCTGCGCCCTGCAGGGACGCGGCATCCGGGTGTTGCGGCAGTCCGGATTCAGGGTCCGTGATGGACGCATGGTCCTGAATAGCTGCGCGCACGAGGGCTGCGGAGGCGTCCATTGCGGCACGCCGCCCCGGCACCAGGCGGAGCCGTTCGCCGGTCCGTGGATCGCTGGGGCCCTCCAAGGGATCGTAGGGGAACAGTGCCACTTCCAGGGTGCTGGTCAAGGGGCTCTCCTCCGGAAGGGATTCCTCTGCCACCGAGTCAGCATGGACTACCGCGGCATTCGCGGCTGAAGGCTGCGGGGCGGCCGGCTCCTGCGTTTCTCCGGTGCCGCCGTCGTCGATTCCGGCCAGTGGCGCCAGCTCGGCCAGGAAGGGCGACATCTCAGAGATGCCCGCCCGCGAACCGTTCCAGGCCGCGCTGGAGGTCCAGAGCACGAACTTCGCGCGGGTGTAGGCCACGTAGGCCAGCCGGCGTTCTTCTGATTCGCCGTGGTGCTGGACGTCGGCTTTGAAGTCCTTCTCGGCGTCGAGCCAGCCTTTCTGGTCCACTTGGTCCAGGTCCCACCGCGGGAGATCGGCTCTGTCCCCGCGCAACGGCCACGGCAGGGCTGCCGCGCCGCTGCTCCACCGGGAATCCCAGCTGCTCGGGAAGGAGCCGGCATTGAGCCCGGGCACAAACACAACGTCCCATTCCAGCCCTTTGGAGGCATGGACGGTCAGCAGCTGGACCGCTTCCCGGCTTGCTTCCGCAGCAGCCATGTCCAGGCCGCGCTCTTCGACGGCGGCAGCTTCCAACCAGCCAAGGAAGGCCAGCAGGTCGATCCGCTGCGATGTCTGCAGGAAGCCGGCCGCCGCGTCATGGAAGGCGTCGAGGTTGCGGCGTGCCTGGTGGATGCTGGTCCCGGGCTTCGCCGCAACTTCGATGTCCAGGAGCATGGCGCGTTCCACTTCGCCCAGCAGTGTGGTGAGGTCGTCGCCGATGAAACTGCGCAGCGCCCGCAGCTCCTCCGACAGCAGGGCAAGGCGATCGAGCGCCGGCTCGCTCAGCGAGCGGCCATGTCCTGATACCCATCCCGGCCGCGGCAGAAAGTCCAGGGCCTCCACAAGGCTCGCTGCGTCCGTGATGTCGCTCTGCACCACAGTTTCGGCGAGGGATTCGTCGGCGTCGGTCCCGGCCTGACCGGCCTCGGACCTGGCGCGGCGGCGTGCCAGGAACCTGGACCAGTCGCTGAAGGCCATGAGGTCCGCGGGACCGAGGCGCCACCTGGCCCCTGCAAGGAGCCTCATCAAGGCGTCCGAGCGGCCGGGGTCGGCCAGGACTCGCAGGGTGGCCACAAGGTCAACGATCTCGGGGGTGTCCAGCAGTCCACCGAGTCCGACGATCTCGTAGGGAATGCCCTGGACTTCGAACTCGCGCCGGAGGCAGTCCATCTGTGCCCTCCGGCGGCACAACACGGCCATGGTGGGCCGTACCGCGGTGCCGTCCTTCTCCGTTTCGAAGACCGTGCGCCGGTAGCGGCGGACGTCCTTTGCCAGCGCCGCGGCCTCGTCCACGTCAGTGGCGAAACGTCCCAGGACGACGCCGCCATCCACTGCGGCGGGGCTCGGCTGCAGGGCAGGCACGGATACGTCCTTGGTGTTGCCCTTCTCCCCTGCCGGCCCCTGCCTGGCGGCTGCCTTGTTGAGCGGGGCCGAGATGAGGTTGGCGGCGGCCAGGATGTTGCGGCCGTTGCGCCAGGCGGTGGTCAGATAGGACGTCGGCGCCACGGAGTAGGACTCCGCCCCGTTGCCCGCCGCTTCATCGCGGACTGGGAATTCCTGCACAAAATGGAACAGCTGTCCCGCGGAGGCGCCACGGAAGCCGTAGATCGACTGGTTGGGGTCGCCCACGGCAGTGACGGCATGTCCGCCGCCGAAGAGCCGGGAAAAGAGCACCAGCTGGGCGTGCGAGGTGTCCTGGAACTCGTCCAGGAGAACCACCTTGTACCGGGCCCGTTCGCTTGCCGCGGCCAGGGGGATGTCACTGGCGATGCGGGCGGCAAGGGCCACCAAGTCGCCGAAGTCGAGCACGCCGCGGGTCCGTTTGGCGTCCTGGTACCGCGTCACCATGTCGGCTACGCTGGCCCGGGTCCGCAGCATCGCCGACATCGTGAGGGCCGCCTGCGTGGGATTCTTCTTGGCGCCGGCGACGTACGGCAGTTGTTCAAAGGTCTGCACCCGTTCCAGCACCCATTCGCGGACATCGGCCGGGTCCTGCAGGTGTTCGGCGCATTCGCTGGCCAGCTGCATGACGGCATTCACCAGTGTGGATTTCGCGGCGGTGAAGTGCTCGTACTCGCCGTCGTAGGACTCCACGACCTCACTGGCCAACTGCCAGGCCTGCGCCCCGCCGAGTAGCACAACGTCACGCTCGATGCCCAGCCGCAGGCCGTAGTCGGAGACGATGCCGCTCGCGTAGGAGTGGTAGGTGGAGACCTTGGGTTCAAGGTCGTCGGCGTTCAGCAGTCCCTCGGGGAAGCCGAGCCCGCCGTCGTCTGCTGCTGCGACGCGCTGCAGGGTGGCAAGCTTGGCCCGGATGCGGCTTGCGAGTTCGCCCGCCGCCTTGCGGGTGAAGGTGACTCCCAGGACTTCTTCGGGGCGCACCCAGCCGTTGGCGACGAGCCAGACTACGCGGTCTGCCATGGTGGCCGTCTTTCCGGAGCCCGCACCGGCGATCACGAGCCGCGGCGTCAGGGGCGATGCGATAATGTCGGCCTGTTCCGCGGTAGGCCGGTTCGATTCGCCCAGGATGGCGGCAAGCTCCGACGGCGAGAACCGTGGCTCCGGAAGCGGAGCGGGACCGCCGGTGGCGCCGGCAGCGATGCCTGTCAGAATTTCGGTGGTCATTCGGTGACCTGCTTTCCTCTGGCGCATAGCGGGCAGACGTCCGGGAGCCTGCAGCCGTGGCCGCCGTGGCTGCCCTTGGCGGGGTCATGGCGGGCTTCGAAGGTTCCTGCTGCCATCAGCACGGCGGCTTCATTGACAAGGTCCTGGGCCCAGTTGTCCTGGGGATCCAGCGCTTCCTGCTGCTGTATGGCGGGGCTCTTAGTCGAGGTGCCGAGCTGCGCCAGCACGGCACCTCCCGGGCGGTGTTCCTCCGGCGCCGTGGGCTGCTCGTGTGCTGCCGATTGTTCGTGTGCCGAGGACTGCTCAGGCCCACCTTCGCCGGCTCCGGCGTCCTTGAAGGCACCCTGGAGCACCGCAGCCTGGTAGGCGCCCAACTGTGGGTGGCGGGCCACCTCGGCCTTGCCGGGCTGGTGTTTGCCCGTTTTGAGGTCCACGATCACCAGCCTGCCCGCGGCGTCGATCTCCAAGCGGTCCACCTGGCCGCGGAGCACTGCATGGCGCGTCGCGTCCTTCACACCAGAGTCTTCTGTGCCGCGTTCCTGTCCATCCAGCTGCCCACCCAGCCGGACATCCGGCAGGGTCACCTCGAAGTCGTGTTCAACGCCGACCAGGCTCCTGCCCTCGCTGCGCATCAGCAGAACGTACTGGGCCAGCTTGCGGACCATCAGTTCGGCCCGGCGGTAGTCCAGTTTGCCTTCCCAGTTGTCCTTCATGCCCAGTGACGGCCAGCGGCGCACTAGCTCGGCAACGTACTCGGAACCGGAAGCATCAGGCAGTTCCTGGGCGATCCCGTGCACCAGTGTCCCCAGGCTCCGGGCAAAATCCGTGGCGGCTTCGCCGCCCGCGGCCTGCACAAGCCAGTCCAGTGGAGACTTGTGCACCGACTCCACCTTCGACGGGGAAACGAAGACCGTCCCGCCTGGGGGAACGACGGGCTCGGCGCTGCTGAGCGGAGCCAGTCCCCACCAGGAGTCAGGATGGGCGCCCGGCACCGGGTGGAACTCGGTGGCCAGCCGGGCCAGCACACGGGCGGCTTCCCTAGCTTCTGCCGACGCCCCGGTGCTCCCTGTAGCATCGCCGTCCCCGGCGGATACGCCGGAGCAGCCCAGCTGCACATTTTGCCTGAGCTCGGCCACAAGTGCGCGTAGCGTCAGCGGCCGGCCCACCGGAGTGTAGTCACGCAGGTACGTGTTCGGGGGCAGAGGTGCCGCGTAATCCAGGAAGGGCGAGGGCTGCTCGTCCTCGGAGGAAACAGCCGTGCAGATCAGCACCTCGCGTGCCCGCGAGACAGCCGTGGAAAAACTCCGGAGCTCGTCGTAGCGGATGTCCCGGAGCCGGCTCTGGGGGCCACGTTGCAGGGCATGCTCCACACCATGTTCAACGGCGTCGGCAAACAACGTGCTGCCCAGCAGCTCGCCACGGAGCCGGGTGTTGGGCCACACCCCTTCCTGAAGTCCGGCGACTATAACCATGGGCCATTCACGCCCGGCCGCACTGGCCGGGGTCATGAGTTCCACGGACTCTTCCAGCTGCGCCCGGGCCGCGAGCGTATCCATGGGCAGTTCCTGGCTCAGCAGATACTCGAGGAACTGCTGAGGGCCCGCACCGGGGAGCTGGTCCACGAAGCGCTCGGCCGTATAGAACAACGCCATCATGGCGTCCAGGTCCCGGTCAGCACGGGAGCCGGCCGCTCCGCCGTCGAGGGCTGCTTCTGCCCAACGGGAAGACAGCCCGGTGGCCTGCCACAGGGCCCAGAGTACGGTTTCGGCGTTGGCTCCTGCCCCGGCGGCAGCGGCTTTACCGGCCTGGATCATGCGGGCGAGCCTGCGCGCCGAGCTGCCCTCGACGCCGAGCGTGGCCAGTGCTCCGGGCTCGAGCAGTGCCTCGACCAGGAGGGCGTCGCTTGAGCGTCCGCCGCCGCCAAGGAGCTCCTCCCGGCGCAGGGATTGCCGGAGCCGGCGCAGCTCGATGGCAGTGGCCCCGCCGATCCGGGACGTCAGCAACGAAACAGCAGCTTCAGGCGTGAGCAACTCCTGGTCCAGCACGACGCCGAAGATCTCGAGGAGGGGACGCACGGCGACCTCGTCGCGGACAGCGGTGTCGGCCACGGGAACGCGTACGGGGATGCCGTGGCCCACGAGGTACCTCTGCAGCTGGGCGATCTGGCCGCCGTTGCGCACGATCACGGCGATGTCGCCGAATTCCCTGCCGTCGTGCAGCTGGGCTTCAAGGATGCGCTGGGCGACGTAGCGGAGTTCATGGACCGGGGAGGGCAGGACGTGGCCTTCCACGCACCCTTCCGGCGTGTTCCGTCCCGTGTTCTCGTGCTCCTTGTCCCGAGGATCCACTGTGCCTGCCTCCGGCTGTTCCAGGCGACGGGCCAGCTGGCCGCCGGAGCGTTGGGAAATACGGGCGGCCACGCGCGTCCAGGCTTCGGCTACCAAGGGCCGGTGCCGGTGGGTCTGCCACAGCGGCAGTTCGCGTACCGCAGGCCCGCCACCGCGGAGCAAGCCCGGGAGCTCGGCGACCAGATCCGGGCGGGCACCGCGGAAGCCCTGCACCACAGTGTCCGGCGAAGACGCCACGAGGACGTCTTTGCCCTCGGCGATGTCCGCAAGGAGCTCGAAGACGGCCGGGTTTGCCTCCTGGATGTCATCCACCAGGATCAGCTGCAGGCGTTCCCGTTCCGCGGCCAGAAAGCCCGGGGAGTCCTGGAAGATCTGGCGTGCTGCCGTGATGATGCCGGCGGGGTCGAAGGCCTCCGGCATGCGCAGGTCCAGGACATCGCGGTACTCGGCGTAGAGCTCGGCGGCCGCCATCCAGTCGGGACGGCCGCATTCGTAGGCCAGGCCCACAAGGTCATCGGCGGTGCGTCCGGATTCGATGATCCGGTCAAAGAGCTGGCGGACCTCATCCCTGAAGCCGCGCGTAGGGAGTGCGGCCGACAGCTCCTCCGGCCAAGGAAGTTCAGAGCCGGGGACGGAATGCCCGTCCAGCAGTTCCTTGATGATGAGGTCCTGTTCCGGTCCGGACAGCAGCTTGGGCGGACGCTGCAGCGGCAAAACGCCCTCCGCCTTGGCCCGCCGGATCAGATCGAAGGCATACGACGCCCAGGTGCGTGCCGGTGTGGTGCTCAGGCTCCGGTCCAACCGGCCTGTGAACGCGTCCCGCAGGGCGTCCGCGGCGTGCCGGCCAGGGGCCAGGATGAGGATCCGCTCGGGATCCACGGAGCCCTGCTGAACGCGCCGGACGGCAGCTTCCACCAGCACCGTGGACTTCCCGGTACCCGGTGCGCCAGGCACGAGCACAGGGCCCGATCCCTGCGGAAGTTCGACGACGGCGAGCTGGTCAGGCGAAAGGACCGGCGCCGCATGGTGGTTCCCACGCGGAGGGAGCAGGCGAAGCCCGCCTGGGGCTTGGCGTGTTTTCGAGGCTGGAGCGGTCACACAGTCATTTCATCATCGGGCACCGACAATTTATGAACCTGACGCTCCAACTGGTCCGAGATCACATCAATACTGTCGAAATCGGCGTCCTCAGGGGCCCAGCGGGCCAGCGTCAGGTCAACGCGCCAGCGGCCCTCTCCCGTGCGCGAAAACGCCTCGTAGGCGCCATGCAAGGGTGTGGATTCCACGAGGTAGTGCCGCAGCGCCTCCGCCTCGTGCCCGGGCGGGGCCTCACCGCTGGCCCTCAGGACGCGCCACCAGGCCACGGAGCTTCCGTAGTGGCTCATGACCGAGCCCACCTGGCGGGGTCCTCCGGCCCCGAGCAATTCGGCGACATCCCCGTAGGACACGGCCGCGCCTGGCGGGATGAGGTCCACCAGCGCGAGCACCGCCGTCGCATACTCCATCCGCATGGAACCAGCGTATCGGCAGGCACGTGCAGCGCCGCCGTCGCACGCCCTGGTGCCGCGTGCGTCACAGCCGATGGCGCGGCGGCCAATACTGTCGGAGGCAGCCGGTAGCGTTGTGGCATGAGCTCCTGGAACACCCTCCCCCGCGCAGCGTTCGACCTCGAAACCACCGGACGCAACTCCCGCTCGGCCCGGATCGTCACGGCCTCCGTCACGGTGGTGGACGCCCACGGCGACGTCATCGAGGCCCACGAGTGGCTGGCCGATCCCGGCGTCGAGATCCCTGTGGACGCCAGCGATGTCCACGGCGTGACCACCGAGAAGGCCCGTGCCGAAGGCCGTCCCGCAGCCGAGGTCACGCGTGAGCTTGCCACTGTCCTGCAGAGGCTGTTCGACACGCAGGTCCCGGTCATCGCCTTCAACGCCAGCTACGACTTCACCGTCCTGGCCGCGGAATCCGCCCGCTACGGGGTGCCGCAGCTGAGCCGCTTCCCCGTGCTGGATCCCTACATCATGAACAAGCAGGTGGACCGCTACCGCAAGGGCAAGCGCACGCTGACTGCGCTGTGCGAGGAATACGGCGTGGACCTGGACAAGGCCCACACCTCCGGCGCCGACGCACTGGCCACGCTTCGCGTCCTGGGCGCCATGGCAGGCAAGTTCCCCAAGCTCCAGATGCCGGCAGCCAAACTCCACCAACTGCAGGTTGACTGGGCGGCGTCGCAGGCGGCCGACTTCCAGCAGTACCTGCGCCGGAGCAAGCCGGCGGCCATCGTCGAGGGCGAGTGGCCGGTACTTCCGCCGGAAGATGCAGGACGCAACGACTTCTAGGACGGCATCACTTTTCTGCGACACATCTCACATCCCGCGGGAAAAGCGCTTGTGTCATGGTTCTCAGGCGAGGATTTCGGTCATCTGCCCTTCATCGAAACTCGCGGTCAGGAAGTCACCGATTTCGCACGTATTGTTCGGCGGTCTCGCGGAATGCCACTCATTCCTTCGACTCACCGGACAATTCCGGGCTAGTGACATAATTAAGTTCGCGGGTTGAAGTCTGATAAGGCAGCCAGCACCATTCGCTGCCGTGTTCCCCGCCCACTGCGATACGTCTTCGTGACCCTCTATGAAAGTGATTGCTTGATGAAAATCAAAGCCCTGAAGTGGCTCTCTGCCGTTCCCGTGGCCGCAGCCCTGGTTGTTTCCCTGGCCGCCTGCGGCGGCACCGCCAGCACCGGCAGCTCCTCGCCGACGAACGCGCTTGAGGGCAGCGACCAGCAGACGCTGGACAAGTACACCACCAAGGACGTTACGGCACTGGACAAGATCGACAAGGCCGCTCTCGGCCTGATCACCCCCGGCACCATCACGGTGGGCACGCTCTCGGACGCCCCGCCGAACATCTTCATCGACAAGGACGGCAAGTTCACCGGCTACGACAACGAGCTCCTGCGCGCCATCGCCGCAAAGCTTGACCTCAAGGTGGAGTTCAAGGCGACCGGCTTTGCCTCGCTGCTCTCCCAGGTCCAGAACACGCAGTTCGACATCGGATCTTCCTCCATTTCCACCACGGACGCCCGCCGTAAGACCGTTGCCTTCACCAACGGCTACGACTTCGGCTACATGGCGGTAGTGGCCAAGACTGACGCAGCTGTCAAGGGCTTCAAGGACCTCACCAAGGACACCCGCATTGCCGTGGTCCAGGGCACCGTCCAGGACGACTACGTCACCAACACGCTCCAGATCGAGCCGGTCCGCTTCGAGGACTACAACACCGCCTACGCCAACCTGAAGAACGGCCAGGTTGACGCCTGGGTAGCCCCGTCCCAGCAGGCCACGGGCCAGGTCAAGGAAGGCGACGGAACGGTCATCGCAGAGTCCGTGGTCAACACGCAGAACTTCACCGCCTACGCCGTGAGCTCGAAGAACCAGGCCCTCGTCGATGCCCTGAACTCCGGCCTGGATGCCGTCATCGCCGATGGAACCTGGTCCAAGCTGACCAAGGAGTGGTACCCCACCCGCGAGACCCCGGCCACGTGGTCCCCGGGTTCCAAGGCCGTCACCGTCCCGAAGTCCTAGTCCATGGATGCACTCGAGCAACTGATCAAGACCTTCTTTGACTGGGAGGCCATGGGCGCCGTCGTGCCGTCCATGCTCACTGTCGGTCTGCCCAACACCCTGCTCCTGGCGGTGTCCTCGGGCGTGCTCGGGTGCATCCTGGGCATGGTCCTGGCTGTCATGGCCATCTCGCGCAACCCCGTGCTGCGGTGGCTCTCCAGGATCTACACGGACGTCTTCCGCGGCGTCCCGGCCATCGTCACCATCCTGCTGATCGGCATCGGGCTGGGCCCCATCGTCCGCCAGCTGACCGGGTCCACCAACCCGTTCCCGCTGGGCATCCTGGCGCTGACGCTGATGGCCGCCGCGTACATCGGCGAGATCTTCCGTTCCGGCATCCAGAGCGTGGAAAAGGGCCAGCTTGAAGCCTCCCGGGCCCTGGGCTTCGGATATTCTGCCTCGATGCGCCTGGTGGTCATCCCGCAGGGCATCCGCAGGGTCCTCCCGGCGTTGGTGAACCAGTTCATTTCCCTGATCAAGGACTCGTCCCTGATCTACCTGCTCGGGCTGCTCTCCAGCCAGCGGGAAATCTTCCGCATCGGAAACGACGCCGCGGCCAACTCGGGGAATCTCTCCCCGCTGATCGCCGCCGCCGCGCTGTACCTGGTGCTGACCATTCCGTTGACCCATCTGGTGAACTTCATCGACAACCGGCTGCGCACCGGCCGTCCGGAGAAGAAAGAACCGGACGAGCTGGCCGCCGTCGTTGGAAAGGGAGCCCAGGCATGAGCGAATTCACCTCAGGAACCCTGACCGCCAAGAACATCCATTTGTCCTTCGGCAGCAACCACGTGCTGCGCGGCATCGACCTGCACGTCGAGAAGGGCACCACGGCCTCCGTGATCGGCCCCTCCGGCTCGGGCAAGTCAACGCTGCTGCGCGTGATGAACCGCCTGATCGAACCCCAACGGGGCGACATCCTGCTGGACGGCCGTTCGGTCCTCCAGGACAACCCGGACGAGCTCCGCCAGCGCATCGGCATGGTGTTCCAGCAGTTCAACCTCTTCCCGCACAAGACAGTCGTAGAGAACGTTGCCCTGGCGCTGCGGAAACTGCGCAAGATGCCCAAGGATCAGGCGCACGCCGAGGCCCTGACACAGCTGGACCTCGTGGGCCTCAAGCACAAGGCCGAAGCCCGGCCGAGCAACCTCTCCGGCGGACAGCAGCAGCGTGTGGCGATCGCCCGCGCACTGGCCATGAAGCCTGAGGTCATGTTCTTCGACGAAGCCACCTCAGCCCTCGACCCCGAGCTCGTCAAGGGCGTCCTGGCCCTCATGGCCGATCTCGCCAAGGGCGGCATGACCATGGTGGTGGTGACCCACGAGATGGGCTTCTCGCGGAACGTTTCCGACACCGTCACCTTCATGGACGGCGGCGTGGTGGTGGAGACGGGCCCTCCGGAACAGCTGTTCACGGATCCCCGGACCGATCGGCTGAAGGGCTTCCTCTCGGACGTCCTGTAAGCGCACCGCCCGGACCCAGCTACGGAAAATCCCCGGCTCCCGGACTTTCACCCCACATAGGGGGTTGAATCGTCCGGAGGCCGGGGATTTCCTACTTAAGGAGTAGCCGAAGGACTACGCCTTGGCTGCGGCGGCCGCCCGGGCTGCTGCCGGCAGGGCCTCGAAGATCCGGTTCATGGCGGCGTCGTCATGCGCAGCGGAGAGGAACCACGCTTCGAAGACCGACGGCGGCAGGTAGACGCCGGCGTCCAGCATGGAGTGGAAGAACGGCGCGTAGCGGAAGGTCTCCTGGGCCTGGGCGTCGTCGTAGTTGTGCACGCCGTTGGCGGAGGTGCCGAAGGCCACGGAGAACAGGTTGCCCGCGCGCTGGATGGAGTGGTCCACGCCCGCGGCGTCCAGGGCCGAGGAAAGGGCTGCAGACAGTTCCAGGGAGCGGGCGTCCACGAAGGAGTACACCTCGGGCGTCGCGTGGGTCAGGGTGGCGACGCCGGCGGCCATGGCCACCGGGTTACCGGACAGGGTACCGGCCTGGTAGACCGGGCCGAGCGGGGCGAGGTAGTCCATGACGTCGGCGCGGCCGCCGAGGGCCGCCGTCGGCATTCCGCCGCCGATGACCTTGCCGAAGGTGAGCAGGTCCGGCGCCCAGCCTTCCTGGCGGCCGGTGAGGCCCCAGTAGCCGGAGTAGCCGGTGCGGAAGCCGGTGAGGACCTCGTCCAGGATGAGCAGCGCGCCGTGTTCCTTGGTGATGCGGGACAGCCCGGCATTGAAGCCTTCGCCCGGCGTGACCACGCCCATGTTGGCGGGGGCGGCTTCGGTGATGACGGCAGCGATCTTGCTGCCGTGCGCGGCGAAGGCGGCCTCGACGGCGGCGAGGTCGTTGTAGGGAAGCACGAGGGTTTCTGCGGCGGTCGCCTCGGTGACGCCGGCGGAACCGGGCAGGGCCAGGGTCGCGAGGCCGGAGCCGGCAGCGGCGAGCAGGCCGTCCAGGTGGCCGTGGTAGCAGCCAGCGAACTTGACGATCAGGTTGCGGCCCGTGAAGCCGCGGGCGAGGCGCACCGCGGTCATGGTGGCCTCGGTGCCCGTGGACACCATGCGCAGCCGCTCGACGGCGGAGACGCGTTCCAGGACCAGGGCAGCAAGGTTGGCTTCATCCGGCGTGGAGGCACCGAAGGAAAGGCCGCGGTCCACGGCGGCGTGCACGGCGTCGAGCACTGCCGGGTGGGCGTGGCCCAGGAGCGCGGGACCCCAGGAGCAGACCAGGTCGACGTATTCCTTGCCGTCGGCGTCCGTCAGGTACGCGCCCTTGGCGGAGACCATGAATCTCGGCGTCCCACCAACGGAACCGAAGGCGCGGACGGGCGAGTTGACGCCACCGGGCATCAGGGTCTGGGCATGGGCGAAGAGGGCATCGGAACGAGTCATGCCCCTATTCTCCCATCCCGCCACGGTGGCGTCCGGCGCCCGCGCCGGACGCCGCAACGCGGGCGCCAGCCGCGTCCGGCCGCCTCAGTCAGCCATCCGCGAGCATGTCCGCAACCCGGGGCGCCACCTTGGAGCCGAACAGCTCGATGGAGCGCAGCATGTTTTCGTGCGGGAGCGTGCCGCTGCTGTACTTCATTTCGAAGCGGTCCGCACCGAGGGTGCCCTTGAGCCGGACGATCTTTGCCGCCACGGTTTCCGGGGAGCCGATGAACAGTGCGCCGTCCTCGTCCGCGGCGGCTTCGAACTCGCCGCGCCCGGCCGGGCCCCAGCCGCGTTCCGCGCCGATCTTGTTTCGTGTGGCGAGCCAATGCGGGTAGTACTCCTCGAGGGCCTGCTCGTCGGTTTCGGCCACGTAGCCCGGCGAATGCACGGACAGCGCCTGCGGCTCGTGGCCCTTCTCGGCCAGGGTGCGCCGGTAAAGGTCGGCATAGGGGCGGAAGCGCTCGGGCTCGCCGCCGATGATCGCCAGCACCATCGGGTAACCATACGAAGCGGTGCGGACCACGGACTGGGGCGAACCGCCGACCCCAATCCAGGTGGGAAGCAGGCGGCCTTCCACGTGCGGGTACACCATCTGGCCCCGAAGCGACGCCCGGGTGCGGCCGGCCCAGTTCACCGGGTTCTGGGACCGCACGCGGTCATAAATGTCCAGCTTCTCCTCGAACAGGACGTCGTAGTCGCCCAGGTCATAGCCGAAGAGCGGGAAGGACTCGGTGAAGGAACCCCGGCCCAGAATCACTTCGGCGCGGCCGTTGGAGACGGCGTCGAGCGTGGCGAAGCGCTGGAAGACGCGGACGGGATCGTCCGAGCTCAGGACCGTGACGGCGCTGCCGAGCCGGATGTTCTCCGTGGCCGAGGCGATGGCCGCGAGCACCACTTCCGGTGCGCTGACGGCGAAGTCCTTGCGGTGGTGCTCCCCCACGCCGAAGGAGTGGAGGCCCACGGCGTCGGCAACCTTGGCCTGTTCCACCACCTGGCGCAGCACCTGGGCGTGGTGCTTGGGGGCGCCGTCGGCAGCCAGGTCGACGTCGCCGAAGGTGCTGACGCCAAGGAGGATGGTGTCCGCGGGGACGGGGGCGGTGGGGTTGCCAGCGGTTGAGGGACTGGTCACGGAAGGCTCGCTATTTTCATGCATACGCATACAAACCGCGGGGTGTTCTGAAACATTCCCGGGTGGCTCAGGACTCCTTCAGCCAGCCCGCCAGCTCCGAGGCCCAGTACGTCAGCACGGTGTTGGCGCCGGCCCGCTTGATGCCGAGGACGGACTCCATGATGGCTCCCCGGCGGTCGATCCAGCCGTTGGCGGCGGCCGCTTCGATCATCGCGTATTCGCCGGAAATCTGGTACGCCGAGACCGGGACCGGGCTCATGGCGGCGACGTCGGCCAAGATGTCCAGGTAGCTCATGGCCGGCTTGACCATTACCATGTCCGCGCCTTCCTCGAGGTCCAGTTCCACCTCAAGGATGGCTTCGCGGCGGTTGGCGGCGTCCATCTGGTAGGTGCGGCGGTCGCCCTTGAGCTGGGAGTCCACGGCTTCGCGGAAGGGGCCATAGAAGGCCGAGGCGTATTTGGCTGCGTAGGCCAGGATGGCGGTGTTCTTGTGGCCGGACTCCTCGAGGGCCTGGCGGATCATGGCGATCTGGCCGTCCATCATGCCGGAAGGCCCCAGCACATGGGCGCCGGCGTCGGCCTGGGCCACGGCCATCTGGCCGTAGATCTCCAGCGTGGCGTCGTTGTCCACGTAGCCGTCGGCATCCAGGACGCCGCAGTGGCCGTGGTCGGTGAACTCGTCCAGGCAGACGTCGCCCATGATGACCAGGTCATCGCCCACCTCGGCGCGGACGTCGCGGATGGCCTTGTTGAGGACGCCGTCAGGGTCCAGGGAGGCAGTGCCGCGGGCATCCCGGACTGCCGGGACGCCGAAGAGCATGATGCCGCCGACGCCGAGTTCCACGGCTTCCGCTGCGGCGCGCTTGAGCGAATCGGTGGTGTGCTGGACGACTCCTGGCATGGAGGTGATGGGCGAGGGCTCGCTGAGGCCTTCGCGGATGAAAGCCGGCAGGATCAGGTCCGCAGGCGCCAGGCGGTATTCCGCGGTGAGCCGGCGCATGGCGGGTGTGGTGCGGAGGCGGCGCGGGCGGTGGTTCGGAAAGCTCATCGGATGTTCCCTTCGTTGGCGAATACGGTGCCCAGGGCGGCAACGATGCCGTCCGGCGTGGGGACTTGGGCAGTGGCGGCCACCGGGATGCCGAGTACGGCAGCTTCTGCCGCCGTCGGGCGCCCGATGGCGATGAAGCGGCAATCTCCCAGCGGCAGGAGGGTCGCGGCGATGCGCCGCGCGGCGCTCGGCGAGGCGGCCACGACGGCGTCGATCGTCCCGGCGTCGAGCTCGCCGCGGGTCTGCGAGGGACTCAGCTGCCGGGGAGCGGCATGGTTGGAGACCCCGACGGCGGACGGCAGTTCCGCGTCCAGGCGCAGTCCGTCCCGGGCCGGGAAGTCCACGGTGTGGTAGGCCACGACGTCGGTGACCGCGGCGCCCTTGGCGGCCAGGCCGTCGCGCAAAGAAGGAGCTGCAATGTCGGCCTGCGGCAGCAGCACGCGCTCCAGTGCGGCCGTCCAGAGGTCCACGAGCCCTTCGGCGGATTGGATGTCCATCGGGGCAAGGGCCACGGGGATGCCCACGGCCTCAAGGATCCGCCGCGAAGACGGCCCGATGGTGGCCACACGGGTTCCGGCCGGCACCAGCTTGGCCGGTGTTGTCCCGCGCTCGGCGGCCTTCTCCACAAGGACGCGAACCGTGGTGATGCTGCTGACGACGAGCCAGTCGAAGGCCCCCGCCGCCAGCGAATCCAGCGCCGTATCCAGGGCTGGCTGGTCCGCGGCCCGCTCGAAGTCGATGAGCGGCAGGAGCAGCGGTTCCGCGCCCAGGCTGCTGAGCAGCGAGGCCAGCGGCCGGGCGCGGTCGGCGCTCCGGGTGATCAGGACGCGCCGACCCTCCAGAACCCCGGCCGGGGCATCAGGATGCTGCAAGGTCCGCGATCTCCGCGGCGCCGGCCGCGAGCAGGAGCTCGGCCACCTCGATGCCGAGCAGCGTGGCACCGACCTCGGTGAGCCCGTCGGTGGCCTTCTTTTCGCGCACCGTCTTGGTGCCGTCCACGGCGCATACCGCGGCTTCGAGGTACAGCATGCTGCCCTTGCGGTAGGCGTGGGCACCTACCGGGGCGGCGCAGCCGGCCTCGAGGCGGGCCAGCACGGCACGCTCGGCGGTGACGGCAAGGCGGGTGTCGTTGTCGTCCAGCGCGGCCAGGGCCTGCGCCAGAACGCCGTGCGAGCCTTCGGTGGAGCCGGCCTGCGGCGGGGCGTCGCCCGTGCGACATTCGATGGCCAGGGAGCCCTGCCCCGGTGCGGGCAGCATGACGTCCGTTTCGAAGAATTCGCTCACGGCGTCCAGCCGGCTAATGCGTTCCAAGCCGGCGGCGGCCAGCACGACGGCGTCGAGGTCGCCGGGCGCGTCAGCCGCGTTGCCGGGCAGTCCGGGCACACGGCCCAAACGGGTGTCCACGTTGCCGCGGATGTCCACGACATCAAGGTCCGGGCGGGCGGCGCGCAGCTGGGCGGCGCGCCGCGGCGAGCCGGTGCCGACCTTGGCGCCCTGCGGCAGGTCTGCCAGCCTCAGTCCGTCGCGGGCGCACAGCACGTCGCGGACGTCCACGCGCTTGGGCGTCGCGGCGATGGTGAGTCCCGGTGCCGCGCCCACGGGGAGATCCTTGAGCGAGTGCACGGCCACATCGCAGGTGTTCGCCAGCAGGGCGTCACGCAGTGCGGCGACGAACACTCCGGTGCCGCCCATCTGGGACAGGGAGCCGGTCTTGACGTCGCCCTCAGTGGTGATGCGCACGAGTTCCACGGGGAAGCCGCCGATCGCGGCGAGCTGGTCCGCGGTCTGCTGCGTCTGGGTCAGCGCGAGCTTGCTGGCACGCGTGCCGATGCGAACAATCACTTGGTTCCCTCCTCAACAGGGTGGGCCTCGTGAACCGTGCCGACGGTAGAGCCGTTCTCCGCGATGACGGGCTTGGCGCCGCGGAAGTTCTCCGAGCAGCCGGCAGGGAGGACGTCATACCAGGGGCCCAGTTCGGTGGCATGCGGGCGTTCGGAGATGTTCTGCTCCACGGTGCGTTCGCAGATCAGGTCCACGAGTCCGGAAACGAACGTGCTGTGCGTTCCGGGTGTCGGCACGCGGGTGGCGGCGATGCCGAGGTTCTTGCAGGTTTCCAGGGCCTCGGTGTCAAGGTCCCAAGCGACCTCCATGTGGTCGGACACGAAGCCGAGCGGCACAATGACGGCGCCCTTGATGCCCTGTTCGGCCAGGACCTCGAGGTGGTCGTTGATGTCCGGCTCCAGCCACGGGACGTGCGGGGCTCCGGAGCGAGACTGGTACACGAGGTCCCATTCGACGTCGGGGGCGACGGCGGCCATGATCGCCCGGGCGTTGGCCAGGTGCTGGGCAACGTAGGCGGAGTTTCCTTCGAATTCCCGGGGCTCCTCTTCGGAAGCCCCGGCTGCCTCGGCGTCCCGAGTCGGGATGGAGTGCGTGGCGAAGAGCACGCGCACGGGCGCGTCCGGCGTGCCGGCGGTGGCCAGTTCGGCACGGACCTTGGCCAGGCCGGCCGCGGTTCCTTCCACGAACGGCTCAATGAAGCCGGGGTGGTCGAAGTAGGCGCGGACCTTATCCACCTCGAGCTTGCCGTCCAGGCCGCTCTCCGTCAGGGCGATGCCGATGTCCTCGCGGTACTGGCGGCAGCTGGAGTAGCACGTGTACGCGGACGTGGTGAGCATCAGCATACGGCGGTGGCCGGCGTCGTAGGCATCCTGCAGGACCGGCGCGATGTACGGGTCCCAGTTGCGGTTGCCCCACAGCACGGGCAGCTCGATGCCGCGGGCCGCGAGCTCGGCCTCAAGGGCGGCTTTGAGCTCGCGGTTCTGCTGGTTGATGGGGCTGATGCCACCGAAGGCGCGGTAGTGGTGCGAAACCTCTTCGAGGCGCTCGTCCGGGATGCCCCGGCCGCGCGTCACATTGCGCAGGAACGGAATGACGTCGTCCTGGCCCTCGGGCCCACCGAAGGAGGCGAGCAGCACGGCGTCGTACTGTTTGGGTGCCTGGCGGAAGCGCTCGGTGACGGCGTTCAGCTCGGTGGAAACGGAAAGATCACTCATGCAAGCACCTCGGCGATCTCGGCTGCGGATATGCGGCGGCCAGTGTAGAACGGGATTTCCTCGCGGACGTGGTTGCGGGCGTCGGTGGCGCGCAGGTGGCGCATGAGGTCCACCAGGTCAACCAGCTCCGGGGCTTCCAAGCCGAGGATCCATTCCCAGTCGCCCAGGGCAAAGGAGGACACGGTGTTGGAAATGACCTGCGGGAATTCGCGGCCGAGCATGCCGTGGTCGCGCAGCATCTTGCCGCGCTCCTCGGCAGGCAGGAGGTACCACTCGTAGGAGCGGACGAACGGGTAGACGCACAGCCAGGTGCTGGGCTCGACGCCGCGCGCGTAGGCCGGGACGTGGCTCTTGGCGAACTCCGCCTCGCGGTGGACACCCATGGCGGACCAGACGATCTCGGTGCCGGCGAAGAGGCTGCTGCGGCGGATGTCGCGGACGGCGGACTGCAGGGCCTCGGGCTTGGCACCGTGCAGCCAGAGCATGATGTCGGCGTCCGAGCGCATGGCCGAAACGTCGTAGGAGCCGCGCAGGACTACGCCGCCTTCGGCGAGCTTGCTAGCCAGTGCCTCGAATTCCTGGACAGCATCGCCGCTGCGCAGGACATCGGAGGAGCGCTTGAAAACGGTCCACAGCGTAAAGAACTGTTCTTCGGTTTCAGCAGTTTTAGTGACAGATTCGGCAGAAGTGTGGCTCATAGTTCAAGTTTGCCCCGTGGGCGGCGCTAAGTCGAAACGAAAAAGTTCTACAGCGTGTAGAAGTGACGCAATTCACGGTTCCCGTGCGCCGGGCATGGGCTAACTCAGCTCCGGCGCATCCTGAGAAATTGCCAGATCCCTGCGGCACCAATGACCGTCAGACCCATCCCACCCCAGAGCTGCATGAATTTCGGCAGGTCCATACCCGTCGCCGCTGCCCCGGGCTGTCCACCAGTGGCCACGCGGACCGGCAGGGCCGGAGCCGCGGCCGGAGGGAGTGCCGGCCCGGTGCTGACGGCTTGTGGCACGGAGGATGACGGACCATTCCCGGGCGCGGGTTCAGCCCCCGCAGGGCTGGCTTCAGCCGTGCCGCTGGCGGAAGGGGCCGGCACAGCCAAGTCCGGCGGATTGGCCGGCGAAGCAGGAGGACCGGGCTCGGCAGGGTCCGGCGACTTGGGCTTGGGTTTGCGGGAACTCTCGGCGCCCCTGTCCGCAGGATCGGAGGGCAGGACCATCGCCTGGGAGGCAGCAAGGGAGGCAGGAATACCTGCAGACAAGACCAGCACCGCTCCAAGGACCGCGGAAGCCGCCGTCCGTTGAAGACCCCCATGGGAACCAGCCTGCCGGAGGAATCCGCCGGGCTTCTGATTGACCATAGTCATCGACACTAGCCACTGCCCGGCACATGCACAAAGCCGTACCGCGGTTCCGCCGGTATCGGGTGCCTGTTCAGTCCGTCGCGGCAAGCTGGGCGCGGGTGTCCGCCACCACCGCCGCGAGGCCGTTGCCGGCCAGCCAGCCGCCCACCACGGCAAGGCCGTCGGCGCGGGCGCAGATCCGGCGGACCTCCGCGACCCGCTGCTTATGCCCCACCGCGGCAAACGGCAGGGCTCCGGCCCAGCGGACCACGTCCCAGTCCACCACGTCGTCCCGGGTGACGGGCACCGTCAGCAGGGTCGAGGCGTCCCGGAGTGCGGCCTCGAACAGGGCATCGTCGTCCAGGACGTCCAGGGCCTTCGCCTGGTCCTCCTCGCGGCGGCCATAGGACAGGCGCAGCACATGCGTCCCCGGCCCGGCTTCCTCGGCCAGCCAGTCCCATTTGGCCGTGGCATGTGTGAGCGCCTTGGCCGTGATGCCGGGGGTCTGTGGGGCCACGAGGATGCCTGTGCCGCGAGGGCGCCCGTCCAGTTCGGGCAAGTCAACCACCACGGTCACCAGGCTGACGAGCGGCCCCGCTGCGGGGCGGAGCGCGGACAGTTCCGGCAGCGAGGCTTCCAGGAGCCCGACGGCGGCCGCGCCGTCGAGCGCGACCACCAGGCGGTCGGCGTCGTACGTGTTTCCGCCGACGGACACGTGCCAGCGCTGCCCGGTCCGGGCGATGGCATCGGCCCGCGCCCCGCTCAGCAGCACCGCCCCGTGGGAGCGCAGGTCGCTCAGCAGGGCGGAAACCAGGGTGTGCATTCCGCCGTGCAGGCCGCCGACGGCGGATCCCGCCTTGGCCGGCTGGCCTGCCGCGGGCTGGGCGTCGGCGGATTGGGGAGCGGTGGAGCCCCGCACAGCCTGGCGCTGCGCCGCGACGGCGGCGGCCAGCGAGCCGTGTTCGCGGAGCCCGGAGCGGAGGCCGGGCGCCACCATATCGACGTCGAGCAGTGCGGGGTCAGCCGAATGCACGCCGCCCACCACGGGCGCCACGAGCCGTTCCAGGACACGCCTGCCCATGCGGGCACGGACAAGCGCCGAAACGCTGGTGACATCGGCGGAGGTGCCAAGCGTCGCGGGAAGCCAGCGGTCCAGGGACGCGCGCAGGGCCCCGGCAAGGCCGAGGGAACGCCGGACTTCAGGATCCCAGGGGTTGGCGGGGATGCCCAGGACACCAGTCTTGGGCAGTTCCTGCGGACCGTGGGGCAGCTGCACCCAGGCGCCGCCAGGGTGCGGGGCAACGATGCGCTCCCCCAGCCCGAGTTCGCGGGCCAGATCGGCAACGGCGGTGGAGCGCGTGGCGAAGGATTCGGCTCCGCTGTCCAGCGTCAGCCCGGCGACAGTATGGCTGCCCACGCAGCCGCCCCAGGCGTCGCTGGCTTCGAGTACCGTCACGGCGGCGCCGGCCATGGCCAGTTCGCGCGCCGCCACGAGGCCGGAGATGCCTCCGCCCACCACGACGGCGGCGGGCCCCGGCGCTGCGTGGTCCGGCTTTAGGGCTCCCGGCCGGCGTTCCTGCCGTACGTGTCCGCCGCGCACGGCGCCTACTCCGTGGGGATGGAGTGGATGAGTTCCACGATGCGGGTCAGCACGGTGGGGTCCGTTTCCGGGGGCACGCCGTGGCCAAGGTTGAGGACATGGCCCGGGGCGCCGGCGCCTGCGGCGATGACACCGCGGACGTGCGCTTCCAGGACCGCCCAGGGCGCGGAGAGCAGGGCAGGGTCGATGTTGCCCTGGAGCGGAACGGTGCCGCCAAGGCGGCGGTTGGCCTCATCCAGCGGCAGGCGGTAATCGACACCCATCACGTCCACGCCGACGTCGCGCATGGCCACGAGCAGTTCCGAGGTTCCGGTGCCGAAGTGGACCAGCGGGGCACCGAGGTGGCGGACATGGTCCAGTGCGCGCGCGGAGGCCGGGGCGACGTACTTGCTGTAGTCGGCCAGGCCCAGGGATCCGGCCCAGGAGTCGAAGAGCTGGCCTGCGGAGGCACCGGCTTCGAGCTGGGCGCGCAGGAACATGCCGGAGGCGTCGGCGGCCCAGTTGGCCAGGGCGGTCCAGGTGTCCGTGTCGGCGTGCATCATGGTGCGCGGGCCGAGGTGGTCGCGGGAGGGCTTGCCCTCCACCATGTAGGCCGCGAGGGTGAACGGGGCACCGGCGAAACCGATGAGCGGGGTCTTGCCGAGCTCCGCGACGGTGAGGCGGACGGCCTCGCGGATCGGCTCCAGCGCCTCCCACGTCAGCTGCGGCAGTGCGGCGACGTCGGCGGCGGTACGGACGGGCTTGTCCAGCACGGGTCCGACGCCGGGAACGATGTCCACGCCGACGCCGGCAAGCTTGAGCGGGATGACGATGTCGGAGAAGAAGATCGCGGCATCAACATCGTGGCGGCGGACCGGCTGCAGCGTGATCTCGGAGGCGAGCTCCGGGCGCAGGCAGGAATCCAGCATGGCCACGCCTTCGCGAACCTTCAGGTATTCGGGCAGCGAACGGCCGGCCTGACGCATGAACCAGACCGGACGGCGGGACGGCTTGCCGCCACGGTATGCCGTGATCAGTGCAGAGTCTGCGGTGCGGCCGTCCATCAGCGGGTGGCTTGCGCTAAGGGTCCCGGCAGGGACAGTGGTGGCCGTGCTGTTGGATGCTGCAGAGCTGGTAGTCATGCCTTCGATTGTGCCGAAAATCGGGTGCAAAAGATAACGACAGCCTGTCACGGGCGGGCGGCGTGCACTGCCTGGGTGACCGCGATCACCGGGTGGGGTGCGAAAGACCACGGCAAAGCATTGTTCTCCAGGTGGACGAAAAAGCTATGATTGGGGGGCTGTGGTTCTTTTTTCATTGGTGGCGACACACGCCGACGTCGACCTCGAGACCGTCGCTCAGCTGAGCAACGGTTCTTCAAGGCTTGCCTCCGCCGCCATGGCTGGATCGCCGATCGTCTCCGGCACAGTGGTTCTTGCCACCTGCAACCGCTTCGAGATCTACGGCGAAACGTCCAACGCCGACGACCTCGAAGCCGCCCGCTCTGCCCTGGTTTCACAGATCAGCGAACTGAGCGGTGTCAGCGAGCATCTCGTCTCCCGTTCCTTCAGCACGCGGACGGGCCCGGAGGTCACCAAGCATCTGTTTGCCGTGAGCGCAGGCCTGGATTCCGCCGTCGTGGGTGAACGCGAGATCGCCGGCCAGGTCCGCCGCGCCCTCATCACTGCCCAGCACGAGGGCACCGCGAGCTCCGGCCTGGTGCGGCTCTTCCAGGCAGCCTCCAAGACGGCCAAGGACGTCGGCGCCCAGACCGCCCTCGGCTCCCGCGGCCTCTCGATTGTTTCCGTCGCCCTGGACCTCGCCACCGATCTCTCGGACAGCGCCGACTGGTCCAGCAAAAAGGTCGTTGTGTTCGGGACGGGCGCCTATGCGGGTGCCACTATGTCGCTCCTGCGTGAACGCGGCTGCACAGACATCTCCGTCTATTCCTCTTCGGGCCGCGCCGAGGGCTTCGTCGCCACGCGTGGCGGCACAGCGCTCGACGGCGACACCCTCCCCGCCGCCGTCGCCGCGGCCGACGTCATGATTGGCTGCAGCGGCTCCGAGACCCGGGTGGAAGCAGGGGAACTGGCCACGGTCCGCGCCGCTTCCCCGCAGACCCTCATCGCCATCGACCTCGCCCTCACCCACGACTTCGACCCCGCCGTCGGTGAACTCGACGGCGTCGAACTGCTTACGCTCGAGTCTGTGCGCCTTGCAGCACCGCAGGAGCAGGCGGAGTCCCTCTCCCAGGCGAGCAGCATCGTCAGCGGGGCCGCAAGGGCCTTCGAGCAGGAGCGCGAATCCCGCTCGGTGGATTCAGCCATCGTTGCCCTGCGCCGCCACACCATGAACGTCTTGGACTCCGAAATGGAGAAGGTCCGCGCCCGCCACGGCTGTACGGCTGCCGCGGAGGAAGTGGAGTTCGCGCTCCGCCGCATGGTCAAGCAACTCCTGCATGTCCCCACGGTGCGGGCCCGCGAGCTGGCAGCGAACGGCCAGCAGGACGACTACGTGGCAGCCCTCGAGGCCCTGTACGGCATCCAGGTGGAACAGCCTGCCACCCCGGCTCCAGCTGCAGAATGTCCCGTGGACCACGAGGAGCTCCGTTCCGATACAGCCTGAGCTCCGGGACAGCCTGAGCGGCCGTTTCCGGCTGCCCCCTCGTGAACGCTCCTGCTGCTACCTGCCGGCGTCAGTAGACCGGTTTCCCCGGTTCGACGTCGCGCACCCAGGCCAGGATCCCACCGTCGAGGTGGCTGACCCGGGTGTACCCGGCCCGTTGCGCCGCCGCCAGGACCGCGGCTGAGCGCCCGCCGACCTTGCAGTGGAAGACGATGTCCTTGTCCTGCGGCAGCTCAACCCAGGCCTCGCCGGCCAAGATGCGGCCCTGCGGGATGAGCACCGAGCCGTCGATGCTCACAATGCTGTGCTCACCGCTTTCGCGGACGTCCACCAGCTCAAAGTCGCGCGCCCCCGCTGCCCGCTCGGCCAGCATTTCGGCCAACTGCTTGGCTGTGACAGTGTGCCCGGCGTCCGTGGCCGGCGGCGGCGTGACGCCGCAGAAGGCCTCGTAGTCGGTGAGTTCGGTGATGGGTTCCGCTGCAGGGTCCTTGGAGACCTTGATCTCGCGCCAACTGCCGCCCAAGGCGTCGAACAGTGCCACGCGCCCCAGCAGTGAACGCCCGACGCCGGTGATGAGCTTGACGGCCTCCGTCACCATGAGGGAGCCGACGGCGGCGCACAGCATGCCGAACACTCCGCCTTCCCCGCAGGAGGGCACGGACCCGGCGGGAGGGGCTTCGGGGTAGAGGTCGCGGTAGCTGGGGCCGTGCTTTTCCCAAAAGACGCTGACCTGGCCGTCGAAGCGGAAGATCGATCCCCACACATAGGGCTTGCCGAGGATCGCGGCGGCGTCGTTGACGAGGTAGCGGGTGGCGAAGTTGTCCGCACCGTCCAGGATGAGGTCGTAGCCGGCGAAGATGTCCAGGGCGTTGGAGGAATCCAGCCGGACGTTGTGCAGATTGACCGTGACAAGCGGGTTCAGCTCCGCGATGGCATCCCGTGCGGACTCGATCTTGGGCCGGCCGACGTCCTTGACCCCGTGGATGACCTGGCGCTGGAGATTGCTGAGGTCGACGTCGTCGTCGTCTACTATGCCCAGCGTGCCCACGCCTGCGGCGGCCAGGTAGAGCAGCGCCGGCGAGCCGAGACCGCCGGCCCCGATCACCAGGACCCTGGCGTTCTTGAGCCGGCGTTGCCCGGCCGCGCCGATCTCGGGGATGATCAAGTGGCGGGAGTACCGTTCAACCTCCGCAGGGCTCAGTTCCGCGGCTGGTTCTACCAACGGCGGCAGCGAAACGGGCGTGGTTTGGGCAGCAAAAGTGGTGGCCATACTTCAATGTATGCCTGCCGATGCCGCCGGGTCATATTACTGGGACGTACAGTGGTCATAACTGCAAATGAAAGGCGGGCAGAACTGTGGCTGAGGGCGCACGGGCAAAACAGGAGACACCGGAGAGGCAGGACCGGACCGGGTCGCCACGCTCAGCGAGGTTGCCGCGGGATGAACGCCGCGCCCAGCTGCTCAATGCCGCTTTGGAAGTGTTTGTGGCCAACGGCTTCCACGGCGCCGCGATGGACGAAATCGCCGAGACAGCGCATGTGAGCAAGCCGGTCCTGTACCAGCACTTCCCGTCCAAGCGTGAGCTCTACATGGCGCTGCTGGACAGCCATCTGGCCAAGCTGACCGAGCAGATGCTCTCGGCGCTGAACTCCACCTCGGACAATAAGGAACGCGTCCAGGCCGTCATGCGGGCGTACTACCGCTTCATCGCGGGCGATGACCAGGCCCACCGCCTGGTCTTCGAATCGGACCTCATCAACGATCCCGATGTCAGCTCGCGGCTGGAAACGTTCAACAAGACCTTCGCCGACGCCGTCGCGCATGTCATCGCGGAGGACACCAAGCTGCCCCCGCTCGAGGCACAGCTCCTGGGGCGCGGATTGGCCGGAATGGCACAGGTCAGTGCCCGCTACTGGCTGGAAACGGACGGAAACCTGGACCTCGATGTGGCCAGCGATCTCATCTATCGTTTAGCTTGGCGCGGAATCAGTCGATTCCCCAAAGAGTCCTAGGCTACAAATAGAGGACTGACTTAAATTCTTGATTGGCTTGGAGGCCTTGCTGTGGAAGTAAAGATCGGCATTCAGAACGTGGGCCGCGAAATTGTGCTGGAATCGGCATTGGATGCGGAAGCCGTCGCCAAGATCGTCGCCGAGGCCGTGTCCAAGGGCACGGAGTTGCGTCTGAGCGACGAAAAGGGCCGCCAGATCATCGTCCCGGGCAACGTCCTTGGCTACGTGGAGATCGGCGCCGAGGAATCCCGCCGCGTCGGTTTCGGCGTTCTCTGACACTCCCCGGAAACCAGGAGCCCCCATGCTTTCACTCGTCATCGTGGTCCTTGCCACCGTCGCCGCGGGCTTCATTGTCTGGGCAAATGACAGGCACCACGCAGCGTACGGCATCGCCGTGCCCGCCGGGGTGGCTGTGGCTGTGGGCATGCTGAGCTGGATCGTCTGCCTCCAGATCGGCCTGGGCTACCGGCAGGGGCTGACCTGGATCCCGTGGGTCCTGCCGATCGTCCTGGGTTCGGCGGCGTCCGTCGCCGCAGCGCTGTTCCTTGGCCGGGCGCGCGCCAAGCACGACATCCAGGCGCTGACAGCCGCGCTCAAGCTGTAGCTCCGCGGACCGGCGCTTCAGTCCCCGAGATCCGGCTCGTGCCCCGCTTCGGTGCACAGGCAGAGCCGGTTGCCTTGTGAATCCGTGACCACCACCCAGTTGGGTGCGTGGTCATGGTTCATTAAGGCTCCGGTGGCCGCCGTCTTGCCGATGGCCGGGCCCGATTCGGCCAGGCTCCGGTGCACGTCGACGTGGATGCGGTTTGCATTGGGCGACGGCGTTTCCTGGAACCACAGCGCCGGTCCCCTGCCATAAGGGTCCACGAGGTCCCCATGCCGTCCCTTGCGGTATCCCAGGGCCACCCGCCAGACCTCGGAGATCGCTTCCGGGGCGTCGGTATCGATCGCCAGTTCCATGGTCCTGTATAGCCCCGGCTCGGCCACAGCCGCGGCGTCCGCGGCAGCAGTGCTGGCCGCGGTGGCCGCGGCGACGTCGCGGCTGCTCACCTCCGAGCCGGCATCATGCGAGGTGTACCGGATGAAGACCCGGTTGTAGCGCCAGTCCAGGTCCGGGTGGTGGTTCTGTTCTTCCGCGATCTGCCCGACGGCGGCAATCAGCGCAAGCGCGCCGGCCGCCGTCGGCGCCTTATAGACGGTGACGAGCCCTCCTAGCCGGTACCGCCAGTCCGGCAGTTCCGCCAGGGCGGCATCGATCGCCGGCCTGGTGAGGACATCTTCCTTGCCTGCCATGCCTGCTCCTCGGCTCGGGACTCCCCGCCTGCGGGGACTCGCTTACAGGAACTCGGCCCGGCCTTCCATGGCCGAGGACGCCAATGCGTGCTCCCGGCGCGGAATCCGGCCCGCCTGCTTCGCCAGCCTACCGGCGATGACGGCGTGTTTGAAGGCCTCGCCCATCTGGACGGGGTTCTGTGCCCGCGTCACGGCGGTGGCCAGCAGGACGGCGTCGCAGCCCAGTTCCATGGCCAGCGCAGCGTCGGAGGCAGTTCCGATTCCGGCGTCGAGCACCACCGGAACCGAAGCCCGGGACACGATCAGTTCGATGTTGTGCGGGTTCAGGATGCCCAGGCCGGTGCCGATGGGCGCGCCCAGGGGCATGACGGCGGTGGCGCCGAGGTTTTCCAGGCGCAGGGCCAGCACGGGATCATCATTCGTGTAGGCGAACACCTTGAAACCGCGGTTCACCAGCTGTTCCGTGGCGTCCACCAGTTCCACGGCGTCCGGAAGCAGCGTGTGCTCGTCGGCAATGACTTCGAGCTTGACCCAGTCGGTTTCCAAGGCTTCGCGTGCCAGTTCGGCCGTCATCACGGCGTCTTTGGCCGTGAAACATCCCGCGGTGTTGGGCAGGACGCGGATGTTGTGGTCCATCAGGAGCTGGAACAGGGAACCTGTTTCGGCCGGTGAGTAGCGGCGCATGGCCACGGTGGTCAGCTCCGTGCCGGAGGCCAGCAGTGCGGCGCCCAGCCCGTCCAGGCTCGGCGCCCCACCGGTGCCCATGATGAGGCGGGAGCCGAACTCCACGCCGTCGATCACCAGTGAGTCAGTGCGCACCTCGGTGCTTGCTGCGGTCATGGTTCAGCCTCCCTGTACTGCGGTTACGAGTTCGAGTTCGTCGCCCTCTGCGAGCGTCGTGGCAGCCCACTGGCTGCGTGGCACCACTTCGGAATTGCGTGCGACGGCGACGCCCAGCTTGCCGCCGTCGGACGCCTGGCCGCTGTGGTCCAGCACGCGGCCGGTGACCTGGCTGACGAGGGTGGTGACGGAGGCGCCGTCGGAAAGCGCGTGGGCTGTGCCGTTGAGGGTGATGTTCATGCCGGATCCTTGATTGCTACAGAGGTGATTGCGTGTGCGGGTGTTGGAACGGAGAAGCGGTCGGGGCGGAACCTGGACCAGCGCGGGTCCTCCACCCCGGAGAGGAGCTGGCCGACGATCCGTGCGGCCACAGGAGTGAGCAAGACGCCGTGGCGGAAGAAGCCGGTGGCTACCACCAGGCCGTCAGTATCGCCGCGGCTGCCCTGGACGCGCCCGAGCAGGGGTGCATTGTCCGGTGTACCGGGCCGTGCCCGTGCGGTTGCCTCGAGCAGTTCCAATTCGGCTACAGCAGGAACCATGACCTGGGCGTCGCGGAGCAGCTGGTAGACGCCGCCGGCGGAGACCGCGTTGGAGGAAGCGGAGAGCCCGTCTTCACGCTGCGTCGCCCCGATCACCACTGTGCCGTCGTCCCGGGGAACGATGTAGACGGGCACGCCGCGCACTATGCCACGGACGGTGGATGTCAGCAGCGGCCGGAGATGTTCCGGAACGCGGAGGCGCAGGATGTCCCCGTAGACGGGGCGCAAGGGAAGCGCGAGGCCCTCCGGCAGTCCGGCCAGGGCTGCGGCGCCGAGGCCGTTGGCCACCACGGTCTCCGCAGCATGCACCACTGTCCCGTCTTCCAGCACCGTCCCGGCCACGCGGCCGTCCTCCCACATGAGCGACGCGGCCTGGGCGCAGAGGGCGAAGCCGTTCTCAGCCCTGGCCACCCACGTGGCCTCTTCGGGACTGTGGCTGGCGAGGGCGGCCAGGATCCGGCGGGCGAGCTTGCGGGGGTCCACCTGGTGGTCGGCGGGGATGTCGAAAGCGCAGGAGATCTGCGGGCTCAGCAGGGGTTCGCGGCTCCGTGCCTCACGGAGTGCCAGGGGTTCCACCGCCAGTCCGTGTGCCAGCTGGACGGACCGGAGGTCGGCGAGCGCCCTCCGGTCCGCGGCGTCGGCACCCACGGCGAGGGTCGCCGTCGTGCGGTATCCGGTCCCAGGGGCCGCGTCCCCGGATCCCGACGCCGCGGGCAGCGTCCGTTCGAATTCCGGCCAGAGCACTGAGGACTCCAGCATCAGTTCCAGGAGGTCTTCCTCCTGGTAGTGCAGTTCGCTGACGGGGGCGAGCATGCCGGCCGCGGCGAAGGTGGCGCCCGTGGCCGGTGCGGGGTCGATGAGGACTACTGAGCGCCCTGCCTTGCGGGCTTCGAGGGCGATGCCGAGGCCGATGATGCCTCCGCCGATCACTGCAACGTCTGCCTGCAGCGTGCCGGGGCAGCTGTTGTTGGTATCCGCCATGCGGCTCCTTCCCTACGCCGGTACTAGCCGGATCAGGTCAAGCGGTCGGCGCTGAAGCCCTCTCAGCCGCGTGGCGTTTGTGACCGCCACTACGGCTCCCGCAGTACCAGCCCAGTGTAAAGGAACTACGCTAGCTCCATGACCCAGCACGACGTCCACACCACTGCCCGCCTCTATCTCTGCACCGATGCCCGCAAGACACAGGGCGATTTCGAAGACTTCGTCGATGCCGCTTTCGAAGGCGGCGTGGACATCATCCAGCTGCGCGACAAGTCCCTGGAAGCCGCCGAGGAACTTGAGCTCCTCGAGGCCCTGCACAAGGTGGCGCACCATCACGGCCGGTTGTGGGCTGTCAACGACCGCGCCGATATTGCCCTGCTTTCCGGGGCTCCGGTGTTCCATATCGGGCAGAAGGACCTGCCGTTGCGCTCAGCCCGGAAGCTGCTCCACGACCCCACGGTGATCGGCCTGTCCACGCACACCACGGAGCAGATCGATGCCGCGATCGCCGCTGCCCACGGCCGCAGCGGACTGGACTATTTCTGTGTTGGCCCGCTCTGGGCAACCCCCACCAAGCCAGGGCGCGACGCCGTCGGCCTGGAGCTGGTCACATATGCAAAAGAAGCCGTCCGCAAGGCCGATGAGGAAACCGTGGGCGGCGTGCTGCTCCCCTGGTTCGCCATCGGCGGCATCGACCTCACCAACGTTGAGCAGGTGGTTGCAGCGGGTGCCGAGCGGATCGTGGTGGTGCGTGCCATCACCGAAGCGCCGGACCCGACGGCGGCCGCCCGGGAGCTGCTCGCCGCGCTGGACGCCGCGTAGCCACAGGCCGTTGCCGATCTGGCAGTAGCCGCTCAGGCCGTCAGGCCGAGCCCTGTCATCCGGCGGGAGTGCCGCTCGGCAAGGTCCGCCGTCAGCTTCCCAACGGTTTCCCGGGCGTCGCCGGTGCTGCTGAGCAGCGGCCCCAGCAGGGCGTGCTCCATGCTGACGCGCTGGGCCTGGGTGAGGGCCTCGCCCACCAGTCGGCGGCCCCACAGGGCCAGCCGGGACGCAAGGCGCGGGTCCTCCGCCAGGGCGTGCTGGAGCAGTTCGCGCAGCACGGCGGTGGACTCCTCCGAGACCAGGATCCGTTCAACCAGTTCCCGGGTGTCCGCGTCAAGGAACTCGGACACGGACCTGTAGAAGTCCGAGGACACGGTGTCGATGACGTAGGCCTTCATCAGGGACTCGTACCAGTCGCCCGGTTTGGTGCGCTCGTGGAAGTGGTCCACGGAACGCTGGAACGGCAGCATGGTCTCCTCGGCGTCCACGCCCAGTTCCTCGAGCCGGGCGCTGGCCAGTTCGAAATGCTGGAACTCGATCACGGCGATCCGGCCCAGCAGGGCACGGTCGTGGAGGGTAGGTGCGTAGCGCGCGTCGGAGGAGAGGCGCCCGAAGGCTGACAGCTCGCCATAGGCCATAACGCCCAGGAGGTCCGTCACGAGGCGCTGGTACTGAGCGTTGCCGGCCGAGGATGTGCCCATGCTCCAAGACTAACCGCCGATTTCGGGCTAACCTGATTTTCGTGCCACATCATGGGATAGCGCCGAACGTCAGTGAAGAGTCGTACCAGCTCGCAGAGGCATTTGCGGCCCTGCGGACCGAGCTGGAGCTGCCCGGCGCCTACCCGTCGGAAGCCCTGCAGGAGGCCGAGGCCGCGGTGTCCGCCCACGCCCTTCCCGACCGTGATCTCCGGGAGGTCCCCTTCATCACCATCGACCCGGCCTCCTCCACGGACCTTGACCAGGCGCTGTTCATCGAGCGCGCCGGCGAGGGCTACAAGGTGCTCTACGCCATCTCCGATGTCCCCTCCTTCGTGGCTCCGGGTGGGGCCCTCGACGCCGAGACCCGCCAGCGCGGGCAGACGTTCTACGCCCCGGACGGCCGGATCCCGCTCCACCCCGAGGTCATAAGCGAGAACGCCGGAAGCCTGCTGGCCGAGCAGGACTGCGCGGCCTTCGTGTGGGACTTCGACCTTGATGCTGCCGCGGAGGTCTCGGCCGCGTCCGTCCGCCGGGCCACGGTCCGCAGCCGCGCCAAGCTGAGCTACAAGGGCGCGCAGGCCGAGATCGACGCCGGCACGGCCTCGCCCGTGCTGCAGCTACTCAAGGAAGTGGGGCTCAAGCGCGTCGAGTTGGAGCGCCGCCGCGGCGGTGCCAGCCTGAACATGCCGGAGCAGGAGATCGTGCCCCTGCCCGACGGCGGCGGGTTCCGGATTGTGGCAGCGCCCAGCCTGCCTGTGGAGGACTGGAACGCGCAGATTTCCCTTATGACCGGGATGGCAGCCGCGCAGCTGATGCTGGACGGCAAGGTGGGGATCCTGCGCACCATGCCGGAACCGGACGACCGTTCCCTGCTGCACTTCAAACGCCAGACGGCGGCCCTCGGCAAGCCCTGGGACGGCCGGATCAGCTACGGCGAATACCTGCGCACCCTGGACGCCACCGATCCCAAGCAATTGGCCATCCTGCACGCCGCCGGGATGCTGTTCCGCGGCGCGGGCTACACGCCGTTCGACGGGACGGTGCCCGAGAATGTGGTGCAGTCGGCCATCGGCGCCCCGTACGCCCACACCACGGCTCCCCTGCGCCGGCTGATCGACCGCTTCGTCCTGGTGATCTGCGAGGCCCTGAGCACCGGCGGCTCCATCCCCTCGTGGGTCCGCGACGCCCTGCCGTCCCTGCCCGCGATCATGGCAGCCTCGGACCAGCTCGCAGGAAAGATGGAGCGCATGGCCCTGGACACGGTGGAGGCGGCCCTGGTGGTCAACCACATCGGCGAGGAGTTCGACGCAATCGTGATCTCCGGTTCCAAGCCGCCCAACGGAAACGGGAACGGCAACGGCAACGGTCCGTTCGGCGTCGTCCAGATCACCGAGCCTGCCGTCACGGCCCGCTGCGACGGCGAAATGGAGTCCGGCACCAAGGTCCGGGTGAAGCTGGTGAAGGCGGACATCGCCGCACGGGAGATCCGCTTCGCGCTCCTATGACAGGCACGGCGAGGGCACCGATCCCAGCTTTGGGCCGCCCAGAGGCTAGACTGGCTGTGTAGTAATGGATGCCCGGTCGTTGATTCAGTTAATTTTTGAAGTCAACAAGCCCGCCCCTACGCGATCTTGAGATTTGCCCGCTGGTCACCAGTGCCAGTACTTAGATAGCCCGCGATCGGCTTCCACTGGAAATGCTTGCGCGCCCGTTCGTGCTCCGGATCGGCTCAGCCGCCGCCGTTGAGCACGCAGCGCCAATGCCCAAATGAATAAGGAAACTCCCTGTGAGTGAATTGCACACCCATGAAGTCCTGACTGACCCCAGCGGAACGGAATCGATCGAGCCCGAGGAGACCATCACCTCGGACGAGACGCCCCACGAGATCGAGGAAAAGTCCTTCGCTGATTTCAACGTCCGCGCAGACATCGTTGAATCCCTGGCCGACGCCGGCATCACGCACCCCTTCCCGATCCAGGCGATGACCCTGCCGGTTGCCCTCAGCGGCCACGACATCATCGGCCAGGCGAAGACCGGTACCGGCAAGACCCTCGGCTTCGGCATCCCTGCCCTGCAGCGCGTGGTCGGACAGGACGACGCCGGCTACGACAAACTGGCCGTCCCGGGCGCCCCGCAGGCCCTGGTCATCGTGCCCACCCGCGAACTCGCCGTCCAGGTCGCCAACGACCTGCAGACCGCGTCCCGCAAGCGCAACGCCCGCATCGCCACGATCTATGGCGGCCGGGCCTACGAACCCCAGATCGAGGCCCTGCAGAAGGGCGTCGAGGTGGTTGTCGGCACGCCCGGCCGCCTGATCGACCTCTACAAGCAGAAGCACCTGAGCCTCAAGAACGTCAAGATGGTCATCCTTGACGAGGCCGACGAAATGCTGGACCTCGGCTTCCTGCCGGACGTGGAGACCCTCATCGCGGGCACCCCGGCGGTCCGCCAGACCCTGCTGTTCTCGGCCACCATGCCCGGCCCGGTCATCGCCATGGCCCGCCGCTACATGACCCAGCCCACGCACATCCGTGCCGCGGACCCCCATGACGAGGGCCTCACCAAGCGCGACATCCGCCAGCTCATCTACCGTGCCCACAGCATGGACAAGATCGAGGTCGTGGCCCGCATCCTGCAGGCCCGCGGCCGTGGCCGCACCATCATCTTCACCAAGACCAAGCGCACCGCCGCCAAGGTCTCCGAGGAACTCGTGGACCGCGGCTTCGCTGCCGCAGCCATCCACGGCGACCTCGGCCAGGGCGCCCGCGAGCAGGCACTGCGTGCCTTCCGCAACAACAAGGTCGACGTCCTGGTCGCCACCGACGTTGCCGCCCGAGGCATCGACGTCGACGACGTCACCCACGTCATCAACTACCAGTGCGTGGAAGACGAGAAGATCTACCTGCACCGCGTGGGCCGCACCGGTCGCGCCGGCAACAAGGGCACCGCCGTCACGTTCGTCGACTGGGACGACATGCCGCGCTGGGGCCTGGTCAACAAGGCCCTCGGCCTGAGCGTGCCCGAGCCCGTGGAGACCTACTCCTCCTCGCCGCACCTCTACGAAGAGCTGGACATTCCGGAAGGCACCAAGGGCCGGCTGCCCCGCAACAAGCGCACGCTCGCCGGCGTCGACGCCGAGGTCCTGGAGGACCTGGGCGAGACCGGCAAGAAGAACTCCCGTTCCGGCCGCGACGGCGGATCCGGACGCGGCGGCGGCCGTGGCCGCTCCGGCCGCGACGCTAGGTCCGGCGACGCGAAGGCAAGCGAAGGCAGGGGCGACGGCGGACGCGAGCGCACGCGCCGCCGTCGTACCTCCGAAGGCGAAGCAGCTCCGGCGGAAGGCGCCGCCACGAACGGCGCGGAAGCGAACGGCTCCCGTGCGAACGGTGAAGCCGGCGACAAGCCTGCCCGCACCCGGCGCACCCGCACGCGCCGCCGCAACGGCGAGGTTGTTTCCGCCGGCGACGCCGCCGCATCTTCCGGCAGCGCCGAGGCCTAAAACCCTCAATGAGTGAAACTGTTTGGGCGCCGGACGGCAGCAACCTGGTGGTGCACGCGGACAATGCGGACTTCCTCCCCACGCTGCCGGACGGCGCCTTCACACTCATCTACGTGGACCCGCCGTTCAACACCGGCCGGGTCCAGAGCCGCCAGGAAACACGCATGGTCCGCAACGCCGACGGCGACGGCGACCGCGTGGGCTTCAAGGGCCGCTCCTATGACACCATCAAGGGCGCCCTGCACAGCTACGACGACGCCTTCAGCGACTACTGGTCGTTCCTGGAACCCAGGCTCGTGGAGGCGTGGCGGCTGCTGGCCGATGACGGCACGCTGTACCTGCATCTGGACTACCGCGAGGTGCACTACGCCAAGGTCATGCTCGATGCCATCTTCGGCCGGGAGTCCTTCCTGAACGAGATCATCTGGGCCTATGACTACGGCGCACGCGCCAAAAGCCGCTGGCCCACCAAGCACGACAACATCCTCGTGTACGTGAAAAACCCGGCCAAGTACCATTTCGACAATGCCGAGGTGGACCGCGAGCCGTACATGGCCCCGGGCCTGGTCACCCCCGCCAAACGCGAAAAGGGCAAGCTGCCCACGGACGTGTGGTGGCACACCATCGTCTCGCCCACCGGACGCGAAAAGACCGGCTACCCCACCCAGAAACCCGAAGGACTGGTCCGCCGGATCGTGTCGGCGTCGAGCCGCAAGGACGACTGGTGCCTGGACTTCTTTGCCGGTTCCGGCACGCTCGGCTCGGTGGCGGCCAAGCTGGGCCGCAGGTTCGTGTGCGTGGACCAGAACGCCCCGGCCATCGAGGTCATGCGCAAGCGGCTGGACGGCAAGGCCGAGTTCATCGCCGGGCCTCCGCCGCTTTCACCCAACTAAGCAGCCCTGCCTAAGTATCCACGGGCCTATGCCATGGCCGTTGACAGGCCCCATGGCGTGCCACAGAATAACCGGAACCGGCCCTTCCCGGGCCGGCTCGCCTGGGGGAACATGCCGCGGCGTCTGGCTCGACGAACAGGGGTCCACCATGGCCGGTGTGTGCACTTCGCGGAGGACCCGCCACTCCCGGCTCATCCCCTCAGGGATGGCCGCGGTGCTGTTGTTAACCGGCTGCACAGCCACGTCTGATAGTACGCCACCCAGCACAAGCGCAGCAGCCACCGCCCCCGCCGCCACCACGGGGCCGTGCGTTTCCGATGTCGCCACAGTGATCGCAGCCCCGGCCTCAACGGCCGCGGCACTCCCGGCGCCCCTGGCCGCCTCCCTCGATGCCGCAGCACAGTCATCCTTCAAGGAAGCAGCAGCCCCCGGAGCGATCGTTGGCGTACGCACGCCAGAAGGGCTCTGGACCAGCTCGTACGGTTTCGCCGACCCCACCACGAACGCAGCCATGTCCACGGACATGCACCTGAGGATTGGTTCCGTCACCAAGACGTTTACCGGCACCCTCATTCTCCAGCTGGCCGAGGAAGGCAAGCTGTCGCTCAATGACACCATCGACAAGTACTACCCGGGCATTCCGAACGGAAACACGATCACCCTGCGGATGCTGGCCAACATGACCAGCGGGATTGCCAGCTACTACACCCAGGCCTTCCTGGACGTCTATTTCGCGCATCCGGAGACGATTTTCACGCCCGATCAGCTGGTTGCCTACGGTGTCTCGGCCTCGCCCATCTTCAGCCCCGGCGAGAAATTCAATTACTCGAACACCAACACCGTCCTGTTGGGCAAGGTGATCGAGAAGGTGACAGGCCAGCCCGTTGCGGACGTCCTCCAGCAGAGGATCCTGGCACCGCTGGGGCTGGCGGGCACCAGCTGGCCCGGCGACTCACCGGCCATTCCGGCGCCGCACCCGCAAGGCTATACGCTCCAAGGCAGCAGCACGCCGGAGGATCCCACCAATGCCACGAACTGGAGCCCCTCCTTTGGGTGGACCGCCGGGGCCATGATCTCCACCGTGCAGGACCTCTTGGTGTACGGCCGGGCGCTGGGCACCGGGCAGGGCCTTCTGTCCCCGGCGACCCAGGCTGAACGCCTGCAGTCCTTCCCGGAACCGGCCGGCTACGGTTTCGGCTTTGCGTGCGTTGGCGGGTGGGTGGGTCACACCGGCGAACTGCCCGGCTTCAACGCCACCCTGTACTACGACACGACGTCGGACACCTCGGTGGTGGTCCTCGTCAACAGTGACATCGCCTCGGGAAGTTGCACCGAGTCACCGACGCTCATCGACAATCCGGCAGACCTCCCGTGCTCGTCCCCTGCCACCCGCATCTTCGTCGGACTGTCGACGGCCCTGGGGCACCCCTTTGTCCCGAACCCTGGCAGGTAGTGCGTCTCAGCGCACCACCGGAGTGCCGGTACCCAGCTCCTCGATCCGTGCCAGCACCTCCGGCGCGGTCAGGTTCTCCCCAAGCAGATTGGGTTTGCCCGCACCGTGGTAGTCGGAGGAGCCTGTCATGAGAAGCCCGTGCTTGGCGGCGAGGCCGCGCAGGAATTCGCGCCCCTCTTCAGGATTGTCGCGGTGCTCCACCTCCAGGCCGAGCAGCCCGGCGTCGATCATTTCCAGGTAGGTGCGCTCCTCAACCACGCGGCCCCGTGCGGACGCCACGGGATGGGCGAAGACAGGCACTCCGCCGGCGGCGCGCACGAGTTCGACGGCGAGCGCCGGGTCCGGTGCGTAATGCTGCACGAAGTAGCGCGAGTGGGACGTCAGGATCGATGTGAAGGCCTCGCTGCGGTCGGCCACCACCCCTGCGGCCACGAGCGCATCGGCGATGTGCGGCCGTCCGAGAGTGGCCCCGGGCGCAACGTGGTGGATGACGTCGTCCCAGCTCAGCGGGTAGTCCTCGGCGAGCAGCGTGACCATGCGCTCGGCCCGGCTCAGCCGGGCGTCCTTGGCTTTGGTGATTTCCTCGAGCAGGCCCGGATGTGCGGGGTCGTGGAGGTAGCTCAGCACGTGGACGCTGATGCCCTCGTGCGTCCGGCAGGAAATCTCCATGCCCGGAACGAACGCCACGCGGTGTTCCAGGGCGGCCGCCGCGGCCGTTTCCCAGCCGTCGGTGGAGTCATGGTCGGTCAGCGCGAGGGCGTCGAGACCCGCTGCGGCGGCCGAAGCCATCACCCCGGCAGGGGTCTCTGTTCCGTCGGAAACATTCGAGTGCGCATGCAGGTCTATCCTCACCTTCTAAGCCTAACTTGCGAGGGGACCCACCCGAGCTTGCGAGGTTGGGGAGCAAGTTAGGCGCTATTGGATGCGGACCGGCTTGGACCGTTTCGCCGTTGGCCTCCTCACGCAACTGGTGGGACGATGTAACGGTGAACGATGCCGAAAACACCCCGTACCCGGAATCCACAGATTCCCAACCCCTGCAGGAGCGCGTGAACAACCGCTCCCAGCGGCCCACATCCGATGCCTTCAAGGCATTCATGGCGAGCAGCTGGGCCCCGGCCCCGCAGGAAACCCCTGCGCGCGACGCCGTTGCGGACCACGCCGCCACCCGGCGTCGGGCCATCTCCGAACAGTTCAAAGGCGAACGGCTCGTTATCCCGGCCGGGCCGCTGAAGGTCCGCTCCAATGACTGCGACTACCGTTTCCGCCCGCACTCGGGCTTCGCGCACCTCACGGGCCTGGGCCTGGACCACGAGCCCGACGCCGTGCTGATCCTGGAGCCGGCCGCCGAAGGAAAGGGCGACGACGGCGGCAACCACCGCGCGACGCTCTACTTCCGTCCGCTGGCCGGCCGCGATACCGAGCAGTTCTACGCTGACTCCCGTGCCGGCGAATTCTGGATCGGTGCCCGCCCCACACTCGCCGAGTTCGAGGCGCGCCTGGGCCTGCCCACCGCGCACATCTCCGAACTCGAGGTGGCCATCACCAAGGACGTGGGTGCCCCGGAAATCGGCGGCATCTCCATCCGCCTGGTCCGCAAGGTCGACGAGAACATCGACGCCCTGGTGGACACCGCCCGGTACAACACCGCCAAGGACCCGGAGAACCTGGACATGGGCGAGCTCGATGCCCTGGACGAGAAGCTCAGCGAGGCACTCTCCGAGCTGCGGCTGCTCAAGGATGCCTGGGAAATCGAGCAGATGAAGATCGCCGTGGCTGCCACGGTGGAAGGCTTCGCCGACGTCGTCCGGGCCCTCCCCCGCGCACTGACCCACAAGCGCGGTGAGCGCGTGGTGGAGGGAGCCTTCTTTGCCCGCGCCCGCGAAGAAGGCAACGAGCTCGGCTACGACACCATTGCCGCCGCCGGCAACAACGCCACCGTGCTGCACTGGAACCGCAACACCGGGACCGTCAACGCCGGCGAACTGCTGCTGCTCGACGCCGGCGTCGAGGCCGATTCGCTCTACACCGCCGACGTCACGCGCACGCTCCCGGCCAACGGCACCTTCTCTGAGATCCAGCGCAAGGTCTACGAGGCTGTACTTGACGCCGCCGACGCCGGCTTCGCCGCCGCCCGCCCGGGCGCCAAGTTCCGCGACATCCACACCGCCGCAACCACAGTACTGGCCGAGCGTCTGGCCGAATGGGGTTTCCTGCCCGTTTCGGTCGAGGAAGCCATCAGCCCCGAAGGCCAGCAGCACCGCCGCTGGATGCCGCACGGCACCAGCCACCACCTGGGCCTTGACGTGCACGACTGCGCCCAAGCCAAGCGTGAACTGTACCTGGACGGCGTCCTCACCGAGGGCATGGTCTTCACGATCGAGCCCGGCCTGTACTTCAAGAATGAGGACCTCGCCATTCCTGCCGAGTACCGCGGCATCGGCGTCCGCATCGAAGACGACATCCTGATGACGGCCGACGGCCCGGTGAACCTCAGCGCCGCGCTGCCCCGCAAGGCGGACGACGTCGAGGCCTGGATGGCCGGCATCTACCAGGAGGCCCAGGGCTAAGCCCCGCACCAAGCAAGCCGCACACAGCAAAAGGGAAGGCCGCCGGAGTTTCCGGCGGCCTTCCCTTTTTTGGTCCCTGATGCTTCTGTGGCCCTGGTGCTGGGGGCTACTGCTTGCTCTGCCCGTCCGTCGGGTTTGTACCGGCGTCGGGGGCGGCTTCGGCCTGGCCGGGCTGCCGGCCGCTGGGGTCAACGCGTACGCCGTACTGCGGCCGGCCGTCGGGCAGGTCGGGATAGCGTACGGCGGCAGGGGCCGGTGCCCGCTCCGGCGCCGGCTGGGTCCCGGCTGTTTCGGCGCCTGCGGCTTCGGCCGCGGCCTGCGGGCCGCCTGCTTCCGCGCCCGGCTGGGGGCCGCGCTGGCCGTAGGGGTCACTCCAGCCAGCCGGGCGTTCCGGGGCCTGGCCGGGCTGCTGGAACGGCTGGTTCTGCGGGTTGTAGTTCTGCGGAGCAGGACCCTGCGCGTGCCCCGCGGCGGCCTCGGACGGGCTCATGGGCAGCTGGTGGAGCAGGCGGCGGGCTTCCTGCGATGCCTCGAAGGCCACAATGACGTCGTAGTTGGTGGCCACCACCTGGCTTGTGGAGGTGAAGTCGCGCTTGCCGCGCTGGGTGGCATAGGTAACGATTCCGAAGAGCATGAAGAAGGCAGCACCCATGAGGACCGAGGTGACGATCGAGAACGCGCCGCCGGCAGGGGCGAAGAAGGACAGCATGACGCCGACGAACAGGCCGAACCACATGCCGCTCAGGGCACCGGACATCGCCACCCGGGGGTAGCTCAGCCGTCCGGTCACACGCTCCACCATCTTCAGGTCGTTGCCCACGATCGAGACCAGCTGGACCGGGAACTGCTGGTCCGCAAGGTAGTCCACCGCCTTCTGGGCATCCAAATAGGAGGCGTACGAGCCCACGGTGTCGCCTTGCGGGACGCTGCGGGATTCCTCCGTGGCCTTGGGAGCACCAAATATGTTCGACATATTCCCATTCTGTCCCATGTGCATGTGTAGCGGCTGAAATTCAGCTAAAAGAGAGCAGACTCGGTAGCCTGTAAGAATGAGCACACATCCCTCACGCGTCTTTGTTGCGCGCCTTCTCGGACTGGACGTCTTCGACCCTTTGGGCGACCGTCTGGGCCGGCTGCGCGACGTCGTGGTGCTCTCCCGCGGGACCCGCGGCGCCCCGCACGTGGTGGGCATCGTCGTCGAGGTCCCGGGCAAGAAGCGCGTCTTCGTTCCCATGACGCGCATTACCTCAATCGACCAGACCCAGATCATCTGCACCGGGCTGGTGAACCTGCGCCGCTTCGAGCAGCGCGGCGCAGAAACCCTGGTGGTGGCCGAGATGTTCGACCGCCGCGTCACCCTGGCCGACGGCAGCGGCGACGCCACCATCGAAGACATCGCCATGGACCAGCAGCGCTCCCGCGACTGGTTGGTCAGCAAACTGTTCGTCCGCCGGGGCCACTCCCTCTCCCCGCTCAGCAGGCTGCGCCGCAACGAGACCCTGATCATCGACTGGGCCGACGCCCGCCAGGGTGCCCGGACCGAGCCGCAGGCCGCCACGCAGTTCGTTGCCACCCACGAGGACCTCAAGCCGGCCGACTTCGCCGAGGCCTTGCAGGAGATGAGCGACAAGCGCCGCTTCGAGGTCGCCAGCGAACTCCAGGACGAACGCCTGGCCGATGTGCTCCAGGAAATGCCCGAGGACGACCAGGTGGAGATCCTCTCCGCCCTGGACGTCGAACGCGCCGCGGACGTCCTGGAGGAAATGGACCCCGACGACGCCGCCGACCTCCTCGCCGAACTCCCCACCGCCCAGGCCGAGGAACTGCTCCGCCTCATGGAGCCGGAGGAAGCCGAGGACGTCCGCCGCCTGCTCGAATACGACGAGGACACGGCCGGCGGCCTCATGACGCCCGTCCCGGTCATCCTGCCCCCGGAGGCGACCGTGGCCGAGGCCCTGGCGCACGTCCGGCGCGAGGAACTGTCCCCCGCGTTGGCATCCTCGATCTTCATCGCACGGCCGCCGCTGGAGACCCCCACCGGGCGGTTCCTGGGGGTCGTGCATTTCCAGCAACTGCTCCGCTACCCGCCGCCGGAACCCCTGGGCAACCTGGTGGACAAGAACCTGGAGCCTGTCTCGGACCAGGCCCACATCAGCGAGGTGGCCCGTACCCTGGCCACCTACAACCTGAACTGCCTCCCCGTCGTCAACGACGACGGACGCCTTGTGGGGGCGGTGACTGTTGATGACGTGCTGGATCACCTGTTGCCGGATGACTGGCGCGCCCACGAGGATGCCGCCCCTGTAAGGAAGCTTGGAGGCCGCATTGGCTGATATCACCACAGCAAAGAGCTCCGGCGTGCGGCGTGCCGGCAAAGCCGTCGGCAAAGGAAGCCTCGATACACCGCTGAGCGGACGCCAGCGTATCCTGCCGAAGTTCTCGCCCAACCCGGACGCCTTCGGCCACGCCACGGAAGGCTTCGCCCGCTTCATGGGCACGCCGACCTTCCTGGTCTACATGACGATCTTCTGCGTCTTCTGGATCGTCTGGAACACCTTCGCCCCGGAGACCTGGCAGTTCGACTCCCAGGCCCTGGGCTACACCCTGCTGACGCTCATGCTGTCCCTGCAGGCCTCCTACGCCGCTCCCCTGCTGCTGCTGGCCCAGAACCGCCAGGACGACCGCGACCGGGTCTCCCTGCAGCAGGATCGCCAGCAGGCCGCCCGGAACCTCGCGGACACCGAGTACCTCACCCGTGAGCTGGCCTCGCTGCGCATCGCCCTGCGCGAAGTGGCCACCCGTGACTACGTCCGCGCCGAGCTCCGCACGCTCCTGGAGGACATGCTCGAGGCCCAGGAGGAGATGCGCGCCCACGGCACCAACGACGCCAAGGCCGGCGAGAGCCCGCGCGAGAAGGTCAAGGACAAGCTCAAGGAGAAGCGGGACAAGCAACGCGGCCCGCGCACGCAGCAGATCCCCAAGGTCCGCCCGCAGCACGCCGCAACCACTCCAGCACCAGAACAGCCAGAAAGCCGGTCCTGACCGCATGAGCACCCCATCCTCCGAGGCACTGAATGCTGCCCTGGAAACCGTCATCGACCCGGAACTCCGCCGTCCCATCACCGAACTGGGCATGGTGGACTCCGTGGCCGCCTCCGCGGACGGCATCGTCCGCCTGGCAGTGCTCCTGACCATCGCGGGCTGCCCGCTGCGCGACACCATCACCGCCGATGCCACTGCGGCGCTGTCCAAGGTTCCGGGCGTGTCCGGCGTCGAGGTCGAACTGAAGGTCATGAGCCCGGAGCAGCGCAACGCCCTCAAGGAACGGCTGCGCGGCCCGGGCGGCCAGCGCGGCGTCCCCTTCGCCCAGCCCGGTTCGCTGACGAAAGTGTTCGCCGTCGCGAGCGGCAAGGGCGGGGTCGGCAAATCCTCGGTGACCGTCAACCTTGCCTGCGCGCTGGCCGCGCAGGGGCTTCGCGTGGGCATCGTGGACGCCGACGTCCACGGCTTCTCCGTTCCCTCCCTGATGGGCATCACGCAGAAGCCCACGCAGGTGGACGACATGATCCTGCCGCCGGTCGCCTATGGCGTGAAGGTCATTTCGATCGGCATGTTCGTCACCGGCAACCAGCCTGTTGCCTGGCGCGGCCCCATGCTGCACCGGGCCCTGGAGCAGTTCCTCACCGACGTCTACTTCGGCGACCTGGACGCCCTGTTCCTCGACCTGCCGCCGGGCACCGGTGACATCGCGATCTCGGTGGCGCAGCTGCTGCCCAGCGCCGAGATCCTGGTGGTGACCACTCCGCAGGCCGCGGCCGCGGATGTGGCCGAGCGGGCGGGCACCATCGCCACGCAGACCGGCCAGAAACTGGCTGGCGTCATCGAGAACATGTCATTCCTGGAAATGCCCGACGGCGGCAGGATGGAACTGTTCGGAAGCGGCGGCGGCGCCGTGCTCGCCGAACGGCTGAGCGCCGTCGTGGGCAGCGACGTTCCCCTGTTGGGCCAGATCCCCCTGGACATCCGGCTGCGTGAAGGCGGCGACGCCGGCCGGCCGGTGGTCCTGGATGCCCCTGGGACGGCCGCAGCGCAGGCTCTCGCGGGCATCGCGGGGCAGCTGGCCACCAGGCCCCGCGGGCTCTCCGGCATGCCGCTGGGCATCCAGCCGCGCTAGCAGGCCCTGTGGGCCTTAGGTGGCTTCTGAGTCGAACGGTGCGTGTTCGCCGTCGGGCAGCCGCTCGATGGTCCGGGCGGGAGTCTTGGGCTCGCCGGCAGCGGTTCCGGCCGTAGCCACTGCGGCGGCAGCCGCCACCACAGCTGCAGGGGCGCCGGCGCTGAGCAGTTTCGAGTCGTCATCAAGGAGGGCATCCTTGATGATCCGGCGCGGATCGTACTGGCGCGGATCGTATTTCTTCCAGTCGACTTCATCGATGTCGATGCCGACTTCTTCCTTGATCTGCTCCCGGGCGCCCGAGGCCATGCGCCGGACTTCCTTCACCAGATTCGCCAGCTTCTGGGTGTATTCGGGCAAGCGGCTGGGACCGATCACGAGTACGCCGATGATCAGGAGGAGGATGAACTCCGGGCCGTTGATTCCAAACACGCTACGAAGATTACCTTGTCTGTGGTGCCGCTCATAAACCGGCGGGGCGGGCAAGTGTCCGGAGCCCCCGGAGCAGGCGTTCCAGCCAGGTCTCGGGATCGGACACCTGGACCTCCGAATGCAGTGAATCGCCGGCCCGTACCAGTTCCGGGACGGCGTTGTCGGCCTGTTCCGCGGGCAGATCGGAGGTGTAGCTGAGCACGGCCGCGGAGGTCCTGTAGACGGCTGCCCACGGAGTTCCCTGCGTGACGGACAGTTCAGCGTTGCCACTGCCTGCCGGGCCGTCGAGGTGCTCCTCGATGACGGTGGCGTGGTACTGGCCGCTCCGGAGCCGCAGTTCCACGGAGGGATGTCCCTCGCGCAAGGAGGCGTGCGCGGAGACCAACTGGAAGCCCAGACCGGCAAGTTCGGGGCAGGCCCAACCCTCGCCGCGCAGGCCCTCCAGCTGTTCGGCACTCAGGCTGACAATTGTCCCCGCACTGAACTTCGGCAGGATGGCAGCGGCGGCATGCCGTGCGGTGGCGCCGTCCACCGCGGCGCCCACCATGCTCCCGGCGCCACGTTGTCCCGGCAGCGCGGCCTCCGGCGACGGATCCCCCGCCACGGCGTAGGCGGCCACGGCCAAGACGCCCGCACTGACGGCCAGGCCCCCTGTGGCCACGGCCGCGATGCGGATGCCGTGCCAGGCACCGCGGCGCGGCACCTGGACCGGTTCCTGGGCAAGTTCCTGGGCGAGGCGCTGGGTGTGCTGGATCAGGCGGGCTGCCAGGTCCTGGCTGGCCGCAGGCACGGCGGCGCCGCGCAGGCGTTCCAGGTACTGGCGTTCCCGGCGCACGGCGGACATGCACTGGGAACAGCCCTGCAGGTGCCCGGGTTTGCGGCTGTGCCGCAGGGCAGTCAGTTTCCGGGACCAGCCACCGGGAAGTCGTTTCCGCTGACCCATCGGGGCTTACAGGATGCCGGCGATGCGCGGCATTTTCAGGCGCGGCTTCCGGGCCGCCAGCGGGCGGGGATCACGGTGCGCCAGCTTGTCGCGCAGCATCGTGCGGCCCCGGTGGATCCGGGACCTGACGGTCCCCAGCTTCACGCCGAGCGCCTCCGCGACCTCGTCATAGGAGAGTCCCTCAAGATCGCACAGCACGACGGCGGCGCGGAAGTCCGGCGGCAGTTCCTCCAGGGCGCGCTGGACGTCGAGGTCCAGGTTGTTGTGCTCAAAGCTTTGTTCCGGGCCCGGTTCCCGGCCGGGCAGCCGCGACTCGGCGTCCTCGGCCAGGGCGTCGAAGCGGATCCTGCTCTTGCGCCGGGCCTGGTCCAGGAAGAGGTTGGTGGTGATGCGGTGCAGCCAGCCGTCCAGCGTACCGGGCTTGAAGTTTTCCAGCGAGCGGAACACCCGCACGAACACTTCCTGGGTGAGATCTTCGGCGTCGAACTTGTTGCCGGTCAAGCGGTAGGCAAGGCGGTAAACCTTGGCGGAGTGGTTGGCAACCACGTCCTCCCAGCTGGGCGTGACCCAGTCGCTGGCCGCCGCGTCCGCGGCGTCTGTTGTCTGGACTGGCGCAGCAATTAATGCCGGCATCGTCCGCTCCCCTCAAACTGTGTGTCACCAGTAGTTCGGTGCCGCCCACCACCTGGATGGCCAGACATACATCATCCCAAGTTTGTCTGGGAATTTCCTGACCGAGAGGCCCATTCCCCGCAGGGCGAACGGGTACGCAACACATCCGCCCCCGGGCCCGGAACGCCGGGCGCCCGGGCCGGACACAGTAGTCTGTTATAAACACCCCCGAGCCGCGGAGAGCGAACCCCTACATGAGCGCCGACAAGTCAACCAGCTGGTCCTATGCGGAAGATCTGCCTGCCGAGGATGACGTGTTGCTGCGTGCCCGGGAACGCTCCTTCGAGCTCGGAGTGACTCCCATCAGCGCAGGGGTCGGAGCGGTGCTTACCGTGCTTGCCGCCGCCTCCAAGGCCCAGACCGTGGTGGAAGTCGGCTCGGGTGCGGGCGTGTCCGGCGTGTGCCTGCTGCGTGGGCTCAGCCCGCAGGCCGTGCTCACCACCATCGACGTCGACGTCGAACACCTCAAGGCCGCCCGCGAGGCATTCCTGGAGTCCGGCAGCCCGGCGAACCGCACGCGGACGATTTCCGGCCGCGCCGCGGACGTGCTGCCCAGGCTCACCGACGCAGCTTATGACCTTGTGTTCATCGATGCGGACAAGCCCAACTTCCCCGGCTATGTGGAGCAGGCCATCCGGCTGCTCAAGTCCGGCGGCACCCTGGTCATCAACGACGCCCTGGACAAGGACCGCGTGTCCAACCCTGCCGCCCGGGATTCCACCACGGTGGTGCTGCGCCAGGTGGGCAGGGCCATCCGCGACGACGACCGTCTTGCCTCCGCCATGCTCCCCACCGGCAACGGCCTGCTGGTGGCCGTCAAGAAATAGCCCGGCCGGGCGCTTCGGCACCCGGGCTGGTTCGGTTCTTAAACATGAAGGCAGGGCGCCGGCGCTGGCCGGGCCCTGCCCCAGCGAATCTATTCGGTAACGCCCACGAGGCATTCCTTGAGGTTCGCCGCTTCTGCTGCGTTGAGCTCGACCACAAGCCGACCTCCGCCCTCGAGCGGCACACGCATGATCAGGCTGCGGCCCTCTTTGGTTACTTCCATAGGGCCGTCGCCAGTACGTGGTTTCATAGCCGCCATTAGGAAAATCCCCTCCATTTGTCCCAGATCACTCCAGCCCGGCCGGGCTGGGTCCGCGTCACAACTGCAGCCCCGATGGCGCTGTTTTGGCAGCCTCCGTGACTGAGCACCCATGGGTGCTTTGTCCCTGCTTGCACTCCATTATCCCGTACTTACCCGCCCGTAGCTAATCGTTGTACTTTTTGTCCGGGCTTTGTTCGTGGCCTGGGTCACTGCTATGAGGGGCGGATCAGGGCGGATAGTCGCCGCCTCCCGGGAGCTGCGCCCAGGCCCACAGCCAGACGATCCAGACTATCTGGAGCAGCGAAAACATCACGACGACGGTTCCCCGGTACGCCTTCGAGCGCGAGAGAAGCGCCGCGCTCAGTGCCAGCGGGAACAGCGGCAGCAACATGCGGAAAGTGCTGGTCTGCGGGTGCAGGAACACCAGCAGGTAGCCCATGTAGCAGGTGCACCACAGCCGCAGTTCCACGCCCAGCGCCCGGACGGGGCGGGAGACCATCAGCAGGGCGAAGAGCCCGGCGAAGACAAACGGGGCCATGATTCCCAGGACCGGGCCGAACAGCATCCGCCCGGTGTCGAACCAGGGCTTGAACGGCACGAGGTCGTGTCCGCGCCACACGGTTTCGGTGCGCGTGTAGGCGGCGGGATCCCCTGTTGTGGCCCAGGCGATGGCCGGCCAGGCGAGGGCCCCCAGCCCGCTCACCAGCACCAGGGCCGCAAGCGAGGCGAGTTCCCGGACCGGAGGCAGGTCCTCCGGCCGGCGGGGAGCGAACCTCAGCCAGAGCCGGTGCAGCAGCAGGAAGCCCATCATGGCCGCGAAAGGCACGCCGGTGGGCCTGGACAGGCACATCAGCAGCACCACGGGCATGGCGGCCACGTACCGGCGACGCACCACCAGCAGCAGCGCACCGGCGAGCAGCAGGAGATTCAGCGATTCAGCGTAGGGAACCTGCAGTATGGCCGACACCGGGAATACGGAGAAGAAGACAACCCCCCAGAGGGCCGGCCGGTGCGCGGCGAATTGCAGGAAGAGCCTGTAGACCACGAGCGCAGCACCGAGCCCGGCGAGCATGGCGATGACCACCAGCATGTGGTGCGGTGGAACCCCGACGATGGCGCCAAGGCCGCGGGCCAGGAAGGGGAACAGTGCGTAGAACGCCCAGGCGTTTTCCTGGACATCGCCCTGCTCGTTGACGGGGAGCGTGGACGAATAGCCGTCGTAGACGATCCGTGTGTACCACTGGGAGTCCCAGATGTAGATGAAGTTCCAGTAATCAGGCCCGGGCCCAAACCAGGGGTTGGTCCCCTGCTGCAGGGCCGCCGCCATGAAGATGCAGGCACTGAGCAGCCGCGCGGCCACATAGACAAGGGTGGTCTGGAGCCACCATGGCCAGCGGGCCATGCGCGCCGCCGCACCCGAAATGACACGCCCCAAACCCTCCGTGGGACCCACCGGCTCATGTTTCGGCGGTGCGGAAGGGCTCACGGGGCGGTCCCGCCCGTCTCCGCTTCCTTGTCCCGAAGACCGTCCGGTTCCCGAAGACTGCCCAGCCGCTCTATTTCCCGGTCCTTGGCCGCGAGTTGCTCGCGCAGATCATCGAGGACCTGGTCCACCTGGTCCATCCGGTACCCCCGCAGCCCGAGGGCGAAACGCACGCGGTCGACGTCGGGCGCCGTGGCCTGAGCCGGCAGCAGGACCGGCGGCAGGTTCGGCACCGGCTCGTCCAGTCCCGCACCGAAAGACCGCCCGGTCCGGGCGATCCCGACGCCGAAGGCCAGTGCGGCGCCGAGGAGGACGATCGCGAGGAAAACCAGGAAGAAGCTCACAGCACCCATCGTGCCAGAAACCGCGGCCTGCTATTCCGGGCGCTGGTCTCCGTTGGCGCCTGCGGGCCTCGGGACGCCGTGCAGCACCCGGTGCACGGCGTCGGCGGGCTCGTCCACGAGCTGGATCAGGTCAAGGTCCTTCTCGGACACCATCCCCTCGGCAACGAGCGTTTCCCTGAGCCACTCGATCATGGGCCCCCAGAAGCGGACACCGAGCAGCACGATCGGGAACGATGTCACCTTGCGGGTCTGCACCAGGACCATGGCCTCGAACAGCTCGTCAAGGGTGCCCAGTCCGCCGGGAAGCACCACGAAGCCCTGCGCGTATTTGACGAACATGGTCTTGCGGGCAAAGAAGTACCGGAAGTTGATCCCCAGGTCCACCCAGCGGTTGAGACCCTGTTCGAACGGCAGTTCGATGCCAAGCCCGACGGAAACCCCATTGCCTTCCACGGCGCCTTTGTTCGCGGCCTCCATGGACCCGGGGCCACCCCCGGTGATCACGGCGACGCCGGCTTCGGCCAGATGGCGCCCCACCTCCACGCCCATCTCGTAGTACTCGCTGCCGGGCTTCGTGCGGGCGGAGCCGAACACGCTGACCGCGGGACCGAGATCGGCGAGGGCACCGAACCCTTCCACAAATTCACTCTGGATGCGCAGGACCCGCCACGGGTCCTGGTGGATGAACTGTCCGGGGCCACGCGCGTCCAGCAAATACTGGTCGGACATCCCACCGGTCGCCTGTTGGCGCCGCAGCTCCAAGGCCCCCTGGTGCCTGGCCGGGACCTCGGCGGCCGGAACGGCTGCGGGCCCGGCTGCTGCGCGGCCATTGGCGTCTGGAGTGGGAACTGGAGGCTGGTTGGTGCTCATTGCCCAAGGCTAGCGCGGATGCAAGCCTGCTTGGCTTCGGCACAGCGCCAATCTGCATTGCAAGCTGATCTACGCCTGCACAGGAGGTTTCTGTTCAGTCACGATCTGGAGGGTTGTGGCATGATCCGGCTCATAAACGCCACATTCTTCGCTAGATTCTTCCTATGACTACACAAGTGTCCGGCGAAGCTCTCGTCTCCCTGAATGGCGTCAACAAGCACTACGGTCAGCTCCATGTACTCAAGGACATCAACCTGCAGGTGAACAAGGGCGAAGTGGTAGTGGTCATCGGCCCCTCCGGTTCGGGCAAGTCCACGCTGTGCCGTGCCATCAACCGCCTGGAAACCATCGACGTCGGCGACATCTCGATCGACGGCAAGAAGCTTCCGGAGGAAGGCAAGGACCTTGCCCGCCTTCGGGCCGACGTCGGGATGGTCTTCCAGTCCTTCAACCTCTTCGCGCACAAGACGATCCTGCAGAACGTCACCCTGGGGCCCATGAAGGTCAAGGGTATGGACAAGGGAACCGCGGAGAAGGAGGCCATGGCACTCCTGGAGCGCGTCGGCGTCGGGCATCAGGCGCCCAAGCTGCCGGCCCAGCTGTCCGGCGGCCAGCAACAGCGCGTGGCAATCGCCCGTGCGCTGGCCATGAAGCCCAAGGTCATGCTGTTCGACGAGCCCACCTCGGCGCTTGACCCCGAGATGATCAACGAGGTCCTGGACGTCATGATCCAGCTCGCCAAGGAAGGCATGACCATGATCGTGGTGACCCACGAGATGGGCTTTGCGCGCAAGGCTGCCGACCGCGTTCTTTTCATGGCTGACGGCCAGATCGTGGAGGACGCCACGCCCGAGGAATTCTTCACCAATCCCCAGAGCGACCGCGCCAAGGATTTCCTCTCCAAGATCCTGACCCAGTAGTACGTTCCCAAGATCGCACCCAGGCCGCAAGGGCGGCCACCCTATGAAAGGAATGTCATGAAGGCTTTTATTACCCGGAGGAAGTCTCTCCTGGTGGCGGCCGGCGCGGCGCTTGCACTGTCGCTGAGCGCCTGTGGCGGCGGCACCACCACCACGCCCCCGGTGGACAAGCCCAGCTTCGCTGCCGGCACCACCATGGAGAAGCTGAGCCAGGCCGGCAAGATCACCATCGGCACCAAATTCGACCAGCCGCTGTTCGGCCAAAAGGGCCTGGACGGCAAGCCGGTAGGCTTCGACGTCGAAATCGGCAAGGCCATCGCTGCCAAGCTCGGTATTACTCCGGACAAGATCGAGTGGGTCGAGACAGTCTCGGCGAACCGTGAACCCTTCATTGAGCAGGGCCGGGTCGACATCGTGGTGGCAACATACACGATCAACGACGCCCGCAAGCAGAAGGTCTCCTTCGCAGGCCCCTACTACGAGGCCGGCCAGGCGCTGCTCGTGAACAAGGACGATTCCTCCATCACCAAGCCGGAAGATGTCGCGGGCAAGAAGGTCTGCTCCGTCACCGGTTCCACGCCGGCCAAGACCATTGTGGACAAGTATGCTGCCGAGCTGGTTCCGGCCGCTAACTACACCGCTTGCCTTGAGCCGCTGCGCAACAAGCAGGTTGTTGCGGTAACCACGGACAACGTGATCCTGGCCGGCTATGTGGACAAGGAACCGGACGCCTTCAAGCTGGCTTCCGACCAGACCTTCACCAAGGAGCCCTACGGCATCGGCCTGAAGAAGGAAGACACGGTCTTCCGCAACTGGATCAACGACCAGCTTGAGGCCTTCGCGAAGGACGACACCTACAAGAAGGCCTGGGAAGCAACGGCAGGCAAGGTCATCAAGACCGTCCCCGCGCTCCCCACGATCGACCGCTACTAGCCGGAACCCGGCAGCTGCCGCCGTTTCGTGACCGTGACGGCGGCAGCTGCCGACCCAGGATCCACTCCCTGTTCCGCCGCAGCCGAAGGAAGCCATGGACGCCATCTTCGAAAGCCTCCCGCAATACTGGGACGGCTTTCTCCGAACCCTGTTTCTAGCCGTCGTCTCGGGGGTCATCGCACTCCTCCTCGGCACCCTCCTGGCCGCAATGCGCGTCTCACCGGTCGCGGCTTTGCGGGGCTTCAGCACTTTCTACGTTGAAGTCGCCAGAAACACCCCCCTCACCATCATTTTCTTTTTCTCAGCCATCGTGCTCCCACGGCTTGGCGTCAAGTTCGAGCAATTCGAAGTCGCCGCCATCATTGCCCTCAGCAGCTACACCGCCGCGTTTGTGGCCGAGGCCGTGCGGTCCGGCGTCAACAGCGTCCCGGTAGGCCAGGCGGAGGCGGCCCGCAGCATTGGCATGACCTTCGCCCAGGTATTGGGATTCATCGTCCTGCCTCAGGCCCTGCGCACCGTGGTGCCGCCGCTCATCAACATCATGATCGCCTTGGTCAAGAACTCATCCGTTGCGGGTGCCTTCTTCGTCCTCGAACTCTTCGGTTATGGCCTCCAGCTGTCCAACAGCCGTGGTGATGCCGTCATGTGGATCCTGATCGGTGTGGCGTTCTTCTACCTGCTCATCACCGTGCCCCTGGGCCTCCTGGCCCACTTTGTCGAGCGAAAGGTGGCGATTGCCCGATGACTTCGGTTCTCTACGACGTACCGGGCCCCAAGGCCCGCCGCATTTCGCTCATTGGCTCCGTGCTCGGATCCATCATCATTACCGGCGGCGTGGTGGGAGCCATCGTCATCCTCTCTTCGCAGGGCATCTTCAACGCCTCGCGCTGGGAAGTCTTCGTCAACGAATCCGCCAAGGATGTGTGGACCCAGCTCGGCCTGGGTGTCCTCGCCACCTTGCAGGCCGCAGGCGTGGCCGCCATCATCGCGTTCCCGCTGGGCGTGGCGCTGTGCCTGCTGCGCATCTCCCTGATCTCCTGGATCCGGGTCCCCACCCAGGTGGTGCTGGAATTCCTGCGTGGCATGCCAGTGGTCCTGATGATCCTCTTCGTGCTGCTGGTCTTCGCGACCAGTCCCTTCGTGGCGGTGGTCAGCGGCCTGGTCCTCTACAACGCGGCAATCTTCGCCGAGATCCTGCGGGCGGGCATCCAGTCCCTCCCCAAGGGACAGCGCGAGGCCGGCCTGGCCATCGGGCTGCGCAGCTTCCAGTCACGGATGAGCATCGAGTTCCCCCAGGCTATCCGCCGCATGCTCCCCTCGCTGGTAGCCCAGCTGGTGGTCCTGTTGAAGGACACCTCCCTCGGCTACATCGTGGCGTACGAGGAACTGCTGCGGAAGGTCAAGCTGATTTCAGACCTGGAGCCCAGCCTGCTGTTCTCGGCGTTCTTCGTGGGCGCGGCCATCTACATCCTGATCAACCTCTCGGTCTCCCGGCTGGCGATCTGGATCGAGCGCCGCGGTACCAAGAAGGCCGCGGGTGGCACCGCCAAGGCGGTCGAGACCGTCGACCTGGAGCTCGGAACGGCCGGCCCGAAATAGCCCCAAAGAAGAAGGTCCGCGGCCACCCGGCTGCGGACCTTCTTTTTGACTTGGTTCGGACCGTCAGCCGGCCAGCCACGTCCGGAGTGCATGCAGGCACTCGCGGATGGCGTCGGCGTCGACGTGTTCATCGTCCTTGTGTGCCAGCAGCGCGTCGCCGGGGCCGAAGTTCACGGCGGGGATGCCCAGCTCGCTGAAGCGCGCGACGTCGGTCCAGCCGTATTTGGGCTTGGGCTCGGCTCCCACTGCGGCCACGAAGGACGCGGCGGCAGGGTGGTTCAGTCCGGGCCGGGCGCCGGCGGCGGCATCGGTGCAGACGACGTCGAAGCCGTCCAGCAGTTCCCGCACGTGGGCTTCGGCCTGGTCCGGGGTCTTGTCCGGAGCAAAACGGTAGTTGATCTCCACGACGCAGCGATCGGGGATGACGTTGCCCGCGGTGCCGCCGTTGATCTTCACGGCGTTGAGGCTTTCCCGGTAGTCCAGGCCATCCACGTTGATGGTCTGCGGCTCGTAGGCCGCCAGCCGGGCCAGGATGGGCGCCGCGGCATGGATGGCGTTGCTCCCCATCCATGCCCGGGCAGAGTGGGCTGCCTCGCCAGTGGTGGACGCTTCAAAGCGGATAGTGCCATTGCAGCCGCCCTCCACGGTGCCGTCTGTGGGCTCCAGCAGGATCGCGAAGTCGCCGTTGAGGAGTTCGCCGTGGTTGCGGACCAGCCGGCCCAGCCCGCTCTTGACCGCTTCCACTTCCTCATGGTCGTAGAAGACAAAGGTGACGTCCTTGTCCGGTTCCGCGCCGGCGTCGAACATGGTCGCCGCGAGCGCAAGCTGCACCGCCACGCCGCCCTTCATGTCCGTGGTGCCGCGGCCGTAGAGCACGCCCTCCCCCGGAATCCCGGATTCCCACTGGGACGGCACGGTGCCACGGGATCCTTCGGTGGTCGGCAACGGCACGGTGTCCAGGTGTCCGGCCAGGATGACCCGTTCGGCGTGCCCCAGGTTGGTGCGGGCAATGATGGCGTCTCCGTCGCGGACCACCTCGTAGACCGGGATCGAACGCAGTGCGGACTCGATGGCGTCGGCCAGCACGGTCTCGTTGCCGGAAACGCTGTTGATGTCGATCAGCGCGGCGGTCAGCAGGGCAACGTCCTGGCGCAGGTCAAGGAGGGCGGGGGCGGATTGAGCAGTCACGCGTCCACTTTATCCCCCGTTATTGCGACTGCCTCCGGTCACCCTCATTTCAACGCAGCCGCGGGCTCTCGATACACTGGGGCCATGACTGAAACCGCTTCTTCCGCTGTGCCCGCAAACGACCGTTCCGCCTATGGCTTCGGCCTGGCCACCATCGCCACCTCGGCCACCGGGGAAGCAACCGTGCTGGACGTCTGGTTCCCGGCACCGGCCCTGGGCACTGCCGCAGAGGCCCTGCGCGACGTCGAGAACGCCGACGAAAGCCTGGCCGCACTGGCCGCCGACGGCAAGGACGCCGATCGCGGCACCGAGCAGAAGGTCGTCTTCGTCCAGATCGACCTCGACGCCGCCCCGGCCGACACCGCCGACGCCTACCTGCGCCTGCACCTCCTCTCGCACCGCCTGGTCCAGCCGAACAGCATCAACCTGGACGGCATCTTCGGCAAGCTCCCCAACGTGGTGTGGACCAACTTCGGCCCCGCCGCCGTCGAGGGCTTCGAACTGACCCGCGCCCGCCTGCGCAAGCGCGGCGCCGTGGTGGTCTACGGCGTGGACAAGTTCCCGCGCATGGTGGACTACGTTGTCCCCACCGGCGTCCGGATCGCCGACGCCGACCGCGTCCGCCTGGGAGCCCACCTCGCCGAGGGCACCACCGTCATGCACGAAGGCTTCGTGAACTTCAACGCCGGCACGCTGGGCACCTCCATGGTGGAAGGCCGCATCTCCGCAGGAGTTGTGGCCGGTGACGGCACCGACGTCGGGGGCGGCGCCTCGATCATGGGCACCCTGTCCGGCGGCGGCAAGGAACGGATCTCCCTGGGCGAGCGTGTGCTCCTCGGCGCCAACTCCGGGGTTGGCATCAGCATCGGCGACGACTCCGTGGTGGAGGCCGGCCTCTACGTCACCGCCGGCACCCGTGTGCGCATTCCCGGCCCGAAGGATGCCGACGGCGAGGACACCAGCACGATCGTCAAGGCCGTGGAACTCTCCGGTGTTCCCAACCTGCTGTTCCGCCGCAACTCCACCACGGGCGGTGTGGAAGTCCTGCCGCGTAAGGGCCAGACCGTGGAGCTGAACGAAGCACTGCACGCCAACTAGCAAGCGATACACGATGCACCGGCTCCGCCGCACAATCATCCTGGTGCTGGCGCTGGCCCTCGTGGCCGGCGCCATCTACACCGTGGTAGCTGTACTGCAGCGCTCCGAGACCCTTGTCTCGGAGCGCTGCGTCGCCGTCGTCGGCTCGGAGTCCTTCGAGCTGGCCACGGACCAGGTGGCCAATGCCTCACTGATCTCGGCGATCTCCGTACAGCGCGGCCTGCCGCCGCGCGCCGCAAGCATCGCGCTGGCCACGGCCATGCAGGAGTCCAGGCTGCGCAACATCAACCACGGCGACCAGGCCGGGCCCGATTCCCGCGGGCTGTTCCAGCAGCGCCCGTCCCAGGGCTGGGGCACCGAAGCCCAGGTCATGGACCCGGTGTACGCGACGAACGCCTTCTACGATGGCCTGGTCAAGGTTCCCGGCTACGAGGCCATGGAAGTGACCGACGCCGCGCAGCTGGTGCAGCGCTCTGCGTTCCCGCACGCCTATGCGCAGCATGAGGGGATGGGCCGGGCCTACGCCTCGGCCCTGACCGGCCACTCCGACGGATCGCTCGACTGCACCCTGCGGATGCCTGAGACTGCCGGCGACCCCAGCGATGTTGAAAGCAGGATGTCGACGGCGTTCGGCGCCGTGGCAGCCGACGCCCAGGGCCGCACGGTCCAGGTCAATGCCACGGGCCCCCAGGCCTGGGCAATTGCCCAGTGGGCCGTGGCGAACGCCAAGTCCCTGGCGGTGACCCAGGTGGACGTGGACGGCCACACGTGGAACCGGCAGGAACGCAAGGGCTGGCAGGCCTCCGCAGCGGCAGCCGACACCGTGACGATCACCGTCTCCGCGCCCACCACATAGCGTCTGCCGTCCGGGCACCGCCGTCCGGGCGCCGCTCCCGGCGCCGTTCAGGCGAGCATGTCCACGACTGGCTGGACGTAGCTGCGGAACACATCGGGCTGTGAGAGCAGCTTGTGGCTCATGATCATCTTGTCGGGTTCCAGATACCAGGCCCGTGGCTCGTTGAGCGGCAGCTCAATGATTGTCAGGCTGAAGTCCCGGGAACCCCGTCCGACTTCCAGGAGCCGGTCCTCCACAATGTCCCCCAGCACCAGAGTGGCGCCGCTGGCGACGCGTTCTGCCTCGAGCTCGGCGTATTCGTCAATGCGGTCCCGGGCCCAGCCCAAGGCTGCGCCGAAGTGGGCCTGCAGCACACGCTGCAGAGCCGGTGAATTGCCGAAGTCGTTGAAACCGGGCGGAGTGAGCTCAGGCACCGGGACCGGGTGGGCTTTGATCAGTTGCTCCCACCAGGCTTCCCACTCCGTCTTCAGGGCATGGACCCCGCCCACCTCGGCGGTGAGGTGGGTGTGGTCGGCATGCCGGACCTTGGGGGCTGCGTGACACAAGGCGGGTGTTCCGGCACCATCCAAGCCCGCAACGTCCCGCACGTACAAAGCGATGAGCATGGGCCTGGACGTATCCATGGTGATGCGCCATCCCTGGCCGCCTGTATCGTGCATCCGAAGGCCTCCCTTGGCATGTTTCCGACAAGTTCCAGTCTATTCCCGATGGGCCCGGAGGTTAACGGGAATGCGGAACCCCGTGGAATACGGTCAGATGGGAGGCGAGAACGTCGCGGCAGACCTCAGCGGTCATCCATTCGGGCTGGAGCAGGGCGTGCATGCAGAGCCCGTCCAGGGTTGCCAGCAGCCGTTCCGCCTCCGTAACCAGATCCTGCTGGCCGGCGCCGCCGGCCGGCATCAGGTGCATGATGAGACGCCCGACGACGGCCGCCACCGCACGGTGGCTGCGGGCTGCCTCTTCGGCCAGCGCGGGCTTGACCCTGGCCGCGTTCCGGAACGCCATCCAGACGCAGGCATCCACAGCGAGCTCCTCGTCAAGGGGCAGGAACTGGCCCAGAAGGGTTAACACCGCCTCATGGTGGGCTTCGGTCCTTGGCTCCTGCCTTATGACGTCATCCAGGCAAGACTCCAGCCGGCCGAGAATCCGGTCGACTACGATCGAAAACGAGTGGACCAGGAGCTCGTCGCTGCTGGCGAAGTAATGCCGGACAGAGCCAACCACCAGTCCGGCTTCCTCAGCAACCTCGCGCAGGGATGCGCGTTCGAGGCCATCGACGGCGATGATCCGGAAGACCGCTTCGACAACTTCCTGGCGCCGGGCTTCGGCATCAACAATCTTGGGCACGACTATTTTTTAGCACACTCGTGCCTTCATGCAGGAGCGGCGCGCCGCCGATTTCGGCTAGCGTAGTCACCATGAGAATTCTTGTCACCGGTGGCACCGGCTACATCGGCTCGCACACCGTTCTGTCCCTTCAGGAAGCCGGCCACGACGTCGTTGTCATCGACAACCTGGTGAACTCCAGCGAGGAGTCCCTCCGCCGGGTCGCCGAACTGACCGGCAAGACCGCGGCCTTCCACCGGGTGGACCTCGTGGACGAGCCCGCCGTCGAGCAGGTTTTTGAGCAGCACCGGATCGACGCCGTGATCCACTTCGCCGGCCTCAAGGCCGTGGGAGAATCCGTCCAGCAGCCCCTGGCGTACTACCACAACAACATCGTGGGAACCCTGAACCTGCTCCGGGCCATGGACAAACACGGCGTGCGCTCCATCGTCTTCTCCTCCTCCGCCACCGTGTACGGCGAGCACAACCCCACCCCCT
>NZ_JAFNLL010000039.1 GCF_017368795.1 Arthrobacter cavernae | reverse complement strand
AAACTAGCCCAGTGACTCCACACAGCTTGACAACTTTCGAGCGTTTTGCCAAAACGCCCCAAAAGTGAGAGAGCGTCTGGGGGACGACGACGGCGGACGGCCCGTGCACCCCGCCGCCGCAGCTGCGTACCGGGCTTTGCACGGCTAAGAAACAGGGCACGGCTGAGAAAACGGGGCACGGCTGAGGCAAGTGGCAAGATGGAAGCCATGACTTCAGCCGTTGCTCCTGCCATTGCCCTGACCATCGCCGGCTCCGAAGCGACCGGCGGTGCCGGCGCCCAGGCCGACCTCAAGACCTTCCAGGAACTCGGTGTCTTCGGCATCGCGAACCTGACCTGCATCGTGTCCTTCGATCCCAAGGACAGCTGGAACCACCGTTTTGTGCCGGTGGACCAGCAGGTCATCGCGGACCAGTTGGAGGCGACGACGGCGGCCTACGGTGCCGCTTCCGGCGCACCGTCCGTGCTGGACACCGTGAAGATCGGCATGCTGGGCAGCCCTGCAACCATCAGCACCGTAGAGAAGGCGCTGGCCGGCGGCTCGTTTGCGAACGTGGTGCTGGATCCCGTACTGATCTGCAAGGGTCAGGAGCCGGGACACGCCCTGGACACCGACCAGGCCCTGAAGGCCCAGATCTTGCCGCTGGCCACCTTCGTCACGCCGAACCACTTCGAGGCGGAGTCGCTCTCGGGCCTCGAGATCACGGACGAGGAAAGCCTGAAGGCCGCGGCCATCCGCATCCACGAGATCAGCGGCGCCGCCGTCCTCGCCAAAGGCGGGGTGCGGCTGGCAGGCCCGGACGCCGTCGACGTCTATTACGACGGCGAGACCCTCGAAGTCCTGCGCGCACCGAAAGTGGGCGAGGTGGCGGTGTCCGGTGCGGGCTGCTCGCTGGCCGCTGCCGTGACGGCCGAGCTCGCCAAGGGTGCCACGCCGCTGGAAGCCGCCCGGTCCGCGAAGGCCTTTGTCACCACGGGCATCAAGAACCGCGTGGCCTCGGGCGCTCCATTCGATGCCCTCTGGCAGGGCGGCGCGCGCTAGGTCTTGACGCAAGGAAAGCCGCTCCGGAACCATCCGGGGCGGCTTTCCTTGCGTGATTTGGCTACCGCGACACCTTGCCCATGAGGGACGCGATGGGGCGCAGGAACAGCGGGCGGGCCAGGAACCAGGCCGCGACGATCACCAGGATCGCGGCGGCGAAGAAGCCGAAGCCGAGCCAGCTGTCGCCGTCGTTCGCGGCAAACATGTGGTTAAGGTTGCGCAGGGCCCCGGTGGTCAGGACCAGCGTCACGTGGACGATGATGAACAGCACGAAGAAGATCATCACGGGGTAGTGGATCTTGCGGGCCAGCTCCATCGGGAAGAACTTGTTCAGCGTGGGTGCCTTCTTGGGCCAGGCCGGGGACGTGCGCAGGCCTGTGAGCAGTGACAGCGGGGCGGCGATGAACACCACGGCGAAGTACGTCAGCAGCTGCAGGCTGTTGTAGTTGATCCAGCCGTTCTCGGTGGGCCAGTTGAGGGAGGCGTACTGGAGTGCGGCGGACAGCGCGTTGGGGAAGACGTCCCAGCTGGTGGGCACGATCCGCAGCCATTGGCCGGTCGCGAACAGCAGGATGATGAAGACGATCCCGTTCAGGACCCACAGCGCGTCAAGCGTGAGGTGAAACCACAGCTCCAGGCTGATCTTGGTGGGCGGGTTCTTGGTCTTGATGAAGCCCTTGTTGTTCCGGGTCCAGCTCCCGGCGGAACGGGTGGTGGTCCGCACCTGCCAGCCCGTGCGGATGATCAGCACCAGGAAGAACATGTTGAGGAAGTGCTGCCAGCCCAGCCACGCGGGCAGGCCAGTGGGCGTTCCGGCGGGCAGCTCGGAGTGGCCGGGGTAGGCGGTGATGAAGTCCTGCACCCCGGTCATGGACCGCAGCCACTTGGCCAGGAGCACCACCAGCAGCATTGCCACGAGTGCCGCGACCGCGATGGCAACGGGCTTGAACCACTTGCTCGACGTGATCCCGGAAGTCTTGCTTGAAACGGACATCAGGCCGCGTTCCTCTCTGGCTTGTTCGGCGTGCGGTCAATCAGCGCGCTCTCCTAGCGATTCAATCAGGTACGGCACCATCGTGAAAACGCTCCCCGCGATTCCGGCGGCCGTTGCGTCAAAAATCGCAGCATTGGGGCCCTGCAGGTGAGCGCAAGCAGCCCGGAACCGCGAACATTTTCTAGAACCGATTTCTAGGATTATTTCCTGTGCTGCCAAGGCTGTCAAGGGAACATGGACCTTGAATTCGGCACTTGGAAATGTACGATTCTAAGAACGCACGCCGATCACAGCCGTGCTGCTGCCGCCAAGCTCGTCAGGATGAAAGGAGCCGTCCATGGTCCGCAAGACGGGCGACGCCGCCAAGAGCGAAAGCTCCTGGCACTGGAACCGGACGGCGGAGACCCGGCGGAACCTCCTGGACGCGGCCACGGCCGTGTTTTGCGAACGCGGCTTCACCGACGCCAGCATCGCCGACGTCGTTGCCCGCGCGGGATCCAGCGTGGGCAGCCTCTACCACCACTTCGGCGGCAAGACCGAGCTGTTCCTTGCCCTCTGGGATGACTACCAGAACGAGCACGAGCGCGTGGTGGCCGCGGCCGTCGCCACGGCCCGGAAGTCCGGCGAGCACGACCCCTTGGCGCTGTTCAACATCGGCAGCCAAAGCTATTTCGACTACACGTGGAAGCACCGGAAACTGGAACGCGTGTTCATCGAGGGCGACACACCCCCGGGCTTCGAGGTGGTGCGGCGCGAGCGCGGGCGGGAGTGGGTCCGGCAGAACAGCGTCCTGCTGGGCGCCAGCGGCGACACCCTCGGCAGGCTCACGGTCGCCGTGGTCACCGACATCATCACAGTGGCAGGCCACGAGGTCGCCGTGAGCACCAACAAACGGCAGGCCACCGAAGTGATGGAAGCCGCCGTCGTCCTGCTGGGCAGGCTGACGCCGCACGCCAAGGGCGAGAGCCCGGACGAGCCCCCGGACCTGGCAGCTCACTGATCAGGTCAGCGATCCAGTAGCCCTGTTTCCCGCATCTGCACGGGAGTACCATGCAGGCATGATGGGTGTCGACGTCGAGCGTCTGCTCGGGCAGGCCCGGGACCTCGCTGAGGCCAGCGAAAATCTGCGCCAGAAGCAGCTGACGGCCGCGCACTGCCGGCAGGAAGCGATCCTGTCCCTCCACGCCGTCGGCCTGTCCATCCGGGACATCGCGAGCCGGCTGGACTGCAGCCCGGCGGTCATCCATGCGGCCATCAAAGCAGCCCGTGCCCGCCGGCCGCACATGCCCCGGCGAGAAGATCGGATCCCCTTCGAGCTCCACGTGCAGCTTGGACTCAAGCTCCGTGACGACGGGGTTTCGGTCCGTCAAATTGCTCGCGCCGGCATTGCCAGAATGCGCCAAAGGCCACGAAACCCCATCGCCGTGGAATGGATCGACAGCTGGGAGGCCCTGCTTGGATTACCCGTGGGGCAGATCGAGGCGGCCATGCTTGCAGACAACCCCTTTGCCGCGGAGATGAGGCAGATGAGCCCCTTTGCGGGCGCCCTGACCGACCAGGAACGGATCATTGCGATAAGGAAGGCGGCCACAAATGCGCCGTGAAGAACTTGAGCACGCGATTCGTGCGGCTACAGAAATTACCCGTGAAGACCGGGTTATCGTCTTCGGCAGCCAGTCAATTCTTGGATCGTTCACTGAAGACCAGCTGCCCGGGGCCGCAACAATGTCAGACGGAGTCAACATCGCCCCCATGGCCGACGATGCCTCGGGCACCCAAACAGACAGCCTTGATGCAGCACTTGGCGAATGGTCACCATTCCACACCGAGTACGGAATTTATGTCCAGGGCGCCAGCAGGGAAACCGCGGTTCTCCCCCGCGACTGGGAGTACCGGCTGGTGAGCGTCCGGAACGAGAACACCCGGAACAGTACCGGCCTTTGCCTGGATCCGTATGACCTATGTGCAGCCAAACTCATCGCCGGACGCCCGAAGGACCACGCCTTCGTTCTCGCACTGGTCGAATCACACTTGATCGACCCGGGCAAGCTGGCTGACAGGGTCGAACTTATCGACCCCGCCGAGCCCCGCCGCGAGAGCGCCATGAGATGGGCCAAGGCCGCGCATCCGTCACCTCACCTGAACGCGCGTCCAGCGCTGCCTCACTAGGCGCGAGGCACCGTTTCAACGTTACCGCGGATCCGCGACCTTCCCCATGAACAGCGGCAGCCCCGTCTCGAGATGCACGATCTGGTAATGGAACGGCCTGTCGAAGATGATGATCCGCTCCGGCAGGGGCGGTGCGCTGACGTCCCTGGCGTTGATCTGCGTCACCGCCGCGGCGACCGTGCCCTTTTCCGCGACGGTGATGTTGGCTGCCTGCGCGGCCTGGGTGATGGTCAGCCCCCGCCGGATCGCGTTGAAGTCACGCGTTGTGTTCAGGGTGGTTTTCAGCCCCAGCGTTCCAAGGACCTTGCGCAGCTCGAAGCTGCTCTTGTGGTCCCACTTGGGCAACTGGATCTGCACCATCTCCGGTGCGGCGGACTCGAGTGCGACGGCGATCTCCGCCAGTTTCGCCGCATCCGGCGCGTCAGCACCGGCGTCGGGCAGCACCAGCCGCATCACGAAACCTTCGGCGTACGGCAGGTCAACGCCACGCCAGCCCGTGCCCTCCGCATAGGCCATCTGTTGCTCGCCCAGCATGGTGGGCACGCTGATTTCCCCGCCGTCTGCCTTGGTGAACGGCAGGTCCACGGTGACCTGCGGGTCAAAGGGTACCTGCCACGCGGCCGCGAAGTACAGCGCGTTGAGCAGGCTGAACGTGTTGTCCGGATCGTATTTGGCTGGCGCCTTCTTGATCCGCCCGCCCGTGTTCTTGTCCACCCAGGCGTCGATGGCAGGCTTGGTCACGGCCTCGTCCCGGAAGTCAACGGGGTACACGCCGGTGCCGTAGTGCCTGGCGAGCGTGGCCAGATAGTCGGCGCCGGTGGGCTCGTTTTTGTCCACAAACAGGCCGTTGGCGGCATGCATCACCGGCTTCCGCGGCGGGTTGTCCTCGTCCACGGAACCGGGGTCGCCGTCGAACTTCGCGAGCGACGCGAGCAGCGCGTTCATGGCCTCGTCCCGCCCTTCGGCAGGGAACCCCAGCACGGAGTCCATCTCGGCGGCGGTTTCCCCTGATGCCCCGGCGCGGAGCATGGCCAGGGCGATCAGCAGGCTGCCCGGCGAGGAGATCACGTTTCCGCTACCGCCTTCGCCCCCGTCTGCCAGCAGCGCCTCGCCCAGCTTCCACGCGGAAGTCCGGAACCCGGACAGTTCTGCCGGGTAAGCCGCGCGGTCCACGGAAACCCGCTCGACGCCGTCGGCCGTTAAAAGCCCGGGGGCCCTTGAAGGCCCAGGGGCTGACGGCGAACACGCCGTCAGCCCCACCAGAGAGACCGCCGCCACAAATCCGGCCACGCGCATCATTCCCACAGCTGCCCCCTCAGAACGTCGGCGGGACCCCGCCTCCCTTCAGTCAACCAGCCTGGCTGCGTGGGCACGATGGCGGAGCGGTCACAGTTTGCTGTCGATTTGGTTCCGCTTCAGGTTTCCCGGCCACCAGATCCTCGGGCCGAGGTCATAGCAGAGTGCCGGGACCAGCAGCGTGCGGACCAGGAACGTATCCAGCAGCACACCGAAGGCCACGATGAACGAGATCTGCGCCAGGAACAGCACCGGCAGCACGCCCAGGGCCGCAAACGTCGCCGCCAGCACAATTCCGGCAGAGGTGATCACGCCTCCCGTGGCCGTCAGGCCCCGCAGAATTCCAGGCCGCGTGCCCAGCTTCAGCGATTCCTCGCGGACCCGCGTCATCAGGAAGATGTTGTAGTCGATGCCCAGCGCCACGAGGAACACAAACCCGAACAGCGGCACCGATGCATCCGCGCCGGGGAAGTTGAAGACCTTGTTGAACACCAGCGCCGAGACGCCCAGGGCAGCGAAGAAGGACACCACCACCGTGCCCACCAGCAGCACCGGAGCCAGCACCGAGCGCAGCAGGAGCATCAGGATCAGCAGGATGACCACCAGCACCACGGGAATGATCAGGTTGCGGTCGTGGATGGTGGTCTCGTTGGTATCGATCGCCACCGCCGTGGTGCCGCCGATCAGCACGTCCGAGCCCCAGCCCTTGTCCGCGAAGTTACCCCGCAGCTCCTTGACCGTCGCCTCCGCCTCAGGGGATTCGGGAGCATCCTTCAGCGTCGCCTGCAGCATCACCTTGCCGTCCACCACGGCGGCCACAGGAGCCGTGGTACCCGGACGGCCGGCCATGATGCCGTCAGCGGTGACGGGGGCTGTACCGCCAGGCGCGCTCTTGGCCATGACCGTGACGCTCTCCACGCCGTCGTTCCCCGTCAGTTCACGCACGACGTCGGTCATCTTGCCTTCCGGTGCGATCACCACCGCCGGCGCACCGGAGCCGGCGGGGAAGTGCCGGCCCAGCACCGTCTGGCCGTCGCGTGCATCCGAGTGGCCGATCACAAAGTCACTCGTGGGCACGCCGTCGGCCTTCAGCTGGAGCATCCCGGCACCGGCCGCGAGCAGCACCGCCAGGGAGACCACCCACACCACGCGGGGCTTCCGGGAAACCAGGCCGGCGACCTTGGGCCAGACGCCCTTGGCGGGTTCGGCGGCGGGTCCGGCTGTGGGTCCGGCCTCTGCACGGAGGGAGCCGTCGGCGCCGGGAACGCGCTCGGAATCAAACTTCGGGCGTACCGGCCAGTACGCCACGCGGCCGGCCCACAGCATGAGGGCAGGCAGCAGCGTCAGGGAGGCCAGGAAAGCGAACACAATGCCGATCGCCGCCACGGGGCCAAGCGCCTTGTTGGAGTTCAGGTCGCTCAACAGGAGGCAGAGCAGGCCGGCCACAACGGTGCCCGCAGAGGCCGCAATGGGCTCGAACGAGCCGCGCAGGGCCGCGACGGTGGCGTCCCATTTGCTCTCGCCGAGACGAAGCTCCTCGCGGTACCGGGAAACGTAAAGCAGCGAGTAGTCCGTAGCCGCACCGATCACCAGGATCATCAGAATGCCCTGGGTCTGGCCGCTGAGCAGGAGAATGTCCACTTTAGCCAGCGCCACCACCGTGGAGATCGCAGCGGTGAGCGCTATGACCGATGTGCCGAGGACAATCAGTGGCAGCAGCGGCGAGCGGTACACGATCACCAAGATGACCAGTACGACGGCGAGCGCCACGATCAGCAGCAGGCCGTCCAGCCCCCTGAACGCACCGGAGATGTCCGCGGACAGGCCCGCGGGTCCCGTGACGTACGCGCTGATGCCGTCCGTCCCGCTGTCCTTGAGTTCGGCACGGATATTCTTGACGGTCTCCGAAATCTTGACCGATTTGTCCAAGGGCACGAACGCAGAGGCTGCCTTGCCGTCCTCGGACAGCACCAGCGGGGACACGGAGTCCGGCACTACGCCGTGCAGTCCCTGGATGGTTTCCAGCCGGGATTCAAGGGCGATCCTGTCCGCCTCGGTGAGGGGAGCGGCATCCGCAGCGGCACCCGCCGCGCCTTCGCGGCTGAACACGAGCGTTGCCGGGACAATGTTGCCGTCACGGAAGCCGCGTTGCAGGTGCAGCACGGACGTGGCGTCGGCGCTGGCCGGCAGGTGCTCGGCCTGATCATTGACGGCAACCTTGTTGACTTCGCCGAAAGACTTGCCGCCGGCTCCGAACGCAGCCACCCAGACCAGGATCAGCAGCACCGGGATGAGCACCCGGAGCCAGGTGGGAGGCCCCGAGCGGGGCTTCCTGGGTCCCGGCGACGTTCCCGACGAAGTGGCGGGCGCTGGTGCTTGGGGCTGTGCGGGCGCTTGAGCCTGCGTAGGCATGGGCTTCCTCTCGGTAGAACTGTCACTTCGACCGTATGGAGAGGCCGGACGGGTTACATCAATCGAATGGTTGATCCGGGCATCCATCCTTTTCGGCGCCAATGCGGGCGCGGGCGCCGGCTCAGTTCCCAGAGTGCGCCGCCAGGAACGAGTAGACCTCGGTTTCGTCCACGCCGGGGAAGGCGCCCGGGGGCATCGCGGCCAGCAGGTGCGTGTTGGCCCGCGCCGCCGGCCACGCGTTTCCGGCCCACTCGGAAGCCAGTGCCGCCGGGGGCCGCTTGCAGCAGTTCGGGTCCGGGCAGGTGGACGTTTCCCGCGCCGTGGTTTCCCGGCCGCGGAACCACTTCACGTGCTGGTACGGCACCCCGATCGACAGCGAGAACTCGCCGCTCGCCGAGCGCTCCGTCCGGGCCGTGCACCAGTACGTGCCGGACGGGGTGTCCGTGTACTGGCTGTAGGCGCTGAACTTGTCCGGCACATCGAACACTGCTCGCGAGGTCCAGGCCTTGCACGACGGCTGGCCCTCGATGGCGCCGGTGTGGTCCATGGGGAACGTCACGCCGTCGTTCTCGTAGGCCTTATAGATGATGCCGCTCTTGTGGGTCTTCTGGAAGTGGGTGGTGATGCCCAGATGCGTCGTGGCCAGGTTGGTGAAGCGGTGCGCTGCGGTTTCGTAGGAGACGGCAAAGGCGTCCCGGATGTCCTCCACGGCGATTTCCTTGGCGGCCTTGGCCTTCTGCAGGAAGTCGACGGTGGCCTGTTCGGGCAGCAGGAGGGCGGCCGCGAAGTAGTTGGTGGCCACCCGCTGGCCGAGGAAGTCGGCGTAGTTGCGCGGAGTTTCATGTCCCAGGACGTAGTGCCCCAGTGCCTGCAGTAGCACGGAACGGGGGTCGTGGTCCTGCCGTGGGCTCTGCGTCAGGTAAATTCTGCGGTTCTTCAAATCGGTCACCGAACGGGTGGAATGCGGCAAATCGCCCACATGGTGGAGGGTGAATCCGAGCTTCTCGGCGATGTCCGCAATCACGTGCTGGCTCAGCGGCCCGGCCGTGTAACCCACCAGCGCCAGCACCTTCTGGGCCTCGGCCTCGTACTCCGGGAAGTAGTTGCCGCGCTCGCGCATCATGGCGCGCAGTTCACCGTTCGCACGGCGGGCTTCTTCCGGCGTCGCCACCTGCTCGTTGAGCTTGCGTTCGAGCTCGTGCAGCAGCCCCACCTGGGCCTCCAGCACATCGAGCGGAAGCCGCGAGCTGATGCGGATTTTCGGCAGGTTGAGGGACTCGTACAGGGGTCCTCGCTGGTAGCGTTCCAGCTCGATTTCCAGGGCCGCGCGGCGGTTGGGCGGCTCGGCGCCGAGCAGTTGGTCGATGCTCACGTTCAGGGCGGCGGCCAACCCCTGCAGCAGGGACAGCTTGGGCTCCCGCTTGCCGTTTTCGATCAGGCTCAGCTGGCTCGGTGCCGTCCCGACGGCGGTGCCCAGGTCATCGAGCGTGAGCCCGGCCTGCTTGCGCAGATGCCGCACGCGGCGGCCCAGGCTGATGACGTCCAGTTCAGGGGCGGCGGCGGACGACGACGGCGGTGCGACTTCGCGATTCCAGCTTGCAGGCGACATTTCTTGAGAATACGCGAAGAAGTGCATTTCTTTCCATAGTTTTCCTCTAGAAACCCTCTTGAAACTGCTGAAAAGTAATAACCACGGAAAGAAACACCAGCTCCGTACCGCCGGCCGGAACTGCAACGACGCAGCGACGGCCGGCCTCGGAGCAACAAATCAGCGTCAAAGGAGACAGAAAAATGACTGCAGCATTTGAACCAGAGCAGACCGCACAGCAGCAGGCCGCAGCCCTGGAGCTCGAATGGGCTGCCAACCCGCGTTGGGAAGGCGTCACCCGCGACTACTCGGCCGCCGACGTCGTCAAGCTCCGCGGCCGTGTCTCCGAAGAGCACACCCTGGCCCGCCGCGGCTCGGAGAAGCTGTGGAAGCAGCTCACGGAAGAGCACAGCACCGGCAAGTACACCAACGCCCTGGGCGCCCTCACCGGCAACCAGGCAGTCCAGCAGGTCAAGGCCGGCCTCCGCGCCATCTACCTCTCCGGCTGGCAGGTTGCCGCGGACGCCAACAACTCCGGCCACACCTACCCGGACCAGTCCCTGTACCCGGCCAACTCCGTCCCCACGGTGGTCCGCCGCATCAACAACGCCCTGCTCCGTGCAGACCAGATCGAATACTCCGAGGGCGTCAAGTCCGTTGAGGACTGGCTGGTCCCGATCGTCGCCGACGCCGAGGCCGGTTTCGGTGGCCCGCTGAACGCCTACGAGCTCATGAAGTCCATGATCCAGGCCGGCGCGGCAGGCGTGCACTGGGAAGACCAGCTCGCTTCGGAGAAGAAGTGCGGCCACCTCGGCGGCAAGGTCCTCATCCCCACCCAGCAGCACGTCCGGACCCTGAACGCCGCCCGCCTGGCCGCCGACGTCGCCGGCACCCCCACGGTGGTCATCGCCCGCACCGACGCCGAGGCAGCCACGCTGATCACCTCCGACGTCGATCCCCGCGACCAGGAATTCGTCACCGGCGAGCGCACGGCGGAGGGCTTCTACAAGGTCCGCAACGGCATCGAACCCTGCATCGCCCGCGCCAAGGCCTACGCCCCATACTCCGACCTCATCTGGATGGAAACGGGCACCCCGGACCTTGAGCTGGCCCGCAAGTTCGCCGAGGCCGTCAAGTCCGAGTTCCCGGACCAGATGCTCTCCTACAACTGCTCCCCGTCCTTCAACTGGCGCAAGCACCTGGACGACGCCACCATCGCCAAGTTCCAGCGTGAACTCGGCGCCATGGGCTTCACGTTCCAGTTCATCACCCTGGCCGGCTTCCACGCCCTGAACTACTCGATGTTCGATCTGGCCCACGGCTACGCCCGTGAAGGCATGACCGCCTACGTCGAGCTGCAGGAGAAGGAATTCGCCTCCGAGTCCCGCGGCTACACCGCAACCAAGCACCAGCGCGAAGTCGGCACCGGCTACTTCGACGACATTGCAACTGCGCTCAACCCGAACGCATCCACCCTGGCCCTGGTGGGATCCACCGAAGAAGGCCAGTTCCACTAAAACTTCCCCAACTAGATAGCAGTAGGTGTCGTTTTGAACGCTCAGAACGACACCTACTGCGACCCAGTTGGGACCCGCTAAGGAGAGATTGAAATGAACAGCTTCACTGACAACTTCACCATCAACGGCATCACGTTGACCGCACAGCCCATCCACCGTCAGAACGAGGTTCTCACCCCGGATGCCCTGGAGTTCGTCGCACGGCTGCACAAGGCAACTGCCGAGCGCCGCCAGGAGCTGATGCAGGCCCGCCACGGCCGCCGCGGCCAGATCGCCTCCGGCCAGGACCCCCGCTTCCTGCCGGAAACCGAAGGCATCCGCAACGATCCCAACTGGCGCGTCGCTCCCCCGGCCCCGGGCCTGGAAGACCGCCGCGTGGAGATCACCGGACCCGTTGACCGCAAGATGACCATCAACGCGCTCAACTCGGGCGCCAAGGTCTGGCTGGCCGACATGGAGGATTCCTCCACCCCCACTTGGCGCAACGTCATCCAGGGCCAGCTGAACCTGACGGACGCCCTGGAGCGCCGCATCGATTTCACCTCCCCCGAGGGCAAGGAATACAAGCTCCGCGCCGCCGAGGACCTGCCCACCATCGTGGTCCGCCCCCGCGGCTGGCACCTCCCGGAAAAGCACATGCTGATCGACGGCAAGCCCGTTGCCGGCGGAATTGTTGACTTTGGACTGTACTTCTTCCACAACGCCAAGCGCCTGCTGGCCCAGGGCAAGGGCCCGTACTTCTACCTGCCGAAGATCGAAAACCGCCTCGAGGCCCGCCTCTGGAACGACATCTTCATCCTGGCCCAGGACCTGCTGGGCATCCCGCAGGGCACCATCCGCGCCACGGTGCTGATCGAGACCATTACGGCCGCCTTCGAGATGGAAGAGATCCTGTACGAACTGCGCGACCACGCTTCCGGGCTGAACGCCGGCCGCTGGGACTACATCTTCTCGCTGATCAAGAACTTCCGTACCCGCGGCCCCCGCTTCGTCCTGCCGGACCGCGGCCAGGTCACCATGACCCAGCCGTTCATGCGGGCCTACACGGAGCAGCTGGTCCGGGCCTGCCACCGCCGCGGTGCCATGGCGATCGGCGGCATGGCTGCCGCTGTCCCCAACCGCAAGGACGAGGCAGCCAACACGGCCTCCTTCGAGAAGGTGCGCGCCGACAAGACCCGCGAGGCCAACGACGGCTTCGACGGTTCCTGGGTGGCCCACCCGGACCTGGTGCCGGTCTGCCGCGAGGTGTTCAGCGGCGTCCTGGGCGAGCGTCCCAACCAGCTGGACCGCTCGCGTGAGGACGTCACGCCGGATGACCGTGCCCTGATCGATGTCGCCAGCACCGAGGGCACCATCACCGAGACCGGCATCCGCCTCAACATCGAGGTGGGCATCCGCTACATCGAGTCGTGGCTGCGCGGCAACGGTGCGGTGGCCATCCACAACCTGATGGAGGACGCGGCCACGGCCGAGATCTCCCGCTCGCAGATCTGGCAGTGGATCTACTCCCACGCCATCACGGAGCAGGGCGATGTCATCACCCGCGAATGGGTGGAGGACATGCTGGACGAGGAATTCGCCCGGCTGGAGCGCTTCGACGGCGATCGCTTTGCCGATGCCAAGAGCATCTTCGAAGAGGTCACGCTGGCCGAGGACTTCCCCACCTTCCTGACCATCCCGGCCTACGCCCGGTTCCTGACGGAGGCCCGTGAAGAGGCCACCCATGAGGAACTCGTAGCCGCATAGGACCCGTCCGCTGGGCTGCCTGCACTCTTCGCAACAAGTGACCCCGATGGCCGGGGAGGCAGCCCAGCAACGGAAAACTCCATAGCGCGAACCACTTGCGCGAACGAACAGTTGAGGCCCTTATCCGCGGATTTTGGGGCCTCAACTGTTCGTTCGCGCCGGTGTTTTGCAGAGCTCGACGGCGGTGCGTCAGCTACGCGGCAGCAGCGCCCCGGCGTCGTGCGAGCCGCCGTCGTGCGAGCCGCCGTCGTGCGAAACGTCGGTGGACGCCACGCCGTCGCGGACCTTGTTGCCACGGATGTAGCCCACGATCCCGAGGGCCAGGATGCAGCCGAGCGTACCGAGGGCGAACGCCTCGAAGGTGAACTGAGGAACGCCCCAGATCGCCTCGAAGTCGTATTCCAGGCCGAAGAGCATGTCCAGGGTGCCGGGGAAGATTGCCACCCAGGAGCCGATCAGGATCCAGACGAAGCAGATGGCACCCAGGATGCGGAAACCGGCGTCGGACACGGGAACCTTGAACGGACGCTCGACGAGCGGGTACTTGCTCCGCAGCCTGACTGCGGCTGGGATCGCGAACAGGTAGCTCAGCAGGAACGTAGAGATCGCGATGGCCAGCACTACGCCGAACAGGGCGCTGCTTGTACCGCTCAGCTGCATGGCGGCGAGCATGAACACCGTGGCAACCACGCCGGAGAGCGTATTGACGCGGATGGGGGTTCCCAGTTTGGGGTGGAACCGGCCGAAATACCCGCCGAAGAAGGAGCCGTCGGCAGCTGCCATGGCCTGCATGCGGTCGCTGATGATCATCCAGGCCGCGCCCTGGGAGACCAGCACGAAGCAGAAGACGACCGCAGAAACAGCCAGCATCGCCTCGGCTGCGGGGCCGAACACCGAGTATACGGTGGCCACTGCACCGAAAAGTCCGCCGATGCCGGTGATCTGGTCCAGCGGCACCACCAGCAGGATGGCCAGGATCGGCAGGAGGTAGCTCGCCGCGGCGATCATGGAGGAACGGGCGACGGAGATGGGAACGTCCTTGGCCGGGTTTTTCATCTCCCCGGCGGCGCTATTCCCGGACTCGAAGCCGAGGAACGAGAAGAGCAGCAGCGGGGTGACGCCCAGGAAGCCAGCCAAAGTGGGCGAGAAGAAGCCGAGGTCCAGTCCGTTGAAGCCGTGCTGCAGTCCGTAGACCAGGGTGACGATGATGAAGAAGGTTAGGAATGCGACCTTGAGGATGGCGCCGAGCGAGGGCAGCCACTTGCCGTGCTTCAGGCTGACGATGGCCGAGGTGACGGTGATCCAGATGAAGACCAGTTTGAACACATAGTCGCCCACGCTGCCTGCCTCGACATGCCCGACATACTCGGACCACGTCTCCACGGCGACGAAGGCCATTGCCCCGCCCACCCAGACGGGCTGCGTGACCCAGGTAAACAGGGACGTGATCGCGGCAACCACCCGGCCAAAGGCCATCTTGGTCCAGACGTACACCCCGCCTTCTTCGGTGAACGCCCCGCCGGTCTCCGCGAAGATCAAGCCGTACGGGACCATGAACGTGACGGCGAGGATGAGGGTCCAGGTGAACGTCTCCCCGCCGAAGCCGGAGACTTGGCCCAGGACCTCCACCGAGATGACGGCCGCGACCACCAGCAGGAGGATGTCGAAGCGACCGAGCGATTTCTGCAGATGCTTGCTTTGCTCTTGGGCAAGGCGTGTTGAAGCTGATGGCTGAGCCATGATTCGTCCTTTGCTACTGCTAAAAGTTTGCTGCTGCTAAAGAAGGATTGGAAGGGCGCCGTTGTGGTCCCGGCTGTAGACGGCGCGGCCTCCGGCGGGCTTCCCCCGTAGCCCCTGCGCGCCGGGCTTGGTCTGCTGTCACGACCAGCGTAGGCCTGTGAGTTGCATCACGTAAACAATGGAATCGCGATGTAGATCATCTGTTCTATAGATGTAACTTGCTAGCCGAACTGGATCCACGTGGTCTTCGGGGCCGTGTAGTTGTCGAAGGCATGCAGGGAAAGGTCCCTGCCGAACCCGGACTGCTTGAAACCACCGAAAGGAGTGGTGTTGCCCAGCGCGTCCACGGTGTTCACGGACACTGTTCCTGCGAGCAGTTCGCCGGCCACGCGGTGCGCCCGGGACAGATCCGAGGTCCACACCGATGCTGCCAGGCCGTAGTCCGTGTCATTGGCCAGGGCCACCGCCTCTTCCTCGGCATCGAAGGGATGCAGCACGGCCACGGGCCCGAAGATCTCCTCGCGGTGTACATCGTGGTCCGCCGGGAGTCCGCCCAGCAGGGTTGGTTCCAGGTAGGCGTCGGAGCCGCAGATGTCCCGCCGGACGCCGCCGAAAAGCACCTCTCCCTCGGTGCGGCCGCGCACGATCCAGCGTTCGACGTCGTCCGCGTGGGCGCTGCTGATCAGCGCACCGTTTCCTTCCAGCCCGGCCAGCGGATCGGCCGGGGCATAGGCGGCCGCGGCCTCGGCGAGCAGGGAGGCAAACTCGTCGTGGACGGAGCGCTGGACCAGGATGCGCGAGTTCGCCGAGCACACTTGCCCCTGGTTGTAGAAGGCGCCGAAGGCGGCCTTGGCGGCCGCCGTGGCGAGGTCTGCGGTGTCCGCGAAGATGATGTTGGAGCTCTTGCCGCCAGCTTCAAGGCTCAGCCGCTTGAGGTTGCTGCGGCCGGAGGCCTCTAGCAGGGTGCGGGAAACGGCGGTGGACCCGGTGAAGGCCAGGGCGTCGACGTCCATGTGGTGGGCCAGGGCGGCCCCCACGTCCCGGCCGGTTCCGGTGACGATGTTGAGGACGCCGTCGGGCAGCCCTGCCTCGGCGGCCAGTTCGGCCAAGCGCAGCACGCTCAGTGAGGTCTGCTCGGCCGGCTTGAGCACCAGCGTGTTCCCGGCCGCGAGCGCGGGGGCCAGCTTCCAGACCGCGATTTCCAGGGGGAAGTTCCACGGCACGATGGCCGCCACCACGCCCAGCGGTTCGCGGGTTACCAGCGCCGTCGCCCCGGGCGGCACGGCGGGCAGTTCGCCGCTTTGCTTGTCTGCTGCCTCGGCATACCAGCGCAGCGTGGAGATGGCGCCCGGAACATCCACCGTGGTGGTCTGCAGGATCGGCTTCCCGCTGTCCATCGACTCCAGCAGCGCCAGTTCATCCGAGTGCTGCTCTAACAGCGCGGCCAAGGCGAGCAGCAGATTCTTGCGACCCTCCGCGCCCCTGCGGGACCAGGCGGGGAAGGCGCGGCGCGCGGCGGCCACCGCCCGGTCGACGTCGGCGGCACCGCACGCGGCCAGATCCGCCAGGACGCGGCCATCAATGGGGCTGGTGACGCTCCGGACGGCACCCTCCTTGGCGGCGCTCCTGCGTCCGTCGATGAACGCGCGGCCATCGATCGCCAGGGCGTCGGCGCGGCCGTGCCAGCCGGTCAAAAGGGTAGTGCTGGGGATGGTGTTCATGGTGGCTCCTGTGCATAGGGGGCTGGTATGGGGGTTCGGTTTACGGGTTGTCAGTGTTCGACGGCGGTGCGGGCGGCCGCGGGCCGCGCAGTCCGGGACAGGCGGAGGGCCGTGGAGGCGCCCATGAGGCACACCAGTTCCACCGCCATGAGGGCGAGCATGGCCGCACTGTGGGCCGGCAAGGGGTTGGCGCCGCCTGCAGCTGCGCCGGCCGCGTGATGGGCCCCGGCTACAGGCGTGGTCAGCAGGACCAGGTGGATCAGGATCATGGCGGCAGTCATCGCCAACAGGTGCCCGGCGGCCCGGCCGGCGCAGCGGCCGGCCAGCATGGGAGCCGCGCAGGCGAGGCACGCAGCGCCCATTGCGGCCATCCACCAGGCCATGGCTCCGCCCGGGCCGGTAACCGCCGCCACCACGTGGGCAGTGGCACTGGCCGCCGCCGCGGAGGTGACGAGGCCGGCCGGGAGAAGAGCGGCCGGGAGGCGCGAAGAGCGCGGACGTTTGAGCAGGTCCATGATCCTCCTGGTTGCCTGGCGGACCCGAATCCGGGACTTTACGTCAGGCCTGTGAGCTGGGTAACATCAAAGTGTTGGTTGAACAGTTGTACCATCAAAACTCGACTTCAGGAAGTGCCATGACCCTTCAGACGACCCCCCTGGCCACGCTGACGCAGCACCCGCTGGGACAGCTCTCAGCCCAGGAAATCCACGAAGCCCGCCGGATCCTGGCCGACGCCGGGCTTGTGGCCGAGACCACCCGCTTCGCCTACCTCGGCTTGGTTGAGCCGCCCAAGGCTGCCCTGTACCCGGGCCACGAGCGGCACGGCGCAGATACCGGCCGCACCATCCGTGCCATGCTCTGGGATGCGGCACTGTCCCGCTCCTTGGATGTGCGGCTCTCCCTGGCCACCGGCGACGTCCTGGAGCAGCGCGAACTCGATCCCGCCGTCGACGGCCAATTGCCCGTCCTGCTGGAGGAATTCGAGATCATCGAACAGATCCTGACCGCGGACCCGCAGTGGAAGGCCGCACTTGCCTCCCGCGGCCTCACCCCGGAGCAGGTCCGCGTGGCGCCACTGTCCGCAGGCGTCTTCGAGTACGAAAACGAGACGGGCAAGCGCCTCCTGCGGGGCCTGGGATTCCGCCAGGACCACCCCGGAGACCACGCCTGGGCGCACCCGATCGACGGCCTCGTAGCCTTCGTTGACGTGGAAAACCGACGCGTGAACCACCTGATCGACGACGGCCCCGTCCCGGTCCCGGAGGTCAACGGCAACTACACCGACCCCGCGATCCGCGGCGAGCTGCGCACGGACCTGAAGCCGATCGACATCACCCAGCCGGAAGGCCCCAGCTTCGCCCTGGACGGCAACCACCTGTCCTGGCTCGGCTGGGACCTGCGCGTGGGCTTCGATGCCCGCGAGGGTCTGGTCCTCCACCAGATCCACCACACGCACAACGGCCGCCGCCGCCCGGTGGTCCACCGCGCGTCGATCTCCGAAATGGTGGTCCCCTACGGCGACCCGTCCCCGTACCGGAGCTGGCAGAACTACTTCGACTCCGGCGAATACCTGGTGGGCAGGGACGCAAACTCGCTCAAGCTCGGCTGCGACTGCCTGGGCGACATCACCTACATGTCCCCGGTGGTGGCCGACGACTTCGGCAACCCGCGCACCATCGAAAACGGCATCTGCATCCATGAGGAAGACGCCGGGATCCTGTGGAAGCACACGGACGAGTGGGCCGGCTCCAACGAGGTCCGCCGCAACCGCCGCCTGGTGGTCTCCTTCTTCACCACCGTGGGCAACTACGAC
>NZ_JAFNLL010000038.1 GCF_017368795.1 Arthrobacter cavernae | reverse complement strand
GGAAGACGCCGGGATCCTGTGGAAGCACACGGACGAGTGGGCCGGCTCCAACGAGGTCCGCCGCAACCGCCGCCTGGTGGTCTCCTTCTTCACCACCGTGGGCAACTACGACTACGGCTTCTACTGGTACCTCTACCTGGACGGCACCATCGAATTCGAGGCCAAGGCCACGGGCATCGTGTTCACGGCGGCGCTGCCGGAGAAGGGCTACGCCTACGCCTCGGAAATCGCCCCGGGCCTGGGCGCCCCCTACCACCAGCACCTCTTCAGCGCCCGCCTGGACATGATGGTCGACGGCGCCACCAACCGGGTGGAAGAACTGGACCTGGAGCGGCTGCCCAAGGGACCGGGCAACCCGCACGGCAACGCCTTCACCCAGAAGCGCACCCTGCTGGCCCGCGAATCCGAGGCCGTGCGCGACGCCGACGGCGCCAAGGGCCGCGTCTGGCACATCAGCAACCCGGCGTCCCTGAACCAGCTCGGCCACCCCGTGGGCTACACCCTCTACCCCGAGGGCAACCCGACCCTGGCCATGGCCGACGATTCCTCGATCGCCTCACGGGCCACCTTTGCTCGGCACCACCTCTGGGTCACCCGCCATGCGGAGGAAGAGCTGTACGCGGCCGGCGACTTCGTCAACCAGCACCCGGGCGGCGCAGGGCTGCCCGCCTACATCGCCCAGGACCGCGACATCAACGGCCAAGACCTTGTGGTGTGGCATTCCTTCGGCCTGACCCACTTCCCTCGCCCCGAGGACTGGCCCATCATGCCTGTGGACACCACGGGCTTCACCCTGAAGCCGCATGGCTTCTTCGATGCGAACCCCACGCTGAACTTGCCGTCGTCGGCGTCGGGACACTGCGAACCTACGGGCTGCGGGCACTGAGCCGCTCTGCGGGGGCCGCGCCCAAGGCGCCGGCCCCCGCAGTGGTAGGGTGCACACGATCCGCACCGAACACCCGTCCAGAAACGAAGGAGTGACCATGCCCCGATTGGTCGACCACCAGGAACGGCGCCGCTCGATCATCGAGACCACGTGGCAGCTCATTGCCGGGCAGGGCATCGAGAACGCCAGCATGCGGGACATTGCCCGGGAATGCGGTTATGCGGCCCCCGGCGTGCTGGCGTACTACTTTCCCAGCAAGGACGCCTTGCTACTGGCGTCCTACCAGCTGATTTGCGAGCGCACCAACGAACGCATCGCCGCCGGCACCCGGGGCCGCCGGGGCCTCGCCGCCCTGCGGGCCCTGTGCCTGGAGATCATCCCGGCGGACCCGCTCACCGTGGTGGAGGCCCGAGTGGCGGTTTCCTTTTGGCAGCGGGCGCAGACGGAGGAGGCGCTCCGGGAGGTCGGGCGGGACGCCCTGTTGTATTGGCGGGCCCTGGTGATGGGTTTCCTCGCCGAGGCAGAGCACGACGGCGAATGCGCCACCTTGGCGGATCCGGATGCGGTTGCCGATGAGCTGCTGAACGTCATGATGGGCCTGCACGTGACCTCCATGCTGGACCCGGACGCCGTCACGGGTTCCCGGCAGCGCCATTTGGTGGAGCGGGCGCTGGCGCGGCTCTCCGCCGGGGTCACCGCTCCCTAAGCAGTTCCGTGCGCCGCCGCCACCTGATGCCGCACTGCCTGGGCCACGGCACGCATCCGCGCCGTGGGCCGCTGCGTGCGCAGGTGTGCCAGCACGGTCCGCAGTTCCGGGACACGGTCCTTGATCGCGACGGCGGCCACATGGCCGCCGTCGTAGGTCAACCCGTGCTGCGGGCGCTGGTGCAGGATCGAATAGCCGTGTCCGTTGGCCACAAAGGTCCTCACGGTCTCGTAGCTGGCTGAGCGGAAACGCACATCGGGGTCAAGGCCCGCATCGCGCAGGATGGAGAGCATCAGTTCGCGGGTGTGCGGGAGGTCCAAAAGCACGAACGGCTCCTCCCGCAATTCGGCCAGCGCCACTTCCGGGCGTCCCGCCAACTTATGGTCCGGCGGCAGGGCCAGATACGGGCGGGAGCTGTCCACTGCGGTCACCGCGACCCCGTCGGGAAGCCCCAGGTCGTAGCAAAGCGCCAGGTCCGCCTGCCCGCTGAGCAATGCCGCGGAACAGCCCGCGGCATCCGCCTCTGTAACCTCGAGTTCCAGTTGCGGGTGCTCGCTGCGCAGGCGGCCCAGCAGACCGGGCAGCAGGAACGGGGCCAGCGTGCTGAAGCAGGCCAGCCGCACACGGCCTTCCACGCTGCGCTGCTCGCCGCGGGCATGGTCCAGCGCCTCCTCCAGGTGTGCCAACACCGCCTGCGCATCACGCAAGAACAGTTCCCCCGCCGGGGTGAGCACCAGGCCCTTGGAGCGCTGGCGGATGAAGAACTGGGAGCCGACATACCGCTCCAGCTGGGACACGGCGGCCGAGACTGCGGATTGCGCGATATTGAGCCGCTCCGCGGCCCCGGTCATCGACAGGCGGCCCGCCGCTTCCACGAAATAGCGCAGCTGGGTGAGGGTGACATCCATGGCACCAGCATAGGCGATAATATCTGAAATTCAGATTTGATTGAGCAGTTTTATTTACTATGCAGATGCAGTTCGCCACGTGAGAATGGATTCAGCGTCATGCAAGAGGGCCGCAGAGTCCGCTGCTGACGACATTCAAGCCGATCGTTCCCACGGAGGGGATCGGCAACGGGCACGATCTTTGATGTTGTGCCCGTCAACTCACGCTGTGGCAATTTGCCCAAAAATAGGAGATTGACATGTCAAGCCAAGAGGTTGAGGTCCTCGTCGTAGGCGCAGGTCAGGCCGGGGTTGCGATGAGCGAGCATCTGAGCGAACGCGGCATACCGCATCTCGTTCTGGAGCGCCACCGCATCGCCGAACGATGGCGCTCAGAGCGGTGGGATTCCCTGGTTGCGAATGGGCCGGCCTGGCATGACCGCTTTCCGGGCCTGGAGTTCAGCGACCTCGAGCCCGGTGCTTTCGCCTCGAAGGAGCAGGTCGCCGACTACTTCGTCGCCTATGCGGAGAAAATCGGTGCGCCGATCCGCTGCGGTGTCGAGGTGACGTCCGTGCGCAGGAACGTCGGCGCAGCCGGCTTCCGCGTGGAGACATCGGACGGAGACTTCGACGCACGCTACGTCGTGGCCGCGACGGGGCCGTTCCAGCAGCCTGTGATCCCGGCCGTCGTTCCCGACGCTGCCGAGCTGGTGCAAATCCACTCCAGCTCCTACCGCAACCCGGGACAGCTGCCTGAGGGCGCCGTTCTCGTCGTCGGGGCCGGGTCCTCGGGCGTGCAGATTGCTGCCGAAATCCAGCGGACGGGCCGGCAGGTCTACCTCTCCGTCGGACCACATGACCGACCCCCGCGGAGTTATCGCGGACGCGACTTTTGCTGGTGGCTCGGAGTGCTCGGCATGTGGGACGCTTCCACTCCTCCACTGGGCGCGGAGCACGTTACGATCGCGGTGAGCGGAGCAGACGGCGGCCATACCGTCGACTTCCGTGCCCTCGCCGAGAACGGCATCAAGCTCGTCGGCCGCACCGTTTCGTTCGACAACGGAACCATGCACTTTGCCCCAGATCTCCGCGACAACATCGCGAACGGCGACGCCCACTATCTCGAGCTGCTCGACGAAGCCGACGCGTACATCGAGCGCAACGGCCTCGACCTCCCCGAGGAACCTGATGCCCGCACCCTGCGGCCCGACCCGGAGAGCCTCACCTACCCCATCCTCGACCTCGACCTCGCCGGGGCCGGGGTTGCCTCGATCGTCTGGGCGACGGGCTTCGCCGTCGACTACAGCTGGCTGCAAGTCGACGCGTTCGACGAGAACGGCAAGCCGCGGCAGCAACGCGGAGTATCTTCCGAGCCCGGCGTCTACTTCCTCGGACTGCCCTGGCAGTCACGCCGCGGATCCAGCTTCATCTGGGGGGTATGGCACGACGCCAAGTATGTCGCTGACCAGATTGCGATCCAGCAGGGTTACCTCGCCCAAAACGAACAGGCCGTGCTTGTGGCGAGCGGAGCGGTCTGATGTCGACACACACCCGCATCCGGAAGTTCAACACCAAGGAAACCTACCCGGAGCAGAACCTGGACAACGATCTCTGCCAGGCGGTCGTCGCCAACGGCGTGGTGTACCTGCGCGGCCAGATCGGCCAGGACCTGGATACCCGCGAGTCGGTGGGCATCGGCGACGTCGAGGCCCAGACGGACAAGGCCATGGCCAACATCAAGATGCTGCTCGAGGAGGCCGGCGGCACCCTTGAGGACATCGTGAAGGTCACCGTGTACCTGATCGACCCGCGCTACCGGGAAACCGTCTACCGCACCATGGGCCGCTGGCTCAAGGGCGTCTACCCCGTCTCCACCGGCCTCGTGGTCAGCGCGCTGGCCCGGCCCGAGTGGGTTGTGGAGATCGACGCCACTGCGGTTCTCAGCACCGAACCGGCGCTCGCAGGGGACCCGGCATGACCTTTAGCATCGCCGGAACGGACGCCGCCGGGCGCTTCGGAATCGCCGTCACATCTTCCTCCCCCGCCGTCGCCGCCCGCTGCGCCCACCTGCGCGACGGCGTCGGGGTGGTAAGTTCGCAGAACATCACCGACCCGCGGCTCGGCGTTGCCCTGCTCGACGCCCTGGCCGCCGGCGCCACGGCGCAGGAGGCGCTGGACGGCGTCGTCCGCGACGCCCCGACCATTGACTTCCGCCAACTGGTGGTGCTCGACGGCGGTGGCGGGGCTGCCGTGTTCAGCGGCGCCCACACGCTGGGCACCTTCGGTGAGGGCCGCGGCGCAAACAGCGTCGCCGCCGGGAACATGCTGGCCGGCACCGGCGTGCCGCAGGCGATGTGCGATGCCTTCGAGGCCGCCGACGGCGAGCTTGAGGTCCGGCTGCTCACCGCCCTGCGCGCCGGGCTGGCCGCAGGAGGCGAGGCCGGGCCGGTCTGCTCGGCCGGGATCAGCGTGGTCTCCGGGCATGGCTGGCGGGACACGGATCTGCGCGTGGACTGGCACGAGGACCCCGTGGCCGAGCTCGGCCGGATCCTGGACATCTGGCTCCCCCAGCGCCAGGACTACGTGGTCCGCGGCCTGGACCCCGCAGCCTCGGTGGGATACGGGGTTCCCGGCGATGAGCGCTGAGATGCGGGGCGCGACGGCTGGGCGCGCGGCCGCCGTCATGCCGCGCCGGGGCCGCGTGCTGGCTTCAGTCGACGCGGAGTTGCCGGCCCTAATCGCCTTCTCCGAGCGGCTGCACGCCAACCCGGAACTGGGCTGGCAGGAACACCAGGCCAGCGCCTGGACCGCCGGGTTGCTCGAGGAACGCGGCTTCGCCGTGGAACGCGGCTACCTCGGCTTCCCCACCGCGCTGCGGGCAGTTTTCGGAACCGGCAGCCGGCGCATCGGCCTGATGGCCGAATACGATGCGCTTCCCGGGCTTGGCCACGCCTGCGGGCACAACATCATCTCCGCCACCTCCATAGGTGCGGCGATCGCCCTGGCGGAGTTCGCCGTCGAGCACGACCTCACGGTGGAGCTGTACGGCACTCCGGCAGAAGAGGGCGGCGGCGGCAAGATCGAGCTGCTCAAGCGCGGCGCCTTTGCCGGGCTGGACCTCGCCATGATGGCCCACCCCAGCCCGGTGGACGCAGCCGAGGCGAACCCGTTCGCCGTCGCGCACCATCACGTCGAGTACCGAGGCAAGTCCGCGCATGCGGCCGCCTACCCCCACCAGGGGGTGAACGCGAACGATGCGTTCATCGTTGCCCAGGTGGCTTTGGGAATGCTGCGCCAGCAGCTGCCGCCGGGGACCCGTGTGCACGGGATCCAGACCCACGGCGGCGAAGCGCCCAACGCGATCCCGGAGCGCACCGAGGGGCGCTGGTACGTGCGGGCGGAGTCGCTGGCCGAGCTTGAGGTGCTCGACCAGCGGGTGCGGCGCTGCTTCGAGGCCGGGGCCCTGGCGAGCGGCTGCGAACTGGAGATCGTCCCGGAGTCCGAGCCGTACTCGGAGTTCCGCACCGACCACCGGGCCCTTGACCTGTACATCCGGCACGCGGAGTCCCTGGGCCGGCGCTTCGATGCGCCACCGGAGCAGGCCACCATGAACCGGGCATCCACCGACATGGGCAATGTCTCCCAAGTGGTTCCGGCCATCCACCCCTACATCGGGCTTGGCTGCTTCCCGGCGGCCAACCACCAGCCCGAATTCGCCGCCCACTGCGTGGGCAGCGCCGCCAACCAGGCCATCCACGACGGCGCCGCGGCCCTCGCGCTGACGGCGCTGGACTATGTGGGGCCAAACTCTGTGGGGCCAAGTGAAAGGCAAGTGTCATGACCGAGACTGCTCCGGTGCCGACCCGCCGTGAGGAAGACAGCCTGGGCGTCCGCGAGGTGCCCGCCGAGGCATACTGGGGCGTCTCCACACTACGCGCCCTGGAGAACTTCCCGGTGAGCGGACGCAGCATCGGCTCCTTCCGCTCCCTCGTGTGGGCGTTCGGGGCCGTGAAGCTGGCCGCGGCCCGCGCCAACGAGTCGCTGGGCCTGCTGGACGGACGGTGCTCAGCCGCCATCCAGCAGGCCTGCACGGAAGTCATGGACGGGCTCTTCGACGAGGCGTTCGTCGTGGACCGGATCCAGGGCGGCGCCGGCACCAGCACCAACATGAACGCCAACGAGGTGATCGCCAACCGCGCGCTCGAACTTCTCGGACACCGGAAGGGAGACTACGCGGAGCTGGATCCAATCGACCACGTCAACCGCAGCCAGAGCACCAACGACGCCTATCCCACTGCGGTGAAGATCGCCGTCCACCGGGGTGTAGAAGAGCTCTGCGCCGAGCACGCGCGGCTCACGGAGGCTTTCCGCGAGCGGGCCATCTTGTTCGCGGGCATCGTCAAGGTGGGACGCACCCAGCTTCAGGATGCCGTGCCCATGACGCTCGGCCAGGAATTCGGCGCCTTCGCGGACACCCTGGTGGAGGACAGACTCCGGCTGCTGGAGTTGCTCCCGCACCTGCTAGAGGTCAACCTCGGCGCCACGGCCATTGGCACCGGCATCACGGCACCACCTGGCTACCGGGCGGAAGTGGTGCGCGAGCTGGCCGGGATCACCGGCCTGGGCGTGGTCAGTGCCGGCAACCTCGTCGAGGCCACCTCGGATACGGGCGTGTTTCTGCTGGTCTCGGGCGTGCTGAAGCGGGCTGCCGTGAAACTGTCGAAGATCTGCAACGACCTGCGGCTGCTCTCCTCCGGCCCGCAGGCCGGGTTCGGCGAGATCATCCTGCCGGCGGTGCAGGCCGGTTCCTCCATCATGCCGGGCAAGGTGAACCCGGTGATCCCGGAGATGGTCAGCCAGGTCGCGTACCGGGTGGTGGGGGCCGACGCGACGGTCACACTCGCGGCCGAGGGCGGGCAGCTGCAGCTCAACGCCTTCGAACCCGTCATGGCCGATGCGCTGCTTGAGTCCCTCCAGTGGCTGACCGCCGCCTGCCGGCTGCTGCGCGAGCGCTGCGTGACCGGGATCCAGGCCAACGAGCCGCTGCTGTTGCGCCGCATGGCGGAATCGCTCAGCGTGGTCACCGGCCTCACCCCGCTGCTGGGCTATGCCACGGCGGCCGGGCTGGCCAAGGAGGCATTGGCCAGCGGCCGCCCCATCATCGAGCTCGTGCGCGAACGCGGCCTCCTTGGCGAACTCGAGCTCGCCGCCGCACTTTCCCCTGGAATGCTCGCCGGCCTCTGACTCACCAAGCGCACTTCATGAGGGGCGGGGCACCTTGCGCACCGACAGGACCGTGCCCGCGAAGAAGGCCAGCACCGAGCCCGTGATCACCAGGAGCGGCAGCGTCCACGTGCCGGAGGTGTCGTAGACGAAGCCGATGGCGGCGGGGGCCACCGAGGCCACGCTGTAGCCCACGCCCTGCACCACGGCAGACATCCGCCCCGCGGCGGCAAGGTCCTTGGCCAGCTGGATGATCGCGATGAAGATGACGGTGATGCCGCCGCCCTGGGCGATTCCGCCGCAGACGGACCACAGCCACCACAGCTGGGGCATCAGCAGCAGGCCCAGGGGCACGGTCAGCCACAGCACGCCCAGGGTGACGGCCACCGCCGTCGTACTCATGCGCTTGGCCACCAGCGGCACGCCGAGGCCACCCACGATCGCGAGGATCTGGAAGATCGAGGAACCGGCACCGGCCGCGGAGGCGGACATTCCCAGTTCCTCGCCGAGGTAACTGGGCAGCCAGGCGGTGACTGCATAGTACGAGAACGCCTGCCCCGCGAAGCCGGCCGCCAGGCCCGCCGTGAGCCAGCCGGAAGTGCGGACTCCGGCGTGGCGCGGGGTGTCCGCAAGCACCGGGGCTGTGGGCAGGAAGGCTTCCCGCGGCCCGGCAGCGAGGGCCCAGAAAACCGCGCCCGCCAAGGCCAGGATGCCGGTGGCCAGCAGGGACACGCGCCAGCCTGCCAGCTCGGCCAGCGGCGCGGTGGCCACGGAGGTCAGGAAGGCGCCGACATTCAGGGCGGCCGTGTAGACGCCCATGGCCGTGCCCTGGCGGCGGGGCGGGAAGTCGCGCCGGATGATCAGGGGCACGGCGATGTTGCCCACGGTGATGGCCAGGCCGATCACCACGGTGCCCGCCATGGCCAGCGCCGTGCCGCCCGCTGAACGGATGCAGACCCCGGCCAGCACGCCGAGCAGGGTCAGTGTGATGGCGAATTCCGCCCCGAAGCTGCGCGCCGCCAGGGAAGCCACCGGCGAGAACAGCGCGAAACAGAGCACCGGGATGCTGGTGAGCAGGCCCAGTTCGATCGGGGACAGCCCCAGATCGCCCTGCATGGCTCCGGCCACCGGGGCGACGCCGACGAAGGGCCCGCGCATGTTCAGGGCGATCAGAACGATGCAGGCCAGCAGCAGCAAGCCGCGGGGAACTCTGGCGAGGAATGGTCCGCTCATGGGCCTGGCTGGGGGTGGGGCTGGCGTAAAGTAGTCATCTTTTTATGACTATCACGCCGGAGCCCCCGGCGCAGCGTCATCCAGCGGCTTGGAGCGTGGCCTCAATCACTGCCGGGGACAGGACATGCTGAGTGACCATCTGGCTGGCGCCGAGTATGGCGGCGCGGTCGCCCGCCATGGAGATGCCGATGCGCAGGTGCGTGGTGGCCAGCGGCAGGGAGCGTCGGTAGACCACTTCGCGGATGCCGGCCACCAGGTGCTCGCCGGCCTCCCCCACGCTGCCGCCGATGATGATCATGGACGGATTGAGCAGGTTGACCACGGTGGCCAGCACGTCTCCGACGTCGCGCCCGGCTTGCCGCAGTGCTTGGATGGCCTGCAGGTTGCCCTCGCCGACCAGCCGCAGGACGTCCGCGCCGGTCGTCGCGTCCAGTCCTTGCGACTGCAGTTGACGCGCGACGGCGGGACCTGAGGCGAGCGCTTCGAGGCAGCCATGGTTGCCACAGCGGCAGAGGACGTCGTCGCCGCGGGGAACCCGGACGTGGCCGAGGTCGCCGGCGGTGCCGTTGGCGCCGCGCTGCAGCTCTCCGCTGCTGATGATGCCCGCGCCGATGCCGGTGGCCACCTTGATGAAAAGGAAATTGTCGTGGTCCGGCCAGTACGCGGTCCGTTCGCCCAAGGCCATGATGTTGACGTCGTTGTCTACCAGCACGGGAACGGGCAGCGAGCGCTGAACGTACGTGACGACGTCGAATCCGTCCCAACCGGGCATGATCGGCGGCTTCACGGGCCGCCCGGTATCGTGCTCCACGGGCCCTGGCAATCCGATGCCCATGCCGGCGACGTCGCCAAGTTCGCGGCCCGCCTCTGCAAGGAGCTCACGGCCGGCGGAGACAACGCGGCCCAGGACTACTTCGGGTCCGTCGGCGACTTCCTGCCCCAGTCGCCGCTCGGCGAGGATGCTGCCGCCGAGGTCGGTGACGGCAACAATCACGTGGGTGGCTCCGACGTCGACCGCCAGGACGACGCGCGCGGCGGGGTTGAAGGCAAAGCGCGACGGCGGCCTGCCGCCGCTGGAGCTCGCCTCACCGGCGGGTCCCACCAGTCCGGAACTGATCAGCGCGTCAATGCGGGAAGCGACGGTGGAACGGGCCAGCCCAGTGGTGACTGCGAGCTCGGCGCGGGTACGGGCTTGGCCGTCGCGAAGAAGTTGGAAGAGATCGCCAGCACGCGAGAGATTGCCGGCCTCCAGGACGGAGGCATTTCCGGCGTCGTTTGCGGTGGCTGTTGTCATGCCTTTAGTGAAGCACGATTGCTTATGCATGTCATGCAACAGAAGTTTGTCGGCAATATTTCAACTTTTGCTTGACGCTCGGCAAAAGTCCCCCTAGGTTGTGATGAGCAGCACATCAAGCCCCTCGATGATGAGTCCCCGCAGCATCGAGTTCCCCTTCCGCTCATGAGCCAGTCCGCTTACGAAGAGGTAACTGAACTTGTCCAGCCACACTGACGCCACCCGCACCTTGGGTGTTGGCATCCTCGGCGCCGGCCCGGTCACCCAGGCCATCCACTTGCCGTCCCTCGCCCGATTGGGTGATATCCTCACCGTCCGCCACATCATGGACGTCGACCCCGCCGTCGCTGAATCGGTCGCAGCCCGAGTGGGCGCCGCACACAGCACCAGCATCGAGGCCCTCCTCGGTGACCCCAACGTGGAGATCGTGGCCATCTGCAGCCCGCACCAGTTCCACGCCGAACAGGTCATCGCCGCCTGCCGCGCCGGCAAGAAAGCAGTCCTCTGCGAGAAGCCCTTCGCCATGAACGCGGAAGAAGCTGCGCAGATCTCCGCGGTCAGCGAGGAAACCGGAGTACCGATCATCGTGGGCGCCATGCACACCTTTGATCCGGGCTGGCTCGCTGCCCAGGAGAACTGGGACCACCTCCCCGAGACGGCGCACACCATCCGCTCCTCGATCGTCCTTCCGCCCAACGCGCGGTTTGAGGACTTCGCCACCGAGATCATCACCCGCCCTGCAGGCGGCGCCCCGGATTACTCGGATCCAGAGGTCATCAAAGGCGCGCTCCGCGGCGGCATCATGGGCCTGGCCATTCACGACCTCCCCCTGATCCGCAGGTTCACTCCAGACTTCAAGGACATCGAAGTGCTTGAGGCACGCCATGTCCGGCCGTTCGGCTACGTCGTCTCGCTGCGTACGCCCACGCGGACCATCGAGCTCCGCGCAGCCATGAACAACACGTGGAAGCCGGAATGGAGCTTTGAGGCGTTCTCCGACGACGTCTCCCTCCGCATCGACTTCACACCGTCCTACGTCCAGGCCGGCTCCGCGGTGGCAACGTTCACACGCGGCACGCAAACAACCATCCACGGCCCCTTTGAGCACAACGGTTATGAAGGAGAGTGGCGTGAACTCGCTGCCCTCGCGACCGGCGCAAAGCAGCCCCCGTCTGCGCAAACCCTGATTGACGATCTGACCTTCGCACTGGACATCGCCGACGCCACAGTGGCCAACGTCGAAGCCCAGCATGCCGTTGCCGAAGGAGCCCACGCATGAGCCAGCAGCACACCGTCCGGGCAACGCCCGAGGCCCAGGAAGCCGGCGCCGTGGCACTGGCGGTCGCCTCCCTTCCCGAATCTTTCGGCCCAGCCGCCGGCGAAAACCAAGCCGACATCGTGGTCATCTCAGGCCGAACTGGCTGGACTGCGCAGGCCGTGGAAGCCATCGCCGCAGGAGCCCGCGGCGTAGTGGTGGTCAACCCCGCGCCCGAAAGCACCGGGTCACTGCGGACAGCGGCTGAAGAATCCGGCGCGGCAGTGGTCCTGGACCAGCGCTGGGCCTCCAACCCCGCGCTTCCGGCAGCTGAGCACGCAGTCCGCTCCATGGCCGGCCGGGCAGCCGTCCTCGACACCGTCGCCACCGCTCCGGCGGGAACCGACCCCGGTGAGCTGCTCGCGGACCATCTTGCCGCCGTCGTCCGCATCACGGGGCCGCTGGAAAACCTCCGGATCCTGCACCGCGGCACCCACGGTTACGCGGTGTCAGCGCGGCTCGCCAATGGCGCGCCGGTCGCCTTGCACGGCGTGCTGTCTAGCGCGAGGCCTGCAGGCGTCAACGTCTCCATGTTGACCGACGACGGCGGCGTCAGCGTCGCGCTGCCCAAACCGGTTGCGGCGTGGCCGGCCACCGTCAAGGTCACCGGGCCCCAGGGCGAAGTCCTGCTCCCCACGCTTTACGAATCCGCTCACCGCGCCACCTGGCGCCGGCTCAAGGAACACCTCGACGCCGGCACCAGCCCCACCGATCTGCACCGTTTCGCGGCGCTGACGGAATCCATCTCCACGCTCTCCTGACCCCGTCCCAACAACGAGCACCACCAGTCATTCACAGCATTTGCCCTACTCAACGTTGAGCTGGACCGGCTCACACAACGCAGACTCAGCGTGCCGGTCCCGAAAGGAATCATCATGAATGTTCAGCCCGCAGCCAACCGTTCGTTTTCCCGCCGCGGTTTCCTTGGCCTGACAGCAGCCGCTGCTTCAGTGCCGCTCTTGGCCGCTTGTGGCGGCGGATCAGCCACGCAGGGCGGAGGCGGTGCGGGCGGAACGATCAAGTTCTGGGACATGCCGTGGGCAGCCCCGGCTTACAACGACGCCGCCAAGAAGCTCGCGGAAGGGTTCTCCGGGGCCAACAGCAAGGCCAGCTACCAGATCATCCAGTGGAACAACTTCTACCAGACGTTCTCCTCGGCAATCGCGTCCAAGTCCGGCCCGGCTGTGTCCACCGGCGGCGGCTTCCAGGCCTTCCAGTTTGAGCAGCAGGGCCAGATCGCCTACGCGGACAAGGTCATCGAAGAACTCAAGAAGAACGGCCAGTTCGACGACTTCCTGCCCGGCGTGTTGGACCCGTTCAAGACGGACAAGGGATACGTTGCCGTTCCGTGGCAGCTGGACATGCGCCCGCTCTGGTACCGCAAGTCCCTGTTCGAGAAGGCCGGCGTCGAGGTTCCCACGGACTGGGCCACCCTGCTCGAGGCCGGCAAGAAGCTCAAGAGCATCGGCGCGTTCGGCTTCGCCACCGGCTCCGGCGCCGGCAACAACATCGGCAACCACACCATGATCCTCATGATGATCAACAACGGCGGCGGCGTCTTCACCAAGGACGGCCAACTGGACGTCATGAACGACCGCAACGTGGAAGCCATCGAGTTCATGCTTGAGCTGGTCTCCAACGGCATCATCGATCCTGCCGCCGTCAGCTACACCACCGACAACCTCAACGCGCAGTGGAAGGACGGCAAGGCCGCCTTCGGCCCGTACGTGCTGGGCGTTCCGGAGCGCGTGGGCGACACCTCCGGCGACATCGTGGTGGCCAGCCCCATCGCCGGACCGCACGGCGACAAGACTGCGCTGGTGTTCCCGAACAACATCATGATGTACACCAACACTCCTTCGCAGGAAGCCTCCGAGGCCTTCCTGGTGCACTACATGGGCCAGATCAAGGAACTGTGGCGCCAGAAGCTCATGAACGCACTGCCGGTCTTCAAGTCCATCACCGAACTGCCCGAATTCACGTCCGACCCCAACAACGTGAAGATCGTCAAGGAATACGTGCCGATCGCCAAGACCTTCGCTTCCCAGGGCACGGCCCTCAGCGCCGATCTCGCAGCGCTCGATGGTGGTCAGGCGCTGAACCAGTTCACGCAGACCATCCTCACGGGCAGGACCGACGCCAAGTCCGCGCTGCAGGCCTTCGAGTCCGGCCTCAAGTCCGTCCTGAAGAAGTAGGCGGCCAGCATGTCGTCCACTACAGCGCCGTCCGGCCTCGCCCGGGCCCGCAAGGGGCTGGCCCCCGGCGGGCCCGGCGGCGGGTCCCGCAACCGCAAGGACCTCAACCGCAAGGACCTCAACCGCAAGAGCAAACTGTCCGCCCAAACATCACGGACGTTCTTCTGGCTCCTGCTTCCCTCGGTCATCCTGCTGGTCCTGATCCACGGCTACCCGCTCTTCCACGCCGGCATCCAAGCCACGCACGACGGCAACCTGATCGAAACCGGCAACTTCGTGGGCGTCGAAAACTTCGCCAACGTGCTGTCCTCCCCGGCCTTCTGGAAAGCAGCCCAGTTCACCCTCTGGTTCACCATCGTCGGAGTTTTCGGCTCTTGGCTGGTCGGGCTCGGCTTGGCGTTGCTGCTGCGGACCAAAATCCCCGCCGGCGGCACCTTCAAGGTCCTCCTGCTCCTGCCGTGGGTAGTGCCGATCGTGGTCTCCTCCACGGCCTGGAACTGGCTGGTTGCCACCCCGGACAGCCTCATTCCTTCCATCTTCCGCAACCTCGGACTGGGCACCCCGCTGTTCCTGGCGGACCCCACCCTGGCCGCAGTCACGGTCATGATCTTCAAGGTGTGGGTTTCATTCCCCTTCATGATGATGATGATCTCCGCCGCCCTGGCCTCCGTGGACACCACCGTCTACGAAGCAGCCAGCATGGATGGAGCATCCCGTTGGCAGCAATTCACCCAAATCACCCTGCCGCTGATCGCCCGCTCCACCTATATTTCGTGGATCCTCATGACGATCTTCTGCGTGAACGACTTCCCCACCATCTACCTGCTCACAGGTGGCGGCCCCGTTGACGCCACCACCTCCCTGGTGGTCCTGGCCTACCGCACCGTCTTCCAGGACTTCGCCACCGGTCCCGGCGTCGCCATCGCCTTCCTCATGACTATGACCCTGGTAGTCGTCTCGGTCATCCTGTACCGTCAGATCCGAAAGTCGAGCGTCGAATAATGAGCGCAGTACTTCACGCCCACCCCGAGTCCGGACCCGCCCTCGGCGTCGCCACTACCGGCAAAACCCGCCGCGTCCTTTCCGAAGCCGGCATGCGCGGACGCTGGTGGAGATTCGCCCTGATCCTGGCCATCACCGCGATCGTCCTTGTACCCATCATGGTCACCGTCATCCTGGCCCTCACACCGGCGCCGAACAGCACCACCACCGGACTCACCCTCGAGAACATCACCGGAGTCTTCGAACGCACCCTCGCCGCCACCTGGTTGCAGAACAGCCTCATCACCACGCTCGCAACGGTGGTGGTCTCCGTCGCAGTCGCAGCCCCCGCCGGGTACGTCCTCTCCCGTGGCCGTTCCAAGGCAGTCTCCGGCTACTCCCTGCTGCTGTTCGTCATGCAGTCCCTGCCCATCATCACCTCCGTGGTGCCGCTGTTCATCCTCTTCGCCGCCATGGGACTCGTTGACAACCTCATGGGCCTGACCATCATCTACGTCGGCTCCACCATGACCGTGGCCACCTGGATGATGGCCGCCTACTTCGACTCCATCCCGATCAGCCTCGAAGAAGCCTCCTGGATCGATGGCTGCTCCGTGTTCGGTTCCTTCTCCAAGGTGGTCCTCAGGAACAGCCTCCCGGGTGTGCTCTCCACAGCGATCTTCGCCTTCCTCCTGGCCTGGAACGACTACCTGGTAGCCATCGTGTTCCTGCGCTCCAACGAGATCTTCACCCTCCCCATGGGTGTCCAGTCCTTCTTCCAGCAAAACCTCACCGACTGGTCCGGCGTCATGGCCCTCGCCGTGATCATGATGCTCCCGCCGATCATCGTGTTCGCCGCCCTCAACAAGTACTTCAGCGTCGGCGGAATTGGTGGTTCCCTTGCCGGCCGCTAACTAGACTGGCGCCAACTCCCTGAATTCCCTGCACAACCCACTCCCGCAAAGGAAAACAATGTCGTACTCACTCCAGCTGTACACCCTCCGCAATGCCATCCAGGAGGACCTGCCTGGAACCATCAAGAAGGTTGCCGAGATCGGCTTTACCGAGGTTGAGCCGTACAACTTCGTGGCCACCGCCAAGGAACTCGGAGCGGCGCTGAAGGAAAACGGACTCACCGCACCTTCCGGCCACGCACCCCTGCTCTCCCAGGACCAGGATGAGATCTTCGCTGCCGCCAAGGAACTGGGCATCACCACCGTGATCGATCCCTACCTCCCGGCCGAGCACTGGCAGGACGCCGAAACCATCCAGGCAACGGCAGCCACGCTCAACGCTGCAGCGAAGAAGGGTGCCGAGTACGGCATCCGCGTGGGTTACCACAACCACGCGTGGGAGCTGGAGTCCACCATCGAAGGCAAGACCGCACTGGAGTACTTCGAGGGACTGCTGGATCCCGAGCTCGTCCTTGAGGTGGACACCTACTGGGCAGCCGTGGGTGGCCAGGACCCCGTGGAGCTCCTGGCCCGTTTGGGTGACCGCGTAAAGCTCATCCACATCAAGGACGGCCCGGGCAACACTGACACCAAGGCCCAGCAGCCCGCAGGCCAGGGCACCATCCCCGTGCTGGACGTCATCGCCGCGGCCAAGTCCTTGGAAGTTGGCGTGGTGGAATTCGATGACTACTCCGGCGACATCTTCCAGGGCATCACCGAAAGCCTCGCCTTCCTCAACGCACAGTCGGCAGGAGCCAAGGCATGAGCTTCTCTCCGTCCACCCGCAAAGGGCCCGTCGGCGTTGCCGTGATCGGCGCGGGCAACATCAGCAAGCAGTACCTGGACAACCTCACCGTCTTCCCTGACCTCAAGGTCCTCGTGATCGCCGACCTCTTCGTGGAGGCAGCCGAGGCACGGGCCAAGGAATACGGGATTGCCGAGTGGGGAACGCCGGAGCTGGCACTGAACCATCCCGACGTCGAGATCATCGTGAACCTGACCATCCCGGCGGCGCACGTCGAGGTGGCCACGGCGGCCGTCAAGGCCGGCAAGCATGTCTGGACCGAGAAGCCGTTCTCCCTAGACCGCGAATCCGGGCTCGGCCTGCTCAAGGCCGCCGACGCCGCCGGCATCCGCCTCGGCACCGCCCCGGACACTTTCCTCGGCGCAGGCCTGCAGACGGCGCGACGGCTCATTGAACGCGGCGACATCGGCACGCCGCTCACCGGGATGACCACATTCCAGACTCCGGGTCCGGAGTCCTGGCACCCGAACCCCGCATTCCTCTTCCAGCACGGCGCCGGTCCCCTGTTCGACATGGGCCCGTACTACCTCACCGCGCTGATCCAGACGTTCGGTTCGGTCCGCAAGGTGGCCGCCGTCGGGTCCTCCGCGAAGGCGACCCGCATCATCGGTTCCGGCCCCAAGGCCGGCGAGGAGTTCGCCGTCGAGATCCCCACGCATGTCTCCGCGATGGCGCAGTTCGAGGGCGGGCAGTCCTCGCACAGCGTCTTCAGCTTCGAGTCCCCGCGCCTGCGGATGGGCTTCGTGGAGATCACCGGCTCCGAGGCCACGCTCTCGCTGCCGGACCCGAACTACTTCGACGGCGACCTCAAGCTCTGGCGTCCGGGCGCGGAAGAACCGGAGATCATCCCGGCAACGGGCCCCTCCAACGGCCGCGGCATGGGCGTGCTGGACATGGCCCGCGCCCTGCGCGCCGGCGAACCGCACCGCGCCACGGGCGACCTCGCGTACCACGTGCTGGACACCATGGTCTCGATCGCTGAGTCCGTGGAATCGGGCTCGTTCGTGGACGTCACCAGCAATGCACCTGCCTCGGCGGCCATCCCTGAGGACTGGGCCCCCGAAACAGCAACTCTCTAGAACCAGCGAGGAATCGAACCATGACCACCCCCACACACTCGTCCCGGCCTTCCGACCGCCCACTCGGCGTGGCCGCCATCGGCTACGCCTTCATGGGGAAGGCCCACTCGAATGCGTGGCGGAACGTGGCCAGCTTCTTCGACGTCCCGGCCTTCGAGCAGAAAGTGCTCGTTGGCCGGGACGCCACCCAGGTGGCCGACGCCGCAGCCAAGTACGGCTGGGCCGAGTCCGCCACCGACTGGCGCTCGATTCTGGAGCGCGATGACATCGACATCGTGGACATCTGCGCCCCGGGCTGGATGCACGCCGAGATCGCCATAGCCGCGCTCGAGGCCGGCAAGCACGTCCTGGTCGAAAAGCCCCTGGCCAACACGATCGCCGAGGCCGAAGCCATGACCGTTGCCGCAGCAGCGGCCCGCGGCAAGGGCGTCCAGTCCATGATCGGCTTCAATTACCGTCGCGTCCCCGCCCTGGCTCTCGCCAAGGAACTGATCGCCGAGGGCCGCCTCGGCACCATCCGGCACATCCGCGCCGCCTACCTGCAGGACTGGCTCGCCGACGCAGAGTCCCCCATGACCTGGCGGCTCCGCAAGGAAACCGCCGGATCCGGAGCCTTGGGTGACATCGCCTCCCACGCCATCGACCAGGTCCTCTACCTGCTCGGGGACGCCGTCACCGAGGTCACCGGCCGCCTGCACACCTTCGTGTCCAGCCGCCCCGGGCCGGACGGTCCGGAAGATGTCACGGTCGACGACGCCGCCTGGGCCACGCTGACCCTCGCCTCCGGGGCCATCGCCTCGGTGGAAGTCTCCCGCATGGCCACTGGCCAGAAGAACTCCCTCAAGCTCGAGATCTACGGCGACAAAGGCTCGCTGCTGTTCGACCTTGAGGCCTTGAACGAACTCGGTTTCCTGGACGCCACCTTGCCCGTGCGGGAACAGGGCTTCCGCCGGATCCTGGTCAACGAGCCGGAGCATCCGTACCTTGAAGCCTGGTGGCCGCAGGGTCACATCATCGGCTGGGAGCACACGTTCACACACCAGATCCGCGACTTCCTCACCTCCATCAGCGCGGGCGAGGCACCGTCGCCGTCGTTCGAAGAAGGCCTCAACGTCCAGCACATCCTCGCCGCCGTCGAAGAGTCGGCGGCCGCCAAGAGCTCACTGATCCAACTCAACGCAACCACCCAGACCTCTATTGAAGGAGCCTGACATGCCCCGCCCGTACACCCTGTTCACCGGCCAGTGGGCCGACCTTCCCTTCGAGGAAGTCGCCAGACTCGCCTCCGGCTGGGGCTACGACGGCCTGGAAATCGCCGTCTCCGGGGACCACCTGGACGCCTGGCGCTGGGACGAACCCGGCTACGTCGAATCCAAGCTCGCCATCCTGGAGAAGTACAACCTCAAGGTCTGGGCCATTTCCAACCACCTCAAGGGCCAGGCGGTCTGCGATGACCCCATCGACTTCCGCCACCAGGGAATCATCGGGTCCAAGGTCTGGGGCGACGGCGAGCCCGAAGGCGTCCGCCGCCGTGCCGCCGAAGAAATGAAACACACCGCCCGCCTCGCCAAAGCCCTGGGCGTGGACACCGTGGTCGGGTTCACCGGTTCCTCGATCTGGCAGTATGTCGCCATGTTCCCGCCCGTCCCGGAGAAAGTCATCGAGGCCGGCTACCAGGACTTCGCGGACCGCTGGAACCCCATCCTAGACGTGTTCGACGAATCCGGCGTCCGCTTCGCCCACGAGGTCCACCCCTCCGAAATCGCCTACGACTACTGGACCACCGTCCGCACCCTGGAGGCGATCGGGCACCGCGAAGCGTTCGGCCTGAACTGGGACCCCTCCCACATGATGTGGCAGGGCATGGACCCGGTCTCCTTCATCTGGGACTTCAAGGACCGGATCTACCACGTGGACTGCAAGGACACCAAGCTGCGCCCCACCGGCCGCAACACCGTTCTGGGTTCCCATCTGCCCTGGGGCGATCCGCGCCGCGGCTGGGACTTTGTCTCCGCCGGACGCGGCGACGTCCCTTGGGAAGCGTCCTTCCGGGCCCTCACGGCGATCGGCTACGACGGTCCCATCAGCATCGAATGGGAAGACGCCGGCATGGACCGCCTTCACGGCGCCCCCGAGGCCCTCGCCGCGCTGAAGAAGTTCGACTTCCCGCCGTCGCAGACCAGCTTCGACGCGGCGTTCAGCACCCAGGATTAGCTTCTCTCCCGGGTGATCCTCGCCACATTGCTTGACGCAACAACCATTCTCCCTTCAAGATAGATGCAAACACATACATGCATTTGCATCTATCTTGAAGGAGACCGCAATGACCAAGATCGCCATCATCACCGGCAGCACCCGTCCCGGCCGCGTCAACCACCAGGTCGCCAACTGGGTCCTCGCCCAGAGCGCAGCACGCACCGACGCCGAGTTCGAGATCGTGGACATCGCCGACTTCCAGCTCCCCGTCCTGGACGAGCCGTACCCGGCCGCGTACCAGAACTACCAGAACAGCCACACCAAGGCGTTCTCCGCGAAGATCAACGAATTCGACGGCTACGTGTTCGTGGTTGCCGAATACAACCACTCCATCACCGGCGCCCTGAAGAACGCCCTGGACTACCTGTCCGTCGAGTTCAACAACAAGGCCGCGGGCTTCGTGTCCTACGGCTCCATGGGCGGCGCCCGCGCCGTGGAGCACCTGCGCGGCATCGCTTCGGAGCTGCAGCTGGCCCACGTCCGCAACCAGGTGATGTTCTCGGTCTTCACCGACTTCGAGAACTTCTCCACCTTCACCCCCAGCGAGACCGCCGCCTCCGGCCTGACCCCCATGCTGGACCAGCTGGTCCTGTGGACCCGTGCCATGGAATTCGCCCGCAACGAAGCCCTCGTCGCCGCGAACTAAGCAGCACCCCCGCAAGGCGGCAGGCCGCCGTCGGGCCCTTCCGGAAATGCCCCTTAAGATCACTCTTGAGGGGCATTTCCGCGCCTGCCTGCCTGAGAGGACCGCATGAGCCAGACCATCCGAGAAGCAACAGCGGACGACGCCGGGAAGCTGGCCGCGCTGGCCGCCGTCACCTTTCCGCTGGCCTGCCCGCCGTCGTCGTCGCCTGAGGACATCGCCGCACACCTCGCGCGGACGCTGAGCGAGGCCAACTTTGCGGAGTACCTCGCCGACCCGGACATCACCATCCTGGCCATCGACGCCGGCGGCGAGCTGCGCGGCTACAGCCTGCTGGTGGACCGCCCCGCCCAGGACCCGGACGTGGCGGGCGCACTGACCTTGCTTCCCTCCGCGGAACTGAGCAAATGCTACGTGCACCCGGAGCACCACGGCCTGGGCGCGGCGGCGGAACTCATGAAGGCCACCCTGGGCCGTGCTGCCGCTTCCGGAGCCGCCGGCGTGTGGCTGGGCGTCAACAGCCAGAACGCCAAGGCCATCCGCTTCTACGAGAAGAGCGGCTTCCGGAAGGTCGGCACCAAGACGTTCAAGCTGGGCAGCGCTGTGGAGCACGACTTCGTCATGGAGCGGGCGCTCTAGTTTCTTGGCGCGAACCCCGAGCCGCAGTGACGAATCCAACAGCCCATTTCGGGAATGACCGCGGACTGGCCGGGGTTGTCGCCATCATGAAGATTGAGATCTGGTCAGACGTCGCGTGCCCGTGGTGCTACATCGGAAAGCGCCGTTTCGAAACGGCCCTAGCCGACTTCCCGCATAAGGATTCCGTGGAGGTGCAGTGGCGCAGCTACCAGCTGGACCCCTCGCTCCCCGAGCACTACGACGGCACCGAGCTCGACTACCTCAGCACCCGCAAGGGCATGGCCCCGGCCCAGGTCAGCCAGATGTTCGATCACGTGGCCCAACAGGGCAAGGGTGAAGGCCTCAACTACCGCTTCGACAACGTGGTGGTGGCCAACAGCTTCACGGCCCACCGCCTCATCCACCTCGCCGCGGCTTTCGGCTTGCAGGACGAGGCCAAGGAACGCCTGCTCAGCGACCACTTCGAGCACGGCAAGGACATCGGCAGCCAGGAGTACCTGACGTCCCTCGGCACCGAACTCGGGCTGGACGCCGTCGAGCTCGGGGAACTCTTCACCACCGACAAGTACGCGGACGCCGTCCGCAAGGACATCGCCGAGGCCCGTGCCATCGGCGTCACGGGTGTGCCGTTCTTCGTGATCGACCGCAAGTACGGAATCTCCGGCGCCCAGCCGGCCGAGCTGTTCGCCCAGGCACTGGACCAGGCCTGGCAGGAAACCAACCCGCTGGTGACCGTGGGCAGCTCCGACGCAGAGGCCTGCGGCCCGGACGGCTGCGCCATCTAAGGCCTTTTGCCCCTTTACAGCCGGATGCCGCGTGCCTTCTTGCGGGCCTTGCGGTAGTTGGCTTCGGCGTCGGCCGCGATCCGTTCCTCCACCGTGCGCAGCGCGTTGAAGGCCAAGGCCGCGGCCGACGGCAGGCTCGGATCGGCGCCCAGCCTGAGCAGGAGAGCGCGGGCCACCACACTGTCCTGGTGGTCGCCAAGGATTTTCTGAAGCTGTTGGGCTGCAGCGGCCAGCTTGACGGCGCGTTTCCCGTGGATCCCGGTGACGGACTCGGCGGCATGCCGCAGTCGTTTGGCGTCCTTGCGGACCTGATGCAGTGCGGCGTCGCGGGCGTCGCCCTTTCCTGAATTCGCGGCGGCCTTTTGTGCCCGGCGGAGGCGCTTGACGGCATTGTCCACAAGTTTGGCCGTCACTTTGCGGGCCGACCTGGAGGCCAGGGACGTGGCGGGCGGATGGTCGCGGAAGTCTTCGAGGTCATCCAGCAGCCGGTAGTAGCGGTCGGTTGCGAGGGCCTGCAACGCCGCCTTGTAGCCCGAATCGTAGACGGTGCCGAGTTCGTGTTCTATCGACTCGAGAACGGACCCGGGCATGTCCTCCGCCGGCAATTCGTGGATGTGCTGGCGGAGCCGTTCGCGCATGACCTCGGCATCGCGCGGCACGCCGAGGAGCCGGGCGAGCCATCTCAGTTCGTCCTCGATCCTTGTGACCGCTGCTTTGTTGAAAAGTCCGCGGTAAGTCGCCAGGGCAGAGCGGATCCGGCGTGTCGCGGACCTCATCTGATGAACGGCGTCCGGCTCCTCCAGCCGCACACCGGGGTAAAGGCTTAGAAGTTCGTTGATCTGCCCGCCCACGTAAGAGGTCACGACGTCGGCCGCCGGCCCGTCCTTCTGCGCTTTTCCAGCGGGGGCGGCTTGTCCGGACGGGAAGGAGTCGCCGAGCGCCCGGGCCAGCTTGGAGCCATGCTGTGAGCGGCTCGCTCCCGCTCCGGTAAGGGTTTCCGCGGCGACGGCAAAGAGAGTCCCGGTTCCGTGGACGAGCTCGATCTCCCATTCCCGCCAGTCCATGCCGGGCCTTGGTGGCTCCAACGCTTCGGCGTGGACGTGGTCATCGACAAAGTCAGCCAGGTGTTCACCGCCGGAACCGTACAGCCGGTGCGTGGTGCGTTGCGTGGTCAGCCGGGCGATGGGCCGGATTGCTTCTCCACGCGTATACGCGAGCACGTGGTGCAGCAGTTCCTCGGGCACGGTGGCGGGTTGCCCCAGCGGTGCCTGGAGCTCCTGCCGCTGGTCCGGTCCGACCGGGATCTTGAGGTGCCAGCCATGGTCCGTCCCGCCGGTGCGGCGCCGCAGGGTGATTCCCCGCGCGGCCAGGGCCAGGGTTTCGGTGTCGAAATAGACGGCCTCAAGCTGGGCTTCGACCGGCTCCGCTACGCGATCGACGCCGGGAATCTCCAGCAGCGCCGGCAGCGGGGTTGCGGTGTCGACGTCGTATTTTTGTTCGGTTTCGAGGCTTCCGGGCGTCGTCATGAGGGTTAGCCGCCGTCTCCGATCGCGTCTTCGAGGGCCGCCGTGGCAAGCACTGCGGCGGCGACGTCCTCGCGGAGGTAGTAGTTTCGAAGTTCCACGGGTTCCAAGCTGCCGTGGACGACGTAGTAGCCGCGGCCTTCGCCTGGTCCGCCGGCGGCGCGGTCGAGGGCATCTACCATGGAGCGGTCCAGGATTTGGTCCGGACCTCCCTGTTGGAGCATGGCCAGTTCGTCCGGCCGGAGTGCGCTAATAAGACCCTGGATATTCGTCATTGTCCGCTTCCTTTGCCGGGACTGCTGGAACGTGATGCCACCCCCCGGGCGTGCCCGGAGTGCCTTCGCCAGTGCATCCACCCCGATTTTAGGTGCAAGAAGAGCGGCTGGGCGAGAGGCTGTTTGCCGCCGGTGCCGGGCGGTGCCGTCGAACGGCCCGGCCGGCGATGATTTGCTTCCTGCCCATGCAAGTCTTCACAACAGGACTCCGGGGCGTAAAGATTTCGTCAAGACCGGTTCCGGCACCACCCGCCTGGTGTTAGGCTCCCTGTGCGCTCCGTGACGGACCGGTGGGCGGACATCTGCCGGTCAAGGATCACTGAGCTGCTTTCGAAAGGAGGGCCTGATGCCGGCACCGCTGATCGTCCGGGCAGAGGGGGACCACGTTGACGGCCGGAACCGGTGACCGCAACCCCCTCCGCCGCCGCGGCAGTCTCCGGAAAGACGGTCCCGTGAAGGGCAGTCCACGGGACCGTACCGTGCCCCGGGCGAAGAAAGAGAGCGATCTGGCGCGCGCGCTCCTTCATCCCGTCCGTTCGGTGCCCCTCGCGTTCCTGGCCGTGATCATCCTGGGCGCCGGGCTGCTGATGCTTCCGGTATCGCGGACCGGAACTGACGGCGACATCGTCATGCCCGCCCTGTTCACAGCCGTTTCCGCGGTCTGCGTCACCGGCCTGATCACCGTGGACACGCCGACCTTCTGGACGCCCTTCGGCCATACAGTGATTCTCGGACTCATCCAACTCGGGGGGTTCGGCATCATGACGCTGGCGACGCTGCTCGCGCTGCTCGTCCGCAAGAGCCTCGGCCTCCGGGGCCAGCTGGTGGCCCAGTCAGAAACCCACACACTGAACTTCGGTGACGTCAGGGCGGTACTGTTCCGGGTCGCCAGAATCATGATTGCCGTCGAGGCCGTCACGGCGGCGGTGCTCACGGTCCGCTTCTGGCTCGCCTATGACGACAACCTGGCGACGGCGCTCTGGCACGGGGTATTTCACGCGGTCTCGGCTTTCAACAACGCCGGGTTCGCCCTCTACAGCGACAACCTGGTTGGCTTCGCCGCAGATCCCTGGATCATCATCCCGATCTGCGCAGCAGTGATCGCCGGAGGGCTAGGCTTCCCCGTGATCATCCAGCTCTTCAGGGGCACCAAAATCGGGGACTGGAGCATCCACCTCCGCCTGACCGTCTACGGCACCCTGCTGCTCTTGGTAGCGGGCTTCGCGTTTTTCGCCGCCTTCGAATGGGACCGGCCCGGAACGCTGGGGCCACTGAGCCTCGGCGGAAAGGTTCTGGCGACCGTGGCCGGCACCGTCTTCCCGCGCACCGCAGGGTTCAACAGCATCGACTACGGCGCAGCGGCACCGGAGACCCTGATGGTCACGAACATTCTCATGTTCATCGGCGGAGGCAGTGCCGGTACGGCCGGCGGAATCAAGATCACCACGTTCCTGGTGCTGGGCTTTGCGATCTGGAACGAGGTCCGCGGCCGCGACCAGGTCACGGTTGCGCACCGCTCCATCAGTGCCTCCGTGCAGCGCCAAGCCCTCTCCGTTGCCCTCCTCGGCGTCGCCGCTGTGGTCAGCGGCACGCTGCTGCTCCTTATTTTCACCGATTATTCGCTGGAGAAAGTGCTGTTCGAATCCATCTCCGCGTTTGCCACCGTAGGCGTAAGCACAGGCATCACGTACAACTTGCCACCCAGCGCCGAATGGGTGCTGATGGCGCTCATGTTCACCGGCCGCATCGGCACCATCGCCGTAGCGTCGGCCATTGCCTTGGCATCACGGCCCAGACTCTTCAATCTGCCCGAGGAGAGACCCATCATCGGATAGTGCAGCCGTTCACGGCATACATGCCCCGGTTTGCTGACACATCACTGTAATGTGTCTGTATGCCTAGGATTACGGCCGCGAACAACGCGGCGCAGCGCGCCGAGACTCAACGACGCATCCTGACGGGATTCGGGGAACTCCTGTTCACGCACGGACTGCCGGGCCTGACCATGACCGACGTCGCCAGGCATGCCGGCGTGGGGCGCACCGCCGTCTACAACTACTACGCGGACATGGAGCAGCTTCTCATCGCCTACGCCCTGGATGAGACCGAGCGTTTCATCGTGGATCTGCGCGATGCGCTGGAGGCCCTGGAAAACCCGGTGGACCGCCTCGCGCTCTACGTCCGGGCCCAGGTGGAGGACCTGAGCCGCCGGCATCTCCCGCCGGGGCCGGCCATGGCGGCGGTGCTCTCCCCCGGCTCCTTCGCGAAGCTCGCGGACCATGTGGGGGATCTGAACCATCTGTTGCAGGACATCCTGCGCGACGGCGTCGCGCAGGGCTATCTGCCGGCTATCGACGTCGTGCAGCTTGCGCAGCTGATCCACGGCACGCTGTCGGCCAGCGCCTCGCGCCGCAACCGCCCCGGCGACTCGCCGGACGCTGCCCCCGCCGACGACGTCGAGGCACTGATCGCGCGGACGGTCCTGTTCATCCAGCTGGGCGCCGGAGCACGGTTCGACGACGATGGCCGCCCAGTGCCGTTGGACTGAGTGCCGCTGGTCTGAGTACCGCAACGCTGCCGCAGGCTGCGCTTGGGCAGGCTGTTTAGCCCTCGCACTCCGTGCAGTAGGCGTGGCCGTCCTTCTCCTTGGCGATCTGCGAACGGTGGCGGACCAGGAAGCACGAGTAGCAGGTGAACTCGTCTTCCTTCTGCGGGATGACCGCAATGATCAGTTCTTCGGCGACGAATTCGCCGCCGGGCGAATCGCTGCCATCGAGGCCGTCAGCCTCGTCCAAATCGCGCACAACGCTTCGAGCGTCCGGGGCGTTGGCCGACTGCAGCGCCTGGAGCGAAGTGTTCTGCGATTCCGCGACGTCGGAGCGGAGTTCGTCGTAATCGGTTGCCACGTGGTTCATTCCCTAGGTAGATTGCCTGAAACTCTCGACGTAGCAGAGTACCCCATCAAGTCCCGAATCGGCTGAGAGTCCCCGGAAATCCGAGACACAAACCGCTCCAGGCGGCCGGGACACTCCTGCCACCGCTATGGTGTGGGCTCCCCCTTGGGCAGGACGGGCCACTTGGAATCGTCTGCAATCCGCAGATTCTCGCGGGGACAGAGGAGCAAGCCGGGCGTCTGGTCCACGAGCTCCGGATTGACCAGGGCGCCGAAGTCTGGGGTGAGAATCACATCCACCGAGGCATCTTCACGGTTGTCCTGGAAGTAGTCCGTGCCGGCCACGTTCCGCTGGAGGTTGAAGGCACCGGCCTGGCCGTTGACTCCGGAAACCACCATTGCGACGCCGGTATAGCTGGTTCCGCTGTTGTCCACCGCCCCGATCTTGTACCCGCGGGCCGCGAACTGTTCCGAGACCTCCCGGGCCAGCCCGCTGCGCGACGCCGCATTGAAAACGTTCACGGTCACTTGGTCGTTGGGCAGGTAGTCGAACGTGGTGGTGGGGCACAGTGAAATCGGCGCCCTGCTGGTGACGGAGGACGGCACCCGGATCACACCGTTCATAATCGCCCAGGCACCGATGGCCCCGGCGGCGATGAGGCCCAGCAGCAGCACCAGGACAATCCCGTGGAACAGCCGGCGGCCGAACCTGCCGCGGTGGCTCTGGGGGTCCTCGGCAAAGGTCGCCCGCAGCTCGGGCCCCGTCACCACATGGTGGCCATGCAACCGGGTCACGTCCGTAGGCCGCCTGCGCAGCTTTTTCGGGCTCCCCGGTGGTGTCCGCTGCATGGCCGTCTCCTCCGCTTCGTCCGGCCCGGTGGCGTCAAGTTCCTGCCCTGCGGCAGGCTGCCTAGCCATCTATCACCAGCACGCGTGCGTGGATGGCGGTGCGCTGATGCAGCGCCGTGCGGACGGCCCTGTGCAGCCCGTCCTCGAGATACAGCACGCCTTTGTACTGGACGACGTGCGGGAACAGGTCACCGAAGAAGGTCGAATCCTCAGCCAACAATGCCTCCAAATCCAGGGTGCGCTTTGTGGTTACCAACTCATCGAGACGGACGGGACGGGGCGGCAGCGCCGCCCAGTCCCGGGGCTCGGTGTATCCATGGTCGGGGTACGGGCGTCCCTCGCCCACAGCTTTGAAGATCACTCTGCAAGACTATGGAAGTTGCCCCCGCAAGGGAACTTGTTGGCCGCCGCAAACGCAGCTTGTGGCCAAAAGGTGACTATCGACGTCGGGCGTCACAGCAGTGGCGCGGCCCCTGGAGACTGGGAGAATGGATCCATGACTGCTCCGCTTTCCGATACAGCCCGCGCACAGCTTCCCACGGCCCCCGCCTTGGCCCTGCTCCTCGACGTCGACGGTCCCATCGCGAGCCCGGTCACCCGGGACGTCAAGCCGGAAATCATTGCGGACCTTGTGGCACTGGCTGCGGCGGACATTCCGGTCATCTTCAACACCGGCCGCTCGGATGCCTTCATTCGCGAGCAGGTCATGGCACCGATGATCGCCGCTGGCATGCCGCAGGGCACCACCATCCATGCGATCTGCGAGAAGGGCGCCGTGTGGTTCAGCTACACCGCCACCGGCCCGGGCCCGGTCCATGTGGACCACGAGCTCGCGGTGCCCAAGGCCTACGGCGACGACGTGCGCCGGCTGGTGGCCGAGGACTACTCCGCGCACATGTTCTTCGATGAAACCAAGCGCGCCATGGTCTCGGTGGAGCAGCATGTGGACGTCCCCAGCGAGGATTACCTTGCCGAGCAGAAACTGTTCGACGCCGATGCGCTGGACATCATGGGGCGCCACGGCCTCTCGGCCGCCATCTTGGACCACCACGCCCCCGGCTCGGACGACACCGCGGATTACCGCCTGGACCCTACCATCATCTCCACCGACATCGAGTCGGTGAGGCTCGGCAAGGACCTCGGGGCGAGCCGCGCCGTCGAGCTTTTGGCCGCGCGGGGCATCATCCCGCAGGCCTGGCGCACCGTGGGCGATTCGCGCACGGATTACGCCATGGCAGACTGGCTCCACCACAACGACCACGAGGTCAAGCACGTGGACGTCCGGCCGGCGGACGGCGTTCCGGTCAAGCCTTACCCCGTCCTGACGGCGGCCGACCTCAATCTGGGCGACGACGTCATCCACGACGACGCCGGCGGCGCCTTCCTGCGCAGCTGGCGCGAGGCACTCGAAATCTAGGCACCGCCCGCTCCTCACCCTTATCGCTTGCTTAAGAAAAGTGAGAGAGCGTCGCGCGATGGGGCGGCAAAAGTGAGAGAGCGTCGCGCGATGGGGCGGCAAAAGTGAGAGAGCGTCGCGCGATGGGGCGGCAAAAGTGAGAGAGCGTCGCGAGACCCCAAACGCTCTCTCACCTTTGGGCCGTTTTGGACCAACGCTCTCTCACCTTTGGGCCGTTTTGGACCAACGCTCCAGGTGCGAGCGGTCGCCCGAACTGCTCATGCAAGCACCTTGGACAGGAAGGCCTGGGTGCGCGGCTCGCGCGGGTCCTCCAGAACCTGGTGCGGGTCGCCGCTCTCCACGAGCTGGCCGTCCGCCATGAAGTGGACCACGTTGCCCACTTCCTTGGCGAAGCCCATCTCATGGGTCACCACGATCATGGTCATGCCCGAGTCCGCCAAGGAGCGCATCACGTCCAGCACCTCGCCCACGAGCTCCGGGTCCAGGGCGGAGGTGGGCTCGTCGAACAGCATCACGGACGGCTTGAGCGCCAGGGAACGCGCGATCGCCACGCGCTGCTGCTGGCCGCCGGAGAGCTGCCCCGGGTAGTGGTTGGCCTTGTCCGCCAGCCCCACCCGGGCCAGCAGCTGCCGGCCTTCCTCGATGGCCTGCTCCTTGGGGATGCGCTGGACCACGGTGGGGCCCTCGATGACGTTTTCCAGGGCGGTGCGGTGCGGGAACAGGTTGAACTGCTGGAAGACCATGCCCACGTGGGCGCGCTGCTTGGCGGTTTCGTGCTCCTTGAGCTCGTGCAGTTTGTTGCCGGAGCGCCGGTAGCCGATCCGTTCGCCTTGCACCCAGAGCTGGCCGCCGTCGATCTTCTCGAGGTGGTTGATGCAGCGCAGGAACGTGCTCTTGCCCGAGCCGGAGGGGCCCAGCAGGCAGGCGACCTCGCCGGCGTTGATGTCCAGGCTGATGCCCTTGAGTACTTCCACGTTGCCGAAGGACTTCCGGATGTCCCGGGCCCGCACGATGGGTTCTTTCACTTGACCTTCTCCAGTTCTGCCTCGGGGCCGCTGGCCAGGGCGACGGCGGCCGCATGCACGGGCGCGGCCTTCGCCGCGGCGGCCGGCTTCGCGGCCTTGTGGGGGGTGAAGCCGCGTTCGAAGTGGCGTTCCACGTAGTACTGGCCCACGGACAGCACCGCCGTGACCGCCAGGTACCAGAGGGCCGCCACGATCAGCAGCGGGATGGTCTGGAACGTGCGCGAGTAGATGATCGAGACCGAGGTGAGCAGTTCGCTGTAGCCGATCACGATCACCAGCGAGGTGTACTTCAGCATGCCGATGGTCTCGTTGCCCGTGGGCGGGATGATGACGCGCATGGCCTGGGGCAGGATGACGCGCCGCATAGTCTGCAGCCGGGACATGCCCATGGCCTTGGCGGCCTCCGTCTGGCCCACGGGGATGGCCCGGATGCCGGAGCGGACAATCTCGCCCATGTAGGCGCCTTCGTTGAGGGCCAGGCCCAGGAGGGCCGCCGTGAACGGCGAGATCAAGGTGTTGGTGGAGATCTCGAAGAAGCTGGGCCCGAACGGCACGCCGAGCACCAGCTTGGGGACCAGCGCCGCCATGAAGAACCAGAAGAGCAGCTGCACCATGAGCGGGGTGCCGCGGAAGAACCAGGAGTAGGCCCAGGCGGCCGAGGACAGGATGGGGTTCGGGGACAGGCGGCACACGGCCACCCCGATTCCCAGGACGATCCCGATGGCCATCGACACCGCGGTGAGCAGCAGCGTGTTGGCGAGCCCGGACATCACCGGTGCGGCGAAGAGGTACTCCCCCACCACGTCCCACTGGAAGCGCTGGTTGGTGACCATGCCGTAGCCCAGCAGGACCACGCCCAACACCACCACACCGGCCATGACCCACCGCCCGGCGTAGCGGGCGGGGACGATCGAAAGGCCCTTCTCGTCCTCCGTGGCCTGGTACAGCGTCACTTGGTGGCCCCGTTGACGGTGAACGTGTCCACGGCGTGGTCATCCATCTTGTACTTGGCCAGGATCGCTTCGTAGCTGCCGTCGGCCTTGATCTGCTCCATGGCCTTCTGGACGGCGGTCATCAGCTGGGTGCTTTCCTTGGGGAACACGATGCCGAAGTACCCTTCCTCGTACGCCTTGCCCATGGCCAGCTCGCCGTTGCTCTCGGCGGCAACCACGGAACCCGACGTCGAGTCCACCAGGAAGGCGTCCACCCGCTCGCTCTGCAGGGCCAGCACGGCCTGGTTCTGCCCGGCGTAGATGGTCACGGCCAACGGGGCCTTGCCGGCCGCCTCGCACTTGCCTGACTGGGCCGTGGCGTCGGCGTCCTCGGTGGTGCCCTTGACGATGCCCACCTTGGTCCCGCACAGATCGTCCAGTGATTTCAGCTTGTCCGCGTTCGCTTTGGTGGTCATGATGCCGGCGCCGGCCTTGAAGTAGTCCAGGAAACTGACCTGCTTCTGCCGTTCCTTGGTGTCCGACATCGCGGACATGCCCATGCTGTACCGGCCGGAGGCCAGGCCCGGGATGATGGCGTCGAAGGCGATGTTGTCGAAGGCCAGGGTGACGCCGAGTTGCTTCTCGACGGCGTCCGCCAGCTCCCGGTCGATGCCCACGATGGTCTTGCCGTCCTTGTCGATGGACTCGAACGGCGGGTACTCAACATTGCTGGCCACCTTGATGGTCCCGGCGCTCTGGATGTCCTGGGGCAACTGGCTGAACAGCGGCGCCTTTGCCGCGTCCGCCGTCGCAGAGCTGCCGGCCGTTGCGGAGCCACCGCAGGCGGTGAGGCCGACGACGGCGGCAAGCGCCAGTGCGGCGATGGCCGGCTTACGGAGGGAGATTGCAGAAATGCTCATGTTGTTTGCTCCTTGTTGTTCTAACGCTTCATGCGAACCGCCGGAGAGCTGCCGCTTGGGGTGCGGCAATTCTTTTCAAGAATCAGTCTTTTCAAGAATCAGCGTGGCTTTTGACCAGCCTAGAGATGAATATCTCAACCCACAATAGTTAATTAGTGCAAAATTCAAAGTATGACCAAAAGTCAATTGCCGGATCCGAAATGGCCGGATCCGGCATTTGAAAAAGGGCATGCGGCATCGCAATTCGTGAATTGATTATTCGGAAATTCCGGGGCCGGGGCTACCCTGGGGCGTCCACTTTGGGGCTCTGCCGCGCCCCCTGGCTGCGATAGGGCAGGCTTGACGCCGCCTAGATGTCGAGCACGAGCTTTTCCCCGCGGCAGCGGGAAACACAAATCATCATTGTTTCGTTCAATGCACGCTCCTCGTCGCTGAGAATGTCATCGCGGTGTTCAGGAATTCCTTCCAGGACCACGGTTTCGCAGGTGCCGCACGTTCCTTTCCTGCAGGAATTCAATGCCGGAACGCCCGATCTCTGCAGGGCGTCAAGAATTGTTTCTCCGGCCGCGACGGCTATTTCCTGCCCGTCGGCCGTTTCCACCACAAAAGGCGAGTCGTCCGGGCCCGCAGCAGGACCGCCGTCGGGAATGCCGCCGTCGGGATCCGCAGCGGGAGGCCCGGCATCGGAATCGTCGGCAGCGAAGTCCTCAAACCTCAGATGCGGCAGCGTGCCCGCGGCATGGGCCGCGCGGAGCTCGGCCAGGAGCCGGGACGGACCGCACGCATACACCGTGGCGTCCGCCGCAACGCCGCCGTCGAGGTAGTCCGCCAGGTCCAGGCTGCCGTGCTGGTCTTTGGCATGGATCCGCACCCTGTCCTCGGCCGGATCCATGTCCGCGATCTCCTCGAGGAAGGCCATGGACCGCACGCCGGCGCCCAGGTACAGCAGCCGCCAGGGCTCCCCGGCCGCGTGGGCTTCGCGGATCATCGGCAGGAGCGGGGTGATGCCGATGCCGCCGGCGATGAACACCTTTTCCCCTGCCCCGGCCGTGCCGCGGAAGTTGTCCTTCGGGCCGCGGACCTCCACCGTGTCGCCGGCCCGCAGGACTTCGTGGACATAGCTGGAACCGCCGCGGCTGGCCTGCTCGCGCAGCACGGCCACGCGCAGGGCAGTCCGATCGGCCGGATCAGAGCAGAGCGAGTACTGCCGCAGGATGCCGTTGGCGAAGAGGACGTCCACGTGCGCGCCGGGCACCCAGGCCGGCAGTGCGCCGCCGTCGGGCTCGCTCAGCAGCAGTGAGACGACGGCGTCAGCCTCGCGGCGGATCCCGCTCACCATGAGCCGCGTGAACCCCTTTAGTGGGGCCGTCCGGGCGGCAGGGTCAGCGGCCTGCAGCGTCATGGCTACCTCCGCCGAGCGCGGCGTTCACCGCGGCCACCACGGAGCCGTCGTGGACGAGTTCGCCGGCCCTGCGCAGCCGCGGGTACATCACCACGTCCTCCTTGAGGTGGTCGATGGGACGGCCGTCGGCGGACGCGGTGGAGCGCAGGAAGGCCAGCGCGGCCAGGCTCGCGGTGGCCGGCTTGGCGTCTCTCGTGGCCGGCATGCGCATCCGCAGCTCGAGTGCCTGGGCGGCCATGAGCAGCTCGATGGCCACCACCGATTCGATGTTGGCCACGATCTGGCGCGTGTGCCGCCCGGCGTTGTTGGCCATGGAGACGTGGTCTTCCTGGTTGGCGCAGGTGGGGATGGAGTCCACACTGTCCGGGTGCGCCAAGGTCTTGCAGTCGGAGACCAGGGCTGCGGCAAGGTACTGGGGCAGCATGTAGCCGCAGTCCATGCCGATCTGCTCGCTGGCCACCAGCATGTCCGGCAGTCCGCGGTTCAGGGTGCCGTCGTCGAGCCTGAAGAGCCGGCGTTCGGTGATGTTGCCGATTTCGGTGACCACGATCGAGATGAAGTCGGCGGCGAACGCCACGTATTCGGCGTGGAAGTTGCCGCCGGACACGGCCTTCAGGGTGCGGCTGGCGGGCAGCGACGGGAAGATCAGCGGGTTGTCGGTGGCCGCGTTGATCTCGTTGTCGATGATGCCGGCGGCGAACTCCAATGTGTCCTTGACCGGGCCGAAGACCTGCGGGATGCAGCGCAGCGAGTAGGCGTCCTGCGGGGGCTGCCGGACGGGGTCCCGGTCCGCGTCGCCGTCCACGAAGCCGCTGCCGGCGAGCAGTTCACGGAGCCGTGCGGCCACTTCGATCTGGCCGCGCTGGCCGCGGGCCTGGTGGAGTTCGTCGATGAACGCATCGCCGAAGCCCATCAGCGCCTCGATGCTCATGGCCGCCGTGATCTGCGCCGTTTCCAGCAGGTTCTGCGCGTCGTACAGGGCCAGGGCGGCCTGGGCGCAGGAGAACGAGGTGCCGTTGAGTAGGGCCAGCCCGTCCTTGGCGCCGAGCGGGAGCCGCTCGATGCCGGCGTGGGCCATGGCCGCGATCCCGGAGACCACGGCCCCGTCAACGAAGGCCTCGCCGGAATCCAGTTCCACGTCCTCGCCGGTGTGCGAACGGGACATGACAATGGCCACGTGCGCCAGCGGGATGAGGTCCCCGGAGGCGCCGAGCGAACCGTATTCCGGGATGGCCGGGTAGACGCCGCAGTTGAGCATCTCGGCCAGGGTCTTCACGATGTCCGCCCGCACCCCGGAGTGGCCCTGGGTGAGGCTGACGATGCGGATGAACATGGTGGCACGGACGACTTCCTCGTCCACGTAGCGGCCCACGCCGGCGGCATTGGACAGCACCAGGCGGCGGGAGAGCTCGGCGGCATCGGACGGTTCGTCGAAGGCCTTGCGGCCGGCGAGCGATCCGAAGCCGGTGTTGATGCTGTAGATCGGTGCGGTGTCCTTGCCGGCCAACATGCCGTCCATGACGCCGTTGAGCCAGTCCTCGCTGGGCTTCATCCGCGCCAGGGCGGCCTCGTCCACCACCACCGGCCTGCGGTGCCTGGCCACCTGCACCAGGTCCTCCAACGTTGCCCGGTGGATCCCCAGGACCACCGCTTCTGACTCAAGCAGAGTATCGAGCGTCATCGCTTGCCTCCCGTGTTGTTCTTTGGCTGGCGAGGGAACCCAGCGACGCCGCCAGGTTCTCCGCTGCCTCGTTCATTGTTTTCAAGGTCGAGTTGAGCCAGGACCGCGAGCCGCAGCGGCTCTCCGGTCCGGCCACGTTGATGGCGCAGACGGCCTCGCCGTCGAAGATCACCGGAACGGCCACCGAGACCGCCCCGGGATCAAGCTCGCCGCGCGAGACCACCCAGCCATTCGTCCGGATCTGGGACAGCGTGGCGAGGATCTGCTCGGCCGACGGCGAGTTGTCCGTAAAGCGCGGAAGCTCGCCGTCGAGCACTTGACGCACGACGTCGGCGGGCGCCCAGGCGAGCAGCGTCCGCGGGCCTGCTCCCGCGGTCAGGGGCAGGAGTTCGTTGACGGCGAAGGTGTATTTGAAGCCCTTGTCCGGCTCGGCACGGCGCAGGCACATGGCCTGCGTCCCCACCCGGATGACCATCACCGCGGTCTCCCCCACAGCGTCCACGATGCTTTTCAGCACAGCTGTGCCAACTTCCGCGAGGTGGCTCTGCGTGAGGTGCCTGCCGGACAACGCCAGCAGCGCATGTCCGGGCCGGTAGCTCCCGGCATCCTCCTGCACGAAGCCGTGTTCGCGGAGCTGCCGGAAGTAGCGGTAGGTGGTGCTGACGGGGATGCCCAGCTTCAGGGCCACGCTCTCCACGGTGGTGTCACCGCCGTCGGCGATTTCGGACAGGATCATGAGACCCCGCTCGAAGGACGTTGTTCCCGCCATGGGCCTGCCCCCCTTTCTGAGCTTTTCCGGGCTGTTGAACGATCGTGCCGGGCACCGGGCCATTGCGACAAACCCTATTCTCACAGGGTGAGAACCGCGTTTATCGGCTGCACATTGTGACCGGTACGTTGAGGCCACGAATCCGCTGAGCGGCAGCCCTACCATCGACGCAAACGAGGTCCCAGATGTCAGTGACCATGCCCCCGCAGACCATCCCGGTGATGACGGACGATCCCTACTCCGACGAGAACCTGCGGAACCCGTACGCCCTGTTCCAGCGCATGCGCGACGCCGGGCCCGCCGTGTGGCTCGAGAAATACCAGGTGCTGGCCTTTGCCGGTTTCGAGGAATGCAAGGAGATCCTGGACGACTACCGGACGTTCATTTCCAGCGCCGGCGTAGGCCCCAAGAACCTGCACAGCGAACCCGCGTGGCGCCCGCAGGGCATCCTGGAATCCGACCCCCCGGTGCACGGCCCCATGCGCAACGCCATGGCCTCCGTCATTTCGCCCCGCGGCGTCCGCTCCCTGCGGACCGCCTTCGAGGCCTTCGCCGATGAGCTGGTGGACGCGCTGATCGCGCGGGGAACGTTCGACGGCGTCACGGACCTCGCCGAGCTGTTCCCCATCCGGGTCTTCGGGGACGCCGTCGGGATCCCCCGGGAGGGACGCGAGGCGAACCTGCTCCCGCACGGCGCGATGAACTTCAGTGCTTTCGGCCCGGACGACGAACGTTCCAAGGAGTTCTTCGAGAAGGGCGCGGGCACGCACGAGTGGGTCATGAACAACTGCGCGCGCGAAAACCTCTCGCCCGACGGCATGGGGGCCCAGATCTGGGAGTTCGCGGACCGCGGCGAGATCACGGCCGAGCAGGCGGCGCTGCTGGTGCGGGCCATGCTGTCCGCCGGCCTGGACACCACCGTGTTTTCCATCGGCAACACGCTGCAGGCCCTGGCGGCCCATCCCGGGCAGTGGGCCGAGCTGCACGCCAACCCCCGCCTGGCGAAGTTCGCCATCGACGAGGCCCTGCGCTTCGAATCCCCGTTCCAGTCCTTCTTCCGGACCACGGGTTCGGACACCGTGTTCCGCGGCATCCCGTTGCCGGCCGGCACCAAGGTGCTGCTCTTCATGGGCTCGGCCAACCGGGACGCCCGGCACTGGGGTGAGACCGCGGACGAATACGTGATCAGCCGCAACGCCGGCGGGCATCTGGCCTTCGGCATGGGCATCCACCAGTGCGTGGGCCAGCCGATCTCCCGCCTCGAAATGGACGTGCTGTTCACGGCCCTGGCCACGCGGGTCAAGAGCATCGAACCCGTCGGCGAACCCGTCCCGTACCTGCACAACACCCTGCGCGGCTGGCGTTCGCTCCCGCTGCGGATCACGGCGGCGTAGGCCCTGACGCTCTCTCACCTTTGGGTCGGTTTGGCGCGACGCTCTCTCACTTGCTTAAGAAAAGTGATAGAGCGTTGGCCGATTCGGCAGCAAAGGTGAGAGAGGGTTGGCCAGGATTCCGGGACGGCCGCAGGCCCCGCCCTGGAATCTGCGGGAGGGGTCTAGGCGCGCCACAATCGGAGGCACTTCCCTGACCACCGGGCTTAGCCCTTGACAGCTCCAGCCGTCAGACCCTGAACGATGAACTTGCTGGCAAAGGCGAAGATGGCCAGGGTTGGCACCACCGTCAGGACCGCGGCCGCGGACATGGATCCCCAGTCGATGTTGAAGCTGGAGATGAACCCGGCCAGCGCCGTTGGAATCGTCTTGTTGGCATCGCTGTTCATCAGCGTCACCGACAGGAAGAGCTCGTTCCAGCAGTTCACAAAGTTGAAGATGAAGCTCGCGGCCACGCCCGGCAGCATGACGGGAACCAACACGCGGAACAGTGCACCGAGGCGGGAGCAGCCATCGATCATGGCCGCCTCCTCCAGTGCGTCGGGGACGTTTTCGAAGAACCCGCGCAGCATGATGGTGCAGAAAGGGATGCAGATGGCGATGTAGATCAGGATCAGCCCGGTCTTGGAATCCACCAGGCCAAAGTTGCTCATCATCAGGTACAGCGGCCCCAGGGCAATGAACCCTGGAATCATCTGGGTCACCAGGAAGGCGCCCATGACCCAGCCGCGGCCGGAGAATTCGAAGCGGGCCAGCACGTAGGCGGACAGCAGCGAGATCAGGGTGGCCACGGTGGAGGCAACGGTGGCTACGATCAGGCTGTTGACCATGTACTGGCCGAAGTCCGATTTGGTGAAGAGCCCAATGTAGTTCTCCAGGGACAACTGGCGGGGCCAGTAGTCCAGCGGGAGCGAGTAGATGGCCCCGGGTTCCTTCAGAGAGGTGATGATGATCCAGTACAACGGAAACACTGTGGCCAGAAGGCAGAGTCCGAGGAAAACCACCTTGCTGATGCGCCCCGCGATGCTCATTCGGTTGATCATCTCTGCGCCTTTCCGGGTCGGACCGCCATGAGGTAGAAGGCGGCGAAGAGCATGAGGGTGACGACGACGATCAGGCCCAGCGCCGATGCCTTGCCGTAGTCGCCCTCCTGCGTAATTTTGATCATGTAGGTGGTGATGATGTGAGTCTGGTCCGCAGGTCCACCACCTGTCATGGCGAAGATGATGTCGGGGAAATTGAAGATCCAAATCACCCGTAAAAGGATGGTCAGGGCCAAGGTGGTGGCAATGCTCGGCAGGGTGATGTTGAAGAACGTCCGTACCTTTCCGGCGCCGTCCAGCGCGGCGGCTTCATACATCTCATCCGAGACGGATTGCAGGGCCGCGAGGATCATGATGGCGAAGAAGGTCACGCCGTACCAAATGTTGGCGATGATGATGGCTGTCATCGCAAAGCCGGGTTCCGCCAGCCACGGGATGGGAGAGTCGATCAGACCGGCCTTCATCAGCAGGTCGTTGACCACGCCAAACTCGGCGTTGAACATCCAGCGGAAAAGCATGCCGATCAGGAACCCGGAGACGGCCCAGGGGAAGAAAATCATGGCTTGGTAAGCCCCGCGCATTCTGAAGCGCCGCTTCAGGAACAACGCGACGGCGAAGCCGATCACTACCTGGGGGATAAGGGAACCGACCACCCAGATGACGGTGTTGCGCACGATGCCCCAGAACTCTGGGGCATCGAACAGGCTTTGAAAGTTGCCGAACCCTACCCACGAGGTGTCGGAGAGGTCATTCAGGTTCCAATTACGGAACGCCATCTGGCTGCCGGAAATCATCGGATAGTAAGTGAAGATTCCGACGAAGATGGCTGCCGGAGCCAAGAAGGCCAGCAGCGTGAGGGCCGTCTTGGCGTTGAACCGCCTCTTGATGCCAGTGCTCGTGCGCGCGCCGCCCGGCGCGTCCCTCCGGGTGGAGGGACGCGCCGCCGCGTCCTTGGTGTCGACAGTCACGCTGGGCTAGCCTGCCATTTTCTGGGACCAGTAGCTGTCCCAGCCGGCCAGCAACTCGGTGGTGGACATCTGGCCGGTCAGCACCCGCTGGAGTTCGCCGTCGGACTTCTTGATCCATTCGGTCCACCAGGAGACGCCGCGCGGCTGGACGGCGGAGACGTACGTGTCAGGGTTCTCTGTCATCGTCACGTACGCGGCCCAGGGGCCGGAGCTGTAGAAGCTGTCGTCTGCCGCGGACTTCAGGATCGGAACCAGGCTGTTCTCCTTGGTGAAGGTGGTGGCTGCATCGCCCTGGGCCAGGTACTTGATGAGCTTGACGGCCTCGGGCTTGGCCTTGCTGCTCTCGGCGATGCCCCAACCGGCAGAGGCGACGGGCTGGATGGCCTTGCCTGTGGGTCCCACCAGCAGCGGAGCCACGTTCCACTGCTCGGCATTGATCGACTTGGATTCCTTGACGGTGGCGATGACCTCGGGGTCCTGCAGCAGGAACGACGTCGAGCCGTTGGTGAAGCCCTGCACCATTTCGGGGTAGCCCCAGGCTACCGAGGAGGGCGGGGAACCCTTCTTGAAGAGCTCGATGTACAGGTCCATGGCCTCCTGCGCCTTGGGCGAGGAGAATATCGTCTTGCCGCTGGTCAGCTTGAAGGCGTTTTCCTTGTCGATCTCATCGGCGACGTAGGCCTCGATGATGGCGACGGCGTTGGAGTTGGCATTGGCGCCGCCGCGGAAGGCGTAGCCGAACTTGTTTTCCGTGGGCTTGTTCATGGCCGTGGCCTGTTCCAGCATGTCGGACCAGCTGGCGGGCGGTGCGGAGAAGCCGGCGTCCTTGACCACATCGGTGCGGTAGAACAGGGACAGCCCGTAGAAGCCATACGGGATGTAGTAGGTCTTGCCGTCCTGCTTGGAATACTTCACGGCGTTGTCTGTCAGATTGCTCCAACCATCCCAGCCCGTCAGATCTGCGCTCATATCGTAGAGCCACTTGTTGGCACCGAATGAGCCCACCGTGATGTCGCGGGCCTCGACGACGTCGATCCCCTTGCCCGACTGGAGCATCTGCTGGATCTTCTGGTCGGCCTGGTCCGTGGGTGGGGAAATCAGCTCCACCTTGATGTTCGGATTCTCCTTTTCGAAGCCGTCGATGAGCTTCTCAATGGTGTCGGTCCGCGTGGGGTTGGTGAGGCTTTCCACCATCTTCAGGGTGACTTGCCCATTGGCTGAGGGAGCGGCACTGCCGCATCCCGCCAGGGCCAGGGCGGCCGCGAGGCCTACTGCGGCGGACGTGATGAATCTGGATTTCACGGGGGATCCTCCGTTGATTGGGTGGGGTGGGTGTCCATCGCACCGGTGGATGCGTGCGCTGGTGGTGCTCTAGCTGTTGCGGGCCAGCTTGGCCAGCTCGGGGACAGCCTTCTCGGCGAAGATCTCGTAGTCCGACGGCGAGTTGTACAGGTGGGCGGAAATCCGCAGGAAGCCCTGTCCGCCGAAGGTCGTAATGGCCGTTTCAATGTCCAGCCGGTCTGAAATGTACGCCCGGACCGCGTGCGAGTCCTCATGGGTGGTGGCCAGGCCGCGGGGCAGGCGGATGAGGCGCAGCGGACCCACCGGCATGCCGACGTCGGCGCTGGCGTCCTCTCCGGTGGCTGCCGTGAAGGCTTCCCCGATCAGCGTCGATCCGTAGTCGGCCAGTTCCTTGGAGTAGCTGCGAAAGGCATCCCAGCCGTAGCGCCGCTCGATGGTGTCGAAGGCGGTCCGTGCGGCCAGCCACGAGGTGACGTCCTGGGTGCCGACATGGTCAAAGCTCTCGGGGAACGAATGCGGGAATCCCCACGAATCAATCAGCGGATGGAGCACATCCTTGAAGGCACCGCGGGCCACCAGCGCCGCCGTGCCCCGGGGCGCGCAGGCGGCCTTGTGGAGGTTGCCCACCCAGTACCCGTCGAAGTCCGGCACCGGGGCCTTGAGGACACCCGGTGCGTGGGCGCCGTCCACCAGCAGCGGCACACCCAGGGCGGAAGCCGCCCGGGCAATGGCCTCCACGGGGAAGCTGCGTGCTGTGGCCGAGGTGATCTGGTCCAGCACGATCAGTGCCGTGCGGCTGGTGACCTCGGCCATGACCAACGCGCAGGCGGCCTCGGCGTCGGCATCCAGGGGAACCTCGGCGATGCGGACGCTGCCACCAGAGCGGCGTGCGATGCGGCGCGCGCCCTCGAGCACGGCTCCATAGGCATGGTTGGTGGTGACGATCTCCGCGCCGGGGGCGAAGACGAGGGAGTTGTAGACGGTGCTGACGCCCGCGCTGGCGTTGTGCACGAGAGCCAGGTCATGGGCCCGGACGCCGAGGAAATCTGCGATCTCCGTCCTGGCCGTGGCCACCAAGGCGAACTGGCCCATGAACCAGGTGCAGGGGTTGTCGTCCATGCGCGCTTTGAGTCGATGCTGCATGTCCTGGCCGGCGCGTGGAACTGAACCGTAGGAACCGTGGTTGAGGTGGACCTTCGACGGCGTGAGGGTCCAGTCGGACATCGAGGGCAAGCCCTCGGGAGTCATCATCGGCTGCGGTGCCGTGAGGGATGTTGAGAGCACTGGCGGCCTTCTCGTCGGGGAGCGGACTGAATTATCTGTAAGTTACATCACACCCAACCACAAGACAACAGACAATCCAGATTTGTCATAAGATGACTTTAGAAAATTCAGGCCAACCTTCGGCATTTGATCGATAATTCAGTCAAAGACATATGATGACTTCAGGGCAACGTATGACAACATGATCCGCTGGCATCGAGGCACTGAGAGTGCTGTAGCGTGTCACTGGAATCTGAAGGAGCAGCGAATTGGGTGCAGTCGAGACGGCGATGCAGGGCCTAAGGACCAAGATTGCCTCGGGCGAGCTCGCGCCGGGGCAGAAGTGCCCGCCCGAGGCGGAGCTTTCCGCCCAGCTTGGCGTGTCGCGCAGTTCACTGCGGGAGGCAGTACGGGCCATGTCGGCCCTTGGCGTGATGGAATCCCGGCACGGATCAGGAACCTATGTTTCCTCGCTGGAACCGACGGTCATCCTGCAAAACTTCGCCCTGCTGGTGGATCTGCTTCCGCTGGACGGCCTGCTGGAACTCTTTGAAATCCGCAGGCTGATGGAATCCCACGCCGCCGCCGCTGCGGCCGCGAATGCCACGCCCGAGGTTTTGGCTAAGCTGGCGGCGCTGGTGGCCAGCATGGAGGCCGCGGATAGCCCATCCGAGTATTCCGCTCTTGACTCAAGGTTCCATGAGGAAATCTGCCACGCGAGCGGCAACTCGACACTTGCGGCACTGGTCGATGTCTTCCGGTCCCGTGGTGGCCACTTCCGCATCTTCGACGGCGAGGAGGGACCGGCTGTACGGACAGACAGCACTGCTGGCCACCGCGCCATCGTGGAGGCGATAGCCAACCGTGATCCGACCATGGCCGCCACCGCAGCAGCTGCGCATATTGCGCAGACGGAATCCTGGCTCAAGAAGCTCAGGCCGGCACCGCAGCCTTAGCGGAGGGCCTTAGCGGAGGGCCTTTTCAAGGGCTTCGATGAGCTCTTCGGAGTCAGGCTCGACGGCGGAGGGGAAGCGGGCGATCAGCTCGCCGTCGCGGCTGACAAGGAACTTCTCGAAGTTCCACTTCACCTTGACCGGCTCGGCGTCGTCCGTCTGGGTCAGTTCGGCAAACAGCGGGTGCTGTTCCTTGCCCAGGACGTTGGCCTTGGTGGTCAGCGGGAAGGTCACGCCGAAGTTGCGCTGGCAGAATTCGGCGATCTCGGCGTCGGTTCCCTGCTCCTGGCCGCCGAACTGGTTGCAGGGCACGCCCAGGATCTCCAGGCCCTGTCCGCGGTACTTGCCATAGAGCTCCTCCAAGCCTGCGTACTGGCGGGTATATCCGCATTCCGAGGCCACGTTGACCACCATCACAGCCTTGCCCTTGAAGCGGCCGAAATCCACGTCCGAGCCGTCATTGAGCGTGAGCGGGATGCTGTACAGGCTGGTCATGGAGCGCTTCCTTACGACGTCGACGGCGGCAATTGCCGTTATCGAGTCTACGGGGCGAAAGCAGGGGGAATTTCCAGACTCTTGGCTACGGCGCGGGCGTGGCCGTCAGCGTCGCCAAAGGAACGATGGTGCCGGAAGGCGTTTGGACCATGTCCGGAGAGACCAGCACATAGCCCGCCGGGAGCCTTGGCGGAACAAGCACCGGCCCCGCGGGAGCAGTCGGTGCAGTTGTCGCCGGGGCGGGGGCCGGAGCCAGCGTGGGGACGAGGGCGGACAGCGTGGGGACGAGGGCGGACAGCGTGGGGATGAGGGCGGACAGCGTGGGCGTCACGGCAGTGCTCAGCACCGGGGCCGGAACCGTCGGCGTCGGGGTAGGCGTCGGCGTCACCGTCCCGGGAACCGTCGGCGTCGGGGTAGGCGTCGGCGTCGGCGTCACCGTCCCGGGAACCGTCGGCGTCGGGGTAGGCGTCGGTGTCACCGTCCCGGGAACCGTCGGGGTAGGCGTCGGTGTCGGCGTGGGCGTCACGGGAACCGTCGGGGTAGGCGTCGGCGTGGGCGTCACGGCCGGGGCCACAGGTGCTTCGTGCTCGCCGGCCACTACCTCGTGCGTCTGGGTCTCGCCAACCGGTACGGCCCAAGAGGGTGCCGACGATACACCCGTCCCGACGCCTGGCTGGTAGTTGACCATGGCAATCGAGGCCAGGGGGTCAATCTGGCGGGTGGGCAGCAACCTCCAGTCGGCCGGGTTCTTGTAGACGCCGTGGACGATCGTCTCGAAGTGCAGGTGGCAGCCGGTGGACCAGCCCGTGGTCCCTACCTGGGCGATGACCTCCCCCACACGGACCGACTGGCCCTTCGCGACGCCGATTGCCTGGAGGTGGTTGTAGGTGGTGACCAGGCCGTTGCCATGTTCAATCTCAACACGGTTGCCGCCGCCCCACAGGTGCCAGCCCACGGCCCGCACCACGCCGGCGTCGGCGGCATAGACCTTCGTGCCGCAGCGGGCTGCAAAGTCCCGCCCCCAGTGGAATTCGCCGGCATGGCCGGTGAACGGATCGATGCGGTAGCCGAAGGGCGAACTCGAATTCAGTGTCTCCAGGGGCGAGTAGAGGCTTCCCAGGGGTGGGCGCTGCAGGCCCGCGGCCGCGACGGTGAGTCGTGTTGTGCCGTCCTGAGCGATTGTCTGTACGGCTGCCCGGTCGAACTGGACCATGGCGTTCTCGGGCACGGGAACGGGAGCTCCTGCAACGGTTTCGGTGCCGGCGGCCCGCAACTGGCCCGGTGTGGCCGCCTGGATGAAGGCGTCCTCCAACTGCCGGGGCTCCACGACGCCCCGGACCGGTACAGCCTGTGAAGTATTTGGGTCAAACGCGGGAGCTTGGAATCCGAAGGCGAAAAGGCCAAGCACTGCCAGGGTGCCTGCTGCGCAGATTCGGCGAACACGTTCAGACCGCCATAGAGCAAATATCTGTCCCGTGTCATGGTGCTTTCCCACAGCAACTCCCAAGTCGGCGGCGCCAAACCCCAGCTTGGCGAGCAAGCTCCATTGTTGCGGAGATCAGGGGGAAAGGGAAGGCCTTGTGGGGCGGCGAAGAGAGAAGATCGGCAACTTCAGCCGAGGTTTTCCTTCAGCAGGGCCCGGTGCTCGACGGCGGCATCCGCGTGCAGAGTGCGGCCGGCGTCGGTGAGTTCGAGGAACAGCGAGCGGCGGTCGTCCTCGCAGGCATGCCGGGACACCAGTCCGGCCTTTTCGAGGCGGTCCACCACCTTGGACACCGCACTCTGCGTCATGGGGGTCCGCTCTGCCAGGGCCTTCATGCGGCAGGCAGCGTCCACGCTCTCGGCAACGAGGTCCAGGATTTCGAATTCGTTCAGGCCGACGCCGAACTTGGCTTCGAGGGCGCGGTCAATTGCTGCCGCGGTGCGGAAGTACGAGTTCTGGATGCCACGCCATTGCTCCACCAGCTGGCGGTCCCGCGTTGTTGCCATGCCCCGATTCTAGTCCATGACGCATTTAAAATCCACGTCATAATATTCCTTGTCATTCAATGACGTGTCATATACATTGATGCCATGACCTCTCCAAGCACCCTCGCAAGATCTGCCGAACAGCTCCAGACAGCCGTCCGCTGGACCCGTGCCCAGTGGATGCTGCTGATGGTTGTCTGCACCGTCCTGGCCCTCGACGGGCTGGACGTGTCCATGGTCGGGGTGGCTCTGCCCTCCATCGGACACGAACTCCATCTCGGCACCGATTCGCTGCAGTGGATCGTCTCCGCCTATGTCCTGGGCTACGGAAGCCTCCTGCTCCTGGGCGGCCGCCTCGCAGACCTGCTGGGCCGCCGTCGGATCTTCCTCATTGCCCTGACGGTCTTCGCGGCAGCCTCCCTGCTGGGCGGGCTCGTGGATGATCCTGCGGTCCTGATCGCCACCCGCTTCGTGAAGGGCCTGGCAGCGGCCTTCACGGCGCCCACTGGTTTCTCCATCATCACCACCAACTTCGCCGAGGGCCGCGAGCGCAACAAGGCCCTCTCCATCTTTACTACCTTTGGCGCCAGTGGATTCTCCCTGGGCCTCGTGGTGGGGGGGCTCATGACCAGTTTCAGCTGGCGCTGGACCTTCCTGGTGTCCGTGCCGATTGCCGTGATCACTGTGATCCTGGGCAGCAGGTTCATTCCCCGCGACAAGCCGTCCGCACAGGACAGCGGCCACGACTTCTGGGGCGCGGTGACGCTCGCACTGGGCATGCTCGGCCTCGTCTACACGCTGGTATCCGCACCGGAAAAGGGCTGGGGATCTGTGGCAACCATCGCCGGATTCATCGTCTCCGCCGCCGTGCTGGCCGCGTTCGCCGTCATCGAGAACCGGGTCAAGCACCCCCTGATCCGCTTCGGCATCCTGCGGGAGGGTTGGGTGGCCCGGGCCAATCTGAGCGCCATCGGCCTGTTCGGTTCCTACCTGGGCTTCCAGTTCATCGTGACCATGTACTTGCAGTCGGTGCTGGGCTGGTCGCCACTGGGGATGGCCCTGGCCCTGCTGCCGGCGGGGCTGATCGTGGCCTCGAGCGCCCCGTTCGCGGACCGGCTGATCGAGAAGTTCGGCGCCACCCGGCTCATCCTCACCGGGCTGGTCTCGCTGGGCCTGGGTTATGTATGGTTCCTGCGGGTGGGCACCTCACCCAACTACGTCCTCGACATCCTGCCGTCCATGATCCTGCTGGGCATTGGCTTCGCCCTGGCCTTCCCGTCCATCAACGTCCAGGCCACCGCAGGCATCCGCGATTCCGAGCAGGGCCTTGCCGCCGGCCTCATCCAGACCAGCACCCAGGTGGGCGCAGCTCTGGTCCTGGCCGTCACCACGGCCATCGTCAGCGGTTCCGGACGACAGGAAGCCGGAACCGCCAGCCCGGCCGCGATGCTCGACATGTACCGTCCGGGGCTCATCCTCAGTGCCGCCGTCGCGATCGCCGCGCTGCTCGTGGCAGCGTCACCGGCCCGACGCCGGACCGTCGGGACGGGGACCCTGCCCGCCGCTTAGCTGGACTCGCGGGAATCGTCCGGGCTCGCTGTTTGCAAACAGCGAGCCCGCACCTTTTCCGCGAGCCGGGCCCGTGCGCCAACGGCAGGTGCTGCGCAAGAATAGGAGCCATGAGGAACTACCTCAAGGAACTTCAGGAAGAGCTCCGGCGCGCCTTTACCGGACAGCCGGATTCGACGCCGGCCTGGGTGCCGCGCCTCGCGGACGGGAACGACGCCGGATACCACCTGCCGGGATCCGCCGTGTGGGCGGTACACGGCTCCATGCCGACCATCGTGGCCGGCATCCGCGTGCTGCTCATGCAGTCCCTGCACCCCGGGGCCCTGGCCGGCGTGTACGACCATTCGGGATTCAAGGAGGATCCGCTGGGCCGGCTGGCGAGCACCATCCGCTGGATCTTCACGGTCACGTACGGCTCCACCGAGGCCGCACAGGCCGCCACCCAGCGGGTGAAGAAAATCCACGACTACGTCCAGGGCAGCTACGTTGACGCGCACGGAACCACCCAGCGCTACGCGGCCAACGATCCGGAGCTCCTGTCCTGGGTCCACGTGGCCTACGCTGATTCCTTCCTCGCGGCCAACCGGATCTGGGGCCGTCCCGTTCCCGGCGGACCCGACGCCTACGTGCGCGAGTGGGCGCAGGCTGGCCGGCTCATGGGCATCGAGTCTCCCCCGCTCACCGAATCCGCGGTGCGCGCCGAACTCGACCGCTGGTACGAGGCCGGCGAGCTGCGCGCAGACGAACGCCTCGCCGAGACCGTGGCCTTCATCCATCACCCGCCCCTGCATCCCACGCTCAAACCCGGGTACCGCATCCTCTTCGCGGCGGCCGTGGCCAGCCTCGAGCCCAAATACCGCGAGCTGCTGGGCCTGAAGACCGCGCGGATCGGCCCGTTCCCGTTTCCGGCGAGGTTCGCGGCACGGGTGGTCCTCGGCGTCGCGCGTCTTGCCCTGGGCCGGGTCAGCGCCAGCGAGCTGGCCGCCCGGGAGCGGCTCCGGCGGCTGGGGTACGACGCGTAGCCGTTAAATACAGCAGCCGGGCAGTGCGGTGTGGCCGTCCTGCCCGGCTGCTGCGGGGCTGCAAACCTAGATCAGCGCGTCCGAGAGGTTGTTCGGGGTGCCGAAGCGGTGCGCCGTGATGCTGACGGCCTGCTCGCGCAGGAACGGCAGGATCTCGATGCGTCCGGCCGGGGTGACCGTGCCGTGGTAGATCGCGACGTCGGGGCGGCCGCCCAGGGCGGCGCTCAGCGCGCTGCTGTCCCCTCCGATCAGGCGGATCCGGCCGGCGTCGAACTGTCCCGCACCGGTGCCTGACACGCGGGCCAGCCACGCGGCGTCGCTCTCGATCCGGGCGGTGACCCCCAGCCCGGCGAAGGCGGAGACGACGGCGTCCGGAAGCTCGACGGCGGAGGACACCTTCAGTGCCGATCCCGCCACGGCGCCGGCGGCCACCACGCGCAGCAGCTCCGCGAGGCGCTCGCCTTCGGACAGACGGACCGTGACGGGCACGGGGCGGTAGCGGAAGACGTTGCGTTCGGCGGTCAGCGCCGAAACGTCCTTGCGGGTGCCGAACTCGGCGTCCCAGGCGATGGCGTCGCTGAAGAGTGCCTGCTGCAGGGCTGTTGCTTCGGCCGCGGAAACAGCGCCTGCGGCTGAATCCGCCGCAGTCTTCGCGGCGGCCAGCAGTTGCGCCGCGGCGCCTTGGAGCACGGTGCCGCGCTGGGCCTTCGGCTCGGCAGGGAGCCAGCTGCCCAGGCCGATCAGGTAGTTGGGTCCGCCGGCCTTGGTGCCCGCGCCGACGGCCGACTTCTTCCAGCCGCCGAACGGCTGGCGCTGCACGATCGCACCGGTGATGCCGCGGTTGACGTACAGGTTGCCAGCCTGGATGGTGTCCAGCCAGGTGCCCATTTCACCGGAATCGAGCGAGTGCAGGCCTGCGGTGAGGCCGTATTCGATCTCGTTCTGGATGGCGATGGCTTCCTCCAGGGTGGCCGCCGTCATGACGCCCAGGACCGGTCCGAAGAACTCGGTCTTGTGGAAGTAGGAGCCGCGCTTCACGCCGGAGCGGATGCCCGGGGACCAGAGCCGGCCGGTCCCGTCGAGGCGCTCAGGCTTGACGGCCCAGGATTCGCCGTCGCCGAGCGTGGTCAGGGCGTTCAGGAGCTTGCCCTTGGCCGGCTCGATGATGGGGCCCATCTGAGTGGTGGCCTGCGCCGGGTAGCCCACGGTGAGCGAGCGGGCGGCATCCACCAGCTGGTTGTGGAAGCGGGCCGAGGTGGCCACGGAACCCACCAGGATCACCAGCGACGCCGCGGAGCACTTCTGGCCGGCGTGGCCGAATGCCGAGTGGACCACGTCCTTGGCCGCGAGGTCAAGGTCGGCACTCGGGGTGACGATGATGGCGTTCTTGCCGGAGGTCTCGGCCAGCAGCGGCAGGTCCTGCCGGAAGGAGCGGAACAGCTCGGCCGTCTCGTAGCCGCCGGTGAGGATGACGCGGTCAACGCTCGGGTGCGAGACGAGTTGCGTGCCCAGCTCGCGTTCTTCGAGCTGGACGAGCGCCAGCACCTCGCGCGGCACGCCGGCCTCCCAGAGGGCGTCCACCATCACGGAACCGGAGCGGCGGGCCTGCTTGGCAGGCTTGATCACGACGGCGGAGCCGGCGGCGAGCGCTGCCAGCGTCGAGCCCGCGGGGATCGCCACCGGGAAGTTCCACGGCGGGGTCACCACGGTGACGTTCGCGGGGACGAACGTGGCGCCGTCGACGTTTTCAAGGTCCTTGGCGCGCTCTGCGTAGTAGTGCGCAAAGTCGATGGCCTCGCTGACCTCGGGGTCGCCCTGGTCGATGGTCTTGCCCGTTTCCGAGGCCATGACCTCCAGGAGCTCGGCACGGCGTGCCTCCAGGACGTCGCCGGCGCGGTGCAGGATGGCGGCACGCTCGGCGGCGGGGAGGGCGCCCCATGCCTTGCCGTGCTCCACTGCGCCGGCAATGATGCGATCCAGCTCAGCAGGGTCGCTGACCTTTGTGGATTCAACGATCGCGTCTCCGGCGGTGGAGCCCGGGATGCGGTCCAGGATGGCACGGCCCCAGGCGCGGTTGGCCGGGAGTGCGGGGTCCGTGTCCGGGGTGTTACGGAAGCCCTCTGCCGCGGTTGAGGCGGCGGCCTGGTTGCGGTCCTGCTTGCGGTTGGGCGCCGGGACGGAGTCGTCCAGCTGTGCCAGGGAGTCCAGGAAGCGCTGCTTTTCGCGCTCGAACAGCGCCTCGTTGTCGCTCAGCTCGAAGACGGCGGACATGAAGTTGTCCTGGCTGGCGCCTTCTTCGAGGCGCCGGATCAGGTAGGCGATGGCGACGTCGAACTCGCCCGGGTGGACCACCGGCGTGTAGAGGAGGAGACTGCCGACGTCCTTGCGGACGGCGGTGGCCTGGCCGGTGGCCATGCCCAGGAGCATCTCGAACTCGATGCCGTTCTGCTCGGGCGCGATGCCGCGCGCCTTGGCGAGGAGCCAGGCGAAGGCGACGTCGAACAGGTTGTGCCCGGCCACGCCGATCCGGACGTTGTTGATCCGCTCCGGGGTGAGGGCGTAGTTGATGACGCTCTTGTAGCTGGTGTCCGAGTCCTGCTTGGTGCCCCAGGTGGCGAGCGGCCAGTCGTGCAGGGAGGCTTCCACCTGCTCCATGGGCAGGTTGGCACCCTTGACCACGCGGACCTTGATGGGCGCACCGCCCTCGGCGCGGCGGGCCGAGGCCCATTCCTGCAGCTCTTGCATCGCGGAGAGCGCGTCCGGCAGGTAGGCCTGGAGCACGATGCCGGCCTCGAGGTTCTTGAACTCCGGCATGTCCAGGATCCGCTTGAACACGGCAATGGTCATGCCGAGGTCCTTGTACTCCTCCATGTCCAGGTTGATGAACTTGGGCTTGGGGAAGGACGCGGCCAGGCGGTAGAGCGGGGTGAGCTTCTCCACGATGTGGTCCACGGCCTCGTCGAAGGCCCACGGGGAGTGCGGGGCCACGGTGGAGGATTCCTTGATGGACACGTAGTCCACGTCGTCCCGGGCCAGGAGCTTGAGGGTACCCTCAAGGCGGCGCTGGGCCTCGTGCTCGCCCAGGACAGCCTCGCCGAGCAGGTTCACGTTCAGGTGCACGCCGTCCTGGCGGATCTTGGCAATGGCCGGGCCCAGCTTGGCGTCGGTGGCATCCACGATCAGGTGGCCCACCATCTCGCGCAACACGCGGCGGGCGATCGGAATGACGATCTGCGGCATGATCGGAGCCACGACGCCGCCCAGGCGGACGGCTCCGCGCATGTACCAGGGAAGGAACGCCGGAACCTTCGGCGCCAGGCGGGCAAGGTTGCGGCCGGCGACGGACAGGTCCTCGGGGCGGATGACGCCGTCGACGAATCCCACCGTGAAGTCCAGGCCGTTGGGGTCCTTCAGGACGCCGGCCAGTCGCTGGGCGGAGACGTCCACGGGGATCTTGCTGGCTTCGGTGAGCCAGTGGCGGACCAGGGCAATGGCCTCGTGGGCCAACTCCTGGAAGTGCCCGGAGTCCTGGGTGCTGCTGATGGTGGCATTCCGGGTGGAGCTGTTCATGGGCGTGGTCCTTCTGGTGCGGTGAGGGGTTCGTTTCCACCAGTATGGATCTACAATCACATTAGGAAAAGCGATCTTTTCCGAAGAATATTGCTTACTTTTTCAGATGTTTTGGAGGCTGCCGTGCTGGACGTCCGCAGACTGCGTTTGCTGCATGAATTGAAGATCCGCGGCACCCTCGCCGAGGTAGCCGCCGCGATGCAGTACAGCCCGTCGTCGGTCTCCCAGCAGCTGACCCTCTTGGAGAAGGAAGCCGGCGTTGAGCTGCTGCGGAAGACCGGCCGGCGCGTGCAGTTGACCCCGCAGGCGGAGATCCTGGTGTCCCACACCGCATCGCTGCTGGAGACCCTGGAACGAGCGGAAACGGACCTTGCCGCCTCGCTGTCCACGGTGAACGGCACCGTTCGGCTGGCGGTGTTCCAGTCGGCGGCGCTCGCCCTGCTGCCGGACTTCCTCACGATCATGGGCCGCGAATACCCCGAGGTCCGCGTCGAGATGATCCAGCGGGAACCCGAAACCGCCCTGTACGAGACATGGGCGCGGGACTTCGACCTGGTGGTGGCCGAGCAGTACCCCGGCCACGCCGCGCCGCACCACCCGGGCCTGGACCGGGCCGTGCTGACCAGCGACGCCATCCGGCTGGCCACTCCCCCGGCGGGGCTCGGTGGGGAGTTGATTTCTTCCCTGGCCGACACCGCTTCCATGGCGTGGGTCATGGAGCCGCGCGGGGCCGCCTCGCGGCACTGGGCCGAGCAGGCCTGCCGCTCCGCGGGATTCGAGCCCGACGTCCGCTACGAAACCGCCGACCTCCAAGCCCAGATCCGCCTCATCGAATCCGGGAACGCCGTGGCGCTCATGCCGGACCTCGTGTGGACGGGCCGGACCCGCCCCGTACAGCTGCTCGAGCTTCCCGGGCTCCCCCAGCGAACCGTGTTCACCTCGACGCGCACGGCCGGCCGCATCCACCCGGCCATCCTGGCGTGCCGGGAAGTGTTGGAAAGGGTTGCTGCGGCGCAGGGGTAGTGGTTTGGTGGGGCCGGGCCGTCATCGACACGTGAGATCTCGACTCTTTCGCAGCCGCAAAGGGTCGAGATCTCATCTCTCGATGCGCGCCTGCCGCTCAGAACCCCGTCCGCGACGCCGGGTCGGGCACCTAAGGCCCGCTCCGCCGTCGGGGGCTAACATCCGGGTACGCAAAAGGCCCCGGTCCGAGGACCGGGGCCAACCGCGGAGAATGGGGGATTTGAACCCCCGAGGGCGTTAACCCAACACGCGTTCCAGGCGTGCGCCATAGGCCGCTAGGCGAATTCTCCTTGCTTCTGAATCAAAAGCAGGTTCCACTGTACCTGACATTTTCCGCATCACCCAATCGGGGGTTCAGGCGATCCGCAGCGGGCCCGGCGCCGGCCTGATTCGTTAACGAAAAAATGGACGCCCCCAATGCGCCCATTCCTGCGGTCCACCGTTGAGCTGCCGGGTCCGGGTCTCGCACCCAGGCCCCACAGCTCACAATCAGGAGATTGCCCCAATCGGTGTACATACCCCATGTTCCGCCCTGCTCTGCGGATATGCAATGGAACAACCAGACAAAAGTATCCGACGACGATCCGGGGACGGTCCCGATCGCGCGGAGACGGGGCGGCCGCGCCCAAGGCACGGCGGCCCCGCCCACTCGAGAGTGCCTGCTCAGCCTCCGGTGTACCGGAAGATGTAGAGCCCGTGGTCACGGTCGCTCGCGGCAACGTATTCGATGCCGTCCTTCTCGAACACCTGGACACCCCAGAAGTTGTTTCCGCCCTCATCGATGAAGCGGCCGGCCTCAACCAGCTTGCCGTCAACGATCTTGGTTACGCGGAATCCTCCGGAATAGTAGGAGAAGTACGCCAGGTCATTCCGTTGGTGCGACGTGGCCACCTCGTGCACAGAGAGATCGCCAAAGCCCTCCGCAAAGGCCGGGTCGTGCGCCTCGGGGATGGCATAGGTGTCCAGTTCGGCCATCTTGCCCGCCGAGTTATCGAAGAGGTGCACGTAGCCCCATCCGTCAAAGATCGCACGGAGCGTGACGACGTCGCCGACGTCGCCCAGGCTCACGCCGGGAATCTCGCTGGCCGCGCCGGCCAGGCAGGCCGCGTTGTCGTACAAGCCTTCCTTGTCGAAGAACCCGAATCCTGTCTTGCGGTCCACCGAGAACGCGGGAGTGTTGCCGGCTATGGTCATTCCGAACAGGCCGCAGGCGTCGGAGCCTTCACGGTTGACCACTACCATGCCCTCATAGCCAAGCGTGTCCACTCTTGCGGCCTTCTCCGTGAACGTGCAGAGGCCACGGGTGACGATTGCGATCTGCTTGCCGCTCGCCGTAGTCGGAGCGGGTGGAACAGCAGCATCACCTATACATGCACGACCCACGTAGACTGCGTCGCCAGCCAGCGACTGCCCGCCCTGCAATTGCGGGGTATCACTGCCTTGCGAGGCCTGATACGGAGTCGCGGTGTCGTCCGTGACCCCCTCTGCCGAGCTGGGCGAGAAGTCCTCGTCGGCGCCGATTACATATTTGTTGTCCAGCGTGAACTCGGCTTCGTGACCGTTGCCTTCAGGCTTCTCCGACAGTCCGGTCGACTCGAGGAGCTCCGGGTCCGGGTTGGTTAAGTCCGTGTCGCCGAGGTAGACGGGGTTATGCACGTCGGTCATGTCAACGGCCACGTAGCCGGCATCCCAGTAGGACAGGAGCATGACCTGCTTGCCGCCGATCTCCTTGACGATAATGTCGTGCAGGAACACCTCGGTCAGGTTCGACGGCGCGCTCTGCAGGATCTGCGGGAACGTCTGGTCGAGGTCATATTCGGCCGTGAGGAAGGCCTTCTTCGGGTCGGTGATGTCCATGATGTCGACGTCGGCGCCCTCTTCGTTGTCCACGATGACCGCGTACGCCTTGTCGCCGGCATCCCAGGCGAAGACACTGTGGATCTCGTTGGCCGCCTTCTTGCCCTGACCGTTGACCGTGGAGTCGCCGACGCCCTCGGCCAGTGGCGTGGGGTGCTCAGGGTTCGTCACGTCATAGAGGTTCATGCCGCCGAAGCCTGCGTTGTCCTTGCACTTCTCGTTGTTGCTCACCAGCAGATCGCCGGTAAAGGAAGGCGTGCCCACATGCAGGGTCTGAATTCCCTCGCCCGGGTAGCTGCCCTCCTTGGATTGGATGAAGGCAACCTCCTTCGGGCTTGCGGGGTCCTTGATGTTGACCACGTGGATACCGTTGTACTTGCAGTCGACGGCACCCCACGCGGCGAGGTAAGCGTAGTCCTTGAAGACGCCGACATCGGCGATCTTCTCCGGGACCGCGTTCTTCAGTTTCAGTTTGGAGATGAGGTCCACGTTGGATTGGGTTGCCGGCAAATGACCGGCCGTGGTGCCGTGCTGGTGGGCGTCGCGGGCGCCGTCGTCAACCGACACCGCACCGTCGTCGCCGGGTTGCGCTGAGGCTAGTGGCGTTGCTGCGAGGATCAGTCCGGCGACTGAGAGCAGCACCAACGCACCGCGTCTAACAGATAGCTTAGCCATGACACTCCTTGGTGTGGATCCAATTAGTTACGTCTGGGCGAACATGAAAGACTCTATAACCCCGTCTTGCATATTTGGATGACTTGTTATTCTCCTTTAGGCATGTATTCCAGCGAATAGGCATGTATTCCAGCGAAGACCGGTCCCCGCTCCAGCCGGAAATGGCAGGATGTTGCCATGACCCAGCTGCATGCCCTCGTCGTGTACGTTCCGCAGACCCATGCCGAGGCGGTTCTGGGTGCCATCGGCGATGCCGGAGCGGGCCGGATCGGCGACTATTCGCACTGCGCCTTCACCTCTCCGGGCACCGGGCGTTTCACTCCCCTGCCCGGCGCACGGCCATTCATCGGCGACGTGGGGACAGGCGAGCAGGTGCCCGAAATCAGGGTCGAGTGCGTGGTGGAGGAGGACATGCTCGACGGCGTGGTGCGGGCTCTGAGGGCAGCCCACCCTTACGAAGAACCGGCCTTCATGAGCTGGCCGGTGGACGGGTGGCGGTAACGTTCGCCTGACCCCCTCGCCGCGACCGCCGACGGCGGTCTTTCCCGCCGCGACCGCCGGAGAGCTAGGATCACTGCGTGGACGATAGGCAAATACCTCTTGACTCTGCGGGATCGCTGGACGGGGCAGACGAAGAAAGCCGCGCCGCGGAAATCATCTTTGACCGCATGAAGGCTCTGGACTCGCTCTGCGACCGGCAAATGAACGTTGGCCGAGTCGAGAACGGTTCGCCTCTTCACTTGTTGGATGACCGGTTCAGTTCGTCACGCAGCGTAAGCCATCTGCTGAAGCAGTCGCTCGTGGCCGCGATGGACAACCTGCAGGCACTTCGGCGCCTCCTGTTCATCGAGGCGCCCGAGGGGAATGTTTACTTCCGAAGTCAGACCCATGCGCCATATGCCCTCGTGCGCACCATCATTGAGTGCACGGCGACGGTGCTGTGGGCACTTTTGCCGGAGAGCGCAGGCGAACGCGCGCGGCGGGGCCTGGTGCTCGTATCCCGGGAGGTGTTCAGCGCTGCCGTGTTCTGGGACGCCTACCTTGGTGAGTTCCACCCGGAGCGGCATGCTGAGGCGACGGATTACTTTGACGGCCTCCGCCAGGCGCTGAATTCATCAGCGGAAGCCTTGCGGTTGCCCCCGATGTTCCGCCAGAAAGACGACGGCAGCTGGAGATATGCAACCAAGAACCGCACGGAGACAGCGATTCTCAAGGAGCTGCGTTCCGGCAGCGGGCTGCCTCCTGGGCTGATCTATGCCTGGCAGTTCTGCAGCGGATACTCCCACGGGCTGGAGTGGACGACAGCCGAAGGAAGCGGTTTCGAGGACGCGCGCGGCCAGGCCGAAGATGATGCGTTCCAAGCCGGAGGAATGGAACAGCTTCGGCGCATGTGCGACGTGGCGTTCGACCTGATACCCCAAGCATGGGAAATTTTCGACCTGCGCCGCCGCAACGGGCCATTGTCCTAGCCTTCGGAGCCGTCTGAATACTGAGTCGTGGGACGGGTCTTTGTTCCATCCCGACAATGAGGATTGTCGGTGCCCTGCGCCCGGGGTACAGTCACCCCATCGTTGGACGTACCTGACGGGAGGACTTGATTAGCGGGTACCGGTCCTACGCGGAGCAGCAGAGCCTCTACACCAACTACGTGGCACAATATGGCAGGCGACGGCGGACACCCTGGCCACCCGTCCCGGCTACAGCGAGCACCAGACCGGGATGGCCATGGACATCGGCAACGCCAACGGCGTGTGTGCGCTGCAGGCGTGTTTCGACAACACACCGGCCTGGCGCTTCGCGGCGGACGAGGGCTGGAAGTACGGGTTCATTGTCAGGTACCCGGCCGGGGCGCAAAGCATCACGGGCTGTGCATTTGAGCCGTGGCATCTGCGGTTTGTGGGTGTGGAGCTGGCCGCGGATATGAAGGCCAAGGGAATCACGACGCTGGAGCGGTACTTCGGGCTTAAGGACGTGCCGGATTATCTGCCGTAGCGCCGGCTTGCCGCTGGCCTGACGGATCGCACCCAGGCGCTCCGCGATTTCACTTCGGGTGACGTAGCCGGGATCGAGCGCAACGACCATGGCGTCAAGGTCGCGCAGCGCCGCAAGTGCCTGGTGGGCGGCGTCCACACCGCTGACAGCATCCTGCAGGAGCGTCACATAGCTAACGCCCGTGCTCGACGGCGTGATGCGGGCCCCGCGCGCCGCCCACCCTTATGAGGGGCCGGCGTTCATGAGCTGGCCGATGAACGGGCACTGATTCTCTCTGCTGTGGCCCGCAACGCGTTCAGGCCCCGCGAAAGGTTGTTTTCCCTGGCTCTGAGGGCCATCCTTGACATAGCTGGGAATACCACCGCCAACGCGCATCCTTTGGAGGAGCCATGGTCACCGGGGGGATTCCGTTTGTCAGCCGAGCCCTTGGAAAGTACACGGGCCCCGGAAATGTTTCACAAAAAACCATGCAGCGCGGCACCCGCCATCGGCGCGGCCCGCTGCTGAAGCGGGCCACCGCCGTAATCGCGACGCCCATGCTTCTCGTAGGCCTGGGGCTGCCGATAGTGGCAGCTCCGGCGCAGGCAACGCTGCCGCAGGGCGTGGTCAACGACCCCAGCTTCAGGGTGAGGGCCTCGGACCTGGCCTTCATTCTGAAGCAGATCAAGATTGCGGAGGCCCATGTCCAGAACACCACGTCGGCCACCGGCCTGTGCGGGGCGCTCGTCGGCAGCGGCCCCAACCAGGTTCCCGACGTGCTGGCGCCGTTGGGACTCCGCACGGTCGATGGCTCCTGCAATAACCTGGTCCCGGGGCAGGAGAAATTCGGCACCGCAGACCAGCTATTCCCGCGGTTGACTGTGCCGACGTTCAGGGACGCGGAAGCGGTCCCTCCGGGCTTTCCTCCGGTATTTGGGCCTGCGGGCTCGCCAACGTCGTACAAGCAAAAGTCCGGCTTTGTTTTCGACAGCCACCCCCGCCAGATCAGCAACCTGATCGTGGACCAGACCTCCACCAACCCCGCGGCGGTCGCGGCTGCCGGACAAACGGGAAGCCCCGGTGAGACCCTGTTCATCCCGAACGTCCCAAGCGTTGAGGATCCGTCGCAATACAACTCGATGTTCACCCTCTTCGGCCAGTTCGTCGACCACGGCCTGGACCAGACCCTTAAGGGCGGCGGAAGTGTGTTCGTGCCCCTCAAGAGCGATGACCCGCTCCGCACGGTGGGCCGGGACGGCATCCCCGGCACGGGTGACGAGGTGCCGGCGAACAAGGCTTTCATGGTGTTGACCCGGGCGCTGAACCAGCCCGGCCCCAACGGCATCATGGGCGACGCCGATGACGTCCAGGACACGGTCAACAGTGACTCACCATTTGTCGACCAGTCACAGACGTATTCCTCCCATCCTTCCCACCAGGTGTTCCTGCGCAAGTACGTCAACAACACGCACGGCTTGCCGGTGTCCACGGGCGGTCTGCTCACTGGCCCGGCAGGCCCCACCGCCGGCGGCATGTCTACCTGGGCCGACCTCAAGAAGCAGTCCAAAGAGCTGCTCGGCCTCGAGCTTGTGGACCAGGACGTCTTCAGCGTCCCCATGATGGCGGCTGACGCCTACGGCAAGTTCATCCCCGGCCCGCAACGCGGCCTCCCCCAGTACGTCACCGCGACGGGACTCGTCGAGGGCAACATCGGAGCACCTGTTCCGGTGCCCGGCAATGTGTTGACCTTCAACACTCCGTTCCTGACGGATATCGCCCACAACGCGGCGCCGAATCCCGGCCTCGTGGCTGATCCGCCCGACGACGGGGCTTCGGCCGACTTCGCCAGCCAGCCTGCCGGCACGTACGACGACGAAATGCTGAATGCGCACTTCATGGCCGGTGATGGACGGGCCAACGAGAACATCGGTCTTGTCACCGTTCACCAGGCCTTCCACTCCGAGCACAACCGTCTGCTGGAGGACATCAAGAACACCCTCACCAACGACACCTCGGGATCTGGCGCTGCTGCACTGGCTGAGTGGAAGCTGGCAGACGGTGCCGACGGTTGGAACGGCGAGCGGCTGTTCCAGGCGGCCCGCTTCGTGACGGAGATGGAGTACCAGCACATCACGTTCCAGGAATTCGCCCGCAAGATTTCGCCGGACATCCCGCAGTTCGACGAATATGACCCGAGCATCAATGCGGCCATCAAGGCTGAGTTCGCCAACGCGGTCTACCGCTTCGGGCACTCACTGCTTGACGAGACAATCGCCCGCACCAATGCGGACGGCAGCGACAACTCCATCCCCTTGCTGAACGGCTTCCTGAACCCGCCCGCCTTCACGGACGGTGGCAGCGCAGGACCCCTCACCCCGCGAGAGGCCGCCGGAAGCATCGTCATGGGAATGAGCCAGCAGCTTGGAAACGACCTGGACGAGTTCGTGACCGATACTCTCCGCAATAATCTGGTGGGTCTGCCCCTGGACTTGGCGTCGCTCAACATTACCCGCGGTCGCGACATCGGCATCCCACGCCTGAATGAGGTGCGCCGCCAGTTCAGCCTCCTCACGGGTGATGATCGGCTGACTCCCTACACGAGCTGGGCAGACTTCGGACAGGGCATCAGGCACCCGGGGTCGCTCATCAACTTCGTCGCGGCCTACGGCACCTTCCCGACCATCACCAGCGAAACCACGTTCGCCGGCAAGCGGGCAGCGGCCAAGGCCATCGTGAACTCCCCCACCGCTGAACAGCTGAATTTCATGAACAGCACCGGGGCGTGGGCAACCCAGGAGACCGGCCTGAACAACGTCGACCTCTGGGTCGGTGGGCTCGCTGAGAAGCGCGACCCCTCCGGCGGCCTGCTCGGCACCACGTTCAACTTCGTCTTCGAGACCCAGCTGACCGAGCTCCAGAACGGCGACCGCTTCTACTACCTGCTCCGGACGCACGACATCAACCTCCGCTCGGCGCTGAGGAACGACTCGTTCGCCGCGCTGTTCATGCGCAACACCAACGCGCAGAACCTCCCGGAACGCGTGCTCGACATCGAGGGCGCGGAGGAAGAAGAGCCTGTAACCGTGTTCTCCGATGTTCCGCCTTCCCACCAGTTCTTCGAGGAGATCTCGTGGCTTGCGGATCGGGGTATCACCACCGGTTTCCCGGATGGCACGTTCCGGCCTCTGGACTCGGTGAGCCGCGCAGCGATGGCGGCGTTCATGTTCCGGTTCTCCGGCTCGCCTGAGTTCACGCCGCCGGCGGTATCACCCTTCGCCGACCTCCCGACGAACCACATGTTCTACAAGGAGATCACCTGGCTCCTGCAGTCCGGCATTACCACCGGTTTCCCGGACGGCACGTTCCACCCGGAGTTGGCGGTGAACCGCAAGGACATGGCTGCGTTCCTCTTCCGGTTGGCGGATAAACCGGATTTCACGGCCCCGGCAGTATCGCCCTTCAGCGACATGACCCCGAGCTCCCAGTTCTTCCTGGAAGTCTCATGGCTGGCACAAAGCGGCATCACCACCGGCTTCCCGGATGGCACGTTCCACCCGTTTGAGCCCGTACACCGCGACGCAACTGCGGCGTTCCTGTTCCGCTTCAACAATGAGTTCGGACCCCCCGTTCCCTAGGCACAGGGCGTCACCGAGCATCCACGGCTGTGGCCCCGGTCCTTATGGACCGGGGCCACAGCCGTTCATCGGAGCAACTGGCATGGGTGAGCAGGTCCCGGAGATCCGGATTGAGTTCGTGGGGTCCGGTGAAGTGCTCGACGGCGTCGTGCGGGCATTGCGGGCCGCTCACCCCTGCGAGCAAGCGGCCACCCCTACGAGGAACCGGCCGCCCTATTCCGCCACGGAGGACCTCCAACTATTCCGCAATCTCCAATTCCGGCAGCTTGGCCACGATCCTATTCGTCTCCACCGACACCGTGACGATCCGCTTGATCAAGTCCAGGATGTAGCGGGGGTCGCCGATCTCGCGGCAGTAGTCGTTGGCGTCGTTGGTGATCTGTGAATCCTTGTGGGTGGTGACCTGGTAGCGGTCGATGATCCACTCCAGCGCCGACTTGCCGTTGACCTGGTAGTCGAAAGCTTCCTCCGGGATGCCAGCGAGGGTGATGCGCGCGTTGTAGATGATGCGCGAGCGGTCCTTGCGGGCGCCGAAGGACAGCTTGTTGACCCGGTAGAAGTCGTACTCATCGCCTTCAGGCGTACCCTGAGCGATCTCCTCCAACGGATACGGCTCCACCGTTTCGTAATTCAGGTGCAGCTCAGCCAGTTCCCGGCCGGCCGTGCTGAAGCCCCGGAAGTCCTTGACCTTGGGAATCCGCGGCAGCAGTTTCTGCAGGTCGGCTTTGTAGCTCTCGCGGTACGCCGGGGAATGAATTATCCCGTAGACGTAGTAGAAGATGTCTTCCTTGTTGATGGCCGGGTCCTCGTAGAAACCGCGGTAAGTATTCAGTGTTACGTCAGTAATGTTGTCCTTACGGCGGTAGCCGTCGACGACGACACCCTCAGCATCAGCGAAGAGGTCACCTTGCGCTTCGGTAGAGATCGGCTCATAGGTGTATAGGCTGTACGCCTGACCGGTGTGAACGAGGTGCAGATTTGGGACGCAGTCGACGACCAATGGGCTGAAGATCTTGGATGCTCCGGGGCTGCTCATGTACAGCGCGATATTCGGATGATTTGGGGTTGGAAACAGTTTTGGGAGCTGATACCGACGCTCGTTCATGCTTCCGGAGTAGTAGACCGTTTGCCGACAAAAAGGACGATATATCGAGTCCTGCAATGCCCCTTGCTCGTATTCCAGATGCGTTCCACGCTTAAGGTCATCTTTCAGACTTCCACCCCAGGCAATTTTGGTGGCGTCGTTACTCGGAGAATCTGTCAACAGTTGTTCATTGTAGAAGTCGATCGTGCGGCGCATGTTCGATTCGACGGCAACCTGGCTGAAGTTGTAGCACCAGGCGTCACGGTTGGTTTTCAGACCTGACGAGTAGTTCTCGAAGATCCCGGGCGTGCCTGGCTTGCCCTTGGTCGCCTTGTCCCCGATGGCTTGGAAGGTGTCATAGCGGTCGTCGCGGTGGTTGATCCAATCGCCGTGTTCGTTCGGGGTGATAGTTTCCCAGTCAGTGCCTTCGAGGGACTGCTCGATTTCGAGGATGTCGAGTTTTTGTTCGCGGGTGAGGTAGTCGCCGATGTCCCGGTACTGGATGTCCGCTGGACCCGTGCTGGCTGAATTCTTGATGAGGATGCAGATGGCCACCTGCGTGCGGGAACCACTGCCGAAGACCTTGCCGCCTTCTTTGCGGGACACTTCGCCTGAAGTGCGCTGGTTGCCCCGGAGGTTGTATACGAAGATCCGGCTGAACTCGGTGGCGAAGGTCTTGCGGATGCCGTCCGCTGTGTTGCCGTCGATGAAGCTGCCGTTGGAGACAAAGGCGATCACGCCGTCGTTCTTGATGCGGTTGGAGGCCCATCGGATACCGCGGATGTAGGAGTCGTAGAGGTTGTTCTTGTTGGTTGCCGTGGACAACTTGGCATAAGTCTCGGCGATAGACGCGTCCAAGCGTGGGTACTTCAGATTCTGGTTGTTGTCGTTCGCACTGGTTTGGCCCGCGGAGTAGGGCGGGTTCATGACAATAACCCGAATATCCTGCGCCTGCTGACGCTTGACGCGCTCGGAGTTCACTTGGAAGGCAGGGTTGTCGAACTGGCCGTCGCCCTCATCCAACTGGAATGTGTCCGTCAGTGAGATCCCATCGAACGGCACATAGCCGAGACCCAGCCCGTGCCTGTCGGCCTCCTCGGCAAAGACGGTTTCAATGTTAATGGCGGCGATGTAGTAGCTAAGGAGGACGATCTCGTTGGCGAAGATTTCCTTCGTGAACTTCCGGTGCAGGTCTTCGGGCTTGATCAGATTGAGCTGGAGAAGGCGGGTGACGAATGTGCCAGTCCCGACAAAAGGCTCAATGATAGATACGCCTTCGCCGGACAAGGAGCTTCCAAATTCAGCCCGCAAAACGGCGTCCGCCGAACGGAGGATGTAGTCGACTACTGGGACCGGCGTGAAGACGATTCCGAGCCGCTCAGCGACGCGGGGAAACGCGTTCTCAAAGAACTTGTCGTAGAGCTCCTTGATTATCGCCTGTTTGGCGGCAGCGTTGTCGATCTTCTCAACTCTCGCATTGACCGACGCGTAGAACACGTCCAGGGAAGATCGTTCCTTTTCAAACGCTGCGTTTGCGTTGAGCAGATCAATCGTGTCCTGCATTGCCTTAGAGATCGGATTCAACTCTGTGAATTGGTGACCCTTAAACATGGCGTCAAAGACGGGCTTAGTGATCAGGTGTTGCGCCATCATCTCCACCGCTTGGGCTTCGTCGATGGCCGGGTTTAGCATTTCCTGGAGACCAACAACGAACAGGTCAAATGCCGTGCGCAATCCGGAATCGGCGTGATCCAGCAGGTTGTTGACCAGGACGATGTGCTTATTCGCGATGGCCGCAATGTCCTTGGACCAGTCTTCCCAGTACATGCGGTTGCCGCACTTGTCCACGATCTTGGCGTAGACGGAGTCCTTCCATTCGGCGGCCGGGAACTGGAGCGTGGGCTGGACGTACTCCTGCTTTCCGGGGTTGTCCGGGTCCGGTGTCGGCCGGGGGTCAATGAGGCCGGGTTTCTTCTGCGGCGCCAGGTCCACGGTCTCGATCAGGATCGATTCCGGGGCGTTCTTGTTCAGTTCGATCTGGTTGATCGCGGCATCCATGCGTTCGTCGTGCGCGCGCAGGGCCTGCAGGACCTGCCACACCACCTTGTACCGGGCGTTGTCCTTCAGGGCCTCGGAGGTGGACATGCCGGACGGGATCGCGATGGGCAGCACGATGTAGCCGAACTGCTTGCCCTTGGCGATGCGCATGACCCGGCCGACGGCCTGGATCACGTCCACCATGGAATTGCGCGGGTTCAGGAACAGCACCGCGTCCAGGGAGGGCACGTCCACGCCCTCGGTGAGGCACCGCGCGTTGCTGAGGATCCGGCAGGTGGGCTGGCCGCCGTCGTGGTTTACCTCTTCCTTGAGCCAATCCAGACGCTCCGCCCGCGAGACGGCATTGAAGCCGCCGTCGACGTGCCTGACCTCCACCTTGAGGTCATCGGTCGGGTCGTCGTTCTCCAGGTTGGTCAGGTGCACGCGGACGAGTTCCTCGAACTCGGATTCGACGAGCTTGGAGGACTTGATGTCCCGGTTGAACGCCACGGCCCGGCGCATCGGCTGCCAGTCGGTCCCGAAGGAGGACTCGAACTCCCCGGAGCGGCGCTTCGCGAGCCCGTTCCAGCAGCCGATCAGCTTGGCGACGTCATCGATCTGCAGCTCCATGTTCGAGTCGGACAGCTGGTCCTGGAAGCTGGAGACCACCTGGCTCTCATCGACGCCGAGCACCAGCACCTTGTAGTCGCTGAGCAGCTTCTTGGTCACGGCCTCACCGAAGCCGATCCGGTAGAACACCGGCCCGTACAGCTCCACATCATCCATCGAGCACAGGATCGCGTCCTTCTCCAGGGCCGCGTTCTTGGTGTCGTCGTTGAACAGCCGCGGCGTGGCGGTCATGTACAGGCGCTTGGCACCCGCGATCTTGCTGTTGTCGTGGACCTTGACGAAGTGGGACTCCTCCGTGCCGGCGAGCGTGGCGCCGGTGGTGCGGTGGGCTTCGTCGCAGATGATGAGATCGAAGTCGGGCATGCCGGCCCGCTGGGCCTCGGCGATGGCCTCGATGGACTGGTACGTGGAGAACACCACCGTCATGCCCTCGTCCAGTTCCTTCCTGCCCATCGCTTCGACGAGCGTCTTGCCGTCGGTGGTGGCCGGGATCTGCAGGTCATGGATCGCGACGTCGGTCAGGTCGGCGTTCTTCTGACGGCCCACCTTCACGTCCGAACACACCGCGTAAGCGTGCATCGGCTGCCGCGTCTCGTCCGACCATTCCTTCAGGGACTGGGACATCAGCGCCAGGGACGGGACGAGGAACAGGATGCGCGCGTGGCCCTCGGCCTCGGCGAAGCGTTCGGCGATCTTCAGGGCCGTGAACGTCTTGCCCGTGCCGCAGGCCATGATCAGCTTGCCCCGGTCGTCGGCTTCGAAGCCCTTCAATGCCGCCGAGACGGCCTCATGCTGGTGGGCGCGCAGCTGCTTCTTCTCATGCAGCCTGGGCGCCTTCTGGGGGTCCGTCAGCGTGTACGTGGCCCAGTCGATGTTGGAATGACGGAAGTCAGAGAGCCCGATCCGCTGGATTGGAATTCGCTGGCTGTCCAGCATCTCCTCGGCGTTTTGGGTCCACTTGGATGTGGTCGAAACAATCAACCGGTGAGTAAACGGCTCCCTGCCGGAGGCGGAGATGAAGGAGTCGATGTCGTGCTTTTGCATGGTGTGTGTCGCGGCGTAAAACTTGCACTGGATCGCCGTGATTCCGCCGTCGGCCCGCTCGGCCACCAGATCGATGCCGGTATCCGGCTTGCCGTCGCGGCCCGGCCAGTCCCGCCACAGCCAGACGTCCGTGTACTGCGGAGCCTGGACGCCGTCGTTCTCGAGGTACTGCTCGATGAGCTGCTCGAAATAGCTGCCCTTCATCCGTTCCGAATCGGCAAGATCGCGGTACGAATCCAGCAGTTGGTCAAAAGTCGTGGACACAGTATCCCCATTGCGTAGAACGAAGTCGGGTCCGGCAACGCGGTGGCTGTCGGACCCTCGTGATGGGATTGCCTAGAGCAACCCAGCACCCAATAAATTGAGTGAATACCCAATATATTAGGTGGTCTTCCATGTGCCCGGAATTGACGCTGGATGGGTGCCCTCTGCCGATAAAGTTCCCGATAGCGACTGGGATGTCGTTGCGGTTGAGCTGGCAGAGCGGCTTCGCACGCTACGAAAGCATGCAGGTTTCACTCAGGAAGCGCTGAGCTACGCGGCTGGCCTGGACAAGAACACAGTTCAGAACATCGAACGTGCACGCAACAACAAAAGCCTCAGCAACCCGACCATTCAAAGTCTGTTCAAGATCGCGTTCGCACTGAATATCCCTGTCGTCGAGATCCTGCCTGATGCTTTCCACCACGTCCCCCACCGCCAGCTGGCGCCTGGTTCGCCGTCACCCAGTGCGATCGAGTCCTGACACCCGACCACCCGCCGTCGGGCATTCCAAACCGCCCGGCCTCCGGAGGATTCGAACGGCGCTGGATCTTCGGGTAAGCTTGTCGACGGCCCCTCATGTGGCGTCATCCTGTTGAACTCCCCCAGGACCGGAAGGTAGCAAGGGTAGATGGGCTCTGGCGGGTGCATGAGGGGTCACTTATTTAAATGTCATCCCCTATAGCTAGGTTGACCCTGTGACTGTTACTACTGCCCTCTACCGCAGGTACCGCCCGGACTCGTTCGCGGACGTTATCGGGCAGGAACACGTCACTGACCCCCTGATGACGGCCCTGCGCAAGAACCGCGTCAACCACGCCTACCTGTTCTCCGGCCCGCGCGGCTGCGGCAAGACCACATCCGCCCGCATCCTGGCCCGCTGCCTGAACTGTGCCGAGGGCCCCACTGACACTCCCTGCGGCAAGTGCAACAGCTGCGTCGAGCTCGCTCGCGGCGGCTCTGGCTCGCTGGATGTCATCGAGATCGACGCCGCCAGCCACGGTGGCGTGGACGATGCCCGCGATCTGCGCGAGCGCGCCACCTTCGCCCCGGTCCGGGACCGCTACAAGATCTTCATCATCGACGAAGCCCACATGGTCACACCGCAGGGCTTCAACGCGCTGCTGAAAATCGTCGAAGAGCCGCCGGAACACATCAAGTTCATCTTCGCCACCACGGAGCCGGACAAGGTCATCGGCACCATCAAGTCCCGCACGCACCACTACCCCTTCCGGCTGGTGCCGCCCGAGCCGCTCATGGCCTACCTGGAACTGCTGTGCCAGCAGGAAAACGTGCCCGTGGCGCCCGGGGTGCTCTCACTGGTACTCCGTGCCGGGGAGGGCTCAGTCCGCGACACCCTGTCCGTGTTGGACCAGCTCATTGCAGGCGCCGGGCCCGACGGCCTGGACTACGAGCTCGCCGTCGCGCTGCTCGGCTATACCCACGCCTCACTGCTCGACGACGTCGTGGACGCTGTCGCTGCTGCGGACGCCGGCACCGTCTTCCGGGCCGTGGACCGCGTCATCCAGACCGGCCACGATCCGCGCCGCTTCGTGGAGGACCTGCTGGAGCGCTTCCGCGACCTCATCATCGTCAAGGCCATGCCGGAAAGCGCCCAGGCCATCCTGCGCGGCATGCCGGCCGACCAGATCGCCCGCATGCGCGGCCAGGCCAACAACCTTGGCGCCGCCGAGCTCTCCCGCGCGGCCGACGTCACCAACACGGCCCTCACCGAGATGACCGGCGCCACCTCGCCGCGGCTGCACCTTGAGTTGCTGTGCGCCCGCGTCCTGCTCCCCAGTGCCGAGCAGACAGAGCGTGGCATCGCGGCCAGGATCGACCGTGTGGAACGCCGCCTCAACTACGGCGATGAAGGCGCTGCTGCTCCTGTGGCCGCGCCGGCTACTGCCGCTCCGGCCGCTCCCGTGGCTGCGCCGGCTCCAGTTGCGGTATCTGTGGCTGCGCCCGCCCCCGCGGCGGAACCGCAGGCCCCGGCGCCCGCCGATTCACCTGCCCGGGAACCGCTGACCGCGCCTCGCGTGTCCACGGCGGACTGGCCGGTCGACGAGCGCCAGCCTGCCGGGCGTCCCGCTCAAGTTCCTGCAGCGCAGGCTCCCGCGGCCGTGTCCCCTGTAGCGCCAGTAGTGGCTCCGCCCGTATCCCCGACGCCGGTTCCCGCCCCGGCAGCACCCGCGCCGGCAGCTCCCGCACAGCAGGCGCCCCGACCTGCTGGAGCCAGCGACGTCGAGGCCCTGCGCCGCGCGTGGCCGGAAGTCCTGCAGACGCTGACCAAGATCAAGCGCAGCACCTGGGCCCTGGTGGAACCGAACGCCCAGGTGGCACAGTTCGACGGCCAGCAACTCACGCTTGCCTTCACCACGGCCGGCCTCGCCGGCGCTTTCGGCCGGGCCGACCACGCCGAAAACCTCCGCCAGGCGATCCACAAGACCATCGGCATCGACTGCCAGATCGTGGCGGTCGCCGGCGGAACCAACAGCTCAGCGAGCTCTGAGCCAAACCCAAAAGCACCGGCTAGCCCGGAGGTCCCGGCGCCCAGCCCCGAGGTCCCGGCTTCAGCCGTTGACGCGGCATGGGGCCTGGCCCCTGCAGGGCCTGCTGCTGCCTCGCCTGCAGCAACGCCGGTCCAGGCAACGCCGGTCCAGGCTGAACCGACGACGGCGGCAGCACCTGCTGCTCCGACGGCGCCCGCTGCGGCGTCGGCTGCTCCTGAAACGGCGCCTGCCACTGCGCTGCCTGTTGCCTTGACTCCGGCTGCGCCAGAGTCCGAGCCGGCTCCTGTCACGGCCCAGCCGACCGCGCCGTCGGCAGCCCCTATGGCCACGCCCGAATCCGCTGGCGATTACGCATACCCCGATGACGACTGGGGACCGCCGCGCGACGAGGACGCTCCGCCGCTGGACGAGGAACCGCCTGCCGATTGGGAGCCCACCGGCAGCTATTCAGCTGCCCCGGCCGGACCTTCCGCAACCGAAGCACCTCCCTCGGCGGCGCCAAAGAAAGCTGTACCCTCAAAGGCGGCCGCTGCCAAGGCGGCAGCGAAGGCAGCGGCCGCCGACTCAGCTGTGGACCCGGCGTCGGCTCCCGACACCTCGCACGACCCCTGGTCTCGTGCGGTGGAGCAGTCTCCGGGGTCCTGGGTTGTGGGCAGCGCGTCCAACGTGGGCACGCAGGCTGCAGCCGAGCCGACTTCGGCACAGGAACCGGCACCGGAACCGGCCTCGGAGGAGCCTTCCGCTCCGCCCGTCTACGAGCCTGCAGGCGCCCAGATCCCAGCTGCTCCCGCGCCGTCCGGCTGGGACCTCCCGCCGTCGTCGGTCTGGCCCGTTGCGACCGCCGCTGCAGCACCCGCTTCCGCCACCTCCGAGGCAAGCGCTCCGGCGACATCGCACGGATCCGTCGCAACCATGGAAGAAACCGCTCTGGTAGACCGCGGCACGGGCCGGCAAAGCCTGTACCAGCGGCTCACGAACAGCCCGGAAGCCCAGGCCGGACGCCAGCAGGCACCGGTCCGGGCACAGGAATCCGCCGCCCCGGCGGTCGAGGAAATCCCCAGCCCGGATGACGAAACCATCGAGGAGTCCAAGCTCTTTGGCCGGGCAGCCGTGGAGCGTATTCTGGGCGCAAAGCTGCTCGAAGTTCGGGCATTGGACGGCACTCCCCTGCAGGCCGGCTAGTCGCGCGGCCACCGCAGCGGTGTGGCCTGAACAAAACCAGGCGCGCACCGCAACGCAGCATTGATATCGAACGAACGAGGACATTGTGTACGAAGGTGCAGTTCAAGAGCTGATTGACGAGCTCGGCCGGCTTCCCGGCGTCGGGCCCAAGTCGGCGCAGCGCCTGGCGTTCCACATCCTCGAGGCCGACCCCGAGGACATGAAGCGCCTCGTCACGGCCATCACCACGGTCAAGGAGCGCGTGAAGTTCTGCACTGTCTGCGGCAACGTGACCGAGCAGGAACTCTGCAACATCTGCCGCGATCCGCGCCGCGATCCCTCGGTGATCTGCGTCGTGGAAGAGTCCAAGGATGTCCTGGCGGTGGAGCGCACCCGTTCCTTCCGGGGCAGGTACCACGTGCTCGGCGGGGCCATCAATCCGATCGCAGGCATCGGGCCCGAGCAGCTGCGCATCCGCGAACTGCTCACCCGGCTCAACGACGGCGCCATCCAGGAAATCATCATCGCCACGGACCCCAACCTTGAGGGCGAAGCCACGGCAACCTACCTGGCACGCATGCTCAAGTCGATCGGCATCACGGTGACCCGGCTCGCGTCCGGCCTGCCCGTGGGCGGAGACCTGGAGTACGCCGATGAGGTCACGCTGGGCCGGGCCTTCGAAGGCCGCCGCAACGCCCTGGCCTGATTCCTCAGAATCCCAGCCGCCACGAACCCAGCACGCGGCCGCCAACGCCCTAGGAGCGTGGGTCGGTAGTCGTTCGGTGGCATGAG
>NZ_JAFNLL010000037.1 GCF_017368795.1 Arthrobacter cavernae | reverse complement strand
ATTTGCCGACTCCGGTCAGTTTAAAGTTGCCGCTTACACGCGGTGCCCCTGCAGCTGGCCTACGATTCGTCACTGGAGGGCATGCACGAGGTCCGGGACCGCCGGGACCGGCTCGACAAGGCGATCACCGCGCTGGCATACGGCAGCGAATACACCCCGGTGGTCCGGGCGCTGGAATGCCTGCGCGGGATCTCGACGCTGACCGCGTTCGGCCTCGCGGTCGAGATCGGGGACTGGGACCGCTTCACGGGCCGGACCATCGGCCTACCTGGGCCTGGTGCCCACCGAGCATTCCTCCGGCCAGTCCCGGTCCCAGGGCTCGATCACCAAGACCGGGAACGGCCATGCCCGCCGCCTGCTGGTCGAGGCGGCCTGGCACCACCGCCAACCCTACGACCGCCCCTCACGGCTGATGCGGGACCGGTGGGACCACGCCACCCCGGCAGCCAGGATGCGCGGACACGAAGGGAACCGGCGGCTCCACGAGCGGTGGCTGGTCTATCTGGAACACCGGAAGCGGCCCGTCATCGCGAACGTCGCCATCGCCCGCGAACTGGCGGGCTGGTGCTGGTCGCTGGCCACCCTGGACGAAAACGCGGAAGGGACCCGGATGAACCCGTAAGCACGTACCGGCAGGTTTCCCGGGAAGTGTTAATCGCAGCGCGTGGAGTAAACCCGCGTCTGACCTATGAGCAGCCGGTGACGGCCACGCTCGACCCTAGACCAGCGGTAATCTCCAGCCGAACACTTCGTCCTGCGGTAACCAACCCGCGAATATTAGTCTGACCGCGCCGTCGCCTTGACACGCTGAACACCCACCGGCCAGACCTGCCGGCCAACGACGGGGCAACAACCTGACAATCGAGTCAGCTTCCCCTGTCACCCAAGCGGCCCCAGCCAACCCGGCCGGGACCGCTTTCGCACGACCTCTTGACAATCAACCCCACATATTAGTTCAGGATGGTTTCGGGGTCGGCGGCCCGTCGACCGAAAGTGTGCCGGAGGAGACCCTTATTCAGGGCGCTCTGAATGCTCTGCGCAGCGGACATTTGCGATGAGCCGTCCGCATTCCTGCTGACTGAACGTGGTTATGTGCTTGGTTGCGGCGCCGCATTTGTCACAGAACGCGTGGTGTTGTTTTGTCCCCATGTGGTCATCCTAAGCAGCGAAGGATTTCTTACAGGTAAACGCCAGGTAATTGGGCGTCGCATCGGCGGTCCGGTCATGGCCCAGGCTCAATCCGTGCTACCGCGTATCCACGTCCTCGAACACCAGGAACGTCTGCGTGTCCAGGACGCCGGGCATGGACTGCAGTTGGTCGAAGATCACCCGCCGCAGATGGATGTTGTCCACGGCACGGACCAGGAGGATGACGTCAAAGTCCCCGCCCACCAAGGCGATGTGGTGCACCTCGGGAATGAGCCGCAGCTGCTCCCGGAGTTCGCGCCACGAATGCTGCTGCACCTTGAGAGTGACATAGGCCGAGGACTTCAGCCCTGCCTTGATGGGGTCCACCAGCGCCGTGAACTTGGTGAGCACACCCTCGCCCGTCAGCCGGGCAATGCGTGTGTACGCGTGCGCCCGGCTGATGTGCACGTTCTCCGCCACCTGCGTCACGGACATCCGGCCGTCGCGCGTCAGCTCCGCGATGATGTTCCGGTCCACCGCATCCAGGGGGACCTCCACCTGGTCCTGTTCGGCCTCGGCCATGGCTCCTCCAATTCGTCCACGGGCCGGGCCCGTTACCCAGCTCACAATTGCGATTCGTCTTCCAGAATAGCCATTCCGTGCAAGCTCTTCCATGATTCTGCCCAGAGGTGGATACGAAACTTCGTCCAGATCCATACTTGAGGAAAATAGTGGATATAGAAGGACGGACCAATGACGATCTCCGCAGACCACGCTTCCCGGAGCCTGGACCACGCTGAGCAGACGGACACGGACCAGGCTTCCGAGGTGCGGCGCAAGTTTGGCATCAGCGTGGAGGACTACATGCTGCCGGCCCGGCACCAGATCCAGATGGTGAACCCTGACGGCACCGTTCGCTCCCACGATGAGCAGGGCACCGAACCCGGCCACGAGTACCCCACCCCCGGCGATGCCGAACTGATGGCCGCGTATGAGCAGCTCGTCGTCGGGCGCCGCGTCAACGACCAGAACTCCGCGCTGGTGCGGCAGGGCCGCATGGCCGTCTACCCGTCCAGCCACGGCCAGGAGGCATGCCAGGTGGCGGCCGCCATGTGCCTGAGCGAAGGCGACTGGCTGTTCCCCACCTACCGCGACGCCGTCGCGGTCATGGCCAGGGGAGTGGACCCGGTGCAGGCCATGACAATTTTCCGCGGCGACTGGCACAGCGGCTACGACCCCAAGGAGCACAACGTCGGCATCCAGTGCACGCCGCTGACCACCCAGCTGCTCCACGCCGTCGGCGTTGCCCATGCCGCCAAGCTGCGCGGCGAGGACACCGTGGTGCTGGCCATGTGCGGCGACGGCGCCACGAGTGAAGGCGACTTCCACGAGGCCCTGAACTTCGCCGCCGTGTTCCACCTGCCCGTCATTTTCTTCGTGCAGAACAACAAGTACGCTATCTCCGTGCCGCTGAGCCACCAGTCCGTGGCGCCGTCGCTGGCACACAAGGCCGTGGGCTACGGCATGGCCGGCGAGCGCGTGGACGGAAACGACCTCGTCGCGCTGCTCGCCGTCCTGGACCGTGCCGTGAAGCTGGCCCGTGAGGGCTCCGGCCCGCTGCTGATCGAGGCCCACACCTACCGCATGCAGGCCCACACCAACGCCGACGACGCCACGCGCTACCGCCCGGACAGTGAAGTAGCCGAATGGCAGGCGAAGGACCCGCTGGCCCGCATGAAGGCGTACCTGACGGACAAGGGCCTGCTCGACGACGCCGGCAGCGCCCGCATTGCCGAACAGGCCGAGGCGGTTGCCACGCAGCTGCGCGAAGGCCTCAGTGAGGACGTCCCGGTGCAGCCGCTGGATCTCTTCAAGTACGTTTTCTCCACCCCCACCCCGCAGCTGAAGGAGCAGTCCGAACTGCTCGCCGGCGAACTCGCCCGCTCGGAAACCACCCGCGAGGAGGCAGGCAAATGAGCCCCACCGTCACCACATCCGCCAACGAAAACGTCAGCGCCGCCACGGCCAGTGCAGCAGCGTCCGCCGCGGCGACCGCCGAAGCGACAGGCCCGCAGACCATCACCATGGCCAAGGCCCTCAACACCGCCATGGCCGACGCCATGCGCGAGGACACGTCCGTCCTGGTCTTCGGTGAAGACGTCGGCCTCCTCGGCGGTGTCTTCCGCATCACCGACGGCCTCATGGCCGAGTTCGGTGAGCAGCGCTGCTTCGACACCCCACTGGCGGAGTCCGGCATCGTGGGCATGGCTGTCGGCATGGCCATGAACGGCATGCGCCCCGTCATCGAGATGCAGTTCGACGCCTTCGCCTACCCGGCCTTCGAACAGATCGTCAGCCATGTGGCCAAGATGCACAACCGCACCAGGGGCGCCCTCAAGATGCCCCTGGTCATCCGGGTGCCCTACGCGGGCGGGATCGGGGGCGTGGAGCACCACTGCGATTCCTCCGAGTCCTACTACGCCCACACCGCGGGCCTGAAGGTCTACACGCCGGCCACCGTGGCCGACGGCTACCGCATGCTGCGCGAGGCCATCGACTCAGATGACCCCATCATGTTCATGGAGCCCAAGAAGCTGTACTGGTCCAAGGACCAAGTGGACCTGGACGCCCTGCGCGCCGAGCACGCCGCGAACGCCGCCGGTGGGACGAGCACCGAGGGCCGCGCCGCCATCGCGCGCCCCGGCACCGAGGCAACCCTGATCGCCTACGGTCCGTCCGTCCCCACCGCTCTCGCCGCTGCCGCGGCCGCCGCGGAAGAGGGCCGCTCGCTCGAAGTGATCGACATCCGCTCGATCGTGCCGTTCGACGACGAAACCGTCTGCGCCTCCGTCCGCAAGACCGGACGCGCCGTGGTTATCGCCGAGGCCCACGGCTTCGCCTCGGTGTCCTCAGAAATCGTGGCCCGCGTCCAGGAACGCTGTTTCCACCATCTCGCAGCCCCCGTGCTGCGGGTGACCGGCTTCGACGTCCCGTTCCCGTCTCCCAAGCTGGAGCACTACTATCTGCCGAGCGTCGACCGCATCCTCGACGCCGTCGACGACCTTCAATGGGAGGACTGACCATGAGTTCAGATATGCAGGTATTCCTCCTGCCGGACCTGGGGGAGGGCCTCACCGAGGCCGAACTCGTGAACTGGCTCGTCGCCGTCGGCGACGAAATCCGCGTGGACCAGCCCATCGCCGAGGTGGAGACCGCCAAGTCCATGGTGGAGGTGCCCTCGCCGTACGCGGGCACCGTGGCCGTGCTGCACGGCGAACCGGGCCAGACGCTCGACGTCGGGAAGCCGCTGATTTCTGTGGCGCGCGTTGGTGCGGCCGAGTCCGCCTCCGCGGAT
>NZ_JAFNLL010000036.1 GCF_017368795.1 Arthrobacter cavernae | reverse complement strand
CTCGCCGTACGCGGGCACCGTGGCCGTGCTGCACGGCGAACCGGGCCAGACGCTCGACGTCGGGAAGCCGCTGATTTCTGTGGCGCGCGTTGGTGCGGCCGAGTCCGCCTCCGCGGATGATGCCGCCCCCGCCCCTTCGCCGGCCGGCCCTGTTGCAAGCAACAGGCCGTCCGGCTCAGGTAGGCCCGATGCCACTCCCGGGGCGGCATCATCCGCTGCGGCTCAGGCGGGTTCGTCGCCGTCGGCTTCATCCGCTGCGGAGACGTATCGGGCTGAGGAAAAGGCTGGGTCCGGCAATGTGCTCATTGGTTATGGGACGCCGGGGGGCGAGAAGACCGGCCGGACCCGGCCGCGTAAGGGGAGTCTCGCCGTCGTCGAGCCTGTTGCTTCGGCGCCCTCCGTTGCCACGCGCATTCCTGGGAAGCTTTCGGCCGTCATTTCTCCGCTCGTGCGGAAGATGGCGCGCGACCACGGGGTATCCCTGGACGCGATTGATGGTTCGGGGGCCAGTGGGCTGATCATGCGCCGGGACGTCGAGGCGGCCATTGCGGCCCCTGCAGCCGCGCCCACGGCGCCGCTTGCCGCACCCGCTGCCGCTGCGGTTGCCGCGGGGGAAACCGACAGCCGTACCGGGCTCGCCGTTTCCGCCCGCACTGCCGTCCGCGGTGTCCGCAAGGCCGTGGCCGCAAACATGTCGCGCAGCCGTTCCGAGATTCCCGAGGCCACGGTCTGGGTTGACGTGGACGCGACGGCGCTGCTGGACATGCGTGCCGAACTCAAGAAACGCTCGCCGCACGACACCCCGGGTCTGTTGGCGTTCATTGCCCGCTTCGTCACTGCCGGGCTGAAGAAATACCCGGCGCTGAACACCCGGTTCGTCACTACCGAGGACACCGCGGGCGGGGAGAGCCAGGAGATCGTCTCGTTCGACGGGATCAACCTCGGCTTCGCCGCCCAGACGGACCGCGGCCTGGTGGTCCCGTCGGTCCGCAACGCCCACCTGCTCAGCGCCCGCGGACTGGACGCCGAGATCCGCCGGCTCACCGCCGTCGCGCGGGACGGCAAGGCGACCCCGGCCGAGCTCGGTTCCGGGACTTTCACGCTGAACAACTACGGCGTGTTCGGCGTCGACGGTTCCGCCGCGATCATCAACTACCCGGAAGTCGCGATGCTCGGCGTGGGCCGCATCATCGACAAGCCGTGGGTAGTGAACGGCCAGCTGGCCGTCCGCAAAGTCACCGAGCTGACCCTCGCGTTCGACCACCGCGTCTGCGACGGAGAAACGGCTGCCGGCTTCCTGCGGTACGTCGCAGACGCCATCGAGAACCCGGGATCGGTGCTCGCGGACATGTAGCGGGCCGCGATCCGCTGCACGTCTGGCCTGGCACTATTACCCTGGTCTGCGGTGTCATCCCGGCATACTATCCAGCGGAGTCGTGGCAGTGAGCGCCACGGCTCTGCTGTTATGGGTTACTTAACCGGCCGATAGGACCGCTAGAATAAGCGCAATCGCCGGTCTCATTGTTGGGGGAATCCTTGCTCGACTCACTTCTGCCTGCCCGCAGGCAATCATCCAACCGCAAGCGACAGAAGCAGCTGGGCAGCAAGAAGGTTCTCCGTCCGGACATTCAGGGCCTCCGCACGTTCGCCGTGGTTGCCGTGGTCTTGGATCACCTGCTCGACTGGCCGTCGGGTGGGTTCGTTGGCGTGGATATCTTCTTCGTGATCTCAGGTTTCCTTATCACGGGCCTCCTTCTGCGGGAGCAGGAGCGCACGGGAACGATATCGTTCACAGGGTTCTACAAGCGGCGAGCGAAGCGAATCCTTCCGGCGTCACTTCTGGTCTTGGTGGTCACTGTCGTCGTTTCATACTTCGTCTTCGGGTGGTCACGATTCGTTGGCGTGGTCTGGGACGGCCTGGCCGCCGCCCTGTTCGCTGGGAACTGGCGTTTTGCGGCTGTAGGGACTGACTACTTCCAGGCCGACGGCCCCGTCTCGCCGCTCCAGCACTACTGGTCACTCGCAGTGGAAGAGCAGTTCTACTTCGTGTGGCCTTGGATCATGTTGCTTGTCTTCGTGATGGTCGCCCGCCGTAGCGGGCAGGGCGCCGCACGAGCCGGGGCAGGAGTGGCAATCGTCGTCATCTCGGTTGCCTCGTTCGCCTGGGCGCTCTGGGAGTCTCAGAACAACAACGGCGTGGCGTACTTCTCCACATTCTCGCGTACGTGGGAATTGGGAATCGGAGCCATCATCGCCGTTGTAGCGCCGGCACTAACCCGGATACCCCGAGCGATACGCCCCCTACTTGCCTGGGTGGGCATATCGGGAATGGTCCTCTCACTCTTCGCAGTTGAGAACGGGCCGGCCTTCCCGGCGCCGTTCGCAGCCCTCCCCGTCTTGTCTGCGGCCTTGGTGATCATCGCGGGGACCGGAACGTCAGAGCACCGCTTTATCTGGCCGCTGACGAACAAAGTCAGCGGCTACATCGGCGACATCTCGTTCTCCCTGTACCTCTGGCACTTCCCGGTCATCATCATCGGCAGCCAGATCGTGGACGGCAGCACGCCCCTTGGCGCTGTCCAGTTGGCCGCCTTCTTCCTAGCGACCTCGATCTACTCGTACCATCTTGTGGAAGATCCAATCAGGAAGTCCCGGTGGTTGGATGGTGGCAAGAGGCACCGTAAGCACGCTGACCGGGCGCCCGTGCCGGGGTCTTACAAGATCACTGCGCTGAGTGCACTCGGTTGCTTGACGGCAATCATGGTGGTTCCGCTTCTGGTTCCCGGCAAGCCTGTAGCGGAGCCCGTTGCTCTACCTGTGGTTGCCGCACCGCTGGCTGATACTGCTTCGGCCGCCTTGCCCCCTGGGCTGGCGAAGCTCCAGGCTGAGATACGCGCCTCGGTTGGCGCGGCAGGCTGGCCCGAACTGTCACCCTCCATGGACGAAGCAATCGCTGGAGGCCAGGCGCCGGCCGACATCCTTGAGTGCGGCAAGATCGGCCGCCTCGTGGACGAAGAGGCCTGCACCTGGGGTTCCGCCGATGCAAGCAAAACCGCCGTTGTCATAGGCGATTCCACATCGATGGGCTATGTCGCAGGAATCCGATCACTTGCGGAGTTGGACCCGACGTGGCGGGTGAAGTCCTACGGGACGTTCGGTTGCGCGTATTCGGATGTCCCCAACGAAAACGTTGAGGCAGACTGCGCGGCTCGTAAAGAGGATGCTGTCAATGCGATCAACCGGATACGCCCTGACATCGTGTTCATCACCAACCACTACAACGAGCGGACGCCCGAGGGCGTCAACCGCCCCCTCACACAAGCTGAGAAAGCATCCTCAGTTGAGGCATTCGTCTCGAAGTTCCAGGCCTCAGCGGGGAAGATCGTATTCATCGCCCCGGCTCCGGCTGACAAGAACATTGCCACCTGCTACACGAAGGTCAGCACCCCAGCTACCTGCATGAACACGATCACCTCACGGTGGGTAGATGCCTCCGTATTGGAGAAGGCGCTTGCTGAGAAGCTGGGCGGCTCGTATATGGATTCGCGGGACTGGTTCTGTGCTGACGCGCAGTGCCCAGTGTTCGTTGGGACAACGCCGGTGAAGCGAGATCTGGCGCACGCGACACCTGAGTATCAGGCGCGTATCTCGCCGGTCATCTTGGAAGCGCTCCGCACCGCAAAGATAGTCTAGGCAGATAGCGGGCCGGGTCAGTCAGGTAGTATTCGGGTATTCCACTGACGCAAATTATGGGGGCACTGTGTCGTCTAAAGTCTTGCCTGCGGGCAGCATCGCGATTCCTGGCAGACGCCGGCTTGATTCGCTGACGGGCCTGCGGTTCTTCGCGGCCCTGGCGGTCTTCGGATTCCATGGGATGCACTACGGCGTCCAAGGTGACGGCTTCGCGCTATTCGCGGCCGGCATGTCCGGGGTGTCGTTCTTCTACATCGTCAGTGGCTTCGTGATGGGCTGGACTGCCCGTGAGAATGACACACGCACGCTGTTCTATAGGCGCCGTATCGCCCGCATCTACCCGTCATACCTTGTGGTCTGGGCCGTGACGCTCGTGCTGATGCTCGCAGGAAAGCGCGACGTTGGCGCCGTGGACTTCCTGCCACTCACCCTTTTGCAGTCCTGGGTTCCGAATGAGACTGTCTACTTCGCCGCCAGCGCCGTGTTCTGGTCGCTGTCCTGCGAGGCGTTCTTCTATCTGGTGTTCCCCTGGATCTTTCCGACGCTGGCTAAACTCAGTGTGCGTGGAATCCTCGTCGGGTTGTCGGGGATTGTCGTTGTGTTGGCGGGGTTGGCTCTCGTGCTGGCGCCGGCCTTTGACTCGCCCGTCGTGTTCTGGTTCTTGGTGATCTTCCCGCCCGTACGCCTACTGGAGTTCGTCGCCGGCATCCTGATCGCACGGTTGGTGCAGCGCGGATTCAAGTTCAGCTTCCCGCTGTGGGCGGCGGTCGTACTCGCCCTGGGCTCGTTTGTTGCCGCCGGCTATGCCCCGCCGACATTCATGCGTGTGGTGGTTACCCTGATCCCGTTCATGCTGCTGGTCTGGGCTGCCGCCAACACGGACCTGGCTGGCGCCCGATCCGTGTTCCGGTCCAAGTGGGTTGTCCGTCTGGGCGTCTGGTCCTACGGCTTCTACCTTGTGCACTCCCAGGTCATGGCTGTCTGGTTCCAAGCGCTGGCCTTCGCCAAGGTGGACGTTGACGCGCTGGACGGGGCGCTGCTCGTCGCGGCGCTGGTTGGGGCCTTTGTAGTGGCGACGGCAACGGCCGCAGCGCTCTACCACTGGGTTGAACACCCGATGGAAAAGCGACTGCGACCGAAACCTGCACTGGTGGACGTTACGCGATAAGCCCTGCATAGCCTGCCTGCAACTCCGTGTGGAGCGTGGCGCACTCGCCGCTAGACAGAGCCCGGTTCCAGGCGATGACTTCCAGCACGTCGATCTGGCCGTAGTTCGTCGTCCCATACCGGCCAACAAGGACCTGAGTGGACGAAACGGCGCCGTTGAGAATCTGGTATCCGCCATCGATGCTGATGGCCCCGCTGGTTCCGTCAGCAACTAGGGTCAAGACGTGGAACTTCGTTCCCTCGGTGTAGGACCACAACTCATTGGCGCCAGCACTGATCTGCGTCCCGATTCGTGGCGTCGCCTCATTTGTGCGCCGGACGGTATTCGGGCCGGTGGAGACGATGGCCGTATTGACGCCGACCGCCGCAGTGACCTTGGCAATGATGGTGACCGTCTTGACGCTCGACGTCGTGCCCAGGATGTCATCGTCCACGCCATCGAACCTGAGTACCTTCACGCCCGCGTCGTCCACTATGGACGGCTGCTTGATCGTGGTGGCCTGAACAAGGTTCACCGCGCCAGCCGAAGGGGTAACGCTGGCCTTCTGGCCTGCGGTCTGGGCCTTCGCAGCCCACCGATGTGCATAGTCGTTGACAGTGAGCGCAGGCCGGGCCGTGGGGTCTGGCGTAGCTACGGGCACGCTGCCGTAGGCGGAAGCCACGGGGGACCATGCGGACGCGGTGGCGTACTCGTTGGCAGACTTGACCCGGACCCATACGGGCGCGTTGAGCGGGATCGCGATGGACGCGCTGGTGGCCATGCTGTGCGCGAGCGTGACGGCTACCCATGTCACGCCGTTGTCGGTGGAGTATTCCAGCGTGTAAGACGTTACGCGCTGGACGGGTGGTTCCCATCGGACATTGGCCACGGTGCCGAGTATCTGCACTTTGAGGTTGAGGGGCTGGCCGGGGCGGATGACCGAGTTGTTGAGCTTCGCCTTGTTCAGCGCCGCCGATGCCAGCTTGCCGCGGAGCCCGTGGCCGGGGGTGGTGAAGTGGATGTCCTCCGCGGTCTTGCTGTAGCCCTCCGGTCCGTAGACGTAGGTGGTCCACTTGAGCCGGTTCGGCGTGGCCTCGTGGACGCGGTTGATTGCCTGCCCGCCCGTGGACCCGGCAATGGTTTCCGGGGTCTGGGACATGACGATGATCGGCAGCTCCGGCAGCGTCAGGGTGGTGCGGACCCAGCCAAAGAAGTCATCGAGCTTGCCCGAGTACCAGGCGTCGCCGTCCGATGCTGCTTTGATGCGGTCCTGTTCGCCCTGCGACCAGAGCATGGCGACGATCTTGGACCCGGCCGGTGCGGCAGCGAGCACGGCGTTGGCCGTGCTGATGACTTCAAGTGCACGGTTCAGCGGGTCCGCCGTCAGTGCCCGGTCCCACGTTCCGTTCGGGACCGTCGTGTATCCGGCCTGTCCGGCGAGGGACGTGGAGCTGAAGCCGGTTTCGCCGTAGCCGTTGCGGGTCGTGATGACCTTACGGCCGCGCACGAGATGTTCCTTCGCGTACTGGCGGGCGAACGCGAAACCAATCTCGTCATTCTTGGAAGGCGTCACCGCGGCCACTCCGGTTGCCGTGGTCCACGACAGGACATTGTTGTCCGGCTCGGTGTAGTCGAACACCGGGTAGTCCGTCTCCCACGAGTTGGACTGACCCGCCACAAGGACAATGTCCCAAGGCGAATCCGTGACGCTGGATCCAGCAATGCCGGTCGCTACGCCGCTGGCAATCGTGGCATTTTGTGCCGCTTCTGAGAGGCGGGGCGAGAGCTGCCACTTTGGCACCATCGGTCAGAGCTACACCAACGGTGCTCTTGCGCGCGTTCTCGGCGGAGTGGGCGGTTCTGGATCTAGCCAGCCCACGGCGTAGCCTTTCGTTATTCGCCACGATCATGCGGCTTGTCAGAGCCGCGGGCTCATGGTCCCCTGCGTCCGCAACGCCCACACGCTGAGCGCCCGCGGACTGGACGCGAGATCCGCCGGCTCACCGCCGTCGCACGGGACGACGGTTCCGCCGAGATCATCAACTACCGGAAGTCGCGATGCTCGGCGTCGGCTGGATCATCGACAAACCGTGGGTCGTCAACGGCCAGCTGGCCGTCCGCAAGGTCACCGAGCTGACGCTCGCCTTCGACCACCGCGTCTGCGACGGCGAAACGGCGGCCGCTTCCTCCGGTACGTCGCGGACGCCATCGAGAACCCGGGCACGGCGCTCGCAGACCTGTAAGCGGTCTCCAGCTGGGCCTATCGCGAGGCAAGCTATGTAGTGAACTGGCCGACACCGAATGTTTACCACGCCATTTGGCGTCAAAATTCGCTTGACTTGCGTTTTTGCCCGACTGGTGCATCTATGATGGCCGTCATGGGGCAGACTAACTATAACTATGTGACCGGAAGCCGCGAACTTAGCCGGGAACTTAACCGGGAGATCAAGAGGCGGCGCCGGAAGGCCTTCGCCTTGGTGGGCTTGGCAGTGTTGGCGGTGGTCACGGCCTGGGTTGTAGTGCTCGCCGTCACACGTTGACCGGCCGGCGGGGCTTCCCGCCTACTGAAGCTTCATCAGGTTGTGCGTTGCCGGGCCTTCCAGTAGCTTGCCCGTGGCCGAGAAGCGGGAGCCGTGCAGGGGGCAGTCCCAGGACGTCTCGGCGTCGTTCCAGTGCAGGATTCCACCCAGGTGCGCGCATTCCGCGGACAACCTGCACACAACGCCGTCCACAGTGCTGACGGCCGCTGGTTTCCCATGGAAGAGTCCGGTGACGCCCGTGCCCTCGGCGGGGCTGGTTTCCTCGGTGATGGGCGGGAGACCTTTCAGGGCCGCCTTGTCGCGGATATTCTGCCGGGTTGTGTCGAGGTTGTGCGATACCGCCGACGCAGCGCCGCGAGGGGAGGTGACCCGGGTGTGGATGGTGCGCGCCCACGGGAGCTGGCCGCTGCCGGTGATGTCGGAAACGATGTCCAGCGCCGCCGCAATCCCGTTGCTCATGCCCCATTTGTTGTAGCCGGTGCCGAACAGGATCCTGCCGTGGCCCCGCGGCAGCCGCCCGAAGAACGGCATGAGGTTGGTGGCCTGGTAGTCCTGCGCAGACCAGGTGTGGGTGGGCTCGGCGCCGGGGAAGTGTTCCGCGGCCCAGGCGAGCAACTGCTCCACGTGGGCCCGGGGCGACGGCGCCCGGCCTCCCGCATGCCCGAACCCGCCCACCAGCAGCAGGCCGCCGTCGGGCATTGGATAATCCCTCAGCGAACGGGTGGGTGGCTCGGCGGAAAGGTACATTCCCGGTGGCGGGCCCATGCCGTCAGGCAGCCGCAGCGCCGCCGCATAGGAGCGGTTGGGCCGCAGCTTGGCGAAGTAAAGGCCACGGTTCAGCACGGGCGTTCCCGTGGCGAGCACCACGGTGCGGGCACGGACCTCGCCGCGCCGGGTGACCACCGTGAGGGGATCCCCGTTGCTGACGTTCATGAGCCGCACGCCCTCGAGGATTGTGCCGCCCGCGGCCTTCACATCCGCAGCGAGGGCGTCCAGCACGTCCATGGGGTTGAACTGGGCCTGGCGTGGCAGCCGCAGCGCGGCTTCAACCTCGAACGGGAGTCCGGTCTCGCGCGTGGACTCCACCTCCAGGCCCGCGGCCAGGGACACCTGGGCTTCGGTGCTGAGCCGCTCGGCGCCGGCCGGCGTGGTGGCAAAAGTGTAGGCATCCCGGTATTGGAACGGCACCCCCCGGGCCTCGAGGTACTCGAGCAGCCATGCTTGGCCTGCCCTGTTTGCTTCGACGTAGGCGCGGACCTGCTTCAAGGGGTACTGGCTGCGGAGTCCGGACAGCAAGGTGCCCTGCAGGAGGCTCAGCTTGGCCGTGGTGTTGCCCGTATTGACGGCGCCCACGTGCCGCGCCTCGAGGACCAGTACCTTGGACCCCGCCCGGGCCAGCATGAGGGCGGTGGCCAGCCCGGTGATGCCGGCACCCGCCACCACCGTGTCGTAGCTGGCGCCGGGGACGAATTCCCCGGTGGTTGCGGATGCCGTGTCCTGCGCGCGAAGGCCTAACCATAGCGAAGTCATGATCGGTCCCCTTCTCCTCAAATTCAGGGAAACAGAAGGCGCCCCGCAATGCAATGGCCAGCCACCGCCGTCGGGAAACTCTCTGCGCGGCACTGCCCGCGGTCTTCAGGCTTTTGCCAGCGGGGCGTGGGTAGAATCGAGGCCTGAACACCGCCGGAACGCGTCTGGATACGGAGAACCAATGTCAGGATGGCTTGAAGCAGGCCCGGACAACTACGTGCTGGAAACCGAGGGATGCCTGCTCAACACGGGCCTCGTGGTTGGTGCGGAACGCGCCATGGTGATCGACACCGGCTGCGGCCCCCGGCAAGGCCGCCAGATCCTGGCCGCCGTGCGCGAGAAAACGCAGCTTCCCCTGGTGGTGGTCAACACGCACGCCCACTACGACCACTATTTCGGCAATGCGGTCTTTGCCGACGACGGCGTCACGGAGTTCTGGGGGCACGTCAACTGTGCGGCGGCCATCGACGACGACGGCGACCACCAGCGCCGCTTCGTCACCGCCACGGAGCCGGAGATGGCCGCGGGGAAGGGCGACGCCGTGGAGATCGTGATCCCGAACGCGATCGTCAAGGACCAGCCGGTCCTGGTGGACCTGGGCGGCCTGACCGCCACCCTCTTTTATCTGGGCCGCGGGCACACCGACGGCGACCTGCTGGTTGGGACGCCGAGCACCTTGTTTGCCGGTGACCTCCTCGAACAGGGTGCCCATCCTTCCTTCGAGGACTCGTACCCGGAGGAATGGGCGGACGTCCTGCGGCACATTTCGGCCCTGCGGCACCGCTACGAGTTCCTCATCCCCGGGCACGGCAAGCCGTGCAGCGACCAGTTCGTGAAGACCATGGCCAACACCATGTCCACCGCGGTGCGCCAGGGCCTGCAGTCGATCAGGGACACGCCGTCGGACGCCATCAAGGCGGTTCCGGTGCTGCCGTACGGTCCCGAGCAGTCCCGGTGGTTCATCAAGAGGCTGCAGGAAACCCAGCCCCACCACTGAGGCGCGGTCAGGGTGTTTCCGGCGTGTATCTGTCCATCAGTTGCGCCAGCAATGCCAATTCGGGCCGGCCCGGGTTGTCTGCAAGGTGCAATCGCATCCGGGCCTGGACGTCCTCCTTGCCGGGCTCTTGGTCCTCCAGCACGCTGCTGATGATTTCCAGGACCTGCAACCGGAGCATGGTCAGGTTCGCGGGTGCCGTTTCGGGCCGGTCCGGATCGGACGGTCCTTGCATCTGTTGCCGGCGGAATGTCGGCAGATTCTCAATCACTGGACACCTCCATGGATCCTCTTGCGGAGCTAGCGCCCGCCGCCTTTGTCGTCGTAGAGATCGTGGGACGGCCCGTCGTCGGAAGCGTTGTCTGCCCGGAGCCCGCCCTTGTCGTCGAAGAGATCGTGTGCGGGGCCGTCGTCGCTCGCCTTTTCGGACGGGTAAGTATGCAGCTCGGCCGGGATGTGTTCCGTTTCCGGGGCTTCATGGCCAGGTGCTGCGGTGGTGCCGGCCGTCGCGGTTGGGCTTGGGCTTGGGCTTGGAGGCAGCGACCGTGAGTCCTCTGCCGTGGCCGGGGCGCTGCCGGAACTGAGGTCCACCACCACCCCGGGGGACACTGAAGGGGGCGGACCCGCATTGGCCTGGCCCCAGACCGTGAGGCTCGCCGCGCCCACCACAACAACGATGGGGAGATACCAAATCTTTTTCATCTGATCACCTGGATTTCTCATATTCCGAGTCTGCCGGAGCAGGGTGAGACGGCAATGAAGTTTTCATGAGAGACCTCTTATCCTGCGGATGCATGCTGGGGCGGGGCGCCAGGGAGGGCAACAAAGCGGTAGCCGGCTCCCCGCACAGTCATAAACCTTTCCGGGCCAAGCTTGTTGCGCAGATACCCTACGTAGACGTCCACAACATTGGAGGACCCGTCAAAGTCGTAGCCCCACACATGGCTAAGGAGCTGTTCCCGAGTGAGCAACTTGCCCGCGTTTTCCATGAAAGTGCGGGCCATGGCGAATTCCCGGGCGGACAACTGGACCGTCCGGCCACGGACCTTGGCGCAGCGAAGATCAACATCCAGGGTTACGTCGCCGTTGCTTGGGTGTGGTGCCCCCCGGAACCCGGGGTTGTCCCGCAGCCGCAGGCGGATCCGCGAGAGCAACTCCTCGAATCGGAAGGGCTTGGTCATGTAATCGTCCGCGCCGCCGTCGAGCGCAGCCAGGGTGTCTTGAAGGGAATCCCTGGCCGTCAGAACGATCACCGGGATCGTGCAGCGCATTGAACGCAAGGCGGAAATCACGGCGAACCCGTCCATCCTGGGCATGCCGATGTCCAGAATGAGCAGGTCGAACTCCCCGGAACTGGCATAGTCCAGCGCCCGGATGCCGTCCTCCGCCGCTGAGATAGTGAAACCTGCCGCCGTGAGGCCCTTGGCGATGAAGCTCACGATCCGGGGTTCGTCGTCGGCGATCAGTATCCGTGCCATGGGGTGCCTCCCGGAAATGACAGCACGAACCGGCTGCCTTCATTGAGCCGTGACGTCACCCGAAGGGTTCCGTTGTGTGCTTCAGCTATGGCCTTGACGATTGGCAGTCCAAGGCCCGATCCCTCCCGGCGACGTGACTCCCCGACCCTGGCGAAACGGTCGAAGATCCGTTCCTGGTCCCCGGCGCCGATGCCGCAGCCCGTATCAGCCACCCAAATATCGATGCCGGACCCGGAAGGTCCGTGCTGGCCGGGAGGCGCAGTGCCGCCCGGCGTGCCCACCCAGGCTGCACCCAGGGAGATGACGTCCTGCCTCCGCGTGGACTGCACTGCATTGACCGCCAACTGTTCCACCGCCTGGGTAAGACGGTTGCGATCCGCACGAAACCGGCCGCCGGGCCTGTTGTCGATCTGCCACCGGCGCTCCGCCAGGACCTTGATCCTGTCCATGGCCGCCTCAAGGAATGAATCGGCGTCGATCCACTCCATCCGGATGAAGTCGGGGCGGCTGCTTCTGGCCAGCAGCAGCAGCTCATCCACCAAGGCCTGCATCCGGTCCAGTTCCTCCAGGAGCAACACCTTGGTCTGGTTGACATCCTGGGGGTCTCCTGCCTGCAGCAGTTGGAGATGGCCGCCGATGATAGTCAGGGGGGTCCTCAGTTCATGGCTCGCGTCGTCCACAAACTGACGCTGGTCGGCGATGCCTGTTTCCAGTCTGTCCAGCATGCGGTTGAAGTCCGTTGCCAGCTGCGAAACGTCGTCATCGCCGGGCGGCACAACGACGCGGCTGCTCAGGTCCTCAAACGTGATGGATTCCGTGGCGTGGCGCAGGCGCCGGACAGGGACAAACAGGCGACCCGTCACCGTGAAACCGACGGCACCTGCCAACAGGAGGGTGGCCAGCGAAGCCGCACCGAACGTGCCGAGGGACGCAATCACCTGCTCCCGCTGCCGCCCGATCTCATTCGCTGCTATCAGAAGTCCGCTGTCCGTCCCGTCTCCCAGCGATACGGACGTGATGGCCAGCCGCACTGTCCGGCCGTCAAGGGTCATGTCATGGAACACGGTGCGGCCTTCAATGTGCCTGGCACGCGCTGTTTCGAGCAACCGGGGGGTATTGAGCTTGCTTGGCTGCTCTCCGGCAGGCAGCAAGGTGTTGCCGCCGTTCACCGTTGCCATCACGGATCCGTGCCCACCGGGCGCGCCTCCCTGCAGGAACACGGTGAACAGCCCCTCAAGGGAGGTGTAGGGGCCTCCGCCCGGTGCGCCCTGCTCCACGATGTTGCGGAGCCGGCCGGACTGGCCAAGGAGTTCCTCGCTGACGTGGCTGTTGAGATTGTGCAGTTCAAGAGCGAGCGTTGCGACGCCCGTGACCAAGAGCCCGGCCGCCAAGAAAGCCAGGACCGTGGTCAGAACCCGAAACCTGACAGTGCGCAGTTCCGCCCGGACGACGTGCCAGCGTTGGCTAAGCGACGTGGCACTGTTCCCGCCGGGGACTGTGTGCGTGGTTGGCAATTTCATCGTGTCTTCCATCCCATGAGGGCTTCCGGCACCGGTGGGTCGGGCGGCGCCGCAGGATCGGCGCCGCCCAAATACGGTCAGTCGGAGGGCCGGGCCCGGCGCGGCTGGGGGCTAGTATCGCCGGACCCGGCGGTCCTGATCCGGGCACAGGTGCCTGGGACATCGGATCAGGATGAATCCATTGTTGGCCGGGGGCCCTGTGAAAAGCTCGGGGGGCGGATGGCGGAATCCCAAGGATCCCCGCCAGGAACGGCCACCATCCATAGGGTTTTCCCAACGTTTGAAACTGACCATGACGCCATGGCACCAAACTGAGTACACGGCCCCCGAGCCAAGTAGTCGAGAGGAAATGCGTTGAAAAAGCGAGTACTCATCACTCTTGCTCACCTGCGTGCCGGCGACTTCAATGAAGCACAGGCAGTAATCGACTACGTTGGGGTAGGCGTCGTGATCACAGTGGAAATGGGGCGGGAAACAGGCGAAGAAGGTATCAATGGGGAATCGCTGCTGCCGCACCGGAAGCTACAGATTGAGGTCTTCGGCCCGTTGACGATTCGCCGGGGAAACACAGAACTCAACGCCAACGATCTCGGTGGACCCAAACCACGCCAGGTGCTCGAAATCCTTCTCCTGAGCTTCGGCTCGGCAGTGTCCAAGACCCGGATCATGGAATTGCTGTGGGGTGGCAAGCATCCGGCCGTCGCACTTCCTACCCTTGAAAGCTATGTCAGTGTCCTCCGGCGGCACCTGCAGCCTGGCGCTGGCCGGTCAGGTCCCCTGCGCACCGTCACCGGCGGCTACGTTATGGACCGGTCAATGGTGGATCTGGATCTGGACCGATTTGAAACGCTGACCCAAAGGGCCGGCCACGTGGAGCCGAGGGAGGCCCTGTCACTGCTCACGGAAGCACTTGATCTGGCGTCCGCTCCGCTGTTCGGGGACGAGCTGCTGCCGGCCTGGGCAGAGGAGGAACGATCCCTGCATGCAGAGCGCGTCTCCCTTGCCCGCGTTCTGGCCGCCGAGGCAGCGCTGGCTCTAGGGGAAGGAAGCAAGGCAATCTCCTTGGGCCGTGCGGCAGTGAAGGAGGATCCCCTCAACGAACGCGCATGGACGGCCTTGATTCTGGGGCTGGAGGGCAACGGCGACAACGAGGAGGCCTTGCGGGCCTTTGAACGGTGCCGCCGGGTCATGGACGAGGAATTGGGCTGCGCGCCGAGTGCGGCTCTGAGGGCGGCCCAGGCCAGGCTCTTGAAGAGCGCCGCCGTAACGCGCGTGCCGGCAGACGCCGGCGTCCCAGGACGGCTGTCCATTGTCAACCGCCCTGCTGCGCCGGTGGTGTCCCAGCAACTGGCCGCACCCCTCCACATCATGATCGTTGACGACCACACCACGTTCGCCGAGTTGCTGACTGGCGCCCTGGAGCGCGAACCGGACCTGCGGAGTGTAGGCATCGCGAAATCGGTGGCGTCCGCCGTCGCCATGTTCCCGGAGCTGAGGCCCGACGTCGTCATCATGGACCTGTACCTTCCTGATGGTTCCGGGCTCAAGGCCGCGGAGAGCATCCTGGCGGAGGCACCGGAGGCCCGGATCGTGATGCTGACAGGCAACCCTTCGCAGGACGCGCTTCGCGAGGCGGCACGCATGGGAATTTGTGCGTTCCTCCCGAAAGACGGCTCGCTCAGTATCATGCTGGACACCCTCAGGCACGCCCGCGCCGGCAACATGATCGTGCATCCGTCCCTCGTAGCGCGGTTGGGCAGCGCAACCCCACCGGTACCGGTCAATTCCGGCAAGTGACTCGGAAGACGACAATGAATGGACTCCGCTTGGGAAGTGCCGCCCCCGCCGGCAATGCTTCCCGTGATGCCGCCGAGCATCGCGAAATCAGTTCAGCGGTTGCCAAGTTTCTCCTCGCCGGTGTTTTGGCCTTTGTCCTGGTTGCCATCCCTGTTGCCTTCTGGATCCGGGCTGCCGCGGAACAGCACGCCCTGAACAATGCCAGGGACCAGACCCAGGGTTTGGCCGATCACGTCATCGCTCCCTTGATCACAGACCAGCTCCTTGCCCGCGAACCGGCGGCACTGGAACTTCTGGACAAGCGGCTCGAGCCGTGGCTGGCCGGAGGCGGAGTGGCACGGATCAAGGTGTGGGACGCCCAGGGACGCGTGGTCTACTCGGACGCCGAGTCCCTCATCGGGCAGCTTTTCGAGCACGAGGAATGGGCGCGGCTGCTCCTTGAAGGCGGGCCGGCGACTGTCAGCCTCGCCACCCAGGACGAAGCAGAGAACGAGTTTGAGGCGCATTCCGGCGAGCTCGTGGAGGTCTACGCCCGCTCGGTTGCCCAGAGCGGCGCGCCGATGATCTTCGAAGCATACTTTGACGGACAGCAAGTGCGCCGCGAGCAGGAAGCCGTCCTGATGGGGATGATCCCACCCATGCTGCTGTCCCTGTCCGTCCTGCAGCTGGCGCAATTGATTCCCGCAGTCCGCTTGGCACGCCGAATCCAGGTCCACCAGGCGGCCCGCAACGATTTGCTGCGCTGCGTGATCGAGGCCTCGGACCTGGAGAGGCGGCGGATCGCCACGGAACTTCATGATGAAGTGATCCAGGTCTTGTCCGGGTTGGCCTACTCCCTGGAATCGGAGGAGAGACGGGGGCCACCTGCGCAGCGGGCCGTTTTTGCGAATGCCAGAATGCTGCTTCAGGACAATGTCCGTGCGCTCCGGGCCATGACAAGTGAGCTCTATCCTGCGGACCTCGAAGAACTCGGGATGAAAGCTTCCCTGCTGCGGTTGGAGACGCCCCTGCTGGAGCGCGGAATCGCCTTGACGGTGGACATCCCGGACAAGCTCGTGCTGGACAGGGATCGGGCGGCACTTGTCTACCGGGTGGCACGCGAGGCCTTGCTCAATGCGTCCAAGCACTCTTCAGCGCAGTCGGTCGGAATCCGAATCCAGCAACTCAGCCAGCGCACGCAGATCACGGTTGAAGACGACGGGCTCGGATTCAGCCCGAACACGGCTCCTCCGGAGGGCCACTTCGGCCTGAAGATCCTCCGCGACACGATCCATCAGGCCGGCGGCGTCCTCGCCATCCGGTCTGCTCCTGGCGCCGGAACCTCCGTGACCGCAACATTTGATGCAGGCATGCCCTCCTTCCGCTGAGCCCGCAGGCTCCTCCACCACCCCTGCGGAGTGCTGTGCGCGTCGCCCGGGTCAGCGCCGCGCCGGGCCCCGGCGCCGGGCAGCCCAGGAGAACAACCAGACGGCGGCCACCATGGCGAAGTGGCCAGTGCCCACAATCATGGCTGCCCCGGCCCAGAAGTAGCTGCTGGTGCTGTCGGTAACTTCCATGCCCAGGATCAGCTCCCGCAGCGCATAGGCGGCCACAGCGGCGGAGACCACCACCGCGATGCCGGGCAGCAGCACCCAGAACCGCGACGACGCCCAGTGGCCGCCGTCGCCGTCCCAGGCATTCCAGTCCTTGCCCGTGCGCAGGACCAGCCAGCCGGCCGGGAGCATGACGGCGGCGACCACCAGGAAGGCTGCAATGACATCGGCCGGGCGGTGCCACTGGTTGATGAGGGTGGACACGCCTGAGGCGACCGCGAACGTGCCGCCCAGGAAGCCTGCCAACGGACGCCACCGCGGGGACACCATGAGGAACACCGCCGCGGCAGCGGAGGCCGCGAGCGTGGTGTGGCCCGAGGGCAGGGAATTCAGCTCCAGCGTCTGCACCCCGCGGTACGGCCTAACAGGTAACCAGTCCTTGAGTAGCTGTGTGGCCAGGTTCGCGAGCATGCAGGCGGCGACGGCGATCCCCGCCGCGGTCCAGCGGCGCCGGACGATCGTTACGAACAGAACCACGACGGCGGCGATCACCAGCGAGGTCACGGGAAGCCAGTCGAGGAACTCCGTGCTTGCCCTGCCTGCCCGGCCGCGGATGGTATCCGCCCGCACCAGGGCGGACTCGTCGATGAACTGGCCCGTGGTGGTGCGCACGAAGAAGTAGTACGTGGCCGCCAGCGCGAGCAGGCACATGATGGTGGCCAGGGTGAAGAGGGCAACCGTTCCCGCCCCGGTGCCCGGGCTCCGTGTGTCTTTTTGCTGTGCCGCCCGGGGGCCGCCCTCGTGGAAACTCATTGTCTTCAGCCTCCCACATTCCCGCCTGGCAAGCGCAGGCTGGTGGAGTAGGCGGTCCAAGGATTGTGATGCTTGACACGTGTTAGGTCTGTGATTTATTGTTCCTAACACGTGTTAGGAAGGAAATAGACATGACTGGTGCCACAAACGGCCGCCTGCGCGAGATCTCGCGCAGGACCGCCCTGGGTGCCCTTGGCGTGGGAATTGTGGGGGCAACCGTGGCGTCGTGGCCGCGGCTCTCCGGAACCGACATTCCCGGGCGGGGAGACAACAGCCTCAGCATTGCCATCATGGGCACGGCCGCAGACGCCGCAGCCCGCCAGCGGGCCATCGATGCATTCACCCGGCTTCACCCCGAGATCCGGATCAAGGTCCAGGCCATCCAAGCCGTGGACTGGAAAGACTTCTTCACCAAGATCCTCACCATGGTGGCGGCCGGAACGCCGCCGGACGTGGTCTACGTGGCCACGGAAGGTGCCCAGCTGTTCGCGGACAAGCTGGCCCACCCCCTGGATGAGTACCTGCGCCGCGATGCCGCGGACATGGCCGAGTACTTTGACGACGTCCACCCCAGCCTGGTGGAAGCCTTCATGTACAAAGGCAGCCTGTACCAGCTCCCCATGGACTGGAACGCGGCCAACATGTACTACAACACCACCGCCTTCCGGCAGGCGGGCCTGGACCGGCCGGCGGACGACTGGACGCACCTGGACTTCCGCAACAGCCTGGTGGCCATGCGCAAGGCCCGCCCGGCCGACTTCACCCCGTACTACTGGACCAACCGCCTCTTCGGCGGCGTGGTGCCCTGGCTCTACGCCAACGAGACCAGCTTCCTGAAGGAAACCCGGTCCACCGGCGGCGACTGGCTCTGGGACGGCTTCTATGCCAAGGACCCCTCCCGCAGCCTGCGCTCGGGCGGCTACCAGTGGCTGGAACCCAACGCGGACGATCCCCGCGTCTTCGAATCCTTCGACTACCTGCGCGGGCTGGTCAAGGACGGCCTGGGCGTCCGGCCCGAGGAAGGCGGCGGCAACTCCCTGGTGGGCCTGTTCGCGTCCAACCGGATCGGCACCACCCCCGCCGGCGGCTACTGGGTGCAGGGCCTGCACGAGGCCGGCATGAAGGAGAACGACTTCGATGTCCAGTTCTTCCCGAAGTGGAAGAGCCAGCGGCACCAGTTCGGCACCGCGGGCTACGCCATCATGAAGACGGCCAAGGACAAGGACGCCGCCTGGGAATGGATCAAGTTCAGCGCCAGCCGCGAGGCCATGGAGCTGATCTTCCCCAACCCCGTCACCACCCCGGCCCGGCGGTCCATGGTCAACGAGCAGCTGTACACGGGCAAGGGCCCGGCGCACTGGAAGGTCTTCTACGACACTCTGGACAAGTACCCCACCACGGGCCCCATTCCGGCGCCGCCCCAGCAGGCCGCCGTCGAAACGGCCCTCATGAAAAACGTCTCGCTGGCCGTCAGCGGCGATGAGCGCCAGCTGAAAGAGGCCCTGGGCTCCATGCAGCGCGATCTTGAACTTGCCCTGAGGAGGCAGTCATGAGCACCACCACCCGTCACCGGGCCGAACCGGCAGGCAAGGTTGCGCCGCCGGCGGCGCACGCCAAGGCCGGAAGGCACAGCCAGCCCTGGCTCGCCTGGCTCTTCCTGGCCCCCACCATCTTGGGCATGGGGATGTTTACCCTGCTGCCGATCGTCGCCTCCGTGGTCCTGGCCTTCTTCCGCTGGGACATCATCTCGGCGCCCACGTTCGTGGGTTTCGACAACTTCGCCGAAGTGGTCCAGGACCCCACCGTCCGGGTGTCCTTCGTGAACACCCTCGTGTTCGTGGTGGTGGCCGTGGCCCTCCAAATGGGCCTGGCGCTGGGCTTGGCCATCATGGTGCAGGAGAAGCTGCCGGCCTGGCTGCGGACCTTCTTCCGCTCCGCGTTCTTCTTCCCGCTGATCCTCTCGGCGGCCTCGGTGTCCATCTTCATGCGCTACCTCTTCAACGAGCAGTTCGGCGTGGTCAACTGGCTCCTGTCCCTGGTGGGCATCCCCGCGGTGCCCTGGCTGACGACGTCCGGCGGCTCGGCCGCCGTCGTGATCCTGGTCTATGTGTGGCAGAACTTCGGGTTCTCCTTCCTGCTGTTTGTCGGCGGGCTGGCGTCCATCCCTGTGGAAACGTACGAGGCCGCGTCGCTGGACGGTGCCACCGGCTGGCGCAAGCACCTCCATGTCACCCTGCCGCTGCTGAGCCCCACCACGCTGCTGGCCTCGGTCATGGCCATCATCAGCGCGCTGCAGGTCTTCGACCAGCCGTACGTGCTGACCCGCGGCGGCCCCGGGGACTCCACCCGCACCGCGGTGATGGTGATCTTCGAGTCCGCCTTCCAGCGCCTTGAGTTCGGCCAGGCCTCGGCGATCGGTGTGATCCTCACGCTGATCATCATGGCCATCACCGCCGCGCAGTTCCGGCTCAGCAAACGATTCGTCTTCTACCAGTGAGGCCCGCCATGACCACCACCTCCGAGCGCACCCAGGCCCCGGCACACGCCGTGGCCCGCCGGAAGACGAGCTGGAACACCGTCCTGCGCGTCGTCCTGCTGCTCATCGCCGCCGCCCTGACCCTGGGGCCCGTGCTGTGGACCCTGTCCACCTCGCTGCGGTCGCCGTCGGAATCCTTCAAACTTCCGCCGTCGTTCTTCCCTTGGAACCCCGATTTCACCTCCTATGCCCAGGTCTTCCAGCAACTGGACATGGTCATCCTGGTACTGAACAGTGCCCTGGTGACCGGGCTGATCGCCGTCGGGCAGATGGTCTCGGCCGCCATGGCTGGCTACGCGTTCGCGAACCTGAAGTTCCGCGGCCGCGGCGCGCTGTTCTCGATCGTGCTGGCCACCATGATGGTGCCCGTGCAGGTGACGATCGTGCCCGTGTTCATGCTGATCCGCGGCATGGGACTCTCCGACACCCTGCTGGCGCTGATCCTGCCGGCCATCCCGACGGCGTTCGGCACCTTCCTGATGCGCCAGTACTTCCTGGGGCTGCCCGCCGACCTGGCGGAGGCGGCCGCGATCGACGGCGCCTCGCCGTGGCGGACCTTCCGCTCGGTCTACGCGCCGCTGGCCGTGCCCGGCATGGCGATCGTGGGCATCCTGGCCTTCAACTTCCACTGGAATGAGTTCTTCCGTCCGCTGATCATGACCATCTCGGAGAAGAACTTCACCCTGCCGCTGGGCCTGGTGTCCCTGCAGGGCAACATGGGCACCGGCAGCATCTCGGTGGTCCTGGCGGGCGTGGTCCTGTCCATGATCCCGGCCCTGGTGGTCTTCATCTTCGGCCAGCGCGCCCTGCAGGCGGGCCTCACCGCCGGCACCGGCAAATAACCCCTACTTCCTCGAAAGGACCCTCATGACGGACCTTGCAGCCTCCGACTTCGCCCGCCTGGCCGCAGTCCACCCGGATCCGGCGTTCCCGCGCTTCCACCCGCGCCCGGCCCGGGGCTGGATCAACGATCCCAACGGGATCAGCCACATCAACGGCCGGTACCACGTGTTCTTCCAGTACAACCCGGAATCCGCCCGGCACCACCGGATCCAGTGGGGCCACGTCAGCTCGGCGGACCTGCTCCGCTGGGAAGAGCACCCGGTGGCCCTGAAGCCGCAGGACGGCGGGCCGGACGAGTTCGGCTGCTGGACCGGTGTGGTGACCGACGACGGCGGCGTCCCCACCGCCGCATACTCCGGGGTAAAGGGCGACGGCGGACACTCCCAGGTGGTGCTGGCCCGCGGCTCCGCGGACCTGGTTTCCTGGGAGCAGGATGGACACGTTGCGGCGTCGATGCCGACTGACCCGCTGGTCACCGCGGTGCGCGACCCCTTCCTGTTCCGTTTCAACGGCAAGCGCTACGCCATGCAGGGCGCCGGCCTCGCCACCGGCCAGGCCGCGCTGCTCCTGTACACCGTGGAGGACATGTCCGACTGGAAGTACCAGGGGATCTGGCTGAGCTCCGATAACCCGGTTGCTGCTGCCCACACCCCGGCCGAGATCTGGGAATGCCCGCAGCTGGTCCAGGTGCCGGACTCTGCCGGCGGAGACTCCTGGCTCATGATGTTTTCCCTGTGGCTCTCCGGTGATGCCCACGAGCACGCCAACGGAGTGGGCCACCTCATCGGCTCCCTGTGTGAGGACCCGGCCACGGGCCTGCCGGTGTTCGAACCTCGTTCCGGCGGGAAGTCCGATCTTGGCCGCGACTTCTACGCCCCGCAGATCGTCCAGCTTGAGTCCTCGTCCGGTGCTGAACCCAGCTCCCTGCTGTGGGGCTGGGCCAATGAAGGTCCCGGCCGTGACGGCCGCCGCGGCCGCAGCCAGGAGGAGATCGACGCCGCCGGCTGGTCCGGCGTGCTGACGTTCCCACGTGTGCTCTCCGTTGTTGACGATGCCGTGGCCGTGGCTCCTGCGCCGGAGATCGATGCGTACCGGGGTGCTGCCCTGGCCACGGGCGCCTCCAGGACCGTCTCCCTGCCTGCTTTTGCCGAGGCAGTGGTGTCCGGTGGGCAGGGGGTGTCCGGCGGCCAGGGCGAGGTCTCGCTGGTGCTCTCATCCGGTTCCGAGGAGGCCGGTTCCGATGCGCCCGGTGCCGAACGCCAGGTGGTGTTCCGCGGCGAGCTGGGGGCAGGACTGCGGATCTTCGTGGACGCTTCCCTCGTGGAGGTGTACCGCAACGGTTCCGTGGCCACCACCCTGCGCGCCTACCCGGCCGCCGGTGAGGAATGGCGGCTGGAGCTCCCCGCGGGCGCCTCGGCCGACGTCTGGCAGCTCGAACAGCCGGCCGGCTGAGCCATGGCCCTCAGTACAAGCGCCCACCACTTCTGACCACAATTGGCCCAGACCGGCGTCCGGGATCCCCGTGTTTCAGCGGATTCCGGGCACCGGTGCCGGCCAAGTGGTCGGAACTAGCGGCCTGCGGGCACCGGACCGGTCGACTCCCGGACCATCAGGCGGCAGGGAACCATGGTTTCGAGGGCCGCGGTTTCCAAGCCCGCGCCGCCTGCGCCGCCGGCCGGCGCCCGGTTGGCCGCCGGGTCCTCAATCTGCTGCAGCAGCATCGTCATCGCTGCAGCGCCCATTTCCCGCAAAGGCAGGGCCATGCTGGTGAGGGCGGGAACCATGGTGTTGGCGATGCGGAATTCGTTGTCGTAGCCCATGACCGAAATGTCGCGGGGGATGCTGAGCCCCAGGCGGGCGGCCGCCAGCACCACGCCGACGGCGAGTCGGTCGTTCGCGCACATGATCGCTGTGGGGCGCCCGCCAGGGGACACGCCGTCGAGCAGTTTCATGGCACCGTGGAAGCCGGCGTCGATGTCCCAGCCGGCCCAGCTGACGAGGTCCTCCCGCACGGGCAACCCCGCGGCCGCGAAGGCATCACGGTAGCCGCGCACGCGCAACGGCGCGGCCGGCGAGATTTCCAGTCCGGCCAGCAGGGCGATGTCCCGGTGGCCCAGCTGCAGGAGGTGCTCGGTGGCCTCGCGGCCGCCGGAGACTTCGTCGGGGATGACGTGGTGCAGCCGCGGCTCGGGGATGTTCTCGTAGCAGTTGGCCAGGACCGAGGGGACGCGCAGCATCCCGGGCGGCACATCGAGCGGCTTCAGGCCGACGGTGACGTACATGAGCCCGTCCACCTGCCGGTCCAGCAGGGTTTCCACGGCGCCTTCGTGGCGGGACGCATCGAGCTCGGTGTCCATCACCACGGTCACGAAGCCGCGGCTGCGGGCGACGTCGTCGGCCCCGCCGATGATGTTGCCGTCAAACGGGCTGGTCACCACCTCGTCCGAGACGATGCCGATCACCCGGGAGCGCTGGTTCCGCAGGCTAAGGGCGATGGCGTTGGGGGAATAGTTCAGCTCGGCGGCGGCCTGCCGGATGCGGTCCTGGCTCTCCTTGGCCACATTGCCGTCGCCGCGGCCGTTGAGCACCAGCGACACGGCGCTCCGGGAGACGCCGGCACGCTTGGCAACGTCGAGTGCTGTGGCCTTGCGATGCATGGGCGGATCCTCTGGCATGTAGGTACGGTTACTGCATTCTACCTAACGCGTGTGAGGTGGTGACCGCCGGGTCCGGCATGGCTGGGATCCGGAGCCGGACCCGGCGGTCATGATCCGTCTCCAGGGACCGTGCAACTTCCAGATCAGGACGTAATCAGTGTGGCTGGCCAGCCCTGTAAGAACCTCGGAGTGGTGCGGACGCTGGGAAACCATGCGGCGCGGCGCGGAGCGGGCTCTCACATGGTTTTCCCAATGTCGGGGTCCGACTATTGTGCCATGGCACTGCAAGCGCGAACCCTCCGACGCAGGCTGCTTGTGCCTTTTATTCTCCTGACGGTACTGGGCGGCTTGCTTGTGGGCGTCCTTGCCAGTGGCACCAGGGAGCCGGCAATCCCGCTCGGGGCATCCGCGTCGATTGGCGGAGGGCTGGCGCGAATCAATGGCGTCATACCGTTGGAGGTGGACGGCTGGGTGCCCAACGACGGTGCACCCTTGGCGGGGAGCCCGGCTGACGGGATGCACCGGGTGCGTATCCTCCTCGAGCTGACGGCCCTGGAGCCGGCCGGCATCACCATTCATGCGGCCGACTATTCGATTCTCGGCATCGGCGCCGGGAAGCCGAAGCCGGTTTGGTCCTCACCCGTGAGCGCAACGGTGAAGCAGGGCCAGACCATTGACGTGACACTGGTGTTCGAGCTTCCGGACAAGGCGATTGCCCTCACCCTGCAGGGCCCTGATGGTGCAGGGCTTTCCCTCGGCCCGGGTCATCACCGAGGAGGCTAACGGCAGAGTGCAGGGCGCCGATACGTACGGTCGCCGTCCAATGCGCACGTCGGAGGCGAATCTTACGACCTTCCGCAGCCTGATGAGTAGTCGAAGTGGAAAACCAAGTAGTCCAGTCGAAAAACAAGTAGTGGGAAGGGAAATCCGCGGCGAAAAGCGGGTACTCACTACTCTTGCCCACGTAATTCCCCGGGGCTTGAATGACAACTAGGTGTTGTCCGACTATCTGGGGGTTTACTGCAAATGATCACTCTGGAAACGGCCCTGAACGCAAATGAATCCGTTCTTGATGACGACTGGACGGAGCAGCAGAGGCTTCGGATCGACATCATCGGGCCCTTGACGATCCGCCGCGGAAGCACTGCGCTCAGTGCCAACGATCTGGGTGGGCCGAAGCCGCGGCAGGTTCTTGAAATACTCCTTTTGAGCCTTGGCTCCGCCGTGTCGAAAAACCGGATCATGGACCTGCTTTGGGGTGGAAAGCATCCGGCCGTCGCTCTCCCAACCCTTGAAAGCTATGTGAGCGTCCTCCGGCGACACCTGCAGCCCGGCAGTGGACGGTCAGGTCCCTTGCGGACAGTCACTGGTGGCTACGTGATGGACCGGTCGATGGTGGATCTGGACCTGGACAGATTCGAAGCACTGACGAACAGGGCCGCCCACGCGGAAGCCCGGCAGGCGCTCGCGTTGCTTACCCAAGCACTTGACTTGTCCGTTGCCCCGCTGCTGGGTGACGAGCTGCTTCCCGCTTGGGCCGACGAGGAACGGGCCCTGCACGCAACACGCGTGTCCCAGACCAGGGTCCTCGCTGCCGAGACAGCACTGTCCCTTGGGGAAGTCGAGAAAGCAATTGCCTGGGGTGGCGCAGCGGTGAACGAGGACCCCTTGAACGAGCGGGCCTGGACTGCGCTCATCCTGGGGTTGGAAGAGCATGGCGAGAGTACTGAGGCGTTGAGGGCATTTGAGCGCTGCCGCCGCGTCATGGACCAAGAGATGGGGTGCGCACCCGGCCCATTGCTGAAGGCAGCCCAGGCCAGACTTCTGGAGCGTACTGCAGCCCATCCGGAGCCATCCACTGCCGGCGTCACGGCTGCTGTGACCTTGGCAGATCATACGATTGTCCCCGGGCACGCCTCGCAAGTGGAGGCAGACCGCCTGCGGATACTTACGGTTGACGATCACACCACCTTCACCGAACTTCTCACGGGGGCCTTGGACCGTGAGCCGGATCTGATGAGTGTGGGAGCTGCAAAGTCGGTGGAATCCGCTGTGGAGATGTTCCGGGAACTGCGACCCGACCTGGTGATCATGGATCTCCACCTGCCCGACGGCTCCGGGCTCAAGGCAGCCGAGCTCATTCTGTCAGAGGCGCCGGAAGCCCGGATTGTCATACTGACGGGAAATCCGTCAGCGGAGGCACTGCGGGAGGCGGCAACCATAGGCGTCTGCGCGTTCCTTCCGAAGGACGGCGCCCTCGGCACCATGCTGGACACGCTGAGGCATGCAAGGACCGGGACCATCATCGTGCACCCGTCCCTGGTGGTGCAGCTCGGAAGGGGAACCCCGGCTGTCAGATTGCCCAGTGAATGACGCTGCAGGCAGACTATGTCCAGGCATCCGGCACCCGAGCCTAAACATCCCCGGGCCGGTCGAGCAGAAGCGGCTGAGCGTCGCGAACTTCAATCGGCCATCGCAAGATTTCTTCTTGCCGGCTTCGTTGCGCTGGTGCTGGTGGCAATCCCCGTTGCGTTCTGGATCCGCGCCGAGGCAGAGCGTCATGCCCTGGACAATGCCAAGATCATCACCCAGGGTTTAGCTGACTATGCCATCTCTCCGTTGATGACGGAGCAGCTTCTTGCCCGGGATCCAGCTGCCCTGACTCAACTGGACCGTCTCCTGCAGCCGTGGTTTGACGGCGGCGTGGTGACGCGCATCAAGGTGTGGGACGCACAGGGTCGCGTGGTCTACTCGGACGTCGACTCGCTGATCGGCCAGACGTTCGATCAGCCGGAATCGGCAAGGGAACTCCTCGCGGGAGGACCGGCAACGGCCACCCTGGAATCCCAGAACGAACTCGAAAATGCCTTCGAGGAAACCTCCGGCGAGCTGCTGGAGGTCTACGTCCGCTCGACTGCCCAGAGCGGCACCCCGCTGATTTTCGAAGCCTACTATGACGGGACGGGCGTGCGTCAGGAGCAGGAGGCCGTCCTGTATGGAATGATCCCGCCCCTGCTGCTGGCACTGGCAGTCCTGCAATTGGCGCAGCTGATTCCCGCCGCACGGTTGGCACACCGGATTCAAGCGTTCCAAGCGACGCGCCACAGCTTGCTCCGGCATGCCGTCGAGGCATCTGACCTGGAACGCCGGCGCATTGCCAGGGAGCTGCACGATGACGTGATCCAGGATTTGTCCGGGCTGGCATACGCCTTGGAGTCGGAGGAGCGCCAAGGACCTGAGATGCAGCGGCCCTTGTTTGCGAATGCCAGGACGATACTTCAGGAAAACGTTCGCACCCTGCGGGCCATGACCAGCGAGCTGTATCCGCCGGACCTGCAGGAAGTGGGACTGGAGGCCTCGCTCCTGCGGTTGGGGACTCCGCTGCTGGAGCGCGGCATTTCGCTGACAGTTGACGTTCCCGACAAGTTCGTCCTCGACAGGGAGCGGGCCGTGATGGTCTATCGTGTCGCCAGGGAGGCCCTGGCCAATGTTGCCAAGCATTCCTCCGCGCAGCTTGCCGAGCTTCGGATCCGGCAAAACGGACATCGCACGGAGATCAGAATCTCTGACGACGGACTCGGATTTGACCCAAGCAGGCCTCCTCTGGAGGGCCACCTGGGCCTGCGGATCCTCCGCGACACCATCGACCAGGCAGGGGGATCACTGGAGATACAGTCTGCTCCGGGCTCCGGCACAACCGTCACCGCCACCTTCGTCAATGCTGCCGTGCCCACCCCCTGAGCCGCCGGGGCTTCACGGTCGACAGGGCCGAATGGACCTGCAGGCCCAGCCGTGCTGACCTCGCGGAGAGGCGCCCGGCGTACAGTGTCCGTGTGCCTGAGATGCTTCCGCCCCTTGACGAACTGCTCGCTTCCGCCCATGTAGTCGCGCTTCCGATGCGCGTGAGATTCCGCGGCATCATGGAACGCGAAACCCTGCTGCTGCGTGGGCCCGCCGGCTGGGGCGAGTTCTGCCCGTTCCCGGAATACGACGACGCCGAAGCCTCCCGCTGGCTCGCCGCCACCATCGAGGCCGGCTGGCTCGGTTTCCCCACGCCGCTGCGGGACAGCATCCCGGTCAATGCCACCGTTCCCGCGGTTCCGGTGGACCGTGTGCCAGACGTCCTGGCCCGTTTCGGCCGCGTGGACGCCGTCAAGGTCAAGGTTGCCGAGCGCGGGCAGACGCTCGACGACGACGCCGCCAGGGTTGCCGCTGTCCGTGAAGCCCTTCCGGACGCGGCCATCCGGGTGGACGCAAACGGCGGCTGGGACGTCGCGACGGCTGTCGAGGCACTGACCCGGCTCTCCGGCGTCGGGCTCGAATACGCCGAGCAGCCGGTGCCCACCATCGACGGCCTCGCCGAAGTCCGCCTGCGGCTCGCCCAGCAAGGAACTCCGGTCCTCATCGCGGCCGATGAAAGCGTCCGCAAGGAAGACGACCCCCTCAACGTGGCCCGGGCCGGTGCGGCGGACCTGATTGTGGTCAAAGTGGCGCCACTTGGGGGAGTGCGGCGCGCGCTGGACATCGTGGCGCAGGCGGGCCTCCCCGCCGTCGTCAGCTCCGCACTGGACACCTCGGTGGGCATCCGCGCGGGGCTCGCGCTCGCCGCCGCCCTGCCGGACCTGCCGTATGCGTGCGGGCTGGGGACGGTGTCCCTGTTTACAGCCGATGTCACCCGGGATCCACTGGTGGCCGACGACGGCGCCATCCGCCTGCGCGACGCCGTCGCCGACGAGGGGCTGATGGAGCGGTATGCGGCCCCCGCGGAACGCCGCGACTGGTGGCTGGAACGGCTGCGCCGGGTGCACGCGGTGCTGGCCTCCGCCGCCGGCTGACCGCTCGCGCCGGCACGTTCACCCGAACTTAACCAGAGTGCCCTCTCGGATTCGTTTTGCGCTGGAATGGTGGCCGGGACCCGATCGTCATTCTGGAGGCACCCCTTGTCTGAAACGACAGCCCGTAAGTTCACCCTGCTGCCCATGCTTGGCCACACCAAGGGCAAGCGCAGCGCCGTCACCTGCGCCTTGAAGTGCGACAACGCCTGCGCGGGCGATGTCTGCAACACGAGCTCCAACAGCTACTTCCGCGACATCGCCTCCGCCACGATGTCCCGCCGCGCCGCCCTGGGGCTCGGCGCCGCCGGTGCGCTCGCCGTCGCACTCGGTTCTGCCTTTACGTCCGCCGAACCGGCAGTTGCCGGCGGCCCCGGCCTGGCACCCGCCGCCAGGGAGGGTTTCGCCCAGTCCAAGCTGAAGTTCACGCCGATCGCTCCCGTGGATGCCGCCGTCGACGCGGTGACGGTCCCGGAAGGCTTCACCTGGCAGCCCGTGATCCGCTGGGGTGACCCGATCTTCAACGGCACGCCGGACTTCGATCTGAACAACCAGACGGCGGCCGCGCAGGCGCAGCAGTTCGGCTACAACAACGACTACACGGACATCCTGGAAATCCCCGGGACCAAGGGCCGCCGCGCCGTGCTGTTCGCCAACCACGAATACACCAACGAGAACATCATGTTCCCGGCCAGCATGCCGGCAGCCGAGGTGCGCGCTGTGGGGGCTGCCGCGCACGGCCTGACCGTCGTCGAGCTCGAGCGCAAGAACACCACCAAGCCGTGGAGCTACGTCAAGGGCGCTCCGCTGAACCGCCGCTTCCTGAACAACACTGTCTACGAACTGACCGGCCCGGCTGCGGGCTCAGCGCTGGTCAAGACCAAGGACGACAAGGCTGGCCGCTTCATCAAGGGCACCCTGGGCAACTGCGCCGGCGGCACCACCCCGTGGGGCACCATCCTCTCCGGCGAGGAAAACTTCAACGGCTACTTCATCGGCGACCCCGTGACCTCGGCATCGGACAAGCGCTACGGCATCACCAAAGAGCCCACCAAACGCCGGTGGGAACTCGACGACCCCCGCTTCGACACCCGCAACCCCGACTACAAGAACGAAGCCAACCGCTTCGGCTGGATCGTCGAGGTGGACCCCTTCGACCCCACGTCCACCCCCAAGAAGCACTCCTCGCTGGGCCGCTTCAAGCACGAGGGCGCCAACGTGATCGTGGCCGACTCCGGCCACGTGGTGGCGTACTCCGGCGACGACGAGCGCTTCGACTACCTGTACAAGTTCGTCTCCAAGGGCAAGTACAAGGAAGGGGACCGCAAGCACAACATGACGCTGCTTTCGGAAGGCGACCTGTACGTGGCCAAGTTCACCGGCAACTCGGCGACCCAGATCGACGGCAAGGGCACGGTTCCGGCTGACGGCGGTTTCGACGGCACCGGCGAATGGCTGCCGCTCGTGGTGGACGGCGCCTCTGAAGTACCGGGCATGACCGTGGAACAGGTCCTCGTCTACACCCGCCTCGCCGCGGACAAGGTGGGCCCCACCAAGATGGACCGCTGCGAAGACGTCCAGCCGAGCCTGCACACCGGCAAGGTCTACGTCGCCTGTACCAACAACACGGACCGTGGCCTACCCGGCAAGGAAGGCGCCACCGAGGTCAACCCGCGCAACGCCAACCGTGACGGCCACATCGTGGAAATCACCGAAACCGGCGACCAGACGTCCACCAAGTTCAGCTGGAACCTGCTGATGGTCTGCGGAGACCCCTCCACCGGCGACGTCACCTACTTCTCCGGCTTCCCGGTGGACAAGGTCTCGCCGATCTCCTGCCCGGACAACCTCGCGTTCGACTCCGTGGGCAACCTGTGGATCTCCACCGACGGCGCCCCCTCCGGCATCGGCAAGGCCGACGGCCTGTTCAAGGTCACGCTGGACGGCGCAGAGCGCGGCAAGGTGGAGCAGTTCCTGGCAGTGCCGCGCGACGGCGAAACCTGCGGACCGATCATCCACGACGACGAGCGCACCGTGTTCGTCTCTGTCCAGCACCCGGGCGAGGACGGCTCGTTCGACGTCCCGAACTCGTACTTCCCGGACTATGTTCCGGCAGGCACGACGCCGGCACCCGGCCAGGCGCGCGCGCCCCGTCCGTCCGTGATCCAGGTGTACCGCCAGGACTGATCTCCCCGCCCCGACGCTCTCTCACTTTCGTCAGGAAAGTGAGAGAGCGTTTGGCGTTTGGGGGTCAAAGGTGGGAGAGCGTTTGGGGGATGGATCGGGAAATAGACTGGAGCGGTGACTTCCCAGGACTCCTTGACCTCGCTCGCCACCGCCAGGATCGCCGTCGGGGCCTTGCTCGACGGCGGCGTGCGGCATGTGGTGGTGGCGCCGGGCTCGCGCTCGGCGCCCGCCGTGTACGCCCTTGCGGAGGCCGAGGCTGCCGGCCGCGTCCGCCTCCACGTGCGGATCGACGAACGCTCCGCCGGGTTCACGGCCCTGGGCCTGGCACTGTCCACCGGCGCACCCGCGGCCGTGCTGACCACCTCGGGGACCGCCGTCGGGAACCTGCTCCCAGCCGTGATGGAGGCCAACCATGCCGCGGTGCCGCTCGTGGTTCTCTCCGCCGACCGCCCCGAGGAACTCCTCGGAACAGGCGCCAACCAGACCACTCTCCAGCTGGACCTGTTCGGCGAGCACGTCCGTTTCGCCGTCGAGGTCCCCGCGGGCGACAATCCGCAGCGGGCCGTGGGGACGGCGCTCTACGCCGCCACCGGCGCCCTCGAAGACACGCCTCCGGGTCCCGTCCAGCTCAACCTCGCCTTCCGCGAACCGCTGGTCCCGGAAGTGGGCGAGGCGCTGCCGCCGCAGACGGGCCACGGCGTGTTCCACTACGACGCCGGACCCCTGGCCTTCGACCTCCCGCCGGCCCCGGCGGAGTTGCCCGAGCGGCGCACCGTGGTCCTCGCCGGGCACGACGCCGGTCCGGTCGCCGAGGCTTTCGCCCGCGCCCACAGCCTGCCGCTGCTGGCCGAGCCGTCCTCGAACGCCCGTTTCGGGCCGAACGCCGTGGGCCCGTACCGGCTGCTGCTGGAGCACTTCGGCCCGGACTCCGCACTGGCGATTGAGCGGGTGGTCCTGTTCGGCCGGGCCACGCTGTCCCGGCCGGTAGCGGCGCTTCTGGCCCGTGAGGACGTGGCCACGGCGATCTACGAGCCGGTCCCCGTGGCCTGGTACGAGGCCGGCCGTCGCCGCGAGACCCCCATCAAATCCCTGCCCGAACTGGCGGAGTTTTCCGGGCGTGGCCCGGCCGAATGGCTCGACGCCTGGCTCCTGGCCGGTGCTGCGGCCCAGCACGCCCTTGACGGTGTACTCGCATCCGAGGCCAGCGCCAACGGGCCGGCCGCCGGCGCCACGGTGTGGGCGCACGCCCGCGGGCAGCTGGTCCTGGGCTCCTCCAACGGCATCCGCGACGTGGACCTCGCCGGCCAGCCCGCACCGGAACCCGTGGCCACCGTGTACGCCAACCGCGGCCTCGCCGGCATCGACGGCACCATCGCCACCGCCACGGGCATCGCGCTGGGCGGCGGCCGCGAAACCACCCTTTTCCTGGGTGACGTCACGTTCCTGCACGACGCCGGCAGCCTGCTCCTGGGGACCGGCGAACCCGGGCCGGACCTGCGGATCGTGGTGCTCAATGACGCCGGCGGCGGCATCTTCGGACTCCTTGAGCACGGCGCGGTCGAGGACGGCGGCGGCTACGGCACCGCCGTCGAACGCCTCTTCGGCACCCCGCACTCGGTGGACATCGCGGCACTCGCCGCGGCCTACGGCGTCGGGCACTGTGCGGTAAGCACGACGGCGGAACTCGCCACCGCGCTCAAGACCCCGCTGAAGGGGCGCACCATTGTTGAAGTGCGTACGGACCGGGCCGGCCTGCGCCCGCTGCACGCGCGCATCAAGAAGGCCGTGGCCGAGGCCGTGGCCAGAGTGCTCGTGGGCTGACGCGCTCAGCGGCTGGCGACTCGGATATTCCCTGACGCGGCCCATATTCCGGGCGCGCCAGATCCTATGCGCGTCGACTGTAAAAATGGTTCTCCACATAGAGGCATCCGAATCTGTCGCGCTGGGCATACAAATGGCACCTTCGGTACATGACAGACCTTCCCCCGCTCCTCCTGGCCCGCGACCGTATCCAGCATGGGCTGACCGCCAAGGAACTCGCCAAGCGCGTCAAGGCCGGTTCCCTTGTCCGGATCCGGCACGGTGTCTACACGGACGGCCGCGCTTGGAAGGACTTGAAGCCCTGGGAGCAGTACAGGCTCCGCATCAGCGCGGCGGCGGAAACCTTCGAGAGCCCCACGGTATTCGCCCGACACTCGGCGGCATCTGTTTGGAGTATTCCTACTGTTGGCCTGAACCATGCTGTCCATGCCCTAACGATGAAGAACGACGGCGGCCGGTCACGTGCCGGAGTCGTCCGCCACTTCGCTGATCCATCTGGTCTGACGGTCGTCCGGCGTGAGGGCTTGCTGGTCACGGGCCGCATCCGCACCGTCCTTGATCTTGCCGCGTTCACTCCGTTCACCGAGGCGGCTGCGCCGCTGGACCACGTGCTCAAACCTGACCGGAGGCTCCAGTTACGGGGCCTGACCAAGGATGAGTTGCTGGCGGGCATGGGCACGAACTACTCGGCGGCCGCCGGGCGACGGATATTGGCAGCCTTGGCATTTGCAGATCCTTTGTCCGGTTCGGCGGGGGAGTCCTACAGCCGTTCGCTGATCCAGGTCGCCGGTTTCGAAACTCCGGTTCTGCAGCAAGCCATTCACGACAAGGACGGGCTCGTGGGCTACGCCGACTTCTACTGGAAGCTGGCCAAAGTGGTTGGGGAATTTGACGGCGTGGAGAAGTACGTCAAACCGGAGTTCCTCAAGGGCAGAACGGCATCGCAGGCGGTGGTGGAGGAAAAGAAGCGCGAGAACCGAATCCGGGCCACTGGGTTCAACGTGGTGAGGTGGGATTGGGCCGATCTCATGGAGCCCGGGAAGCTGGAACGCATGCTGGCGGCGGCCGGCGTGCCCCGCCGTCGTGCACGATCCGCGGAATTCGACGCGCGAAAGACCCCATGATGCGCATATGCCCTGCCGCTACCGGTATTCCGGTAGCGGCAGGGCATATGCGCGTCGCCAGGCAAGGTGCGCGTCGAAAAGCTAGTCCTCCACGACCTCGATGTGGGTCGGGTCAAGGACGCGGCGCAGGAACTCCTTGGTCCGCGGCTGGGTGGGGGCGCTGATGACCTGTTCGGCCACGCCTTCCTCCACCACCACGCCGCCGTCCATGAAGACCACCCGGTCCGCCACTTCGCGGGCGAAGCCCATCTCGTGCGTGACCACCAGCATGGTCATGCCTTCCTTGGCGAGGTTGCGCATGACGGCCAGGACATCGCCCACGGTCTCGGGGTCCAGGGCGGAGGTGGGCTCGTCGAAGAGCATCAGCTCGGGGTTCATGCTGAGGGCGCGGGCGATGGCCACGCGCTGCTGCTGCCCGCCGGAGAGCTGGTCGGGGAAGCGGTCGGCCAGGTGCCCCAGGCCCACGCGCTCCAGGTTGTGCCGGGCCACCTTGTCGGCCTCGGCCTGCGAACGGCGCAGCACCTTGGTCTGCGCCACCGTGCAGTTCCTGAGCGCGTCCAGGTGCGGGAACAGGTTGAACTGCTGGAACACCATGCCCACCTTGCGGCGCATCTTGTCGATGTCCACGTCCAGGTCGGTGGCCTCGAAGCCGCCCACGTGGATGGTGCCCTCGTTGGGCTTCTCCAGGAGGTTGACGCAGCGCAGCAGGGTCGACTTGCCGGAGCCCGAAGGGCCGATGAGGCAAACCACCTCGCCGGGTGCCACGTCAAGGCTGATGCCCTTGAGGACTTCGTTGCTGCCGTAGGACTTGCGGAGGTCCTTCAGCGAGACTCCGGCGGCTTTTACAGTGCCGCGGGGGTTGGATTCGACGTCGTTCATGACTGTCCTGCCTATCGCTTGGTCCGCGCTGTGCGGCTTTCGAACTTCCGGGCCAAGAGGCTCAACGGGATGGTGATGATCAGGTAGAAGGCGCCGGCCACCAGGAGCGGGGTCAGCCCGGCTCCGAGGCTGGAGATGCCGTCGCGGCCAAACTTGGTGAGTTCGTATTGGGATGCGGTGAGCCCCAGCACGTAGATGAGCGAGGAGTCCTTGGTCAGCAGGATGACCTCGTTGGTCAGCGGCGGCAGCACAATCTTGAATGCCTGTGGGATGACGATGGTGACCATGGCCCGCCACTGCGGCATGCCCAGGGACCGGGCAGCTTCCATCTGGCCCTTGGGGACGGCCTGCAGGCCTGCGCGGAGCGTCTCGGCGATGTAGGCCGAGGCCACCATGCCTAGTGACACCATCACCACGATGGTGACGTCCCAGGACACCTGGAACGCCAACGGAACACCGTAGCCGAAGGCGATGAACACCAGCAGTGCCGGGATGCCGCGGAAGAACTCGATGTAGCCCGTGGCGATCCAGCGGTACAGCGGGAACGTGGACAGCTTCATCAGGGCCAGCAGCAGGCCGCCGGACAGGCCCACGATGAAGCCGAGGGCCGTGTAGATCAGGGTGTTTTTGAGGCCTACCAGGAAGATGTCCGGGAACATCGGCCCGATCTTGGCGAAGTTGAAGACGCTGTTGCCGATGGTCTTCCAATCCGCGGCGAGGATCAGCGCGGCCACGGCCACAACGAAGATTCCGGCTTGGACGTACAGACTTACTTTGGCTCGTTGACGTGCAGTCATTGCCATGCGGTTCTCACATTCATGTTGCGCAGTGGAGGCCCCGTACGGACTGCTTTACAGATCCTCACGGGGCCTCCGCTGTGTTGGTCTCAGGCCGTGGCGCTGGTTACTTGGCGGCCTCGCCGAACCAGGTGGTCTCGAACTTCTTCAGGCTGCCGTCATCCGTGATGCGCTTCAGGGTCGCGTTGACTTGCTCGGCCATGGCGGTGTTGCCCTTCTTGATGGAGATGCCCAGCTTCTCGCCCGTGGCGTAGTTCTCAACGCGCTTGATCTTGGCGTCGTCCTTGATGGCGTAGGCCAGGACGGACTGGTTGCCCAGTGCGGCGTCAATGGTGCCGGCCTTGAGCGCCTGGACCAGGAGTCCGGAATCCTCGAACTGCTGGGCGTCAATGCCCTTGTCCTTGGCGTACTGGGCGCCCGTGGTGGCCTGCTGGACGCCGACCTTCTTGCCCTTGGCGCTGTCGATGTTCGTGATCCCGGACGCGGACGTAGCCACGAGGGTCAGGTCATCGTCCATGTAGGGGGTGGAGAAATCCATGACGTTCTTGCGGACGTCAGTGATGGAGATCGAGGAGATGGAGACGTCGCACTGGGTGAGTGCGGTGCCGGTCTCGATGGCTTCGAAGGAGCTGTCCACCACGTTCAGTTCGGCTTTGAAGTCCTTGGCGAGCTCTGCGGCGATGTCCATGTCGAAGCCGACATTCTTGCCGTCCTTCTGGAACTCGAAGGGCTCGTAGGGGATGTCGGAGCAGACGGTGAGCTTGCCCGCATTGATGAGCGACACACCTCCCGGGCTGGCTGCCGGCGTGGGGCTGCCGCCGCAGGCCGTCAGAGCCAGGGCGCCTGCGGCGAGGAGGGCAGCTGCTTTGGCCTTGGGATTGCCAAGGAACGAACGGGAGATCTGCATATCTTTACCTTTTGTTGCAGGGGATGCGGAACCAAATCGGTTTTAGTGTAGCGCCGAACAAGAGATGTGCATCACAGAAAACTTAGCTTCACTATTGGATAACTAGATTACCCAAAAATCAAGCCCCGCCGTTCCCGCGCCGTCTGGAGCCCCGGAATCAGCTGCGGATGCCCAGCGATTCGAGCATGGGGCGGAATTTCGCCCAGGTCTCGGCGAGCTCCGCCTCCGGCAACGAGCCCTCCACCACGCCGCATCCGGCATACAGCCGGACCGTATGGGAGTCCTCGATGACGGCCCCGCGCAGGGCGATGCCCCACTCGCCGTTGCCCGCGCCGTCCAGCCAGCCGACGGGTCCGGCGTACGGCCCGCGGTCCATGTGTTCGAGGCGCCGGATCAGCGCCCCGGCCACCAGTGTGGGCGTGCCGCACACCGCTGCCGTGGGATGGAGCGCATTGATTAGGGCCAGGCAGGTGGGCACGTGGCCCTCGATGTCCGCCAGCTCCGCCTTCACGTCCGAGGCCAGATGCCACACGTTGGGGAGCTCCAGGATGAAAGGTTCGCTGTGCGCGTTCATCGCCTCGGAGAAGGGCGCCAGCTGTGTGGTCAGCGACTGGATGGCGATCTCGTGCTCGTGCCGCTGTTTCTCGGAGCCGGCCAAGACCCGCTCGGCATACGCCATGGGGGAGCCGTCCACGCCCTCGGCATCGCGCCGGTCCAGCGTCCCGGCCAGCACGCGCGCCTGCGCCGTGCGGCCTTCCACCTGGATGAGCATTTCCGGCGTCGCGCCCACCAGGCCGTCCACGCCGTAGGTCCAGCATTCGCGGTAGCGCGCGGCAAGTTCGCGGAGCACGCCGGACGCCCGGACGCCGTCGGGGAGCGTGGCCAGGATGTCCCGCGCCAGCACCAGCTTTTCAAGCTTTCCGGTGCGGATTTCCGCGACGCCGTCCGCCACGGCCTGCATCCAGTCGGCCTCGCTCAGTGAGCCGCTCGCCAGGGTTGCCTGCCGCCCGGAAAGGGCGTGCCCGACGGCGGTGCCCCCCTGCGGTCCGACGGCGGCGTCCGCGGTGGCCGGGGAATCGGTGGCCAGTTCCGCCGGGGCCGGGTTTCCCGAGGGAACCCAGCGCCGCAGGGCGGCGAGCGCGCCCGCCTCGGTGAGTTCGGCGTCGTCGAGCGTCAACTGGGTGAGCCAGGCCCGGCCGTCACGGATGCCCACCACGATTTCGGGGAGGATCAGCCGGGAAAGGTGTGGGGAGGTCTTGGAGAAGGCGAAGGAGCCGAAAGCCACGGGGCCGGTGCCGGGGATTTCCAGGGCATCGCTGATCTCTGCCTCGAGGATCAGGTGGCGCCACCAGATGTCGGCTTCGAGGAAGCGGTCCGGGCCGGTGGCTGTGAAGCGCGCCAGCTCGCCGAAGCCCACCAAGCCGTTCTCGCGGCGGGACCAGCACAGGACGTCGTCCCGGACCAGAAACGACGGCAGCCCCCCGGAAGCTGAGTCAACATCGAGGGGGACTGTCAAGGTCTTCAAAGTGCTGGTGCGGAGCGTGCTCGTCATGATGGAACAACACTACTCCCGCGCGGGTGTGGAGCCGCGTTTGGCTGTTCAGTGGGGCCGTGCCTCAGAGCCGCGCCGGGCGGCCGGTGCGGCGTTCCGGCACGGCAGGAGCGGAGAACAGCTCCGGCCGCGATGCGCGCATGGCGATGACATCGTCCAGGACGAAGCGCAGGTGGCTGCGCAGGCAGTCTTCCGCGGCCGTGAGATCGCCGGCCAGGATGGCATCAAGGACGCGGCGGTGGTCGGCGGCGTACTCCGTGATGCCGCGATAGCCGCTGAGCCCCAGATAGCGGGCGCGGTCCAGGTGTCCCTTGGCATTGGAGACAGTGGCCCAGGCGGTTTCGTGGCCGGCGATGGCCAGCAGGGTGCGGTGGAATTCCTCGTCCAGCGGGTAGAACTCTTCGCGGCTGGTGCAGGCGTCCTGCCGGTCCAGCAGCCCGTGGAGCGCGGCTGCCGCGTCCGGGGTGATGTTGCGGGCGCATTCGGCCAGGGATGTCACCTCGATGGCCTCGCGGATGAACTGGGCCTGGGCCACGATGTCGGGGTCCAAGTAGGTCACGTAGGTGCCGCTCTGCGGCCGGATCTCCACAAGCCCCTCCTGCGCGATGAGCAGCAGTGCCTCGCGGATCGGCTGGCGGCTGGTGCCCAGATGGTGCGCGAGCTCGTTTTCGGAGAGGAGCGTGCCCGGTGCGTCCTGGCCGGAAATGATGCGCTCGCGGATCTGCCCGTACGCCATCATGCGGGCGGAGACGCGGGGGGTGTTGTCGGAGGCGGCCATGCTTCCACAGTAGCCGGGCAGCAGGCCCGGGCGCCGCCGGGGAGGCGCCGGGGAGGCGCCGGGCGGCGCCGGGCGGCCCCAACCCCGCACGCCGGGAAATGATCCGCATCACATCTTGACACGCTGGTATGGCAGTGCTTGAATGGCAGTCGTGTACCCATGATGGGGCACTGAAGACGCCTGGCCGCCATGCCTCATCATTGAAGATGTGCAGCTGCCCGGGCCCGTAGAACAGAGGGGTTCATGACGGCAACAATCCAGATCGGCGCCACCCAGCGCTCATCCAAAGACCTAATCAGGACAGCAGTATCCGGCTGGCTCGGAACGGCCATGGAATACATGGACTTCCAGCTCTATTCGCTGGCTGCCGCTATCATCTTCCCCAAGATCTTCTTCCCCAACTTCGACCCCGTAGTCGGCCTGCTGGTTGCGTTTCTCACGTACGGCGTCGGCTTCCTGGCCCGCCCCGTGGGTGCCTGGTTCTTCGGCCGCATGGGTGACCGCGTGGGCCGCAAGAAGGTCCTGGTCGCCACCATCATGATGATGGGCGTGTCCACCATGCTCATCGGCTTCCTGCCCGGCTACGCCCAGATCGGCCTCGCCGCGCCGGTCATCCTGGTGCTCCTCCGCCTCGCACAGGGCTTCGGTGCCGGCGCAGAGCTCTCCGGCGCCTCGGTCATGCTGGCCGAGTACGCCCCGCCCAGGAAGCGCGGCCTGATCGCCTCCTTCGTCTGCCTCGGCACCAACTCAGGCACGCTGCTGGCCTCCGGCCTCTGGGTCCTGTTGACCCTCCTGCCCGAGGAAGCGCTCATGAGCTGGGGCTGGCGCCTGCCGTTCATCGCCAGCATCGGCATCACGCTGTACGCCCTGTGGATGCGCCGCAATCTCAAGGAAAGCCCCGTCTTCGAGGCCACCCGTGAGCAGGACGCCGCAGCTGCCGCCGGCTCCGCCGCGAACTCCACCGCCGCCGTCGGGCAGTCCACCGCACTGAGCACCAAAACCCAGTCCACCAAAACCCAGGCCGCCAAAACACAGCCCGCCAAAACACAGCCCGCCCAGACCAAGCGCAAGGGCAAGGCCTTCTTCCTGGCGATGGCACTGCGGATCGGCGAATCCGGCAACTCGGCCATGATCCAGACCTTCCTCATCGGCTACATCGTCACCGGCCTGAGCATGAACAAGAGCGTGGGCACGTTCGCGCTGCTGATCGGCTCGTTCATCGGCTTCGCCACGGTCCCGCTTGCCGGCTGGCTCTCCGACAAGATCGGCCGCCGCACCATGTACCGCGCCCTGTCCGGCTTCCAGATGCTCTTCGCCGTCCCGGCCCTGCTCATGATGCAGTCCCGCGACCCGTTCCTGGTCTCGCTGGCCCTGATCATCGGCCTCTCCGTCTCCGTGCTGGGCATGTTCTCGGTCCAGTCGGCCTACGTCAACGAGCTCTTCGGCTCCCGCAACCGCTACACCCAACTGGCCCTGGCCAAGGAAATCGGCGGCGTGCTCTCCGGCGGCCTGGCCCCCATCATCGCCGCAGGCCTGCTGGCACTGTTCACCAACTCCTGGTGGCCGGTGGCGGCAATGATGGTCCTCTACTCCGCCATCGCCTTCGTGGCCACCTTCCTCGCCCCCGAAACCAAGGGACGCGACCTGACCCTCGTGGAGGACGCAGTATGAAAGCCGTAGTTGTCCATTCCGCCGGAGACCTCCGTCTCGAGGACCGGCAGGACCCCTCCTGCCCGGCCGGCTCGGTGATCGTGGACGTCGAATACGGCGGAATCTGCGGCTCGGACCTGCACTATGTCAGCCACGGCGCCTCCGGGCTGAGCGTCCTGGCCGACCCCATGGTCCTGGGCCACGAGGTGGCCGGCCGGATCTCCGTGCTTGGCGAGGGCGTGGAGGGCTTCGCAATTGGCGACGCCGTGACCGTCCACCCGGCCGTGTACTGCGGCGAATGCGCCGACTGCCTGGCCGGGCGCACCAATCTGTGCCCCCAGGTCACCTACTACGGCAGCGCCGCGCACCACCCGCACACGGACGGCGCCTTCGCCTCCCGCAAGGCCGTCCCGGCGGGCCAGCTCCGCCGCCTGCCCGACGGCGTCACCACCCGCCAGGCCGCCGTCGCCGAACCCCTCGCGGTGGCGATCCACGCCGTCGGCCGGGCGGGCAGCCTCGCCGGCAAGGACGTGCTGGTCAACGGCGCCGGGCCCATCGGCGCGCTGGTGGTGGCCGCTGCCCGGCGCGCCGGCGCGGCCACCGTCGTCGCGAGCGATCTCTCCGAGACTTCGCTCGCCATCGCCAAGCGCATGGGGGCCGACGACGTCGTGCTGGTGGGTTCGGGCGCAGAGCTTCCCGAGGTGGATGTCGCCTTCGAGGCCTCCGGGGCCGCCCGCGCCCTGGGCGGCGTCCTCGCGGCGGTGCGCCGCGGTGGCACCGTGGTCCAGGTGGGCAATCTTCCCGCCGGGCCGGTGACTACCGAGCTCGCCGCCCTCGTCTTCCGTGAGATTGACTACCGCGGCACGTTCCGCTTCGCGGACGAGATGGACGACGCACTGGAGTGCCTGTCGGACGGGCTGGACGTGGAGCCGCTCCTGACGCACACCTTCGACGCCGGCGACGTTGCGGAGGCCTTTGCAGTGGCCGCGGACCGGGGGACCGGATCATCGAAAGTTCTTCTCAAGTTTGTCTGAGACAATTGCAGGGTGAACCGAGCATCCTTGGAAAAGCGTCCGGACGAAGTTGCGACGATGTTTGACGATGTCGCCCCCAAATACGACGTCGTCAACGACGTTCTGTCGATGGGGCAGACGCGGCGCTGGCGCCGGATCGTCGTCGAGGCCATGGACGTGAAGCGCGGCCAGCGGGTCTTGGACCTGGCTGCCGGCACCGGCAGCTCGAGCGAGCCCTACGCCGATGCCGGCGTGGACGTGGTGGCCTGCGACTTCTCCCTAGGCATGCTCAAGGTGGGCAAGCGCCGCCGCCCGGACATCAACTTCATCGCCGGCGACGCCACCAACTTGCCGTTCGCGGACAACTCCTTCGACGCCACCACCATCTCCTTCGGGTTGCGCAACGTCAATCAGCCCCACAAGGCGTTGGAAGAGATGCTGCGTGTCACCAAGCCGGGCGGCCGCCTAGTCATCGCCGAGTTCTCGGCCCCCGTGGTGCCCCTGTGGCGCACCATGTACACCGAATACCTGATGCGCGCACTGCCTGCCATCGCCACCAAGGTCTCCTCCAACCCGGACGCCTACGTGTACCTTGCCGAATCCATCCGGGCCTGGCCGGACCAGGACCACCTGGCCGCCTGGCTGCAGGAAGCCGGCTGGACCGATGTCACCTACCGCAACCTGACCGGCGGGATCGTGGCCGTACACCGGGCCCGGAAGCCTGCCGCGGAGCACGCGGAGAGCGTTCCGGTGGCCAAGCTGCGCCGCCAGATCAAGCCCCGCCGCCAGGCCAACACAGAGTCCCGCTGAGCCGGCTTAGCTGACTAGGACGACGTGAACGTACTGATCGTCGGCGCGGGCCCCGCCGGGTCCACCGCCGCGTACTACCTTGCCCAGGCCGGAATCTCCGTGACCGTGCTGGAGAAGACAAGCTTCCCCCGCGAGAAGGTCTGCGGCGACGGCCTCACCCCCCGCGCGGTCCGCGAAATCCAGAAGCTCGGGCTGCCGCATGCCGAGGAAGCGGGCTGGCGCCGCAACAAGGGCCTGCGCCTGATTGCCGGCGGCCGCACCATCGAACTGCCCTGGCCCGAGGTCGCAGACTTCCCCACGTACGGGCTCATCCGCACGCGCCTTGGCTTCGACGAGGAACTGGCGCGGCACGCCCAGGCCGCCGGCGCCGTCGTGCTCGAACGGCACTCCGTCACCGAAGCCCTGCGCAACGACGCCGGGCGCGTGATCGGCGCCCGCGCCGCCCTGCTTGACGGATCCGGACGCAAGACGGGCGAAACGCGTGACTTCCTTGCCGACGTCGTACTCGCCGCGGACGGAAACTCCACCCGCACCGCTGTCTCGCTGGGCATGCATAAGCGCGACGACCGCCCGCTCGGCGTCGCCGTGCGCACCTACTTCACCTCGCCGCGCCACGAGGACGACTGGATGGAAGGTTGGCTGGAACTGCCCGGCAAGTCCGGCAAGCCGCTGCCCGGCTACGGCTGGGTGTTCGGCGTGGGCGACGGCACCTCCAATGTGGGCCTGGGGATCCTGAACTCTTCCAAGGAATTCGGCAAGCTCGACTACAAGCAGGTCCTGCGCGAATGGACCGCCGGCATGCCCGCCGACTGGGGCTTCACGCCCGAGAACCAGGTGGGCGAGATCCGCGGCGCCGCGCTACCCATGGGCTTCAACCGCACCCCGCACTACTCGCCCGGAATGCTCCTGCTCGGCGACGCCGGCGGCATGGTGTCCCCCTTCAACGGCGAGGGCATCTCCTACGCCATGGAGTCCGCCCGCTTCGCGGCCGAGTTCATCATCGACTGTGTTTCGCGTTCCGCGTCCGCCGGGTGGACCGCCGACGACGCCGACGCGCACCTTTCGCGGTACGCCGACTACGTGCGGGACCAATGGGGTTCGCACTTCACGCTCGGCCGGATGTTTGCCGCGCTGATCGGCAAGCCCGCTGTCATGAAGCTCGCGCTGCGCACGGGCATGCCGATTCCTTTGCTCATGCGCTTTGTGGTGCGGATGCTCGCCAACCTCACGGACGCCTCCGCGAAGGGCTTCGAGGACCGTGTGATCCGGGTCCTGGAGATGCTGGTCCCGGCCACCTCCAACACCACGTCTCCTGCCGCTTCCACGCGCGCCGGCACCGAATCAGCGGTTTCCGCTGCGAAAAGTTAGGGTTAACCCGTGACACACTCTGCCGAACACAGCTGGACGCACGCCGGGCACGGCCTGCCGGACTCTGCCGAGCCTGCCCCCAACACCACCGCGATCGCCACGGGCCTCCAGCTGCCCGCCGGTTTTGCCGCCATCGCCGGCGACGCCGAACTCGGCCCGGCCATCACCACCAACCTTGCCCGCGTGGAGAAGAAGCTCCGCGAAGCCATCTCCAACTCGGACCCGCTGGCTGACGCAACGTCGCGTCACCTGGTGGAAGCCGGCGGCAAGCGCATCCGTCCCCTGCTCACTCTGCTGTGCGCACACCTCGGTGACGCCTCCCGCCCCGAGGTGGTCCAGGCCGCCGTCGTGGTGGAACTGACGCACCTCGCAACGCTGTACCACGACGACGTCATGGACTCCGCACCCTTCCGCCGCGGCGCCCCCACGGCCCACGAGGTCTGGGGCAACTCGGTGGCGATCCTCACCGGCGACCTGATCTTTGCCCGTGCCTCGATCCTGGTGTCCGAGCTCGGCTCCCGCGCCCTGGGCATCCAGGCCCGCACCTTTGAGCGGCTGTGCCTGGGCCAGCTGCACGAGACCGTGGGCCCGCGCGAGGACGAGGACGCCGTGGAGCACTACCTGTCCGTCATCGCGGACAAGACCGGTTCCCTGGTTGCCGCGTCCGGGCAGCTCGGCGCAATCTTCGCCGGCGCCGACGAAGCCTTCGAGGACGTGCTGGTGGAGTACGGCGAGAAGGTGGGCGTTGCCTTCCAGCTGGCCGACGACGTCATCGATGTCACGGGCGTCAAGGTCAAGTCAGGCAAGTCCCCGGGCACGGATCTGCGCGAAGGCGTGCCCACCCTGCCGGTCCTGCTGCTCCGGCGCGACGCCGCGGCGGGCGACCAGTCCTCCGTCGAGCTCCTCAAGCTGGTGGACGGAGATCTGTCCTCCGATGAGGCCCTGGCCGCCGCCGTGGCCGGGCTGCGCGAGCACCCCGTCACCGCCGAGTCCTGGGTGATTGCCCGCCGGTGGTCCGCCGAGGCCATTGCCGCGCTGCAGCCGCTGCCCGAAGGAGTGGTCAAGGCCTCCCTGACCAACTTCGCGCACGCCGTGGTGGAGCGCGCCAGCTAGGTTCTTTCGTATGGTGCAGGCGTCCGGTCCTTCGTGGGCCGGGCGCCTGTATCTGTTGGGCGAAGATTTGTTGGCGGCTGCACGCCGGGGTGCCATCAACGGGAGTGGCCCCGGCTCTCTGCGGCGTTACGAGTCATACGCTGCAAGGAACCGGGACCACAGTCTCCGTTCGCATCGGATCTACCGGAGGCATCTAGTAGATCCATGAACAGCATATGACAGGCTTGTCACAAGTGCAACGGGTGCGGTCAATCAGATTTGCAGCTTGCAGCGTGCCGTCCCGGGGCACATTGGCGGCCCACATCCCCTCCTGCGCCTGACTTGGCGGCGTGTCCGCGGCAAAGTGCCCCGGTTTGGACGGCACCGTTGTCCACATGTGCCAGGTGCGGCCTGTTGGAAGGCTGCCTTCAACTGGGTTGATGGGATATGGACATCTCATCATTCATGGCCGGGCGCGGTGGCGTGGCCAGGCGCAGCACCCTTCTGGCCGCCGGGATCACCAAAGCAGACATCGCATCAGCCTTGAATGCCGGCAAGGTCCTCAGGCTGCGCCGCGGCATCTACGCCGTGCCCGAGGGCTCAAAGGACATACGGCGCGCCCAGAGCTGCAATGCCTTGTTGACGTGCCTCTCGGCGGCGCCCCACTACGGGCTGTGGACCCTGAACCCCGCGGCCAGCCTGCACCTTAGCGCCGGGCACAAGACGGTCCCGGATGATTCCACCAGGCACGGTCCTTGCCGCCACCCCCGTCATCCTTCGTTGCCTGTGGCAGGGCTTGCTGACGTATTGATTCACGCGCTGCATTGCCTGCCGGAGCTCGAGGCCCTGGTTATGGTCCAGTCTGCTGTGGCCCGCGGCAGCATCAACCAGGGATTTCTGGCGAGCAAGCTGCAAGGCAACCGTAACGCCAGAGCCAAGGAAGTCATCAACCTCTCATTCCGCGTGCCGACTCGCTCATGGAGGTACTGGCGAACACGCATTTCCGCCGCGCAGGCCTGTCCCTGCGACGGTATGTTGAACTGGAAGGCGTTGGAGAGGTGGATTTCCTTGTGGAAGACGCCGTGGTGGTGGAAACCGATGGCGAAACGCACTTGGAACCCCGGCAGGTGAAGAAGGACCGGAAGCGGAACAACCGCAGCATCGCAGGAGGTTACTTGGTATTGAGGTACGGATACCAGGATGTGGTCCACAACCCGGAGCAGATGGTGGCGGAAGTGCTCGCCGTGCTCGAGTTGCGGCGAAATGGAGCCTTCGATGCAAGGTGACAGCCGCCGTCGTGGGCTACATTGCCGCCTCGGCGGCCGCGGAACTGCAGAATCAGCGGCGTGTCCGTGTCAAAGTGCCCCAGGACGGCGCGGCTGGCGCAAAAAACTAGTCCTCCTCGTTGAACGCCCACTCGAACATGTCGAAGACGAACTCAGAGAAGGTGCCCTCTTCGCTCTTCCACTGGCCACGGGTGTTGTTGCGGCGCCACACGATGGGGTCGGGTATGCCGAGATCGGCGGTGCGGAAGCCCCAGGTGAACTGCTCTTCCTCGTCCTCCAGGAACATCAGGAAGCCTTCGTCATCGACTTCGAGTTCCTCGGGGTCCCAGAAGTAGTGGTAGGCCTCCATGAGGTCTTCGCAGCCGCCGATGGCGAGGTAGAACTCGCGCAGTACCAGCGGGACGGTGAACTTGTGCGCGGCCAGTGCGGAGTCGATTTCCTCCGGGGTGAGGCCGTCTTCCTGCTGCCATTCATCCTCAAGATATTTCGGGACCAGCGCACGGAACTTCTCGAGGAACATGTCAGTCATGCTCCCATCCTAGCTAATCGCGGCCGCGTGATTCCCCGCCCGCAGCCCCGCCCGAAGCCGCCCCGAGACGGTGCCAGCCGCGCACCGCCAGCGGCACATGCCAGCCGCGGCGCCAGGCCGTCACCCGGAAGGTGAAAACCACCGCAGCCACGAGTCCCGCGGTCAGTCCGCTGAACAAGCCCAGCTGCCACAGCAGGGCGGTCAGCGCGGAGCCGGTGAACGCCGGCAGCGCATAGATGTCCCGCGCATCAAACAGCTCAGGGACCTCGTTGGCCGTGATGTCGCGCAGCAGCCCGCCGCCCACCGCCGTCGTGACTCCGAGGAGGATTGCCGCCACCGGATTCATCCCGGCGGTCAGGGCCTTCAGTGTCCCTGTGATGCAGAACAGCGCAAGCCCGCCGGCGTCGAACAAGGTCAGCAGCGAGGTGTAGCGCTGGACGCTCGAAAACAGGAAGTAGACCAGCACCGCAGCCAGCAAGGGAGGGAGCAGATAGACCGGGTTGGTGAAAGCCGCGGGCGGGCCGGTGTTGATGACGATGTCGCGGATGACGCCGCCGCCCAGGGAGACGATCGAGGCCAGCAGGATGGAGCCTAAGATGTCGAACTGCTTCCGCGCTGCGAGCAGGGATCCGGAGACCGCGAAGAAGAACACTCCGGCCAGGTCCAGCCAGACCAACACAGTGTCAAAAGAAAACAAGGGGATCCGTTACTTTCTGCCGGCGGCTCTCCATCGGTGTGGGCTCAACGTTACGCTAGCTCCCATGAACAGCCCCGTCTTGATCGCCTGTGCCCACGGAACCCGGAACACCGAAGGCCAGGCCGCCATCCGCCAGGTCCTCGCCGACATCCAGGCATTGCGCCCCGGCCTGCAGGTCCTGGAGGCCTACGTGGACGTGCAGGAGCCCGAGCTCTCGGCCGTGGTGGCAGGACTCCCGGAGGGCACCCCCGCCGTCGTGGTTCCGCTGCTGCTGGGCACCGGCTTCCACGTCAAGGTGGACGTCCCCAAGGCCATCAAGGCCCGCCCCGAGGTGACTGCGGCACCGCCGCTCGGCCCGGACCCGCGACTCGCGGAACTGCTGGCCGCGCAGCTGCGCGCCGCAGGGCTCACGGACGACGACGGCGTGCTGCTCGCCGCCGCCGGTTCCTCCTTGCCGGACGGCTCCGTGGACTCCGAGGAACAGGCCCGCCAGTTGGCAGAACTGCTCCCCAACAAGGTGCGCGTCGCCTATGGTGCCAGTGCAGAACCGAACGTGCCCGACGGCGTCGCGGCCCTGCGTGCCGAACTCGCCGACGACGGGGGAGCCGGGCGCGTCCTGGTGTCCTCGTACCTGCTGGCCACCGGCTATTTCCACGACCAGCTGTTCAAAGCCGGCGCCGACATTGTGACGGCCCCGCTGCTGCCTTCCACGGTGCTGGCGGAGATCGCGCTGGAGCGCTACGACGCCGTGGTGGGCGCGGCGTCCTGAGCCTTCCGGGGAAATGCATAGCAGGGCACTCCGGACAAGGGCCCTGGCGTGTTCGTGACGAAATATTTCCCTAGGTGACTCAGCGTTTCCGCTCCTTTGCCGGGGAATTCTGGCCGGTCCTACAGTCGATACATGACAGATACAGCTGTAGCCGGACCGTCCACAGACGCCGCAGTCCCCGCGCGCCCGGCCCGCACCGCCCGCCCTGCCGCGAAACCCCACGGCCAGTGGAAGGTTGACGGCACCGCGCCGCTCAACGGCAACGAAACCTGGAAGCAGGAAGACAACGGGCTGAACGTCCGGGAGCGCATCGAGTCTGTCTACTCAAAGCACGGCTTCGACTCGATCGACGGCACGGACCTGCACGGCCGCTTCCGCTGGTGGGGCCTCTACACCCAGCGCAAGCCCGGGATCGACGGCGGCAAGACCGCAACGCTTGAGCCGCACGAGCTCGAGGACAAGTACTTCATGCTGCGCGTTCGCATCGACGGCGGTGCCCTGAGCACCGAGCAGCTGCGTGTCATCGGCCAGATCTCCGTGGACTTCGCCCGCGGCAGCGCCGACCTCACGGACCGCCAGAACATCCAGCTGCACTGGATCCGTGTCGAGGATGTGCCCGAAATCTGGCGCCGCCTCGAAGCCATCGACCTCTCCACCACCGAGGCCTGCGGCGACGTCCCCCGCGTCATCCTCGGCTCCCCGGTGGCCGGCATCGCCAAGGACGAGATCATCGACCCCACGCCGCTCATCCACGAGCTGGCCGAGCGGTTCATCGGTGACCCGGAGCTGGCCAACCTGCCGCGCAAGTACAAGACCGCCATCACCGGCCACCCGTCCCAGGACGTGGTCCACGAGATCAACGACTTCGCCCTGGTGGGCGTGGTGCACCCCGAGCTCGGCGCCGGCTATGACCTCTGGGTCGGTGGCGGACTCTCCACCAACCCGCGCCTCGCGGAGCGCCTGGGCGTCTTCGTCTCCGCCGACGTCGCAGCCGAAGTGTGGCTCGGGGTCACCAGCATATTCCGCGACTACGGCTACCGCCGCATGCGCACCAAGGCCCGCCTGAAGTTCCTCATGAACGACTGGGGCCCCGCCAAGTTCCGCCAGATCCTGGAAGACGAATACCTCGGCTTCAAGCTCCCGGACGGCCCGGCCGCACCGAAGCCCACGGCTCCCGGCGACCACATCGGCATCCACGAGCAGAAGGACGGCAAGTTCTTCATCGGCGTGACCCCCACGGTGGGCCGCGTTTCCGGTGAGGCCCTGGTCAAGCTGGCCGACACCCTCGAGGCCCATGGCTCCTACCGCCTGCGCACCACCCCGCACCAGAAGCTCGTCATCCTGGACGTGGCCAAGGAGCAGGTGGAGCCGCTGGTGGCCGAGCTGGACACGCTGGGACTGTCCGCCCGCCCCTCGGTCTTCCGCCGGGGAACCATCGCCTGCACCGGCATCGAGTTCTGCAAACTGGCCATCGTGGAAACCAAGGTCACGGCCGCCACAGCCATCGCCGAGCTGGAGAAGCGCCTGGCCGACCTCGTCGAGACCAAGCAGCTGCCGCAGGCCCTGTCCCTGCACATCAACGGCTGCCCTAACTCCTGCGCCCGCATCCAGACGGCGGACATCGGCCTCAAGGGCATGATGCTGCCAACGCCCGACGGCGACCCCACCCCCGGTTTCCAGGTCCACCTGGGCGGCGGGCTGGCCAACGTCGAGCGTGAGGAAGCCGGCCTGGGACGCACCGTCCGCGGCCTCAAGGTCACGGTGGAAGACCTGCCCGACTACGTGGAGCGTGTTGTCCGCAAGTTCGTCGCCGTTGGCGCCGAGGGCCAGACCTTCGCCGAGTGGGCCCTCGCAGCAGATGAGGGGGACCTGCAATGACTCCCGTTGCGGTTAAGCGTTCCCACGAGGAACTGAAGGCCCTGGCCGAGGCCGGCGCCGCCGAGCTCGGCTGGGACGCGCCTGCCCGCGATGTCATCGCCTGGGTGGCCCGGAACTTCGAGCTCCCGGCCGTCACGGTGGCCTGCTCCATGGCCGACGCCGTCCTTCCGGCCCTCGTCGCGGACCAGCTTCCCGGCGTCGACGTCCTGTTCCTGGAAACCGGGTACCACTTCAAGGAAACGTACGAGACCCGTGACGAGGTCGCGGCAAGCCTGCGCGTGAACATCGTGGACGTCCTTCCGGAACATACGGTGGAACAGCAGGACCGGCTCCTGGGCAAGGACCTTTTTGCCCGGGACGCCGCCCAGTGCTGCGCGCTGCGCAAGGTGGCGCCGCTGCGCCGCACCCTGGCCGGCTACGAACTCTGGTTCACCGGTGTCCGCCGCGACGAAGCCCCCACCCGCACCAACACGCCCCTGGTCACCTGGGACGAGGCCAACGGCCTGGTCAAGGTGAACCCGCTGGCCGCCTGGTCCTTCGACCAGCTGGTCCAGTACTCCGAGGACAACATCCTCCCCGTCAACCCGCTGCTGGCACAGGGCTACCCGTCCATCGGCTGCCAGCCGTGCACCAAGAAGGTGGCACCCGGTGCCGACCCCCGTTCCGGCCGCTGGGCCGGCTCGGACAAGACAGAATGCGGACTACACACATGAGCACTTACACAACCGAGGAGCCCACCCTGGTGACTGACGCTGCTGTTTCGACGCGCCTCTCCAGCCTGGACACCCTGGAGTCCGAGGCCATCCACATCATCCGCGAGGTGGTGGCCGAGTTCGAGAAGCCCGCACTGCTGTTCTCCGGCGGCAAGGACTCCGTGGTCATGCTGCACCTGGCCACCAAGGCCTTCTGGCCGGGCAAGGTACCGTTCCCCGTGCTGCACGTAGACACCGGGCACAACTTCCCGGAGGTCATCGACTTCCGCGACCGCACTGTGGAGCGCCTCGGCCTCAAGCTCGTGGTGGGCTCCGTCCAGGAGTTCATCGACCGCGGCGAACTCGCCGAGCGAGCCGACGGCACCCGCAACCCGCTGCAGACCGTCCCGCTGCTGGACGCGATCCAGCGCAACAAGTTCGACGCCGTCTTCGGCGGCGGCCGCCGCGACGAGGACAAGGCACGCGCCAAGGAGCGCATCCTGAGCCTGCGTGACGAGTTCGGCCAGTGGGATCCGCGCAACCAGCGCCCCGAGCTGTGGAACCTGTACAACGGCCGGCACACCGTGGGCCAGCACGTCCGCGCGTTCCCCATCAGCAACTGGACTGAGCTGGACATCTGGCGCTACATCGAGCGCGAGAACATCGAGCTGCCCGGCCTGTACTACGCCCACGACCGCGAGGTCTTTGCCCGCGACGGCATGTGGCGCGCAGTCGGCGAAGTCTCCCAGCCCCTGCCGCACGAGGAAGTCATCACAAAGACGGTCCGCTACCGCACGGTGGGCGACATGTCCTGCACCGGCGCCGTCGAATCGGCCGCAGCCGACGTCTCCGCTGTTGTTCTCGAAGTCGCAGCTTCCACCATCACCGAACGTGGCGCCACCCGTGCAGATGACCGCATCTCCGAGGCAGCCATGGAAGACCGCAAGAAGGACGGCTACTTCTAAATGAGCACCGAAACTTCCCTCCTCGGAACCGGGCTTTCTTCCGCCTCCCTGTTCCGCTTCGCCACCGCCGGCTCGGTCGACGACGGCAAGTCCACCCTCGTGGGCCGCCTGCTGCACGACTCCAAGGCGATCCTCGCCGACCAGCTCGACGCCGTTGCCCGCACCTCCGCCGACCGCGGCTTTGGCGGCGAGAAGGGCGGGATCGACCTCGCCCTCCTGACCGACGGCCTGCGTGCCGAGCGCGAGCAGGGCATCACCATCGACGTCGCGTACCGCTACTTCGCCACGGACCGCCGCAGCTTCATCCTGGCGGACTGCCCCGGGCACGTGCAGTACACCAAGAACACGGTGACCGGCGCGTCCACCGCGGACGCCGTCGTCGTACTCATCGACGCCCGCAAGGGTGTCCTGGAGCAGACCCGCCGGCACCTGTCCGTGCTGCAGCTGCTGCGCGTGGCGCACGTGATCGTGGCCGTGAACAAGATCGACCTGGTCGAGTTCAGCGAGTCCGTGTTCCGCGACATCGAGGCCGACGTGCAGAAGGTCGCCCGTGAGCTCGGCCTCGGTTCCGACGGCGTCGCGGACCTGCTGGTGATCCCCGTGTCGGCGCTCGACGGCGACAACGTGGTGGACCGCTCGGACCGCACCCCTTGGTACACCGGCCCGGCCCTGCTCGAGGTCCTCGAAACCCTTCCGGCCGCCGACGAGCTCGAGGCCGAGCTGGAAAGCTTCCGCTTCCCGGTCCAGCTGGTCATCCGCCCGCAGGGCGCGCTGGCACCGGACGCCGTGGCCGCAGGGCTCGACGTCGAGGCGTACCGCGACTACCGTGCGTACGCCGGCCAGATCACGGAAGGCTCGGTCAAGCTTGGCGACCAGGTTACCGTGCTGAGCCCGGGCCACGAGCCGCGCACCACTACGGTGACGGGCATCGACTTCGCGGGCCGCGAGCTTGAGGAAGCCGCAGCCCCGCAGTCCGTGGCGATCCGCCTGGCCGAGGAAATCGACATCGCCCGGGGCGACACCATCGCAGCCGCAGGGACCGTCCGCGAAAGCACGGCCGACCTGTACGCGGCGCTGTGCTGGCTCTCGCCCAAGCCGCTGCGCGAAGGCGCCAAGGTGCTCGTCAAGCACGGCACCCGCACCGTGCAGGCCCTGGTCCGCAACGTCACGGGCAAGCTGGACCTCGCCACGTTCAACCTCGAGGCCGCCTCCAGCCTGGAGCTCAACGACATCGGGCACGCCCAGCTGCGCCTTGCTGCCCCGTTGCCGCTGGAGAACTACCTGCACCACCGCCGCACGGGCGCGTTCCTGGTGATCGACCCGATCGACGGCAACACGCTGGCCGCCGGCCTGGTCAAGGACCACCCGGGCGACCACGAGGACGAGCGCTACGTCATCTGAGGCTATTTCCGCCACAGAACCGCGGCTTGTTCGCGATTCCGCGCCTTCAACGGCCGGAATTGCGAACAAGCCGCGGTTTTTTGCATGGTGGGCGCCCGGCGGGACATCGCCGCGTGGCCTCCCCATGACACAAAGCGAAATATGACGTTGCGTGAACGTGCGTGACCCCGGGTTTCCGCCCTATTGAAGCGCAAATATGACAGTCCCTACTGTGAGTTCATGACCTCTTCGGACTGGTCCTTCCTTGCCCTGCCGGGGCGATGTCACAGGGCCTGAATTTCAGCCCCACGACTCGCAAAGCTTAAGGACCCCATCATGGCAAGCACCCCAGAGAATCCCAAGACCGGAACCCCGGCCGGCACCACGCGCATCGTCGCCGGTGAAACGGCCAAGCCCAGGGGCCGCCGCACGCTCGAGATCGGCCTCGCCGTCGGCCTCGTGCTCCTGATCGGCGCCGGAGCGGCCATTGCCTCCGCGGTCTCCCGCAACAACGAAAGCCAGCCGGCCGCCGCACCTTCCGCCGCCGCTGAGCTCAAGCTCGGCTACTTCGGCAACGTGACCCACGCGCCGGCCCTGGTGGGCGTCAGCAAGGGGATCATCGCCAAGAACCTCGGCGACACCAAGCTGAGCACCCAGGTCTTCAACGCCGGCCCCGCGGCCATCGAGGCACTCAACGCCGGCGCCATCGATGCCACCTACATCGGCCCCAACCCGGCCATCAACTCCTTCGTCAAGAGCCAGGGCGAATCGGTCAGCATCATCGCCGGCGCCGCATCGGGCGGAGCCCAGCTGGTGGTCAAGCCGCAGATCGCCACCCCGGCGGACCTCAAGGGCAAGGTTCTTGCCTCCCCGCAGCTGGGCGGCACCCAGGACGTGGCACTCCGCGCCTGGCTCGGCCACCAGGGGTTCAAGACCAGCACCGATGGCAGCGGCGACGTCAACATCAACCCCACCGAAAACGCCCAGTCGCTGAAGCTCTTCCAGGACGGAAAGCTCGACGGCGCGTGGCTGCCGGAGCCCTGGGCCTCCCGCCTGGTGCTCGACGCCGGGGCGAAGGTCCTGGTGGACGAGAAGGAGCTGTGGGAGAAGGGTGAATTCACCACCACCATCCTGATCGTCAACAAGAAGTTCGCGGCGGAACACCCGGAGACCGTCAAGGCCCTCCTCAAGGGCCACGCGGAGTCCGTCAACTGGCTGAACTCCGCCCCGGCTGCCGAGAAGGCCAGCGAAATCAACGCAGCCCTCAAGGACACCGCAGGCAAGCCCCTCGCGGCCAACATCATCGAGCGTTCCCTGCAGAACATCACCTTCACCATCGATCCCCTGGCCGGAACGTACAAGAAGCTGCTGCAGGACGGCGTGGACGCAGGAACCACCAAGCAGGCAGACATCGGCGGCATCTTCGACCTCCGGGCCCTCAACGAGGTCTCCGGCAAGAAGACCTCCGCGGCCGGGCTCGGCCAGGACTAAGCACCAACAGGCTGGTCCGTCCCCCGCGGGATGGGCCGGCCTTTGGCCGCCACCGGAAACACCCGGCGGCGCACAGGCAACATCAGCTCTACCGATCAACACGAAGGACGGGACCATGCCAGTCGTACTGGAACACTTGGGTAAACGCTTCGGCGACGGCGCCCCGGTGCTGGACGACGTCAACGCCAGCATCGCTAAGGGCGAGTTCGTCGCGCTCCTCGGCGCCTCCGGCTGCGGCAAGTCCACCCTGCTGAACATCATCGCCGGACTGGACCAGCCGACGTCGGGCGCTCTGGAGGTGCCCAGCGATGGCGCCGCGTTCATGTTCCAGGACTCGGCCCTGTTCCCGTGGCTGACGGCCCGGGGCAACATCGAACTGGCGCTGCAGCTCGCGGAGAAGAACAGCGGCAAGGCCGGCAGCAAGGCCGCCCGCAGCGCCCGCGCCACGGAACTGCTGGAGCTCGTCCACCTGGGCGGGGCCGGGGACAAGCGCCCGCACGAACTCTCCGGCGGCATGCGACAGCGCGTGGCCCTGGCCCGTTCCCTCGCCCAGGACCGGCAGCTGCTCCTCATGGACGAGCCCTTCGCCGCCCTGGACGCCATCACCCGCGACCTCCTGCACGACGAACTGGAACGGATCTGGAAGGAAACCGACCGGACCATCGTGTTCGTGACCCACAACGTGCGCGAAGCCGTGCGCCTCGGCCAGCGCGTGCTGCTGCTCTCCTCCCGGCCCGGCCGTGTGGTGGCCGAATGGGACGTCACCGAGGAACACCGCACCGACGCCGGCCGCGCGGGGGAACTCACCGCGACCATCACACGCCGCCTGCGCCAGGAGATTCGCCGCCATGCCAACTGAACAGGACGTCCGCCCCGTGACCGAACCCATCGAGCACATCACCTCGCCCGTCCTCAAAGGCAACCCCGAGGAACTCCGCGACCTCGAGGCAGGCCTGGACAACCTCCAGTCGGACACCCAGCGCAAAGCCGGCATCGACTGGAAACGCGTGCTGCTGCCCGTTGCCGCCCTCGTGGTGCTGATCCTCGCCTGGCAGTTCTATGTCTCCCTTGGCCTCAAGCGCCGCGACCTGGTTCCGGGCCCCTTTGATGTGTTTGCCCAGATGGTCACCCTGTGGGGCGAAGGCAAGGTGCAGGAATCCGTGTGGACCTCGCTGCAGCGCGGACTCATCGGCTTCCTCATCAGCGTGGTGATCGCCACCCCCGTGGGGCTGCTGCTGGCCCAGGTGGCGCCGCTTCGCCGTGCCTTCGGGCCGCTGATTTCCGGGCTGCAGGTGCTGCCGTCCGTGGCCTGGGTTCCTGCCGCCATCATCTGGTTCGGGCTGACGGACGCCACCGTGTACTTCGTGGTGTTCATGGGCGCCATCCCGTCCATCATCAACGGACTCATCTCCGGCGTGGACCAGATCCCGCCGCAGTACCGCAGCGTGGGCAAGGTGCTCGGCGCCAGCCGCCTGCAGATGGCCCTGCAGATCGTCCTTCCCGCCGCACTGCCCGGCTACCTCGGCGGCCTCAAGCAGGGCTGGGCCTTCTCCTGGCGTTCCCTCATGGCTGCCGAGATCATCGCGACCGGCGGCACCATCGGCTTCGGCCTCGGCTCGCTCCTTGACCAGGGCCGGCTCCTGGCGGACATGTCCGTGGTCATGTCCGCGATCCTGCTGATCCTGGCCGTGGGCATCCTCGTGGAGCTGCTCGTCTTTGGGCCCATCGAGAAGCGGCTCCTGCAGCGCCGAGGCCTGCTGGCCGGCAGCACCCGCTAGATGCACCCAAAGTAAGGCCAGAGCCGACGGCGACCTTCCGCCGTCGGGCTCTGGCTTTTCCGCACGCGCCAAACGGGGGCACTTTGACGCGGACACGCCGGTGAGCCAGCCGGAATGCTCCAAGTAGGCCGTCAAAGGGCCCCACGACGGCGGTGTGCCCAGCATCATGGCCCGGCCGCGTCCGGAAGCGGAATTCCCGGACGCCCCGCGCTGTTGTGCCGGACATGACTCAGACCCACAAGAAACGGATCGGATTCCTCTCCTTCGGGCACTGGGCGCGGGTCCAGGGCTCGCGGGTGCAGTCGGCCCGCGAGGCGCTGCTGCAGGGCATTGACCTCGCCGTCGCGGCCGAGGAGCTGGGGATCGACGGCGCGTTCTTCCGGGTGCACCACTTCGCCCGGCAGCAGTCGGCACCGTTCCCGCTGCTCGCCGCCATCGCGGCGCGGACCAGCCGGATCGAAATGGGCACCGGCGTGATCGACATGCGCTACGAGAACCCCCTCTACATGGCCGAGGAAGCCGCGGCCACGGACCTCATCAGCGGCGGCAGGCTGCAGCTGGGCATCAGCCGCGGTTCACCCGAGCCCGCCCTCGACGGCGCCTCCACGTTCGGCTACGCGCCGTCCGAGGGCGAGAACCCCGGGGACATGGCCCGCCGGCACACCGAGGTGTTCCGGCGCGCGATCGCAGGGCACGGCGTGGCGCAGGCGGACCCTTCCTTTGCGGGTGGCGGCACCGGGCTGCTGCCCATCCAGCCCACCTCGCCGGGGCTTTCCGAGCGGATCTGGTGGGGCGCGGCGACACGGGCCACAGCCGTGTGGGCTGCCGAGCAGGGCATGAACCTGATGAGTTCCACGCTGCTGATCGAAGACACCGGCGTTCCGTTCGACCAGCTCCAGGCCGAGCAGATCAGCATGTACCGCGAGGCCTGGGCGGCGGCGGGGCACGGCTTCCAGCCGCGCGTCTCCGTCAGCCGCAGCGTGATCCCGATCGTGGACGACGAGGACCGGCACTACTTCGGGCTGCGGGCGCAGGCGGACAGCCGCGACCAGGTGGGCATGCTCGAGGGCGCCCTGTCCCGCTTCGGGAAGAGCTACATCGGCGAACCGGATACCCTGGCCGAGGAACTGGCCCAAGACGCAGCCGTCCAGGCCGCCGACACCCTGATGCTCACCGTGCCCAACCAGCTCGGCGTCGACTACAACGCCAAGCTGCTGGGCAATGTCGCCAAGCACATCGCACCGGCCATTGGTTGGCAGGACACCCGCCGTCAGGAAGGCAGCCGGACCAGCGCGTAGAAAGGCGTGGACCTCGCCCTCATGTCCGGCGGAACATCCGAGCGGATGACCGAGGCGGACTCCAGCGCGGCCAGATGGTACTGCGTGGTTGCCCGTGGAACCCCGACGGCGGCACTGATGTCCGCGGTCCTGCGGGCGCCGTTCGCTTCCAGATAGGCGACGATCCGTTCACGCAGGGGGTGGTGTCTCAGCGGCATTTCCAGAGTCTGCGTCGTCATTGGGCGGCGGTTTCTGGTTGCTCGGTGAATACCCTGTAGCCGCGCTCGTGGTCGAAGCCATGGATCTCGCGGGTGTCCAGGGCCGCCATGAATTCCAGGGTCTGGTTCGTGATGACCTGGCCCGGGACGAGGATGGGGAACCCCGGCGGGTACGGCGTGACAAACCCGGCGGAGACGACCTCGGCGCCGCCCAGGACCTTTTCGGTGAGCTCCCTGGCTGAAAGGTAGGCAGTGGCCCCGGCCTTGTAGCTTTCGAAATAGGCGGCCCGGATGTCCCCGTCCTGGCTCGAGGCGTCGCGCCGGAAACGGGCGGCAAAGCTGCTGAAGTCCGGAAGCGGCGGCGTGGTTCCCGCGGCCAGGCCCGGGGACAGCTTTCCTTGGTGGCGGGGAGAGCGGTTGGGGTCCTCGAAGGACTCGGCCAGTTTGACGAGGACTTCGATGAGGTAGGCAACGGCGCTGCGGGAGGTGCCGATGTTGGTCATGAACAGCACGGTGTTCCGGGATGTCTTGTTGATCTGGATTCCGTGGTCGTCCGCGAGGTAGCTGTGCCTGAACGTGTCGCCGTCGATTCCTGTCCGGCTGATGTCGAGCGTCAGCCGGCTGGGGTCCACCACGAACTCATCACGCCGCCACGCGTCCTCCAGTTCGGCCAAGCCGTCGCGCAGGGGCATGGGGCTGCTGGTCTCCCGGTAGGGGGCGTCGATGAGATCCCGTGAGGTCAGGACACGGAAGTACTTCTTCAGGAGTGTGTGCCGGGCGACGGCCTGGGCGACGCTGACTGCCAGGTCGGCCTGTTTCTGGACCAGGCCGAAGCCTTCGAGTTCGACCTGCCGCCGGCCGATGTCCAGGGAGGCGAGGATCTGGTAGTTCGGCGAGGTCGAGGTGTGGGTCATGTAGGCCTCGCGGAAGGCTTCCTGGTTCAGGTCCCTGAAGTCCTGGTCGAAGACATGGATCATGGATCCTTGACGCAGCGACGTGAGCGTCTTGTGCGTGGACTGGGTGGCATAGACCCGCAGCCGGGCTTTCGCCGGGTCCGGGATGAGCCGGGTCCGCAGCCAGAGTTCATCATCTGCGGGTTCGCCCGTTTCCGGATCATGAAGCGCTGCCGCCTGCCGCGCATGGCGGGCCGCATAGGCCGGGTCGCTGAATGATGCGTCGAGTTTTCCCGCGGCAGCCATGCCGGTCCTGCGGCGGTAGACGGGGTGCGAACGGGCAAAGGCGAACCAGGCTTCGTCCCAGAGGAACACCAGGTCCGGTTTGATGGCCAGGCATTCCTCCATGACTCGCTCCACGTCGTAGACGATCCCGTCGAAGGTGCAGTTGGTCAGCGTGACCATCTTGACCTCGTCCAGGCGCCCGGCCTTCCGGTAGTCGAGCAGCCGTTGTTTGATGCTCGCCAGCGGCACCGCGCCGTAGAAGGCGTACTGGTCCAGAGGGTAGGCGTCCAGGTAGGACACCTGTGCCCCCGCGAGGACGAACGCGTAGTGGTGCGATTTGTGGCAGTTCCGGTCCACGAGGACGACGTCGCCGGGGGCAAGGATCGACTGGTGGACGATCTTGTTGGCCGTGGAGGTTCCGTTGGTGACGAAGTACGTCCGCTGTGCCCCGAACGCCCGCGCGGCCAGGTCCTGGGCCCGTTTGATGGATCCATGCGGGTCCAGCAGCGAGTCCAGCCCGCCGGAGGTTGCGGAGGTCTCGGCCAGGAGCAGGTTCAACCCATAGAAGTCGGCCATGTCACGGATCCAAGGGGAACTGCCTACCGAGCCGCCGCGGGAGATCGGCAAGGCATGGAAGACGCTGGCCGGCCGCCGGCTGTAGTCCTGCAACGCGGTGAAGAACGGGGTTTCATACCGCTCCGCGATTCCCGAGAGCAGCGACAAATGCAGGTCAAGGTGGTCCTGACGGCGGAAGATCCGCCTGAACCGTTTCGTCAAAGACCCGGCCAGGTCTTCGATGGACACCCCGGCCACCAGATAGACGTCAAGTTCGGGGCGGAGCCCGGAGATTTCTTCGGCGAGGGCAAGGATCCTGCCGAGCGGGCGCATCGCCTGTAGGCCGCCGCCGACATGCCCGGCGAGGAACCTGCGCAGATCCCGGCCCAGCGGCTGCTTGCTGTTGACCGCAAACCCCGGCCGGAGAATGCATGCCTGGATGTCAGGGTTCAGCAGCACGGCCACGAGCGCGTCCTCATAGCTGGGGACCACCGTGACCTCGTAGATGAAGGCATCGGAGGGCCGGCGCTGGGCGGACATATCCGCCTTCAGGGCTTCCGCCTCCTGCCCGGTGAGGTCATCGACCACCAGGACCTCGAACCTGGGCCGCTCTGCAGGCTCGAGCCCTTCCGGGATGTCCTCGTCCGGGGACTCACGGACTGGCCGGGTTCCTGTGCGCTGCTCCGATCCGGTGCCGGCTGCCGGCACCACATGTGTCATGCGTGCCATCAGGTCCAGGCCGAGCTGGTAGTCACCGGCGTCCACATGACCGCGCAGCTGCGCCAAGGCCTCCAGCCCAGGTGCCGCCCAGTACAGTTCAACGGCCTGCAGCAAGCCGAAGGCGCGGCCCACCTGGGCCTGGAGACCGGAGTCGGATGATCCGCCGTGGCGTCCCATGGCCAGTTGCTTCAGCGCGTATCCGAGGAACTCCCAGGCATCGGCACGGGAGCGCCAGGCACGGCTGGGCGTGCCGATTTCAGGGCAGGAAGATTCGTTGTTCATGTTGATTCCGTTTTCCATCACAATTGACCGGCGGCAGGGACCTGCACATCTTCGCGGCGGGCTTCGGCGGTTTCCCTGATCCTCTGCCGGAAGGCGAACCATCCCAGGACGAGCAGCGGGGCGAGGACCAGCAGGGACGCCAGGACCCACCGCCCCGTTTCGGAGAAGCCCATGGTGACCAGGACGAAGGCGAGGAATCCCAGCGTGAGGTAGGACGTGAAGGGTGCTCCCAACAGACGGAACGAGGGGCGCTCCACCTTGCCCAGCCTGACCCAGCTCTGGAGCCTGATGTGGCAGAGGATGATCGTGGCCCAGCCTCCGATGATTCCAACGGCCGAGACTTCAAGCACAATCTCAAACACCTGGGACGGGACAAGGGCGTTCAGGCCGACGCCGAGAAGGGTGATGACGGCGGTGAGCAGGATGCCGCCGTACGGGACGCCCGTGGTGCTCATCCTGGCGGTGAAGCGCGGGGCTGAACCGTTGACGGCCATGGACCTCAGGATCCGGCCAGTGGAGTAGAGACCGGCGTTCAGGCTTGACAAGGCCGCCGTCAGGACCACGAAGTTCATCACCGAGGCGGAGACTGCCCCCGCCTGGGGATCTCCGAGGTGGGAGAAGAACGTGACGAAGGGTGATTCGCCGGGCTTATAGGCGGTGAAGGGCAGCAGTAGCGAGAGCAGCAGCACCGAGCCGACATAGAAGATGCCGATGCGCAGGACCACGGTGTTGACGGCCTTCGGCATGACTTTTTCCGGATTGGCCGTTTCTCCGGCTGCGGTGCCGACGAGTTCGATGGCGGCATAGGCGAACACCACGCCGCTGATGGCCAGGAGGGGCGCCACGGCGCCCGTGGGGAAGGCCCCGCCGTTGTCCAGGATCACGTTCAGCCCGGGGACCCCGATGTCGGTTCGTCCGCCAAAAATGATGAAGCACACGCCGACGACGAGGAACGCAACCAAGGCGGTCACCTTGATCATAGCGAACCAGAACTCCATCTCGCCGAAGATCTTTACCGAGACCAGGTTCAGTCCCAGCACAACAAGCAGGGCGAGCAACGCGATGAGCCACTGGGGAATGTCCTGGAGCGGCTGCCAGAACTGCCCCCAGAACTTCACATACAAGGCCACGGCGGTGACGTCGACAATCGAGGTCATTGCCCAGTTCAGGAAGTAGAGCCAGCCTGCCGTGTAGGCCATCTTCTCGCCGTAGAACTCCCGGGCGTAGGACACGAAGGAGCCCGACGTCGGGCGGTAAAGGACCAGTTCGCCGAGCGCCCGGAGGATCAGGAAGGCGAAGAACCCGCAGACGGCGTAGACCAGGATCAAAGCCGGCCCTGAGCCGTTCAGCCGGCCGCCGGCACCCATGAACAGGCCGGTCCCGATCGCGCCTCCGATGGCGATCATCTGGATTTGGCGTGGTTTAAGGGACTTGTGGTATCCGGCTTCTTCGCCCGAAAAATCCTGGCCCGGGATCAACCGTCCGGGCGGCAGCTGCAGGCTGCCGTCAGGTGCGTCGGTCAGGCCAGGCCCGGCTTTTGTGTCGTTGCTTGTCATGGAATCCCAAACTTTTGTTGTTGATGGCCAGCGCACAGCTGGGCGCCGACTGCCTGCACGGGCTGTCCTTTCGGGCGGACTCACCGTGGGCAGGCGTGTAGCCATGAGAATGTGGGTGCACTGCAGGAATCAGGTCACTGCAGGTGATGGAATGCGTGGCCGGGGATCTTCCGGAGTGCCTCTAGGGCAGCCCCGGTCTGTCCATGCCATGTGGGGGCGCCGGTGTTGTTGCAACGATCACTTCGGGGGTCTCCTTTGACTCCGATGCCGCAGCGGCGGCTCAATGCTCAAAACGTGTCCCGGCCTGCTTTGGGGCGGCAGCTGCACGCCGTTCCGCAGCGGCAGGGACACCAACCAACTCTAGATCCCGGCAGAAGCCGGCGAACTGTCCAGCCTGCCAAATTCATACCCACCGGTTTGTGCCTGGATGACAACATCGGCGTGGTGAAGGGCGAGTAATGTTCATGGCTGTGTGCACGGCCGTGCCGAACCACTGCCTCGTGTCCTTCACCGTTGAGGGACACATGCTGGTTTCTTCGCCACCCTGCAAAAAATCCTTTCCGGAGCCGGATGATGGAACTCCACACCTATTTGTTGTGACTTATTGCGAGAGGAAGCGATAGCGGAGGTGAGACCTCAGGAAACAGACGAGGACGTTGTTGGTGTCCTGCTGAGCGACGTCCTTGAAGACATCGGAGTGGACAACGGCCAGTTGCTGCTTGCCCCCGGTCCGGACAACCAGTTTGTCCGCGAAACTGTCATTGTTGACGCTGAGGACCAGGAAACCGTTCAGTGCGGAACCTTGGTCATGCTGATCGGCTCGCGCGGCAGGGCGGCGCTGCCGAAAATAAGGACGCTGATTCCCGATCTCCCTACGGCCATCGCCGTGAAAGGGAGCGAGGACGAACTGGATGCGGTCCAGGAACTGCTGCGTCCCAGCGGAATCGGCCTGATTGCGGTCGCTCCTGCCATGCGGTGGGACCAGTTCGAAAGCATCGCAAGGGACCGGATCCGCGAACCCGCACTGTCAGGCGAAGCGTCCTCCATCATGCACCGGGACCTTTTCGCCATCGCCCAGACAACCGCGACGCTGACCAACGGCCATGTGGTCATTGAGGACCCTGCCAACAGGGTCCTGGCGTATTCGCCGGCATCCAACGACGTGGATGAACTGCGCAGGCTGTCCATCCTCGCGAGGCGGGGTCCGGAAAGGTACCAGAAGCTTCTGAAGGAATCCGGTGTCTACAAGCACCTGCAGGCCGCCGAGGCCCCGATCCATGTCGAAGCCAATCCGCAGGAAGGCCTCCGGGAACGGGTGGCCATCGGGATCCACGCGGGCAGCCGGGTCCTGGGCTACATCTGGCTGCAGGAAGGCACGGAGCCCTTGGCGCCCAACACCGACAGGATCATGGTCGGCGCCGCCCGCCATGCGGCGATCGAGCTGGTCAGGCACCGCAATGAGCAGTCCCAGTCCATGCGCCGGGACCGTGTCTCGAGCCTCCTCAGCGGCACGGCCCAGGTGCATTCCCAGGCCCAGTCCGCGGGAATAGATCCATCCAGGCCGGCAGCGCTGGTGCTGATATCCGCGGGCGGTTTGAACCAGAGCGCGTCGGGCCTGCAGCTGCGCAGGGGAGAGTTGGCCAACCTGGCGGCAATCCATGCCGCCGCGTACCGGCCAGGTGCGGTTGTAGGTGCCATCGGACTGGAAATAGCCATCATTCTGCCGGACCTGGACCCGGTGAAATCGCTGCCCGCCATCAACCGTTTGGTCAACGTGATTGTCCGGGATGCCAAGACCCACCTTCATTTCCAGGTACAGGCGGCCGTGGGACCAGTCGTTGAACGGCTGGACTCGCTGCACACGACGCTTGAACACGTCCGCAGCGTGCTGACGGTCCTCGAAGGAACCCCGTCGATCCACGTGGCCTCCTACAGCGACGTGGAAACGACGGTGCTGACCAAGGAACTGCTCGATCTACTGGCCTCGAGAACGCGGCTGCGGCACGAAGGCATCACGCGGCTGTGCCGCCGGTACCCCGAATTTGCCACGACGCTCCTGACCTACCTCGAATTCTTCGGCGACGTGAACCGCTGCGCCGAGGAACTGGCAATCCACCGGAACACCGTCCACTACCGCCTCCGCCGGGCCTGCGAAGTGGCCGGAATCGACCTCCAGCTGCCGGATGAGCGACTTCTGGCCCATCTTCAGATCCGGCTGTGGACGTATTCCGAAGGACGCCGGTAGCCGCTTCCCGCAGCCCCGTGGTCCTTCATCACCGTTATTGAGTTATTTGAACAGCGCGGTTCACTCCACCATGCCGCCATAGCAAGAAGCCAGAGACACCGCCTTATGGACATCCAGAATCTTCTCGACGATATTGTCGCCTCGGTTCAGCCGCTGCTCGGCCAGGGAGAAGTGGCAGACTACATTCCCCAGCTGGCGTCTGTGAATGCCAAACAGTTCGGAATTTCCGTGGCAATGCGCTCGGGCGAGGTCTACTCCTCGGGGGACGCCGACGTGCCCTTTTCGATCCAGAGTATTTCGAAGGTCTTTGCCCTCGCGCTGGTCCTGGCCCGCGACGGCGACAGCATCTGGAAACGCGTCTTCCGGGAGCCATCCGGGAATCCCTTCAACTCCCTCGTCCAGCTGGAAAGCGAGGATGGAATTCCCCGCAATCCGTTCATCAACGCCGGTGCACTCGTGGTGGCTGACAGGCTCCTGAGCGTCACGGGCCACCCGGCGTCGGCCGTGCGCGAACTGCTCCGGCAGGAGAGCGGCAACCCGCGGATCGACGCAGACGCCGACGTCGCCGCTTCAGAACTCCTCCACAGCCACCGCAACACCTCCCTGGCACACTTCCTGGCGAGCTACGGCAACTTGGAAAACCCCGTCGAGGAGGTTCTCGAGGCCTACGTCAAGCAATGTGCGCTGGCGATGAGCTGCACGGATCTGGCGCTCGCCGGCAGGTTCCTGGCAGCCAACGGAGCAAGGGCGGACGGCACGCCCCTGCTCTCCCGGTCCCAGACCAAGAGAATCAACGCGGTGATGCTCACCTGCGGCACCTACGATGCGGCTGGCGAATTCGCCTACCGTGTAGGGCTCCCCGGAAAGAGCGGGGTGGGCGGCGGCATTGTGGCCGTTGTGCCCGAGCACTGCACGATCAGTGTCTGGAGTCCGGGCCTTGGCCGCTCCGGAAACTCGCTGGCAGGAGTCGCCGCTCTCGATGAATTCACCACCCGCACAGGCTTGTCCATCTTCTGACGACGGAAGATGATGCCCCTATGACGGAGACGCCCACGGCCGCAGCGTTCCTGGCCCGCCTCGATGCCCTGCAGTCCGATGAGGAACAAGCCAAATACCGGCGCTACTTCAAGACCGGTCCCGGGGACTATGCCGAGGGCGACTTCTTCATGGGCGTCCGCATGGGCGAGGTCTTCACGCTGGGCAAGGAGTTCGCCGCCATGGAGCCGCCCGAGATCGAGAACCTCCTGGAGCAGGACGTCCACGAGGCGCGTTCCGGGGCGGTCAAGATCATGGCGCTGCAGGCGGAGCACAAGAAGACCACGGAGCAGCGCCGCGGGGAGCTCTACGGCCTGTACCTCCGCCGCCACGATCGCATCAACAACTGGGACCTGGTGGACCTCGGGGCCGGGCGCGTGGTGGGCGGCTGGCTCGTGGACAAGCCTCGGGACGTCCTGTATGAACTGGCCGCCTCGGCGAACATGTGGGAGCGCCGCACGGCGATCGTGGCCACCTGGGCGTTCCTGCGCCATGGCCAGCAGGAAGACACCTTCGCCATCGCCGAGCTCCTCCTGAACGACAAGGAAGACCTGATCCACAAGGCCCTGGGCGGCTGGGTCCGCGACGCCGGCCGCAGCAACCGCCAACGGCTCCTGGCCTTCCTGGACGCCCATGCCGCCACCATGCCGCGCACGGCGCTGCGCTACGCCATCGAGCACCTGGACCAGGAACAGCGGGCGCACTACCTGGGCTTGAAGAACGCCCCGCCCGCTAGCAAGGGTTACGCGTCAATGTGACGCAGGATTACCCAGCATTAACGGGTGTTTCCGGCCCTTTGATGCATGTTACGGGCCGGCTCTACAGTTTTTTCATGGCAATACAGGACATTTACCCCACAGCACTCCGGCTGCTCGGCCGCCCCGTGCTGGTGGTGGGCGGCGGACCCGTGGCAGCGCGCCGCGCCAAGGGACTGCTCGACGCCGGTGCCAAAGTCACCGTGGTCGCCCCCGTTGCCTCCGCAGAACTCCGCGGACTCGCCGATGCCGGGCTCCTCGCCTGGGAGCCGCGCGAATACCGCACCTCAGACCTCGACGGCGTCTGGTTCGTCCAGACCGCCACCGGCGTCGCCGCCGTGGACACCCAGGTGGCCGCTGACGCCGAAGCCCAGCGCCTCTGGTGCGTCAACGCCTCGGACCACGAAGCCTCGGCCGCCTGGACGCCCGCCGTCGCCGTCGTGGACGACATCAAGATCGCCATCAACGCCGGGGGAGACCCGCGCCGCGCCATGGCACTCCGCGACGCCGTCGCCACGGCCCTGGAATCCGGCGACCTCCCGCTGCGCCGCCACCGCAAGCCCGGCACCGTGACCGGCACGGGAACCGTTGCCTTGGTAGGCGGCGGACCCGGCGACACCGGACTCATCACCGTCCGCGGCCGCAGGCTCCTGGGCCAGGCCGACGTCGTGGTGGCTGACCGTCTTGGCCCCCGGGAGCTGCTCAACGAGCTTGCCCCGGACGTCCGCATCATTGAGGTCGGCAAGACCCCCGGCCACCACCCCGTCCCGCAGCTCGAGATCAACCGCATCCTCGTGGAGGAAGCCCTCGCCGGAAACCACGTGGTCCGGCTCAAGGGCGGCGATCCCTACGTCCTGGGGCGCGGCGGCGAGGAGGCAGAATTCTGCCGGCAGCACGGCGTCGAGGTTGAAGTGGTTTCCGGCGTGACGTCGGCGATTTCCGTTCCGGCCGCCGCCGGCATCCCGATGACGCACCGCGGCCTGGCGAAGGGCTTCAGCGTGGTCACCGGCCACGAGGAACTCTCCGAGGTCCCCGCCCGCCCCGACCACACTGTGGTGTTGCTCATGGGAGTGGCCCAATTGCGCGATTCCGCGGCCGCCCTGGCAGGGGCCGGTCTCGCACTGGACACTCCAGTAGGTATCGTGGAGAACGGGTATTTGCCGGAGCAGCGCGTCACCATCGGCACGCTGGGGACCATCGCGGACCAGGCGGAAGCCGTTGGCGTGGCAAATCCTGCCGTCATTGTGATCGGCGATGTGGTCCGGGTCAGCCCGTTCGCGCCCCAGCATTTCAAGACCGCCGACTACAGCACCATCACCCCGAACCGCCCCCGAGTCGCCACAATCTAGCCCCCCACCCAACTGGGTAGCAGTAGATGTCGTTATGAGCCCTCAAAACGACATCTAATGCGACCCAGTTGGGCCGGACCGAAGAAGAAGGAACACAGCCGTGTCAACTAGCACCCCCGTAGGTTCTCCGGAGCGTCCGCTGCGCGTCGCCGTCGTCGGCTCCGGCCCGGCAGGCGTCTACGCCGCTGACATCCTGACCAAGAGCGAAGCCGTCAAGAGCGGCGAACTGACCGTCAGCATCGACCTCTTCGACCGCTACCCTGCGCCCTACGGACTGATCCGCTACGGCGTTGCCCCGGACCACCCGCGCATCAAGGGCATCGTCAACGCCCTGCACAAGGTCCTGGACCGCGGCGACATCCGCTTCTTCGGCAACGTGGACTACGGCACGGACATCTCCATCGAGGACCTGCGCACCCACTACGACGCCGTCATCTTCGCCACCGGCGCCATCAAGGACGCGGACCTGAACATCCCCGGCATCGAACTCGAGGCCTCCTACGGCGGCGCGGACTTCGTGTCCTGGTACGACGGACACCCGGACGTCTCCCGCGAATGGCCGCTGGACGCCAAGGAAGTGGCCGTGCTCGGCAACGGCAACGTGGCCCTAGACGTGGCCCGTGTCCTGTCCAAGCATGCCGATGACCTGCTCGTCACCGAAATCCCGGACAACGTCTACGCAGGCCTCAAGGCCTCCCCGGTCACGGACGTCCACGTCTTCGGCCGCCGCGGCCCGGCCCAGGTGAAGTTCACCCCGCTTGAATTGCGCGAACTGTCCCACTCCAAGGACGTGGACATCATCCTCTACGCCGAGGACTTCGAATTCGACGAGGAGTCGGACCGCCTGATCCAGAGCAACAACCAGGTCAAGACCATGGTTGGCACGCTCACCAACTGGATCGCCGAGCAGCCGGAGGACCTTTCCGAGCTGAAGGCTTCCCGCCGCCTGCACCTGCACTTCCTGCACAACCCGGTGGAGGTCTACGACGACGCCGAGAACCCGGGCCGCGTCACCGGCATCAAGTTCGAGCGCACCGAGCTGGACGGCACGGGCAACGCCCGCGGCACCGGCGAGTTCCTCGACTACCCCGTCCAGGCCGTCTACCGCGCCATCGGCTACTTCGGTTCGGCCCTGCCGGACGTCGAGTTCGACCACAAGAAGGGCGTTGTCCCCAACGCCGGCGGCCGTGTGCTGGACGCCTCGGGCGAGCACGTCCCGGGCGTCTACGCCACCGGCTGGATCAAGCGCGGGCCCATCGGCCTGATTGGGCACACCAAGGGCGATGCCCTGGAGACCGTGACGTACCTGCTGGAGGACCGCGAAAACCTGCCGCTGGCCGCCGTTCCCGCGGCAGACGCCGTCGTCGAACTGCTCGATTCCCGCGGCGTGAAGTTCACCAGCTGGGAAGGCTGGCTGGCACTGGACGCGCACGAACTCGCCCTGGGCGCCGCAGCCACCGAGGCCGGCACCACGCACGGCGTAGAGGTCCAGCGCGAACGCGTCAAGGTGGTGGCCCGCGAGGACATGGTGGACATCTCCCGCGACGGCGTTGCTGCACAAGTTTAGCTTCACTTAAAACCCGGCGCTTGTTCGCGGATCCTGTCCTTCAAGGGGCGGATCTGCGAACAAGCGCCGGTTTTTTGTTGCCGGGGACAGCACCGGGGATAGACTCACCGCATGGACGTCGTGGTCATTGAAACAACCCAGTTGGGGGACCGCAGCTACCTGGTGCATGACGGCACTGTGGCGCTGGTGATCGACCCGCAGCGCGATACGGACCGCGTCGAAGCGGCGGCCCGGGAGACTGGCGTCCGGATCACCCACGTGGCCGAAACGCACCTGCACAACGACTACCTCACGGGCGGCCTGCTCCTGGCCCGGAGCCATGGCGCGGCCTACCTGGTGAACGCCGCCGACGCCGTCGCGTTCGACCGCGTTCCGGTCACCGACGGGCAGCTCATCCGGGTGGGGCGGCTCACCGTCAAGGTGGTCGCCACGCCGGGGCACACGCACACCCACCTGTCGTATGTGGTGCGGGAGGACGAGGCCGACGGCGGGCGGCAGGCCGTGTTCTCAGGCGGCAGCCTGCTCTATGGTTCCGTGGGCCGGACGGACCTCGTCGCCGACGCCGAGACCGCCGGGTTGGCCCATGAGCAGTACGCTTCCGTGCGGCGGCTGGTTGCGGAGGCCACCCCGGACGCGGTCCTGTACCCCACGCATGGCTTCGGCTCGTTCTGCTCCATCGGCCCGGCGAGCAGGGTCCCGGCCTCCACGATCGGCGAGCAGGCAGCCACCAACCACGCGCTCACGGACCCCGACGAAGACCACTTTGTCAGCCACCTGCTGGCCAACATCACGGCGTACCCGAGCTACTACGCGCACATGAGCCCGCTCAATGCACTGGGCCCCGGACCGGCGACGCTGGACGTGCCGGAATCGGTGGACGCTGCGGAGCTCGAACGCCGGCTCGAGGCGGGGGAGTGGGTGGTGGACCTGCGCAGCCGCGTGGCATTCGCCGCGAACCATCTGCGGGGCAGCCTGGCCTTTGAATACGGCCCGGGATCAAACTTCACCAGCTACCTTGGCTGGGTCCTGCCGTGGAACCGGCCGCTGACGCTGCTGGGGCCGCACGAGGAGGTCCGGAAGGCGATCCGTGATCTGTCCCGGATCGGGATCGACTCCCCGGATGCCGCCGTCGGGCAGGACCCCGGGCTGCTGGCGCCGGGGGTCCGGCTGGAGTCGTTCCCGCGCGTCGGCTGGGACGGCCTGCTGGCCGGGATGGCAGCGGGCGATACCGTGCTGGACGTGCGCCGTTCGAACGAGTTCGCCGCCTCCCACGTGCAGGGGGCCGTCAACGTCCCGTTGCACGAACTGCTGCTGAAAATGGACGAGGTCCCGCACGGTCGGGCCTGGGTGCACTGCGCCACCGGCTACCGGGCAGCCGTCGCGGCCAGCCTGCTGCAGCGTGCGGGGCGGGAGGTAGTGCTCATCGATGCCCGCTTCGGTGACGCCGCCGCCGCGGGCGTCCGGCTGGCCGCCAGCCAAGAGAACGGCCAGCTGCCTGGCCCCTAGATGAATTCGGCTAGTTGAATTCGGCGTTGATAAATCCGACGATGATGGCCGTCCACCAGCACAGCTGCGAGATGGACAGGCACGCCAGCATGTGGAACCGCTGACCAGGCTGCAGTCCTGCGAAGGTTGAGGCGGGTGACATCTTCACCAGACGCCGCATCAGCGGAATCAGCATGATGCCGTTGATGATCAGCAAAAGCACGGCGACCAGCTTGATGACTGTCAGCGGGTTGCCCAGATTTGGGTTCAGGAACACTCCGCTTGCCAGCATCCCGGCGAGTCCGGCCCAAATCAGCGGGGTGGCGGCGCCATCGAGCCGGATGATTTCTTTAAGCTGGCGTCTGCGGATCAGCCAGAGGAACCCGTGCCAGTCGACCAGCATGATGGCGCCGAACGCGAGCACCATGGCAAGGATGTGCACTACCTGGGCCACAGTGTGGACCGGACCTTCGACGCGGAGAGTGACGGCGAGCCAGACGGAGAGCGACCACGCCACGATGGCGGCGGCGGTCAGCAGCACTACCAGCAGTCTGGTACTGGCCGGGGATGCAGTGTGCCCGGTCGCCTCGCCGTGTACTGGAACGTAACTCATGGCTTACCTCCAAGAGCTTAATTGTCCAAGGGCGCAAGGCCGATCGCCGCTGACGACGGTCCAGGGCCGGAACCCCTTATAGGCAGATACTAGTGGATTATTCGACCGGAAGTGACCCCGCCTTGGCGGTTAATCTCGGAGCCACTCCGCGCAGATGCCCACTAACGCTTGAGCCACTCCTTGGCGAAGTCCAGGTTGCGGTAGACGCTTGCGACGGCGGCTTCCTCGTCACCGGCTTCGATGGCGTCGGCGAGCTCGTCGTGGCCCTCGCGGGGGATGCCGTTGAAGCCGGCACGGCGCTGCTGGCGCAGGAGGTCGTCATGGAAGACGCCGCCGAAGGACACATGGAGCTGGTGCAGTAAGGGGTTGCCCGAGGCGAGGGCCACGCGTTCGTGGAAATCCCAGTCGGCGCGTGCCCACGTGAGGTAGTCCCCGGCCTGCCAGGCGTCGCGGCGGAGCTGCAGCAGGGCCCGCATGGCGGCGATGTCCTCGGCCGTGGCGTGCCGTGCGGCCAGCCGTGCGGCCTGCGTGTCCAGCCCCATCCGGACCTCCACGATGTGCTCCTGCGTGTGCTCCTTGTATATCCGCTGGGCAGCGCCGGAGATCTCGCTGGTGGCGCGCACGTAGGTGCCGTCGCCGCGGAGGACTTCCAGCATGCCGCCGTGGGCGAGGGCCTTGATGGCCTCGCGCAGGGTTCCGCGGGACACGCCCAGGCTGGCCATGAGCTCGGGTTCGGCCGGGATCTTCGCGTTGAGCGGCCATTCGCCGGACTGGATCATGGCACGCAGCTTGGCCGTTACTTCCTCGGCCAGGGCGGGGCGGTGGGATGGAGTGAGGCTCATGCGACGGTCCTGGGCCCGGTGGTGCGGGGTGTGCGCTGGCTGGTCAGCAGGAAAGCGACCATCAGCAGGGCCACGGCCGCAACGAGCAGCATCAGCAGCGGCAGGGTCCAGTCTCCGGTGGCGCTGTGGAGGAGCCCGACGCCGAACGGCCCCAGCGCGGCAAGCAGGTAACCGAGGGACTGGGCGATGGTGGACAAAGCGGTGGTTTCGGCGGTGCTGCGGCCACTGCGGCTGATGATCACCAGGATCAGCGGGAAGATCCCGAGGCCGAGACCGAACAGCACAGCGGGCACCACAGCCAGCGAGGTGGGCAGCGCGAGCATGGCAACAACGCCTGCGATCGTGGCACCGCTCGCGGCGAACAGGGCGGGCCGCATCATGCCGGTGCGTGAGGCGATGGCCAGCAGGATCATGCCGGCGGCTACGGATACCACCTGCATGATGCCGAACTGGATGCCGCTTTCGGAGGCGCTCAGTCCCGTGGCAGTCAGGATGTACGCGAACCAGCTCATCACGCCGTAGGCCAGGAACGCCTGCAAGGTGAAGATGGCCGTGATTAGGAAGCCCAGGCGCGTGCGCAGCAGCGGCCACATCGACACGCGTGGTTTGTCAGTCTTGGCGGACTTCCGGTGGGCACGGAGAACCACTGGCAGGAAGCCGAGCATGGCGCCGACGCCCAGGATGCCCCATGCTGCCAGGCCGAGCGACGGCGAGCCGAGCTGCTGCGCAAGGGGGACGCTGACGGAGGCCGCAATGGTGGCACCGCCGGACATCGTGAAGGTGTACAGCCCAGTCATGAGGGAAGTCTTGGCCGCGTAGTGCTCGCGGATGAACGCCGGCATGGCCACATTGCAGACGGCCAGCCCGGACATGGCCAGCACGGTTCCGGCCAGCAGCGCCCCCGTGGTGGGGACTGCGCGGACCAGCAGCCCGGCGGCGAGCAGGAAGAGCGCGAACAGAATGGCCTTCTCGACGCCGAACCTGCGGACCAGGGCGGGCGTCGCCAGGCCGGCGAATGCGAAGCAGAGCAGCGGGATGGTGGGCAGGAACGAGGCCACCAGGGCGCCGTAGCCCAGTACCGTCTGGAGCTCGTGGTACAGCGCGGCTGCGCTGGTGATTCCGGCGCGGAGGTTGAGCCCGATCAGTACGACGGCGATGATCCCCACCACTGCCACCCAGCGCGACTTCGGTACGGCCGCCGTGGCGGCGCCGGCCTGCGCCAGGGGCGCGTGCGTGGAAGGTGCTGTCTGGGCTCCGGGTGGTGTGGGAGTCGTCGGGTTCATAGCTAAAGGTTAGACGTTAGATGTTTGATATTAAACCTTTTGTGGGGAATATCTCCGGGCGCGGCCCGGGCTCCTCAGCGGGGGTGGCGCGAGCCCAGCCGCTGGACGGCCAGGGCGAGCCACAGCTGCACGCGGTCCTGGGTCTGGGCGGGGTCGTAGCCTGTGAGCTCGGTGATCTGCGCCAGCCTGTAGCGCACGGTGTTGCGGTGCAAGGTCAATGCCTCGGCCACCGCGGCCACGGAGCCGTTGTGGTTCAGGTAGCTTTCCAGGGTGGCCACGAGTTCGGCGCCATGCGCGGCGTCGAACTTGCGAAGGGGGGTGAGCGATTCGCTCGCCATGTCCGCCAGCGGCACGTCCTCGCTCGCGAGTAGCAGCGACGTCAGGCTCAGGCGTTCGGGTTCGTTGACCGGCAGGCCGTGTGCCAGGGCGTCGCGCGCCTCGAAGTAGCTCCAGCGCAGGCCGTTCGGCTTGGTGTACGCGCCGCCGATCCCCACCACCGCATGGATGCCGGCCTCCAGCAGGTGGTCGCTGAGGCTCTTGGCCAGCGCGCTGGCCGAACCGCCGTCGTCGGCCACCACGGCGATAAGGTCCTTCCCGACGACGGCGCTCACGCCGCCGTCGAGGGCCTGCGGCAGGGAGATGCTCACAAGTTGCTTGTGGTGGGCTTTCGATTCGGCCAGCAGGACCACGTTCTTGCGCGTGCTGTTGATCCCGACGCCGGCCAGGCGGCGGGCTGCCTCGATGGTCTCGAGGGTGCCGTGGATGACGTCGTCCAGCACCTGCCCGGCCATGGCGCGCTGGGACTGGCGCTGCTTGACCATGTTGTTCAGTTCCACGCTGATCAGGTTCTGGGCGTAGCTGATGATCCCGGTATCGGTGAAGGGCTGTTTGAGCCACAGGGTGCAGGCGTCGCGGCGGCCCGTTGGGATGGGGTATGAGGCCCAGTCCTCGGCCGTTGGCGGGGTTTTGAGCAGGGAACTGTTGTAGAGCTGGGCGCTGAACTGGGTCAGGACCACGTCGGTGCGGAGCATGCTGCCGAGCTGCTTGAGCAGTTCGGCGAGTCCACCGCCGGTTAGCAGGGCCCGGGCCAGGATCTGGTGCCCGGCAATAAGCCGCTCAAGATTGGCATAGTGGTCCGCGGACTGGGAATCAGCCACGAGCTTGCCGAGGGCGATGAACGGGGTTTCGTAGGCCACCTCCACCAGGGGGAGTCCCCAGCGGTTGGCTTCGGCGATCAGTGCGGGCGGAACGGCCTCGTGGGTCAGCCCGATGCCGAAGCCGATGCCCACGGCGCCCGCGCGCTGGACCTGGCGCACAAAGCGCCGCTGTTCCGCGGCGCTCTTGAGGCGCATGCCGGTGGTCAGGACGAGCTCGCCACCGTTGAGGAAGCGCTGCGGATCCTCCTGTTCCGTGACCGCAACCCAGCGGATGTCCTGGTGCCAGGTGGTCTCCGCGAGGCCTGCTTTGCGGAGCTTGAGGGAGGGGACGGCGACGAGCGCGGCGAGGGACATGGCCATGCTGAAAGGATAACCCGGCGCTGGTCAAGCGCACTAAGGGGGTGGTGTGCGGCTGTGCGGCTGTCTATTCCATGGAGGGGGGTGCTGGCATAGGCTCTGAACAGCTGAATCCACCATCCAGACATCGAAAGAGGGTTGCACACCGTGGTTCAAACCTTGCAGAACTTCATCAACGGCGAATTCGTCACTCCTGCCGGCACGGGACTTCTCGACATCGTGAACCCCACCAACGGCGAGGTCGTGGCCCGGTCGCCCATTTCGGTGCAGGCCGACGTCGACGCCGCCATGGCCGCCGCCAGCGACGCCTTCAAGAGCTGGAAGCACGCGACCCCGGGCCAGCGCCAGCTCATGCTGCTCAAGCTCGCAGACGCCGTCGAGGCCAACAGCGAGGAACTCGTTGAGGCCCAGCACCGCAACACCGGCCAGGTCCGCTCCCTGATCGCGTCCGAGGAAGTTGCCGCCGGCGCCGATCAGCTCCGCTTCTTCGCCGGTGCCGCCCGCATCATGGAAGGCAAGTCCGCCGGCGAGTACTTCGAGGGGCACACCTCCTTTGTCCGCCGCGAACCGATCGGCGTGGTCGCCCAGGTGGCGCCGTGGAACTACCCGTTCCTCATGGCCATCTGGAAGATCGGCCCCGCCCTGGCCGCCGGCAACACCGTGGTGCTCAAGCCCTCGGACACCACTCCGGAATCCACACTCGTCCTGGCCAAGCTGGCCGGCGAAATCTTCCCCGCCGGCGTGCTCAACGTGGTCCTCGGCACCGGCGAAACCGGCGCCATGATGGTGGAGCACAAGGTCCCCGGCCTGGTCTCCATCACCGGCTCCGTCCGTGCAGGCATCGCCGTGGCCAGCGGCGCAGCCAAGGGCCTCAAGCGTGCCCACCTCGAGCTCGGCGGCAAGGCCCCGGCCATCGTCTTCAAGGACGCCGACATCAAGAAGAGCGCCGCGGCCATCGCCGAGTTCGCCTTCTTCAACGCCGGCCAGGACTGCACCGCCATCACCCGCGTGCTGATCGAGGACTCCATCCACGACGACATGGTTGCCGCCATGGTGGAGCACACCAAGACGCTGCACACCGGTTCGCAGAACGACGACGAAAACTACTTCGGCCCGCTGAACAACGTGAACCACTTCAACGCCGTCACCTCGGTGGTGGAGCACCTCCCCGCCAACTGCAGGATCGAAACAGGTGGCCACCGCGCAGGCGAGAAGGGCTTCTTCTTCGAGCCCACCATCATCACGGGCGCCAAGCAGAGCGACGACATCGTCCAGAAGGAAACCTTCGGACCCGTCATCACCGTCCAGAAGTTCAGCACGGAGGCAGAAGCGCTCGAGCTGGCCAACGACGTCGAATACGCCCTGGCGTCCAGCGTCTGGACCACCGACCACGGCACCGCCATGCGCATGAGCCGCGACCTCGACTTCGGCGCGGTCTGGATCAACACGCACATCCTGCTGACCGCTGAGATGCCGCACGGCGGCTTCAAGCAGTCCGGCTACGGCAAGGATCTGTCCATGTACGGCGTCGAGGACTACACGCGCATCAAGCACGTCATGAGTGCGCTGGACGCATAATCCCCACCGGCACCCTAACCTCGCTTCGCTTCGGCTAGGGAACCCTGCCGGCGTGGCCCCACAGTCGCGTAACCCCTCCACACCAGGCTTCCCAGAAAGGCAATTCCCCATGACCACCACCGCAAACGAACTCTCGTACCGGATCGAGCAGAAGCGCAGCATCAACGCTGAGTTCCCCGGCCCCAAGTCGCAGGCACTGAACGAGCGCCGCGCCGCCGTCGTCGCTGCCGGCGTCTCCTCGGGCGTTCCCGTCTACGTTGAAGACGCCGACGGCGGCATCATCCGCGACGTCGACGGCAACTCCTTCATCGACCTCGGCTCCGGCATCGCCGTGACCAGCGTCGGTGCCTCGGACCCGGCCGTCGTCGCCGCCGTCCAGGAAGCTGCCACGCACTTCACGCACACCTGTTTCATGGTCACCCCGTACGAGGGCTACGTGGCCGTGGCCGAGCAGCTCAACCGCCTCACCCCGGGCGACCACGCCAAGCGCACCGTGCTGTTCAACTCCGGCGCCGAAGCCGTGGAGAACGCCGTCAAGGTTGCCCGCCTGGCCACCGGCCGCGACGCCGTGGTTGCCTTCGACCACGCCTACCACGGCCGCACCAACCTGACCATGGCACTGACCGCCAAGGCCATGCCGTACAAGACCAACTTCGGCCCGTTCGCGCCCGAGGTCTACCGCATGCCCATGAGCTACCCGTTCCGTGAAGAGAACCCGGACATCACGGGTGCCGAGGCCGCCAGGCGCGCCATCACCATGATCGAGAAGCAGATCGGCGGCGACCAGGTTGCCGCGATCATCATCGAACCGATCCAGGGCGAGGGCGGCTTCATCGTCCCGGCCGAGGGCTTCCTGCCGGCACTGTCCGCCTGGGCCAAGGACAAGGGCATCGTCTTCATCGCGGACGAGGTCCAGTCCGGCTTCTGCCGCACGGGCGAATGGTTCGCCGTTGACCACGAAGGTGTTGTCCCGGACATCATCACCATGGCCAAGGGCATCGCCGGCGGCCTGCCGCTGTCCGCGATCACCGGCCGTGCGGACTTGCTCGACGCCGTCCACCCGGGCGGCCTCGGCGGCACCTACGGCGGCAACCCGGTGGCCTGCGCAGCCGCCCTGGCTGCCATCGGGACCATGGAACAGCACGACCTCAACGCCCGTGCCCGCCACATCGAAGAGCTCTCCCTCGGCAAACTCCGCGAGCTGCAGGCCGAGCTTGCCGCTTCCGGCGCCTCCGTCATCGGAGACATCCGCGGCCGCGGCGCCATGCTGGCGATCGAGCTGGTCCAGGCCGGTTCCAAGGAACCGAACGCCGATCTCACCAAGGCCGTTGCGGCTGCCTGCCTCAAGGAGGGCGTCATCATCCTCACCTGCGGCACCTACGGCAACGTCATCCGCCTGCTGCCGCCGCTGGTGATCAGCGACGAGCTGCTCATCGACGGCCTCGAGGTGCTGGCCGCGGCCATCAAGGCCAACGCCTAACCACGGATCTCCAGACAAACAACAACGTCTGGCCTCGCAAAGGAATGGACACGGTGATCCCGTGTCCATTCCTTGCTTTAACGGGCTCTGGGCAGGGCTGACGGAAAACCGTAAAGTTCACACTACATATGGACTGAAACGCCACCCAAAGAGGGGTCTTCACATGCGATACGTAGTTGGCTACACGCCCAACGAGCGCGGCGCCGATGCCGTTGCACTGGCTTCTTCCCTGGCCCGGGCGCAGGACGCCGAACTGGACCTGGTGTACGTCCTGAAGACGGGCATCCCCGGCGGCGCCCTCCGCACCGGTGGGAGCCTTTCCCCTGGTGACCAGGACGTGCTGGCCGTCGAACGCCAGGGCCTGGCACTGGTTCCCGACGGCGTCCCGGCCACCTTCCGCGCCGTCCCGGCAGAGTCCTTGGCCGATGGCCTGATCCAGTCCGCCGGGGCCGACACCGGCCTGATCGTGGTGGGTGCCGCCAGCAACGGGCTGTTCAAACGCTTCACCGTGGGCAGTGTGGCCAACGGCCTGCTGCACGCTTCGCCGGTGCCCGTGGCCCTGGCGCCGCGCGGCTTCAACCGCACGGAACCCGTCACCCGGTTCACCCTGGCCACGGGGCAGCGCGCGGGGGCCGATGCCGCGATTGGCACCGCCGTCGGTGCCGCCAACCGCCGCGGCGTGCCGCTGCGGCTCGTGTCGCTGGTGACCCTCGACGCCGGGACGGACGACGGCGGCGAAGCCACCAACGCCGCCCACCGCCACGCCAACACCGTGCTGAGCGACGCAGCTTCGCGTCTGCCGGAAGGCCACGACGTCACCGTGGCGGTGGCGCACGGGCGCAGCATCGAGGAAGCCATCGACAGCCTGGAATGGCTCGACGGCGAGGTCATGGTGATCGGTTCCTCGCGCCTGGCGGAGAAGAACAGGCTGTTCATCGGCAGCACGGCGAACAAGATCCTGCGCGCCCTGCCGGTGCCCATGGTGGTCGTCCCGCGCGACTACGAGCGCGTGGACTCTATGCCCATCTGATAGTGGGAGATCGTCTCCGACTCGTGCCCGAAGCGTCCAGGGTTGTCGAACCAGGCTGCGCCGGTCCCGGCGAGACCAATGACGCCGACGGCGATCGCCGCTACTACCGGGAGGGCGCGAATGTGGGCTGACGCCGGCGGGCGTCCGGGGAGTCGGCCTCTGCCGCGGAGCAGCACCATGGCGAGCACGAGCGTGCCCAGTTCCAGGGCGCCGGCGGCGCTGTCTGGCAGGCCGAGCGGTTCGGGCACTCCGGCTCCGGGGCCGAAGGGCAGTCCGGCTGTGCGGGAGTACAACCACAGCGCCAGCGGGATGATCGAGACTGCGGCGGTGGCCAGGAGGGCTGTGCGGGCCGGGAGGACTGTGCGCTGCCGACGGCGGAGCACCAAGAGGCCGGCGGCAAACTGTGCCGCGGAGAGGACAAGGAAGAAGGCACCGGCGGCGGCCCACTCGCCAAGATGCTCGGGTACGACGGCCGCGTGGATGGCTGCGCTGCCGAACAACGCGGTGACCAGGAACAGCTGCGCTTGGCCAAGCTGGCGTCCGCGGGCCGTCCGCGGTTGAGTCCGGCTGACGGTCAGCCGGCCGCCCCGGATCGCCACTGCCCAGCCGATCAACACGAGGTTGGTGATGAACAGGATTCCGCTGCCATAGCCGATTGCGCGAAGCTGCAGTCCGAGCGTCGCCTGCTCCAGCGATGACGGAGCAGTGCCCGTGGAGCCGCGGTCCGACGAGTCCATGAGCTGAAGCTGCAGGTGGTAGTCCCAGGCGGAGCTGGCAGCAATCTCAGCGGTGCCGGCCAGGGTGCCCGCCGCCGCGACCAGCAGCCCCGTTGCCATCACCGTCCGCGGCTTGGAGGGCACCGGCCCGAACCAGCGCAGCGCCAAGGCGAGCGCAGCAAGGACACCGAATACGAAGACCGGGAGGGCAGCGGTGGACTCGCGCAGCCAGCTCGCGAATGGCCCCTGTGTGCGCTCGATGGCCCCGACGGCGCCCCGCAGCGAGATCATCCAGAAGCCGTCAGCGTACGCCATCACGGCAGCCAGCGATACAACTGTCAACCAAGGGACGGCCGGCCGGCCCGGAGGCAAGCCCGCACCCTTGGTGCGCCAGGGGATACGTGGAGCGGTCACGGCACGATTTCCCAGCCGAACATCATGGCGTGGTCCTCATGGACCAGGTTATGGCAGTGCACTACGTACGGTCCGACGAAGTCCCTGAACCCACGGTAGAGGATCACGGACTCGCCCGGATCAAGCGCCGCTGTGTCCTCCCGCGAGACGTCGTCCGGATGTGAGGGATCCCCGCGCGTGACATCCCTGCCGTTCCGCATGACGGTGCGGTGTTCTTCCATGTGCAGGTGAACGGGATGCACCCAGCCGCCGCCGCCGTTGCGGATCTCCCAGAGGTTGAAGCTGCCCTTTTTCTGCTGGGCCAGCGGGCTGCGGCCGAGCGGGCTTTTCAGGCTCGTCGCCACTGTCAAAGGCTCAAAGGGTTTGCCGTTGATGAGCCACTCGGCCTCGCCGCCTGCGCTGCCGCGCTGCACCTCGAATATGAGGCGGTTCTCCATCAGGTTCCGCCAGTTGTCCGGCAACGGCGGAAGCGGACGCATGGCCGTGGGAATCCTGCTCTCGTCCGGCGCGTTGTTGCCGATAACGATCTTCAGCACCGGCACCTTGTAGGCCGGATCCAGGCCGAAACGGGACGAGTTGGACCACATCCGCCCGTTGGGCATCTTCATGACGTTCGTAAGGTAGATGACATCGCCCTTGGTGGTCGGCGTGCCGTCCTGGTACCGCGTGAAGTCGACGATGACTTCGCGCCGCTTGGAGGGCCACAGTTCGAACGAGTCCCGCCTGACCGGGAACGGCAGGAGCCCGCCTTCCGAGGCGATCTGGGCGAACTGCATGCACTGCTGCGCGTCGGGGATGCGGTACTGGCCGGCGAGTTCGTCGCCGTTGTAGCCGAGCGACGCCGAAGACTTCGGGCCCTGCGTCGAGCTCATCAGCTTGAACTCGTAGATCCTCGCGACCGAGGCATCAAGGAAGCGGAAACGGTATTTGCGCCGTTTCACCTCCAGCACCGGGTTGGCCGTGCCGTTGACGGTGAAGATGTCGCCCACGAAGCCGTGGTTCGGGAAGTGCCTGAAGAAGGTCTTGCCCCACCACTCGGGGTGCTTGGCCGGGTTCTTGGCGTCCGGGAATTCGTCCAGGCCGTCGTGGACGTCCTTGTGCAGCGTCACGCCGTCGTCCAGCCGGCAATCGAAGAAGGCCAGAGGGATGTCGTAGCCGACGTCGAAGGTGCCGTCCGAGTTGTCCTTGCGGACTCCGGGCAGATGCAGTCCCTGCCGCTCGTCGCCCATGTCCATGCCGTTCTTCGGATCGTAGATGGGGTAGAGGCCCACCATGCCTTTGTAGACGTTTGAGCTTGTGTGGTCCATCCTGTGGTCATGGAACCAGAAGAAACTCTGCTTTTCGCGGTCGTCGCCGCCTGCCGGCCAGTTCAGGTACAGGTTGTCGCAGAACGTCTTCGGTAAATAGCCGTCGTGCTTCGGCCCGGCGATCATGGAGTAGTGCGGGTTGCCGTCGCTTTCCGGTGCCGTGTGGCTGTTGTGCAGGTGGGTCAGGAAAGACCAGTCCGGGGAGCCGAAGTCCTGGCGATCGAGGTTTTGAGGGTTCTCATCCAGGTGGTTCTCGAAGCGGATGAGGACCGGCCTGCCGTACTCGGCATTGATCAGCGGCCCGGGGAAGGTGCCGTTGAAGCCGTAGATGGTGCTCAGGGGCAGGGTCCGCTTGGTGCCGGCAGCGAACGTCTTGCCGCCTGCGTCAAATGAGACTGTCGGACGGCCATTTGAGTTGATCGGCAGCACTTGGGAGGTAGTGAAGGCGTGGGTGGCGAGCAGCAGGTCGATCTTGTAGACGATGGGGTCTGGAAAGCCGATCTGGCTCGGCCAGATCTGGTGCCGGTCGTTGCGCATTGAGTTCTGCTGGCCGGTGCCGGGCCCCGGCGGCAGTTTCCAGCTGCTGAGTTCAGAGCGGGACGCCGGCGCCAGCGCCTTGGGGATCGGCAGCCGGTCCTTGAACGGCGAGATGATCAGCGGGCTCGTCGGGAATGTCTCGATATAGAACAAGAGGTCACCAAGCGACGTCGACGTGGCGGCAAAAGCGCCGTCGGCCGAGAGCAGGCCCCGCTGGGCGAGAAACGGGCTGCCGTACGCTTGCGCGGCACCCAGCGCGGCAGCGGCACTCCCAACAGCCCCCCACCGCAGGAGCGTGCGGCGGGACATCCCGCCTGCGTTTTCAGATTCCTCCGACATCAGTCTGCGCCTTCTTCGCGTGAGGCCGACGCTTCGGACGCCAGCTTCGCGACGCAGTCCGCCAACATCACTATGGCGTACAGACCTTGTAAAAACTTAGAGGCAGGAACTCAGGGGTGAAGCCTTGCCCTCTTCTTGATGGCCGAGTTCTTGCGCGAGTTCCGCAGCATATCAACGGTCAGCACCAGCAGGGCCAGCCAGACGACGCCGAAACCGATCCAGCGGTCCACGGTCATGGTCTCGTGGAAGGCCGTTAGCGCCACGATGAACTGCAGGACCGGAGCGAAGTACTGCAGCAGGCCGATGGTGGTCATGGGCAGCCGCCGTGCGGACGCGCCGAAGAACAGCAGCGGGACGGCGGTGATGATGCCGGACGCCGCGAGAAGCCAGAAATGCCCCGGGCCGTTGCTGCTGAGGGTTGCTGCTCCGCTGACGCCCAGGACAACCATGGTGGCGGTGGCGAGCGGGGCCAGCACGATGGTTTCCACGCTGAGGCTGGTCACCGCATCCACCTTCGGGCCCACGCGCTTCTTCACGAACCCGTACAGCCCAAAGCTGAAGGCCAGCGTCAGGGCGATCCACGGCAGCTTGCCGTAGGAAACGGTCAGGACGCCGACGGCGATGAAGCCGATGCCGACGGCGGCCCATTGGAGGGGGCGCAGCTTTTCCTTCAGCACGATGACGCCCAGGAGGACCGAAACGAGCGGGTTGATGAAGTACCCCAGGGAGGCCTCCACGGCATGGCCGGTGGTGACGCCGTAGGTGTAGGTCAGCCAGTTGACGGCGATCAGGCCCGCGGCCACCGCGAGCGGGACCATGACGGTGCGGTCCTTCATCGCCGCGCCGAGTGCCCGCCAGCTGCGCGCGATGGTGATGAGCAGTGCGCAGAAGAGCAGCGACCACACCACCCGGTTGGCCACGATTTCCACGGCTCCGGCGGGCGCCAGCACCAGGAAGTACAGCGGCAGCAGCCCCCACAGCCCGTATGCGCCGATGCCGAACAGCACGCCCGTCGTCGTTTCCTTGTCGACGGCTTTGGGCGGGGAAGGCCTGCCGGTCGCTGGGATTCCCGAAGAGCTGGCCGGTGCCACTGGGCTGGAGGAAGCTACGGCAGCGGACGGGGCGGATCCATCGGGAGTAGGCACAAGATCCATAACACCACCGGTGCTGCCGGTATTCCAGCCCGTCAGCGGGCGATGATGTCGATGTTGCGGGACGCGATGACCGTGTCCGAGGTCCATTTCATAAGTTCGACGGTCAATACATAATCGCCAGGGGACGGTGGATTCAGGATGATGTCGTAGCGCTCGGCGGCTCCGACGTTGATGACGCCCGCCACCAAGGGGCTAACCGTGCGGGAGGTCGGCGGACAGGCGCCGGTGGGGCTGGAAGTATCCCGGTACGGCCTACCGTCGTGGGCGACCAGTTCAGCCATTTTCACTGGCTTCCCGTTTGCGTCAGTGAAATGGGCGTTGACCCGGATGAAGGTGGCGTTGACCACGCGCAGCAGCGTGGGTTTGGCGGCATTCGCACCACCGCCGGCGGTGACATTGGCGCGGATACGGGTCAGCTGGCGGGGGCCGTCCTCTTCCTGCGGATGGGCGAGCTCGCCGCCCAGCACGTAAAAGTGTGCCGGCTCGAATTTGTCCAGTCCCACATCCTCACCGGAGAGCCCAGCGGCGTGACCGAGTTTATGCCACCGAGGATCCACGGCATAGGGAACCAGCATGGCCTCCGTATCAATGTCATATTCCGGCCCGTCGACGAAGGCCCGCCGTGCCCCCGGTGACACCGGGAAATCCGGGTGGACTACAGGATCTATGACCACAGGTCCGAACATTCCCATCTGCACATGCAACGGGGTGTTGACGTGGCAGTGGTAGAAGTAGGTGCCGGCCGACCCGACGTTGGGGTCGCCGGGCCGGCCGGGTTCAGGTTCCCACTGGTAGGTGTATTGGCCCGTGACCTCAAAGGAAGTGTGCCCCACGCCGTCATTGCGCGGGTCCGGTTCCACGCCATGCCAATGAATGGTGTGGACTTTCTTGCCAGGACTCAATGTGCTGTGGAAAGTCTGGCCCTCGGTGACCCGCACCAGAGGCGCCGGGAATTTTCGTCCGGAAGTCTTCGACTCGAACGCCCAGATCTCAAAGTTGCCGCCGTCGTCGAACTTCATCTTGCTGTTAAAGAACTGGAGATCCAGTTCCCGGTCCGGACGCCGGCGGAACTCTGTAGTGGGGTTTCCTTGCTGGATCTGGTTGGCGCTGAAATCCACCTGGCTCCGGTGTTCATGATGTTCCAATTCACCGCCAGGTGCCGCGAGGGTCCAATGCCCCACCAGCCCGCCCGGATACATGCCGCCCATCGCAACCT
>NZ_JAFNLL010000035.1 GCF_017368795.1 Arthrobacter cavernae | reverse complement strand
GCGAAGGTATCCAACGGCCGCACCACAACACGCCCACCCTCGCTGGTGGTGGTCTTCGTGAACGCGACGGACTCGATCGGATCGATCAACCATCCGGCCTTCCGGGCAACATGCAACTCGGCCGTGTCCGCCCAGGTCTCCCCGACCGCGCCCGGACGGTTCGGATAATACCAACCCTCCTCGGCCCTCGCGTGCCGCACCCCAAGAATCCCCGCATGGTTCCACGTATCCGGGACCTTGAACCGCACCAAAACCCTGGCCCTCGCATACGGGTCCCGATCCAAAAGATCGACCGTGTCCGCACGGTTAAGGCGTACCCCGGGCCCTACCCCCAACTCACGACACAACGAGGCATACATGAAACGGCCATCAACATACGCGAACGTCTCCAGCCTGGGCAGCACAACAGGATCCACCAACGGAACACAATCCTCATGCGCAGCGAACGACAGGCCCCCTACCAAGTGTTCGAGATGATGCTGGCCCGACGTCCGGTGGAGCTCCTGGGCGATATCATCCGTGACCTGCTCAAGATCCAAACCCGCAGGCAACGACACTGCCCAAAGATTCGTGCCCGTCGCGGCCGGAGTCTTGCCCAAATGCTGGCCCCGGAACGCCTCCCCCACCAGAAACGCCGTAGCGTCCCACGCCTGGCGTGCCTGCTCCGGGTTCAGTGGAGTGCTGCCAAACCATTCGGCGGCGGTCCTCACCTCAACCCGCTGCCCAGTGGCAACACGTTCGAAACGGCCGGTCACGGGGGTGCCGAGCCAGTGACCCACCATCTGCCCTGCCTGGTCAATCCATCCGGCATTCCAGCCAGGCGTCTGCACCAGAAGCCAGTGGCGCACTTCGCGGTCGTTCACAGGAACAGTGCCCGTGAACATGATCCGTTCGGCCCCCACCTCCGCAGCGGTGTCCAGCATATCGAGCAGATTCGGATTCTTCCGGCGCTCACCAATCTTCGGACGGACAGCCTGCCCATTCGAAAACACCCCCCGCCCCGACACGTAATCCACCCACAACGTCGGGATCGACCTGAAATGATACGGCTTCGGACGCACCGGAACTCCTGCATGTTTGTTGATCTGACTTCACCAAACACTAGTTGGCCACGCCCCTACCGTGCGCCACCACAGCTTCCCGACGGCCCGTGCCTGCCGCCAGCCGGCCTCAGGCAGCGCCGTCCCCCATGAGACCGACGCCGGGCAGGCACCGGCAGGGTGCGGCCCTGCACCATTGTCATCCACCCGTTCCTCGCTAAGAATGAAGCATGCCGGTATACGTGAGGTCTTTGGAAACCGCCGTTCCTCCTACCGTTCTGGTCCAAACGCAGGCCCGCGAGGTCTTTGCGGCCCAGGCAGGTCTGACGCGGCTCGGGTCCAGGCTTGTCACGACATGCTTTGATTCTGCGGCCATAGACACCCGTTACACTGCGGTTGCGGAATTGAGCCTGGGCGCACGCCCTGATAAACCGGCGTTTTTCAACCCGGCAACCAACGAAGTCCTGAGTCCAAGCACCAAGGTCAGGAATGAACTCTTTGCCACGGAGGCCACCAAACTGTTCATAGAAGCTGCGAAAGCCGCGGTTTCCGCTGTCCCGGACATTGACCTGGCTGAAATAACCCACGTCATCACCGTTTCCTGCACCGGTTTCTACAACCCGGGGCCGGACTACAAAGTGGTCCGTGCGCTCGGGCTCAGTCCGGCCGTGCAGCGCTACCACCTGGGCTTCATGGGCTGCTATGCGGCCTTTCCCGCGCTCAGGGCCGCCCGGCAGTTCTGCGAGGCCGATCCGGCAGCCGTTGTCCTGGTGATCTGCGCCGAACTCTGCTCCCTGCATGTGCGCACGTCCAATGATCCGGACACCATCATGGGCTCGGCGATCTTCGCTGACGGGGCCGCCGCCGCCGTCGTGACCACCCGCGAACCGCAGGGCCCGGACCCGGCCATCAGGCTGGACCATTTCGAGACGGTCCTGACGCCGGTCGGCGAGGAAACCATGGCATGGAACATCGGCGACGAAGGCTTTGAGATGGTGCTCGGCACGTATGTTCCGCACATCATCGAAGAGCACATCACCGGGGCCCTTGAGCCGCTCCTTGCCCGGGAACCGGTGCTGAAAGGGCTCCCTTACAGGGACATCACACACTGGGCGATCCATCCGGGCGGCCGCAGCATCCTGGACAAGGTGGAGTCCAAGCTTGAGCTCACAGAAAAACAGCTGGTGCCGTCACGCGAAACCCTGCGCAACTTCGGCAACATGAGCAGCGCCACCGTATTGTTCGTCCTCAAATACATCCTGGAACAGGCCCCTGCCGGACGCGAGGAGAGAATTTGCTCCATGGCGTTCGGCCCGGGACTCACCGTGGAGACGGGCCTGTTTACCCTCATCTCTCCGGGGCCCTGATGCCGGCCGGGTTGCTCCGCGAGCGTGCCCTGGACGCGGTTGAGGACATGGACAAGCCCGACTGCGATCTCCGCCGCCTCAACCGCAGCTATGCTCGTTTCCCGGTGGTCAACCGTCTGCTGTCAGGCTGGCACGGCATCTACCGGGAGCGGATCAGGCCGCTGCTGCTTGCGCAGGGGAGCGCCACGCTCCTGGACATCGGTTGCGGGGGCGGCGATGTTGCCCGGGCCCTGGCCGGCTGGGCGCTCCGCGATGGCCTGAAGCTGGAGGTGACCGGCATAGACCCTGACGACCGTGCCTTCCGCTTTGCCAGTCGGGCGGTGCCCAATGACGCGGTGACATACAGGAGGTGCTTCAGCGGCGAGCTTGTGGCTGAAGGCTGCCGTTTCGACGTCGTGATCTCCAACCACATCCTCCACCACCTCACGCCTGGCCAGTTGGCCGGTGTCCTGGGCGATTCCGAGCAACTCTGCAGCGGATGGGCCTTCCACAATGATCTGCGCCGCAGTGCGGCCGCCTACTATCTCTTCCTTGCCGGCTTCTGGCCACTCGGTCTCGGTTCCTACATTTGCGGGGACGGACTCACGTCCATCCGGCGGAGCTACACTCCGGAAGAGCTGCGGATGGCTGTGCCGCAGGAATGGCAGGTGGAACGGCACGGGCCGTGGCACAACCTGCTGACGTATAGGCAGGAAGAGCGCGCCGGTGCATGATGTCATCATCGTCGGCGCGGGCCCCGTGGGCCTGTTCATGGGAGCCCTCCTGCTCCGGCAGGGCCTGGACGTCTCAATTCTGGAACAGCGCGGCACCCGTGGCGAACAAAGCAGGGCCATCGGCATCCACCCGCCCGCGCTGGCCGTGCTCGACACGGTCGAGGCAGCATCAACCTTAGCCGACCAGGGCATCCGGATCGCCCACGGTACCGCCTACAGCCGGGGCCGCAAAGTAGCCGGCCTGGACTTCAGCGGGACGTCATCGGCGTTTCCCTTCATTCTCTCCGTGCCGCAGGCAATCACCGGACAGGTGCTCGAGGACACCGTCCGGACATTGGATCCGGATGCCCTTTGCCGCGGCGTCGAAGTCCTGGACGTGTTCGACGACGGCGGCAGCGTCCTTGTCCGGGCCGCCCGCTGCCGCACTGAGGTGCTGGAGTTGACGGCCAGACTGGTGATTGCCGCAGATGGCGCCCGTTCCCGGATCCGCAGCCAGCTAGGGCAGCAAGAAAAGGTGCGCCACTATCCGGACTGCTACATCATGGGCGACTTCGGCGACAATACTCCGAATGGACACGACGCCGTATTGTTTCTGGAGCCTCAGGGCATCGTGGAGTGCTTCCCCCTGCCGGGCGGCATCCGCCGCTGGGTGGTCAGGTTGGGCGAACCGTGCACCGAGCCGACTGCGCAACTTCTTGCGCAGCTGGTACGTGTCCGCACGGCCACGCACCTCGATGTGGAAAGCAATTCGATGCTCAGCGCTTTCGAGGTGCGCTCGAGGCTTGCCCGGCGGACCATCCACGGACGGGTGGCGCTGTTGGGCGATGCCGCACATGAGATCAGCCCGATCGGTGGCCAGGGCATGAACCTGGGCTGGCTTGACGCCGCAGCCCTTGCCCCGATTGTCGGTAGGGCTCTGGCGGGCGAACCGGTCGGCCGGGAACTTCAGGACTACGAACAGAGCCGCTACCGTGCTGCCTTGCGAGCCGTCCGCCAGGCCGGCCTGAACATGGTCCTCGGGCGGCCGCTGCCGCCGCAGCTACTCGCCGCCAGAAACCGGATGTTTGGCCGCGGCATCGCGATGCCCGCCGTCGCAGACCTTGTGGCCCGGCGCTTCACCATGCACTGACACACGCCAGACCGCGGCAAGGCTGAGCGACAGGCAGTCAGCCGGTCTGCGTGTAGTATCTGCGTGTACTAGCAGTCATAGCTGTCCTGGCTGATGATCCTCCCTTCACGCAGTTCGAAGACTGCCGTGCTGCGCGCGCGGATGGTGTCACCGGCATCCCAATGCGGGAGGTCAATCAGAAGGGTCGCGGACCAATTCATTTCCAGCACCACACGGTCGCCGTCACAGGTACTTCGGACGAGCTCGAATCGCTGCCCGGAAACGATGCCTGACTGTGACAGGTTTGGATGGCCCCGGTAAGACGGTTATCTCTGGCCCCACTTCGTAACTCGCCGGGCACCTTGTGACGGTTATACATGGCCCCACCTTCAACGTTGGATTCATCAATGGATGGATGCGGCGGAAGGCTGGTCTGGATGGAGTCGAGAGTGGAGTTGTTCGCACGGATCCGAAGGGACGCCCGGGTCGAGGGCCTGTCTGTGCGTGCGTTGGCGGCCCGGCACGGGGTCCACCGGAGAACGGTGAGGCAGGCTCTGGAATCCGCTGCCCCTCCGGAACGCAAACCGAGGGAAGGGGTGTCCTGACGGCTGGAGCCGTTCAAGGCCGCGATCGATGCCATGCTGGTCGAGGACACGACGGCGCCGCGGAAGCAGCGCCATACTGCCCGCAGGATCCTCGCCCGGCTCATCGAGGAGCACGGCGCGGAGCAGCTGTCGTACTCCACCGTGCGGGATTACGTGCGGGTCCGCCGGGCTCAGATCGATGTGGAGGCCGGCCGCCGGGTGGAGGTGTTCGTGCCGCAGGAGCATGCGCCGGGCGCGGAGGCGGAGGTGGATTTCGGTGAGGTCTGGGGGGTCCTGGACGGTGTGAAGACGAAGTGCCACATGTTCGTCTTCCGGCTGTCCCGCTCGGGCAAGGCCATCCACCGGATTTACCCGACCCAGGCCCAGGAAGCGTTCCTGGAGGGCCATATCGAGGCGTTCACCGAGATCGGCGGCGTGCCGGTCAGGCACATCCGGTACGACAACCTGACCAGCGCTGTCACCGCTGTGGTGTTCGGGCAGGGCCGGCAGCGCCAGGAGAATGACCGGTGGGTGTTGTTCCGTTCGTTCTACAATTTCGATGCCTTCTATTGCCAGCCCGGCATTGCCGGGGCGCATGAGAAGGGCGGGGTCGAAGGGGAGGTGGGTTGGTTCCGGCGCAACAGGCTCTCCCCGATGCCGGTCGCCGGATCCCTGGATGAGCTCAACGACCGCATCCGGGAATGGGAAGCCCAGGACGATGCCCGCCGGATCGGTGACAGGATCCGCACCATCGGGCAGGACTTCGCCGCCGAGCGGCCCTTCCTGGCACCCTTGCCGGCGGGGCAATTTGATCCGGGCCTGGTGCTGAACCCCAGGGTGGACAGGTCGTCGATGGTCACGGTGCGGATGGTGAAGTATTCCGTCCCGGCACGGTTCATCGGCAGGAAGGTCCGGGTGTCCTTGCGGGCGTCCGAGGTCGTGGTGTTCGACGGCCGCACCGTGGCCGCCAGGCATCAGCGGGTCGCGGCCCGGTCCGGGTGCTCGGTGCAGTTGGACCACTACCTCGAGGTCCTGAAGACCAAGCCCGGCGCCCTGCCCGGTTCCACCGCCCTGGCCCGGGCGCGGGAGTCCGGTGCGTTCAGCAGCGCCCATGAGGCGTTCTGGGCTGCCTCCCGGCGGGTCAACGGCGACGCCGACGGCACCCGTGAACTCATCGACGTGCTGCTGCTCCACCTGTCCATGGACGCCGCCGACATCCAGGCAGGGATCACCGCGGCCCTGGGGGTGGGTGCTGTCAGTGCCGACGTGGTCGCGGTCGAAGCCCGCAGGCACGCCGCAAACATTCCGGCGGGTGGGTCCGGTTCGGACCGTCATTCCGGTGCTCACGCTGACGTGAAAGTGCAGCGGGTTGTCAGCCTGACCCAGCGCCGGCTCATGGACCCCGCCGCGGTCATCGCAGGGCTCCCGGCCGATACCCGGCCGCTGCCCTCGGTCAGTGCCTATGACGAGCTGCTGGCCAAACGCATCCAACCCGCCCCTGCAGGAACCGTGTCGAAGGAGAACATCTCATGAGTCCCACCGCCCCTGCCGCCACGATCACCCCGGTCCTGCGCCGGCGCCGCGGCCTGACCGAACAAGCCGCCCTCGCCGCCGTGGACCAGGCCTGCCGCCGGCTGCGCCTGCCCACGGTCCGGGCGGTCCTGGACGAAGCCCTGGTCGTCGCCGGGAAGGAACAACTGAGCTACCAAGGGTTCCTGGCCGAACTGTTGCTGGCCGAGTGTGATGACCGGGACCGGCGTTCCTCGATCCGCCGGGTCAAGGCCGCGAACTTTCCCCGGGACAAATGGCTCGGGGATTTCGACTTCGATGCGAATCCGAACATCAACGCCGCCACCATCCACACCCTGGCGGCCGGGGACTGGATCCGCAAGGGCGCACCTCTGTGCCTGATCGGGGACTCCGGTACCGGTAAGTCCCACCTGCTCATCGGGCTCGGCACCGCCGCGGCGGAGAAGGGATACCGGGTCAAATACACCCTTGCCACGCGCTTGGTGAACTAGCTTGTGGAGGCTGCCGATGAGAAGGTCCTGGCCAAGACCATCGCCCGCTACGGGCGGGTGGACCTGCTTTGCATTGACGAGCTGGGTTACATGGAACTGGACCGCCGTGGCGCCGAACTCCTCTTCCAGGTCCTGACCGAACGCGAAGAGAAGAACTCCATCGCGATCGCCTCCAACGAATCCTTCTCCGGGTGGACGAAAACCTTCGCCGACCCCAGGTTGTGCGCCGCGATCGTGGACCGGCTGACCTTCAACGGCACCATCATCGAAACCGGTACCGACTCCTACCGCCTCGCCCACACCCTCGCCCAACAGGCCGCCGGCTAAGCCGGGCGGTGGGCCGGATATAGCCGTTGCCGCAGGAGACGTTGCGGCGTAGATTCACTGCACGACCGGGCTGCGGACCCGGTGCCAAACTGCATTGGGCTCTGTCCTTAGGGGGTCGGTTGGTGTGTCCGAAATAGATGGGGAGAGCCTTGAGCGTACGCGGGCTGCGGTGAAATTCGCTCTGTCGCATCCTCCCAGCCGCTGGTACGCGGCCTATGTGCGGGAAGATGAGGCACGGTCTACAGAACGCTTTAGCGGGCTCTTGCGCTGGTATCCGACGTTGGAACCGCTTCTTCCGCGTGAAGGGAATAACGTTGCGTGTTCGCGGGAAGGCTTGGCACGGCTGGACGAGGCAATCAGAAGCCGGTCATACCCTGCGGGCGACGTTGATGAGTTTTCACGCGATGTTGCCGTGTACTACGCGGATACCGTCTTGGCAGCATTTCCTGGTGCGTTCTGGATCGTTGAACCAGGAAGGCTGCCCAGGGTTCAGGTTCCGGGTGGGCATTACATTGACATGTTTCAAATAGCTGCCGACCGGGTCCAGGCTGCCGAGCCATTCCTTTGCAGGACCTATGATCGGCTGATTCAGATGCCGGGGGCCGGCGGCGGGTCCAAGAGCCCCGCCGCCGGCCCCGGAAGTTAGTTTCCGCAGTCCCAGAAATACGTTCCGTCGTACGCCGCAGCCGTGTACCGGGTCCCTCCGCGGTACAACTCTCCGCTGGTGCTTCCTGAGAAACCGCTGAGGTTTCCAGTCGTGCACGTGAAGTAAGCGGCCGAGGTCAGGGAACTGGTGTTGTAGAGTCCAGCGGAGCCATAGTCGACAGTGTTCCACCAGCCCCAGTATGTGTCGTACTTGTTCAGGACGGATTCCATGCCGATGTAGTAGACGCTGAAGGTGCACGAGGTGAGCGCTGAATGTACCACGTCGCTGTAGGTGTTCTGGCGGTAGTTGAAGTAGGTAATCACATAGAGGCCACACCCGCTGGGAAAGGACATGGGTGTTACCGTCTCCCCTTCTTTGCTGAGGCTTTCCCCGGGGCAGGTTCATAGGCAACCTTCTGTTCACCAACGATCCGGCCACCGTTGGCACGGACTTCTTCCTTCACCTTGGCCAAGTGAGCGTCGAAATCTGCCTTGACTTTCGGTGAGGACGCCTCAATCGGAAGCGAAGGAGCGGGCGTGTAGCTCCCCGGATCAGCCGGCGAGGGCGCCGCGTTTGCACCTCCCACGCCCAACAGTGCACTGAAAACAAGGGCGACTGCCATTGACAATGACAGGATCCTTGCTCGTTGAGAGACCTTTTTCTTCACAACAATCCTTCCCCAGTCTGATCTTGACCATGCGTCGAAAGACCAACCACCGCAAAAAGGCGTGATGTGCTTCGAAAATCCAGCCCCCAAACGGAAAATCGGCCACATCGAAGGCCCTCCCAAGACCCCTAAAGCGGGCAACCATTCGGGAGTGCACAAAGACGTGCTCTGATTCTGCAAGTGGCAGCAAAAGATGTCAACGCGTATATCAGAGCGCCGCTGGGCGCCCAATAATGCGATTCGCACAAGTGCAGCCAGAGCTGCACCGGCCCACAGGCCATGACGTGGGGCCGAAAATGCCCGTCAAACCGGGGCCAAGAATGATTGACATACTCAGATGCCACTACTCTGATCGGCCCCGGAAAGCGTCTCTTCCAGATTGCGCGTCGCCCCGGATTTCGCCAGGACATTCGGCCACTCCGTGAGCTGGAAGTCCTCGGCCAGATAGGGCCGCAGCTGCCCGGCACCGCCGCCGGCCTCCACGGCACGGACGAATCCAAGCACGCATTCCACGGGGGTCGTTTCGCTCATCCGACGAGCTAGGGCAGGCCCCTGCAGGCCTTCCCGCAACCTTCTGGACTGCACTCGAGGGTGCCTGGACTCAGCCGGTGGGCGGACGACGACGGCGCGCGGCCGCCGTCGGGCACTGCATTGTCCTGATGGTGCCCGCGGCAGTCCTTCTCGCTTCGTGCGCGTCCGGCGGCACTGGTGCGCCGTCAACGGGGCACCACTCAACCCGTTCCAGGACTGATTGGACAGATCTCCCAGTCAACTACGCCACCCATATCATCGGACTCCAGCTCAGGTGCTGGCGGCAAGGCGGCACGCTCATCCCGTTCCACGTTTCGCTCACCGGTAGCGGAAGCAGCGGGACGGTCAAGGTGGCTGCTCCCGCGGCGCTGCGCGGCGACATCCTGGACTTCGTCACGGCTGCATGCACCGGACGATAGGCTCGAAGCATGAGCCACCAGCCCCGACCCATCGCCGCGAGCCCAGGGACCACGTTCAGCGCCTCCCGGATCAGGGACACAGTCCTGCAACTCTTGGACCTTGAGGCACTGCCGCCCATTGTGCAGGCCGGACATCCGGTACTGCGGCAGCACTCGGCTCCGTACGACGGCCAGCTGGACGACGCCGAACTCCAGCTGCTGATCCGCCGGATGCGCGACGTGATGCACGCGGCCCCAGGCGTCGGGCTGGCAGCGCCGCAGCTCGGGATTCCGCTGCAGCTCGCAGTCCTTGAGGACCAGTACGACATAGATCCTGCCGCGGCGGCGTTGCGCGGACGCGAACCGCTGGAGTTCTTCGCAATGCTCAACCCCCGCTATGAGCCGCTGGGCACGGAATCTGCCTCGTTCTTCGAGGGCTGTTTGTCGGTCACCGGGCTGCAGGCGGTGGTCACCAGGCACCGGGACGTGCGCCTCGACTACCTGCGTCCGGACGGCAACGGCGCTGTCGCCGATTTCACTGGCTGGCAGGCCCGGATCGTCCAGCACGAAACCGACCACTTGCACGGAGCCCTCTACCTCGACCGGGCCGAGCTGAGGTCCCTGTCCAACAACTCCGAATACTCGGCCAACTGGGCAACACCCGGTATCGACGCGGCCCGCAGTGCTCTGGGTTTCCTCGTCGACTAGCCGGCAGCGGCAACAGGCGCGTCCGCCCACCGTAGGATGGAGACCATGCCTCCCGACGCCGTTGCCTCCTTGCGCTGTCCCATCTGCCAGGACGCCCTCCGCCGAACCACGGGTCCCCGGGCGGCCCTCGTGTGCGGCAGCCGGCACAGCTTTGACGCCGCCAAGCAGGGCTATTACAACCTCCTGACGGGCAAGGGAACGCCCTTCGAGGCCGATTCGGCGGACATGGTGGCGGCCCGCCACAGCTTCCTGGCCGCTGGTCACTACGCTGCCATGGCGGCAGCAGTTGCGGAACTGGCCGCGCCTGCGCTGGCCCCGCCCAATGCCCTGGTGCTCGACGCCGGCACGGGCACCGGACACTACCTCCGGTCCGTCCTGGACCGTTCGCCCGCTGCCGCCATCGGACTGGACATCTCCAAGTTCGCCCTGCGCCGGGCGGCCCGCCTGAACCCGGAAGCCGTCAACTTGGTCTGGGACATCTGGCGCCCGCTGCCGGTCGCCGATGCCGCCGTCGACGTCGTCCTGGTGGTGTTTGCGCCGCGCAACCCCGCCGAGTTCGCCCGCGTGCTGCGGCCGGGTGGTGCGCTCATCGTGGTGACGCCGCGCCCCGGGCATCTGGCGGAAATCGCGGCACGCACCGGCATGCTTGGCATCGAAGACGGCAAGGCCGAGAGGCTGGCTGAGAGCATGCAGGAGCACTTCGCGCCCGGAACCACCATGGAGCTGGACATCCCGCTTCAGCTGACCGGAACCGAGCTGGCCGATCTTGCCTTCATGGGACCGGCGGGACACCATCTGGACCGTGCGGCCCTGGCCCGATCGGTGCGTGCGGACGAGGCCGTCACGGCCACTGCAAGGTTTGGCATCAGCGTTTTCACCACCGCAGTCTCCACTTCCTGACGCGAATGCGCACGCGGGGCTAGGATGGAAAAACAGCGACTGTGATTTCGCTTACGCGGATCCGGGAACAAGGGGGAACGATGTTCGAATGGCTTGGCGAGAACTGGTGGGCACTGTGGCTCACAGTCTTCCTGGCGTTTGCCGTGGTGGAGATGCTGACTCTCGATCTCTTCTTCATCATGCTCGGCGGCGGAGCCCTCGCGGGGCTGATCGCAGACTTCGCCGGCGCCGATTTCTGGCTGCAGATCGTGGTCTTCTCGGTCGTCTCCCTCCTGATGATCGCTTTCGTCCGTCCGGTCGCGCTCAAACACCTGCGCAAGGGTCCGGCGGAGCAGCGCACCAATGTTGACCGGCTCATCGGCCAGTCCGCCCTCGTCATGGAAGCCGTCAGCGGTACCGGCGGCCTCGTCAAGATCGGCGGCGACGTCTGGAGTGCGCGCAGCACCGGAGGCTTGATTGAGGCCGGGGAAACTGTGGAGGTCACCAAGATCGATGGTGCGACGGCGGTGGTCGCCTCGACCTCCGACAACAGCCCGCGCTAGGCGGTCGGCGAGCCAGCGCAGCGAGCACAAGAACGTCCGCGGCAGACAGCGTTCCATGGCACTGCCGCGGGGTACACCGCATCAAACCACGCAACTGGGGAATGAAGGAGATGTATGGATGGCTTGGGAGGAACAGCAGCCGCGATAGTGCTGATTGTTCTCGTCATTTTTGTAATCATCGTGCTGGTCCGCTCGGTCCGGATCATCCCGCAGGCACGTGCCGGCGTCGTTGAACGCCTCGGCAAGTACCAGCGCACGCTCAACCCGGGGCTCACCATCCTGATTCCGTTTGTCGACCGGCTGCTGCCGCTTCTCGACCTCCGCGAACAAGTGGTGTCCTTCCCGCCGCAGCCGGTCATCACCGAGGACAACCTGGTCGTCTCCATCGACACCGTGGTGTACTTCCAGGTGACGGACCCCCGGGCCGCCACCTACGAGATCGCCAACTACATCCAGGCAGTGGAACAGCTGACCACCACCACGCTCCGCAACGTGGTGGGTGGGCTCAACCTTGAAGAAGCGCTGACCTCACGCGACCAGATCAACGGCCAGCTCCGTGGCGTACTGGACGAAGCCACCGGGCGCTGGGGCATCCGTGTTTCCCGCGTGGAGCTCAAGGCCATCGACCCGCCCCATTCCATCCAAGACTCGATGGAAAAGCAGATGCGCGCCGAGCGTGACCGTCGCGCAGCCATCCTGACCGCCGAAGGCACCAAGCAGTCACAGATCCTGACTGCCGAGGGCCAGCGCCAGGCTGCAATCCTCGCGGCCGAAGGTGACGCCAAGGCGGCCATCCTGCGCGCCGACGGTGAAGCCCAGGCCATCCAGAAGGTCTTCGACGCAATCCACAAGGGCAACCCTGACCAGAAGCTGCTGGCCTACCAGTACCTTCAGACGCTTCCCAAGATCGCGGAAGGTTCCTCGAACAAGCTCTGGATCGTTCCCAGCGAAATCGGCGAGGCCTTGAAGGGCATCGGCAGTGCGCTGGGCGGAACCAACACGAAGTCCCCCGGCGCAGGGCTGTTTGCGAACGGAAGCGGCAGCGAGAGCAGCGAGGCCAAGAGCTCCGCTGAATAGCCCCAGCGGGCAACCGATGATCAACGGCAACGGCCGGCCAGGTTCTGGCCGGCCGTTGCCGTTCTCCGATTCCTGCACGGGCCGGCCTGCTGCTTTGTCCTACCGGCCGGAATCCGCGTATAATAGGATATTTGTCCGGCCGGATCATTCCGAACGGAACATTAAGGCTTGGTCAGGCGTTTCATCTAGTGATGCAACGAGTGCAGACAGTAGTCCGGAAGCCGCGCAATCGGCATCCGGCTAGCGCGGGGTACGGCTCCGCGAACAGACAGAGGAGTAATCATGAGCGATCGCAGCCTGCGGGGTATGCGCCTTGGCGCCCAGAGCATGGAAACCGAATCCGGCGTTGAGCCGGCGCCGCGCCAGCGGGTCGAATACCGCTGCGAGGACGGCGAGCAGGTCTTCGTCACCTTCTCCGCCGAAGCCGAAATCCCCCCTGTCTGGGTTTCCAAGACCGGCAAGGAAGCCCTCCTGGTGGACGGCGAACGTCCGGTTGACGCCAACGAGAAGGCTGTCCGCACCCACTGGGACATGTTGCTTGAACGCCGCAGCCTCCCGGAGCTGGAGACCATCCTGGAAGACCGTCTGAACATCCTCCGCGAACGCCGTGGGGAACGCCGCTCGGCCTAAGGCCGCAGCCGCCCCGAAACGGCTCATGAACAACAAGGCCGGGTCCGGTCACTGGGATTCCCACAGTGACCGGACCCGGCCTTTGTTTGTCTGGCGTGTGCTGGCCCGTTTCCGGCTACTTGGCTACCGGCGTCTTGCGCCCGGTCAGCTTTGCCCAGCGTGCGGCGAGGCCCCACTTCGTGACGTTGATCATGGCCTCGACCACAATGTTTCCGCTCATCTTGGACGCACCCAGTTCACGCTCCACGAACGTGATGGGACGCTCTTCGATCTTCAGGCCGAGCTTGGCGACACGCCAGGCCAGGTCCACCTGGAAGCCGTAGCCAACAGACTCAACATCATCCAGCTTGAGTGCTTCAAGGGTGCTGCGACGGAACGCACGGTACCCGCCCGTAACGTCCTTGATTTTCACGCCCAGCATGATCCGGGCATAGGTGCTGCCGATACGCGAAATTGCCTGGCGGTACAGGGGCCAGTTGACCACACTGCCGCCGGACACCCAGCGGGAGCCCATGGCGAGGTCGGCGCCGTCGTTGATGGCATCCAGCAGCAGCGGCAGCTGTTCCGGCTTGTGCGAACCGTCGGCGTCCATTTCGACAAGGACGTCGTAGCCGGCGGCGAGGCCCCACTTGAATCCTGCGATGTACGCGGCACCAAGGCCTTCCTTGCCCTTCCGGTGCAGGACGTGGACCTGGCTGTCCTCAGCGGCGATGCTGTAGGCTAGGCGGCCGGTTCCGTCGGGGCTGTTGTCATCAACCACCAGGACGTCCGAGGCAGGCACGGAAGCACGCAGCCTTCCGAGGGTTATCGGCAGGGATTCCAGCTCGTTGTAGGTGGGAATGATCGTCAGGACACGCAAGAAGAGGCCTTTCCTTGATGGAGCGGTCAGTGTGCCGGAGCAGCCACAAGGCTGGCATTCTGGCGCAACTCCCAATTATAGGACGAAGGAAGGTGGCCTCCCGCTGGCTGTGGTGCCCGACACAGGGCAAGCCACAATGGGCCAGCATTCTGCGGGCAGGTCCACAAGCCCAGGACCAGTTCCGTCTGGACGTGCGGCGTTCCGGAAGAACTGTTTTCTGAGACCTTATGAACCTGCCCACACTGCATGCCGCAGCCATGGAATCGAGGATCCGCCGGCACATGTGGCCGGCGGATCCGGCGGCGGCCGAATGCCCAGACGTTCAAGCCGGGACCATCCGTAGAGCCTCAATGCTACTGACTACACGGGAGCTGTCAACCGGCCGGTGAGCTGGGGCAACGCATGTCGTCCCAGCTCAGGGCCCTTGTCGTGGCGGAAGTTGCTTTTAGGGGAAATCGCCTTGTAGCAGTTCAGCCGCGCAGCCCCGGGCTGGCGAAAAGCTCCCTGCCTTCACGGACGGTCTGCAGGCAGGCAGGGTCCTTGCCGGTGTCGAGGGCCGGGAGCAGGGGCGTACGCGCCCGGGGATCGGTACTCCAGGACTGCACCCGGTTGTCAGCCACTTGGACCATCAGCTCTTCCACCTCCCATACCGCAAAGCTGGCCGGCGCTCCGGGCACCAGCTGGCCCATGAGCGGATTCCGGTACTTGCTGGCACGCCAGCCCGCCCGGGTGTGTCCCAGGAAGGCGGCCCGGGCGGAAATGCGCTGCTCCGGGTTGTTGTGCTCCAGGCATGCACGGACGCTGGACCAGGGACGAAGGGGAGTGACGGGGCTGTCGCTGCCGAAGGCCACCGGGACACCCTTCGAGTAGAAGGCGGCGAACGGGTTCATCTCCCGGCTACGCTCCCCCAGCCGCTGCTCATACAGCCCACCGGGGCTGCCCCACGCGGCATCGAAGGCCGGTTGGGCGCTGACCGTGACGGAGTACTTCGCCAGGCGCTCAAGCGCCGAGGGACTGGCCATCTCGACGTGCTCGAAGCGGTGGCCGGCAGCACGGACGCGTTGCTCGCCGGCCTCGACGGCAGCGAGGTCGAGCGCATCCAGGGCTGCCTCCAGACCGGCATCACCGATGACGTGGAAGCCTGCCTGGATCCCCAGAAGAGAGCAGGCTGCCAGGTGTTTGGCGGCGTCATCCACCGAGAGGTACAGGCTGCCCCGCTGGCCCGCGGCGTCGCTGTAGTCCTCCTGGAGTGCCGCGGTCCTGGAGCCGATGGAACCGTCGATGTTCAAGTCTCCGGCGAGTCCCCGGACAGGGGTGCCCAGGCCATCCAGGATGCTCTGTGCATGTTCTGCAGAGGTGGCCAGTTGGCCCCAGTAGGGCAGGACTTCGGGCATTGCGCCGTCATCGTTCCAGGACGCTGCCATGCGCAGGTCCTCCGCGCTGCACAGGTGGGGAGCGGACATTTCGGCGACCGCCACGTAACCGTTGGCGGCGGCCTCACAGAGGGCCGTGCCCTGGTAGCTGCGGCGGTCGGCGTCGGGGAACTGCCGCGCAGCAAGCCGGGCAGCCGTGTGCGCCGCCCGCACCACCCGCGTTCCGCCGTCGAAGCCGTCCATACCCTGCAGACCGGCCGCTGCCACGAGGGACGGAGAGACGAGTGCGGAGTGGACGTCGATCCTGGACAGGTAGACGGGCCGGCCACCCGCGGCGCGCCCGAGCTCCTCCGGCGTCGGCAAAGTCCTGTCATGCCAGGCGGTCTCGTCCCAGCCGTGGCCCAGGACGGTTCCGTCGGTGGACACAGTTCCGTCCGTGGTGGACGCGGCGACGGCGTCGAGCAGTTCGCGTGACGAGCGGACACCGGCCAGCTGTAGCCCCGCAAGGGCCAGACCGGTTTCAGTGAGGTGGACATGCGAGTCGACGAAGCCAGGCGCCAGCAGGGCCCCACGAAGGTCGATGACGTCCATGGACGAATCCGCGATCGAGGAAGCTGCCTGCTCCGAGCCAACCCAGGCGACTGTGTCGCCGTCAACCACCATGGCCGTGGCGAAGGGATCGGCAGCGGTATAAACCGAGCCGTTGCGGTACATCGTCACCTTGCGCGGCTGGGTGCTGCCGTCGGGCGTGCCGGGCTGGTTCATGCTGAATGCTCCTTGAATTTCTGGAAACCGGAATTGCTTAGCCGACCGTGGAGTACGCCACGACGCCGCGCCTGATGAGATCGATCGATTCACGGCAGATCCTGGCCAGGCGGCGGTCGAGTCCGGGGATCTGGGCCAACTGGTCAAGCAGGTCCACAACCTGCTTGGCCCACCGGACAAAGTCGCCGGCCGCCATGTCGGTTCCGCTGAGGACCTCCTGCAGGTGCCGGCCCTTGGCCCACTTGAAGATGGGCCACATGAGGCCCAGCTCCGGCTCGCCCGTCAGGGGAAGCTTGTTCTGCTCTTCAGTGTCTTCGAGTAGGGACCATTCGCGGACCACGATATCCACGGCCGACTCGAGGGAAACGGAAGGCATTCTGGGCCGCAGCCCGCGGTCTTCGCGCTTGGCCTGGTACACCAGGGTGCTCGCCAGAGCCGCCATCTCTGCGGCGTCGAGGTCACTGATGGCCCCCTGTCGGATGGACTGGGAAATCAGCAGGTCCTTTTCGCCGTAGATCCGGCGCAGGCGCTGGCCGTCCGCGCTGATGGCGACCTGGCCGCCGTCGGACGATTCCAGATATCCGTAGCTGGACAGCACGTCGCACACGCGGTCAAAGGTCTTGGCGATGGTGTTGGTCCTGCCCTGGATCTGCCGGACGAGGCCGTCAGTTTCCTGTCGCAGCTTCCACCAGCGCTCCGACCAGCGGGCGTGGTCTTCGCGTTCGCTGCAGCCATGGCATGGGTGGGCGCGCAGGGCACGGCGCAGGTCCGCGATCTTCTTCTCCTGGTCCGGCATGCGCGATCCGAGGCCGAAGCCTTCGTTGCGGCTGCTGCGGCGGGCCTTGGCGTCGTCCTCGCGGACGGCGTCGCGTACGGAGGCAGCCAGATCGCGCCGCGGCTTGGGCAGCTTGGCGTCGAACGATTTCGGAATGCGGATCCGGACAACCGGCGAGACGGGACCGTCGACGTCATGGACGCCGATCCTGCGAAGCTGGTTGTCCGCAGTCAGCACAACCGGCCGCGGCTCGCGCGCGTTGAGGTCAGAGTTGAGAACGACGGCGTAGCCCGGCGTCCGGCCGCTGGACATGTTGATGATGTCGCCGGGGATGAGACTGGTCAACGAGTCTGCCACGTGCGACCTGCGGGCCCGCTGCTGCTTGCGGGCGGCGAACTGCTCGGCGTCGCTGAGTTCGCGCCGCAGCCTGGCGTACGCCGTGAAGTCACCCAAGTGGCACTTCATTGACTCGGCGTAGCCGGCCAGGGACTCTTCCCTGCTGCGCACCTGGCGGGCAAGGCCCACCACGGAACGGTCGGCCTGGAACTGGGCAAAGGAGGATTCCAGGATTTCGCGGGCACGCCCCCGGCCGAACTGGGCTATCAGGTTAATGCTCATGTTGTACGTGGGCCGGAAGCTGGAGTTGAGCGGGTAGGTCCGTCGGGATGCCAGGCCGGCCACGGCCGCCGGATCCGTGCCGGGCTGCCACAGGACCAAGGCGTGGCCTTCGACGTCGATGCCGCGCCTCCCGGCACGTCCGGTGAGCTGCGTATACTCCCCCGCAGTGATGTTGACGTGCGCTTCACCGTTGAACTTGTCGAGCTTTTCCAGCACCACCGAACGGGCGGGCATGTTGACCCCCAGTGCGAGGGTTTCGGTGGCAAAGACTGCCTTGACGAGCCCGTCGGCGAACAGTTTCTCGACGACTTCCTTGAACGTAGGCAGCATCCCGGCGTGGTGGGCTGCCAGCCCGCGCAGGAGGCCGTCGCGCCAGCTCCAGAAACCGAGGACGTCGAGGTCGTCGGCGGGAATCTCGTGGCTGGCCTCGTCCACACGGAGCGCGATGATCTGCTGTTCGCGTTCGGTGGTCAGCCACAGCCCGGCTGCGGCACATTGCGCCACAGCGGCGTCACAGCCCGCGCGGGAAAAAATGAAGGTGATGGCGGGCAGCAGGTCCTGGCGGTGGAGGCTGGCGATGACCTGTGGCCTGCTCGCCTTCCGCACGGGGCTCCGCTGCTCGCTGGAACTCCGTTCCTCGCGCTGGCGGCGCTGGCCGCGGCCGCCGTGGCCGAACCGTCCGTTGAAGTTCATCCGGCTTTCGGCACGGGCCATCGACAGGAGTTCGGGGTTCACTTCGAATTCCGGGCTAAGGGATGGCGCCTGCCCAACGCGCGTTGCCGTTCCCTTGCCCGCGCCGCGATCCGCTGCCCTGGCGGCTGCCGCCCGGGCAGCTGCTGCCACGACGGGCGCGCCGTCGGCTTCGCCGAAATCTGCCACGTCGGGTGCGATCTCGTCAAAACTGGTATCTCCGGCGAAGAGGTCGACGATTTCCTTGCCCACCATGACGTGCTGCCACAGGGGAACCGGACGATGCTCGGAGACGATCACGTCTGTGTGGCCCCGGACAGTGTCAAGCCATGCACCGAATTCCTCCGCGTTGGAGACGGTGGCGCTGAGCGAGGCCACCTGCACCTCGCTCGGCAGGTGGATGATGACTTCCTCCCACACGGCCCCGCGGAAGCGGTCCGCGAGGTAGTGGACCTCATCCATGACCACGTACCCCAGGTCACCCAGGGTCGCCGAATCGGCGTACAGCATGTTCCGAAGGACCTCGGTGGTCATCACGACGACGGGTGCCTCGCCGTTGATGGTGGTGTCCCCCGTAAGAAGGCCCACGTTGGCGGCACCGTACTTTGCAGACAGCTCGAAGAACTTCTGGTTGCTAAGGGCCTTGATGGGTGTGGTGTAAAAGGCCTTGAGCCCTCGTTCCAGAGCCAGATAGATGGCGAATTCACCGACGATGGTCTTGCCTGCGCCCGTAGGTGCCGCCACCAAAACGCCGCGGCCTTCCTGGAGGGAACGGCAGGCCTCCCGCTGAAAATCGTCCAGCTCGAACTCCAGCGTCCGGGCAAAGGCGCCAAGATGACTCTTTGCCTCGGCGGTCCGCTGCGCGGCCGCCTGGAAGCTGTCTGATGGTGAGGGAGACCCGGAAATGGAGGACATGCTTCAAGCCTAGTGGCCGTGTGTCTAGAGATTCTCCAGATCGGCGGCTGAGGTACCGGTATCGGCCGTGGCTTCGGTCTCAGCAGCGCGCTTGGCAATACGACGCTCGCGGCGGCGGTCGTTGAGCAGGCACACGCCAATCGCGGCAAAAAAGAGCAGAAGCATGGGGGCTGCCAGGTAGAACATGCTCATGGCGTCAGCGCCGGGAGCTGCCATGGCCGCAAACAGGCACACCAGGAAGATCGTGATGCGCCAGCTCTTCACCAGTTGCTTGCCCTTGATGATGCCGGCCAGGTTCAACCCCACGAGGACCACGGGAACCAGGAAGGCAATGCCGAACGCCAGGAGGAGCCTGAGTACGAAGGCCAGATAGATTTCGGCGCTGATGAAGTTGGAGCCGCCGACCGGGGTGAAGTCCGTCAGAACACGGACGGCGTTTGGCAGGACCAACCACGCCAGCAGGACGCCGCCCACGAACAAGGGCACCGCAGCAGCCACAAAGGAAAGGGCCAGACGGCGCTCCTTCTTGTGCAGGCCCGGAACGATGAACGCCCAGAGCTGGTAGATCCAGACCGGGCTGGCTGCGATCAGACCGAGAAACACCGAGACCTGCACCATGAGGTCGAACGAACTTGCCACGCCGTCGAAGTTCAGCGTGGCCAGCCGGCCCTCTTTTTCGTTCAGGTCCTTGATCGGTTTGATCAGCGCTTCAAGCAGGGGCTGGTACGCGATGAAACCGATTACGGTGCCAAGAATAACCGCGATGGCTGCCTTGAACAGCCGATTCTTCAGCTCCTTGAGATGATCAAGCAATGCCATCCGGGCTTCAGGATTGGCTTTGCGCCCCTTCGTCTGTACCACTTCCGCTTAGGCGCGGTTGGACGGCGGTACGTCGGTGTCGTCGCCGCTCTTGGTCTTGGAGTCCGGGTGCTCCACTACTTTGCCTTCGACGGCGTCGGAACCGTCTTTGGCCTCCGGGGAGCCGTCCTTCTTCATTTCGCGGACTTCAGACTTGAAAATGCGCATCGACTGCCCAATGCTGCGCGCCATGGACGGCAGCTTCGGTGCGGCAAAGAGCACCAGAGCGAGAACGATGATGATGATGAGATGCCAGCCTTCGAGCCTCATGTTGGGAGGTCCTTTCCTTTTGGATACATCCTACGGCTAACTGAATTCTATGTCGTGCAGGGATTGGGGCTGGCCCCGTTCTGCCTTGCGCAATACACGCCTCTTCCGGCGGACTTCCTGGCGGGAGGCTTTGGCCGTCACGTAATCATGCCGCATCTGCTCGGGCGAGGCAAAAACAGCCGAGCCGGCCGGCGTCGCAGGAACAGAGGGTTCTACGTCGGAGGTTTCTGCGAAAGGATCGAGGTGGCTGAAACGTTTCCCTGCGGCAGATAATTCGTGAACTGTTGTCATAAACTGACGGAATAAACGGATGCCCAGCAAGATGTGGAAGAGCAGGGACAGTGCTACGAGAGCGATCCACAGCAGGATCCATGACCACCAAGGCATTTGAGTAGTCTAGCGAGCCAGACCGTCAGTCTGCGTACTGGGCCAGCGCTGCGGAGAGCCAGTCCGCAGTGGCCTGGCCAACCGTGCGCGGCTCCAGAACGCGGACCGCTCCACCGTGCTGTGCCACGAACATGGGCAGCCAGTCGGTGCTGCCGAAGCGGACCTCGGCCAGCATCCCGCCGTCGGGCAGCAGTACCGACCGTTCGGCATAGTAGTCGTCGGCCAGGCCGGCTCCCTGCCGGCTCAGCTGCAGCACCACCAGGGTGTCGTCATCGCTGGGCGTGAAAAGTTTCGCCGGATAGCCTTCCTCTGCCACCGCAAGACCGGACACGGGCCCGCCGTTGGGTTCGAGCGCGTCCACGCGGTCAAGCCGGAAGTTCCGGAGTCCCTGTTTGCTGTGGCAGTAGGCCTCGAAGTACCAGGTCCTGTCCAGGGAGTACAGGCGCAGGGGGTCGACGTCGCGTTCGGAGACGGAGTCCCGTTGGAGGGAGAAGTAGCGCAGACGCAACTGCTGGCCGTCGCGGATGGCCCGCGTGATGGTTTCGAAGGCCCTCGAGTCCTCAGGTGCCACGGATTGCCCGGCCAGTGATCCCGCCAGGCGGCCGGCGCCGCCTGCTGCGCCTGTCAGTTTGAGCGTTACCGACTCAAGCACGTCCCCTGACATGCCCGCCAGCGCCGGCAGCTCGCCGAGCATGGCCAGGCCCGTCAGGAGGGCGCCGGCTTCATCTTCGCTGAAGCGCACGGGCCGATTCAGGTCCAGATGCTCGCTGATGTAGACATGGTCGTTTTCCCACTGGATGTCCAGCAGCTCGTCCGGATAGCCTTCGGGCAACCCGGAACAAATGAGGATCTTGAGGTCCTCGATCAGTTCCTTGCGTGTGACACCGAAACGGTCCGCCACGTCCTGGATGTGCAGGCCCTGATGGTGCACCAGGAATGGAACCAGCTGGAGCATGCGTGTGAGCTGCTCCTCCGACGTCCGCTTCCTGGCTCGCGGGACTGGTCCTGCTTCCGGGAAGTCCAGCGGAACGGGAGACTCGGCAGTGAAAGCCGCTGCAGCCTTCAACCGGCGCAGCACTGCTGTCCGTAATTCCGCCGGGGCAGCAACGTGGACGTTGGGCCCGTAGGACGCGAGTTCCTCAGCCAGCTGCTCTGGATCGCGGAATGTGAGGCTGAGCCTGTCACGGCCTTCGGGCCACGCGCCGCCGTCGGGAACTGCCTCCGCCCGTTTCCGGAGACCGAGGAGACGGCCCGGAACGACGTCAAGGACCGCCTGCTGGAGGGGAAGCTCGTTGAGGGTGTCCAGTTCGGCGCGGGCGTCGAACCGGACCGGCGGCTCGAAGCTGCCGCTGGTGTCGGCAGTGACTGCCGTTGTCATCCGGGACAGGCGGAAGAATCGCTTGGCCGCCCGCGAGCGGTCCAGCCCCACCAGGTACCACTGCCCGAAGCGGCTGCCGAGGCCCCAGGGCTCGACCACCCGGTATTCTTCCCGCCCGGTGCTGCCTGCTAAGTAGCCGAAGCTAACGGGATGCTGGCCGTGCATCGCCGCCACGACGTCGTCGAACGCCTGCCCGGCGGGTTTAATGCGGGGCTGCAGGCCCGAGGGAAGCTCGACGTCGGCGAACCCGCCGCCCGCCTGCAGTTTCCGCATGGCGTTGACGGCCGCGGAACCCAGCGCGGCCCGCTCCCACAACTGTGCGGCGAGCATCAGCACGGTGCACTCGGCAGAAGTCAGCTTCACTTCCGGCAGACGGTTGGCCTCCTTGCCGATGCGGTAGCGCGTGGACGCGGGGTCGTCCTCGCCGAAACCGCGGTCCGTGATTGTCTCGATCTCGAACCCGAACTGGCGCAAGTCCACCTTGTCCCGTTCGAACATGCGCCCGAAGGCGACGTCGTTCCCGGCGTCATCGCGGTAGACCTTCTCACGCAGGACTGCACGTGAAAGTCCGAGCTCCGTGTTCAGCAGGGCCAGGAGCAGATTGAGGAGGCGTTCAGTACGTGATGCGGACACCCTGCCACGTTACTAAAGTCCCCTCGCAAAACGTGAAGGCGCGTCACCTGCCGGACGTTGACCGGAAGATGACGCGCCTTCGTGCTTCGATCCGAAGCCGGTGTTGCGTGGCGTCCTTGCTTAGCGGACGGCGACGAGGTCCACAACGAAGATCAGTGCTTCATTGGGCTTGATCGCTCCGCCGGCACCGCGGGAGCCGTAGGCAAGCTCGGAGGGGATCTCCAGGCGGCGGCGGCCGCCGACCTTCATGCCCAGCAGGCCCTGGTCCCAGCCCTGGATGACCTGGCCGACGCCGACGCGGAAGTCCAGCGGTGCGCCGCGGCCCCAGGACGCGTCGAATTCTTCGCCGGTGGACCAGGCGACGCCCACGTAGTGGGTGGAAACGGTGTCGCCGGCCTTGGCCTCTGCGCCGCTGCCTTCGATGATGTCAGTGATGACGAGTTCCGTGGGAACGTCGCCTTCCGGGAAGTCGATTTCCGGCTTCGTGCGGTCGAGATCACGCTGACCAAATGACATGGTTGCTCCTTGCTTAGATGCTGACAAGTGTGTGGAACTAGCTTAAGGGCTACTTGGCGCCCAGGATGTCGACGACGAACACGAGGTCGCCCTTGGCTTCGCCCTGCCCTGCCTCACCGTAGGCGAGGTCCTTCGGGATGACCAAAAGGACGCGCGAGCCGACGGTCTTGCCGGTAAGTCCCTGGGTCCAGCCCTTGATGACACCGGTCAGCGGGAAGCTGGCGGGCTGGCCGCGGTCGAAGCTGGAATCGAACTTCACGCCGCCCACCAGGTTGACGCCGACGTAGTTGACGGTCAGGGTGTTGCTGGCCGTGACCTCCGGACCCGAGCCCTTGATGAGGTCCTGGGCGATGAGCTGGGTGGGGGCGCTGACGCCCTCTACGGAAATCTCCGGGATGCCCTTGTCGTTGACCTTGACGGTGGGCAGACCGGCAGGCGGAGTCACGGTTTCGCCCTCGGGCTTGTCCAGGACCTTGGGTGCGTCCTTGGCCCCGACCAGCTTAAAAACGACCAGTTGTGTCGAAGCCGCGCCGGTGCCCGTGGCGTTGCCAGGATCAGCGAAAGCCACGTGGCTGCCGATCTTTGCGCCAACAATGGCGTTGTAGAGGATAGGGCTTCCAGTCTTTAGCTCATCGTTGACCGGAAGGGGCTGAACGCCAGCCTCGTAGGTGTCCTCGAGGGTCTTTCCGTCAGTGCCGTCTACGGCGATGTAGACCATTTCTGCGATCTGGCCCGCCTTGATGGAAGCACCGCTGCCCTCGACGACCACCTTGATGGTGGGTTCGGTCACAGTCAACGGCTTGGCAAAGTCAACACCGGGAGCCTTCTTGTCACCGTTATCGGAGACTTTGAGGGAATCCAGCTTGCTGACGTCGCCAGCGGACTGGCTGGTGGGTTCCGGGGCTGCAGGGCTGCCTCCGCATGCGGTGAGCAGCAGCAGGCCTGGAATGAGAATTGCTAGGAGTCGGCGCACAGAATGAACTTTCGTCGGGGCACAAGGAGGGCTTGGCCGCGCACTTGGCACGGTCAAGCACTGGGTGGCTTCGTAGAGGCCACCATCCAGAGTAACCCGCGAAGCTGGGAGTCAGCTCATCGAATCAAGGAGTGCGTCGACCCGCTCATCAACACTGCGGAAGGGGTCCTTGCACAGAATGGTCTGGTGGGCGCGGTCGTTCAACTTCAGATGGACCCAGTCAACCGTGTAGTCCCGGCCAAGCTCCTGGGCCCTGCGGACGAAGTCTCCACGGAGTTTCGCACGCGTGGTCTGGGGCGGCGCGTCCACGGCGTCCTTGACCTCGGTTTCCGTGACGACCCGCCGGACGGCGCCCCGGGACTGCAGCAGGTAGTACAGACCGCGCTGGCGGGAGATGTCGTGGTACGTCAGGTCCAGCTGTGCGATACGGGCCGAATCCAGGCCGATGCCATGCCGCTGCATGTAGCTGTCCATGAGTTTCTTCTTGATGGCCCAGTCGACTTCGGTATCGATCCTGCTGGTGTCTCCGCTTTCGATCGCATCCAGGGTCCGTCCCCACAGGTCCAGGATGAGCGGCACGTGTGTGTTGTGGGCGCCATTGGCGGCGACGAATTCAGTGACCTTGGCAAAGTACTCGCGCTGGATCTCCAGTGCCGACAACTGACGGCCGTTCGCCAGCCGCACGAGTGCGCGGCCGGTGAGGTCGTGGGAGATCTCCCGGATGCTGCGGATGGGGTTCTCCATGCGCATGTCGCGCATGATGACTCCGGCCTCGATCATGCGCAGGATGAGGTCCACCGTGCCCACCTTGAGCAGGGCCGAGGTCTCCGACATATTGGAATCGCCCACGATTACGTGCAGGCGCCGGAAGAACTCCGCGTCGGCGTGCGGCTCATCGCGGGTATTGATGATGGGCCGGGACCGGGTGGTGGCGGAGGACACACCCTCCCAGATGTGGTCAGCCCGCTGCGAGAACGCAAAGGTGGCTCCGTGCGGGGTCTTCAGCACCTTGCCGGCACCGGCAATCAGCTGGCGGGTAACGAGGAACGGGATGAGGATTTCCGCCAGCCGCGAGAATTCACCCCTGCGCGGGATGAGGTAGTTTTCGTGGCTTCCGTAGGAGTTTCCCGCGGAGTCTGTGTTGTTCTTGAATAGGTACACGGTGCCATTGAAGCCCTCGGCGGACAGACGCATCTGTGCTTCGTCCACCAGGTCGTCAAGGATGAGCTCGCCGGCTCGGTCATGCGCGATGAGCTGGGCGAGGTCGTCGCATTCGGCCGTCGCGTATTCGGGATGGGATCCGACGTCGAGGTAAAGCCGTGATCCGTTGGTCAGGAACACATTGGAGGAACGTCCCCAGCTGACCACTTTGCGGAACAGGTAACGGGCGACTTCCTCAGGGGCCAGCGGACGTGAGTCCGGGCTCGAATACGAGATGCCAAACTCAGTCTCGATGCCGAAAATCCTCTTGTCCATCTCAGGCCTCCTCAGCCAGCAACTGTGTGATGTCTTCGGCCCCCAGCCGGCGGAAGGCCCTGCGCGATCCCCTGCTGCTTTCCGATCCGCGGTCCAGCACGGCGACCTCGACGGCGGTGGGCGGCAGGGCGTCCACCTCTTTGTCCGTCGCCAGGGCCTTGACAGCGAGGCGCATTGCGGCGGCCAGGTCCAGCTCGGATTCCCACCCGGCCCTGACCACGTCTGCCACCTGCTCCGCGAGGCCACCCATCACCACAAAGCCGTTCTCGTCGGCGATGGAGCCGTCAAAGGTGAGCCGGTACAGGTGGTCGTCCGCCTGGCTCAGCCCGACTTCGGCCACTGCCAGCTCAACCTCAAAGGGCTTCTGCTCGGCCGTGAACACGGCCCCCAGGCTCTGTGCGTAGACGCTGGCCAGTCCACGTGCGGTGACATCCTCCCGGTCATAGGAATAGCCACGTACGTCGGCGTAGCGGACGCCCGCTTGCCGGAGGCTTTCGAACTCGTTGTACTTGCCGACGGCGGCGAAGCCGATCTTGTCGTAGATCTCGCCGATTTTGTGCAGCGAGGGCGAGGGGTTTTCGGCCACAAAAGCGATTCCGTCGGCACAGCTGACCACCACGACGGAGCGTCCCCGGGCGATGCCCTTCCGTGCGAAGTCCGCACGGTCCTTCATCAGCTGCTCGGGCGATACGTAGAACTGCTGGGTCATCTCAGGCCTCCCGCCGTGCGACGGTGCGCGATTCGACAATTTCCTCGGCAATGGCTGCCAGGTCCCGTTCGGGGATCCGGCGGTTTCCGGCCCGATTCACGGTGTAGACCACCGGCCAGAGCTGCCGGACCGCGTCCGGGCCGCCGGTGGCTGAGTCGTCGTCGGCGGCATCGTAGAGGGCTTCGACGGCGACGGCAATGGCTTCTTCCTCCGGGAGGTTGGGCCGCCACAGCTTCTTGAGTGCGCCGCGCGCGAACACGGAGCCCGAACCCACCGAGTGGTGCTCCTGCTCCTCATAGCGGCCACCGGTCACATCATAGGAGAACAGCCGGCCTACGCCCATGACGGTATCGAACCCGGCGAAAAGCGGAACCACGGCAAGGCCCTGCATGGCCATGGGCAGGTTTCCCCGGATCATCGCGCCGAGCCGGTTGGCTTTGCCGTCCAGGCTGAGCAGCGTGCCCTCGATCTTCTCGTAGTGCTCCAGCTCGACCTGGAACAGCCGCGTGATGTCGATGGCCAGGCCTGCCGTTCCGGCTATGCCGAGGACGGAGAACTGGTCTGCCGGGAATACTTTTTCGATATGTCGGCTTGCAATCACATTGCCCATGGTGGCGCGCCTGTCTCCCGCCATCAGCACACCCCCCGCATAGGAGAGCGCCACGATGGTGGTGGCGTGCGGCGTAGGCGGGACGGTCCCAGCCGGAAGAGCCTGGCCGAAGGGAAGCAGCTCCGGCCTGGAGCGTTGCAGATGCTCGGTGAACGAGGACGTTGCCTGGGTGGCCAGGTGGCGGGCTGATGGGTCCTGCATTGCTGCGCTCCTTCGACTCTCACATCCGATGCCCGGCGGTCTCACACCGGCCGGGCCGTACAACCTCGTTCCGCCGCGGCTACTGGCCGCCCTTTTGGACGAAGGCCCGGACGAACTCCTCGGCGTTGGATTCCAGCACGCCGTCGATTTCATCCAGAAGATCATCCACCCCCTGGGTGGCTGCCGAGGCCTGGGCCTCCGGCGCTGCCGGCGGGGCCTCGGGGACGTCCACCTCGGATTCAGTCTCGCGTGACTGCGGTTGTTGCTGCTCCTGCGCTGCCATTTCCTTCTCCCTACTGTCCGTCCCCGGTTGTGGGGACTTCCTTTAATGCCATATTGCCACGGCTGACGCCGCTTCGCCCGGCTTTGTGCGGCTGCCGGTCAAGCCCGTGGCGGAGCGGTGTTCTGTCCCAGCAGCTCGGCCAAGAACGATGCCGCATCACTGTGGCGCCGGAACAGCGGCCCCGTGAGGAATTCGGTCCCGCGCAGCGGCTCCCGCGTCGGCACGCGCTGCAGTTTGCCCATGCCCGGGACATCGAAAATGACCGAATCCCAGCTGGCCCCGACGACGTCCTTGCCGAAGCTGGACACACATTTTCCGCGGAAGTAGGCCCGCGTGTCCGACGGCGGCTCCAGCACCGCGCGGCTGATGGCGCCGTCGTCGACGATTCTCTGCATCCGGTCCCGGGACAGCAGACGGTAGTACAAGCCCTTTTCGGGACGGATGTCCGACCACTGCAGGTCCACCAGGCCCAGCCGGGCATCGTTCCAGGCGAGGCCGTCGCGGTTGCGGTAGCCGTCAAGCAAGGACATCTTGGCCAGCCACTCCACCGAGGACGCCGCGGCGCCAAGGTCTCCGCCGAGGGCGGTCAGTGTGGCCTCCCAACGCTCCAGGACCTCGCGGGTGTGGCCGTCACCGGTGAACGTATCGGACACTCCCGATTCCTGAGCGAGCTTGGCCGCGGCCTCGTAGTACATCCACTGGATGTCCAATGCGGTGACCCTTCGCCCGTCCAGGAGCCGGACCGTGGCGGTGAGTGAGGTGTCATGGCTGACAGTTTGCAGGGCCTGCACCGGTTCGTGGACTTCGATCTTCGGCGCCTGGCCTGCTTCGATGAGGCTCAGCACCATGGCCGTGGTGCCGAACTTCAGGTAGTTGGAGACCTGGCTGAGGTTCGCGTCGCCGATGATCACGTGGAGCCGGCGGTATTTGTCCGCCGTGGCATGGGGCTCATCGCGGGTGTTGATGATAGGCCGGCGGATGGTGGTCTCGAGACCTACCTCGGCCTCGAAGAAGTCCGCCCGCTGGCTGATCTGGTAGCCGGGCGTGGAACTGTCCTGGCCCAGGCCGACCCTGCCTGCGCCGCACACCACCTGGCGCGAGACGAAGAACGGCGTCAGGCCCCGGATGATGTCACCGAACGGCACGGAGCGGGGCATGAGGTAGTTCTCGTGCGAGCCGTAGGACACCGACTTGTTGTCTGTGTTGTTCTTGTAGAGATTGATGGCCGGCAAATCCGGATCGGCGGCCACCCTGCGCACCGTGGCGAGGGCCACGAGGTCTCCGGCGGCATCCCAGGCAACAACGTCCCGTGGAGTGGTGACCTCGGGGCTCGAGTATTCCGGGTGGGCATGGTCCACGTACAGCCGTGCCCCGTTGCCCAGAACCATGTTCATGAGAAGCGAACCGGATTCATCGGCGCCGTCGGCTTCCAGCTCCTGCCGGCCATACGCCAGGGCAACGGCTTCGGCGTCGAGCACGGGCGGCTGGTCCGTCAGCTGGCTCGGATCGGCGGAAGCCCGCTCAAGGGTCCAGCCGCGGGCATCATGCAGCGGCTCCTCATCCGTGTAGTCCCAGCGGGTTTCGGCACCGCCCGCCGCACGCTGGCGGGTGACGCTGGCGTACGCCTGGATGATCCGGGCCGACATCATGGTGGCGTTCGCGCCCGGGGCCGACGGCGCGTGGATGCCGTACTCGGTCTCCGAACCCATGACGCGCATGGCGCCGCCCACCGGCAGTTTCTCGGACGGCACGCCCTCTGGCCGCGCCGTCACAGGTACTGGCCCGTGTTGGGCGTCGTTTCAATCGACTTCCCGGGCTCCTGACCGGCCTTGCCCTGGACGATGGTGCGGATGTAGGTGATGCGCTCACCCTTCTTGCCCGAGATGCGTGCCCAGTCATCCGGATTGGTGGTGTTGGGCATGTCCTCGTGCTCACGGAACTCATCCACCACGGCTCGGAGCAGGTGGTCGATCCGCAGGCCCTTCTGGTTGGTGGTCAGCAGGTCCTTGATGGCGTACTTCTTGGCCCGGTCCACCACGTTCTGCACCACGGCGCCGGAATTGAAGTCCTTGAAATAGAGCATCTCCGTGTCGCCGTTGGCGTACGTGACTTCCAGGTATTCGTTGGACTTCTCGGTGGAGTACATGGCTTCCACCGTCCGCTGGACCATGGCGTCCACCGTGGCCTGGACGTCTCCGCCGTACTCGGCCAGGTCCGTGGCATGGAAGGGGAGGTCCGTGGTGATGTATTTGCTGAAGATGTCGGCGGCGGCCTCGGCGTCCGGGCGCTGGATCTTGACCTTCACGTCAAGGCGACCGGGCCGCAGGATCGCCGGGTCGATCATGTCTTCGCGGTTGGAGGCACCGATCACGATCACGTTGTCAAGCCGCTCCACGCCGTCGATCTCGCTCAGCAGCTGCGGCACGATGGTGGTCTCAACGTCGGAGGACACGCCGGTGCCGCGGGTGCGGAAGAGGGAGTCCATCTCGTCGAAGAACACCACCACGGGGCTGCCGTCCGAGGCCTTTTCCCGGGCACGGGCAAAGATCTGGCGGATATGCCGTTCGGTCTCACCCACGTACTTGTCGAGAAGCTCGGGACCCTTGATGTTCAGGAAGTAGCTCTTGAGATCCACGTTGCCGGCACGCTCGGCGGCGCGTGCTGCCAGCGAGTTGGCAACGGCCTTGGCGATGAGGGTCTTGCCGCAGCCAGGCGGACCGTACAGCAGGATGCCTTTGGGGGCCTTGAGGCCGTGCTCGCGGTACAGGTCCGGATGCAGGAAGGGAAGCTCGACGGCGTCGCGGATCTGTTCGATCTGGGGACCCAGCCCGCCGATGTCCTCATACGTGATGTCCGGGACTTCCTCGAGCACCAGGTTCTCCACCTCGGCGCGGGGCACCTTTTCCAGGGCATAACCCGTGCGCGAATCCAGCGACAAGGCATCACCAATTTTCAGGTGCTGCCCCTGCAGTGCGCCCGAGAGGCGCACCACGCGTTCCTCGTCGGCGCGGCCCACCACCAGGGCACGGTCCTTGCCCAGCATTTCCTTGAGGGTAACCAGTTCGCCGGCCCGTTCGTAGCCGAGGCCCGCAACAATCAGGAGGGCTTCGTTGAGCAGGACTTCCTGCCCTACGGCGAGCTGGTTGACGTTGACCAGCGGGCTGATGCCGACGCGCATCTTCCGGCCGGCGTTGAAGATGTCCACGGATTCCTCCGTGGCGGCCTGGCCGGAGCTGCCCGCGGTGGGAAGCCGGCGCGGGTTGATCTGGACCACGGTTCCGAAACTGTAGGGCGGCTGGCCTTCCTGCTCCAGTGCGCCCTTCAGTCGGAGGATCTCGGCTTTGGCCGCCTCGAGCATCGTCACCAGTTTGGTGTTGTTCTGCGCAGCCGCGGCCAACTGCCGGTCAATGTGGCGCAGTTTGTCGCGCAGGATGTTGATCTGGCGCTCGGCCACGCTCATCTCGCCGGCAGGATCGGACGGCGGCAAGGCGGCCGGTACGCGGGCCGTCACCCCTTCCGCTGCTGCGGTCGGTTCCTCCGGAGTTGTCCGTCCGAAGTCGTTGTTCGACGTATCCACGATTCATCAGCCCCTTCCTGCGCTTAACAAGACCTTAGACCCGAAAAGCGCAGGGTGGACGCTGACATCCGGAATGCGGACTACTTTGTGACCTTTGCTCAGATTGTGACTGCGGGATCATCCTGGACGTTGGTGCCTGCGATGGCGTCGCGGGCTGCGCGGCGCAGCTTCTTGTCCGAGACGGCGCGCTCCCCCACGGCACCGGGAGTCCAGGCGTTCAGGTCCTCTTCGCTGAATTCGGTCTTGGACGGGCGGCGCTTGACGGAAATGCCCGTGACGCCGTCCGCCAGGCGGCGGGTCACCAGCAGGAAGCCGGTGTGGGCCACCATGCGGTGGTCCGGACGCACGGCCAGGCCTTCAAGGTGCCAGCCCCGGACCATGGACTCCCAGGCGTCCGGCTCGGTGAAGCGGCCGTCGGCCCGGATGGCCTCGGCAGTGCGGGAAAGTTGGGTGACGGTGGCGACGTAATTGATCCACACACCGCCGGGGGCCAGCACCGTGGCCACGGCGTCGAGGCACTCCCAGGGAGCCAGCATGTCCAGCACCACGCGGTCAACGGAACCGGGCGCTTCCGCGCGGACCACCTCCTCCTGGAAGTCGCCCAGGGAGATCTTCCAGGCCGGGTGCGGGCCGCCGAAGATGGTTTCCACGTTGCCGCGGGCGATGTCGGCGAATTCCTCCCGGCGTTCGAAGGAGTGCAGGTAGCCGCCGTCGCCGACGGCGCGCAGCAGGGAGATGGACAGCGCGCCGGAACCGACGCCTGCTTCCACCACCCGTGCACCCGGGAAGATGTCCGCCATGGTGACGATCTGGCCGGCATCCTTCGGGTACACCACGGCCGCGCCGCGGGGCATGGAGAGCACGAAGTCGGAGAGCAGCGGACGCAGGGTCTGGTACTGCTGGCCCACATTGTTGCTGACCACGGAGCCGTCGACCTTGCCGATGATTTCATCGTGGTTCAGGAAACCGCGGTGGGTGTGGAACGCGCCGCCTACTTCCAGGGTGACGGTGTTCATGCGGCCGCGTTCGTCCGTGAGCTGGACCCGCTCGCCCACCCGGAAGGGTCCACGGCGCCGTACAGCGCCGGTCGGTTGGACGGCAGCGGTGGCCGCGCCGGTGGCCGTATCGTTGGTGGCCAAGTCGTTGGCGGCGGTTTCGCTGCTCATGGGTGTTTCCTCGCTCCTGTGCGGCGGTTGCCGTCAATCGTTGCTGCCTCGTGGCGCGTCAAAGCTGTCCGGGATATTTCACGGCCGGCACGTAACTCTACCGGCTGGGGCGTCACGGACGCCCGTTTCGGCGGGGTTCTTTACCTGTAATCGCTGTCACTACTGCTTGCTGCCGCAGCAGGCCGGTCACGGTCCCGTTGTGGTCCACCACGGCGTATTCGCCGCCGTCCAGCCGTGAAAGGTACTGGATCAGTTCCTGTCCCTTGGACCATTCGGGGACGTACGCGCCGGCGGCAAGTGCATGCGCGACGGCGGTGACCGGCGTCGCTGCGGCCGCCCCGCGCGGTACCGCTGCGGTTGCCGCCCTATCGACAAGCCCCTGCGGCTTGCCGTCGGGGCCGCAGATCACGACGACGGGTGTTCCGGCGGGCGCGATCCTCAGCACGTCTTCCACGGTGGCGGAATTGGGGATCCCGACAGCGGGTTCGGCCAGGGCGATGGCGCTCACCAGGTGAAGGCGGCTGCGGAAGCGTCCGTTCTGGATGGCACCCGACGCTCCCATCCACAGGAAGCCGCAGACGAGGACCGTGATGAGCAGGATGCTGACCTCGGGCAGCGTCCCGCTGAGCAGCGGGAGGCCGATGAACCAGATGACAAGTCCTGCAACGATCACACGGCCAGCCCAACCAGCGGCCACCGTGCCCTTCTCCTGGCTTCCCGTGGCCTTCCAGACGGCGGATTCGACCAGTCGTCCGCCGTCCAGGGGCAGGCCGGGCAGGACGTTAAAGATGCCGATCAGGAGGTTGGCCCACATGAGGATGTTGGTGAGGATCTCCACCACACCCGAGACAGCATTGGAGCTCAGCAACGCCCATGTCAGGCCAGCCAGGACGAAGTTCGCGGCCGGACCTGCAAGGGCCACCAGCACGGACCGGCCAGGAGAGGCCGTGAAGCTCTCAAACTGCGTGTGCCCGCCCCACAGGTTCAGGACAATCTTCTCTGTGGGCCAGTTGAACGCCTTGGCACTGAGCGCATGGGCGAGCTCGTGGACAAGCACGGACAAAGCCAGCAGCAGGGCGTAGGCGAAGGCGACCAAGTAGGCGCCGAATCCCAGTCCCGGCATCCTGAGGAGAAGTGCCGGGCCGTAGACGATCACGGTGAAACCCGCAATGACAAACCAGGAGTAGGCCAGATACACCGGGATTCCGGCGATGCGGCCCATCGGTATGCCTTCCTTCTTCCTGCTGTGGGCACCATGCTGCGGCGTGTCAGTGCTGCTCACTTAGTTGGCCCCTTCGAGAAACTCCGCACGGTCTGCTTGGCCAAGGTTTGCAGTGGCAACCCTGGCGACCACCAGTTCCTCAAGATCGGCGACGCCCCGGCCCTGCAGCGTGTCCCACGTGGCGCGGCGTGCGTCGTCGGGCAGCGGCATCTGGTGCGGGATCCCCACGGTGACCACGCCCGAGGCAATGGCCGCGGCGACGCCGGGGACAGAGTCCTCCAGGGCCACGCACCGGTCGGCAGTAACTGCCGGATCGCTGGCCCGCAGGCGCGCGACGGCGGTGAGATAGGCCTCGGGGTGGGGCTTGCCCTGCGTCACGGTGTCGCCGGTGACCAGGAATTCGAAATACGGCTTGGGCAGGCTTTCCACGACGACCCGCGCGAGCGGGCCTTCGGACATGGTGACCAGGGCGCAGCGGACGCCGGCGCCGTGAAGGTCATCGAGCAGTTCGCGGGCACCCGGGCGCCACGGAACTTCCGTGCGGACCTGCCGGATGACTTCGGCGCTGAGGAGATCGATGATGTCACGGGCCTCCATGCGAACGCCTGCCTGCTGCAGGATGCCCGCGGAGTGCAGCAGCGACTGGCCAACGAGCTGCATGGCCTGTTCGTGCGACCAGCGGCCGCCATGGGCCTCCACGAGGGCGTGCTCCGCCGCGATCCAGTACGGCTCCGTGTCCACGAGCGTGCCATCCATATCCCAGAGAGCGGCTTTGAGGAAGGGCTGGGTGGCTGAGGATTGCATGGCCTCAAGTCTACGTGGAAGCCGGGGGCCGGCTGGCCGCACTGATATGCCGGCAGTCAAGGCATACCGCGGACCGAAATGCCATGCATCCGACCGGGTCTTGGACGTAGGGTGAGTGGATGAACAGTGTGGACGGGACCCCCGAGGGACAGGACAACGCACCGGAGTCCGAGCGTTTTCTCCAGGCCGGACCGGAAGGCGGCCGCGTCACCGTGATGCTGGCGGCCTTTGAAGGCTGGAATGACGCGGGCGAGGCGGCCAGTGATGCCCTGCACTATCTGAACAAGCTCTGGGACGGCAAGAAGGTCGCCACGGTGGACGCCGAGGATTACTACGATTTCCAGTTCACCCGGCCCACGGTCCGCCGCACCTCCACCGGCGCACGCAAGGTGAAGTGGCCGTCCACCAGGATCTACCGGGCGTCGGTTCCCAACAGCAATGTGGACGTTGTCTTTGTCCTCGGCAGCGAACCGTCCTACCGGTGGCGTGCCTACACCACGGAACTGTTGGTCCATGCCGAGGCGCTCGGCGTGGAGGCCGTGGTGCTCATCGGGGCACTGCTCGCCGATGTGCCGCACAGCCGCCCGATCCCGGTCAGCACCACCACCGAGGACAGTGCTCTGCGGGAGCGCCTGAACGTGGAATCCTCGCAATATGAAGGACCAGTGGGGATCGTGGGCGTCCTGGCCGAATTCGCGCTGCTTGCGGGCCTGCCCACCGTGTCCCTGTGGGCTGCGGTGCCGCACTACGTGGCCCAGCCGCCCTCGCCCAAGGCCCAGCTGGCCATCCTGCACAAGGTCGAGGACCTCCTGCAGGTGCCGCTGGACACGCACAGCCTGGCCGAGGAATCGGAGGCCTGGGAACGCGGCGTGGACGAGCTCGCCACCGAAGACCCCGAGATTGCGGCGTACGTGCGGCAACTCGAGGAAGCGAAGGACACCGCCGACCTCCCCGAGGCCACGGGCGAATCGATCGCGCGCGAGTTCGAGCGTTATCTCAAGCGCAGGGGCAAGGAACGCCCCTGACGGCAGGTGCCTGAAGCCCGTGCGGCCAGCGCCGGGCTTCAGGAGTCAGGAGCTGTTAGAGCTCGACGCCGAGCAAGGCATTGACGGCGTCGCTCACCAGGGCGCTGTCCATGGCCGAGTACGGGGTTTCATTGTGCACGGCCCGGGCGGCCCAGGCGTCGACGGCGGCGAGTGCCCCGGGCGCGTTGAGGTCATTGGCCAGTTCGCCGCGCATGAGGCCCAGCAGCTCCGCGGCCGAACCTTCCGGTGCGTTGTCGCGGGCGGCCCGCCAGGTACTGAGGCGCTCCTTGGCGGCGTCGAACCCTTCGCTGGTCCAGGACCAGTCCGAACGGTAGTGGTTGGCCAGGATGGCCAGGCGGATGGCCGCCGGTTCTTCGCCGGCCGCACGCAGCTTGGAGACGAGGACCAGGTTTCCCTTGGACTTGCTCATCTTTTCGCCGTCGAGGCCCACCATCCCGGCGTGCGCATAGTGGCGTGCCAGCGGGACGCCAGCCAGGGAGTAGGCGTGGCCTGCACCCATTTCGTGGTGCGGGAAGATCAGGTCCGAGCCGCCGCCCTGCACCGTGAACGGGGCGGGCAGGTACTTCTGGGCGATGACGGTACATTCGATGTGCCAGCCGGGACGGCCGTCGCCCAGCGTGCTCCCGGGCCAGCTGGGTTCGCCGTCGCGGGCTACCCGCCACAGCAGCGGATCCAGTGCCTGGCGCTTCCCGGCGCGGCCGGGGTCACCGCCGCGTTCGGCGAAGAGTTCCAGCATTTCTGCCTCGCTGAAGTGGGAAACGTTACCCAGCGTCCAGGCGTCAGGGGCATCGGACTGCTTGCCGGCGGCCTCGACGTCATAGTACACATCGCCGTCGGGCTCTCCCCCGGTGCCCGCGACCCGGTACGCAAGCCCGTCCTCGATGAGTTTCTCAATGGCGGGAACAATCCCCGGGATCGCTTCCACGGCACCGATGTAGTGGTTGGGCGCCAGGACGTTCAGCGCATCCATGTCCGTGTGGAAGAGCTCGATCTGGCTCTCAGCGAGTTCACGCCAGTCCACGCCGGTGGCCGTGGCGCGCTCCAGCAGGGGATCGTCGACGTCGGTGACGTTCTGGACGTACAAGACGCGCTGGCCGCCGTCCCGCCACACGCGGTTGAGGATGTCAAATGCGACGTAGCTGGCCGCATGGCCCATGTGGGTGGCGTCATAAGGGGTGATGCCGCAGACATACATGGACTGCTCGTTGCGACGTTCGACGTCCGTGATCCGGCCAAGGGCCGTGTCAAAGAGTCGGAGTTGCGGCATGCTGCCGGGCAGTTCAGGCACAGGGCGGGAGATCCACGATTTCACAGCTCAACCTTAGTGCTAGGCGCTGATGACATTGAAACCGAGCAGTACATACAGGGCGAGGCCGAGGAGTATCCGGTACCAGACAAAAAGCCGGTAGCTGCGGGTGGAAACGAACTTCAGGAACCAGCCGATGATGATGTATCCCACAACGAAGGCGATAACGGTGGCCATGGCGGTTTCCGGGAGTCCATAAGGGCCGGTGATTCCCTCTTTCGATACCGTTTTGTACAGCTGGTACAGCCCGCTGCCGAAGACCGCGGGAATGGCCAGCAGGAACGAGTACCGGGCGGCTGCCTCGCGGGTGTAGCCCATGAGCAGCCCGGCCGTGATGGTTCCGCCGGAACGGGAAACACCGGGGATCAGGGCCAAGGCCTGAGCCAGGCCGAAGAGGATGCCGTGCTTGTAGCTCAGTTCGCTGAGCTCGCGCTGCTGCCTGCCGACGGCGTCGGCCACGGCGAGGATCATGCCAAAGACGATCAGCATGGTCGCTACGAGCCACATGCTTCGCAGTACGGATTCGATCTGGTCCTGGAACAACAAGCCGAGGACGATGATCGGCAGGCTTCCCAGAATCACCAGCCAACCCATGCGGGCGTCAGGGTGGTTGCGGGCCACGGTGCCGCGGAGCGAGCCGAACCAGGCCCGGACAATCCGCACGATATCACGCCAGAAAAAGACAACGACGGCGGTTTCCGTGCCCAGCTGCGTGATGGCCGTGAATGCGGCGCCCGGATCGGCCGCTGTCGGAAGGAACGAGCCGACTATGCGCAGATGCGCACTCGAGGAAATCGGGAGAAATTCGGTGAGGCCCTGCACCAGGCCAAGCAAGGCTGCTTCTATCCAGTTCACGTGAATAGACCCTACGTCATGAAGTCCGGGAACTGCCCGTAAGCTTGCAGTCATGCAGCAGCGTTACGTCGGCAACAGCGGTTTTCGAGTCTCTTCGGTGTCCCTGGGGACCATGTCCTGGGCGCAGGAAACGGATGAGCAGGAAGCCGCCGAGTTGCTCCACACTTTCATCGCCGCCGGCGGCACCCTGATCGACACCGCGGCCTCGTATGCGCAGGGCCAGGCCGAGGCCATGCTGGGCGCCATGCTGGGCGACGTGGTGGCCCGCTCGGAAGTGGTGATCTCCACGAAGGCGGGAGTCTCGACGTCGGACGCACGGCGCAGCGTCGATGCCTCGCGCGGGGCGATGCTCTCCTCGCTCGATGCGAGCCTTGCACGGCTGGGAACCGATTACGTGGATATCTGGTTCGCCCATGCCTGGGACGACAACGTCCCGCTGGACGAAACGCTGTCGGCGCTGGAACTGGCGCAGCGCAGCGGCCGGGCCCGCTATGTGGGGATTTCCAACTACAACGGCTGGCAGACGGCCAAGGCGGCCGCCGTCGCCGGCTTTACGCTCGTGGCCAACCAGTCCGAGTATTCGCTGCTGCAGCGCAAGCCCGAGGAGGAGCTTGTTCCGGCCATTGAGGACGCAGGGCTGGGACTCATGGCGTGGGCGCCGCTGGGCCGCGGCGTGCTGAGCGGCAAGTACAGGGGCCAGATCCCCGGTGATTCCCGCGCAGCGCAGGGGCGCTTGTCGGCCTACGTTGAACCGTATCTGGAAGCCAGGGGCTCCCGTGTGGTGGAGGCCGTGGCCATGGCGGCACGGGGCCTGGGACGCACGCCTTTGGATGTATCCCTAAGCTGGCTGTTGTCACGACCGGGTGTTGCCACGGCCATTGTGGGGGCACGCAACACGGTCCAGCTCAAGGAACTCATGGATTCGCAACTGACGCCTTTGCCGACGGAGATCGCCCGCGCCCTCGAGGACGTTTCAGCGGATTAGGCTACTGCTGGTCGACGATTTCGAGGTCGTCCTCGTCGATCAGTTCATCATCGTCGTCGTCGCCGTCGTCTTCCTCATCGTCGAAGACCTGCAGCGGCGTTACTTCTGAGTAAGCCTCGTACAGCGCGTCTTCATACACCTCGAAGGCATCCGCGACGGCGAAAAATGCTGCCTCCACGGCAGGATCACCCTCGCCTCTGCGGGCGGATGCGGCCACCAGGTGTTCTTCCAGGGCTGCGGTCAAGGACTGAAGCGCGACACGCGGATCGATGCTCATGACTTCACGTTAGCCCGAAAAAGACGAAAATGGAGAGGGATGAGAGAACAATTTCTGAGCAGCTCGGTTGAGCGCCAACGGGACTATGCCAAGCAGTACGAGTACCTCGTAGTGTCCGTCAGTCCTGACGATTCCTTGCCGGATGCCCGCCGCAGGATCGTGGAACACGCCGAGTACGGCAAGTGGGAGCTGGAGCGCAGCATCCTCTACGTGGGCGGCGGACGTCGCTTCTGGCTGCGCCGCAAGGTGATCACGGTGCAGCGCACCGTCTAGCTTCATTACGGTGCATCGTTACGGTGCATCGTTACGGTGCAGCGCAGCCCTCCAGGCACCCTGCACCGCCCGCGCTGCCGTTCACATCTCGAGCGGTCCCAGCCAGGCGTTGGCCACCGTGCTGTGCGCCGATTCCTCGTTCGATGGATGGAAGATCCCTGCCAGCACGTCGCGGTAGAGCCGTTCGAGCTCGGAACCGCGGAAGTAGCTGGAGCCTCCGGAGACGCGGACGGCAATATCCACCACGGCCCGGGCGTTCTCCGTGGCGCGGACCTTGAGCCCCACCAGTTTGGGAAACCACTGCGGACCGTGGTCCACCAGCGCGTCCACATCACGGGCGACGGATGCGAGCTGCGGCTGGATTCCGTCCATGGCCATGGCCGCCTCGGCAATCTTCCAGCGGATGTCCGGGTCCTGGGCGTAGCTGCGGCCGCCGTATTTGGCCGAGGTCCTGTGCTTGGCGGCCTCCAGGGCCAGGGTGAAGGCACGTTCACCGATGCCCGTGTAGACGGCGGCCAGGAGTGTTTCGAAGCAGGCAAAAATGGCAAAGACCAGAGGATCCTGGTTGGGCCCCACCGGCAGCTTCCGGAAGATCCGCTCCGGCGGTACCACGGCCCCCTGCAGGAGCGTGGTGTTGGACTGGCTGGCCCGCATGCCCAGCGTGTTCCAGTCGGTGAGGGTCTCATGGCCCGGGGTCTCCCGCCCGATGAAACCGAAGACCAGCTCGCCGTCGCCGTTCCGCGCGGCGGCGTCCTTGCCGAAAATCCCGAGCCGGGTCCAGCCGAGGGACAGGCTCGTGAAGATCTTCCGGCCGGTGAAGCTGTAGCTTCCGTCGCCCTCCGGCGTGGCGGTGGTCCCGGAGTCGAAGAGCATGGAGTCGTTGCCGGCTTCGGAGATGCCGAAGGCGAACACTTCCCCCTGCCCTGCCTCCTTGAGGACGAAACCCAGCGAGTCGTCGCCGCGCGCCGCAAGGACATGCGCGACGCCGGTCCACACCAGGTGCATGTTGACGGCGAGCGCCGTGGCCGGTGCCGCCGTCGCCAGTCTGCGCTGCAGCGCAGCCGCCGCCTCCAGCCCAAGGCCCAGCCCGCCGTCGGGCACGGGGACAAAGACCTTGAGGTACCCGGCGGCGGCAAGCTCGGCCAGATCCTCATGGAAGAAGGAATTGTCCTGGTCATAGCCCGCGGCGCGGCCGCGGATGCGTTCCATGAGGTCGTCGGGCAGGATCTCCTCGGGGGTCATCCTACGGCTTCCCTTAGTAGTTGCTGAGCAAGGTGTTCAGCACGCGGCTGCCGAACTTCAGGGAGTCCGCCGGGACGCGTTCGTCCACGCCGTGGAACATGCCCGTGAAGTCGAGGTCGTCGGGGAGCATGAGGGGCGCGAAGCCGTAGCCGGTGATTCCGATCTTGCTGAGCGATTTGTTGTCCGTGCCACCTGACAAGGTGTAGGGCAGCACCTTGGCCCCGGGGTCCTCCGAGTGCAGTGCATCAATCATGGCGTCCACGAGGTTGCCGGCGAACGGGACTTCCAGGGACACGTCCTTGTTGACGTAGCTGACGTCCACGCCTTCCCCGGCCAGTTGCTTGATGGTTTCGAACACGAGTTCCTGCTGCCCTGGCAGGGTGCGGCAGTCCACCAGGGCCTCGGCCGACTCCGGAATGACGTTGTGCTTGTATCCCGAGCGCAGCAGCGTGGGGTTGGAGGTGTTCTGCAGGGTGGCGCCGACAAAGCGGGCCACGGTGCCGAGTTCCTTGAGCAGGATGTCCGGATTGTCGGCGTCGAACTCGACGCCGGTCAGTTCGGTCACGCCGTCCAAGAACTGGCGGGTGGTGGGCGTCAGTTCAATGGGCCACTGGAATTCGCCGATCCGCGTCACTGCTCCGGCCAGGCGGGTGATGGCGTTGTCCGTGTTGATCTGGGAGCCGTGGCCTGCACGGCCGTGGGCCATGAGACGCAGCCAGGAGATGCCCTTCTCCGCAGTCTGGAGAAGATAGGTGCGCTGGCCGCCGATGGTTGCCGAGAAGCCGCCGACCTCGGAGATTGCCTCGGTGGCGCCGTCGAACAGTTCACGGCGGTGTTCAATGGCGTAACGGGCGCCGTACGTGCCGCCGGCTTCCTCGTCGGCGAAGAAGGCAAAGATGATGTCGCGTTTGGGCTTGCGGCCGGTCCGGGCGAAATCGCGCATGACGGAGAGGATCATGGCGTCCATGTCCTTCATGTCCACGGCCCCGCGGCCCCAGATGAGTCCGTCCTTCAGTTCACCGGCAAAGGGATCGACGCTCCACTGGTCCTTCAGCGCCGGCACGACGTCCAGGTGGCCATGGACCACCAGCGCATCAGCAGAGGGGTCCTCGCCGGCCAGCCGGCTCACCACACTGGCGCGTCCGGGGGCAGATTCGAAGATTTCGACGTCAAGACCGACTTCGCTGATCAGCGCGGCCGTGTATTCGGCGGCAGCACGCTCACCCGGGCCTGAGTCATCGCCGAAGTTCGAGGTATCGATCCGGATGAGTTCCTGGCAGATCCGGACTACTTCGTCCTCGGGGCGGATGGCAGACATGGAACTCTCCTTGCTTGGCTGGGCTACTGGTCCGGGGACGCCGGACGGTTCCCCGCCCGCAGGCTGCCCCACGTCCCTTCAGCCTACCCACCGGCAGCCGGGTCAAGGGACTGGATTCCGGCGATTCCCGGCGCGGAAATACGGGCAACAGGGCCCTGACCAGCACCGATTTTTTCATGGCCGGAATCCGTGTTAGAGTTTTTCTCGCTGCTTCGGAGGAAAGAGAAGCGCCGGAAGGCGCAGAGCGAACGCTCCGAATACCA
>NZ_JAFNLL010000034.1 GCF_017368795.1 Arthrobacter cavernae | reverse complement strand
TCCCGGCGCGGAAATACGGGCAACAGGGCCCTGACCAGCACCGATTTTTTCATGGCCGGAATCCGTGTTAGAGTTTTTCTCGCTGCTTCGGAGGAAAGAGAAGCGCCGGAAGGCGCAGAGCGAACGCTCCGAATACCACCTGCGCGGGTGGCGGAATGGCAGACGCGCTAGCTTGAGGTGCTAGTCCTCGAAAGGGGGTGGGGGTTCAAGTCCCCCTCCGCGCACAAATGCAGGGCCCGGAATCCATGGATTCCGGGCCCTGCTTGTTTTGGCGGGAATCGAGAGATGGGATCTCGACCCTTTGCGCCCGCGAAAGAGTCGAGATCCCACGTCTGGATGGCGTGGCCCCTACAGCGCGGCCACGCTCCCGCTGAAATGCCGGCGGCCACTGTGGGGATTCCACGCGACGTAGTCGGATCGCTCCCAGGCACCGTCGCCGGACTGCGTGGTGCCGATGCCCAGCGCCACCCGGGCGGGAAGGAACACGGGCGCCTCGAAGGCGACCTCCCAGGTGAAGGATTCCGTTTTCACGGCGCCGACGTCGGCGAGCGCCCGGGACGCCAGGTACATGCCATGGGCGATGGAACGCCGCAGTCCCAGCGCCTTGGCGGACAGGACGCTCAGGTGGATGGGGTTGAAGTCGCCGGAGACGGCAGCATAGCTGCGTCCGGCATCCAGCCCCAGCTGCCAGATCGCGGTGGGATCCGGTGCCGTGAAATCCGAAGGCACGGACGGCGCCGTCGGCTTGTCAATGCCTGGCAGGAAGACGCCTTTGGACAGGTAGGTGGAAACACCGCGCCAGAGCAGGGCGCCGTTCCCGTGGCTGCGAACTTCGGCAACGATATCCAGCTGGGTCCCGGCACGGTGGCCGCGCAGTTCCTCCGCCCAGGAACGGATGTCCAGCGATTCAGTGAAGGGCACCAGCGAATGCTGCACCACGTGGTTGCGGAGGTGGATCATGCCCAGCAGCGGCAGCGGAAAATCGTCCCGGTTCATGACGCTCATCGCTACGGGGAACGCCAGTGCATGGATGAAGCCGGCCGGCAGCAGATCGCTGGCCTTCTCCCCCACCAGGTGCTGGTAGCTGGTCAGCTTCCCGACGTCGGCCAGCACTCCCCGGACTTCGTGGCTCTCCGCCGGGAGGGAGGTCCCGGCGGCGGATCCCAGCATGCGGCGCCGGGCTGCCATGGCTGCGGCGTTGACGTACAGCTTGGACAGCGACGGCAGTTCGCCGAAGATGACGGGCTGCGCCTTGTTCATGCCCCCACCAGGTTCTGCCCGCACACCCTCAGCACCTGGCCGGAGATACCCCCGGCAGCATCGCTGGCCAGGAAGGCAATGGCTTCCGCAACGTCGCCGGGCTGGCCGCCCTGCTGGAGGGAGTTGAGCCGGCGGGCGATCTCGCGGGTGGCGAAGGGGATGCGTGCCGTCATTTCGGTTTCGATAAAACCGGGCGCGACGGCGTTGATCGAACCGCCCCCGGCGGCAAGCAGCGGCGCCGTGGCACGGACCATCCCGATCACGCCTCCCTTGGACGCAGCATAGTTGCTCTGCCCCCGGTTGCCCGCGATGCCGCTGGTGGACGCGAGCGAAACAATCCGGGGCTTTTCGTTGAAACGGCCGGACGCCAGCAATGCCTCGTTGATCCGCAGCTGCGAGGCGATGTTCACTGCCATCACCGAGTTCCAGCGGCCTTCGTCCATATTGGCCAGCAGGCGGTCCCGGGTGATGCCGGCGTTGTGGATCACGATGTCCAGGCGGCCGTGGCGTTCCATGGCATGCTCGATGATCCGCTGCCCGGCGTTGGTGCGGCTGATGTCCAACTGCAGGGCCGTGCCGTGGACTTCGTTCGCGATCTCCGCCAGATGGTCGCCGGCGGCGGGGATATCCACCACCACGAGCTTGGCGCCGTCGCGGTACAGGGTCCGGGCTATGGCTGCACCGATGCCGCGGGCCGCACCCGTGACGACGGCGACCTTGCCCGCGAGCGGCTTCTCGGCGTCGTCGGGCAGCGCTCCCCCAGCGGAGGTGACAGTCAGGAACTGGCCGTCCACGAAGGCCGAGCGGCCGGACAGGAAGAAACGCAGGGCACCGAGCGCCGAGGGGCTGGTGGGCTCCACGCCGTCGGCAAGGACGATGCCGTTGGCCGTGGCACCGGCCCGCAGTTCCTTGGCTACGGAGCGCAGCAGGCCGTCGACCCCCTGCCGCGCCGCCGCAACCGCAGGAGTAGCGGCCGAGGATGCCGTGCGGGAAACCGTGACGAGGCGGGCGTTCGGGGCGAGGTCGCGCAGGGACGCGCCCGCGGTGAGAACGGGCTTGCCGAGGTCGTCAGGGTGCTCGACGGCGTCGAGCACCAGGACGATTGCGCCCAGCTTTTCCTTGGGGAGTGCGTTGCGGCGCACGTCCAGGCCCCAGGCCAGAAGCGCGGCGGCGAGCTCGTCCGCGCCGATGCCCTCGCCCTGCACCAGGACGGGGCCGGTAAGCAGCGGATCGCCCGGTTTGTGGCGGCGGAGCGCGACGGGCTGGGGCAGGCCAAGCTTCTTGGCGATGTCCCTGCCGAGGCCCTGGCTGACGAATTGTGTGTATTTGTCGGTCACGGTTCCTCCTAGTGGGCTTCCATGATGGCGACAACGCCCTGGCCGCCCGCGGCGCAGATGGAGATGAGGCCGCGTGCCGGGCGGCCGCCCACCTGCCCCTTTTCGTGCAGCATCTTGGCGAGCGAGGCAACGATCCGGCCGCCGGTGGCCGCGAACGGGTGCCCCGCAGCCAGCGAGGACCCATTGACGTTGAGTTTGGCGCGATCGATCTTGCCGAGGGCGCCATCCAGGCCAAGGCGTGTCCGGCCGAAGTCCTCGTCTTCCCACGCAGCCAGGGTGCTGAGCACGGTGCCGGCGAAGGCCTCGTGGATTTCGAAAAAGTCGATGTCCTCGAAGCCCAGCCCGTTGCGGGCCAGGAGCCGGGGCACGGCGAAGGCCGGGGCCATGAGCAGGCCGTCCTTGCCGTGGACGAAATCGACGGCGGCCGCCTCGCCGTCCAGCACGGTGGCCAGCTTGGGCAGACCCCGGGCATCGGCCCACTCTTCGCTGGCCAGCAGCACCGTGGAGGCGCCATCGGTGAGGGGCGTGGAGTTTCCGGCCGTCATGGTTGCCTCGGAGCCGAGGTTCCTGCCGAAGACCGGCTTCAGGGTGGCCAGTTTCTCGAGGGTGGTGTCGGCGCGGAGATTCGAGTCGCGGCCCAGTCCCCGGTAGGGGGTGATGAGGTCGTCGAAGAAGCCGCTCTCATAAGCGGCCGCCAAGTTGTGGTGGCTGTTGTAGGCGAGTTCGTCCTGGGCTTCACGGCTAATTTTCCACTGGGCCGTGGTGAGTGCCTGATGCTCCCCCATGGACAGGCCGGTCCGGGGCTCCCCCGTGTTGGGGGCGTCCGGGGCGAGGTCCTTGGGGCGGATCCGGGCGAGAATGCGCAGCTTCTGCGTGGTGGTCTTGGCGCGGTTGAGGTCCAGCAGGATTTCCCGGAGGCCCTCGCTGACGGCGATGGGGGCGTCGGATGCCGAGTCGACACCGCCGGCAATCGCCGAGTCGATCTGGCCGAGCTTGATCTTGTTGGCCAGCCCCAGGACGGTCTCAAGTCCTGTGGCGCAGGCCTGCTGGAGGTCGTAGGCGGGGGTCTCTGCGGAGAGGGCGGAGCCGAGCACAGCTTCACGCGTGAGGTTGAAGTCGCGCGAGTGCTTCAGCACGGCGCCTGCGGCGATCTCCCCGATGCGCTCTTCCTGGAGCCCGAAGCGGGCAATCAGCCCGTCAAGCGCGGCCGTCAGCATGTCCTGGTTGGAGGACTTGGTGTAGGCGCCGCCGGTGCGGGCGAACGGGATGCGGTTGCCGCCGACCACCACGGCCTTGCGCACGCCGGGAACTGCGCTGGTGGTTTCCTGGGGCCCGGTTGCGGACTCTTGTGCTGCAGCCATGACTATCTCCTTTGATCACAACGGGTTACTGATACCCAGCGTACCTGATACGCTGGGTATCGTGAACATGTCCCAGGCAGAATCTTCAGCTCCCGCCGGTGCCCTCGTCGACGCCGGTGCTCCCGCCGTCGACGGCCGTGCGGCGCGCTGGCAGAACCACCGCGAAGAACGGCGCCGGGAACTCATCAAGGCCGCCCGCAGGGCCGTCCACGCACTGGGCAGCGACGCTTCCATGGAGGACATCGCCACCGCCGCCGGCACCTCGAAGTCCGTGTACTACCGCTACTTCGGCGACAAGGCCGGGCTCCAGCAGGCCATGGGCGAAGTGGTCCTGGAGCAAATGCAGCGGCGCATGCGGGAAGCGGCACAGTCCGCCGAGTCCCCGCGTGAAGGACTGTTCGCCATGGTGTCGGCATACCTGCAGATGGCCGAATCCAGCCCCAACGTTTATGCGTTCGTGACGCGGCTGACTCCCGGGGAGGCCTCGGCGCAGGATGCGATTGCTGCCTCGGGCGCGCTCGGCAACTTCTTCGAACAGATCACGGCGATGATCGCGCGCCCCATGCGCGAGCACATCGGCGCCGAGAAGGAAGCACTGATCGACTACTGGCCGGCGGCGGCCATCGGCTTGGTGCGCAACGCCGGCGAAATGTGGCTCGGCTCCCCTGCCTCGCCCGCCAAACCGGACCAGGCCGCCATGGCCGGCCGGATCACCGACTGGCTGTGCGTGGGAATCGCACCGGAACTCAAGGCCAACACCCAGAACCAGCAATGACCCATCAGTTGTTCGGAACCAAAGAAGGAATCACCATGACTGAAGTAGCTGACCGCACCACTGCCGCCGCCCCGGCGGCTTCTCCGGAAGACCTCGAAACCGTCCAGCCCGCCGTCGACGTCGCGGCCCTGGGCGAACTCCTGCTGGGCCAGTGGGCGGTCATCCGCCGCACGGCCCGGGAACTGGCAGGCCGACCCGAGGTCCACAAGATCGAAGGGCTCACGCACACGGAACACCGTGAGCGCGTGTTCAGCCAGCTCAAGTACCTTGTCGACAACAACGCCGTCCACCGGGCCTTCCCCACGCGGCTGGGTGGCTCCGACGACCACGGCGGCAACATCGCCGGCTTCGAGGAACTGGTCACGGCCGATCCTTCTCTGCAGATCAAGGCAGGCGTGCAGTGGGGCCTCTTCGGTTCCGCCGTCATGCACCTGGGCACACAGGAACACCACGACAAGTGGCTCCCGGGCATCATGAACCTGGACATCCCCGGCTGCTTCGCCATGACCGAGACCGGCCACGGCTCGGACGTGGCAAGCATCGCAACCACTGCCAGCTATGACGAAGCCAGGCAGGAATTCGTCATCAACACCCCCTTCCGTGCGGCTTGGAAGGACTACATCGGCAATGCCGCCAAGGACGGCCTGGCCGCGGTGGTGTTCGCCCAGCTGATCACCAAGAACGTCAACCACGGCGTGCACGCGTTCTACGTCGAACTGCGCGACCCCGACACGAAAGCCTTCCTTCCGGGCATCGGCGGAGAGGACGACGGCATCAAGGGCGGCCTGAACGGGATCGACAACGGCCGGCTGCACTTCACCGGCGTCCGGGTCCCACGCACGCACCTGCTCAACCGCTACGGCAACGTTGCCCCTGACGGCACGTACTCGTCCAGCATCGAAAGCCCGGGCCGCCGCTTCTTCACGATGCTCGGCACACTGGTCCAGGGACGCGTCTCGCTGGACGGCGCAGCCGTCGCCGCCAGCAAGCTGGCCCTCAAGACGGCCATCCAGTACGCCACCGAGCGCCGCCAGTTCAACGCCTCCTCCTCCACGGACGAGGAAGTCCTGCTGGACTACCAGCGCCACCAGCGCCGCCTCTTCACCCGGCTGGCCACCACCTATGCTGCGGGCTTCGCCCATGACCAGCTGCTGCAGAAGTTCGACGACGTCTTCTCCGGCGCGCACGACACCGACGCCGACCGCCAGGACCTGGAAACACTCGCCGCTGCGCTGAAGCCGCTGAGCACCTGGCACGCGCTCGACACGCTGCAGGAATGCCGTGAGGCCTGCGGCGGTGCCGGGTTCCTGATCGAGAACCGCTTCGCCTCCCTACGCGCCGACCTGGACGTCTACGCCACTTTCGAAGGCGACAACACGGTCCTGCTCCAGCTCGTGGCCAAGCGCCTGCTGGCCGACTACGCCAAGGAATTCCGCAACGCGGACTTCGGCGTCCTGGCCCGCTACGTGGTGGAGCAGGCGGCCGACGTTGCCCTGAACCGCACCGGCCTGCGGCAAGTTGCCCAATTCGTTGCCGACACCGGATCAGTCCAGAAGGCGGCCCTGGCGCTGCGCGACGAGGAAGGGCAGCGCACGCTCCTGACCGACCGCGTGCAGTCCATGGTGGCCGAGGTGGGCTCGGCGCTCAAGGGCGCCAACAAGCTCCCGCAGCACCAGGCCGCAGCACTGTTCAACCAGCACCAGGACGAACTGATCGACGCCGCCCAGGCCCACGCCGAACTCCTGCAGTGGGAGGCCTTCACCGAGGCCCTGGGCAAGGTCACCGACTCCGGCACCAAGCAGGTCCTCACCTGGCTGCGCGATCTCTTCGGGCTCTCCCTGATCGAGAAGCACCTGTCCTGGTACCTCATGAACGGGCGCCTCTCCATGCAGCGCGGCCGCACCGCGGGCACCTACATCAACCGGCTACTCGCCAAGATCCGGCCGCATGCACTGGACCTGGTGGACGCCTTCGGCTACGGCCCCGAGCACCTGCGGGCAGCAATCGCCTCCGGCGCTGAAGCCACGCGCCAGGATGAGGCCCGCGGCTACTTCCAGACCCTCCGCGCCAACGGAAGCGCCCCTGCCGATGAGAAGACGCTGCTCGCCCTGAAGGGCCCCAGAAGCCGCTAACACGCAGCGATGTCCCGTTGGTGAACACTTGCGGAAACCTTGATGGACGACGACGGCGCCGCTCCCCGCTGAGGGGACGGCGCCGTCGTCGTTTGCTGCCCTGCGTTGCTGTCCTGCGTTACTGTCCTGCGATTGCAGTTCTGGCAGCTTACCTGCTTAGGGAACTGCCGGAGCGGAGGCGAGCACCGAGCGGTAGACCTCAAGGGTGGTTTCCGTGATGGATTCCCAGGAGAAGTGCTCCTCGGCGCGCTGGCGACCGGCGGCCCCCATCAGGCGGGCCCGCGCAGGATCGGCGACGACCTCGTTGAGGGCTGCCGCGAAGTCGGCCACGAACTTGTCCGGGTTCAGCGGGGTGCCGGTACCGTCCGTGACCTGCTCCAGCTCCACCAGCAGGCCGGTCTCGCCGTGCCGGACGACCTCGGGGATGCCGCCCGTTGCGCTGGCAACCACCGCCGCGCCGCAGGCCATGGCCTCGAGGTTCACGATTCCCAGGGGCTCGTAGATGGAGGGGCAGGCGAAGGCCGTGGCGTGGCTGAGCACCTGGATGAGCTCATGGCGGGGCAGCATGCGCTCGATGAGCACCACGCCGTCGCGCTGGCTTTGCAGTTCCCCGATGAGCCGTGCCGTTTCCGCGGCGAGTTCGGGGGTGTCGGCCGCGCCGAGGCACAGGACCAGCTGGACGTGGGCCGGGAGGCTCGCGGCTGCTTTGAGGAGGTAGGGAACGCCCTTCTGCCGGGTGTTCCGGCCGACGAAGACCACGCTGGGCCTGGCCGGGTCGATGCCCAGGGCCCGGATTGCATCGTCTCCCTCATCGCGCTGCCACAGGCCGACGTCGATGCCGTTGTGGACCACGCGCACCTTGGCAGGATCCACGTTGGGGTAGCTCCGCAGGATGTCCTTGCGCATGCCGTCCGAGACAGCAATGATGGCCGCCGCGGCCTCATATGCGGTCTTCTCCACCCACGAGGACAGGGCGTAGCCGCCACCGAGCTGCTCGGCCTTCCACGGACGCAGGGGCTCCAGGCTGTGGGCGCTGAGCACATGCGGGATCCCATGCAGTAGCGAGGCCAGGTGCCCTGCCATGTTCGCGTACCAGGTGTGCGAGTGAACGACGTCGGCCCCCGCAATGTCGGGAACAATCCGAAGGTCGACGCCCAGCGTCTGGACGGCGGCATTGGCGTTGCCCAGGTCATCCGGCGTCGCATATGACGTCACGCTGGCCCCGTGGAAGCCGGGATCGCGGGGCGCGCCGAAGGCCCGGACGTGTAGATCGACGTGCTGGGCGAGCACGCGACTGAGCTCGGCTACGTGGACGCCGGCACCGCCATAAATTTCGGGAGGGAATTCTTTAGTCACAATGTCTATTCGCACGGTACCCAACGTAGTCGTTCCCGCGTATGTGTTCTAGTGTGAAAGAGTTCGGAAAATCGGACTTTTGGGGGCACAAAGACGTACGGGGAGCGACCACCATGGCGTTAAAGAAAGTATTGGCAATCGTACTGGCAGGCGGCGAAGGCAACCGCCTCATGCCCCTCACTGCGGACCGGGCAAAGCCGGCCGTCCCGTTTGCCGGGGGCTATCGACTCATTGACTTTGCATTATCGAATCTGGTCAACAGCCGCTATCTGCAGATCGTGGTGCTGACGCAGTACAAGTCGCACAGCCTTGACCGGCACATCTCGGAGACCTGGCGCATGTCCACACAGCTGGGCAGGTACGTGGCTTCTGTCCCCGCACAGCAGCGGGTGGGCAAGAGCTGGTTCCTCGGCAGTGCCAATGCCATCTACCAGTCACTTAACCTGATCCACGACGCCGACCCCGACATCGTTGTGGTGGTTGGCGCGGACCATGTCTACCGCATGGACTTCGAGCAGATGGTGGAGCAGCACGTGGCAAGCGGCGCCAAGGCAACGGTTGCCGCGGTGCGCCAGCCCCTGTCCATGGCAAACCAGTTCGGCGTGATCGAAGTCGATCCGAACGATCCCCGGAAGATTGCCGCCTTCGTCGAGAAGCCTGCCAGCACGGCAGGCCTGGAAGCGGATCCCGCCCAGTTCCTTGCTTCCATGGGCAACTACGTCTTCAATGCCGATGCCCTGGTGGACGCGCTCCGCGTCGACGCCGAACGCCTCGACACCAGGCACGACATGGGCGGCGACATCATCCCCTACTTCGTGGCCAAGGGCGAAGCCGGGGTCTACGATTTCACCCTCAACGACATTCCGGGTGCCACGGACCGCGACCGGACGTACTGGCGCGACGTCGGCACCATCGACTCCTTCTATGACGCGCACATGGACCTCATTTCGCCCGTGCCTGTCTTCAACCTCTACAACACGGAATGGCCCATCTACACGCGGCAGAGCATTTCGGCCCCGGCCAAGTTCGTCCGCGGCGAAGGCAACGCCGTGGGAACGGCCCTGGACTCGATCGTCGCCAGCGGCGTGGTGGTCTCAGGCGGCATCGTAGAGGGCTCCGTACTGTCCAACGATGTGTACATCGGCACCGGCAGCCGCGTCCAGGATTCCGTGATCATGGACAAGGTCCGGGTGGGCGAAGGTGCCGTGATTAAGCGCGCCATCATCGACAAGAACGTGAAGATCCCGGCTGGCGCGGCCATCGGGCTCGATCTGGAACTGGACCGCGCGCGCGGCTTCAAGGTCACGGAGTCCGGCATCACCGTCCTGGCCAAGGGGCAGCATGTCCCCGAGCCGGACGCCGCCGAACTCGCCCTGTCCGCCGGCTACCGGCACAGTCTCCCGGAGGCCGTCCGGGCCGCCACGGAAAACCACCCGGACATCCGCGACTCCGCGGAAAAGATTGCCGGCATCCAGGCAGCGGCTGTCAGCGTGGCCCCGGCGGCCGGTGTGACACCGGCCGCCGGCCCGCGCGTATCCGCCCAGGTCTAGGCACCAGGTCCAGGAACCAGCACCACCGAATACTGTCGCGGAACCTCGAGGCAGGCCATGGGCCTCCAAGGCTGTAAAATCGGGTCAATGAGCTCCACCGATCTGACGCCTGAAGAGATCCAGGCCTGCCTCAAGGTTCTGACCACGATCCACGTCTACGACGAGGAGCACCCGGACTACGTTGCGGTCCGCCGTGCCACCGGCAAGATGTTCAAGGCCGTCAAACGGCACCGGCGCGTCACCAAGCGCGATCTGATCGCCGAGGCCGACCGCGCTGTCATCGCTCTGACAGCTACCGCCGCCCCGGACCGGATCGACGACGAAACCCGCGGCAACAAGCTGGCCACCTCGGCAACGGGCGAAGTCGCGGGCCACCTGATCCGCTCACGCCCCTGCTACATCTGCAAGCAGCACTACACGCAGGTTGACGCCTTCTACCACCAGCTCTGCCCGGAATGTGCCGCCTTCAGCCACAGCAAGCGCGATGCCCGCACGGATCTGAGCGGACGCCGGGCACTGCTGACGGGCGGCCGGGCCAAGATCGGCATGTACATTGCCCTCCGCCTCCTCAGGGACGGCGCCCACACCACCATCACCACCAGGTTCCCCAAGGATGCGGCACGCCGCTTCGCTGCCATGGAAGACAGCGCGGAATGGCTGCACCGGCTGCGGATCGTTGGCATCGACCTCCGCGACCCGTCCCAGGTCATGGCGCTGACGGACTCCCTGAACGAGGCCGGCCCGCTGGACATCATCATCAACAACGCGGCCCAGACCGTCCGGCGTTCCGGCAACGCTTACAAGCCGCTGGTCGACGCCGAGGACGAACCCCTCCCCGCCGAGCTCCTGCCTGCCAACGGCGGACCGGAACTGGTGACGTTCGGCCACGCCCACGACAAGCACCCCTTGGCCCTGGCCAGCAGCGTGACCGAACATCCGGTCCTGGCCGGTGACGCCATCACCTCGCTGGCGTTGTCGACCGGTTCGGCATCACTGGAGCGCATCGCCGCCGGCACCGCGATCGACGCCGGCGGCCTGGTTCCGGACTTGGCCGCCATCAACAGCTGGACGCAGGTAGTGGACGAGGTGGATCCGCTCGAAATGCTTGAGGTCCAGCTGTGCAACGTCACGGCCCCGTTCCTGCTGGTCAGCCGGCTCCGCGGCGCCATGAAGCGTTCGACGGCACGCCGCAAGTACATCGTGAACGTTTCCGCCATGGAGGGGCAGTTTTCCCGGGCCTACAAGGGCCCGGGCCACCCGCACACCAACATGGCCAAGGCCGCCTTGAACATGATGACCCGCACGAGCGCCCAAGAAATGCTGGACGCCGACGGCATACTCATGACCGCCGTCGACACCGGCTGGATCACTGACGAGCGCCCGCACTACACCAAGGTCCGGCTCATGGAAGAAGGCTTCCATGCGCCGCTGGACCTCGTGGACGGGGCGGCACGCGTGTACGACCCCATCGTCATGGGCGAAAACGGCGAGGACCAGTACGGCGTCTTCCTCAAGGACTACAAGCCCTCGCCGTGGTAGGCAGGACTACGCCAGGCGGGTGATCTCCACGGTGACCGCGAGGGCTGAGCCTCCGCCGCCGGACAGCACACCCTTCAGCGGGGGCACGTCCCGGTAGTCGCGCCCGCGGGCCACGGTCACGTGGAAGTCGCCGGCCGGCTTGTGGTTGGTGGGGTCCCAGCTGCGCCATTCCCCGTCCCACCATTCCAGCCAGGCATGCGACTGCCCTGCGACGGCTTCGCCGATGGCCGCGGAGGATCGCGGGTGGATGTAGCCCGAGACGTAGCGTGCGGGAATCCCGCAGCTGCGCAGGGCTCCGATGGCCAGATGAGCCAGGTCCTGGCACACGCCTTGGCGCTGGTTCCAGGCTTCCTCGGCGTTGGTGGTGACGCCCGTGGTGCCCTTCATGTAGGTCATTTCGCCGCGCATCCATTCGAAGATGGCCATCGCGGCCTCGTGCGGATTCTTGCCGGCCACCACGCCCGGAACGATTGCCAAGACTTCCTCGCCGGGTCCGCTAAGCCGGGACTGCGGCAGCCAGTCGCTGAATTCGTCGCGGGTCACCTCGGAGCCGATGACGTCCCAGCCGACGATGTCGTCCTCAGTGGCCACCCGCTCGGTGCGGTGGACCTCCACCGTGGCGGTTGCCACGACCTCGAGGCGTTCGTGCGGCACCTGCATGTCAAAAGCCGTCACGCGGGTGCCCCAATAGTCCCGGTAGGTGCTGACGGAGGCGTGCGACGGCGACACCTTGAGGGAGGATTCCAGCACCACCTGCTGCGGATCCGTCAAAGGAGTCATGCGTGCCTCGTTGTACGACAGGGTCACGCGGCGGTTGTATTTGTAGGCAGTCTTGTGCACGATGCTCAGACGGGTCATGAAACTTCTCCCACCCAGGCATGCTCATCCGCCTGATTGAAGTACTTACGGGAAATCGCGTCGGACGCCTGCGTCACGGCTTTCTGCACACGTTCCATGTGTTCAGGGAGCTCTGACATGAGGTCGTCCGTGCGGTGGAACTCGAGGAAGGTGCGAGCCTGGCCCACAATGCGCCGGGCATCGTTGATGAAGCCGACGCGCTGGGCCGAGGGGTCCAGCTTGGCGAGGCATTCATCGGCGTCGCGGAGGGCGAACACGATGGAGCGCGGGAACAACCTGTCCAGCAGCAGGAATTCGGCAGCGTGCTGGTCACCGAAGGCGGCCCGGCGCGTCCGCAGGAAGGACTCGTAGGCGCCCGCGCAGCGCAGCATGTTCACCCAGGACATGCCGGCGGACTGGACGTCCCGGGTGGACAGCATCCGGGCCGTCATGTCGGCCCGTTCCAGGGAACGGCCCAGGACCAGGAAGAGCCAGCTTTCGTCGTGGCTCACGGTGGAGTCGGCCAGGCCGCGCACCATGGCGGTCCGTTCCAGGACCCAGTTGCAGAAACGGTAGGTGCCCACAACATCCTTGCGGTGCTGGTTCAGCCCGTAGTACGTGGTGTTCAGGCCCTCCCACATCGACGAGGACACCGTCTCGCGGGCCCGGCGGGCGTTTTCCCGCGCAGCACTGAGTGCGCCTGCGATGGACGATGCGCTCTGTTTGTCGTAGGCGAGTGAGTGGAGAAGTTCCGGCAGCCCGAAGTCCTCGCTCTGCGGCCTGGCCCCCATCACGGCAAGGAGCGCGCGCGCCACGCTGCGCTGTTCTTCCAGGGGCAGGTGGTTAAGCCGTTCCAGGTGGACGTCGAGGATCCGGGCGGTGCCATCGGCCCGTTCCACGTAGCGCCCAATCCAGAAAAGTGATTCAGCAATACGGCTCAGCATGGGACTGTGCCTCCTTCGCGTCCTGCGGGTCGACGTTCAATGGTTTGCGTTGCGGCCATACCGCGGTCACTGCTGCTGGTCCGTCTGGCGGTCACGCCAGTTGCTTTCCACGGGCCAGACTGAGACCTGTTCGCGGACGGTGACCGTCTGGCGTGGCAGCGCCTCGGCGGGAAGCTGCGGGGTGTCCGCAAGGACCCAGGTGTCCTTGGAGCCGCCGCCCTGGCTGGAATTCACGATCAGCGAGCCCTCCTTGAGGGCCACGCGGGTGAGTCCGCCGGGCAGGACCCAGACGTCGTCGCCGTCGTTGACCGCGAACGGCCGCAGGTCCACGTGGCGCGGGCCGAAACGGTCTCCAGACAGGGTGGGCACCGTGGACAGCTGCAGCACCGGCTGCGCGATCCAGCCGCGCGGATCGGCGATCACACGCTTGCGCAGGGCATCGAGTTCTTCCTTGGAGGCGTCCGGTCCGATCACCAGTCCCTTGCCGCCGGAGCCGTCCACGGGTTTGACCACGAGTTCTTCCAGACGGTCCAGCACGTGTTCCCGGGCTTCCTTTTCCTCAAGCCGGAACGTATCGACGTTGGCGATCACGGGCTCCTCGTGCAGGTAGTACCGGATGAGGTCCGGCACGTAACTGTACACGAGCTTGTCGTCGGCAACGCCGTTGCCCACGGCATTGGCGATGGTGACGCCACCGGCCCGGGCGGCGTTGACCAGGCCCGGGCAGCCGAGCATCGAATCGGAGCGGAACTGCAGCGGATCCAGGAAGTCGTCGTCGATGCGCTTGTAGATGACGTCCACGCGCTGCTCGCCGGCCGTGGTGCGCATGTACACACGGTTTCCGCGGCAGATGAGGTCGCGGCCCTCCACGAGTTCCACGCCCATGAGCCCTGCCAGCAGGGTGTGCTCGAAGTAGGCGCTGTTGAAGACGCCAGGGGTCAGGACGACGACCGTGGGATCGTCGACGCCGGACGGCGCGGTTTTGCGCAACGCGGACAGGAGCCGGCGCGGGTATTCCTCCACAGGGCGGATGTGCTGCTGGCCAAAGGCCTCCGGCAGGCCCTTGGCCATGGCCTGGCGGTTCTCCAGCACGTAGCTGACCCCCGAGGGGACCCGGACGTTGTCCTCAAGGACCCGGAACGTGCCAGCGGAGTCACGGACGACGTCGATGCCGGACACATGCACGCGGACGCCGCCGGCCGGTTCGAAGCCGTGCACGGCCCGGTGGAAGTGGGCGCTGGTGGTGACCAACTGCCGGGGAATCACGCCGTCGGAGACCACCGACATGCGGCCGTAGACGTCGTTCAGGAACGCCTCGAGCGCATGGACACGCTGGGCGACGCCACGTTCCAGGACGTCCCATTCATCGGCCGGGATCACCCGCGGCACGATGTCCAGGGGAAACGGCCGCTCCTCCCCTGCGTAGTCGAAGGTCACGCCACGGTCCAGGAACGTCCGCGCCATGGAGTCGGCCCGGGCGGTGACATCCGCCAGGGACAGCTCACTGAGGGCACCGGCCACCTGGCCGTACGATTTTCGGGCCAGTTGGCCGGGAGCAAACATCTCGTCGTAGGCACCGCTGCGGGCCGCGGCCTCGGAGTAACCCTGGAATAGCTCAGACATGGGAATTAGACAATCACCTTTTTGATTCGAACGCATTACGCACTCATTGTGTTGCGGGGTCCGGGTGCTCACCGGTTCGCATTTTCCGGCCGTCATCGGGCAGGGTTGGAGCATGCCGTTCAACAGGTACTTCAGACCGCTGGCCCGGTTGGGGCCCGGGCTGGTCTTGGCCGTCGCGGCAACAGGACTGGCCTTCACTATCCATGCCCTGCTGCCCGTGCTGCCGGCCATGACGGCAGCTGTTGCTTTGGGCTTGCTCTCAGCAAATATACCGGGCACAGCCGTGTGGACTGCAGGGCGCGCCCGCCCCGGCCTGGACTTCGCCGGCAAGCACCTCATGCGGGCCGGCATCGTGCTGCTCGGACTGAAGGTCAGCATGGTGGATGTGCTCGGCCTGGGCTGGATCTCGCTGCTGCTGATCACCGGCGTGGTGCTGGCCAGCTTCACCGGCACGTACGGCATGGCCCGGCTGCTGCGCCTGCCCAGCGAAACAGCGCTGCTGATCGCCACCGGATTCTCGATCTGCGGCGCCTCGGCCATCGGCGCCATGGCTGCCGTGCGCCGCATCAGGCACCAGGACACCGTGCTGCCCGTGGCCCTCGTCACCCTGTGCGGGACGCTTGCCATCGGGGTGCTCCCGCTCCTCATGCACCCCCTCGGACTCACCCCGGAGCGCTTCGGCGCGTGGACCGGAGCCTCGGTGCACGACGTCGGCCAGGTGGTGGCCACAGCGCAGACTGCCGGCACCGCGGCGCTCGGCATCGCCGTAGTCGTCAAGCTGACGAGGGTGATCCTGCTGGCCCCCATCACCGCGGCGGCGGGGGTCCAGCAACGGCTCGCGCACCGCAGCGAGCAGGCCGACAGCCTCGCGGCCGGCGGGCCGGACACCCGCCGCACCTTCCCGCCGGTGGTGCCGCTGTTCGTGCTCGGCTTCATGGCCATGGTGGGCGTCCGCTCGCTGGGTTGGGCGTCCCCGGCGGCTCTCGAGGCCGCCGGCGGGGTGCAGGACCTGCTCCTGGCAGCAGCATTGTTCGGACTCGGTTCGGCCGTGCGCGTCCGCACACTGCTGCACACCGGAGGCCGGGCCTTGCTGCTCGCCTTGGGGTCCTGGCTGCTCATCGCAGTCCTGGGACTGGGCGCCGTCTGGATCATGATTAGATAGCTGTGTGTCGAATCACAACCTCTCGCGCGATGAAGCCGCTGCCCGTTCAGCCCTGATCAGCACACACCGCTACGACGTCTCCCTGGACGTGCGGCAGGCGGCAGATCCCGCCGTCGCAGGCTACAACAGCACCAGCACCATCGCCTTCGCCGCGGAACCCGGCTCGTCCACCTTCCTGGACTTCATCGGAGGCGGTGTGCACAGCGTGGTCCTCAACGGCATGGAGCTGGACCTTGCACGGGCGGTGGACCGCGGGCGGATCCTCCTGGGGAGGCTGCAGGCCGAGAACGAGGTGACGGTCACGGGCACCGCGCTCTACAGCCGCTCCGGCGAGGGCCTGCACCGCTTCGTGGACCCGGCCGACGGCCAGTGCTACCTCTACACGCAGTACGAGCCCGCCGACGCCCGCCGCGTCTTCGCCAACTTCGAGCAGCCGGACCTCAAAGCGGAGTTCACGTTCCACGTCACCGCCCCCACAGGCTGGCACGTGGCATCCAACGGCGCCGAGGCGGCACGCACGGTCCTGGCCGAGGACCCGGCGGCCAGCCGCTGGGACTTTGCCACCACCAAGAGGATGTCCACCTACATCACCACCGTGCTCGCCGGACCCTACTTCAAAGCCGAATCGCGCTGGAGCAAGACGCTCGACGACGGCAGGACCCTGGACGTGCCGCTGGCACTCTACTGCCGGGCCTCGATGCGGGACTCCTTCGACGCCGAGGAGCTCTTCCGGCTGACCAGGAACGGCCTGTACTTCTTCAACGAGCTCTTCGACTACCCCTACCCCTGGGGCAAATATGACCAGGCCTTCGTGCCCGAGTACAACCTCGGCGCCATGGAAAACCCGGGCCTGGTGACCTTCACCGAAAAGTACGTCTTCGCCTCCCGTGCCACGGATGCGCAGTACCAGGCCCGCGCCAACACGCTGATGCACGAGATGGCGCACATGTGGTTCGGCGACCTCGTCACCATGGGCTGGTGGGATGATCTGTGGCTCAAGGAGTCCTTCGCCGACTACATGGGCACCCTGGGCGTGGACAAGGCCACCGACTGGAACAGCGCCTGGGTGAACTTCGCCAACAAGCGCAAGGCGTGGGCGTATCTCCAGGACCAACTGCCCACCACCCACCCGATCGTGGCCGACATCCCGGATCTCGAAGCCGCCAAGCAGAACTTTGACGGCATCACCTACGCCAAGGGCGCCTCGGTGCTCAAGCAGTTGGTGGCCTATGTGGGCTTCGAGCCGTTCATCGAAGGGTCCCGGCAGTACTTCCGCGACCACGAATTCGGCAACACCTCGCTGCAGGACCTCCTGTCCGCACTCAGCGCCGCCTCGGGCCGGGATCTGGGCGAATGGGCCGGGCAATGGCTGCAGACCTCCGGGATTTCCACCCTCACGGCCACCGTCACCGACGACGACGGCGTGATGGGCGCCGTGATCCTCGAGCAGGACTCCGTGGATCCCCTCACGGGCAGGCAGGAGCACCGGCCGCACCGGCTGCGGATCGGGCTGTACGACTTTGACTCCGCAGGAGCACTGCTCCGGACCGGGAGCGTCGACGCCGATGTCTCGGGCGCGGCGACGCTGGTGGCCGCCCTGGCTGGGCAGCCACGGCCGGCCCTCCTGCTCGTCAACGACGAGGACCTCAGCTACGCCAAGGTCAGGCTCGACGCCACGTCCGAGGCCACCGTGCGGGCCTCGCTGGACCGTATCACCGACCCGATGGCACGCGCCCTGTGCTGGACGGCCCTCTGGGATTCGGCGCGCGACGGCGTCACACCTGCCGAACTGTACGTGTTCGCAGTCGAGCAGTTCGCCCCGGCGGAGACCGGGATCGGCGTGCTGGTGAACGTACTCGGAAACGCCGCCACCGCCGTCGAGCGCTATGTCCCGGCCCACGCCCGCGGCACGGTCCGCAGCGGTTTCCTTGCCGTCGCGGCGCGGCAGCTGCGGACGGCCGAAGCGGGATCCGACCAGCAGCTCGCCTGGGCGCGGACCGTTGCGGATGTTTCCCGGCACGACGCCGCCGAGCTGGCACTCGTGCGCGGAATACTGGACGGCAGCACCGTCATCCCTGGCCTGGCCGTTGACGCGGAACTGCGCTGGAGCCTCTGGCAGGCGCTGGCGGCCAACGGCGCTGCCACCCAGGACGCGCTCGACGCCGAACTGGCAGACGACAACACGGCCGCGGGCCGCGAAGGGCATGCCACGGCCTCGGCAGCCCGCCCGGACGCCGCCGTCAAGGCCGCAGCATGGGAAGCCGCGGTCAACGGCACGTCGCTCTCCAACGAGATCCTGAGCGCCACCATCGCAGGGTTCGCCACAGGCCCAGCCGAACTGCTGGAGCCCTACACGAGGCCGTACTTCGACTGCCTGGAGCGGATCTGGGCGGAGCGCAGCATCGAAATCGCCGGCAGGATCGTGCGGGGACTGTTCCCGGAGGGCCAGGACCTGGCCGAGGGCATGGCGCCGCTGGAGCACCCCGTGCTGCGGCAAAGCGACGAGTGGCTGGCAGCCCGGACCGAGGCGCCGCGGGCCCTGCGGCGCATCATCATCGAACAGCGCAGCCACCTGCTCCGTGCCCTCACGGCGCAGGCTGCCGGGGTGGCCGTTCACTGAAGGCCCGTCCGTTAACTGGCAGTTCAGGGAACCCGGTTCAGCCACTCCTCGGTGCCGAACTTGGCGGCCACGCGCTCCTTGGCGATGGCCAGTTCGGCTTCCGACACGCTGGACTCCACGGCCCCGTAGCGCTCCACAAAGACCTCCTGCATGGCCGCGATGATCTCGGTCCGCGCCAGGCCGGTATGGCGGCGCAGCGGGTCCACGCGCTTTTTGGCGCTGCGGGTGCCCTTATCCGAGAGCTTTTCCTTGCCGATGCGCAGGACGTCAACCATCTTGTCGGCGTCGATGTCGTAGCTCATGGTCACGTGGTGGAGCATGCCGCCGTTAGCGAGCCTCTTCTGCGCTGCCCCGCCGATCTTGCCCTGGTCTGTGACGATATCGTTGAGCGGGACGTAGAAGGCCTTGATGCCCAGCTTCTCCAGTGCCGCCATGACCCAGGCGTCCAGGAAGGCGTAAGAATCGGCGAAGCTGATGCCGTCCACAAGCGTCTGCGGCAGGTAGAGCGAGTACGTGATGCAGTTCCCGGCCTCCATGAACATGGCGCCGCCCCCGCTGATGCGCCGGACCACGGTGATGCCGTGCCGGGACACGCCGTCGGGGTCCACCTCGTTGCGGACGGATTGGAAACTGCCGATCACCACGGATGGCTCCTCCCAATCCCAGAAGCGGAGGGTGGGGTTGCGCCGGCCCGAGCCGACTTCCTCCGTGAGGACCTCGTCGAGGGCCACATTGACATGCGTGGGCAGCACCGACGGCGGGATGATTTCCCACTGGTGGTCCGCCCAGCCGCTCGCCCGGGACAGGGCCCGTCGGACAGCCACGGCGACGGCGTCGGCAGAGAAGCCGAACAGCACGGCGTCGGCGGGAAGGGCCGCGGTGACGGCGGCGGAGATGTCGGCCGCGGCGGCGGACTCCGGAAGGCCGGTGAGCGCGCGGTTGATGTCCAGCAGGGCCTCGTCCGGTTCGAGGAAGAAGTCCCCGCTGACCGAGACTCCGGCCAGGTGCCCGTCAACGACGTCGAGGTCCACCACCACCAGCTTCCCGCCGGGGACCTTGTATTCGCCGTGGAGGCGGGTACCGTCGTCGGGCCGGAGAGGTGCGCTGGAGTCGGACGTCATGCGTTCCATCTTGCCGGAAAACACGAATGCCCGCATTGCCGGAGAATCCAGCAATGCGGGCATTCGCGAAACGCTGTGGGTGAAGTGTGTTACTTCTTGCCGAAGCCCGCGAAGCGAGCGTTGAAGCGCTCGACACGGCCTGCGGAGTCCATGATGCGCTGCTTGCCCGTGTAGAACGGGTGGGACTCCGAAGAGATTTCGACGTCGATAACCGGGTAGGTGTTGCCGTCTTCCCACTCGATGGTCTTCGAGGAAGACACGGTGGACTTGGTCAGGAACTTAACGCCGGAAGCCAGGTCGTTGAAAACAACAGCTTCGTACTTCGGGTGGATATCAGACTTCATAATGGGACCTTTGTTCACGCAACTGGATTTTGCCAGCTGCCAGGTATGAATGGGAGTGGTCCCGTCTCTGCCATTCAGAACGAATGCCAGGTGCCGGGCCAACAATCAATCATACCGGAAACGCCCCTGCCCCATGAACTTCCCGCCGGCCGGCGCGGCGAGGTTAGTCCCGCGGCCGCAGTTCCCAGAACGCCACGGCCGAGGCAGCGGCCACGTTGAGGGAATCGACGCCGGCGCGCATGGGGATCTTGACGGCGAGGTCGACGGCGGCGAGAGTCTCCGCGCTCATGCCGGCGCCTTCGGTGCCGAGCACCAGGGCGAGCCTGGGGATCTTCCGGGCGGCGAGCTCGTCGAGGTCCACGGCATCGTCCGTGAGTTCCATGGCGGCTAGCGTGAAGCCCTGCTTCTTGAGCTGCTCCAGGTCACCGGGCCAGCTTTCCAGCCGCGCCCACGGGACCTGGAAGACCGTGCCCATGCTGACGCGCACGCTGCGCCGGTACAAGGGGTCCCCGCACCGCGGCGAGACCAGCACGGCATCCACGCCGAGGGCTGCGGCGGAACGGAAGATGGCGCCGACGTTGGTGTGGTCGACGATGTCCTCCAGCACGGCGACCCGCTGCGCACCGGCCAGCAATTCTTCGAGCGGCACGGGGGCCGGGCGGTGCATGGCCGCCATGGCGCCGCGGTGCAGGTGGAAGCCGGTGATCTCCTCGAGCAGCTGGGCTTTGCCGATGTAGACCGGGACGTCCGGGAAATCCCGGAAGACGTCGTCGAGGTCTTCCAGCCACTTCTCGGCGAGGAAGAAGGACCGGGGCCGGTGTCCGGCGGCGAGGGCCCGGCGGAGCACACGGGAGGACTCGGCGATGTACATGCCTTCTTCGGGCTCACGGAGCTTGCGCAGGTGCACGTCGGTCAGCCGGGTGTAGTCGGCCACGCGCGGGTCATCGGCGGTTTCGAGGTAGTGGAACGTCACCCGGTGATTATTTCAGCAGATTGGCGATCATGAAGCCGAGGGCCACCAGGCCCAGGGCGAAGATCACCGTTCTGAGCGCCACGGGCTTGAGGCGCCGGCCCACTTTGGAACCGATCACGCCGCCGATGAGGGAGCTGACGGCGATGAGTCCCACCACGGGCCATTCAATCCGGCCGAACGCAAAAATCAGGTAAGAACTTGCAGCCACGATGTTGACGGCCAGCACCAGGATGTTCTTCACGGCATTGGCGTTCTGGATGGTCCCGGTCATGAAGACGCCCAGGATGCCGACCAGCAGGATGCCCTGGGCGGCGACGAAGTAGCCACCGTAGATTCCGGCCAGGAAGACGAGGAGCACCAGGATGGCACCGTGGCGTTTGTCCTGCAGGGCGTGCTCCGGGTTTTCGGCGCGGTCACGGACCCACTGCTGCAGTTTTGGCTGGAAAACCACCATGAGCAGTGCGAGCACGATCAGGACAGGCGCGGCATAGTGGAATACCTTCTCCGGCAGGTGCAGCAGAAGCCACGCCCCGGTGATGCCGCCCAGGACCGAGGCAGGCAGCAGGCGCAGCAGCTGGCGGCCGCGGCCCTTGAGTTCATGCCGGTAGCCCCAGGCCCCGGAGGCGTTCCCGGCCACCAGGCCCATGGCGTTGCTGATCGAGGCGGTGACGGGCGCATAGCCCAGGGCGATCAGCACGGGGAAGGTCACCAGGGTGCCGGAGCCGACCACGCTGTTGATGGTCCCGGCCCACAGGCCGGCAAAGAAAATAATGACGCCGTTGAGGATCTCCACAGGAGGCCGGCGCCGCTCAGCGGCGGGCGGTGGCCGTGTACCGGCCGGAGTTCTCCGTTACGTCCAGGGGCAGCCCGAAGGTGGTGCTGAGGTGGTCGGTTGTGAGGACGTCGCCGATGGGGCCGGCGGCCACCACGCCGCCGTCGCGCAGGAGCATCGCGTGGGTGAAGCCCGGCGGGACTTCCTCCAGGTGGTGGGTGACCAGGACCATGGCGGGAGCGTCCTCGTCGTGGGCCAGTTCGCTGAGCCGGTGCACGAGTTCCTCGCGGCCGCCCAGGTCCAGGCCGGCTGCCGGCTCGTCGAGCAGGAGGAGTTCAGGGTCCGTCATGAGGGCGCGGGCAATCTGGACTCGCTTGCGTTCGCCTTCGGACAGGGAAGCGAAGGAGCGGTTCAGGAGCGGGCCCATCCCCCACTCGTTGAGCAGGCCGAAGGCGCGGCGTTCGTCGTCGCGTTCGTAGCCTTCGCGCCAGCGGCCGGTGACGCCGTACGCGGCGGTCACCACCACGTTGAGCACCTTTTCGTGCTCGGGAATCTGGGTGGCCAGCGCGGCAGAGGACAGGCCGATGCGGGGGCGCAACTCAAAAACGTCCACGCGGCCCAGCGTCTCGTCGAGGATGCCGGCCGTGCCGGAACTCGGGTGCAGGCGGGCCGCGGCAATCTGGAGCAGAGTGGTCTTGCCGGCTCCGTTGGGGCCGAGGATGACCCAGCGTTCGCCTTCATTGACCTGCCAGTCCACCTTGTCCAGCAGGGTCTTGGTACCTCGGACAACGCTGACGGAAGCCAATTCAAGAACATCACTCATAGGAGTAGACACTAGGACAAAAAGCAGCGTGACTGATAACCGGATCGGGCGGTGCCGGCAGGCCGCGAAACGAATTCGGGGCGGCGTGCCGCGCTCGATAGGATTGGGGGCATGACTTCGAACTTGGCTGCGGTCAGCTATGGCGTGAATTTGTCCCCTGTGGAGCTGGAACACCTGCGCAAGGTGCTCTCCGATGTGGGAGCGTCCTTCACGTCCGAGGCCCGCTCCGGCGATGAGCGCTTCGGGGTCTGCACGATCGGCCTGGCCGTGGAGGGCGGCACCGCTGCGGACCTCGCCGGGATCCGACGCCGGGTGGCGGACGCCGCGGGCGAGGGCGTGGACACCGCGATCGTTCCTACCGGCCTGCGCGAGGCCCCCCGCAAGCTCCTCATCATGGATGTCGATTCCACCCTCATCCAGCAGGAAGTCATCGAACTCCTTGCCGCCCACGCCGGCAAGCGCGAAGAAGTCGCCGCCGTCACCGAGGCCGCCATGCGCGGCGAACTGGACTTCGCCCAGAGCCTGCACGCCCGCGTGGCCGTGTTGGCCGGGCTGCCCGCCGCCGTCGTCGACTCCGTGCGCGAGGAAGTCCGCCTCAGCCTGGGCGCGGCCGAGTTGGTCGCCGCATTCAAGGCCGCGGGCCACGTGGTGGCCGTCGTCTCGGGTGGCTTCAACCAGATCCTTGGCCCGATCGCCGGTGAGCTCGGCCTGGACTACTGGATCGCCAACGAGCTGGAAATCGTCGACGGCGTCCTGACCGGCAAGGTCCTCGGCGCCGTGATCGACCGTGCCGCCAAGGAAAAGTACCTCCGCGAGTGGGCTGCCACCGAGGGCATCAGCCTGGAGCACAGCATCGCCGTCGGCGACGGCGCCAACGACCTCGACATGCTGGGAGCGGCAGGGATCGGGATCGCATTCAACGCCAAACCGGCTGTCCGTGCCGTGGCTGATGCCGCCATCAACATGCCGTACCTGGACGCCGTCCGGCATATCGCCAACGTCTAGTCCTCAAACACAAGCGGCCAGGGAGATCTTCTCCCTGGCCGCTGCTGTTTGCAGACTGTTACTCGGCGGTCTTGCCGAAGTAGTCTGCGCCGCCGACGTACTCGGTGTGGCCGGACTCGACGTCGGCGGTCACCATCTTGGCGACCTCCGCGGCGAACTCTTCCACCGAGTAGAGCTTGCCGGCCTCGGCGCGGCGGGCCTCGATAGCGCCCGGGTTGGAGCGGTCCAGGAGCGTGGCCGTGACGGTGCCTTCGATCATGTCGCCGGACACCACCACGAGCGAGATGCCCTTCTCGGCCAGGTTGGGGAGCAGCTCACGCAGCGCCACCTCGCCGGCGCGCTTGCTGCGGGCAACGGGCTCGTATTCGGGCATGGTGGGCACGGTGTCCACGAAGTGTGCCTGGTGGCTGGTGACGAAGACCACCCGGGAGCCTTCCCGCATGAGCGGGACGGCAGCGTTGAGCATGTTGATCTGGGCGTCGCGGTTCAGCTTGAGCGCGTAGTCCGCCTCCATGCCCGATTCCATGCCGCCTGATGCGTTGAGCACCAGGACGTCGAGGGAACCGAATTCCTCCATGGCGGTGCTGGCTAGGGCGTGCACGCCCTCCGCAGTGGTGAGGTCCGCGCCCACTGCTGCGGCGCGGCCGCCGGCGGCCTGGATGTCCGCCACCACCTTGTTGGCGCGGGGCGCCTTCTGGCGGTAGTTGACGACGACGGCAGCACCCTCGCCTGCGAGGATCTTGGCTACCTCAGCGCCGATTCCGCGTGAAGAACCGGTGACGATCGCGGTCTTGTTGTCCAGCAGTCCCATTCGAGCTCCTTTTGTTCAAAACATCCAAAATACTGTGGGTTCAGGAACCATCATGCCAGCGGGCATGGGGTTTCCCTTTGTCCGTGACCCACAAAAAACGCCTGGCGGCCTGGTTGGCCGCCGGTGCCGGGAAAGGCCCTAGTGGCCCATTCCCAGGCCGCCGTCGACCGGGATGACCGCGCCGGAGATGTAGGCGGCCTCGTCGCTGGCGATCCAGCGGACCACGTTGGCGACCTCGGAGGCCTCGGCGAAGCGGGCCGCCGGCACGCTGGCCAGGTAGGCCTTCTGGGTTTCCTCGGGAAGGGCCGCCGTCATGTCCGTGTTGATGAAGCCCGGCGCCACCACATTGGCTGTGATGCCGCGGCTGCCCAGTTCGCGGGTCAGGGAGCGGGCAATGCCCACCATGCCTGCCTTGGAGGCCGAGTAGTTAATCTGTCCGGGGGCGCCGTAGAGGCCGGAGACCGAGGAGATCAGGACCACGCGGCCCTTGCGCAGGCGGATCATTCCCTTGGAGGCGCGCTTGATGACGCGGAAGGCGCCGGTCAGGTTGGTGTCGATGACCGAGGCGAAATCGTCCTCGCTCATGCGCAGCAGCAGGGTGTCCTTGGTGATGCCGGCGTTGGCCACGAGGACCTGCACCGGGCCGTGTGCCTCTTCGACGATCTTGAAGGCGGCGTCCAGCGAAGCTTCGTCCGTGACGTCGGCCTGGACGCCCAGGATGCCCTCCGGGAGTTCGGATTCGCTGCGGTACGTCACCGCCACCTTGTCACCGTTGGCGAGGAAGGACTCCGCGATGGCCAGGCCGATACCGCGGTTGCCGCCGGTGATGAGGACGCTGCGGCCGGTGGATACTGCTTCAGACATGCTGTGGCTCCGGATTCTGCGGCATGCTTGTGCCGCGGTGAAAGAGGGATTTTCCTGCCTTTGATCTTAGCCGCCAGCAATGGCAACGTGCCGGTAGCCGCGTCCCGCGTGGTTTGGGTGGCCCGGCCCTTGGTGAGAGAATTGAGGGGAGCCTTTTTGGAGCGTGATGATTCAGCCGTGACACGAGAGAACAGTCCCCTGCAGCAAGTGCCCGGGGATCCGGACGCGGTCTCGAGTGACCCCGAAGTCCACAGCATCACCGACGCCGCGGCCGCCCACTCGGACGACATGCGGGACCGCATGATCAAGTACGCCGTGGCCATGGGCATCCGCATGGTGTGCATCATCCTGATCTTCGTGGTGGATGGCTGGTTCAAGATCATCGCCGTGGCGGGCGCCGTGTTCCTGCCCTGGATCGCGGTGGTCATCGCGAACGGAAGCGACAAGGCGGAGGTCCACAGCGATGCCCTGCTGGACTACGTTCCGGCGGTCGAAATTGAAGGCTCGACGACGGCGGCACCACCTGAGACCCCTCCGGTGACCGTGTTGGAGGGCGAACTCGTCGACGACGATCCCTCCGGCAGCGCGGACACGGACGGGCGGGGCACAAACCAGTCCGGCACACACCAGGACACTGACAGCGGCGAGGAACGGGCAGCTTCATGAACATCTTCAACCTTGGCGGCCTGGGACCGGGCAGCCGGGAGACCGGGCGCGCGCCCGGCACCCCTGCCGAAGCCCTGTGCTCCCGCAAGGGCTGCCGCTCCGGCGCGGACTGGCAGCTGCTGTGGAACAACCCCCGCATCCACACCCCCGAACGCCGCAAGGTTTGGCTCGCGTGCCAGGAGCACCGGGAATGGCTGGAGGACTACCTGCAGACGCGGGACCTCTGGAAGGAAACGATCCCCTTCGACGCCGTGGCCGGGACAGACGCGATCACCGGCACGGGCGGGGCCGGCTGAATGTACCGTTTTCTCTTCTCCAGCAAATGGCTGGGTTACTTCGTGCTGGCGCTCATCTTCGCCACGGCCTGTGTCTTCCTGGGCCGTTGGCAGATGGACCGCCGGGCCGAGACGCTCGCCGAAATCAACCGCGTGGTCAGCAACTATTCGGCCACTCCCGTGCCCTTCGCCGACATCAAGGAGCAGTTCGCCACCCTTGATCCGGAACGCGAATGGACCCAGGTGGAGCTCCGCGGGCACTATGACGTCGACGGACAGCGCGTTGTACGGAACCGGCCGCTCAACGGCCAGCCGGGCTACGACGTCGTGGTTCCCTTCCGCCTTGCCACCGGCGAGGCGGTGGTGATCGACCGCGGCTGGCTGCCGATCGGCAACAACACACCGGGACATCCCGACGTCGTGCCGGCACCGCCCGTGGGCGAGGTCACCGTGGTCGCCCGCCTCAAACCGTCCGAACCGAAGCTGGACCGCGGCGCCGTCGACGGCCAGCTTGCGTCGATCGACCTGCCCGGCTTCGCATCCGAACTGGACTATCCCCTGCAGACGGGCGCCTATGGCCAGCTCGCCAGCGAAAGTCCGGCCGTGCAGCCGATGCCGGTGGCGTTCCCCAAGCCGGCCACGGAAGAGGGCACGCACCTGTCCTACTCGCTGCAGTGGTTCGCCTTCGGCGTCCTGATGTTCATCGGCTTCGGCTACGCGGCACGCCAGCAGGCCCGCAACGCGGCCATCGACGCCGAAGATGACGACGAGGAAATCCTTGCTGCGGGTGGGCCACCGCGCCGCCGGACGCCGCCGGCACGTAAGGGCAAGCGGCCCACGTCCGAAGAAGAGGAAGACGCGATCCTGGATGCCCAAGGATACTGAATGATCCCCGCCCCTGTACTCAACGTGAAGGCCGCGCTCTCCCAGGCCGGCGCCGCGGACACCGTCCGGATTTTCGAGGCTGCCGTCCCGACGGCGGCAGCCGCGGCTTCCGTGCTGGGCTGCGATGTCGCGGCCATCACCAACAGCCTGGTATTCGAGCTCGACGGCGGCCCGCTGCTGATCCTCGCCAGCGGCGCCGCAAAAGTGGACACCGCACTCGTAGCCGGGCTCCTGGGCACCAGCAAGATCCGGCGTGCCTCCCCCAGATTCGTCCTGGAACACACAGGCCAGGCCGTAGGTGGCGTAGCGCCCGTAGGCCACCCGACCCCGATCCGTACCATCCTGGACACCTCGCTGGAACAGTACGACGTCCTCTGGGCAGGCGCCGGAGACCACAATTCAATGTTCTCCATCAGCTACGAAGACCTGCTCAGGATCACCGGAGCGGAACCCCTGCAGGTCCGCTGACCCGGCACCAAACCGCAAGCGCCAGCAGCCGGGTGATTTGCGTAGCGTGCGTCTAAGCGAGGCACGAGCGAGCACGCGGCAAATTACGCGGCGGATGGCGCGGACCCAGCCACCGGTAGCCCGGGACGCGGGTCCGGCGCGCGCGGACGCAGTCACCCGGGCGGGCTACGCCAGCGTAATAAGGTCCAGGTAGTCTTCGTTCCAGTGGTCCTCGACGCCGTCCGGCAGCAGCACCACGCGCTCCGGGTTCAGTGCCGAGACGGCTCCTTCGTCGTGGCTGACCATGACGACGGCGCCGCTGTAGTTCTTCAGGGCGCCCAGGATCTCGGCGCGGCTGGCCGGGTCGAGGTTGTTGGTGGGTTCGTCGAGCAGCAGCACATTGGCGCTGGAGGCCACGATCGTGGCGAGGGCCAGGCGGGTCTTTTCACCACCGGAGAGCACACCGGCGGGCTTGTCGACGTCGTCGCCGGAGAACAGGAACGAACCCAGGATGCCGCGGACTTCGGCGTCCTTCATGTCCGGGGCGGAGGAACGCATGTTCTCCAGGACCGTGCGGTCGACATCGAGCGTCTCGTGTTCCTGGGCGTAGTAGCCCACCTTGAGTCCGTGGCCCGGGATGATCTCGCCGGTGTCCGGCTTGTCGACACCGGCCAGCATGCGCAGCAGGGTGGTCTTGCCGGCACCGTTGAGACCCAGGATGACCACCTTGGAGCCGCGGTCGATGGCCAGGTCCACGTCCGTGAAGATCTCGAGCGAGCCGTAGGACTTGCTCAGGCCTTCGGCGGTCAGCGGGGTCTTGCCGCAGGGTGAGGGATCCGGGAAACGCAGGGCTGCCACGCGGTCGTTTTCACGCACGGCCTCCAGTCCGCTCAGGAGCCGCTCGGCGCGCTTGGCCATGTTCTGGGCGGCGACGGCCTTGGTGGCCTTGGCACGCATCTTGTTGGCCTGGTCGATCAGGACCTGGGCCTTCTTCTCGGCGTTGGCGCGTTCGCGCTTGCGGGCGCGCTCGTCCGTTTCACGCTGGAGCACGTAGCGCTTCCAGTCCATGTTGTAGTAGTCGATCTGGGCGCGGTTGGCGTCCAGCAGGTACACCTTGTTAACCGTGGCCTCGAGCAGCTCCGTGTCGTGGCTGATCACGATCAGCCCACCCTGGTGGTTCTTCAGGAAGTCCCGCAGCCAGGTGATGGAGTCGGCGTCGAGGTGGTTGGTGGGTTCGTCGAGGAGCAGGGTTTCGGCGTCCGAGTACAAGATGCGCGCCAGCTCCACACGGCGGCGCTGGCCACCGGAAAGGGTCTTCAGCGGCTGGTTGAGCAGCCGGTCGGGCAATGCGAGGTTGGAGGAGATCGCGGCGGCCTCAGCCTCGGCAGCGTAGCCGCCGCCAGCCAGGAATTCGGACTCGAGCCGGTCGTAGCGGTTCATGGCCTTGCGCTGGACGGCCGCGTCGCCACTGGCCATTTCCTCGTGGGCCTTCTTGAGCTTGCCGACGACGACGTCCAGGCCGCGGGCGGAGAGGATGCGGTCCCGCGCGAGCTGCTCCATGTCCGGGGTACGGGGGTCCTGGGGCAGGTAGCCGATCTCGCCGCTGCGGGTCACCTTGCCGCCGGCCGGGAGGCCTTCGCCTGCGAGGACCCGGGTGAGAGTGGTCTTGCCGGCACCGTTTCGGCCGACCAGCCCGATCTTGTCCCCTTTGTCCACCCTGAAGTTAACCTGGTCCATGAGCAGGCGTGCGCCGGCGCGGAGTTCAAGGTCCTGGACGGTAATCAATTCGGGTGATGCCTTTCAACGGGGAACGCCTACTGAACCGGTTGGCCCGGTATGTGCGGCGGATTCGGCCATGAGAACGGCCTAGTCAAGTCTACCGGCTGCCCGGCACCTGACCAGCATCGTCGTGCCGGGAGCCCCGGACGGCCGCCTCGTGGGCCTCATTTGTGCCCAGACGGCAAATACTCGGCGACTAAATTGTCGGGACCCTCCAAAATGTCCCCTCATGTTCCTCCGTATTCTCGGAATCAGGGGAGCAGTCCCGCAATTCCACACCCACATCACAGCACTTCCCGATAGGACCCGTCATGAGCCAGCCCGACACTGCAGTCGCACCGCGCACGGCCTCCCGCACCCGCTGGGGCGCCACCGACCTTGGATTAATCGCCGTCTTCGCCGCCCTCGTGGCCGGTTCCGCGCTCATCCCCGGAATCCCCGTCGGCGCCCTGGGCGTCCCGATCACCCTGCAGCTGCTCGCCGTCGTGCTGACCGGCCTGGTGCTGGGCGGCGGGCGCGGTTTCGCCGCCGTCGGGCTCTATCTTCTGCTGGGCCTGGCCGGGTTGCCCATCTTCAGCGGCGGCCGCAGCGGCCTGGGCATCCTCGCCACCCCCTCGGCCGGCTACATCATCGGGTTCCCGCTGGCCGCCGCCGCGGCGGGCTGGCTGGCCGGCGTCGTGATCCGTAGGACCGTCAAGTACCGCACGGTCTTCCTGTTCCTTGCCGCCCTGGTGGGCACCGTTGTCCTGGTCCACGGCCTGGGCGTGCTGGGCATGATGGTCAACGGCAAGCTGGACTTCACCAAGGCCTTCCTGGCGGACCTCCCCTACTACCCGGGCGACATCCTGAAATGCCTCCTGGCTGCCGTCATTGCCGTGTCGCTCCACAAGGCGTTCCCGGACGTGCTGGTCCGCCGCGTCCGGCAGGTACGTTAGGGCGCGGCAGCCCGGAGCAGGAACAATCGGTACATGAACACCATCATTTTCAGCGGGGTCGCGGTACGTGTGGCGGTCGACGGCAGCCACACGGCCAAGACCCTGCTGCAGGACGTCTCGTTTGAGCTCACAGAGCGCAGGATCGGCGTCATCGGGGCCAACGGCTCCGGCAAGTCGACCCTGCTGCGGCTCCTGAACGGACTGGCAGAGCCGAGCGAGGGGACGGTGACGGTCAACGGATCCAGCACCGTCTCCGAGGTGCGGCACGTCCGCAGCCAGGTGGGATTCGTGTTCACCGATCCCCTGTCCCAACTGGTGATGCCTACGGGCCGTGAAGACGTGGAGCTTTCCCTGCGCCGTTCGGTCAGGAATTCCCGGGAACGTGCCGCCCGTGCCGAGGCCGTGCTGGATCGTTTCGGGCTGCTGCGCTTGGCGGACCAGAGCATCTACGAGCTCTCCGGCGGCGAACGCCAGCTCCTGGCGCTGTGCGCCGTCCTCGCGGTGGATCCCAAGGTTCTGGTGCTCGACGAGCCGTCCACCCTGCTGGACCTGCGCAACCGCGAACTCCTGCGCCGTACCCTGGCCGGTTTGGAGCAGCAGATCATCATGTCCACACACGACCTCGAGCTCGCGCTGGACATGGACCGAGTCCTGGTGGTTGATGACGGCAGGATAGTGTTCGACGGCGGAGCGGCCGAGGCCGTGGACCGGTACCGCGAGCTGTGCGCCGCCGAGCTCGAAGCAGATTCTGAAGGCGTGCACAGGCCATGAGGGGCCACGGTTTCCTGATCGCCAACTATGTCCGCGGAAACTCGGTCATCCACCGGACGCCCCTCTGGCTGAAGTTCCTCCTGGTGGCCGGCTGCGGGACGGCCTCGTTCCTGATCGTCGACTGGCTCGTGTCCGCGGCGGTGCTGGCCGTGATGTGCGGTCTGTTCCTGCTCACCGGAGCCGGGGCAGGCCGTTTGTGGCGGGCGGTCTGGATGGTGGCGCCGATCCTTATTGTCATCGGCCTGTTCCAGTGGTGGCAGCTGGGCGGCCCCACGGCGGCACGGATCGTGCTCAACGTTCTCGTGTGCGTCGTTGCGGCCTCCGTGCTGACGGCCACCACCCCGGTGCAGGACTTGCTGGATGGTGTGGTGTCCCTGGCCAGACCCTTCAAACGCTTCGGCGCCGACCCCGAACGCTTTGCCCTCACCATCGCGGTGATGCTGCGCAGCATCCCGTTCATCGCCGGTGCCTTCTCCGATGTCAGGGATTCGGCGCGGGCCCGGGGCCTGGAACGCAATCCACGCGCATTGGTCCTGCCGGTCTTCATCACCACGGTGGCCTACGCCCGGCAGACCGGTGACGCTCTGGCCGCCCGCGGCCTCGGCGAAGCCGGCGACTGAGCCAGCTGAAGTAGGTCCCGCCCAACGCATCTGTTGAGGGCAGCCTCAGAGGCGCGAATACCGCAGCAGGGCCGCGGTGCCCATGCCGCCGGCGATGCTGATCATCGCCAGGGCGAGGCCCTCCGCCCCCGTGGCACTGTGCGCCGCGCGGGCCTGCGCGAGCAACCGGGTCACCAACACGGCCCCGGACGCGCCGTAACCGTGCCCAAAGGCGAGGGCTCCGCCGTCGGCGTTCGCCCGCGCGGGATCAATACCCAGCGCATCCATGCAGGCGATCGTCTGCGAGGCGAAGGCCTCATTGAACTCCACCAGGTCGAGCTGTGCCGCATCCACGCCGTGCGCCGCCAGGAGCCGATTCGCCGCCACGGCGGCACCGATACCCAGCAGCGTGGGGTCCACCCCTGCCGTGTCGCAGCCCAAAACCAGCAGCCCGTCTGCCGCACCCAGCTCCCGGGCGCGTTTGAGGGACGTGATGACGACGGCGGAGGCTGCGTCGGCGTCAAAGCAGGAGTTCCCCGCGGTGACGGTCCCGCCGGCCACGAAGGCGGCCGGGAAGCGAGCCATGAGCGCCGGTGTCAGCGAGGCCCGGGGGCCGTCGTCGGAGGCGACTGTTTTGCCGGACGTCTCCAGCGGCACGGTTTCGCCGGCGAACACTCCGGCCGCAGCAGCAGCCACGGCGCGGCCGTGGCTGCGCAGGGCGTACTCGTCCTGCCGCTGGCGGGTCACCCCAAATTCGCTGGCCACATTTTCCGCGGCAACTCCCATGTCCGGGTCCCCGAAGGAAGGCGGCACGAAACGGGCTCGCGTGTAAAACTCCAACCCGCCGTCGTCGCTGCGGTTGGCCCGGGCCGGGGCGGTGCTGATGCTTTCCACCCCGCCGGCCAGGAACACCGGATCCCCGCCGGCAGCCACTAGGCGCGCGGCCAGGGAAATCGCGTCCAGGCCCGATCCGCACTGCCGGTCCACGGTGAGACCCGGGACGCTGGCGGGCATTCCGGCCTGGAGCGCCGCGAACCTGGCCACGTTGCCGCCGCCGCCCACGGCATTGCCGATGACGACGTCGCTGACCCCGGCCGCGTCGATACCGGCGGAGTCCAGGAGCGCGGCCAGCACGGGAGCCAGCAGATCGTGGGCGCGCAGCGACTTGAGCTGCCCGTTGGCGCGGCAGATGGGGGTGCGCAGCGCCGCGATGATGACCGGCTGGCGCGATGCGGCGTCAGAACCCGGGCGTGCGCTGGCCGCCGGGCTCGCGCTAGACAAGTGGCTTGACCCGGGGGTCATGGTTCTTGATCCAGTCGAGGAAGACCTTCCGGCTGACCTTGCCATGGTCCGTCATGGGCAGTTCGGCCAGGACAAAGTACTGCAGGGGCCGCTTGTCGCGGGCCAGCAGCCCATCCAGCCCGGTCCGGAGCTGCGTAGCGCTGACCGCCCCGTAGGCGGGCAGCACCCCTGCCACCACCTTCTGTCCGCGGATGTCGTCCACCGCACCGGCGGCGACGGCCGCCGCGACCCCCGGGACCGAGGCCAGCGCGAGCTCCACCTCGTGCGGGTAGACGTTCTTGCCGGAGGTGATGATCATGTCCGAGCGGCGGCCCAGGATGTGGAGGACGCCGCTGTCCAGGTATCCCTGGTCCCCCACAGTGTACCAGCCGTCGAAGCAGCGCAGCGCCTGGCCGTCGTCGCCCCACAGGTAGCCGTTGCTGATCATTCCGCTGCGGACGCTGATGTTGCCGTGTTCGCCGTCGGCCAGTTCCGCGCCGGAGTCGTCCAGGATCTTCAGCTCGACGCCGGGGAACGGCTTCCCGATGCCGGTGCCGCCGGCGTCGAGCGGTTCCCCTGCGGCAAGCCGGGTGCCCGAGACGAAGCTGAGTTCCGAGGCGCCATAGTACTCGAAAATAGCGGCGTGCGGCGCCCAGCGTCGTGCTGCCTCGAGGGTGCGGGCATCCAGCTTGGAGCCGGCGCAGATGATGCTGTGGATGCCCGAGGCGTCCACGCCGCCAGCCAGGCCGCGTTCGCTGAGCAGGCGCAGCATGGTGGGTGCCAGCACGAGCCGGGTGATGCCGTCGTGGCTGATGGCCGCATGGGCCTCGCCGACGTCGAACGTTTCCAGCGTGTGGAACGCGGCCCCGGCGTAGAGGCACTCGGACAGGGCGTACAGGTTGAGGCTTGCCGAGAGCGGCCCCGGGGCGAGGGTCCGGTCCTGCGGCGTCAGGCCGAAGAACTCGATGGAAGCTTCGAAGGACGCCTGCCAGGAGCGGCGGGAACGGGTGAAGGCCTTCGGAACGGAGGTGGTTCCCGAGGTGAGGCCGATCAGGAACGTCGACGCCGGATCGCCGTCCGTCAACTCCCCGCCCGCCTCGCCGGCAGGCCCGCCGATGCGGTCCCGGACGTCGTCGATCATGGCCTGCGGCCACAGCGGGTCCAGCACGGCACAGCGCCGTTCGCCGGCAACCGCCGCGGTGTAGGACTCCACGAAGGACAGGGAATTGGGCTCGGCAAGGATGGTGGTGGCGGTGGTGGCGCTCAGCCGCTGCGTTGCGGCGTCGCGGAGACCGCCCCAGTTGAGCCGGCTGCTGCCCACTACGACGGCGGTGTGGTGGGGGCGCTCATCGGCCCAGAGCTGAAGTTTGTCCAGGAATGGCATTGGATTGATTTTACCGGCCGCATTCCCGTCCTGACTGCTCCGTGGCGTCTATTGTGGCGATATGAGTTTCAATGACGGGGTCCAGCTGGACCCATCCCAGGTGGAGGACCGCCGGGGCGGTGGCATGCGGCGCGGAACCAAGATCGGCGGAGGCATTGGCGGCGGCATCGTGGTGCTGCTGCTCGCGCTCTTCGGGATCAATCCGAACATCCTGGGGGACATGACCGGTGGCAGAAGCCAGCCGCCCGCCGTCGGGAGCAGCGTTTCCAGCGGCGGCACCCAGGAATGCAAGACGGGCGCCGACGCCGACCAGCGCCTGGACTGCCGCATCACCGGCACAGTCAACAGCCTCAACAATTTCTGGCCGGCGTACCTGGCCGGCTACAACGTGGACTACCCACGCCCCAAGACAGTGCTGTTCAGCCAGGCCACGAACACGGGATGCGGGCCAGCCTCCACCGCGGTGGGACCGTTCTACTGCCCGGCGGACACCACGGCCTACTTCGACCCCGGGTTCTTCGAGGAACTCGTCACCCGTTTCGGCTCCTCCGGCGGGCCGCTCGCGCAGGAATACGTGGTGGCCCATGAGTTCGGACACCACGTCCAGGCCATCCTGGGCAACCTCGACCTCGCCCAGCAGGATCCCCAGGGGCCGCAGTCGGGCGCCGTGCGTGTTGAGCTTCAGGCTGACTGCTATGCGGGGCTCTGGGTCCGCTACGCCAGCACCCAGAAGGATCCGCAGAGCGGCCAGCCGTTCCTGGACCCGCTGACCGAGAAGGACCTGCAGGACGCCCTGTCCGCCGCCGAGGCCGTGGGCGATGACCGCATCCAGGCGGCCGCCACGGGCCGGGTGTCCCCGGAATCCTGGACGCACGGTTCCAGCGCCCAGCGGCAGAAGTGGTTCTACACCGGCTACAGCATCGGCGATATCAACAAGTGCGACACCTTCGGGGTGACGGCACCCTAGCCGGATACGACCCGGATACGCCGACGGCGGGTGCCTGGCTCATGTGAGCCGGGCACCCGCCGTCGTTCCACGTCAGGGGCCTCCGCCGCCGAGGGTTCCCTGGCCGAAGCGAAGCGAGGCTAGGGAGGCGGTGGGGACCTAGATGTTGAAGCCGAGGGCCCGCATCTGGTCCTTGCCGTCGTCGGTGATCCGCTCGGGACCCCATGGCGGCATCCATACCCAGTTGAGGCGCCAGTCGTCCACGACTCCGTCGAGGGACTTGCCCACCTGCTCCTCAAGCACGTCCGTCAGCGGGCAGGCCGCCGTCGTCAGCGTCATGTCGATCAGGAGGGCACCGTCGTCGTCCGAGTACTTCAGTCCGTACAGCAGGCCAAGGTCAACCACATTGACGCCGAGCTCGGGGTCAATGACGTCCTTGAGAGCCTCCTCGACGTCCTCAAGGCTGGTGCGCGCCGTGTTGGTATCGGTCATGGCGGGTCCTAACTAGGCCTGTGCAGCCGCGGCGATGGTGGCTGCGCCGGTGGCGTAGCGGTCGTAGCCCTCTTCTTCGAGACGGTCGGCCAGTTCCGGGCCGCCCTCCTCGACAACCTGGCCGTCAACGAAGACGTGGACGAAGTCCGGCTTGATGTAGCGCAGGATGCGGGTGTAGTGCGTGATGAGCAGGGTGCCCATGTTGCCGCCTTCGTGGGCGCGGTTGACGCCCTCGGAGACAACCTTGAGGGCGTCGACGTCCAGGCCGGAGTCGGTCTCGTCCAGAACGGCGAACTTCGGCTTGAAGAGTTCCAGCTGCAGGATTTCCACGCGCTTCTTCTCACCGCCGGAGAAGCCTTCGTTGACGTTGCGCTGGGCGAAGTCGGCGTCGATGCGCAGCTGAGCCATGGCAGCCTTGACGTCCTTGGTCCAGGTGCGCAATGCCGGTGCTTCGCCGTCGATGGCGGTCTTGGCGGTGCGCAGGAAGTTCGTCATGGTGACGCCCGGAACCTCCACGGGGTATTGCATGGCCAGGAAGACGCCGGCGCGGGCGCGCTCGTCAACGCTCATGGCCAGCACGTCTTCGCCGTCCAGCGTGATGCTGCCGCTGGTGACGGTGTAGCGCGGGTGGCCGGCAATGGTGGAGGCCAGGGTGGACTTGCCCGAACCGTTGGGGCCCATGATCGCGTGGGTCTCACCGGTCTTGATGGTCAGGCTGACGCCCTTCAGGATCTCCTTGGTGCCCTGCTCCGTCTCAATGCTGACGTGCAGGTCCTTGATCTCAAGAGTAGACATGCTCTTCTTTCTTTCGTTCGTAAGTCTCAGTACTTCTCAAGCAATGGATCTCAGTAGTTCTCTACCGAGGCGCCGTTCACAACGTTGCTCACGTCCACGTAGACGTCGTCACCATCGAGGGTTACGGCGAACACGGGAACGGGGTCGTAGGCAGGAAGCTGGAGCGGCTGGCCGCTGCGCAGATCGAACTGGGAGCCGTGGCCCCAGCACTCGATGGCGCAGCCTTCAATCTCGCCCTCGGACAGGGAGATGTCCGCATGCGAGCAGGTGTCCCCGATGGCGTGGATCTCTCCCATCGAGTCCCTCACGATGGCTACGGGGTAGTCATCGATCAGGACGCGCAGCGCCTGCTTGACCTGAATGTCGTTGGCGTTGCACACCAGTTCGCCTTTTGGCTGTTCGCTCATGTGGATATCTTCCTGCCCGGCCGTTGTTAGTTGTCGCTCACAGCGAGTTCACGCTCAACAGCCGCGGTCAGGCGCTCTTCGAGAGCCGGGACCTTGATCTGCTGGATGATCTCGTTGAGGAAGCCGCGCACCACCAGACGGCGGGCAACATCTTCCGGGATACCGCGTGCCATGAGGTAGAACAGGTGTTCGTCGTCGAGGCGGCCGGTGGCGCTGGCGTGGCCGGCACCTTCGATCAGGCCGGTTTCGATCTCGAGGTTGGGAACAGAGTCAGCGCGTGCACCGTCGGTCAGCAACAGGTTGCGGTTGGCCTCGTAGCTGTCCGTGCCTTCGGCTTCCTTGCGGATCAGGACATCGCCAACCCAGACTGCGTGGGCGTTGCGGCCCTGCAGTGCGCCCTTGTACAGGACGTTGGACTTGCAGTTGGCCACGGCGTGGTCAACGAACAAACGCTGCTCAAGGTGCTGGCCGGCGTCTGCGAAGTACAGGCCGAACATTTCGGCCTCGCCGCCGGGGGCCGTGAAGCGGGCGGACGGTGTCACGCGGACGAGGTCGCCGCCCAGGCTGACCACGATGTGCTTGAACTTCGCGTCGCGGCCAAGCTTGGCCTGCTGCGAGGATGCGTGCACGGCGTTGTCGTTCCATTCCTGGAGTGAGATGACAGTGAGCTGCGCGCCGTCTTCGACGATGATCTCGACGTTCTCCGACACGATCGCGGTGCCCTGGTGCTCCAGGACGACGACGGACTTGGAGAAGCGCTCGGCAACGATCACGATGTGCTGCGCGGAAGCCTCTTCCCCGGCCCCGGTGACGACCACGGAGATTTCACCCTCGGCCTCGAACTCTGCGGGCACGGTGACAACCGTTGCTTCGGCGAAGTTTTCCCAGGCATTGGCGGACACGCGGTCTTCCGGGATGCCGGCCTGGCCGATGCGCTTGTCATCGCGGCCGACGGTCTCGACGACGACGCCTGCCGGGGCCGTGACGGCGACGGCAGGGGCCGCACCGCTGAGGACTTCGCTGTGCAGGCCGCGCAGACGCTTGAGCGGGGTGAAGCGCCAGTCTTCCTCCAGGCCCGTCAGGGGCTTGAAGTCCGCCAACTGGTACGAGGTCAGGCGGCCGGCGCGCGAGCTGTCCGGGATGCCGACGCCACCGCCGTGCGAGTGGCTCTTGGCGGAGTCACCGGCGAGCGGACCAGCGGACGGCGCTGCCGCCGTCGAGCCCGCGGTACCGGCGTTGATCGGCGAGAGGCTCTCGCCTTCCTCGGTGAAGCCGTCGATGAACGGCTGGGCCGAGGGCGCGCCGATGCGCGCCTTTTCAGTAGTGATGTCAGTCATTAACCGACCGATCCTTCCATCTGCAGTTCAATCAGGCGGTTCAGCTCAAGGGCGTATTCCATGGGCAGTTCGCGGGCGATCGGCTCAATGAAGCCGCGCACGATCATGGCCATGGCCTCGTCCTCACGCATGCCGCGGGACATCAGATAGAAGAGCTGCTCTTCGCTGACGCGGGAAACGGTGGCCTCGTGGCCCATCACGACGTCATCCTCGCGGATGTCGATGTATGGGTACGTGTCCGAACGGGAAATGGTGTCCACCAGCAGGGCGTCACAGCGCACGGTGTTTGCGGAGTGCTTGGCGCCTTCGCGGACCTGGACCAGGCCGCGGTAGGCCGCACGGCCGCCGCCGCGTGCCACGGACTTGGAGATGATGGAGCTCTTGGTGTTCGGCGCGATGTGCACCATCTTGGAGCCGGTGTCCTGATGCTGGCCTTCGCCCGCGAAGGCGATGGACAGGGTCTCGCCCTTGGCGTGCTCGCCAACGAGGTAGACGGCCGGGTACTTCATGGTCACCTTGGAGCCGATGTTGCCATCGATCCATTCCATGGTGGCGCCCTCTTCGCAGATGGCGCGCTTGGTGACCAGGTTGTACACGTTGGTGGACCAGTTCTGGATGGTCGTGTACCGGACGCGGGCGCCCTTCTTCACGATGATCTCCACGACGGCGGAGTGCAGCGAGTCCGAGGTGTAGATCGGCGCGGTGCAGCCTTCGATGTAGTGGACGTAGGAGTCCTCGTCCGCGATGATCAGCGTGCGCTCGAACTGGCCCATGTTTTCCGTGTTGATGCGGAAGTAGGCCTGCAGCGGGATGTCGACGTGGACGCCCTTGGGGACGTAGACGAAGGAACCGCCGGACCAGACAGCCGTGTTCAGCGACGCGAACTTGTTGTCGCCCACGGGGATGATGGTGCCGAAGTACTCCTGGAAGATCTCCGGGTGCTCGCGCAGCGCGGTGTCGGTGTCCAGGAAGATGACGCCCTGGGCTTCCAAGTCCTCGCGGATCTGGTGGTACACCACCTCGGACTCATACTGTGCGGCCACACCGGAAACGAGGCGGCTGCGCTCGGCTTCCGGGATGCCCAGCTTCTCGTAGGTGTTCCGGATGTCCTCGGGCAGGTCTTCCCACGTGGCGGCCTGCTTTTCCGTGGAGCGCACGAAGTACTTGATGTTGTCGAAGTCGATGCCGGAGAGGTCTGCACCCCAGGTGGGCATGGGCTTGCGGTCGAAGTACTTCAGGCCCTTCAGGCGCAGGTCCAGCATCCATTCCGGCTCATTCTTCTTGGCCGAAATATCGCGGACTACTTCGTCGTTGATGCCACGACGTGCGTTGGCGCCGACGTCATTCTTGTCGGCCCAGCCGTACTCGTAGTTTCCGATACCGTGCAGTTCGGGATTCTTTTCCAGAATCTCCGAGATCACAGTGCCGTCAGCTACCGCTTTCTCTGCTAGTTGGTCCGTCATCACGGCCTTTCTTGCTGGTTGTTTGATTCCTCGTACGGGCTGTTTGGCTGCTCTGAGGAGCCGTGAGGCTCCCTGACAACCGGGCGCCCGGTAGGTATGTGGGTGGTGCAGACGTGGCCGCCGCCGGCGAGCGTCGACAACCTGCGGACGTCGACGCCGACCAGGCGCGAAAACACTTCGGTCTCGGCGTCGCAGAAAACGGGGAATTCCGCGGCCAGGTGCTGGATGGGGCAGTGCCCCTGGCACAGCTGGACGCTGGCGAGTGCTGCGGGAAGCGGAGCCTTGGCCTCGATGGTGTGGGCGGAGGCGACGTAGCCGTCGCGGCTGAGCGCCTTCGAGAGCGCCAGAGCGCGGTCGGTGATGTCCGCTCCGGCGTCGTTGACTTCCGGCGCATAGCGGCGTTCCATGTCGGCAAAGCGCTCAACGGCGTAGTCGCGGACAGCTTCTTCGCCCGCCAACTCCTGCAGCCGCCGGAGGGCAGAGCTGGCAATGTTAAGGTAGTCGTCGCCCAGCTTCGACTGGCCCTGCGAACTCAGGACATAGCGGCGGGCGGGACGCCCGGCACCCGCGCCGGCCTTGGCCACGCGCTTGACCTCGATGACGCCGCCGCGTTCCAGGTGGTCCAGGTGACGGCGGACGGCGGCCGGGGTGAAGCCGAGGAGCTCCCCCAGCTCGGCGGCACTGACCGGTCCATGCTCCAGCACCGCACCAAGAACGCGGTCGCGCGTGCGGTCTTCCGCGTCAGGCAGCGCCGGCGTGCCCGCAAGGGGCTCGGCCGTCAGTGCGCCATGCCGCTTGGACGGCACGGAAACAGGGCTCATGGAATACACAACACAATCATGTCGTAATTTCATCCCCGCAGCCAGTAAGGCAAGGCTGGCCTGAGGCGCCCACGGCGGCGGACGTAGTGCTTCACGTAGAATACTCTGGTGCGATCCCCCGATTCCCCTGTTCTCATCATTGACGGACTCATTAAGGATGTTGGCCCGCTGGCCTCCCTTGACGGCAAGATGCTCCGGGTGGTCGGAGGGCTCTCCCTCGTGGCCGAACGCGGCCAGATTACCGCGCTCCTGGGCGCCAACGGCGCCGGCAAGACCACCACGCTCGAATGCGCGCAGGGCCTGCAGCGGCGCACGGGCGGAAGCATCTCCCTCCTCGGCGAAGACCCCGACACGGCCGGGGCGTCCCTGCGGGCGCGCGTCGGCGTCATGCTCCAGGACGGCGGGCTGCCGCCGTCTGCCCGTCCTATCCCCCTGCTGCGCCACATCGCCGGAATGTACCGGAACCCGATGTCCGTCGACCTCCTGGTGGAGCGGCTGGGCATCGCCCAGTTCAGGCGGACCAACATCCGGCGCCTGTCCGGCGGGCAGAAGCAGCGCCTGGCCCTGGCCGCCGCGCTGGTGGGCAACCCCGAGATCCTGTTCCTGGACGAGCCCAGCGCCGGCCTTGATCCCCAGTCGCGCCAGATCGTGTTCGAACTGATTGCCGAGCTCCGGGATTCCGGCATGGGCATTGTGCTGACAACGCACCTCATGGACGATGCCCAGAGGCTTGCCGATTATGTCTACATCATCGACGGCGGGCACAACGTCGCCGAGGGGACCGTCGCCGAACTGCTGAGCAGCGACCACTCCGCCGGCGAGGAAGTCACCGAGCGGACGCTCTTCTTCGACGCCCCCGCCGGGCTTGATTTCTCCACCGTCCTCGGCGCCGGCCTCGCTGTCAGCGAAAGCCGCGCCGGCAGCTACGCCGTCACGGGCGCCCTCACCCCGGCAGACCTTGCCGCGCTGACCGCCTGGTGGGCAGCGCGGGACATCATGCCGGCCTCCCTGCGGCTCGAGGCCCGCAGCCTCGAAGACGTATTCCTGGACATCTCCGGAAGGGACATCCGATGAGCAACGCACTGGCCGGCCAGCAGGCAGGCATGGAAGGGCACGCCGGTCCGGCACCCCTCCTGCGCCGGGTTCTGCTCCAGGGCCGCTACGAAACCCTGGCGATGATCCGCAACGGCGAACAGTTGATCCTGGCGGTCATCCTCCCCCTCCTCGCCCTGGTGGGCCTTGCCGTCACCCCGCTGCTGGACGGCCTGGGTGGGAGCCGCATCGACATCGCCGTGCCCGGCATCCTGGCGTTGTGCGCCATGTCCACGGCCTTCACCGGACAGGGCATCGCCACCGGCTTTGACCGCCGCTACGGCGTGCTGCGCTTCCTTTCCACCACACCGCTCGGGCGGACCGGACTCATCGCAGGCAAGGTCCTGGCAGTACTGGTGGTCCTGGCGCTGCAAGTACTGGTGGTCGGCGGCGTCGCAGCCATGCTCGGCTGGCAGCCGCGGCCCGAAGGCTGGCTGCCCGGCCTCGCCCTGCTGGTCCTGGGCGCCGCAGCGTTCACTGCCTTGGGCCTGCTGGTGGCCGGTACCGTGCGGCCCGAGGCCACGCTGGCCATCACGAATCTGCTGTGGATCCTGCTGGGTGCGCTGGGCGGCATTGTGGTGCCCACCGAGCGCCTTCCTGCACTGGCCCAGAGCATCGTGCACTTCCTGCCCTCGGGGGCACTCGGCCAGGCGCTGCGGGATGCCTTCCTGCATGGCGTGGTGCCGCTGCCCGCCGTCATTGTCCTGGCGCTGTGGACGGTCCTGGCCGGTGCCGCAGCCATCCGCTGGTTCAAGTGGAACTGAGCGCCCTCTTGTGGACCCGAACCGTCAATTGGAATTGAGAGAAACTTTGAGTACGGCCTCCCGCCTCCCGAATACCATCCAGCGCCTCGCTGCCAAGCTGCCCACGCAACTCAACAGCACCATCCGGCGCCTGGCAGTGCTTTCACTGATCGGGCAGACCGTGCTGGTGGTTACCGGCGGTGCCGTCCGGCTGACGGCTTCGGGCCTGGGCTGCCCCACCTGGCCGCGGTGCACCAACGATTCCCTGGTGAACACGCCCGAAATGGGCATCCACGGCTTCATCGAGTTCGGCAACCGGCTCCTGACCTTCGCCCTGGCGGCAGTCGCCGTCGCCATGCTCGTCTACCTGTGGAACCTCCGCAAGGAACGTCGCGATCTCTTCCTGCTGGCCCTGGGACTGCTTGCGAGCATCCCGGCACAGGCCGTGATCGGCGGCATCACGGTGCTCTCGAACCTTAACCCGTGGGTGGTTGGCCTGCACTTCCTGGTGTCCATGGCACTCGTGGTCCTCGCCACCTTGCTGGTGAACCGGGCCTACGGCCGCACGGGACGCTTCATGAACCGCTCCCTGCCCGCGCTGCCGGGCGCAACTGCGCCGGTGATGACCGCCGTCGCCGTGTTCTCTGCCCTCGCCGTGATGCTCGGCGTGGTGGTGACCGGAGCAGGCCCGCACGCCGGCGACGCCGATGCGCCCCGCAACGATCTCGACTGGGACCTGTTCTCCCACATCCACGCCGTCCCGGCCTACCTCATCACCGCCGGAACGCTCTTCGCGCTCTATCTGGTACTCCGCAAGGGCATCCCTGGCATCTTCCGGAGCGCCGTGTTCATGCTCCTTGCCGTCACTCTGCTGCAGGCCGTCATCGGTTTCACCCAGTACTACAACGGCATCCCGGCGCTCCTGGTGGGCGCCCACATGCTCGGTGCCGCGCTGCTCATGAGCGCCGCGACGAACGCCGCGGACGTGGCCCGCTTCAGCCCGGTCAAGTAGGCACAGCCCGCTCTGCGGCGTCCGCCCACGTGTGCGGAGGGCCCCGTCATTTCCGGGCCCTCCGGCAGGATCCTCTCTCACCTTTGAGCCCATTTCGGCAAACGCTCGCTCACCTTTGAGCCATTTTCGGGCAACCCTAATATGTAGTCGTTTCTGTCAAGAGGGCAGGACGAAGCGGTCCCGGGTGTGTGAGCCTGGGGCCGCTTCTTTGATGGTGGCCGGGGCGTCTGTTTGGTGTTCAGCGTGTCGTTGTCGACGGCGTGGTCAGACTAATATGCGCGGGTTGGTTACCGCAGGGCGAAGGTGTTCGGCTGGAGGGTATCGCTTCTCTAGTTTCGGGCGTGGCCGTTTCGTAGCTGCCCATAGGGTTAACGCGAGTTCACTCCACGCGCTGCGAGACACCGACGCAGACGCCCCGGGCTTTTCAGGGCCGCTGCTGTGTGGCGGCGGTTTGTGCTTCGCTGGCCAGGGACCAGCACCAGCCGGCCAGTTCCCGGGCGACCGCGACGTTCGCGACCACGGGCCGTTTCCGGTGCTCAAGGTAAACGAGCCAGCGCTCATGGAGGCGCCGGTTGCCGGCCTGCCCGCGGGCCCGTGCCACAGGGGTGGCTGCTTCCCACCGCGAACGCATAAGCGCTGAGGGGTGGCTGTAGGGCCGGCGATGATGCCAGGCGGCCTCGATCAGCAGCCGGCGGGCGTGGGTGTTGCCGGTCTTGGTGATGCTGCCCTGGGAGCGGTGCTGGCCGGAGGAGTTCTCCGAAGGCACCAGGCCCAGGTAGGCGCCGATGGTGGATCCGGTGAACCGGTTCCAGTCCCCGATCTCCACGGCCAGACCGAACGCCGTCAGCGTCGAGACCCCGCGCAGGCATTCCAGCGCCCGCACCACCGGGGTGTATTCGCTGTCATAGGCGATTTTCGTGATGGCCGCATCCAGGCGGTCCCGCCGGGCCAGGGTCTCCGTGACAGCCTCAAGGGCAAGATCGTAGGCCAGCTGCAAGGGTGCGGAGTCGAAGCGTTGCCGGTAGAGCCAGCCCATGTGGGCCTGGGTCCAGGTGTCTCCGCCGGTGTAATGGATGCCCTGGCGCAGCAGCAGTTTCGAGACCCGGTGCCGGGCCCGCATCAGGTCCCCGCGGGTATCTTCCCGGGCCCGGACCAGGTCCCTGGCCGCTTCCTGCCCGGGGCCCGGGACGATGACCTCCGTGATCTGCTCCAGCTTCAAGAGCCGGGCCAGATGCAGGGCATCGTTACGGTCCGTTTTCACCCGGTCCCCGGGCGGGCGTTGAAGCTTGGACGGGGACGCGACCACACAATCAACACCGGCCGCGCGCAGGAACCGTGCCAGGACAAAGCCGGTCGGGCCGGCCTCGTAAACCACCCGGCACGGGCCAGGCAAGCCGCGGATCCAGGCCAGGATCTCTCCATGGTCCGGCGTCAGCCGGGCCCGGAGCATCTCGCCGGTTTGCCCGTCGATCGCGCAGGCAACAACCGACAGGGCGTGGACATCCAGGCCCACGTGAGTACGCTCAAACATAGCTGGAACCTCCAACCTTCAAATGTGGCTCTGCCCCAACGGATTAAGTCTGGGGACAACCCACGGGAACTTGAAGAGAAGGTTCCAGCCCACCCCTTTCCTGGCCCTTCTGATAAAGGCCATCACCGCCGAGACCAGGCCCCGGACCGCGCGGCCCCGGACCCAGTCACACCCCACAGCCCGCGGTCCGGAGCCGTCCCGGCGACAATGGACGATCAGAAGGACCAGAACCCACCCCGGGCCGCAGCCCCCTCACACATATCGTCTAGTTACCTCTGAGGCTAAACGCCGGAACCCTCTTGCACATGATGTGCAGGAGGGTTCCGGCATTTAAGGTCAAAAGTGAGAGAGCGTTGGGAAAATCGCGCCAAAGGTAGAGAGCGTTGGGTCGTGCCCGGAAGAGGCGGTGCGGGCCTTAGCCGACCAGCGGGGAACCGACGAACGGATCCACGGCGAGGGCGATGAAGAGCAGCGTCAGGTAGCTGATGGAACCGTGGAACACCTTCATGGCGCCCTTGTTCGAAACGTCGCCGCCCTGGGCGCGGTTGTAGAGGGCGTGGGATTCGTAGAGGAACCAGACGCCTGCCGCGATGGCAGCGATGGTGTAGACCCAGCCGGCCCGGCCGACGGGAACCATGAGCAGGGAACAGGCGACCATGGCCCAGGCGTAGAGGACCACCTGCACGGAAACCACCTTGGCACCCGCAATGGCGCCGAGCATGGGGACGTTGGCATTGCGGTAGTCCTCGCCGTAACGCATGGACAGCGGCCAGTAGTGCGGCGGCGTCCAGAGGAAGATCACCATGAAGAGCACGACGGCGGGCCACTCAACGGTGTTGGTGACAGCAGCCCAGGCGATGAGCACCGGGAAGCAGCCGGCGGCTCCGCCCCACACAATGTTCTGTGCCGTGCGGCGCTTGAGGATCATCGTGTAGATGACCACGTAGAACAAGATGGCACCGAGTCCCAGCCAGGCTGCCAGCGGGTTGGCGCCGAACCACAGGATGGCGATGGACGCCGCGCCCAAGATCCAGCCGAAGATGAGAGCTTCCCGGGGCGTCACTTCGCCGGTAACGAGAGGCCGCTTCTCGGTGCGGTGCATGAGCTTGTCGATGTCGCGGTCGATATAGCAGTTGAAGACCCCCGCGCTGCCGGCGGCGAAGGCTCCACCGACCAGGGTGGCAAGGATAAGCCCCAGCGAGGGGAAGCCGCGCTGGGCGAAGATCATGGTCGGCAGGGTGCTGACCAGAAGAAGCTCGATGACGCGCGGCTTGGTGAGGGCAAGATACGCCTTGAACTTACGGGAGATTCCGTTGCTTCCCCGGGCGGGGGCAGCGTTGAGGTGCGTATCTGTTGTGCTCACGGTGGCAGTCACTCTGTTCTATGCTCTGGTGTTCTCGCAGCGGCGGCTATCCAAATCGGGGGTGCACGTGCCGCTGGTGGCCTCCAGATATCATACCGTGACCCGAAGTTGGCCGTGGCACCGAAAATTCACCAATGTTTCCGAACCTTCACGCCATCTAAACCACACAGTGATTCATAAAACGGAATTTCCGCCCAATTTTGGGAAATCCCACGGCCCGGGCCCCCGAATGAGGCTAAGCTGTCTGCAGATCAGCACTCGACGACTTTCCGGGAAAACGTATTCTCAGGGTCGGGTGACTGGGTGATAGATCAACGTTTCAATGGTGAACGGCTGGTAGACAACCCGCAGCGGGCGCCATCTGTGCTCCTGCTCCGGCACGTCCGCAACGCCTGCCGTCAGCACAGAGAGGGGCTCGGTTTTCGTGCCACATTTGGAAGAGCAAGAACTGTCATGGACCAGCTTGGACCAGCGCGCTGTCGACACGGTGCGTGTCCTGGCCGCGGATGCCGTGGAGAAGGTCGGCAACGGCCACCCGGGCACGGCCATGTCCCTGGCGCCCGCCGCGTACCTGCTGTTCCAGAAGCTGATGCGCCACGACCCGAAGAATCCGGACTGGATCGGGCGTGACCGGTTCGTGCTGTCCCCGGGCCACACCTCCCTGACCCTGTACATCCAGCTCTTCCTCTCCGGTTACGGCCTGGAGCTGGGGGACCTTCAGGCGCTGCGCACCTGGGGTTCCCTGACCCCGGGCCACCCTGAGTACAAGCACACCGCGGGCGTGGAGATCACCACCGGCCCGCTGGGCCAGGGCCTGGCCTCCGCGGTCGGCTTCGCCTACTCCCAGCGCCGGATGCGCGGCCTGTTCGACCCCGGGGCGGCGGAGGGCACCAGCCCGTTCGACCACACCGTCTGGGTCATCGCCTCCGACGGGGACCTCCAGGAAGGCGTGACCTCCGAGGCCTCCTCGCTGGCCGGCCACCAGGAACTAGGCAACCTCGTGGTGATCTACGACGAGAACCACATCTCGATCGAGGACGACACCGACATCGCGTTCACCGAGGACGTCCTGAAGCGCTACGAGTCCTACGGCTGGCACACCCAGCGCGTTGACTGGACCCGCCCCAGCGACAACAACCCGACCGGCGAGTACGTCGAAGACGTCCAGGAACTCTACAGCGCGCTGCGTGCGGCGAAGGCCGAGACGACCAAGCCGTCCATCATCTCGCTGCGCACCATCATCGGCTACCCGGCCCCCAGGAAGCAGAACACCGGCAAGATCCACGGTTCGGCCCTGGGCACCGAGGAAGTCGCGGCACTGAAGGAAGTCCTGGGCTTCGACCCCGCCAGGACCTTCCAGGTCGACGACGAGGTCCTGGCCCACGCCCGCGGCACCGTGGAACGCGGCGCGGCCGCCCGCACCCAATGGCAGGCCGGCTTCGAGGCCTGGCAGTCCGCCAACCCGGAAAACGCCGCCCTCCTGGAGCGCATCGAGGCCAGGAAGCTCCCCGTCGAGCTTGACGCCGCCCTGCCGGTCTTCGAAGCCGGCAAGGACGTCTCCACCCGCGCCGCCTCGGGCAAGGTCCTGAACGCCATCGGCCCGGTCATGCCCGAACTCTGGGGCGGCTCCGCCGACCTTGCCGAGTCCAACAACACCACCATCGAGGGCTCGCCGTCCTTCATTCCGGCATCGCGCTCCACCGGTGCGTGGAAGGGCAACCCCTACGGCCGGGTCCTGCACTTCGGCATCCGCGAACACGCCGCCGCATCGATCGTGAACGGCATCGCCCTGCACGGCCGCACCCGGGCGTTCTCCGGCACCTTCCTGATCTTCAGCGATTATCAGCGCCCCGCCATCCGCCTCGGCGCCCTCATGGGCGTTCCCTCGCTGTACGTGTGGACGCACGACTCGATCGGCCTCGGCGAGGACGGCCCCACCCACCAGCCCGTGGAGCAGCTCGCCAGCCTGCGCGCCATCCCGGGCCTGGACGTGGTCCGCCCCGGCGACGCCAACGAGGTCGCCGCAGCCTGGAAGACCATGCTCGAGAACCACGAGAACCCGGCCGGCATCGTGCTGACCCGCCAGAACATCCCCACCTGGGCCCGCGGCGACGGCGCGGCCGAGGGCGACACCTTCGGCTCCACCGCCGGCGTCGCACAGGGCGGCTACGTCCTGGCCGAAGCCTCCCGCGACGGCAAGACCGTCCCGGCACAGGTCATCCTGATCGGCACCGGCTCCGAGGTCCAGCTGGCCGTGGCGGCCCGCGAAACCCTCCAGGCCGAAGGCATCGCCACCCGCGTCGTCTCCATGCCCTGCGTCGAGTGGTTCACCAAGCAGGACCCCGCCTACCGCGAGTCCGTGCTTCCCGCCGCCGTCAAGGCCCGCGTCTCCGTCGAGGCCGGCCTGGCCCTGGGCTGGCGCGAATTCGTCGGCGACGCCGGCCGCAGCATCAGCCTCGAGCACTTCGGCGCCTCCGCGGACTACAAGCGCCTCTTCAAGGAGTTCGGCATCACCGCGGAAGCAGTCACCGCCGCTGCCAAGGACTCCCTCACAGAACTCGCTGTCTGACGCGACTCTGACTGAACCCGACTTTCTAGGAGCAAAACGAAATGACCACGACACCCACCCAGTTGCTGTCCGACGCCGGCGTTTCCATCTGGCTTGACGACCTCTCCCGGGAACGCCTGTCCAGCGGCAGCCTGCAGAAGCTGATCGAAGAAAAGAACGTGGTTGGCGTGACCACCAACCCGTCCATCTTCCACGCGGCCATCACGTCCGGCCACTACTACGACGCCAAGATCGCCGAACTCGCAGCCCAGGGCGCCAGCCTCGACGAGACGATCTTCGAGATCACCACCACCGACGTCGCCGATGCCTGCGATCTGTTTGCCCCGGTTGCCGCCGCCAGCAACGGCGTGGACGGCCGCGTCTCGATCGAGGTGGATCCCCGCCTGGCCTGGGACACCGCCGGCACGATCGCCGAGGCCAAGCACCTCCACTCCAGGGTCAACAGGGACAACGTCCACATCAAGATCCCGGCAACCCTTGAGGGCCTCGCGGCCATCACGGCGACCCTCGCCGAGGGCATCAGCGTCAACGTGACCCTGATCTTCTCGCTGGAGCGTTACCGCGCCGTCATCAACGCCTTCCAGAACGGCCTCGAGCAGGCCAAGGAGAACGGCCACGACCTCTCCACGATCCACTCCGTGGCATCGTTCTTCGTTTCCCGCGTGGACACCGAGATCGACAAGCGCCTCGATGCCCTGGGCACCGAGGAAGCCAAGGCCCTCAAGGGCAAGGCCGGCGTTGCCAACGCCCGCCTCGCCTTCCAGGTCTACGAAGAGCTGTTCTCCACCGAACGCTGGGCAGTGCTGGCCGAAGCCGGCGCCCGTCCGCAGCGTCCGCTCTGGGCCAGCACCGGAGTCAAGGACCCGGCCTACCCGGACACCCTGTACGTCACCGAGCTCGCAGCTGCCGGCGTCGTCAACACCATGCCGGAGAAGACCCTTGAGGCCACCTTCGACCACGGCGTGGTCACCGGCGACACCATCTCCGGCACCTACGCAGAAGCCAACCAGACCCTCAACGCCCTCGAGGGCCTCGGCGTTTCCTACAACGACGTCGTGGCCCTCCTCGAGTCCGAAGGCCTCGAGAAGTTCGTGGCCAGCTGGAAGGAACTCCTGGGCGACGTCGAAGGCGCCCTCGCCGCTGCACGGAAGGCTTCCTAACCCACCATGAGCACACTCAGCTACGACGCCACCGGTGCCGCACGGCAGGCCATCGAGAAGCACATCGACGGTCTCGTTGAAGACCGGATCGCCACGAGGATCTTCGCCAAGGACCACACCCTGTGGGGTCCGGATGCGGAGTCCGAATCCGCTGTCCGCCTCGGATGGGTTGAGGCCGCGGCCGTCTCCCAGCCGCTGGTTGCCGACATTCTGGAACTCGGCGACGCCCTGCGCGCCGAGGGCATCACCCGTATTGTCCTTTGCGGCATGGGTGGTTCTTCCCTGGCTCCCGAGGTCATTGCCGGCACCGCTGGCGTCGAGCTGACTGTGCTGGACAGCACCGATCCCGAACAGGTAGGTGCTGCCGTAGCGGACCGTTTGGACGAGACCGCCATCGTGGTCTCGTCCAAGTCCGGTTCCACCCTTGAGACGGACTCCCAGCGCCGTATCTTCGAGCAGGCCTTCACTGAGGCCGGCATCGACGCGAAGAGCCGCATCATCATCGTCACGGACCCCGGCTCCCCGCTGGACAAGGCCTCCCGCGAGGCCGGCTACCGCGCCGTGTTCAACGCCGACCCCAACGTCGGCGGACGCTACTCCGCGCTGACCGCATTCGGCCTGGTGCCCTGCGGCCTGGCCGGCGTGGACATCCAGGCGTTCCTGGATGAGGCCGAGGAAGCTACCGAAATCCTCAACGAGGACGCCGCGGACAACATCGGACTTGCCCTGGGCATTGCCCTGGGCGGAACCACTCCCCTGCGCGACAAGATCGTCATCGCCGAGGACGGCTCCGGGATCGTCGGCTTCGCCGACTGGGCCGAGCAGCTCATCGCGGAATCAACCGGCAAGCTGGGCACGGGCGTGCTGCCCGTCGTCGCCGGCCCCAACGCCCCGGAGGTCAGCGGCGGCGCCGACGACGTCCTGGTGGTGCGGCTGGTGGGCGAGGACTCCGACGTCGAACTCGGTGAAAACGAAGTCGCGATCGCCGGTGGCCTGGCCACCCAGATGCTGGTGTGGGAATTCGCGACGGCGGTGGCCGGGCGCCTGCTCGGCATCAACCCCTTCGACCAGCCCGACGTCGAGGCAGCCAAGGTTGCTGCCCGCGGCCTGCTGGACGCCCGCCCGGAGCCGACTCCGGCCGCCTTCGTTGACGGTGCGGTCGAGGTCCGCGGCGGCGCCTGGCTGGGTGAAGCCGCCACGGTTGGCGAAGCAGTGCAGGCTCTGCTGGGCGAACTGGGTGCCACGGGTTACCTGAGTGTCCAGGCGTACCTGGACCGCATCACGCATGCCTCGCTCGAAGGAGTCCGGGACCAGCTGGCTGCTGTCAGCGGCCGCCCGGTAACGTTCGGCTGGGGCCCGCGGTTCCTGCACTCCACCGGCCAGTTCCACAAGGGCGGCCCCGCCATCGGCGCCTTCCTCCAGGTCACGGCCTCCTCGGCCACGGACCTCGCCATCCCCGAGCGCCCCTTCACCTTCGGTGAGCTCATCGCGGCCCAGGCCTCCGGTGACGCCCAGGTCCTGGAAGGCCACGGCCGCCCGGTTCTCCGCCTGCACCTCACCGACCGTGCGGCCGGTGTGGCGCAGCTCCAGGATGTTGTCGCTGCGCTGGCCGGCCAGGCCAGCGCCCTCGAAAGCTAAGGCACAATAGCAAACATGCCAGAATCTGAAAACGGCAGGAAGAACGCCGGGTACCGCAATCCCCTCCGGGATCCGCGGGACCGGCGC
>NZ_JAFNLL010000033.1 GCF_017368795.1 Arthrobacter cavernae | reverse complement strand
GATCATGACCCACACCCATACCGTGGCGAAGGTGGCGATCGAGGCGATCAGCACGAACACGTCCTTCGGGATCAGGGCATTCAGGACAACCCCCACCAGCAGGATGCCGCCCATCATCACCACGGTCATCCAGGGGACGCCGTGCCGGGAGACCCTGCCGAAGCTCTTGGGCGCATGCCCCTGCCGGGACAGGCCGAAGAGGATGCGGCCGGCGCCGAAAATGTCGCTGTTGATGGCGGACAGTGCGGCCGTGATGACCACGGCGTTGAGGATGTGCGGGGCCGCCGGGATGCCCAGGCCATCGAAGATCTGCACGAACGGGCTGCCGTTGCTGCCGATCTCATTCCACGGGAACAGGCTCATCAGCACGCCCAGGGTCAGCACATAGAAGAGAAGTACGCGCACGGGCACGGTGTTGACGGCCTGCGGGATGACCTTCTTGGGGTTCGCGGCCTCACCTGCTGTGACGCCGATCGTTTCGATCCCGCCAAAGGCAAACATCACGACGGCGAACGCGGCCAGCAGGCCCTCGAAACCGTTCGGGAACAGGCCGCCGTGGTTGACGAGGTTCCCCAACCCCGGTGCCACGCCGCCGCCGTCGCCGGCTTGGAAGCCGAACGCCACGATCGCCGCGCCGCCCGCGATCATGGCGATGATCGCCACCACCTTGATGAGCGAGAACCAGAATTCGAGCTCGCCGAACACTTTGACGCTGAGTAGGTTCATGGCGCCCAGGAACAGGATGATGGCCAGGATCCAGATCCAGCGGTCCACCTGCGGGAACCAGAATCCCATGTAGATGCCGAAGGCCGTCACGTCGGCGATCGCCACGATCGCCATTTCGAAGACGTACGTCCAGCCCGTCACGAAACCGGCGAAGGGGCCGAGGTAGCGGCTGGCGTACTGGCCGAAGGAGCCGGAGACGGGGTGGCGGACGGCCATCTCGCCCAGGGCGCGCATCACCATGAATACGGCTGCGCCGCCGATGATGTACGCCAGGAGCACGGCGGGGCCGGCCTTCTGGATCGCGGAAGCGGAGCCGTAGAAGAGGCCCGTGCCGATGGCTGAGCCGAGGGCCATGAAGCGGATGTGGCGGACGTTGAGGCCGCGGTTGAGAACGGTCTCGACCATGCCGTCGACGGCCCGTACCGCGGGCGTCCTGACGGCTGTTGGGGATTGCTGCATACGAATACCTTCTCGTCATTGGGAGGGGGATCGTTAACCAGCAGACCATTTCCGGGCCCGTTGTGATGGGCCTCACGGCACATCACTGTCTCGGTTCTCAGACGATGAGAAGCCTGCTTGACGGGCGCTTCGCCGGCGGCCGGTGGCGAAAAGTCAAAGACTCTTGACGTGATGTCAGATAAGTTTTACATTGCCAATGTCAGCTTTGTTTTACACGGGAGCGGAAAATGTCCTTCGAAGAGAAGAGCGCCTGGATCATGGGTGTGCTCGCGGCCGGTACGTATGCGGCCTACCTCGTCATCGTTTTCGGGATGGCCGCGGGTGCTCCGCTCGCCGAGGTCCCCTATGTGGCTCCGATGCTGTGGACCATCGGGGCATCCATTGCCGTGTCCATCGTGCTCCACATCCTGATCCGGATCGCCTCGCCCAAGGACGCGGGCAAGGACCAGCGCGACAAGGAGATCTACCGCTTCGGCGAATACATCGGCCAGTCGATCGTGGTCATCGGTGCGGTGGCGGCGCTCCTCATGGCAATGGCTGAGTTCGGCCACTTCTGGATCGCCAACGCGATCTACCTGGCGTTCGTGTTGTCCGCAATCCTTGGCTCCGTGGCCAAGATCGTCGCCTACCGGAGGGGGTTCCAGCCATGGTGAAGCCCACCCGCGTCACCAACTCCATCCGCGCCCTCCGCTTCGCCAGCGGGGAAATGACCCAGGCGCAGCTCGCGGACAGCATCGGCGTGACCCGCCAGACCATCATCGCCATCGAACAGGGTAGGTATTCGCCCTCCCTTGAGATGGCATTCCAAATCGCCCGCGTGCTCAACGTGCCGCTTGACGAGGTGTTCCAGTACCCGGACAGCGAATTCCCGGACAGCGAAGGAGAAACGCCATGAAAGCAATCGTTCAGGACAACTACGGCGAGGCCGGGGTGCTCAGGCTCGAGGACATCGACAAACCGGTGCCCGGCGCCAGCGAGGTCCTCATCCGCGTCCGTGCGGCCGGCGTCGAACAGGGCGTCTGGCACCTCATGACGGGCCTGCCCTATCTGGCCCGCGCGGCGGGCTCCGGGCTCAGCAGGCCCAAGGACCGCGTCCGGGGCAGGGAAGTCGCAGGGCAGGTGGAGGCCGTTGGCCCGGACGTGACGCAGTTCCGGCCCGGCGACGAAGTGTTCGGTACCTGCGGGGGGTCCTTCGCCGAGTTCGCGTGTGCCCGGGAGGACAAGCTCGCCCTGAAGCCGGCGAACCTCAGCTTCGAACAGGCCGCGGCCGTGCCCATCTCCGGCGTCACCGCCCTCCAGGGCCTCCGCGACAGCGGGAACGTGCAGCCAGGCCAGAAGGTCCTGGTCATCGGTGCCGGCGGCGGCGTGGGATCGTTCGCCGTGCAGCTGGCGAAGGCGTTCGGCGCCGAGGTGACGGGTCTATGCAGCGCCGGCAAGGCGGATCTTGTGCGCTCGCTTGGCGCCGGGGACGTCATCGACTACACGCGCGAAGATGTGGTGGACGGGGCGCGACGCTACGACCTGATCCTCGATACCGCCGGCAACCGCCCGCTCTCGAAACTCCGGCGCGCACTCACTCCCCGCGGGACACTCGTGATCGTCGGCGGTGAGGGCGGTGGCCGCTGGCTCGGCGGCTTCGACCGGGCGCTCCGGGCTCCCCTCCTCTCCCTGTTCGTGAGCCAGAAGCTGCGCGGACTGATATCCCTGGAACGACAGGCGGACCTGCGGGTCCTGGCGGAGCTGATCGAGGCCGGCAAGGTCGTCCCGGCCATCGGCAAGGTCTTCCCCCTGGGCGAGGCGCCGGACGCCATCCGGTACATGCGCGGGGGAGGCGCCCACGGGAAGGTGGTAGTCACTGTTTGAGGCGCGGTCCAGACGATGGCCAAAGCTCATATAGACTTCCCGCAGACAGCTCCGGAGTTTTCCGGACGGGCGTCGCCGCGCACCCTTTTGCCTGCAGATGCCGCGCGCTGATTCGCTTTCTTTGGGGGAATTCTTGATCTCTGCGTTCCGTCGTGCGCGACGCCGTTGGACTGCTGCTGTTGCCGTTTCGGTGATCGGCACGGCATCGCTCCTGTTCGTCGCCCCTGCCCACGCCTACGACATGCCGGCCTTCGCGCTTCCGCACGCCTCGTCGGCTCCTGTGCCGTTCCTGGAACGTGCGGAAGACGCTGCCGGTGTCCTTGAGCTGTGGAGGACGGGTGGCCCGGCCACGCGCGCGGCGGCGAAGTTTGCTCTGGTGGGTGGCGTGGAGGCCTTGGACAAGTTCCTCCACGCAGGAGCATGGGGCGACGCCGGACAGGACGTCGCGCTGCAGGCTGACCGCAAGCAGTTGGTCACCGAGCTGACGGAGCGCGGAAGCGCGCATGTGCGCGCTTCCGCCACAAAGATCCTGGCTGCCTCGGCAACGGATCCGACGGCGATCGACAAGTTCCTTGCTGAGGGCTGGGCCAATTCCTGGCAGCTGGACCTGCGTATCACCGCTACGTACTTCCTGGACTCGGCTGTCCCGGGGATCCGGCGGGCCGCATCCGCCAGCCTCGACGCGGGCGGTGCCGCGGTTGAGAAGTTCGTGCTCTACGGCTGGAAGGGGACCGCAGAACTCGAGGACAGGATCGCTACATATCAGCTGATCGAATCCGGTTCCGCCAGCGTCAGTCTTGGAGCGCAGGCCGCCCTCGATGCGAATGACCCGGACACCGTTGCTGCCTTCCTCCGCTATGGCCAATTCGTGGCCGCGGATCGCGACACGGAAACCGCGGCGGTCGTCAAGCTTCTGGAGCAGGTTAAAGCCGACGCAGCCTCCGGACCCAGCGACCCCGCGGCTTTCGCGCAACGGGCGGGGACCGCCGTCGCGCTTGCCCGGACAACTGCCGCCACGGCGCGGACGGCGGACACTGCCCGGCTGGTTGACGAGCGTGACTTCCGCTCTGCGCAGGCCATGCCGGAGCGGGCAATCGACAATGCCGAAATCGCGGCAGACGAGGGCGCCAAGGCCGCCTATGGGGAGGCGGCTCTTGAACTACCAGGGCTGCTGGCGACGCTGACTGTGCCTGGAGTCGATCTGGATGCGCACATCAAAGAAGCCCGCCAGGCCACCTTGGATCTGGCGCTCACTGGCGGCCCTGAGGTGAAGGAGGCTGCCGAGGCTGCCCTCCTGGGCGGCGACTCCGTGATCAAATCCTTCATCGCCAACTACCCGGAGGTCCTGAAGCGGAACGAGCCTTCTCTCGTCGACGACCGCCAGCGGGTTTTCCAGTCCATCGACGGCGATGGCGACCGCGTAGATGAGGCTGCCAAGGGCGCCCTTGCCTCGGGCAACCCGGCCCAGGTCAGGTACTTCCTCGAGTATGGACTTGCCAGCGCGCAGCATCTGGACAACGCCATTCTGGCCACGTACCTTCTGGAATCCGACGGCCAGGAGCTTCGGGCCGCCGCGAGCGTGGCGCTCGATGGCAGCCGGGCTGGCCTCCAAACATTCGCCACCGCCGAACGCTTTGCCGCAGCGGAGCGGGACGCGGCGACGGCGGCGCACGTGGCGCGGATCGACGCCATGATCGCCGAACTGGCGCGGATCGCCGACCAAGCAGAGCTCGACGCCCGCACGGCGGCCGACACGGCCAAGGCTGCTGAAGCCGCGCGGCAGGCTGGTGCAGGCAGCTCGGGTCAAGCCGCCCCGCTGGTCGATGCATCCCAATCGGCCGAAGCAGCCCCCGCGGTGGTGCCGTGGCCCCCTGCGTCTGCTCCCGCCGTCGTACTTGCCGAAACTGGCTCCGCACCCGAGGCTGAAGCGCTTCCCGGTGGCCTGCCGACCGTCCAAGCCCCGCCTGCCATTCCCGCAACGCCGAGTGACGCCGTGGCAGTGGAAGGGCAAAACCCGGAATCCGCCAGCCCGCTGGTCAGTACGTCCTCTGAACTGAACTGGTGGACCATTGGGCTGATCGTGGCGCTGGTTGCTGCAGCGGCCGGCGCCATCACGTCCGTCGTGCGCCGCAAGGCCAAAGCCTAAGGGCCACGTGGCTGCCGCGGTAGCCAGTCAATACGCGGGTTGGAAGACGGACGCGTTTCCAGGATGGGTGGATCTTGAGCCGCGGCCCCTCCTTGATGGAGTCTGGCATTGCAGACAACTATGTGCTCTGATGGTCCTTCCGAGGCATTGCGCGCGGCGCACGCTTAAGTACGGGATCCCGGACATGCCGCACTGATGGTCGGTGCCGCGTTCCGGGGCAGTGCCGCAAACCGCCGCCACCCGTGTACTCGATGAGGAGCCATGACCATACAGCCGCCTACACCAGGCAAAGCCACCTCCAAGGTCCCCGCAGCGGAAAACACCCTGCGCATCCTGAAGCTCCTGGCCTCCCGCCGCGGGCCCATGGCGGCTTCCAACATTGCCACCGCGCTGGGCCTGCCCCGGTCCAGCGTCTACCACCTGCTGGGGGTCATGGAGGCCAATGGCTTCGTCCTGCACCTGCATGAGGAGCAGCGCTACGGCCTGGGCATCAGCGCCTTCGAGCTCAGCTCCGCGTATTCGCGCCAGGAGCCCCTGTCCAGACTGGGCCGCCCCTTACTGGCCGCCCTCGTGGATTCGATCGGCGAGAGCGCGCACCTTGCAGTGCTGCATGGCCGGGACGTGCTCTACATCGTCGAGGAACGCGCGAAAAACCGCCCGTCCCTGGTGACCGACGTCGGGGTCCGCCTACCCAGCCACCTCACCGCCAGCGGTCGCGCCATCCTGGCCGCCCTCCCGAAGTCCCAGGTGCGGGCGCTCTATCCGAATGCTGCCGCCTTCACGGCCCGGCACGAGACGGAATCGCCCATCATGAAGTACTCCGCCCTGTCCTCCCACCTGGACCAGGTCCGGCAGCGCGGCTTCGCCACCGAGCACGGCGAAGTGACGCCCGGTTTCGGTTCGATCGCCGCCGCCGTCACCGACCACCTGGGCTGGCCGACGGCGGCCGTCGCCGTCACGTTCCTGGAGGAGAAGCTGCAGGCCGAGGACTGGCCGGTGCTGGCTGCTCGCATCCAGAAGGCCGCCGACGAACTCTCGGTCCGGCTCCACGGCCGGCCGGCCCAGTAACGCTGCCCCAGCGCCTGCGGACCCACCCCGACTAGGTAGCAGCAAGTGTCGTTATGAGTTCTCAAAACGACACTTGCTGCTACCTAGTTGGGGGAGGAGGGCGGGTCTGTAATCCCGGACAGCACCCTTCCAAAAGCCATTCCGGGGGCCCCCTAAAGGGGCTTTAGTAGAGACAGAAGCAATTCCCACCCGACTTTCCACACGACGAAGGAGTCACCATGGCACCCGCAGATTTCACCACCGGCGCCCGCCCGGTCAAGGCCGCCCGCGGCACCGAGCTCACCGCCAAGTCCTGGCAGACCGAGGCCCCGCTGCGCATGCTCATGAACAACCTGGACCCGGAGGTGGCCGAGCGCCCGGATGACCTGGTGGTCTACGGCGGCACGGGCCGTGCTGTCCGGTCCTGGGCCGCGTTCGACGCCATCACCCGCACCCTGGAGACCATGGAGAAGGACGAGACGCTCCTGGTGCAGTCGGGCAAGCCGGTGGGCGTGTTCCGCACCAACGAGTGGGCGCCGCGCGTGCTGCTGGCCAACTCGAACCTCGTGGGCGACTGGGCGACGTGGCCCGAGTTCCGCCGCCTCGAGGCCGAGGGCCTGATGATGTACGGCCAGATGACGGCCGGGTCCTGGATCTACATCGGCACGCAGGGCATCCTGCAGGGCACCTTCGAAACCTTTGCCGCCGTCGGCAACAAGCTCGCCGCCGAGGGCCGCCACCCGGCACCCGCAGCTGTTGGCTCCACCGAGGGCCCGCTGGCCGGCACCCTGACCCTCACGGGCGGCTGCGGCGGCATGGGCGGCGCCCAGCCGCTGGCCGTCACCCTGAACGACGGCGCCTGCCTGATCGTCGACGTCGACGAGTCCCGACTGCGCCGCCGCGCGGGCAAGCGCTACCTGGACGAGGTCGAAACCGACCTCGACGCCGCCATCGCCAAGGTGCAGAAGGCCAAGGAAGAGCGCCGCGGCTGGTCCGTGGGCTACGTGGGCAACGCCGCCGAGGTCTTCCCCGAGCTGCTGCGCCGCCACAAGGCCGGCGAGCTGACCATCGACGTCGTCACCGACCAGACCTCCGCCCATGACCCGCTGTCCTACCTGCCCGAGGGCATCACCGTGGAGGACTGGCACCGCGAGGCCGAGGCCGATCCCGAAGGCTTCACCAAGAAGGCCCAGGCCTCCATGGCCCGCCACGTGCAGGCCATGGTGGAATTCCAGGACGCCGGCGCCGAGGTCTTCGACTACGGCAACTCCATCCGCGACGAAGCCCGCAAGGGCGGCTACGAGCGCGCCTTCGAGTTCCCGGGCTTCGTCCCGGCCTACATCCGCCCGCTCTTCTGCGAGGGCCTGGGCCCGTTCCGCTGGGTGGCCCTGTCCGGTGACCCGGAAGACATCGCCGTCACGGATGCGGCCATCAAGGAACTCTTCCCGGAGAACACGCACCTGCACAAGTGGATCGACGCCGCCCAGGAGCGCGTGGAGTTCGAGGGCCTGCCGGCCCGCATCTGCTGGCTGGGCTACGGCGAGCGCGCCAAGGCGGGCCTGCTGTTAAACCAGCTCGTCAAGGAAGGCAAGGTCAAGGCGCCCATCGTGATCGGCCGCGACCACCTGGACTCGGGTTCCGTGGCCTCCCCGTACCGCGAGACCGAGGCCATGGCCGACGGCTCCGACGCGATCGCCGACTGGCCGCTCCTGAACGCCCTGCTGAACACCGCCTCCGGTGCCACCTGGGTGTCCATCCACCACGGCGGCGGCGTCGGCATCGGCCGTTCCATCCACGCCGGCCAGGTCTCCGTCGCCGACGGCACGGACCTCGCGGCCCAGAAGCTGGAGCGCCTCCTGACCAACGACCCCGGCATGGGCGTCATCCGCCACGTCGACGCCGGCTATGACCGCGCCGTCGAAGTCGCCGCCGAACGCGGCGTCCGCATCCCGATGAACGAAGGCAAGTAACAGTGACCATCACAGCAACATCCCTCAGCAACCAAACGGTGATCCTCGGCTCCAGCGGCGTCACGCCGGAAGACGTCGTCGCCGTCGCACGCCACGACGCCAAGGTGACCATCTCCCAGGAAGCCCTGGACACGGTGGCCAAGGTCCGCGCCCACATTGACGGCCTCGCCCACAGCGAGGTCCCCGCCTACGGCATCTCCACGGGCTTCGGTGCCCTGGCCAACCGCCACATCCCCACCGATCTGCGCACCCAGCTGCAGAAGTCGCTCATCCGCAGCCACGCCGCCGGCATGGGCCCGGCCGTGGAGCGCGAGGTGGTCCGCGGCATCATGTTCCTGCGTGCCAAGACGCTCGCATCCGGCCGCACCGGTGTGCGCCCCGTGGTCCTGCAGACCATGGTGGACGTCCTCAACGCCGGCATCACCCCGCTGGTCCGCGAATTCGGCTCGCTCGGCTGCTCCGGCGACCTCGCCCCGCTGTCCCACTGCGCCCTCGTCCTCATGGGCGAAGGCGAGGCCACGGGCCCCGACGGCGAGCTCTACGGCACCGCCGGCCGTCCCGCCGTCGCGGATCTCCTCGCCGAGCACGGCATCGCGCCGGTCACCCTCGCGGAGAAGGAAGGCCTGGCGCTGGTCAACGGCACCGAGGGCATGCTCGGCATGCTCCTGATGGCCATCGCGGACCTGCGAATGCTGCTCACGACGGCGGACATCACCGCCGCGCTCAGCGTCGAGGCGCTGCTCGGCACGGACCAGGTGTTCCTGCCCGAGCTGCACGCCGCCCTGCGCCCGCACCCGGGCCAGGCTGCCAGCGCGGACAACATGCTGCGCGTGCTCTCCAACTCGCCGATTGTGGCCTCGCACCGTGAGGGCGACACCAAGGTCCAGGACGCCTACTCGCTGCGCTGCGCCCCGCAGGTTGCCGGTGCCGTCCGCGACACCATCACCCACGCAGAGCTGGTGGCCTCGCGCGAACTCGCGGCGGCCATCGACAACCCGGTGGTCCTCCCGGACGGCCGGGTGTCCTCCAACGGCAACTTCCACGGCGCCCCCGTGGCCTACGTGCTGGACTTCCTGGCGATCGCCGTCGCGGACCTGTCCTCGATCGCCGAGCGCCGCACGGACCGCATGCTGGACCCGGCCCGCTCGCACGGCCTCCCGGCCTTCCTGGCCGACGATCCCGGTGTGGACTCCGGCCTGATGATCGCCCAGTACACCCAGGCCGGCCTGGTCTCGGACAACAAGCGCCTGGCCGTTCCGGCGTCGGTGGACTCCATCCCGAGCTCCGCCATGCAAGAAGACCACGTCTCCATGGGCTGGCACGCCGCCCGGAAGCTGCGCAAGGCCGTGGAGAACCTCCGCCGCGTCCTGGCCGTGGAGCTGGTGGCGTCCGCCCGAGCCATCGACATGCGCACCCAGCTGTCCGACGGCGAACTGACGCCGGGCCCGGCGGGTGCAGCGGTGATCGAGGTGCTGCGCCGAGTGGTCCAGGGTCCGGGAACCGACAGGTTCCTGTCCCCGGAACTGGAAGCGGCCGACCGCCTGGTCGGCTCCGGTGAGGTCCGCGCGGCCGCCGAATCCGCCGTCGGGATTCTGGCCTGACGCCGAATAAAGCGCTCATTCGCTGAGCAGATTTGTCACGCCCCGGAAATTGTTCGCAACGCAGTCTCCGGGGCGTGGCAAATGTAGTAGAACTTATGGTGTACGTCACGTCCACGCCAACGGTGTCGTGGGCTTGACGGGCAACCGTCCATACAAATCCATACAGAGAACATCCACAAAGGGGTAGAGGTTCAATGAAGGCACGCGTGGCAGTCCTGTCCAAGCGAATCGCACAGTCCGCCACGGTTTCCGACTGGGGAGCCTTGAAGGTGGGGGAGCGGATCGAAGTCCTCAAACACGCACATGTGATCGCAGCCGGGGCGGTGCAGGAGGTCTCGGTCAGCGGCAACGTGGTGTGGCTTGAACCCGCGGGGCCCGGCGCCGACGAGGCCGCCAAGCAGCTCTTCATGAAGTCCGACGGCGTGGTGCTGCGCCGGGCGTAGCTTACGCCAGCCGGATAGACTGGAAACCGAAAGACTGAGGCACCAAAAAAACCGGGGCTTGTTCGCAATACCGCACTTTGTAGGGCGGGAATTGCGAACAAGCCCCGGTTTTTTGCGTGGAACTCGGGGATCAGGCGGCGATGGCCTCGCGGGTCTGGCCGAAGGGCACGGATTCGTCCAGGGCAACGGTGTATGTGCCCGGATCGTGGCGCGTCACCAGGATGCCGCAGGCGGCGTCCTGTGCTGCGGTCTCGATGAGGGATTCGACGGCGCGGTCGAGGCCGTCGTGGATCTCGTCGGCCCGGGAAAAGGACAAACGGATTTCGCGTTCCAAGGTGGATACGGCGGTCATTGGGGAGCCTCCTATTGCTTGCCGCCTTCGAGGGCGACCCATCAATCATAGGACCTCTGTCCGGAATATTTGTAAGATGACTGGCAGGCTGGTGACCTGGGTCTCACCGCCGCACGGTGGCACGGAGGAGTTTCACGGCCACGGACAGTGCCGCGATATCCACCGGACCTGGCTTGATGGCCTCCTTGATGGTGTCCTGGATGCGGGCGAGTTGTTCGATGTTTCCGCGTTCCCAGTCCATGATCCGCTCCACCGGTTCTGCTGCTGCTTCCGAGGAACGGGGCGTGTGCCGGACCACGGCTTTGGTCATGTCGGCCAGGACCAGGTACATGTCGTCCCGCAGCGCGGCCCGCGCCAACGCCTCCCAATGGGTATCACGGGGAAGCATGGTGATGTGCTCCAGCAGTGGTACGGCCGAGATGCGTTCGAAGACGGCGAAGTAGACCTCCGCCACGGTCTCCACGGGTTCTTGCAGTTCCTCGGCTATCGCGCAAATGTCCAGAAGCCCGTAGCAGACCAGGAGCTCGGAGGCCCGGATTCCCAAGGCATGGGGCAGTCCGACGGAGTCAGTGTGGGCGAGGCGTTTCAGGGCATGGTTCAGGTTGATGCCGTGCAGGAAGCTCGTGAAATTGGCCCGCATGAGGGACATGGGCTGCTCCAACCGGGCCAAGGCATCGGCAATGGGCTTGTCCCGGAAATCGTGGGTGACGTACCAGCGGGTGGACCGGTCGAGGAGCCGCCTCATGTCCAACGCCACGGCGCATCCGTGCTCACTGGGGAGGCTGGCAGGCAGCTGGGCCAAGGCCTCAGTGACTGAGTCGAAGTCCCAAAGATGGCGCATCACCACGAATCCGCGCGCCACCGCGGCTGCGGAAACCGTGGTTTCCTCCATGGCACGGAAAGCGAAGGCTATGCCGCCGAGGTTGATCATGTCGTTGGCCACCACAGTGGCCACGATCTGGCGCCGCAGGGGATGCGTGGCGAGATCGTCGCCGAACCGCTCGGAGAGCTGGCGGGGGAAATACTCGTGCAGCGTCTGCGAGAACCATGGCTCGTCCGCCAGCCCGCCCTCGGTCAGTTCGCGCGCCAGCTCGATCTTGGCATACGCCGCCAGGACGGCGAGTTCGGGCGTGGTCAGCCCCATTCCGGTTTCGACGCGTGCCTTCAGCTCCTCCGTGGTGGGCAAGCCTTCGAGCTTACGGTCAAGGTCCGTGGCGGAGTCCAGCCACTCCATGGTCCGCTCGAAGCTCGGGCTCCATTTGAGGACCAATTGCTTGTCGTTGAGCAGGAGGACGTTCTGGTCCACGTTGGTTTTCAGCACGAGCCGGCCCACTTCGTCCCGGAGCGAGTGCAGGAAGCCCGTCCTTTCCTCAACAGACATCTTGCCTGCGGCGATCATTCGGTCGAGGAAGATCTTGATGTTCACTTCGTGGTCCGAACAGTCCACGCCGGCAGAGTTGTCGATTGCGTCCGTGTTCAGCAGGACCCCGCCCAGCGCCGCCTCTATCCTGCCTCGCTGGGTGATGCCGAGGTTGCCGCCTTCGGCGATGATGTGGGTGCGGAGCTGGGCGGCGTTGACCCGGATGGCATCGTTTGATTTGTCTCCGACGTCGGCATGCGACTCAGTGGTGGCTTTGACGTAGGTGCCGATTCCGCCGTTGTACAGCAGGTCCACCGGGGCCATGAGGACGGCCCTCAGCAGCTCAGGCGGGGACATCGCCGTCGTGCCTTCCGCCAGTCCCAAGGCGAGGCGGACGGGGTCGGTGATGCCGATCGACTTCTCCAGCCGGGAGAACACCCCTCCGCCGGGGCTGAGCTTGCCGGGGTCGTAGTCGGCCCAGGACGAGCGCGGGAGTTTGAACAGCCGCGCCCGTTCGGCATGGGACACCGCCGGATCGGGCGTGGGGTCCAGGAAGATGTGCCGGTGGTCGAAGGCAGCAACCAGCTTGATGTGGCTGGAGAGCAGCATGCCGTTGCCGAACACATCGCCGCTCATGTCGCCGATGCCCACCACCGTGAAGTCCTCGGTGCGGGAGTCGATCAGAAGTTCGCTGAAGTGGTGCCGCACGGACTCCCAGGCGCCGCGGGCGGTGATGCCCATCTGTTTGTGGTCGTAGCCCACCGATCCGCCCGAAGCGAAGGCATCCCCCAGCCAGAATCCGTACTCCGCCGCCAGCGCGTTGGCGATGTCGGAGAACGTCGCCGTACCTTTGTCCGCGGCCACCACGAGGTAGTAGTCGTCGCCGTCGTGCCTCACGACCCGTGGCGGCGGAACCACACGTCCGTTCGTCCCGCCGTCGGGATCCGCAAGCAGGTTGTCCGTGAGGTCCAGCAGCCCGCGGATGAAGATCCGATAGCTTTCCTGGCCCTCGGCCAGCCATGCCGCCCGGTATTCGGCGGGGTCCGGGAGGTGCTTGGGGTAGAAGCCGCCCTTCGCTCCGGTGGGCACGATGACGGCATTCTTGACCGTCTGGGCCTTCACGAGTCCCAGGATTTCCGTGCGGAAGTCTTCACGGCGGTCGGACCAGCGCAGGCCACCGCGGGCGATGGCGCCGAAGCGCAAGTGGACGCCCTCAACGCGTGGTGAGTAGACCCAGATTTCGAACTGTGGCCGGGGCGCCGGCGCGGCCGGGACCATGGAAGGGTTGAGCTTGAAGCTCACGTACGGCTTGTTCAGGTAGAAGTTGGTGCGCAGCGTGGCATCCACCAGGCTCGCCAACTGCCGCAGGAGGCGGTCAGCGTCGAGGACCGGGACGGCGTCGATGGCCTCCGACAGCTCCTTGCGGGCAGCCTCGACGGCCCGGGCCCGGCGGTTGAACCTGCTGCCCTCTTCCAAGAGATTCGGCTGGAGCAGGTCAGGATCGAAAAGGTCAGGATCAAAGCGGTCGGGATCGAACTTCGTCTCGAACAGGGCAAGCAGCGCATGGGTTGCCCGGACGTTCTCGCGGAGGGTGTCCGCGATGAATCCGTACGAATTGGTGCTCCCCAACTGCCGGAGGTACTTCGCGTACGCTCGCAGGATTGTTGTCCGCCGCCAGTCGATCCGCTCCCGGATCACGAGCGCATCGAAGGCGTCCGACTCCATGTCACCACGCATCGCGGCACAGAATGAGCCGGCCAGCAGCTCGCCGGTGCCCACGGGATCTACCCCGCGCGGGTACTGGAGCCCGAGGTCGTAGAGGAAGAAGGACCGGCCGTCGGCGCGCTGCACATCGAACGGACGCTGGTCGAGGACCTTCAGGCCCAGGTTATGGAAGAACGGCAAAATCTGGGTGAGGCTCTGCGGCCGCGTCAAATAGAGCCGGATCCGTGCGTCCTCGGCCAGGACCGCAGTCCCAGGGCGCCGGTACACGGTCAGCAGCGGGTCTGCGGTGTCGACCTCCACCCCGGGTCCGAAGCTCTCAAACCGGACGATGTCCTCAACCGCGTCTTCCACGTCGTAGTCGGCTTTGTAGCTGGCCGGGAAGGCGGTGGCCCATTCCCGGGACAGCCGCGAGGCTTTGTCCGCCGGGAATCTTGCCTGCAGCGCCTCGTCCAGGCCTTCCGCCCAGGATCTTGTGGCGGCGATGATCCGCTGCTCCAGCACCGCAGAATCGACGACGGCGGCCGCTCCCCCGCTAGGCAACAGGCCCTCGCCAGGCAGCAGGACCCGGAAGAAAACACGCGCCATGGCGGATTCGCCCAGGCGAAGCTCGAACTCGATGGCGTCGGAGCCGAAGGCCTCCCGCAGTTCGCGTTCAATATTGAGCCGGACGGCCGTGCTGTAGCGGTGCCGCGGCAGGAAGACCAGCGCGGTCATGAATCGCCCGTGCGAGTCCAGGCGTAGGAACAATCTGGTGCTGTGGCGCTCCTGGAGGCGCAGGATGTCGCGCGCGTGCCCGGCCAGCTGGCCCGCATCAATGTGGAACAGTTCGTCGCGGGGATAGGCCTCCAGCACGGCCAGGAGTTCCTTGCCGTGATGCGAGGTGGGCGAGTAGCCGAACGTCCGCAGCACTTCATCCACGGTGTTCCGGATGACGGGGATCTGGAGGGCCGAACGGGAGGCAGAGCTGGGAGCAAAGAGGCCAACGAAGGTGCGCTCGCCGATGCGTGTGCCGTCGTTATTAACCGTGGCCAGGCTGATTTCGTCGAGGTAGGCCCGGCGGAGGACGGTGGAGCGGAGGGTGGACTTGGTGAGGGTCAGCACCGGCGCTGTTCCCGTCCCCATGGAAGGATTCGTGGCAGTGGCGGGTTCGTGGTGCGAAGCGTCCGCCGTGTCCCGGAGCAGTCCCAGTCCGCGCCGGCCGCGGTATCCCAGAAACGCGAAATTCCCGTCGTCCAGCCAGCGCAGCAACTCCTGGACCTCCCGCGCTGCAGGGACCGTCTGCGAGAGCTCCTCCAGGCCGCGGACCTCGCCCGCCAATTCCTCGTGGATGGCTGCCGTGTCTTCCGCCGCGGCCCGGACATCACCCAGGACGGTCTGCAGGCGCTCGACGAGGCGGTCTGCGCTCGCCTCGTCCGGAAGCCGGGAAATCTCGACGGCGATCCAAGCCTCGGTGAGCGGTCCGCCGTCGCCGTGGTGCATGGGGGCGGAGGGCACGGAAGGCGTGGCTTGCGCATGAAGGTCGACGCCGGATGGCAGTCCCGTCCGCAGCGGTCCGCGGCGGACGTCCGTCAGCGCGTGGGTTGTGGGATCCCGGCTGACGATGAAAGTGGGGTGGACCAGGATGCGGATGGAGGCGTTGTCCCTGGCGATTTCCGCGGTGACCGACGGGACCAGGTAGGGCATGTCGTCGGTGACGATCGCAACGAGGCTGGCATCGGCCTCGTTCAGTACGCCGATTACGGCCTGACCGGGAGTCCGCCGCTCCGCCAGCGATCGGTGGTACCGTGCCCGCTCCAGGAGTGTATCCGCCGTGTAGTTGCGGACATCGTCGTCGGCCACGTGCTCGTAATAGTCGGTCAGGAACCTGTCCGCGGTTCGGATGGATTCGCCGGCCTGCGCGGATCCGCCGGCGTGGTCCGCGGGCTCGATCCTTGGTGACATGTCGCTGCGCCTCCACCGCGCAAAGAGCGGCCGTGCTAATGCGGTCGGCGAAACCTTGCGCCTCCTTTCATGATGGCTGGCGCAGGGCAGGCAGTCCACCCCCGCGGAGACAAGCAAGCCATGGCCGGCCAGAGACGTGGTGGCGGGATTCGAACCCGCGTGCGCTGCTTTGCAGGCAGCTCCCTGGCCTCTTGGGTACACCACGTGCATCGAGAATAGGCAGGCCGCTGGGCGCGCTCCAAGAACGGTTTCGCCGGGTTGCCCAGGGTTGAGCCGGGTTGCGCCGGGTTGCTTGGCGTGACGCGCCTTATGCGGGCAGCGCCCCTACGCCAGCAGGGTGTTCACCAGCCGGGCCGCCACCTTGGCCGTGCGGGAGTCGATGTCGAAGTCCGGGTTCAGCTCGGCCACGTCCAGGTGCAGCAGCTTCCCGCTCGCGGCCACCTGCCGGCACACGGCGCTGATGACCGGCAGGGGCACGCCGTACGCGGCCGGGGCGCTCACGCCCGGGGCCACCGACGCCGGCAGCACGTCGAGGTCGATCGTCAGGTACAGCACGTCGATGTCCGCCAGGAACCCGGCGACGAACTCCTCCACGGCCCCGGCGGAGCAGTCCTCATCCAGCAGGTACTTCACGCCCAGCCGGTCCGCGGTGTCGAAGAGCGTGCGGGTGTTGTTCGGCTCGGAAATCCCGACGACGGCGTAGTTCAGTCCGCGTCCCGCGGCGGCTTCCGCGCGGGCCATCTGCAGGAACGGTGTGCCGGAGCTGGGCACCGGCTCGTCGCGCAGATCGAAGTGGGCGTCAAGGTTCAGCACGCCCAGGCGCTTGCCGGGCGCTGCTTCGGAACCACGCACGGCCGCGGAACCCGCTACGCCCAGGTAGCTGGCGAAGGCGGTCTCGTGCCCGCCGCCCAGCAGCACGGTGAGGTTGCCGGCGTCGAGCAGCCCGGAAACGGCGCGTCCGGCGCGCTCCTGCCCCGCCTCCAGTGAGCCGCCGTCAACCACCACGTCGCCGGCGTCGAACACCGAACGGTCCAGGTGGTACGCCAGCGGACCCAGCGCGGCGCGGATGGCGGCCGGGGCCGCCGCGGCACCGGTGCGGCCCTTGTTGCGCCGCACGCCTTCATCGCTGCAGAAACCCACGACGACGGCGGGCCGGGTGGCGCCGTCCGCGGACGCCGGGGTGTGCGGGGCGATGGCCTGCCACCAGCGGCGGTGGGCGTCGCCGTCGCCGTCGAAGCGGCCGGTCCAGGGCGCGGGGCGGACATCTGCGGAGAAGGCGCTGGTTTCCATGGTTCAAGCACACAACAGGCGGCGGGCAAAAACCAGCGCCGCCGCCTGCGGGGTGTCTGGGATTTCAGACCTACTTGATGCCAAGGATCTCTTCCACGGATCCGATGCCGAAGAACAGCAGGAACGCACCGGCCACGGCCCACATGAGCGGGTGGACGTCCCGCGCCCGGCCCTGGAAGGTGCGGATCAGGACGTAGGAGATGAAGCCGGCGCCCAGGCCGTTGGCGATCGAGTACGTGAAGGGCATGAGGGCGATCGTCAGGAACGCCGGGATGCCCACGCCCCAGTCCTGCCAGTCGATCTTGCCCACCTGGGAGACCATCATGAAGCCCACCACCACCAAGGCCGGGCCCACGGCCTCGAACGGCACCAGGTTGACCAGCGGCGTGAAGAACATGGCCACCATGAACAGCGCGCCCGTGACGATCGAGGCGAGGCCGGTCCGGGCGCCTTCGCCGATGCCGGCGCCGGACTCCACGAAGATCTGGTTGGCGGAGACGGACGCGCCGCCGCCGACAATTGCGCCGAGGGCATCCACCTGCAGGACGCGGTCGACGTTGGGGATGTTGCCATGCTCGTCGACGTTTCCGGCCTCGTTGGCCAGGCCCACCATGGTGCCCATGGCGTCGAAGAAGATGCTCAGCAGGATCACGAAGGCCAGCAGCGTGGCCGCGACAAAGCCGAGGTGTTCGAACGCGCCGAAGGGGTTGGCCTTGCCAAGGAGGGACAGGTCCGGAGCTCCCCATTCGGAGAGCCTGGGTGCCACGAGGGACCATCCGCGCGGGTTGTAGCTCTTGCCGTCGAAGCTCGGGCCGATGTGCAGCGTGAACTCAAGGACGGCGGCCAGCGCAGTGGACGCAACGATGCCGATCAGGATGGCGCCGCGGACCTTGCGGACCACCAGGGCGATGGTCAGGACCAGGCCGACGGCGAACACGAGCGTCGGCCAGCCGAGCAGCTTGCCGTCCACGCCGAGGCCCAGCGGAACCGTGGTGCCGGCGGCGTCGGGGAGGCGGCGGACGAATCCGGCGTTCACCAGGCCGACGAGGGCGATGAACAGGCCGATGCCCACCACGATCGCGGTCTTCAGCGCTTCGGGAACGGCCTTGAAGACGGCCGTGCGGAAGCCGGTGAGCACCAGGATGAGCATGGTCGTGCCGGAAATCATCACCAGACCCATCATGTCCGGCCAGCTCAGGCCCGGGTGCGAGGCAACGGTGACGGCCACGAAGGCGTTGACGCCCAGGCCGGTGGCCACGGCGAACGGGTGCTTGGCCCAGGCGCCCATCAGGATGGTCAGGACGCCGGCCACGAAGGCCGTGGTGGCGGCAACGGCGGTGAACCCCAGGGACGCGCCGCTGGAGTCGGCCCCGGAGAGGATCAGCGGGTTCAGGACCACGATGTAGCTCATCGCGAAGAACGTGGCGAAGCCGCCGCGGATTTCCCGCGAGTAGGTGGAGCCGCGTTCGGAAATCTTGAAGTAGCGGTCGAGGGCGGAACCCTGCTTAAGCATGGATTGTCTCCGGGGATTGGGGGAGTTTGCCCTCAAATCCTATGCCCGGCCGGATCTGCCGACCGGGAGATTCGCCTAGTCTGTAAGGAAGCCAACACTAGGAGTCACCGCCCCATGCGTACCATCCGCCCGCCTCTGGCCGCCGTCCTCGCTGTTCTCGCATTCGCCGCGGCAGTGCTGTTCTCCGCAGCCCCGGCTTCGGCCCACGACCTCGCCGAGTCCACCGCTCCGGCGAACGGTGCCACCGTTGCTGTTGTCCCGGCGTCGGTCTCCGTCACCTTCAGCAACAAGCCGCTGGCCATTGGCTCGGGGATCACGGTCAACGCCGGCGGCGAAAACTGGGCGGACGGCGCCGTCGAGATCGTGGACAACGTGGCGACCCAGAAGCTGCGCCCTGGCGCGCCGGCGGGTGCCTTCACGGTGGTCTGGCGCGTGGTCAGCGCCGATTCCCACCCCATCGAGGGAACCTTCAGCTTCACCGCCACCGCAGCAGGCACGACGCCGGGAACCGCCACTGCCGGCAGCTCGCCGTCCGCGATGGTCCCCTCGGCCGGCACGGCGGCGCCGGGGTCGACCCCGGCGCCGGGCAGCACCCCGGACGCCTCAGAGCCCTTCCCGTGGAGCATCGTGGGCTTCGCCGTGGTGGCCGCCGGCCTGCTGGTGTTCCTGGGTGTCACGGCACGCCGGAAACTGGGCCGCGGCGGCGAGGGTGCTGACGAAACCGGGGACGCCACGGACGAAATCCACCCCAACTAGGTAGCAGTAGGTGTCGTTTTGGAGTCGTTTTGAGGGTCCAAAACGACATCAAATGCGACTTACTTGGGTGGGGGAGTTCGCCGGTCTCGATTTGGCTACTGCAACACGCGCAATCGACATGTGTTGTTACTCAAATGTGACTTTCACGCACCGCTCACGTACCGTTGAGGGCGTGCCTGTTGTCTTCGACAGGCGTTCCCGGCTGATTGCCTAGCTCTGCCGCAGACCGGGATCCGTTCGCAAAACACGTACCGGCAGAGACGGGGAACCCATTTTGGACCGCTTTCGAGCCGGTCTTGGGGTGAAGCCGCACGCCTTCCGCTGTCAGCGGGGCTGCGGCCGGGTGACTCCCATCCGAATCCGACAGCTAACCTCGCAGGCATTGGGAGAGGCTCTTTCATGTCTTCACGCCATTTTCATGCGCGCCGGGGCGCGTCCAATGTACGCCCCAATCCGTTTGTTTCCATCTCCAAGGCAGTTGCCGGCGGCGCTGCAGGTGCAGGCCGGCAGGCCGCAGTGATCGTTGCCGCATCGGGCCTCGTGCTCGCGGGCAGCCTCGCCGCCCACGCAGCAGAGGCCCCGGCCCAGCTGGAGTCCAGCACTCCCGTAGCTGCCCCGGAGGCGGTCGTAGAGACCACCCAGCCCGTTGCAGCCACCGCCGCCGCCACCGTCTCCTTCGAGCGTCCTGCCGTGGTTACCCAGGCAGCTCCTGTTGTTGAGGCGCCCGCCCCCGTCGTCGAAGCGCCGGCACCGGTCGCCAAGGCCCCCGTCGCCGCCGCAGCACCGGCACGCGCAGCGGGACCGGCACCGGCTGCAGCAGCTCCGGCCGGCAGCATCAACGCCGCCATGGTGGCCTCCGCCTACGCGCAGATCGGCATCTTCCAAGACTGCACCGCCATGGTGGAGCGGGCCCTGGGCTCGGCCGGCATCCACGTGGGCGACCTGGGTCCCATGCAGTTCCTAAACTACGGCAGAGTGGTCAGCGATCCGCAGCCCGGTGACATGATCGTCCAGTCCGGCCACGTCGCCATCTACATCGGCAACGGCCAGGCCCTCAGTGGCGGCCTCAACGGCAACCAGACGGCCATCCACCCGATCAGCTGGCTGACCGCCACCGGCCCCATCACGTTCGTCCGCGCCGGCGCCTAACAGCAGACGCCGTCCGGCACGCCAACTCGGCAACAAAGAGGACCGGTGTTCCTGAGCCTTGGGGGCTCAGGAACACCGGTCCTTTTTCGAATGTTCAGCCGGCCGGCCAGACTCAGGCCGGCACGGCGGCGAAGCTGCCGGTGAGGGCTGCCTGGACGCTGTCCGGGTAGACCTTGGCGGAGATCGCCTGGCCCACCACCTTTGCCTGCCGCAGGACTTCCTTCGGGGTGGGGGTGATGAGCTCGCCGACGCCAACCAGGTGCATGCCGATGGCGCGCATGGCCGCGACGAAATTCTGGCCAAGGGCGATTCCGAGATCGGCAAGCATGCGGCGGAGCTGGCTTTGCCCGCACCGCGTCACGACGATGTGGTCCGCAAACAGCACGCCCTGCGCGGTGTGGACTGCCCACTGGCGCGTCGGGCAGCCTGGCACGCTGGGCTCCAGCCCGGCGTCGAACCGGGCGGCGGCAGTGTCGCCGATCAGATCCAGGCGCACGGCCCGGGTATTGTTGCGCACGTCGAGGCTGTGGCTGGCCGCATAGTTGCGCAGGTGCCGCATGATCTCGCTGCGTTCCTGCAGGGAGGCGGGATCCGCAATGTCGCACCGCGGCAGGAGCCCAGTGGAGCTGGAGAGGACCGAAGAGCCGAGGATGTCCAGGCCATCAACCACGATCGACCCCACCCCGTAGCGGCTGAGCTCGCTGGCCACAGCCAGACCGGACAGGCCGGCGCCGATCACCACGGTGGTGGTGTGTTCCGTGCCGGAGACAGGCGTGTTTGACACTTGCTGGGACCCTTCTTCGGTTCTACTGCGATGGCAGCGCTGGCGATGCGTCCGGGTCCCCAAAACGGCCGCAACAAATGGCCGGGAGTGCTCTGCAGCACCCTTGCCGGCCATTCGGTGCATCGAACACTACAGAACTTTTCCGGTGCTGGATAGCCTCCGCGCGCAGCGTTTCCAGATGTTCATCTGGAGCGTAAATCCGTCCGCTTTTCGATCGGCGCAGGGGCTTGTCCACATAGCACGGAGCCGTCTTGATTCGTCCCGGGCAACCGAGAATAGTGGGGATTGGAGGACAAACCCTCACGATTCCCCGGCGCGATCCGGTCCGCAGGCGAGGCCTCTGGCAGAATAGCCGCAACATCAGGCAGTAGTGCAAGGAGGCGGGCCCCATGGACCAGCACGGCAAACACGTTGAGGGACCAATGGGCGGTGATCCTGCCGTTGAGCCCGGCGGCATTGTCGTCGGCGTCGACGGTTCCGAACACGGCCAGTGCGCCCTGGTCTGGGCTGCCCGTGAAGCCGAGCGCCGCCAGCTGCCGCTGCACATCGTGACGGCTTACTCGGTACCCATCTTCGCGGCGTCCGGGCTGGACGGCGGCTACGCCACCGTGGACGATTCGGTCATCCGCGACGGCGCCGAGGCAATCGTCAAGCAGGCCATGGACAAGGTCTCCGGCTACAACATCGACGTCGACGCCTCCGTGGAGAACGGCGACGCCGCCGGGGTGCTGCTGGACCTGTCCCGCTCCGCCCAGCTGCTGGTCTTCGGTACCCGCGGCCGCGGCGGCTTCGTGGGCCGGCTCCTGGGCTCCGTGAGCAGCGCTTTGCCCGCGCACTCCAAATGCCCCACGGTGACGGTCCCGCTGTACTGCGCGGACCGGCTCGGTGAAAGCACGGATGACAGGCACATCAAGGCCGAGCACGCCAAGGACGGCCCCCGGACCGTGGAAAACGTCGTGGCCGTCGGCGTGGACGGCTCCGAACAGGCCCGCGTGGCTGTCCTGGAGGCCGCCGCGCAGGCGGAACGCATGGGGGCCACCCTGCGGGTCATCTGCGCCGTGCCCCAGTACAGCGGTTCCCTCGCCTGGGTACCGGCCCCCCTGGACCGCGAGGCCCTGTTCAAGGACATCCGCGTCCAACTGGACGGCGGCACTGCCTGGATCCAGAGCCACTACCCCCAATTGAACGTTGAAGCGCAGCTGCTGGACGGTTCGCCCGTGGACGTGTTGGTGGAGGCCAGCCGGGGTGTTGAGCTGGTGGTCCTCGGGACCCGCGGCCGCGGCGGATTCACCGGGATGCTGCTTGGCTCCACCTCGGACGGCGTGCTGCACCATGCCAAGGGCCCCGTGCTGGTGGTGCCGGACCGTGAGGATCCCCGGCTGGCGGACCGCGCCACGTTCGGGCCGTTCCTCGGCGCAGCCTAGAACCAGGCAAGCCTTCCCGCGATGGAGAACCCGCAACCAGGCCGGCGGCCCGCCGGAACCGGGCTCATCCTGGACTTCGGCAGCATCCACGCGGACATGCTGGCGGAGGTGGGCGGCAAGGCCGCCAACCTTGGCGAACTGACGGCCGCCGGGCTGCCCGTGCCGCCCGGCTTCTGCCTCACCACGGAGGCGTACCGCCGGGCCATGGCCCCTGCCGGCCTGGAAGTGGTCCTCAGCGCGCTGCAGGACATCGCACCGGAAAACGTTGGGGAGCTGTCCGAGCTCGCCACCCGGGCCCGCATCCTGGTGCTCGACGCCGGGATCCCGGCGGACATCGAGGAAGCCGTCCGTTCGGCCTACTTTGCGCTGGGGGACGGGATCCCCGTGGCCGTCAGGTCCTCGGCCACGGCAGAAGACCTCCCTTTCGCGAGCTTCGCCGGGCAACAGGACAGCTACCTGAACGTGATGGGGATCGACCCCGTGCTGGTCGCCGTGCGCCAGTGCTGGGCCTCGCTGTGGACGGACCGGGCCGTCAGCTACCGTGCCGCCAACGGGATCGACCACGGCGCCGTGGCGCTCGCCGTCGTCATCCAGCGCATGGTGGACGCCGAAACGGCGGGGGTGCTGTTCACCGCCAACCCCGTGACCGGCAGGAGGCGCGAGGCCGTGATCGATGCCAGCCCGGGCTTGGGCGAGGCAGTGGTTTCGGGAGCCGTAAATCCGGACCATTTCGTGGTGGACACTCTCACCGGGGTCATCCTGGAGCGCCGGATCGGGGACAGGACCGTGGAAATCCGCCCGGTTCCCGGCGGCGGCACCGAACGGATCGAACGCGCGGGAACCCCGGCCGAAGCGGACGCCTGCCTCGACGACTCCCGCGTCCGGGCGCTGGCCGCCCTCGGCCAGCGGGTCGAGGAGCACTACGGTACGCCGCAGGACACCGAATGGGCCATCGACGTCCAAGGCACGCTGTGGCTCACGCAGGCCCGGCCCGTCACCACCCTGTATCCGCAGACCACGCGGAAGCCCGCTACGCCCAGAACTCATGCGTTCCTGAATTTCAGCCTGGCCCAGGGTCTCACCCGGCCGTTGACGCCCATGGGCCTTGCCGGCGTGCGGTTGATCGCCTCCTCCGTGGCGCGCACCGCGCGGTTCGCCGTGCCGGAGCCCCGCAAGGGCCCGTCGCCCTACTACGAGGCCGGGCAGCGGATCTTCTTCGACCTCACGGCCGTGGCCCGCAGCACCGTGGGGCGCGCCATCGTGCCCCGGGTGTTCGACGTCATGGAGGCGCGCTCCGCCATGCTGCTGCGCGGTTTGTTCGACGATCCCCGCTTCCCGGTCACCAACAGGACCCCGCTGCCACTGATCCGGCACGTGGCCCCGGTGGCGGCACGTTTCCGCGTCCCGGAAACGCTGCTGCGCGGCCTCTTCCGCCCGGACGCGGCCCAACGCCGGGCGGAGCGCGTCGGCAGCGAACTGCGCGAAACTTTGGCCGTGCCGCGCGGGGCCTCGGCCAGGGAACGGCTGGAGCACGTCCAGCGCATCCTTGGCCAGGAACTGTTCGCCACCGTGCCCCGGATCCTGCCCCTTCCCGCTCTGGGCTTCGCCATGCTGGCACTAGTGCGAAAGATCCTGGGCGAGCAGGCCCCGCCGGATGAACTGCAGACTGTCCTCCGCGGGCTTCCGAACAACGTCACCACGGAAATGGACCTGGCGCTGTGGCAGCTTGCCGTCCGGATCCGCGAAGACCCCGACGCCGCAGCCTCCTTCGCTGCCGAAGCGGCAGCAGAGCTGGCCCGGCAGTACCGCGACGGCGGGCTGCCCGGCGTCGCGCAGTCGGGGCTGGCGGACTTCCTGGCCGGCTACGGGCACCGCGCCGTGGCCGAAATCGACGTCGGCATGCCGCGCTGGTCTGGCGACCCCACCCACATCATCGGCGTCCTGGCCAACTACCTCCGCCTGGACGATCCCGCGCTGGCGCCGGACAAACAGTTTGAGAAGGGTGCCCGGGAAGCGGACGAGCAGGTGGCCCGCCTCGTCGCCCGGGCCCGGAGCAGGAGCCCCCTGCACGCCACGGTGGTCCGGCTTGCCCTGGACCGCACCCGCCGCTTCGCCGGGATGCGCGAGCTCCCCAAGTTCAACCTCGTGCTCGGCCTTGCTGCGGCACGGGAGCAACTGGCCATCGTCGGGGAGGAACTGGCGGCCGCGGGCAGGATCGCCGGGGCGGACGACATCTTCTTCCTGGACCTCGACGACGCCCACGCGGCACTCGACGGCGCGGACCAACACGAACGCGTGGCGGAACGCAAGGAGGCCTACGGGCTCGAGCTCCGGCGACGGCACATTCCCCGGGTCCTGCTGTCCGACGGCACCGAGCCCGAAGCGGTCAGGCAGCCCGGCGGGCCGGCGGGCGAGGGAGCCCTCCGCGGCAGCCCGGCGTCGGCGGGTCTCGTCACCGCCCCGGCGCGGGTCATCCTGGACCCGGTGGGGGCGCGGCTGGAACCGGGCGAAATCCTGGTGGCACCATCCACGGACCCCGGCTGGACGCCCCTGTTCCTGACGGCCAGCGGGCTGGTGATGGAGATGGGCGGGCCGAACTCGCACGGCGCCGTGGTGGCGCGCGAGTACGGCATCCCGGCCGTGGTGGGTGTCCCGGACGCCACCGCACGGATCACCACAGGCCAGCGAACCACGGTGGACGGCGCCGCGGGGACGGTGAGCGTGGAGGAACCGAGCGTGGAAGAGCCGGCGCTGGAAGAGCCGGGGTAACGCTACGCGTGCTGGTGCGACTCGTGCTCCGAATGGCTGACCGGCTCCAGCTGGAACGTGCAGTGCTCGGTGTCGAAGTGCTTGCCCAGGCATGAGCCCAGCTGGTCCAGGATCATGTCTGCGCCGCTGGCGTTGAGGACCGCGTCCTCCACCACCACATGGGCCGAAAAGACCGGGACGCCGGAGGTAATGGTCCAGATGTGGATGTCGTGCGCGCCCACCACGCCTTCCACGGACTCGATGTGCTCACGGATCATGTTCACGTCCACGCCCTTGGGGGTGGCCTCGAGGAGCACGTCCACCACGTCGCGGAGCAGGTGCCAGGCGCGGGGCAGGATCATGAGGGAGATCAGCACGGAGGCGATGGGGTCGGCGGCCTGGAACCCCGTGGTCATGATGATGACGGCGGCGGCGATGACGGCGAACGAGCCCAGCAGATCGCCCAGTACCTCAAGGTAGGCTCCGCGGATGTTCAGGCTTTCCTTCTGGGCGCCGCGCAGGATCAGCAGCGAGACCAGGTTGGCCACGGCGCCAAGGACCGCGGCGTAGAGCATCACGTCCGTGTGGATCTCGGGGGATTCGCCGAAGCGCCGGACCGCCTCGATCATGATCACCACGGCGATCACGATCAGGATCAGCGCGTTGGCCAGGGCCGCGAGGACCTCGGCCCGTTGGTAGCCGTAGGTGCGCTGATCGCTGGCCGGGCGGGTGGCAATCCAGGCCGCCAACAGTGCGATGAAGACGCCGGCGGCGTCGGAAAGCATGTGGCCGGCGTCGGCAAGCAGCGCCAGCGATCCGGACACGACGGCGCCCACCACCTGGATGCCCACCACGCCGAGCGTGATGGTCAGGACGGCGATGAGCCGCTTGCGGTGCCGACCGGTGGCGGTGAGCCCGTGTGAGTGGTTGTGATCGTGCCCCATGGCTACAAGGCTAGCCCCAGCCGAGCTCGTGCAGGCGGTCATCGCCGATGCCGAAGTGGTGGGCGATCTCGTGGACCACCGTGATGACCACCTCGTCAATGACTTCCTGGCGGCTAGTACAGATGTCCAGGATCGGCTGCCGGAAGATCGTGATCCGGTCCGGAAGGGAACCGGCGCCCCACCACGAATCCCGTTCAGTGAGGGGCACGCCCTCGTACAGGCCCAGCAGCACCGTGTCCGGGTCTTCGTTCGGATGCGGAACGAAGTCGTCCTCGATGAAGATGGCCACATTGTCCATGGCCCGGGCGACCTTCCGCGGGATCAGCAGGAGGGCGTCGCTCACGGCCGCCTCGAAGTCATCCGCCGACATCTCGAACGGCGCCGCGGCGGGCTCGGCAGCAGCAGGGTCCGCGGCGGCCGGCAGCGGCGAGGAAGCGCGCTCGCCGTCGGGAAGGATCGGGAAGCCGGGAGGCAGGTTCTCGGGCATGGTTCGACTCTAGTCCGCGCGTGGACCATTGACGCCGCCTGCCCCGGAAATGGGCGTTCGGCAAGCCCGTCCACACCTATGGGTCCCGATCACGTGTTGGGTTCATAATCGAGGCATGAGACTGGCTGGAATTCTCCCCGAGGACGCGCCCGATCCTCGTGTCGAGCAGGCTGAGCGCCTGAAACTCATGCCCATCCCGGTGATGGGGCTCGTGTCCCAGCCCTCGCTGGAGGATACGGATACCGTCGGTCTGGGATACGGCCGGGACGCTCGTGGATACAGTGAAATGACAGCGAGCGTCACCTATACAGTCTGGCGAAACCCGAATGACCGCTCAGACCCGATAAACCTCGCGGACCTCGACGAGCCGACGCGGAGGGCGATCGAGGACAGTCTGCCATGGCCGCGACCTGCGTGGCTGGTGGAGCAGGTGGAACGAATGCGCTACCCGCAGCTGTGGGAGGCCGTGCGAACCACCTGGCACCGGGACTCATCCGAGCTTTCTTCGGTCCGCCGCGTGCTGGTCGACCACGTCAACTACATCCTCATGAACCAGTACCGGCAGAAGCTCGGACTGAACGGCAACCCTTGGGACCTACCCGCACCCGCAGTGACCGAGCGGATGGCCAACGGTCAGGTCAGTGTCCTCGTCAATGGCATCGAAGTGTCCGCAGCGGAGATCGATACGGACCCGTTCGTCTACGGCATCGGCGCAGAACTGGCAGGCGGTGGCGTGGTGACAGCCGTGCTTCCACGCGCCGAGCTCAAGCGCATCCAGATCCAGTTCACGACGCGCAGATAACCACCGCACCCAAGTGCGTACGGGACAACTGTCCGGTCTCATCTACCTTGAACCATCTGGACCCAAATTTACGCGGTTGAGTCAACTGTAGTGAGACAGAATGAAGGCCCTTGTCTCACTACAGTTGAACTAAATCGCAGAATCCTGCCTTGGTTATGACTCGAGCCTTAACCTTGATCGATGAGTTTGAGGTTAGGTCCGGGCGTCTCAATCACTAAATCCGTGGGAGTCCGGACCTTGGCACGGATTCCGACAACGTACTCGGCACAACCTCAAGTGTTGCGGCCATATCGGGCTCCTGCCCGCCAGGCTCATCGCCCGGCGTGTCGAGCCAGATAGACCGTTAATTCCTCAGCCCTGACTCAGTTGTGAGCTGGCGCCGTTTTGCTGAGGGGCCCTGGCAGTACCACTCCCAGCAGAGGCTCCCTTGCGCGCGTGGGCTGTGGTGTGCTCGAAGGGAAGCTGGAAAGTTTCGACGTTCGTAAACGACTATCACGAGGATGACATCACGATGAGCACGAATACTGACGGAAGCAAGAAGTCGACCTCTGGGACGAGCTGGGCGGAGCGAGGAGTGTCACGCCGGAACCTGATGAAGCTGACGGGTGTCGGTGCGGCGGCCGTCGGCCTGTCCGGTGCCGTGGGTCTGGTATCAGACGAGCAGGCCTTTGCATCCGCATCTGCATCGAAGAGGCCGCTGGAGCCGGGGGACATCTCGAATCGTGCTGACAACTTTTACACGAGTGACAAGATCACCGTCCGGAAAGTTTCGTTCAAGAACAGTATGAGATGAAGGTTGTGGGTAACCTCTTCGTGCCCAAGGATCTGGACCGCCGGACGAGTCATCCGGCACTGGTAGTGGGGCATCCCATGGGCGCCGTGAAGGAGCAAAGCGCTAACCTCTACGCCACGAAAATGGCGGAGCAGGGATTTATCACATTGTCCTTCGACCTGTCGTTCTGGGGCGAGAGTGCCGGGAAGCCCGGAAACGCCGTCGCCCCTGATATTTACAGCGAGGACTTCAGCGCTGCTGCGGATTTTCTGCGTGCGCAGTCGCTCGTTGACAAGGAGCGCGTGGGAGCCATCGGGATCTGCGGCAGCGGCAGCTTTGTTCTCAGCGCGGCAAAGATTGATCCGAGGATCAAGGCCATCGCCACGGTGAGCATGTATGACATGGGCGCCGCGAATCGTGACGGGCTCCGGAAGTCCGTGACCCTAGAACAGCGCAAGACGATGATCGCGCAGGCCGCCAATCAGCGGGATGTCGAGTTCGCCGGTGGAAAGATCCAGTACACGGGCGGCACGCCCGAAGTGCTCACCGAGGAGTCGAGCGCGGTGGACCGGGAGTTCTACGACTTCTACCGGACGGCCCGTGGGTACTGCCCGAACACAACGACGCATCCCACGCTGGCCACCAATGCCAAATTCCTGAATTTCTATCCGTTCGCGGACCTGGAAATCATCTCCCCGCGTCCGCTGCTGTTCATCACTGGTGACCAGGCGCACTCCCGTGAGTTCAGCGAGAACGCTTACCAGCTTGCGGCGGAGCCGAAGGAACTCGTCCTGGTTCCTGGGGCCGGTCACGTGGATCTCTATGATCGCGTCGGCCTCATCCCATTCGACAAACTCACTACGTTCTTCCGCGCCAATTTGAAGTAATGACGGGGAGCCCGCGGCAGCTCCTGGGCCGCGGGCGCTTCCAGCTTTCGCCAGTCCTGGAATACGGTCCGGGGTGGGGTCATTGAGGGTTGAAATCCACGCTCCGGTTCGCGTTCCCGGCCGCCTACTTCGTTGACGAGGCGCTGTTTCCCGGATCGCGGAACCAATTCGAGCGCGACGCCGGCCTCTCCGGGGGTGGGTACCCCGTGCCAGACAATTGGCCGGCTCTCCGATGGCCAGATACGGCTGCCATCGCCGCGCTGGGTCTGCCGATCTTCCGGCGACGACTGCGGTGGTCGATGCGGGTGCGCCGCGGCGGGCCAAAGCAGCGAACCGCACATGCCCCGTATCGGTGCCCGGTCCACACGCGTGGCTGGACTCCGGTCTCATCAGGACGGAGAGCGTCTGACCGGCCTGGATAGCGCCTCGAAACAAGGGGAAGGCAGAGGTTTGATGCAGATGGAGAAGGGTCAACCAAAGGCGGGGATTGTCCGACGTGCCTGAGGGCCCTGCCAGTACCTCCATCAAGCGGGACTCCCCGGACGTGAGCTGCTCTGGTGAGCTTGAACAGCTGCACAAATCGCATGCATCAGTTCCAATCGACTCTTCTATCCGGGCAATGCGCCCCTTAACACTGGAGACAACGATGTCCACTCCCACCGCTACGGTCGCCACAGAAGACCGGAGCCCGGCCGCGTCCAAGGGGCCCGTGTTTGTCGCCGGCCTGGCAATCGCTCAGCTCGGGCTTTTCATGGCCTTGTTCGCGCCGATCATGATCGGCATGGCCATCAAAGCCGGCTCGATCGCACAAACAGACACCGAGCTCACGACGATCGTGGGAAACGTCCTCGGCTACGGCGCGATCGGGGCGTTCCTGGGTAACTCGCTCTTCGGGCGCCTGTCGGACCGCTCCCGTTCGCGCTTTGGGATGCGGCGCCCTTACATGATCGCCGGGGTCCTGGTGATGGCCGGCGCATTCTTCATGATCGCCGTGGCAGCCGACGTCTGGATGCTTGCGCTCGGGTGGTTCGTGGCACAGTTCGGTGCCAACGCCGCCTACGGGCCGTTCACCGCGACGCTCGCGGACCAGCTTCCGGAGAAGCAGCATGCGCGGGTATCTGCCCTGATAGGCATTATGCAGAACGTTGCGATCTTCGCCGCAACATGGATTGCCTCGCTGCTTTCGAGCAACATCCTGGCGATGTTCATGGTCCCGGCGGTCATTGGCGTCATCGCGGTCGTGGCCTATGCCTTCGTCCTCCCGGACAAGGTGCAGCGGGAGAAGCCGGAGCCCTTCCGCTTCGGCATGCTGGCCAAAACCTTCTGGGTTAACCCTGTCAAGTACCCGGACTTCGGGTTCGCGTGGTGGTCGCGGTTCCTGGTGATCGCCGCGAACATGCTGTTCATCACCTTCCGTTTCCCGTATGTCATGAACCGCATGGGCGTCCCCGCGGAGGAAGTCCCGGCCGTCGTATCTCAAGGCGTGCTCTGGTACACCATCACTCTGATCGCCAGCGGCTACATTGCCGGGTGGCTGTCGGACCGCATCGGCCGGCGCAAGGTGTTCGTGTTCGCGTCGAGCGCGATCTTCGCGGTGGGCACCTACATGCTGCTCCACATCGACTCGGTGGGACAGTTCTACCTCGTGGAGGCGTTCATCGGTATCGGCTACGGCATCTACATGTCGATCGACCTTGCACTGGTGCTCCAGATCCTCCCGAACACGAAGGAGCGAGGCAAGGATCTTGGAGTATTCAACATCGCCAACGCACTGCCCTCCTCGCTGGCCCCTTTCATCGGTGCATGGCTGTTGGCTTTGGGCGCCACAGGGGGCATGCCGAACTATGAATTGCTGCTGATCGCGGCTGCGCTTGCCGCCTTGGCCGGCGCGTTCATCATCCTCCCGATCAAGAAGGTGAAATGACTGACATGACTGAACGATCCGTCACTGCCGGGCTCTCCGAGGAGCTGCGGCCAGAAGGGCTGCGGCGTCAGGAACGCCTACTGGAGCAACTCGGGCTGGAGGACAAGGTAGCCCTTCTGACGGGCGAGACTGCGTTCACACTCCCCGGCAATGACACGATCGGGCTTGCGCCGCTGGCATTTTCCGACGGTCCCACCGGCGTGCGCGGACTCAAGTTCATCGGCGGGGACCCGGTGGCCCTCTTCCCCAACGCGACCCTCATCTCGGGCTCCTGGGATGACGACATCGCAGAAGAAGTCGGCCGCATGCTCTCCGAGGAGGCGCACCGCCAGAAGATCCATGTGGTGCTCGGCCCAACCATCAACCTGCACCGGACCCCGCTGGGCGGACGGCTCTTTGAGGCCTACTCCGAAGATCCGTACCTGACCGGCCGTTCCGCCGCCGCCTATGTACGCGGCATGCAGGCCAACGGAACCGCCGCCTGCCTCAAGCACCTCGTGGCCAATGAATCCGAGACGCTGCGGAACTTCGTGGATTCGCGGCTGTCGGAGACGGCGCTGCGGGAGGTGTACCTCCTGCCGTTCGAGATGGCGGTGGATGATGCCGGCGCGTGGTCGATGATGGCCGCGTACAACGATATCAACGGCGTCACCGCCACCGAGCAGGACCACGTCCAGAACGACATCGTCAAGAGCGAATGGGCCTGGGACGGGCTGATCATGAGTGACTGGTTCGCTACGAAGCGCACAGTCGAATCCGCCAACGGAGGCCTTGACCTTGTCATGCCCGGACCGGAAGGTCCATGGGGCGAAAGGCTCTTTGCAGCCGTACGCCGCGGCGACGTGAGCGAGGCGACCGTGGACGAGCACCTTGCCCGGCTCCTGCTGCTCGCCGAACGAACGGGCGGTCTCCGTCCTGCCTCCGGCGAAGAAACCAACGGGTTCAAGACCGGCATGCCGGCCCCGGATTCGCCCGAACGCAAGGAACAGCTGCGCCGCATTGCCAGCCGCGGCATGGTTTTGTTGAAGAACGAAGGGGACGTGCTTCCCCTGTCCGAGGAGGGGCCGCTGGCCCTGCTCGGACGCCACGCGATTGCAACCCAGGCCATGGGAGGCGGCTCCGCCCAGGTCAATCCGCCTTATGTCTCAACCATCGCGGAAGCTCTTACTGACCGCGTTGGGGAACGGCTCACGGTCCTTGACGGCGTCGGGGTGCGGAAGCGTCCTGTTCCCGCGCTGACCGGTTTCGTAACCGACCCGGTTACGGGGGAGCAGGGCATGCGCGTGACGTACCTCAATGCCGAAGGTGCCGAAATCGCCAGCCGCCACGAAGACGGCGCAGCGATCACTGTCGGCTGGGACGACGACTTCAGCGAGATGCCCACAGCCGTGATCTTCGCGGCCCGCCTCGGCAATCACGCCGGCGCTGTATGGCTCGGCGGCATCGGCGTCGGAACCTGGACCATCTCCACCGACGCCGGAGTCCTGGGCCAGCGGAACCTCCCCATCACGGGCTTCGACCCCGCCGAGGCAATGCTCCGCCCGCCGTCCTACACCGAGGCGTTCGAGCTGCCTGCCGGTGCGGTGGTCTCCGTACGGCTGGATTTCGCCCCGGTTGACTGGGCCGCGAAGTTGGCGGGCAACCCGGCGCTGAACCTTTCCGAGGAGAGCCACCTGCTCACCACGGGTTCGTTCGGGAGCGTCGCCTTGGTGGCCCAGCAGGATGCCCGGACCGATGAGGAAGCCATCGCCGCGGCGGAGGAAGCGGCATGCGCGGCCGGCACCGCCGTCGTCGTAGTCGGCCTGACCGAAGAGGACGAGACCGAAATGTCCGACAAACAGACCCTCGCCCTTCCGGGCCGGCAGGACGAACTCGTCCTGCGGGTTGCCGCTACGGCGACGCGGACCGTCGTGGTGGTCAACGCGGCCACTCCGGTTCTGATGCCGTGGCTCGACGACGTCGACGCCGTCCTTATCGCGGGGCTTCCCGGCCAGGAGGGCGGCAACGCGGTGGCGGACGTGCTCACGGGCGCGGAAGAACCGACAGGGCGGCTGGTCACCAGCTACCCGACCGCCGACGGCGCGTCCCCGGCATGGAATGTCACCCCGGGTCCGGACTTCGGCCTCGAATACACGGACGGCACCGCCATCGGCTACCGCGGCTACCACGCCGGCAACGCGCCCGCGCCCCTGTTCTGGTTCGGCCATGGCCTGGGCTACGGAAGCTGGGAATACGGCAGCGCCCGGCTGCTTCCGCCCGAAGCCGGAGGGGGCGCCGTCGTCGAGGTGGACATCACCAACACGGGCACCCGCGCATCCCGCGAAACCGTGCAGCTCTACTTCCTCCCGGCGGAGGAGGGGCAGCCTGTCCGCCTGGCCGGCTACGCCGGTTCCCGGGTGGAGACGGGGGAGACGGCCGCTGTAAGGGTCGGCTGCGATGGCCGGCTGTTCCGCCGTTGGGATGAGGCAGAAAACGCCTGGAAGCCGTTGAACGACGGCGAACTCATCATCGCGCGCGGGCTCGGCGATGTCCGGGCACGGCTGCCGCTGGGCTGAATAAGTAACCACGCTGGATCGACAACACGAGAGAGAAAGTTTTCATGTCGCACGACACTTCCGCCACTTCCACTGACGAGAGGCAAGGACCAATCAGCGCAGAGATGCACCCCGGTCACTGGGGAGGCGTCTACGCCATGTCCCTGTGCGTCTTCGCGCTCATAGCGTCCGAGTTCATGCCCGTCAGCCTGCTCACCCCGATGGCGGCGGATCTGCAGGTCTCCGAAGGGATGGTGGGACAGGGCATTGCGATCTCGGGTCTGTTCGCCGTGTTGACGAGCCTCTCCATCTCCACCCTGGCCAGGGGCATGAACCGCAAGACTTTGCTGCTCGCGCTGACGGGTGTGATGGCGTTCTCGGGCGCGCTGGTCGCACTGGCACCGGGCTATCTTCCCTTCATGATCGGCCGGGCACTGATCGGCGTGGTCATCGGCGGGTTCTGGTCCATGTCCGCAGCCACGGCCATGCGCCTGGTGCCTGCTTCAAAAGTCCCGCGGGCCCTGGCGATCTTCAACGGGGGCAATGCCCTCGCCTCCGTCCTGGCCGCACCGCTGGGCAGCTACCTCGGCTCCGTGGTGGGGTGGCGCGGCGCCTTCTTCTGCCTGGTCCCGGTGGCTGTCCTGGTGTTCATTTGGCAGTGGATCAGCCTGCCTTCCATGAAGACCGAGGCGCGCACCGGCAAGCCCGGCAGCGTCTTCGGCATCTTCACCGCGCTCAAGAGTGCCCCCGTCGCCTGGGGCATGGCCGCCTGCGGCGCCTTCTTCATGGGGCAGTTCGTCCTGTTCACCTACGTCCGCCCGTTCCTGGAGACGGTCACCCGGATCGATGTCGCCGCGATCTCGCTTGTCCTGCTCGTGGTCGGAGCCACCGGCTTCGTGGGCACGGTCATGATCGGCCGATTCCTCGGCAAGGGCCTGTACCGCACGCTGACCGTCATCCCGGCTCTCATGGCGCTCATCGCCGCAGCGCTGGTGCCCTTCGGTGGCTGGTTCGCCGCGGTCGTCGTGCTTCTGGGGCTGTGGGGCCTGATGTCGACGGCGGCGCCCGTCGGCTGGTGGAGCTGGGTCGCCAAGGCAATGCCGCACAACGCAGAGGCCGGCGGTGGCCTGATGGTGGCCGTGATCCAGACCTCGATCGCTTTCGGTTCCACCCTTGGCGGGCTGCTGTTCGACTCGACCGGGTACCGCGGAACCTTCCTGGGCGGTGCGGCTGTGCTGATTCTCGCCTCGCTGCTGGCCTTTGTGACGGCGAGCGTCACCCGTCGTGCGGCGGCTGTTTAGGGCAGCGCGCATAGCTATCGGACGAGCCCCGCTCAGCGACGGGAAAGCCCCCCGGAGCACGTGGTCCGGGGCTTTCCCGTGCCGGTTCCGGGGCGCCTCAGCTAAGTGTCGCCCCGGTGCGCTGCGCGTATGCCTCGAGCAGGCGGTCCTGCGCAGCGGTGTTGCGGACATCGGCGTGCACGCGGGTTTCCGGTGTCTGGTGGAAGAAGAATTCTCCCGTGACCCGGCTTGCGGGTGCGATGCCTTCAGCGAGCCACACCTGGGTCATGTAGCCTTCGCGGAGGTTGTCCGGCGCGTAGGGGCCGTTGTGGAACCCCATGACGGTCGGCACCCAGCCCGGAGCCACGGCGTTGACCCTCACCGCGGGCCGGCGCCGGGCCACGGCCATGGCAAGTGCGAGGATCTGGGTCTTGGTGTCGCCGTAGCTGAAGTCACGGCCACCGGATCGCAGCGCGTCCTGTTTGAGGTCGCCGCCCAGGTGCAGATCCGAGGTGAGGTAGATCAGCTGGGCGGGAGCGTTGACCAGCGCCGTCAGCAAGTAGGGAGAAAGCGAATTGACGCTCAGCATCTCTTCACCGGAGAGGCCGTATTCCCCCGCGTTGTTGATGATGACGTCGAACGCCCCCAGCTTGTTGATCTGTCCGGCGAGGGCCCGCGATTCATCAAGGTCCCTCAGTTCGCCGACGACGACGGCTTCGAGACCGGGAAGATCGCGCCGCACGTCCGCCGCGCGCTGCTCGTTGCGCGCGTGCGCGACGACCCGGTGGCCACGGGCGAGAAGATGCGCCGCGGCGAGTTGGCCGATGCCGGCGGTGGACCCGGTGATGAGGATCCTCTTCCTGTCCCCATCTCCGGGGGCGAGCGGGCGGATGTTCTCCTCGATGTAGCCCAGCTCGTCTGCGACTTCCTGCGTGTTGTAGCTTCCCACCCCGTATGGGCCCCCTCCCGTGGCGGCTCCACCGCCGGCTGTTGGCGGGGTGCCAGGTGTGGTGCCAGGTGCCGGCGTGTTCTCGCGGGACGGAGCTGCGGTGCACGCTGTCAGGATGCCCGTGCCGAGCATGGCTGTCGAAAGGAGGAGGGTGCGTCTGGTCATGGCGGTCATGGCGTTGCTGCTTTCTCTGGGATGTTCCGCGGTCGGTTACTTCGCGATCGAAATCGTGACGTCCTGTCCATCCAGCTTTACGATCTGTTCGATGTCATCGCTTCTCCCGATGCGGACAAGAGAGTCCGAGTGGCTCGAGCCGTCGGCGTTATAGAAGAACCCGAGGTTGCTCCACGGCTGATAGGAGAACAGGTCGCCCGCTTTCGGTTTCATCCCCTCGGCCCCGGTGAAGTCGAAGTGGCGGGGAGGTGAAGCGACCTTCTCTTTGCCTCCGTAGTCGGAAAAGCGCAGGGTCATGGGCAGCATGTCCACAAAGGAACGTGCCGTCCGGGTGTCTCTGTCGATCACTGCCTTCACCACGGTGGAGCCTGCTGTGAAGTGCACGACAGTCCCTTCCACCGAACGTTCCGAACTCGCGGCAGAACTTGAGGCGCCGGACTCAGTGCCGGTGCTCGGCGTCGAAGGTTCCTGGCTGCTCCCCTGTGACGCACCGGCGCATGAGGCCACGCCGAATCCAAGGACCAGCAGCGCGCCGGCCGTCGTCCACAGTCGCTTTCCCATCCGTTGTCCTCGTTCCACTCTCACTCCCATGCTCAGCAGGCCTTGATTTCCACAATCCATCCAATGCCGCACGTATCTTTCGTGGGAGTCCCGGTTGAGGGTGGTATTCAGAGGGTCTCCCTCGGGGGAAGCGGCGCCCCTAACGTGGATTGCATGACTGTCATCGCCTCAGGCGTACAACACGAATAGGAACACCCATGCCACTTCAGCCCGACGGCTACACCTTCGCCCTCGACCCGGAGGTCACCCGCACCCCGGTCCGCTACCGCAACCGCTATGGCATTGAGCTCGCGGCCGATCTCTACACGGCCACCGGCATGGACCTTGCTGTCCGCCACGCCGGGATCGTGATCGGCCCGCCGCACGGCGGCGTGAAGGAGCAGGGCCCGGGCGTCTACGCCCAGGAATTCGCCAAGCGCGGCTTCGTCGCACTGGCCTTCGACCCGTCCTACAACGGCGAGAGTGGTGGCGAACCCCGCCACGTCACCTCTCCGGAGATCTTCGCTGAGGACTTCAGCGCCGCCCTCGATTACCTCGGCACCCTCGCCTACGTCGACCGTGAGCGCAGCGGCGCGGTCGGCCTGTGCGGCAGCGGTGGCTTCGCGCTCAGTGCCGCGCAGGCCGACCCGCGCATCAAGGCAGCCGCCACCGCGGCGATGTACGACATCAGCGGCGTGAAGCGCAACGGCTGGGAGAACAAGGGCAGCGACGAGGAGCGTCGGGCGAAGCTCGCGGCCGTCGCCGCGCAGCGCTGGAAAGACGTCGACGCCGGGGAGCCGGCCCTGGAGCCGACCTTCCCCTCCGAGATCCCTGGCGACCTGGATCCGGTCACCGCGGAGTTCTATGAGTACTACGTGGCGGACCGCGGTCACCACCCGCGATCGATCGGCGCCTTCACCCAAACAAGCGAGGCGGCGCACGTGAACTTCGGAGCCCTGCGGCACCTCGACGACATCGCGCCGCGCCCCATCCTGCTCATCACCGGCGACCAGGCGCACTCCCGCTACTTCAGCGAGGACGTCCACGCCCAGGCCTCCGGTCCGAGCGAACTGCTCGTGGTTCCGGGTGCGCGCCATATCGACCTCTACGACCGCACCGACGTCATCCCGTTCGACAAGCTTGAGGAGTTCTTCGCCGCCGCGCTGTGAGCACGGACCATCAGGAATGACGATTGCCCGCCGGACAAACCATGTCCGGCGGGCAATCTGCTGTTTGTGACTACGAGTGGCGGCCTGCGCCTCAGCCTGCGTGTTGTTTCCCGCTGTGCTGCTTCCCCGCATCCTGAACCAACTCGGTGGCAGCCCAGGAAGCGAGCAAACGCATGGCTTCTTCCGAAGGGGAACCCGGCTCAGTTGAGTAGATGGTGAGGGTGAGTCCGGGCTCGGCAGCCATCTCCAGGCCTTCGTAGGCGATGGTCATCTCGCCCACGATCGGATGGCGGAAGACCTTGGCGCCGGCGCCGTGGTGGCGGACGTTGTGCGAGCTCCAAAGACGCCGGAATTCCTGGCTCCGTGTGCTCAGCTCACCGACGAGGTCATGGAGTTCCTTGTTGTGCGGGTCCCGTCCGGCTTCGGTGCGCAGGATGGAAACGACCACCTCGGCGGCGGCGTCCCAGTCGGGGTGGAAGTCGTGGGCGCGTTCGTCGAGGAAAGTGAAACGGGCCAGGTTGGGCGGCTGGCCGGGCATGTCGTACACGTCCTTGTAGAAGGCTTGGGCGAGTGCGTTGACGGCCAGCAGGTCCATGCGTCCATTGCGGACAAAAGCCGGCCCGGCGGTGACGGCATCGAGCGCCCACTGGAGGCTGGTGTGCGGCGTCCAGCCCTTCGCGCTCCGGCGCTTGGGCGGCCTGGCTACGGGGCTCGCCGCGTGGGCGAGGTCGAACAGGTGGGCGCGCTCGGCGTCGTCGAGGTTCAACGCGCGGGAAATCGCGTCAAGGATCTCCGGGGAGGCGCCGCTGATGGCACCCCGCTCCAGCCGGGTGTAGTACTCAACGCTCACCCCGGCAAGGGTGGCCACTTCGCTGCGGCGCAGCCCGGCCACACGGCGGTTGCTTCCCGCGGGCAGCCCGACCGCTTCGGGCGAAATCTTGGCGCGCCGCGAGGTGAGGAATTCACGAACGTCTGCACGGTTGTCCATGGGTTCACGATAGGCGCGAGCTCCGGATTGAAGGAGTCTCTGTTGGTACCCCCATCAAGGGGGACTCCCTCAGCGTGAAGAGACATGGTGTTGTAAAAACATGTCCTCTGCCACCATCCCCACCAACACGGCTAAGAGCACCGGTAAGAAGAACGTGGTTTCCGCGGCACTGGTTGCCTCCGTCATCTTCATCACGGCCATCGCCCCGTTGGCGACTGACATGTACGTTCCCGCGTTCCCGATGGTTTCCGCCGATCTTGGCGCGAGCGCCACCGAGGTGCAGCTGACGCTGACCACCTTCTTCGTCGGGATGGGCCTGGGCCAGCTTGTGGGCGGTCCGTTCTCGGACCAGCGGGGACGCCGGTGGCCGTTGCTTGCGAGCACGGTGGTGGTCTTCATTGCTTCCGTGCTCTGCGCCATGGCCCCCACCGCCGGAGCCATGATGGCCGCCCGCTTTGTCCAGGGTTTCGCCGGCGGGTGGGCGATGGTGATCGGCCGCGCGATCATCATCGACCTGGTCTCCGGCTCCCAGCTGGTCCGGGTGCTGAACATCATCGCCGGCGTCGGCGGGATTTCCCCCGTGATCAGCCCGTTGCTCGGGGCCGGAATCCTGCAGGTTTCGCATTGGCGGACGGCATTCTGGGTGCTCGCCGCAGCAGGCCTCCTGATGGCGTTGTGCACGGTGTTCATCGTCCCGGAGTCCCTGCCCAAGGAGCGGAGGCACGGCGGTGGACTGCGCACCTTCGCCCGGGCGGCCCGCGAGGTACTGGGCAAACGCGAGTACCTCGGTTACATGATTGTCAGCTCGGCGGCGATGATCGCCCTCTTTGCCTACGTGGCCACCTCGGCGTTCGTGCTGCAGTCGATGAACGGGCTCTCACCGGTTGCCTATTCGGTGGTCTTCGCCGCCAATGCCGCCGCGGCCGCCGTCGCCGCCCTGGTCTCCGCCCGCCTGGCCGGACGGGTCTCAACCCGGAAAGTCATCGCGGTGGGCCTGGTCATTGACCTTGTTGCCGGGGTGGTGATGCTGGCCAGCGCACTGTGGCTCGGAACGCCGCTGTTGGCCGCACTGGGCTGCTTCCTGGCTGTGATGGTCGCCCAGGGTCTCCTTGGCGGCAACGGCGGAGCACTGGCTGCGGCCGCCGTTCCGGACCATCCGGGAACCGGTTCCGCGGTCCTCGGCATGACGCAATGGGTCATCGCAGGCATCGCCGCGCCCATCGCAGGCCTTGGCGGCAGCCATACCGCCGTGCCTATGGCCACAATGATCGTCGTCGGCACCCTTATCGCCTTCGTTGGCCTCGCCATCGCAAGACGTCCCATCAAATGAAGGAGCACTCCATGAAGACCACCCTCGCGATCATCGGTGCCGGCCCGGGCCTGGGCCTGGCCGCCGCGCGGCGTTTCGGAACCGAAGGCTTCAACGTCGCGCTGATCTCCCGTACCCAGGAGCACGTGGATGCGCTCGCCGTGGAACTGACCGACGCCGGAATCACCGCCCGCGGTTACGCCGCCGACGTCCGCGATGCTGAGTCGCTCAACACCGTCCTTGCGCAGGCCGCCCAGGAGCTGGGCGCCGTCGAAATCCTCCAGTTCAGCCCCGTGCCGTCCAAGGAGTATCTGCGTCCCGTTCTTGAGACGGGCCGTGAGGAGCTGCGCTCGGCACTCGAATTCTCCGTGCTTGGAGCAGCTGCGGCCATGAATGCGGTCCTTCCCGGCATGCGCACCCTCGGCCGCGGAACCGCCTTGTTCGTCAACGGCTCCAGCGCCGTCCGCCCCAACCACAACTACGCCGGAACCTCCGCCGCGTTCGCTGCCGAATCCGCGTACGCCCAGATGCTCCACGAGGCCCTGGCACCCGAGGGAATCCACGTTGCGCAGCTCATCATTCCCTTGGGCATCGGCGGAGGCGACCCCGCACACGAGCCGGCTGCCCTGGCCGAAACCCTCTGGAGCATCTACAGCGAAGGGACGGAATTCCGCACCTTCGTGACGCTCCTCGCCTGAGGTTCCAAAGCCACACTAAGGAGAAACGTGTCCCGTATCCTCGTCACCGGTTCCAGCGACGGACTCGGCCGCGCGGCGGCCGAAGCGCTGCTCGACGGCGGCCATGCCGTCGTCGTGCACGCCCGCACTCCGGAGCGGCTGGCAGCCGTCCAGGACCTCCTCGACCGCGGCGCGCAGTCCGTGGTGGGCGATCTCGCCCGGCTCGACGAGGTGCGCGACATGGCCGGGCAGGTGAACGCGCTGGGCCGCTTCGATGCCGTGATCCACAACGCGGGAGTCATTGGCGGGCCGTCACTGCTGCCGGTGAACGTGGTGGCTCCTTTCGTGCTTACCGCGGAAATGGAACGCCCGGACCGGCTGCTCTACCTCAGCAGCAGCATGCACCGCGGCGGCCATGCGGATCTCGACGGCGTGGACTGGAGCGGTGCGCGGGATTCCCGTTCGTATTCGGACAGCAAGCTCTTTGTGACCGCGCTCGCTGCCGCCGTGGCGAGGTTGTGGACGGAGGTGTCCGCACACGCGGTTGATCCCGGCTGGGTGCCGACCCGGATGGGCGGACCCGGCGCCAGCGATGATCTCCGCCTGGGTCACGTCACGCAAGCCTGGCTCGCTGTAAGCGACAGCCCGGAAGCGCTCCGGAGCGGGCAGTACTGGCACCACCAGAGAACCCAGGCACCGCATCCTGTGGTGCATGACCGGCATTTCCAGGCGGCGCTCCTCGGCTCCTTGGCCGACTACACCGGAAACACGATCGAAGGAGAACAGCAATGAGCACCTGGGCCCAGGCGATCGAGCGGATCGCCGCGGGGGAGACCCACGAAGTGGAGTTTGCTCCCGGCGATCCGGCGCTCAACGAGCAGATCGATGCGGCCTACCGCGAGAAGTATGCCGGCAGCCCCTACCTGCCGCCCATGGTTGTCTCGGGACCACGGGAGGCGACCGTGGAGATCACCCCAAGAAACGGGAAGCACGCGTAACAGACGGGCCCCGACTGGGAGGCTTCCCTCGTGTGAGGGTCCCTCCCAGTACCCGTAACAACCGAGGCTCCCCCTCGCCGTCGGCAGCTGTTTTGCTGGAATGGACCGAACTTTGCCTGACAGGAAGGGGATTCTCTCCCATGTGACCAAAGAAGCTGACCCTGGCCGCGATCATCGGCGAAGACAACCCGGCCACCGCCGAGGCGACAAGCACTCCCATCTCCATCCGGATCGACGGCACAACCGTGACCGGAACTCTTTCTGAGAATGCGACTGCGCGCTCGCTGATCGACCAGCTACCCTTGACGCTTTCCTTCAGCGACTACGGCGGGCAGGAAAAGCTCGCAGAGCTCCCGGATCCCCTTTCGCTCGACGGCGTTCCCGCCGGCGATGACGCTGACCCACTGACGATCGGCTACTACGCGCCCGGCCAGGCCCTGGTCCTCTACTACGAGCACGTTGGGTACTTCAGGGGGATCGTACGGATCGGAACCTTCGATGACCTCGCGGCGATCCGGGACCGCAGCGGCCGTTTCACGGCCACGCTCAGCCTCGGCGCTTGAGCAACTACCCGCAAGACTTCCCCCAAAGAATGGAACCATTTTGACTCGCGCAACCCTCCAGGATGACGCCGGCAACGCGCCTGTGGCCGGCCTGCCCCACGAAAACCTCGGTACCTATGAGGACAGCCGGGAACGTGATTCCCCGGCCCCGGCCGGGCGCTTCCCGTGGGCGGCCCTGCTGATCATGGCGCTGATGGGGTTCCTGTTGATCGCGACCGAAACCATGCCTGCCGGCCTGTTGCCACAGATCGGTGCCGGGCTGAACATCACCGAGGGAACTGCGGGGCAGTTCGTCAGCGCCTACGCCCTGGGCACTGTCATTGCTGCAATGCCCGCCATCGCGATGACGCGGGGCATGCGCCGGAAACCCGTTTTCCTTGTCGGGATACTGGGCTTCCTGGCCGCAAACCTCATCACCGCGTTCTCCACGGACATCGTGCTTTCCCTGGGAGCGCGGCTCCTTGCCGGCGCATTCTCCGGCCTGCTCTGGGGCATGCTCGCCGGCTACGCCCGCCGCATCACCGCCCCGGAACACGCAGGCCGCGCCTTGTCCGTCGCGTCCCTTGGCACCCCGCTCGGACTGGCGGTGGGGACCCCCTTTGGCTCATGGCTGGGCACAACCTTCGACTGGCGATGGTCCTTCGGCGTGCTCTCCATCCTCACCGTCGTCACCGTGCTGCTGGCGGTCTTCCTGGTCCCGGATGCGCCCGGCCAACGGGCCGCGACACGCGTGCCTCTCGTACGGGTCTTCGCCATCCCGGGCGTCGCGGTTGTCCTCGCCGTCATCGTCGGCTGGATGCTCGGGCACAACATCCTCTACACCTACATCGGCTCCTACCTCCGCACGGCAAGCCTTCAGCTCTCGGTCGACGTCGCACTCGTGGCGTTCGGAGCCGCGGCCATTGCCGGAATCGCGATCACGGGTGCAGTGATCGACAAGGGCCTTCGACGCCTGGTCCTGCTGAGCATCGGGTCCTTCATCGCGGCCGGCATGGTCTTCATCGTTGGGCACGCATCGGTGGTGGCGGTGATTGCCGCGATCGTGCTGTGGGGCATGGCGTTCGGCGGCGTGGCAGCCCAGCTGCAAACGGCCATCGGTGCGGCAAGCGGCGAAAACGCCGACGTCGCCAACTCGATGCTCGGCGTTGCGTTCAACCTGGCAATCTTCGCTGCCGGTGTGGCCGGCGCGGTGGTGATCAGCAACTTCGACGGACTGGTCCTGCCGGTCGTGATGGCCGGACTCGCCGCCGTCGCGCTCTTCATCGCCGTTGCCGGACGCCGCACGGCATTCCCCACATAAGCAACAAGCAGTGCCTGCCACTGCAGCACCTTGCAACAGATGGAGGCAGGGACTGTCCCGTAAAGGGAACCTTGTACAGGACAGCCCGCAGTGCCCGGTATGCGATCGCTAGCCGGGCGTTCCGTCGCGCTTCTTCTGAGCGAGCTGCTGTAGTTGCCATTCATGCACGTCAGGGAGCCAATCCAACGTGGCCGATGGACCGACCCGCGGGTCGTCGTGAACACCGCCGTCGCGCAGGTCCTGCACGTACGCGCGATCCTGTTCGATTCGTGCTCGTAGCTGCTCAGCTCCGCCGACTGAGCCGTGACCGGGGATGACGGCATTAACGTCGTCGGCCACGCTCTCGAACAGCCGCAGCGCGGCGAGGTAGTCTTCGATCGGATTCGCGGCCTCTAGATCGAGGAACGGCATCAGGATGTCAGAAAGCATGTCGCCGGCGACGAGGACGCCGCGCTCCTCGATCAACAGCGCCGCGTGGCCTGGGCCTGATGCTCGATGATGCGGACTTTGGGACCATCCCAAGGAATCTGCGCAGCTTCGGCGGGCAGACCTGTAATGAGACCGAGCAGATCCATCGGGATCTCCTCGGCGTACTCCGGCTAGAACGCCCTCAGCGACTTCCTTCAGCACGAAGCCCCTCCGATTGTGGTTTGCAACCGCTTGTCGAGACGGTATTACCTTGCGGCAGTAGATTGCAAGCACTATCTTCCAACGGGCACTACATGGTCGAGCCCATACGGGTGCTTCGCCCGACGCGCCGGATTCACCGAGCTCGTGTCGATGAAGCTCGTGCAGGACCCCACGTCGCAACCTTTCGCCGGACGATCACCCAGAGCCGTCTGACCGGTCGCCGCCGTAGGCGACAATGCTGAAACGAAAGCTTGACCGTACTAACCCAAAAGTCATCGGTTTCTGCTCACAGGGCGTCGCATAAGCCGGTCCATCAACGGACACGTGCCGTCGAAGGATGCCGGGTCGCTATCGCTGTGTTTCCACGACCAGCCGATTCCCATAAGAACCGCCTGCGGAAAATGCCCGGTGCGGCGACGTCATCTCTGATCCGTTCAAGGAAGAGGTCCGGCTTGCGTGAGTGGGCGAGCTTTGCCCAGTGGGGTGATGTCCCGTCTCACCTAAGTTGAACCACATTGCCCCCAAACCGTCGAATCCCGCCGTTGATGCAGGGCAGCCCCTGAACATCTCGGCGCAAACGGTACGGGTGGCGCCGATTAGGGGACTGCGGTGCTTCCTAAAAGCCCGCTGAAATGTGCATTCCACATCCAAGGAACTTGGACGCTTCGTGGCGCAGCATCACTCAAGAGGGCAGCAAGTCCAAGCACTCGTAGGTTGTTCGGGCCTATGCCCTTTAACGCGACGACCCGAGCCGGGGGTGCTGTTGGCTATGGTGGACGTGTTCGTATATGTCTTGGAACTGGGGTGGGATCTTGGCGGTTTTCGTACTTATTCATGGCGGCGGTTCCACCGCATGGGACTGGCATCTGGTCAAACCACTGCTTGAGGCATCGGGGCATGACGTCATCGCGGTCGACTTGCCCATCGAAGACGACAATGCCGGGCTTGAGGACTACACCCATGCAGTAACTGCAGCGGTGGGCGAGGCTCAGCACACCATCGTCGTCGGCCACTCGCTAGGAGGCTTTACGGCGCCCTTGGTTTGCGACGAGCTCCAATCGGACGGACTCGTATATCTCGCAGGAATGATCCCACTACCGGGCGAGACATTCGGCGATTGGTGGACCAACACAGGTCATAATCGCGAGACTATAGATCCGGACCCCCAGGCGGCGTTTTTCAACGAAGTTCCTGAAGAGTTGGTACACCAGGCACGTGACAAAGAGCGTGACCAGCAAGGTGCATGGATGGCACGGCCCTGGCCTGGTCAGCGGCATCCGGCCGTCCCCACCGGAGCAATATTGTGCCGTGACGACCGGTTCTTTCCAGCGTCATTCATGAGACGCCAAGTACATCAGCGACTTGGCGTCGAACCGCTGGAAATCCCAGGGGGTCATTACGCCACCTTGAGCAATCCAGACGCTGTAGCTGCGGCGCTGAACGACTTCGCCCAAAAGATCGCTCAGACGCAGGGCAAGATGATTTGAGGATGTTCCGCTAGCTAGGACGATGAAGGATTGTCGCTATGGGTTCGCGCGAACACCGTGGATGCCGGTAGCCGGCGAGCCACCGCAGATTCGCCCACAAGACAGGAGGCAGTGCTCCGAGTCGCTGATAACGCCAGCTGATGCTGGCGCAGAGGTCCTTGGTTGCCTGGAAAACGTCCTCGTCGGCTGGTTTCACCCGGGCGTCCGGCCGGACGTCGAGCACAACGGCGGACCCGTCGCCGCGGCGGATGAAGTAATCCGGGACGTGGGAATGCTGGGGGAGCGACGGCGGCAAAGTGATCCGGAAGGGCTGGGATGAGATAACGATGACGTTCGGGTCAAAGTCCAGGGACATCAGCTGATCGCGTTCGCACCAGGATTCGAACCCGACATGGCGCTGGTTTGTCGCGCACCACCACAGGCCGGCAACGTTGCGTTGCCCCTTGAACGCTGCCTGCAAACGGATGGGTTGGGCATGTTGAAACGGCACCATCCAGCAATCCGCCAGATATGCGGTAGTTGGGGCGCTGTTGAATCGCTCCCTGAACGTCAGGGTGCCTGCAAGATCGTGCTGCCCGGCAAGAATGTCGGACGCCGTCATCGAGCGTCCCATGGCACTTACCGTAGTAGCGTCGCCCGGCAAAATGCGTCAACTAAGGTGAGGCGCGCCGGGCCAATGCTCCAACTAACTTGAGACAAATCAGGTTAATGCTCCAACTGTTGAGATTGCGTCACTTTAGTTGAGACGGGACAACATCCATTGACGCCGCCCACCCCGGAAGATACAGTTTTCCGGGGCTAAGTTATACGCATAACCCACGCAACGTCCCACCCTCCCGACGCTCCCAATGACAGGCTCCGCGATGACCCGCCCAGGCTTCAGGTCCGGCCCCACGATGCACGACGTCGCGGCCGCTGCCGGAGTCTCGCAGGCCACGGTCTCGCTGGTCCTCAACGACGCCGGCGGGGCCAGATTCTCGGAGGAAACCCGCCAGCGCGTGCACCAAGCCGCAACCATGCTGGGGTACCGGACCAACGCCCACGCCAAGGTCCTGCGCGACGGCGTGGCCGGGATGATCGGCTTCGTCGGCGACTCCGTGGCCACCGCACCGTTTGCCGGGAAGATCATCGAGGGCGCCCAGGCCCGGGCCTGGGAAGCCGGCCTGCTGCTGCTCACCGTGAACACCGCCGGCGACCAGGAACTCGAAGCCGCATCCCTGGAAGCCATGCTTTCCTACAAGGTGGCCGGGGTGGTCTACGCATCCATGTTCCACCGCATCGTGGACGTGCCGCCCGTCCTGGGCGAGGTTCCCGCCGTCGTGCTCAACTCGCAGGACCGCGCCGGCCGCTTCCCCAGCATCGCCCCCTCGGAGGAGCTGGGCGGCTACACCGCCACCCGGACGCTGATCGACGCCGGCCACCACCGGATCGCCTTCATCAACATCGGACGCGTCGAGGATGCGCTGCCCGCCGTCGTCGGGCGCCTTGCGGGGTACCGCCGCGCGCTCGAGGAGGCCGGGCTGCCCGCCCTGCCCACGCACTACAAAACCGGCGACGGGCACGAGGACGGCGGCTACCGCAACACCCTGGAACTCATGGCCGGTCCCACCCCGCCCACGGCCATTTTCTGCGGCAACGACCGCACGGCCTGGGGCGCCTACCAGGCGCTCGCCACGCTGGGCCTGCGCATCCCCGGCGACGTCTCCGTGGTGGGTTTCGACAACCAGGAGTCCCTCGCGCCGCACCTGCGGCCGGGCCTGACCACCCTGGAACTGCCCCTCCTCGAGATGGGGCGCCGGGCCGTTGAGCTGATCCTCGACGGCGCGGAGGCCACCGGCCGCACCGAACTTCTGGAATGCCCGCTGATCGAACGCGATTCGGTAGGCCCGCCAGCGCACCTCCCCAACCAACGAACAGGAACCGCATGACCGCCACCCCAAGCTCCGCGCCCGAAACCCTCGACGTCGTCGTGGTGGGCGAGGCACTGATCGACATCGTGCACAGCCCCGAAGGCCAGCGGGAATACCCCGGCGGCTCGCCGGCCAACGTGGCATATGGGCTCGGCCGCCTGGACGTCAAGGCCGGGCTGCTCACCGCCGTCGGGCGCGACGCCCGCGGTGAGGCGATCGCCGCCCACCTGGAAAACGCCGGCGTGGTGCTGCTGCCCGGCTCGCAGTCGCTGGCCCGGACGGCGACGGCGACGGCGGACATCGCCGCGGACGGTTCGGCCGAGTACACCTTCGAGATCGAATGGGACCTGCCGCCGGTCACTCTGCCGTACGCCCCCAAGGTGCTCCACACTGGCTCGATCGCCACGTTCCTGGCCCCGGGCGCCGGCGTGGTCAAGAGCCTGCTGGAGCAGGCGCAGGGCGGATGCATGGTCACCTACGACCCCAACATCCGCACGGATCTCCTCGGTAGCCACCACGAGGCCTTGACGATCTTCGAGGAGCTCGTGCCGCTCACCGACGTCGTGAAGATGAGCGACGACGACGCCCGCTGGCTGTACCCCAGCAAGGACCTTGAGGACACGGCCAAGCACATCCTCAGCCTCGGCGCGGACCTGGCCGTGGTGACCCGCGGCTCGGAAGGCTCGCTCATGGCCACGCCGGGCATGCAGCTCAACGTCCCGGCCATCCCCTCGGTGGTGGCGGACACCATCGGCGCCGGGGACTCCTACATGTCCGCGCTGATCCTCGGTCTGCTGCTGCGCGGCAGCGACGGACTCGCCCCCACGGTCCTGGAA
>NZ_JAFNLL010000032.1 GCF_017368795.1 Arthrobacter cavernae | reverse complement strand
ACGTCCCGGCCATCCCCTCGGTGGTGGCGGACACCATCGGCGCCGGGGACTCCTACATGTCCGCGCTGATCCTCGGTCTGCTGCTGCGCGGCAGCGACGGACTCGCCCCCACGGTCCTGGAACGGATCGGCACCACGGCCTCCATGGCCGCGGCCATCACCGTGGGCCGCCCCGGCGCCAACCCGCCCACCCACCGGGAGCTGCTCGCCGGAATGGCCAGGTAAGGCCTCGCACGCTGGCCGCGTCAGTCCCACGCCGATCAGGCACGCGATGCCACGCCGCATGTTGTCGGAGAACGGCAGAGGGCCGCGGTCGGTGACGCACCCGTCACGGACCGCGGCCCTCATCAACCTTCAAGATCCAGCCCTGTCAGTCCATTCCGCACTGGCCCAACTACCCGCGGTTCATGCTGTTGACAAGGCCGACGCCAACGGCAGTCCACCAACCAAGCTGTGAGACTGACAGTGAGACACACAGACGAGTGCGCAGCCGTGGGTTCACGTCGGTGAAACGGGTCCCGGGGTCCAAGGCGTGAAGGCTGCGCGTGAGCGGGATGAGAGAGACCCCGTTAAGCATGAGCACAAGGATGGAACCCAGTTTCAATTGGGTGATGGGGCTGCTGATGTCCGGTTCGATCAGTGCGCCACTGATCAGCAGTCCGCCCAAACCGCCCCAGATCAGGGGCAGCGCCGCTGACGCCAGCCGGCTGGATTCATGAAGTCGGCGTTTGCCAAGCAGCCACAGAAAACCGACCCAGTCAAGCAGAAGGATGGCGCCGAACGCGAGAACCACGAAAACGGTGTGCGCTGCGAGGGCCAAACCGTGGACGAGCGGCTCCGGCGTTACGGAACTGCCGATGGCGACTGATGCCGCCCAGGCCGTGGTGACCACGGCCGCCAGAAGCGGAATGAACCATCGGGGGCTGGCCTGGGCAGCGCTGATGGGGGCAGAAGTGGTGGTAGTCATGACACCTGGACTCTCTGTGTTTGTGGCATCTCCGTGCGGGGGCGGAGTGCCCACCGCACAACAACGTGACGGTCGTGCCTGCTGTGCAGCCAGGCGCCGACCACAATCGGCAACAGGATCAGAGCGATGGGAGTAAAATTCGACGGCGACTGCCGCGCGTTGAGAAATTCCGGGGCCCTAAGGAATGGCGCTTTACGGGCTGCGCTTCCAATTGCCCATTGTTATGACGAGGTCCATGGACCATTTATCAAATGCGGAGCCGGAAAGGCAGGCTTCAACGGAAATATTGAGTCCAATGAAACCGACAAGCAACGAATGCCCGGTTGCGGTGGCGCCCCTTTTGGGCCTTCGCAGTTGAGCATGGTCGGGGAGGCCTGGATTTGTGGCCGGGGGATGATTCTGGGCAGGGTCCGGCGACGGAAAGCCGCTACAGGTCTGGTCTCTTGGACTTAGTTTCCAGGTCCAAAAGAGACCCCGGTATGTCGAATGCGATTTCCTGCCCGGGCGGGCGCTGAAGCGATGCGGTTCTTGGCGCCGGCGATGAATGCGATTGCAGATACCACGGAAGGCGACATTGTAAATCCCTCTCAGATAAGGAATTTCTGCTTTCGAATACCCGGCCCCCCAATGTTGCTTTAGTTACAGGGTTTTCGATAGCCAGAAATTACACCACTATTCGATAGGCGAACAACACCTAGGAGTACTCGACTTTCTGGGGGCTGATACTCGGTACCCCAAAGGGTGTACTCAGGTTTCGTGGGCCCAGGCCGGGTATTACTTGGATGCCCGGAAGGGCAGACGAACGCCAGCGCTGGCAGGCCGTCGGGCTGAAGCGCGGGCGCTGGGCCGGCAAACGTCATCGGCACGAACGCCGCCACCATCGTGCTGCCCCGGCTCGCAGGCATACGCGACACCCAAGGGACGGTCTTGACTCAGGGCGGGGATAAGAGAACGGTCCCGGCCAACCCGGCCGGGACCGTACCCTCCTGCAGTAGTGAGAATCTGTCCTACAGATCAGTCCCTGCTGCCTACGGCCCAGACTTCCCAAGAGGAATTTGAGATCTTCTGGCCGTAGATGTCCGTTACGTCCTTGATGACCCAGTCGAGCTTGTCCTTCGAGCAGCGCGGTTCGTCGGTGTCACAGGGAGGGTTTTCAGAGTGCAGGGCGCGGCCAAGGGTGACGTGGGCGGTGCGGCCACCGTTTGTCAGGGTTACTGATGTGGCGTCATGTGAGTGCGGCGTGTCGTGGTCCCAGTGCGGGGCATGGAAGACCTGGAGGGACAGGTCCGTGGCTTTCAGCGGGTTGCTGAACGTCGTGTCGACGATGTGGCGATCGAGGACCTTGACATTTTCAACCCGGAACTGAGGCAGCGTGCTGCTTGTCTCAGGGTCGGATGCGCTGGCTCCAGGAGCGAGGAACACGGCGGCTGAGAGTGCGACGGCGCCGATACCGGCGGCTACGAGGACAGGAGTTTTCATGAATGCCTTTCCCTGGCATGTTGGGGTGCAATTACGCAAGGATTTGCTTGTGTGATTGCACTTAATGTAAAGGTGGTTTCAAATACCCCGCCCCCAGTCTTGCTTTAGCTGCTGGATATTCGATAGCTGGAAATTACACCACTATCCGACGGCGAACAATGCCTAGGAGTACTCAACTATCTGGGGGCTGATACTCGGTACCCCAAAGGGTGTACGCAGTTTTTACGGACCCGGCCGGGTGATTAATTGGATTAATAGCCGAGCGATTACTCCGGCAGTACCACTAAGGACACGTGATCACCGGAAAGACCCATGGCGCCACCGCAGAACAGTTGACTCCAGCTTAAGCCTGAATCCACCGGTGGAGTTTGGAGTGGTGCCGGCGTTTTGAACCGAGAATGCTCGCCTTTCGGGGAAATTTGGCTTGTTCAGAGTCAAATCCCGCGAAAATCGGAGCGCCTGAAATTGCCGGGCTACTTCGCGGATCGGCACCACGGCCTCCATGGCCGCGGCCATCACCGTGGCCGGCCAGGCGCCGACCCGCCCACGCACCGGGAGCTGCTCGCAGGAATGGCAAGGTAGAGGCCTCGTGCGCTGGCCGTTTCGATGGTTCCCTGCGCACCCGGTGGGTACAGCCGTCGAACGCGCAGGGAACCATCGAAGCGGGACCCGGCGCGGGCCCTAGCCGGTCCTGCGCCGCGTCAGCCCCACGCCGATCAGGCACACGACGCCGCCAATCAGGCCCCAGATCGACGGGACCTCATTGAGCACCGCCCAGGAGATCAGGATGGTGGTGCCTGGCACCAGGTACGTGGTGGCCGCGAGCCGGCCCGCCGAAATGAGGGACAGCGCGTACGCCCAGGTGGTGAAGGCGATGGCTGTGGGGAAGATGCCGAGGTAGGCCAGCCCCAGCGTTGCCGGCAGCGGCGCGGCCTGGACCTCCATGATGAGCTGCCCGGTCCACGGCAGGCAGCAGGCCGCGCCCACCATGATTCCGAACCAGGTTGCCTGCGCCGCCGTGAACTTGCGCAGCACCGGCTTCTGGATGATCACGCTGACCGCGGCGAGCACGGCGGCGAGGAGGCAGAGCAGCACGCCGGCCACGTCCGCCGTCGAGCGCTGGCCCGAACCGAGCGCAATCATCGCCACCCCGCCGAACGCCACCGCGCTGCCGATGATCAGCCAGCGCGGAAAGCCCTCCTTGAGCACCACGCCGGCCATCACGGCAATCAGGATCGGCGAGACGTTGATCAGCATGGCGCTGGTGCCGGCGTCGAGCATGTGTTCGGCGGCGTTCAGCGCCACGTTGTAGCCGCCGAACCACATCACGCCATAGGCCAGGATGGGCCACCACTCGCGTTTGCTGGGCCAGTGCTTGAGTGTCGGCAAGACCACCAGGCCGAGCGCGACGGCGGCAACCGCCAAGCGTCCGAGCGTCAGGGAGCCGGGGGAGAAGCTGGGGCCGACCGCGCGGATGCCCACAAAGGCGGAGGCCCACAGGACGACGGTCACGACGACGGCGGCGATGCCCAGTTTGCTGATGGGTGCGGCGGGCGCGGGGATGGTGCGCTCCTCCAGACCCTTGGAAGGCTGGCCGGGTTCGGCCGGGGTGGTGGTTGTCATACTGCCAACTTAGTCCCGCCGCAGCCTTTCGGGCTGGCGGAATCCGGACATCTCAGGGCAAGATCCTGCCAACTTTTCGAGGACCCTCCGGGGCTCCTGACGCTCGATTTGGGAATATCGCCAACCATGCTCTAAAGTTTTAGAGTCCAGTTCGGACGAGCGAGAAGCGGAAAAGCGCCCAGCGTTTGGCCCTCGTGACATCGAGCTGAGTTCAGGCCCCCATCGTCTAGCGGCCTAGGACACCGCCCTTTCACGGCGGCGGCACGGGTTCGAATCCCGTTGGGGGTACGCAAGGAAGTGGTAAAGCCAGTCGAAAAAGTCTGGTAAGCTAGAAGCCTTGAAAAAAACGCGGTAGCGATACCGCAACGCAAGGCCCTGTAGCGCAGTTGGTTAGCGCGCCGCCCTGTCACGGCGGAGGTCGCGGGTTCAAGTCCCGTCAGGGTCGCTCTGATGACTGGAAGAAATTCCAGTCATCATGGTGACATGTCACCTAGGCTCTGTAGCTCAGTTGGTAGAGCGTTCGACTGAAAATCGAAAGGTCACCGGATCGACGCCGGTCGGAGCCACCACTGGGAAGCATCAGTTCTTCGGAACTGGTGCTTTTCTTCATTTAACCCCTCTGTGCCGCAACCCCTGTTAAGTGGAGTCCGGCCGGGAGTATTCTGTCCTCGCCGGGCTGGTCATCGCATCGCACTCATAATGGGGACACCATGACATTGATCACACGCCACGGTCGTGTCGGCGGCCGTTTGCTCCTTGCCGTCGTTCTGGCAGCCGGCCTGGCAGTGAGCGCCTGCTCCTTCCCCTCGTCTGCGGCCCAGTCCACCCAGACGGCGGCGCCAAGCAGTTTAGCGCCAAGCAGCCCGGCAACCGACCAGGCGGGCAGCGGTCCCGGCGCCTTCGGCTCGATGAGCGAGGCCTGCATTGCGGTCAGTGCGACCATGTTCAGCGTTACCATCCTGCCGCTGGCCGGCCTCATGGGCGGAAAGTCCGAGGACGTGGAAAAGGCGCAGGCAGAGCTGGCCAAGGTGCAGGGGCAAGTGTCGGATGAGTTGAGGCCCCAATTCGAGAAACTGAAGGCCTTCACCGAGTCGGCGGGCACCGACTTCAGCAAATACGGCAGCGGTGAGTTCGAGGAGGCCATGAAGCCGATCGAGGAGTGGCTGGACAAGAACTGCAAGTAGGCCCGCGCGTCTTCGAGGAACTGTAGAAGCCGGGTTCCATCGGCGCGCCGAAGCCGTGTACGGCGCCGGATGTAGGGGTATGGCCCCGGCACCCGGCGTTTTGTCTGCCTCAGACGCTAGGGTGGTACCCAAGAGAAGGGGAGTGCTCGATGGAAGACCAGAACACGCGCCAAGCGGATGCGCCCAGCAACAACGGGGCAGAGCAAGGCCTAGGACGCACCGTCATTTCGGACTCGGCCGTGGCCAAGGTCGCCGGGATCGCGGCCCGCTCCGTTCCAGGCGTGTATTCACTGGGTTCGGTTCCCTCCCGTGCGCTCGGCGCGATCCGCGACGCCGTCGGGAGCTCGGACCATGCGACCGGGGTCCGGGCCGAGGTCGGCGAGACTCAGGTGGCCGTGGACATCAACCTCGTGGCCCATTACGGCTATCCCCTGCACGATGTCGCCAACCAGGTCCGTGCGGCCGTGTACCGGGCAGTTGAAGAGCTCGTGGGCCTGGAGGTCATCGAGGTCAACATCGAAATCAATGACGTTTACGTGGCCCCGCCGGCCAAAGCGGCAGGGGCCAAGGCTGGACTATCGGAAAGGGAGCCACACCAGTGAGCATGACCGTTGTGGGAATCGGGATCGGCGCCTTCCTGGCGTTCATGGCGTTCCAGTTCGGACTCTGGGGCTTCCTGATAGCGCTCCTTTTCATGGGCATCGGCGCCCTCCTGGGCCGTGCTGCCGAGGGGAAGCTTGATCTCCGCAGTGTCTTGGACGCCATCACGGGCCGGCGCTCCTCGTCATGACCACGGCCGAGGCTGTTGATACTGCCACCAGCCTGGCCGGCCACAACCGGATCAGCACCCAGGCCCTGACCACACTCGCGCAAGCAGCCGCAGCCGAGGCCCTCGGCGTCGCGGCGAGCGATATCCGGGCGGACTGGTCCGACGACGACGGCCTGCTGGCGCTGTCCATCGTGGGGCCCATCAGCGTCCCGTCCCTCAACGAGGTCCTTCGCGATGCGCGCCGCGTCGCGGGCTTCGGCGGCAGCATCTGGGACCGCGCTGTGGCGGCCAAGGGCCTTGTTTTGGAACGCGTCACGCGCCTCAGTGGCTCGCAGCTGAGCCGCGTGGACATCAGAATCAGCGGGGCACACATCACGGAGGGGGGCCGCGTCCAGTGAGCCAGATCGATCGGGACACCGCGAACACTGAACCCGACGCCCCCGGCAGCCCCCACATGCGCCGCATCCTGCATCGGGAGAGCTATTCCTCCCGCGCCGGGGCGGCCGGACTCGCAGCCGGGCTCGTCATCGTCCTCTGCGTTTACGCGCTCCTGGAATCGGCAGTCCGGGTGGTGGGCCAACCTCCGTGGCTCATCGATCCCGGCACCGCTGCACAGCGCATCATCGCGCTGCCCCAGGGCATCCCGCCGCTGCTGCTGGGTGCCAGCGGCGGCGTCATTGCCATGGTGGGTCTCTTCTTCCTCCTTAACGCGGTCTTCCCGGGGCGGCGCGCCCGGCACCTTCTACAGGACCCCCGCGTCGCCGTCGTGGTGGATGACGAGGTCATTGCCTCGGCATTGGCCCGCCGGGCGCGGACGGCCGCGGGCGTCTCGCAGGAGCAGGTCATGGTGGTGGTTTCGAAGCGGTTGGTGGTGGTGAACGTCCGTCCCACCTCGGGTGTCCGCGTGAGCGGGGACGCCATCAGTGCCGCGGTCCGGGAGGAGTTGGCACAGATGTCGCCCTGGCCCATGCCGGAGGTCCGCGTCAATCTGGCCACCTCGGGGGTGATCGGCGCATGAACGGGACCCCGCGCATCATCAACCGCATCCTGCTGTTCATTCTGGGCGTCAAGGTCCTGGCCATCGGCCTGTTGCTGGTGCTGCTGGCCACCGTTCCCGCCGTGGCCGACTGGTGGCATGGCTGGTCGGCCGGTGTCTGGGCCCGGGCCGAGGAAACGTTCAAGCAGACCCGGTTCCCGGGGCGCGAGGAAAGCTGGCTGTGGCTTGCGGCCGCGGCCGTCCTCGTGGCCCTCATCATCGCGATGGTGGCCTGGGTGTCGCAGCAAGGCAAAGGCCGGGCAAACCTGTTGGTGTCGGGCGAGGACAACGGCGATGTCGACGGCGACGTCCGGATCGGCGGCGGAGTTGCCGAACAGGCGCTCAAGGCCGCCCTCGCGGAGCGTCCCGACCTCGCCTCGGCAACCGTCTCCACCTATGAAGTGGGCGGCCGGCCGGGCCTGCGTGTAAGGATCCAGCCACGGCAGGGCGTCGCCCCGCATGCGCTGGCCGAGGACGTGTCGCGGCTGGTGGAGGCGCTGGACACCGTCGTCGGCAGGAGGACCCCGGTCCTGGTGCACATCGTTGCCGGGGCCAGGGCGAAATTTGCCCGGGCAGAGCGCGTCCGCTGAGCTCCCCACGGCTCCGGCCAGCAATGTGTCCAATTGTTCCGGCACCGCGTTTCGCCGTTGCGCTCACGAACGCATGGCCATAGTTTGAAGGCACAGGGGGATTGACTCCCCTTGCACACACCGGTCGTCGGCAGGCACAGCCGCCGGGGCTCTGACCGCCAGACGGATACAAAGGAGAGCACCATGAGCGAAGAAGCAAACGCAAGCCAAGCTGCGGAGGGCGCCGAAGGCGCTGTGGAGAACGCCAAGGACGCCGCGGCCGACGCAGTCGAGAACGTGAAGGAGTTCGCTGGCGACGCCGTCGAAAACGTGAAGGAGTTCGCTGGCGACGCCGTCGAAATCGTGAAGGAGTTCGCTGGCGACGCCGTCGACAACGCGAAGGAGGTCGCTGGCGACGCCGTGGAGAACGCCACGGAGTTCGCTGGCGACGCCGTCGATAGCGTGAAGGAGTTCGCTGGCGACGCCGTCGACAACGCGAAGGAGGTCGCTGGCGACGCCGTGGAGAACGCCACGGAGTTCGCTGGCGACGCCGTCGATAGCGTGAAGGAGTTCGCTGGCGACGCCGTCGAAAACGTGAAGGAGTTCGCTGGCGACGCCGTGGAGAACGCCAAGGAGTTCGCTGGCGACGCCGTGGAGAACGCCAAGGAGTTCGCTGGCGCCGCCGTCGAAAACGTGAAGGAGTTCGCTGGCGACGCCGGGGAGAACGCCAAGGAGGTCGCTGGCGACGCCGTCGAAAACGTGAAGGAGTCCGCTGGCGACGCCGTGGAGAACGCCAAGGAGGTCGCTGGCGCCGCCGTCGACAACGTGAAGGAGTTCGCGGGCGACGCCGTGGAGAACGCCAAGGAGTTCGCTGGCGACGCCGCCGAAAACGTCAAGGAGTTCTTCTCCGGTGACGTCGCGGAGAACGCCAAGGAACTGGCCGGAGACGTCGCAGAAAACGTCAAGGGCCTCGGCTCCAAGATCGCCGGTTTCTTCAAGGGCGAGAAGTAATACCCAGTCTTCAACGGGATGGCAGGTCTCGGCTGCTGCGCCCAGGCGCGGCACGGAACCTGCCATCCCGCGTTAAGCGCCTCCCTGCCCCGCCACCAGCCACACGGCCCGGTTGGGCTTGACGCGGCCGTGGCTGACTGCCGCGGCCTGGCTGCGCAGGAGCACCCGGTAGCCCCTGGGCAGTTCCACTGGGGCCTCGGACATGTTGGCGATGACCAGCACGCCGCTGTTCTCGAAGGCGAGGATGCCAGCCTTCGGCTTGTGGATCCGCGGCCACCGCAGCGTCCCGGTCCCCAGGGACCGCGCACGGCGCTCGGCGAGGAGCGCCCGGTAGAGTTCCAGCGTTGAATGCTCGACGCCGGACTGCTGGTCCGCGGCGTAGCGCCCGTACTTGCTGGGCTGCGGCAGCCACGGCGCGGCGGGTTCGCCGTCGTCGGGAACAGCGCTGAAGCCGAAGTTCGGCTCGTCCTTGGCCCACGGAAGGGGAATGCGGCAACCGTCGCGGCCGGTCTCCTGGCCCTTGGTGCGGATGAACGAGGGATCCTGCCGGAAGCGGGCGGCCAGCGTGGTGTGCTCGGGCAGGCCCAGTTCCTCGCCCTGGTAGATGTAGGCGGAACCCGGCAAGGCCATGGTGATCATGGTGGCCGCACGGGCGCGGGCCAGGCCAAGGGCCTCGTTGGGCTGCTCGTCCTTGCTGGAGATGCCGTGCGGGTACGTGGTGGGATCGCTGAGCCCGAAGCGGGACGGGTGCCGGACGGAGTCGTGGTTGGACAGCACCCAGGTACACGGACGGTCCACCTCGGCCACAGCCTGGAGCGAGCTCTTGATGCTGCCGCCCAGCTTTTCCGCGTCCCAGCCGGAGCACATGTACCCGAAGTTGAAGGCCTGCTGCATTTCATCCTGGCGGATGTACCGTGCCAGGCGGGACGCCGGTTCAACCCAGGCCTCGGCCACCAGGACGCGGTCGCCGTCGTACCCGGCCAGCAGCCTGTTCCAGCTGCGGTAGATTTCGTGCACGCCGTCCTGGTCGAAGTACGGGGGAGGGGGCGGGACCTTCTCCTTGGCGCGTTTCTTGGTGCCCTCCACCATGGCCACGTGGGCGGACCAGTCCGGGAGTCCCTCCGCCTTCACCATCCCGTGGGCCACGTCCACCCGGAACCCGTCCACGCCCCGGTCCAGCCAGAAACGGAGGACGTCCTCGAACTCGGCGCGGACCACCGGGTTCTCCCAGTTGAGATCCGGCTGGGCAGCGGCGAAGAGGTGCAGGTACCACTCGCCAGGGGTGCCGTCGGCCTCGGTGATGCGGGTCCAGGCGGGACCCCCGAAGAGCGAGTTCCAGTCGTTCGGCGGCACGGTTCCGTCGCCGGATCCGGGGACGGCGTCCTTGCCCGGGCGGAACATGTAGCGTTCCCTTGCCTCGGATCCCGGGGCTGCGGCCAGAGCCTCCTGGAACCACACATGCTGGTCCGAAGTGTGGTTGGGAACCAGGTCGACGATCACTTTCAGGCCGAGCCCGTGCGCCCGGTCCCGGAGCGCATCGAAGTCCGCCAGGGTGCCGAACAGTTCATCCACCTGCCGGTAATCGGAGACGTCGTAACCGGCGTCCGCCTGCGGCGAGCTGTAGAACGGGGAGAGCCAGACGGCGTCGACCCCCAGCTCCTTCAGGTGCCCCAGGCGTGAGGTGATTCCGGGCAGATCGCCCATGCCGTCGCCGTTTCCGTCGGCGAACGAGCGGGGATACACCTGGTAGATGACGGCGTCGTGCCACCAGGGGAGCGGGGATTTCGTGGCTTCAGGCATGGGATTCCTTTCAGCGGCAACGGCTTTGCCACCAGCCTAATAGTGCCGGCCGGCAACGGGCGCGACTGCGCCGTGGACGGTCCAGGCGCGGCTCGATGCCGGCCGCAAGCTCGTTTTCGCACCGTGACGGGGCTGTTACGAAACCGTGTTCTTTGGTTTGTGTAAACGCTTGCATTCCTGCCCGAAACTTTACTAGTGTGAGGCTCACCACATCAACCGCACCGCGGAAAGTCCTGGTCCACTCACCGAGGAGTCCCCCAGCTATGAAAAATCGCAAGTACCTTCTGCCGGCCGCTGTCGTCGGGGCTTTGGCCCTCACGCTGACGGCCTGCGGTCCCACCGGTGGTGGTACCACCACGTCTGACGATTGCTCTGCGTACGGCAGCTACGGCAAGCACGACGGCAAGACGGTGTCGGTCTACTCCACCATCGTTGACACGGAGGCCACCAACCTCGAAGAATCCTGGGCGCAGTTCGAGAAGTGCACCGGCATCACCATCAAGTACGAGGGCAGCAAGGAATTCGAGACGCAGATCGGCGTGCGGGCCAAGGCCGGCAACGCCCCGGACGTCGCCATCTTCCCGCAGCCCGGGCTCCTGGCGGACCAGGCCAGGGCCGGCAACCTGAAGCCCGCACCGAAGACCGTCTCCGATCTAGTGGACAAGAACTGGTCCGCTGACTGGAAGAAGTACGGGACCGTGGACGGCACGTTCTACGCGTCCCCCATGCTCGCCAACGTCAAGGGATACATCTGGTACGTGCCCAAGACCTTCAAGGACAAGGGCTGGGAAGTTCCCAAGACCTGGGACGAGATGATGACGCTCACCCAGAAGATCGCCGACGACAAGGCCATGAAGCCTTGGTGCGCAGGCTTTGAGTCCGGCGAGGCCACCGGTTGGCCGGGCACTGACTGGATCGAAGACGTTGTCCTCCGTGCTGAAGGACCGGAGGTCTACGACCAGTGGGTCACCCACGGGATCCCGTTCAATGACCCCAAGATCGTCAACGCGTTCAACACCACGGGCAAGGTTCTCTTGGACAGCAATTACGTCAACGGCGGTTTCGGTGATGTCCGCTCCATCCTGAGCACCGGCTTCGCGCAGGCGGGCCAGCCCGTCCTGGACGGACAGTGCACCATGCACCACCAGGCCACCTTCCAGGCCGCCAACTGGCCGGCAGGCACTAATGTGGCCCCTGACGGAGACGTCTGGGCCTTCATGGCTCCTCCGGTCGACGCGAGCAAGGGCGTTGCCATCACCGGCGGCGGCGAGATGATCGGCGCCTACAAGGACACCCCCGAGGTCCAGGCCTACCTGGCCTTCATGGCCAGCGCGGACTTCGCGAACAACCGGGTCAAGCTCGGCGGTGCGATCAGCGCCAACAAGGGTCTGGACGCCAACAACGCCGGATCTGAACTGGACAAACTCTCCATCCAGCTCCTGCAGGATCCCAAGACCGTCTTCCGCTTTGACGGTTCGGACCTGATGCCCGGTGCCGTGGGTTCCAACTCCTTCTGGAAAGGCATCGTCTCCTGGGTCAACGGCACGCCCGCTCAGCAGGTTGCCGACAGCATTGAATCCAGCTGGCCCAAGGGCTGACGCCTAAGGCGCTGCTTCCCGGGCTGCACTCATTGCCCCGGGAAGCAGCGCCTTTCCTTGAACTACCGACCCACGCACCCCTGGAGATTGGGCTATGGAATTTATCGGAGGGAAACTCCTTCAAGTAGTGATCGCCATCGCGGCGTTCGTTGCCATTATCGGCATCATCATGCTGCTCGTGGACAGGGCGCCGAAGTCGATCAGAGACAAAGTCACCGTTGCCGGCTTCCTGGCACCCGCGGCCATCCTGATGCTGGTCGGGCTCGTCTACCCCGCAGTCAGCACGTCCGCGCTTGCGTTCACGGATGCCAAGGGCCAGCCAAACGGGGTGGAGAACTTCGTCTGGATGTTCACGCAGCCGGAGGCCCTGGTCACGCTGCGGAACACCGTCATCTGGACCGTGTTGGTCCCACTTCTCTCGACGGTCTTCGGCTTGGCCTACGCAGTGTTCATTGACAAGGCCCGTGGCGAGAGGGTTCTTAAGGCCTTGGTCTTCATGCCCATGGCCATCTCCTTCGTGGGTGCCGGCATCATCTGGAAGCTGGTGTACGACTACCGGGGCCCCGGCATCGAACAGACGGGTGTGCTCAACTTCCTGCGGGTGGCCCTGGGCATGGAACCCAAGCAATTCCTGCTTGACGCGCCGGAGAACACCATCTTCCTGATCATCGTCATGGTCTGGATCCAGACCGGTTTCGCCATGGTCATCCTGTCTGCGGCCATCAAGGGGGTCCCTGTTGAGCTCGTTGAGGCGGCGCGCTTGGACGGGGCCAATCCCTGGCAGCAATTCCGAAACGTCACAGTCCCTGGGATTCGGGGATCACTGGTGGTGGTGTTGACCACCATCACCATTGCCACCCTGAAGGTCTTCGACATTGTCCGCACGATGACGGCCGGCAACTTTGAGACGTCCGTCGTGGCCAACGAGATGTACACCCAGGCCTTCCGTGCAGGCGAGCCGGGCCGTGGCGCCGCCCTGGCCCTTATCCTCTTCCTGCTGGTCCTGCCCATCGTGCTGTACAACGCACGAGTCCTTCGCAAGCAAAGGGAGATCCGATGACCGCCACGCCAGCACCGAAAGAGGCTGCCAAGACCGTCGGCACCGCCCGCCGCGCTCGGACGTCCGATCCCGTGGAGGACGCCCAGCCGATCATGCGGCGGGTCAAGACCAAGCTCACGTCAAAGTGGGCGACGTCGGCCGCCATCCTGATCGCCGTCGTCTGGTCCGTCCCCACGTTCGGACTCTTCGTGTCCTCGTTCCGGCCCGCACCCAAACAGATCGGTCCACGTTCGGACGGCTGGTGGAACGCGTTCACCGACTGGGACCTCACCTTCAAAAACTATGTGGATGTGACCGTCAGCGCCGGGTCCCAGTCCCCGAATCTGTCCCAATACTTCATCAACTCGATCGCCATCGTCATTCCGGTCACCCTGTTTGTATTGGTGCTGGCCTCGATGGCCGCGTACATCTTTGCCTGGGGCACGTTCAAGGGCCGCGACGGGCTGTTCATTTTCGTCTTCGCCCTGCAGATCATCCCACTCCAGATGTCGCTGATCCCGCTGCTCCAGCTGTTCACCCAGGTGCTGCACCTGCCGCCGGGATCCTATGCCCAGCTGTGGATCGCCCACACGATGTTCGGCCTGCCGCTCGGCATCTTCCTGCTGCACAACTTCATTTCTGAAATCCCCGGAGAAGTGATCGAGGCAGCCAGGGTTGACGGTGCCGGGCACAGCACGATTTTCTGGCGCATCATCCTGCCGTTGTCCGTGCCTGCACTGGCATCGCTGGCGATCTTCCAGTTCCTGTGGGTCTGGAACGACCTGCTGGTTGCCCTGGTCTTCTCCGGCGGCACGGCCGACGTCGCCCCGATCACCCAGCGCCTGGCGGAGATCTCGGGAACACGCGGCAGCAGGGACTACCTGAACCCTGCCGCGGCGTTCGTCTCGATCATCATCCCGCTGCTGGTGTTCTTCGGGCTGCAGCGCTACTTCGTCCGTGGCCTGCTTTCCGGTGGCCTCAAGGGGTGACCGGGCTCGGCCGCCGGCTGCGTGGACACTGCGCAGCCGGCAACCGCGGAATAAACTGGCTTGTCGCCGCTGGGGAAGCAAGGCGGCGCATCTGCATGCAGCCGACGAGAGGTCACTGTGTCACGAACTACGGGTAGGTCCCAGCGGGGCGGCCACACGGGCGTCAGTATTGAGGACGTGGCCGCGGCTGCCGGCGTGTCCACGGCCACTGTGTCGCGGGCAGTCCGGGGCCTTCCCCGGGTGTCGCCGGCCACGCGGGAGAAGATCCTGGAGGTCGCCGGCGCCCTTGGCTACGTGGCCTCTTCCTCCGCGTCCGGCCTGGCCACCGGCCGCACCCGGACCGTGGGGGTGCTGGCGCCCTTTGTGAACCGCTGGTTCTTCTCCAAGGCCATTGAAGGGGCCGACCGGGAACTGCACTCGCGCAAGTACAACCTGTCCCTGTTCAACCTCGGCGGCCACGGGAGCAACCGGGAGCGACTGTTCAGCTCCACCATGGTCTACAAGCAGATCGACGCACTGCTGGTCCTGTGCATGGCCTTGAGCGCGGAGGAACTGGAGCATCTGCATAAGATCGACATCCCCCTGGTGGTGGTCGGCGGGCACGTGGAGGACTGCCCGTATATCGGCATCAACGACTACGAGGCCGCCTCAACCGCCGTCCGGCACCTGCTGGAACTTGGGCACCGCGACATTGCGCTGCTGCACGGCGACGACGAAACCGACCTGAACTTCGACGTCCCCCGCGTCCGGATCCGGGCGTTCCAGGACGTCATGGCCGACGCCGGACTGGATGTCCGTCCCGAATGGGACGAATGGGGCGACTTCACGGTTACCAGCGGCCAGGAGGCGTTCACCCGTCTGTGGTCCCAGCCAGGCCCTAAGCCGACAGCGATCTTCTGCTCCTCGGACGAGATGGCCATGGGAGTGATCTTCGAGGCAGGCCGCCACGGCGTGCGCATACCCCAGGACCTGTCCGTCATCGGCATCGACGACCACGATTTCTCCGAGGCGCTCGGCCTCACCACCGTGGGCCAGCGCCCGGATGACCAGGCGGAACTCGGAACCAGGATGCTCCTGGACGAGCTCGACGGCGTGGCCGGCGCCGTACGCTCGGTGGTCGCCCCGCACGAGCTGATCGTCAGGGAGACGACCGCCCCGCCACACGCCTGAGCCGCCAACACGGCTAGGAGGCCCGGGCCAGCTGCCGGATCGGGATCCAGCGGGAGGCCAGGCGGCGGTAGGCCGCTGCGGCGCCGGTCATGTCGCCCTCGGCCAGGCATTCGATGCCCAGCCGCACATCCATGGGGGACTCGTCAGGGTAGACCTTGTCCGCCACCGCGCCGTAGTCCAGTTCCACCATGGACTGCACATGGAAGAGCTCCAGCCATTCGGTGAGCTGGGTGAGGTCATCGAGCATGTCCAGGTCCGGGGCCGCCAGCGCCAGGTGGGCCACCGCGTAGCGTGCGCGGTCCAGGGCATCGGTCAGCGGGCACCACACCCGCACCGTGCTGATCCGCCCGCCCGACTCCACCACGTCTTTGCGGTCCGATTCCTGGAACAGCGAGAACCAGCTGAACGGGATGCCCCAGGTGGAGGCCCGGGTGTGGACGCGCTTGGCGTCGTCGCCGGCGTTGATCCGGTCGATCCGCGCCTGGTGCTTGTCGCGCTGGGACATGGGGATCAGCAGTTCGGCCAGCGGGCTGTGGACACCTTCCATCAGCGCGTTGGCCGCCAAGCCGGCCCGGATCACGAGCTGGCTGGGGCAGTAAAGCAGCCGTCCGGCGTCGGGGTCGTCTGCCTCGTGCTTGGCGTGGCGACCCTGCGGAATCTTGGTCATGCGGACTAGGTCCGTGCGGCCGGTGGGGAACGGGTCCCCGCCCGGGCGGGTGATCCGGCCGAGCGAGGCCTGGAGCTCCGCATTCTCGACGTCGGCCCGGGAACCGGTGCGGCGGCCGTCGGCCAGCAGCTGGCGCTGCTGTTCTTCGGGGAAGGCCTCGATCGGTTCGTACACGCGCAGCGAGGAGGAGAAGGGCAGCCCGGCCTGACCCCTGTACAGGTTTCCAGTCATCGCAGGCCCGCCCTTCCGATCAATCCGTCAGTTCCACAATCACGGGGGCATGGTCCGAGGCGCCCTTGCCCTTGCGTTCCTCGCGGTCGATCGAGGCGCCGGCGACGCGGGCGGCCAGGGCGGGGGAAGCCATGACGAAGTCGATCCGCATGCCTTCCTTCTTGGGGAAGCGCAGCTGGGTGTAGTCCCAGTAGGTGTACACGCCCGGACCCGGGGTGTGGGGGCGCACGACGTCGGCGAAACCGGCCGTTTCAAAGGCACGGAACGCGGTGCGCTCGGGTTCGCTGACGTGGGTGAGGGCGTTGGCCTGGAAGTAGTCGATGTCCCAGACGTCCTCGTCAAGAGGGGCGATGTTCCAGTCGCCCATGAGCGCGATCTGGGCCTCGGGATTCTCGGCAACCCAGCCGGCGGCGTGGCCCTTGAGGACATCCAGCCACTTCAGCTTGTAGGGCATGTGCTCGTCATCCAGGGAGCGGCCGTTGGGCACGTACAGGCTCCAGATGCGCACGCCGCCGCACGTGGCGGCGATGGCGCGGGCCTCCTGGACGGGGTCCTTGCCGGCCTTCCCGAAGGCGGGCTGGTCCAGGAAGGTGCGTTCGACGTCGTCGAGCCCTACGCGGGAGGCGATCGCCACACCGTTCCACTGGCTCAGGCCGAAGTGGGCCACCTCGTAGCCCATGCGTTCAAAGAGTTCCCAGGGGAAGTTGTCGTCCTTGCACTTGGTCTCCTGGATGGCCAGGACATCGCAGTCACTGCGCTGCAGCCAGGCCTCGACACGGTCGGCGCGGGCACGGAGCGAATTCACATTCCAGGTAGCAATCTTCACATGACTAACTTACCCAACTCTTAGCAACTTGGCGGCCGGGAGATGCTGCCTTGCTCCGCCGAATCGGGGCACTTTGGCGCGGACACGCCGTCGGGGAAGCGGTTTGTGGCTCCTGCGGCCACCAAAGGAACCCACGACGGCGGGGCGCCCACGACGGCGGAGGCCCGACTGCAGCTGCGGCCAGCGGGAGCAGCTAATGGGCCGGCAATACGGAAGAGGTGGCGTGCCTGCGGAGCTTCACGCCGGAGACGATCAACAGCAAACCCGCGACGGCGGCGAACGTCGCCAGCAGCCAGGCCAGGCTGACGATTCCGGCGCCGGGGTTGAACACCAACACAACGCCAAACAGTGCCGTGACCAGCCCCGTCAGCAACAGGGTCCCCCAGGCTTCGGCTTCGCCTCTGGCCTCCACGGCCAGCATGATCTGCGAGACTCCCAGGACCAGGGCCCAGCTTCCTACGAGGAAGGTCAGTGCCACGGCGGTGATGCCAGGCCACGAAACGGCCACGAGGCCGGCCGCGACGGAGACCGAGCCCCCGGCCATGCTCCAGCGGGAGTGGCGCGAAGGATCGTAGAAGTAATGCGCCATGTCGGTGAGCCCATCGGTGATGGCGTAGATGCCGAACACGTACACCAAGCCAAAGACCGTGGCCACCGGCAAGGAAGCAACCAGCAGGCCCAAGGCAATGGCGAGGACTCCCCGGAACAGCAGCGCCGTTCCGGAATGCTTAAAAGGCTTGCGTCCTGAGGTGCCGGACATGCTTCCATCTTAAGGGAAAGCGGTCCGGTGCAACAGGGAATTTCCTTGCTAGCGCATGCCCTCGCGGCGGATGGCGGTGGCAATCGCCGCGGCGCGGGTTTCGACGCCGAGCTTGGCGTAGATGTGCGCCAGGTGCGTCTTGACCGTCGCCTCGGAGATGAAGAGCTGCTTGCCGAGTTCGCGGTTGCTCAGGCCCTGCGTGAGCAGGCTGAGGAGTTCGGCCTCGCGCGGGGTGAGGACCTCGTCCGGATTGCGCAGCTGCTGGAACAGCCGGCTGGCCACGGGGGCGCTCATGACGCTCTTGCCCTGGACGGCGCCCCGGACGGCCGCGAAGATCTCCTCCGGGGCGGCGTCCTTGAGCAGGTAGCCCATGGCCCCGGCGTCGACGGCGCGCACGATGTCGGCGTCGGAATCGTAGGTGGTGAAGACGATCACCGCCTGCCTGCCGTTGCGCTGCCGCAGCCGTTTGATGGCCTCGATCCCGTCCATGCCGGGCCCCATGGCGAGGTCCATCAGCACCACGTCGGGCGAGTGCTCTTCCGCCGCCTCCAGCGCGGCCTCGCCGGAAGCAGCTTCGCCGACGACGGCGATGTCCGGCTGGGTGCCCAGTAGCGCCTTGAGTCCGCTGCGGACCACGGTGTGGTCGTCGACGAGGAGGACGGAGATGGGGGTCATGGGGTCTCCTGGGACGTGGCTTCCGGAAGGTCGGCCGGTGGCAGCGGCAGCTGCGCGGCGATGATGGTGCCCTCGCCGGGGGAACTTTCCACCGAAAACACCCCGCCCAGCTGCTCGACGCGCTGCCGCATCGCCCGCAGCCCGTATCCGCCCTGTTCCGAGGGGGCCGGCACCGCTGCGGGATCAAAGCCGCGGCCGTCGTCGAACACGTCCAGGGTCACGGCGTCCGGCAGGTAGCCGAGGGTGAGGCTTGCGTTCTGCGCCCCGGCATGGAGCCTGATGTTCGCCGCCGCGCTCTGGGTCACGCGCAGCAGGGCATGCCGCACCTCGCCGGGGACGGGGCGGGGATCGCCAGTGACTTGCAGCCGGATGCCGTCAAGGTATTGGCGGGCGGCCTGTTCCAGGGCCTCGGGGAGGGGGCCCGTTTCCAGGCCCGGGGCGGAGAGCTCGTGGACCAGGCTGCGGGTGTCGGCGAGGTTCCGGCGCAGCAGGCTGCCGGCCTTCTGGACCTCGTCCTTCGCTCCGGCATCCGGCCAGGAGCGCTGAGCGGCCTCGAGCAGGAGCAGGCTGCTGGCCAGGCCCTGGGTCACGGTGTCGTGGATTTCGCGGGACACGCGCTCGCGTTCGGCGGCCACCCCGGCGGCCCGTTCGCTCGCCGCGAGCCGGTCCTGGGCCTCCGTGACCTCGTCCACCAGCCGGCGCTGCAGGGCGGCATCGCGCTCGATCTTGTCGTAGATCAGGGTCAGCAGGATGCCCGCGGCCAGCGGGCCGAGCAGCATCGCGACGTCGCTGCCGCCACTCAGGCGGAAGAGCCCGACGGCGGTGGCCGCCGCCGTCGCGCCCCCTGTCAGGTAGGCCACCCAGCCGCGGAATGCCGTGCGGGAGAGGAAGAAGAGCGCGAAGGAACACCAAGCGAAACTCGGCGCGGCAATGACCAGGGCGGCCCACGCGGCCACGAGCGCGAACATCCACGGCATCCACGGCTGGCGGCGCTGCGCCAGCACGGCTGTGATGGCATAGAGGGCACAGACGGCCGCGGCCAGGGCCACGGTCCAGAGGTTGTCCGCGGGGGAGTGCCGCATGACGTAGCGGACGCCCGAAGCCACCATGAGCACCGCAAAGCTCACGTGCACGACGGCGTCGATCCGGCCGAGCTCGGGGCGCGGATTGGGGAACGGGGCTGGCATGAGGGTCCTGTCCGGGCTGGTGTGGCGGTATAGACCATGGTAATTGCCCCTGAGCCCGCGGAAAGCGGAACCCACATGCGAGCGCTTGGCCTATGTACGGGAGGGGAGGGCAGTAGCACTATTTAGGAGTACCACCACTGCAGAACCACAGGTGCAGTATCCGAATGAGGAGAAACCCGTGAACAAGACCAGCAAGTTCATTGCCGTCGCCAGCGCCTTGGTGCTCACCGGCGGCCTCGCCGCATGCACCAACACGCCAAACGCCACCCAGAACACGTCCCCGGCGGCTGCCGCTCCGGCCGTGGACATCACCAAGACCCCCGAAACCGTTGTGTCGCAGAACCGCATCAGCGTCAGCGCCTCGGCGAAGGCCGTCCAGGCAGCCATCGCCAAGTGCGTGGAGGACAAGGTTCCGTTCGTCACGGTGGCATTGGTCGACCGGTTCGGCACGGTTCAGGCAATCCTGCGCGGCGACAATGCCGCCGAGCACACCATCGAGACCGCCAAGCGGAAGGCGTACACGGCTGCCGCCTTCGGTGCGCCCACCAGCGAGCTTGCTGGCCGGATCACCGGCCAGGGCCCCAGCATCGCTGACCTCCCCGGCACTATCTTCCTGGCCGGCGGGGTTCCCCTCAAGGTCGACGGCGTGTCCATTGCGGGGATCGGCGTCGGCGGTGCCCCGGACGGCAAGGTGGACGAGGCCTGCGCCACGGCAGGTGCCGAAGCGATCGCCGGAGCCAACAGCTAAGCATCATCGACCACGCCGGTGTCTCATACTTTTGGCTGACGGAGCCATCGGATGGGAGGACGTCGGTGTGGCTCGATGCCCGATGTGCGGCACGATCAGGCTGGTGGAGCATGGATGAGTACGTTCAATGAAGTACCCATCAGAGGAGAAACCGTGAAGAAGTCCAGCAAGATGTTTGCCTCCGCCGCTGTAGGCGCCCTTGTGCTCACTGGTGGCATCACCGCCGTCGCCAATGCGGTAACCGTCCCGCAGCAGTCGGCGCCTGCAGCGGTTCCCGCCGTCGACGTTGCGGCAAATCCGGAGACCGTCGTTTCCCAGAACCGCATCAGCGTTGGTGCTTCCGCGGATGCCGTCAAGGCCGCCCTGGCCAAGTGCCAGGCAGACAAGCTGCCGTTCGTGACCGTGGCACTGGTGGACCGCTTCGGCACCGTCCAGGCCCTCCTGCGCGGCGACAACGCCGCCGAGCACACCATCGAGGCCGCCAAGCAGAAGGCCTACACGGCAGCCGCGTTCGGCGCCCCCACCAGCGAGCTCGCGGGCCGCATCAGCGGCAACGGCAAGCCCTCCATCGCCGACCTCCCGGGCACCCTCTTCCTGCCCGGCGGCGTGCCGCTGAAGGTCAACGGTGTGTCCGTGGCAGGCATCGGCGTGGGCGGTGCCCCGGACGGCATGCTGGACGAGGCCTGCGCCACGGCCGGTGCCGAAGCAATCGCCGGCGCGGCCAAGTAGCCTCGAGTCCATGCGCACGTTCAGGAAAGCAGCCCTGCGCCGCACTTTGGCCATTGTGGCCGGGGCGGCAGCCGCCGGGCTGCTGACCGGCTGCGTGCCCGGGCCGGCTCAGCCTTCACCCCAGGCGAGCACCTCGACGCCGGCCACCTCGGGGCCGGTGCCGTCCGCCACGGCCTCCGCGCCGCCGTCGGCGTCTGCACCCGTGACCGTAAAACCGAGCCTCAGCAAGGAAGCCCAGATGGAAACAGACCGGCAGCTCATTCTGGCCGCGAAAGCCAACGATCCGGCCCGGGTCAAGGAGCTGATCGAGGCCGGCGGCAACGTCAACGCGAAGGACGCCATCCAGGACTCCGCGTTCCTGTATGCCGGCGCCGAAGGCTTCAACGAGGTCCTGGAGTTGACGCTGGCCGCGGGGGCGGATGTCCGCAGCATCAACCGCTACGGCGGTACCGCGCTCATTCCCGCGAGCGAACACGGGTACGTGGACACCGTGCGGATCCTGATCGCGGCCGGTGTGCCGGTGGACCACGTCAACAACCTCGGCTGGACCGCCATGCAGGAGGCCATCCTGCTCAACAACGGCGGGCCCAGGCAGCAGGACGTGGTCCGGCAGCTCCTGGATGTCGGTGCCGACCCCGACATCCGCGATCCCCAGGGCCGCACCGCCCTGCAGAACGCGGAGCGGCTCGGGTTTGCCGAGATTGCGGCGCTGATCCGGGCGCGCTAGCTTCTGGCCTGCGCGTCCTGACCGTCGCGGGGCACATTGGCGCGGACACGCCCGCGTTGTGGCCTGTTCCGGCGGAAACCAGCCTCAAAACAGCCCACGACGGCGGTGCAGGCACCTTGCCTGAGGTCAGCCCTACACGGCCTCCAGCACGCTCACGTAGTTGGCGATGCCCACGCCGCCCATGTTCTGGACGGCGCCGCGCCGGGCGTTGGGCAGCTGCATGGCTCCCGCGGTGCCGGTGAGTTGCATGGCCGCGATGACATGCTGCGACACGCCGGTGGCGCCGACGGGGTGGCCCTTGGCCTTGAGCCCGCCCGAGACGTTGATGGGCAGCTTCCCGTCCTTGTAGACCCAGCCTTCCTGGACCGCGCGCGAGCCCTCGCCGCGCGGCGTCAGGCCCATGGCCTCGTACATGAGCAACTCGGCGATGGTGAAGCAGTCGTGCACCTCGGCGAAGTTCAGGTCCTCAATCCCGACGCCGGCCATCCCCAGTGCCCGCTCCCAGGAGGCCCGGGTGGCGGCGAACTCGGTGGGGTCGCGCCGCTCGGCGGGGAAGAAGTCGTTCGCGTGCCCGAAACCGGCCAGGCGCACGGGCGCGGTGGCGCCGCCGGTGGCCGACGTTGAAATCACGACGGCGGCAGCACCGTCGGACACGGGCGAACAGTCCGTGCGGCGCAGCGGCTCGGCGACCACGGGGTTCTTTTCCGAGATGGTCCGGCAGAACTCCTCGCCGAAATCCCGGTGCATCTGGGCATAGGGGTTGTCCATGCCGTTGCGGTGGTTCTTGGCTGCAATGGAACCGAGGACGTCGCCCAGGCTGGCGCCGAGGATACCCGCACCGTAGCGCTTCTCGTAGTGCTTGGCCACCTCGGCGAACAGGCCGGTGAAGCCGGTGCTGGAAGCCTTCCCAGCCATCTCGTACGAGGCACCAAGCAGGGCGGCCCCCACCATGCCGGCCCCGGCGTCGGTCATCTTCTCGGCGCCGATCACCAGCACGTTGCGGGCAGTGCCGGCCAGCACGGCCTTCACGCCCTGCTGGAACGCCGCGGAACCTGAGGCGCAGGCATTCTCCGCCCGCGTCGCGGGGACGTTGGCCAGCTCCCCGGACAGCTGGAGGGCGAGCGAGGACGTGAAGCCCAGGGGCTGCATGCCCGAGTTGAACTGGCCGAGGTAGATCTCGTCGATGTCCCTCGGCTCAAGTCCGGAGTTCCGGATGGCCTCGCCGGACACCTGCACGATGAGGGACTCCAGGGTCTCGTCCGTCAGCTTGCCGAACTTGCTGTGGCCCCATCCCGTGAGCAGGATGTCTTTGCCGAATTTGTCCTGCAGGCTCATGCGTTTGCTCCTTCAAAAGTGTGTGATTCCGGGCTGTGTGATTCGTGAGCGTCGAGTGCGACGGCAAACTCCGCCTCGGTCTTGCTGCGGATCTCCGCCACGGTGACGCCCGGCGCGAGGCGGGTCAGCAGCAGTTGCCGCCCGCCGTCGTCGGCGTCCTCCACGTCCGGCACGATGTCGAAGACCGCGAGGTCGCTGATGATCCGGTTCACGCAGCCCAGCCCGGTCAGGGGGAGCGTGCATTCGCGGACGATCTTCGCTGCGCCGTCCTTGGCCACGTGCTCGGTCAGGACCACCACGCGCGGTGTCCCGGCCACCAGGTCCATCGCGCCGCCCATGCCCTTGACCATCTTGCCGGGGATGGTCCAGTTGGCGAGGTCGCCGCTGCCGGACACCTGCATGGCGCCTAGGATGGCCACCTTCACGTGGCCGCCGCGGATCATGCCGAACGAGGTGGCGGAGTCGAAGATGCTGCCGCCGGGGGTGATAGTGACGGTCTGCTTGCCAGCGTTGATGAGGTCGGCGTCTTCCTCGCCCTCGTAGGGGAACGGGCCCATGCCCAGCAGCCCGTTCTCGCTCTGCAGCACAACGCGCACGCCGCGCGGGAGGTTGTTGGCCACCAGCGTGGGGATGCCGATGCCGAGGTTGACGTAGTCGCCGTCGTTCAGCTCTTCAGCCGCGATGGCGGCCATTTCGTCGCGGGTCCATGCCATGGTTAATCTCCTAGTTTCATGAGGCGCCGACGGCGGCGAGTGCTTCAGTGCGAGGCCGGACGGTGCGCTGCTCGATGTCCTTGACGCGGCGGCTCGCCTGGACGAGCCGCTGGACGTAGACGCCCGGGGTGACGATGTGGTTGGGATCCAGCTCGCCCGGCTGCACAATGACCTCGGCCTCGGCGATGGTCACCGCACCCGCCGTCGCCACCACTGGGTTGAAGTTGCGGGCGGTGTAGCGGTAGATCAGGTTGCCGTCCGTGTCCGCGGTGTGCGCGTGGACGAGCGCGACGTCGGCCAGGATGGCGCGCTCGCGGACGTACGTCACGCCGTCGAACACTTCCAGTGGCTTGCCTTCCGCGACCAGGGTCCCGACGCCGGTCCGCGTGTAGAACGCGGGGATGCCGGCACCGCCGGCGCGAAGGCGCTCGGCGAGGGTGCCCTGCGGCGTGAACTCGACTTCGAGCCGGCCGGAGAGGTACTGCTCGGCGAAGAGCTTGTTCTCGCCGACGTAGGACGCGATGACCTTGCGCACCTGGCCGGCTTCGATGAGCACGCCCAGGCCCTTGCCGTCGACTCCCATGTTGTTCGAGACGATGGTGAGGTCCCGGACGCCGGAGTCGCGGACGGCGTCGATCAAGTCAGCGGGGATCCCGCTGAGGCCGAAGCCCCCGACGGCGAGCGTCATGCCGTCCGCCATCACGTCCCGCAGCGCTGTGGCTGGGTCTGTTTGCATCTTCGACATTCGGAACTCCTCTTTGAGCCTTGTACGCGCATGTATCCACTTTGTGGACTTCGTTGCTGGTATTGGAGCCTAGGGTTTTCCCTTGGGGTGGTCAACGGCTGACAGCGTTGGCTACTCACGGTGTGGACGCTACGCTGGAAGGTGTCCATAATGTGGATGAAATATTCGAGGAGGCGGTTTTGGCGACGCAGAACGCGGTTCAGAACCCGGTGCAGGGAGCACAAGTGGTGGGCCGCGTGGCGCTGCTGCTGCGGTTGGTGGGACGCAAGCCTGAAGGGACGTCTCTGGCGGGCCTGGTGCGCGAGTCGGGCCTGACCCGTCCCACGGTGCACCGGCTGCTGACGTCGCTGGCCGCGGAAGGCCTGTTGGAGCACGACGCAGCCACGGGCAAGTGGGTGCTGGGCCCGGAGATCTTCCTGCTGGGCTCGGTGGCGGCCGCGCGTTTCCCCATGGAGGACATTGCCCGGCCGAGCCTGCGCCGGCTGGCCTCGGAAACCGGGGAGAGTGCCTTCTTCTCCATCCGCCGCGGCAACGAAACCGTGTGCGTGCTCCGCGAGGAGGGCTCGTTCCCGGTGCGGTCCTTCGTGTTGCACGAGGGCGTGCGGTTCCCGCTCGGTGTGGCCTCCGCGGGCACGGCCATCATGGCGTTCCTGCCCCCGGAGGAGCAGGAGGAACTGCTGGCAGACTGGAAGGCGCACGCTGGCGATTTCGCTGCCGGGCATAGTGCTGACGTGGTCCGGCGCAATCTGGAGGAGACCCGGCTGACGGGCTATTCGGTGAATCCGGGGCTGGTCCTTGAAGGAAGCTGGGGGATGGGCGCAGCTGTGTTCGATCAGCAGGGGCGGCCTGCGTGGGCGTTGTCTTTGACCGGGATTGAGCCGAGGTTCCGGGCCGACCGCCAGGAATTCCTGGGAAAGCTGCTGCTGGAGGAAGCCCACAAGATCACGGCGAGGGTGCAGAGGGCCTGACGGTGGCGGTGCCCGGTTGGGTTTGTGCAGCTCAGGTCAGGTCCAGGCGCATCAGCACGCGCGGGAAGCCGTTGATCACCGAGGTGGTGTCGGCGACCTTGGTGAACCCTGCCCTCTCAAAGAGTTTGCGGGTGCCCACGTAGGCCATGGTGAGGTCCACTTTGCTGCCTTTGTTGTCCACGGGGTAGCCCTCGATGGCCGGAGCGCCGTACTTCCGTGCCATCTCCACGGCTCCTTCCAGGAGATGGTGGGAGATTCCCTTGCCGCGGTACCCGGGGCGTACCCGGATGCACCACACGGACCATACTTCGGCGTCTTCCACGTGGGGGATCTTGCGGTTCGTCGCGAAACTTGTGTCCGCACGCGGGTGGACGGCCGCCCACCCAACCACTTCGTCGCCGTCGTACGCCAATACCCCCGGTGGCGGGTCTTGCACCACCAACCGCTTGACCAAGTCTCCGCGTTCCGTGCCGTGCAAGGCGAGGTTTTGCTTGGACGGGATGCGGTAGCTCAGGCACCAGCACACATTGGCGTCGGGCCGCTTGGGCCCCACCATGGTCTTCACGTCGTCGAACACCGTCGCGGGGCGAACTTCGATTCCCATGCCGCCCATCCTGTCACCGGCGCCGAACGGCGGCTAGATTGGTCATCATCGTGTCGCTCGACCGCGCCCCCTCAGGCCACGCGCTGAAGCTGATCACGAAGCCCTATTTCTAAAGCATTTGGAGGTCGGAGCCTGCGTCGGGGCCATGGCAAACCCGCTCTTGTTCGTATCTCCTGCCGTACAACGGTGAGTAGATCGAACAAGAGCTGGCTTCAGGCGCCGGGATTCGGTGCCTGCTTTTTGTTGTGCTGACGGATGCGTCAGAGCGTCCCGAGGTCGCTGTCTACGTATGAGCCAGGACGGTTCGCGGTCCCGTGCTGGCAATTGCAGCCGCCATCGACTAGCAGGCGGACTGTCACAGGAGCGGAGGCATCGAGCGTCAAGGTCAGTGCGTCACCGCCATCAGTGGAGACGCGGAGGATGCTTTCTCGTTCTGGGGATTGGGACATGGCAGGTAAATCCTTTGTTGATTCGTTGGGAAAGTTTGGGCGCCCCGGTGGCATGTGCCGAGGAAGGCGGGTGCCACCGGGGCGAGGTGTTACCTACGGTCCGTGTCCGGGTTCGTTTTACCGACAACCGGGATGCTCCCCGTGGAGGTCCCGCCGGAACAGTCGGAGTCCGGGCACTTTTCGGCGCAGTCGTGCTTGGTCACGAGGTCGAATTGAACGCCGCCGTGTTGTTCCACGCCGGTGCGGATCGCCCGCTCCACGACGGAAGTTGCAAGGCGTCGACGCAAGGAGAGTGGATCGCGGCGCAGGTCCTTGGCGATGGCGAAGCAGAGCAGCAGCATGACCACTATGAACGGTAGCGCTGCGACGATGGTGATTCTTTGGAGGCCGGCCAAGGCTTCCGAAGGTTCATCGCCGCCGGCCAGCAACATGACCGCCGCCACCGCGCCGGTGAGGCTGCCCCAGAAGACGACCACTCCGCGGCGGGGGTTCTCGGCTCCGTTGGAGCTAAGCGATCCCATGACAATGGAGGCCGCGTCGGCGCCAGTGATAAAGAAGATCGCCACCAGGACCATGGCCAGCACGATGACGGCTGTGATGAGCCAGGCAGGCATGTTCAGGTTCTTGACCAGGTCGAAGAGTGCTCCATCGAAGTAGACGGACGGTGTCCCGTTGACCATAGTGACCAGGCCGGGGGTGTTGGCCTTGTCGGCTTCCTGCTGCACGTGGAAGGCGGTTCCGCCGAAGATGCCGAACCAGATCACGCTGACGAGGCTGGGGACCAAAAGGACGCCGGTGACGAACTGCCGGATGGTCCGGCCGCGGCTAATGCGGGCAATGAACATGCCTACGAACGGCGTCCAGGAGATCCACCAGGCCCAGTAGAAGATGGTCCAGCTTGTCATCCAGCTTCGCAGGGCTGCGTCGCCGACGGCTTCGGTCCGGGAAGACATCTCGGCGAGGTCGCGGGCGTAGTCGCCGACCGCTGAAGGGATCAGGTTGAGGATGAAGAGGGTAGGTCCAGCGACAAAGACAATGAGGGCCAGGACGACAGCCAGGACCATGTTGATGTTGGAAAGCCACTGGATGCCGCGGCTGATGCCGGAGACGGCCGAAGCGACGAAGCAGAAAGTCAGGACGGCGACAATCACCACGAGGACCGGGGTGCCGATTTCGCCGAACCAGCCATTGGAGGTCATGCCGCTGCCGATTTGCAGGGCGCCTAGGCCCAAGGACGCGGCGGTGCCGAAGAGGGTGGCGAAGATGGCCAGGATGTTGATGAACTTCCCGAGCGGCCCTTCCACCATCCTGATGCCGAACAGCGAAGTGAACGCTGCCGAGACCAGCTGCCTGCGGCCCAGGCGGTACGTGCCATAGGCCATGGCGATGCCGACCACTGCGTACATGGCCCAAGGGTGCAGGGTCCAGTGGAAGATCGAGGTGGCCATGGCGGTCTGGATGGCGGCAGGCGTGCGGCCGTCCACGGTGCCCGGTGGTGGCGAGATGTAGTGGTAGAGCGGTTCGGCCACGCCGTAGAACATGAGGCCGATGCCCATGCCGGCGGCGAACATCATCGCTACCCAGGAGACGGTGCGGAATTCCGGCTTCTCGCCGTCCTTCCCCAGCGGGATGTTGCCGAACTTGCCAAGCGCCAGCCATAGGACGAAGACGACGAACAGGGAGGCGAGGACCATGAAGAGCCAGCCGGTGTATTCCATGACCCAGTTCAGGGCGCCCTTGGACGTCTCAGAGAGGCTGTCCCGGCCGACGAAGCCCCAGACCACGAAGGCGACGGCGATGGCGCCCGTGATTCCGAAGGTGACTTTGTCGAGCGTAAGTTTGCGGTTCCGGCGTGCCGACACGGCCTGCTCGGTCTTTGCGGAGCGCAGTTCTTCGAGGATCTGTTCGTATTCTTCAGCATCCGGGAGGAGTTCTGCACCTCCGTCCTCAGCGTCGAGGACTGCGGGGTTGGTTTCGTCAGGGGAGACGCTGATGACTTCTTCAGGAGTCTCCGTGCGGGCGGGTTTGCTTGCTGCAGGAGCATCCGCCAAACGATCGTCGGCAGGCAACTCCTCGGGCGTTAGGGGTTTTAGGTCACTGTCAATAGCCATGAGCGGGTCCTTTGCTCGGCGAGTCATGGGTTTGCGTTTATACATGGCCCTGGAGTCTGAATCCGGGAGGAAGGTTGGGGGGCTTCCTCCGATTCGATGACCATGATGTTGCGATGCACGTATCGTCGATCGTGAAATTCCTGCCTTCTTCCAGCATGGAAAACGGCGATCGGCGGAGCTGTATCGAGCCGTAGCGCCTCCCCGGGAGCGAGTGCATTGAGGGGGCAGGCCTTATGCATGTTGCACCTCATTCGGTTGGTGAGACGGGTTGGTTGGGCGCTGGGCTCTTGGGGCCTTGCGAACGTTCCGCATGAATCAACAACATTCGCGCTAAGCAACAGAGTGCGCCCCGTCACACTCAAAAGTCAAGGACTTTCCCATGCTTGCCGAAACCTTGACACTACGGGTGACATGGATCATCCATGTTGCATATGATGACGATCGTTGCGTAGAAAGCGTAATCGTCGAATGGATTCCGGGCGTCGGAACGACAGCGTTTCACGCCGGGATCAGGACCATCCATCTTGCAGACGGCCGGAATGTTACGTCTTCCGGCGTCATTATTGCAACGGTGCCCGTTGCCGCCAACTGCCCGCACCGAACATCGACTGGCTTGAACGCCCCGCCTCGAACCTCAGGAGGGCGCGGTCTGCGACACGAGGGGCGGGCCTACCGGTGTCTGTAGCCCATTCGGGCGCTGATGGTCAGCCCGGCCTCGCGGAGGGCGTCGATGAGCCCTGGCTGGTCCTCGGGTGAAAAGCGGAACGCCGGGCCGGAGATACTTACGGCGGCAATGACGCTTCCCGCGTGGTTGAAGATGGGCGCTGCGACGGCGGTGAGGCCGATTTCAAACTCCTCGTGGACTGTGGCGTACCCGTTGCGGGCCACGTCCAGCAACTGCTTTTCCAGTTCCCCGCGGTTTGTCACGGTGCGTGGCGTTCGCGCGGGTAGGCCCACTGCCTTGAAAACCTGGCTTCTTTCGTCGGCGGTCAGTGCAGCCAGAAGAACCTTGCCGCTGGATGTGGCATGCAGCGGCGTCAGGCTGCCCACCCAGTCGTAGGTGGCCAGCGTTGACGGTCCCATCGCCTGGTCCACATTGACCGCATAGTTTGACCTCAGCACGGCCAGGTTGACGGTTTCTTTGTATTCGGCTGCCAGCGCCTCCAGGACTTCCCGTGCCTCATGCACCACACTCAGCCTGCCGGGGATGGAAGATGCCAGGCGGAGGATCCCAAAGCCCAGCTGGTACTTGCCCCGTTCACTGTTTTGCCGGACCAGTTCACGGCCCACCAGGGAGCCGACCAGCCGGGACACAGTGGATTTATGGACGCCCATTTCCTCAGCGATCTCGCTCACTCCGGCATCGCCTTCCCGGGCCAGGATTTCCAGGATTTGGAGTGCGCGGTCTACTGACTGGACGCCTCCACCCTGGGCGTCTGCGTCCTTGTCGAAGCCCGGGTTGTTGCGTGCGGCCATGATGCCTCGTGTCGTTGTCCAGGCAGGCGGCCCTGGGCTGGTAGCCCTGTACTGCCTGCACCCTCGTCTTTTCTCATCCTAGACCGAGTTTTCCACGGACCCTTTCACATCATGGGGGCACGCGTCATTACGCGCTGATGGCAGCCTCGGGGACAGCCTTTCGCGAGCCGGTCAGCCGTTCTCTTCCAGAGTAGACATTCAAGCTATGTCCCCGGCTGAAGCCCACCAGCGTCAGCCCGGTCTCGGCAGCCAGATCAGCAGCCAGGCTTGAGGGTGCGCTGACCGCGGACAGAATGGGAATGCCAGCCAGGGCGGCCTTCTGGACGAGTTCGAACGACGCCCTGCCGGAAACCTGCAGGACCAGGCCAGTCAACGGCAGCAGGTCCTGGCGGAGAGCCCACCCCACCACTTTGTCTACGGCATTGTGGCGGCCCACGTCCTCGCGCAGGCACAGCAGTTCCGGGATGGAACCGTCTACCTTGAAGAGTCCTGCAGCGTGGACGCCGCCGGTCCTGTCGAAAACGGCCTGGGCTTCGCGGAGGCGCTCCGGCAGTTCGGCGAGGACATCGACGGGAACGCGTAGTCCGTCCAGGGATGGATCGAAGTGGATGGTCTTGCGCACAGCCTCAATGGAGTCCGTGCCGCAGATGCCACACGAGCTGGAAGTGTAGACGTGGCGCATGGTGTCCGGCATGGGCACATCCGGCCGTAGTTGTGCTTCCACCACGTTAAAGGTCTGCGTCCCGTCCTTTTCACCAGCACAGAACCGCAGGGAGATCAGGTCCGAGTGACTGCGGATGATGCCCTCGGACACCAGGAACCCGGCCACCAGATCAAAGTCATCCCCCGGCGTCCTCATGGTCACGGCGAAGGACGTGCCTCCAATCCTGATTTCCAAGGGTTCTTCGGCGGCCAGAACGTCCTCCTTGAACCGCACGGGATATTCGGTGCCCGTCCCGTCCAGTACGAAACGATGGATTTTCCTGCGCTGCGTCATGCGTGCCATCCGGAGTGCCTTCCTCTCTGGTTCGGGGAACTGATGGGCGCTGTCCACGGCAGCGGCAGGACGGGAACTGGCGCGCCGGCTGCTACGCCTTCAGGGGGAACAGCCATGTATCCGTCTGCCCAGGCCAGCCCACGCATCATCCCGGGACCGGTGTGGGAGGCAGGGAACGCGAGTTCGTGGACAAAGGTGCAGGGTACGAGCCGTGTTTTTCCTGGGGTGGGTTCGAGGTCGGCTCCGGAAATCACGTGCCCGCTCCCTTGGAAACAATGGTTTCCCAGGGCGGCCAATAGGGGTTCACCAAGGGTCATGAGTGCCATCATGGCGGCCAGCGGATTTCCCGGTAGGCCGATGATGAAACGGCCATCGGGAAGTTCCGCCAACACTGCAGGATGACCTGGCCGCATGGCAATCCCGTCCAGGAGGAGCCGCCCACCGAGCGCCGCAACGGCATCGCGGAAGTGGTCTGTCCCGGATTTCCCGGTTCCGCCGGTGGTAATCGTCACGTCGGGCCGCTGGCCCTCATGGGCGCCGGCCAGTGCTGTCAGCCACTCATCGTACGAATCGCCAATCCTGAGCCGGCCACCCGGCACCCCGCCCAATTGCGAAATGACCGCATCCAGCTGCGGGCCGAATGCGTCGCGGACCTGGCCCGGTGCAGGCTCACCTGAGGTCACTACCTCCGAGCCCGTCAGTACGACGGCGACCCTCGGCTTGCGCTGTATCTGAAGGTGATCGTGTCCAGCCACAGCGGCGAGGGCAATATGTGCAGGGTTGAGGAGCGTCCCGGCGGGTATGAGGACATCACCCGCGGTGGCTTCTTCGCCGGCTGGACGAATGTGCCGGCCGGGGAGTGTCTCGCCCGGCTTCGCGTCGTGCTTTAGCGAGAGGTGCACGTCCCCGGAGGCCTGTCCACTCTCCTTGCGGAGCACGGCAGTGGCACCGGAAGGGAGCAGCCCGCCGGTGGCGATAACGGAGGCTCCACCAGCTGAAAGGGGACGCCCCGACTCCGTGATGGTCCATGGACCGCCGCCGTTGATGGCCCAGCCGTCCATGGCCGACGACGCATAGTGGGGAAGGCCCTGGTGAGCGATGACTTCGCTGGTCAGCGTGCAGCCGATTGCTTCAGCGAGGGTGACTGTCGAGGACGGGAGCGGGGCGGCACAGTGGTAGGCCAGCTGCCGTGCTTCGGCCCAGGTGGGGGCATGCTTCCGCTGGAGGCTGTCCGTTAACTCCCTGGTGTCCGTCAACTCCGGCGTGCGGAAGAGGGGAGTGTTGGCGGCGACTTCTTGGGCAAGCATGGATGTCCGCTTCCTGAGGTAGTGCTTCTGGTGTGGCGCAGATACCGGGGACTGCACGGCCTTCCCGTAATTCTTGCCGCGCAGTCCCCGGTATCTGTTTGGTGCGTACTAAGCCTTCACGTAGCCGTTGGGGTTCAATACGAACTTTGTTGCCGCTCCGGCGTCGAATTCGGCGTAGCCGCGCGGCGCGTCCTCGAGCGGGATGGCCTTGGCGTTGACTGCCTTGGCGATCTGGACCTTGTCATGCAGGATGGCCATCATCAGTTGACGGTTGTACCTCATGACAGGGCACTGCCCGGTGGTAAACGACAACGACTTTGCCCAGCCGGTGCCCAGGGACAGCGAGAGGGAACCGTGCTTGGCTGCCTCGTCAATTCCACCCGGGTCGCCCGTGACGTACAGGCCGGGGATGCCAAGCGCGCCGCCAGCAGCGGTGATGTCCATGAGGGAGTTCAGCACGGTGGCAGGGGCTTCGTGTGAAGCGTCCTTTCCGTGGCCACGGGCCTCGAATCCCACGGCGTCCACGCCGCAATCCACTTCGGGTACACCCAGGATCTGTTCGATCTGGTCCTTTGGGTCTCCGTTGGAGACGTTCACGGTTTCGCAGCCGAACGACCGCGCCTGCGCCAGGCGGTCTTCGTTCATGTCGCCGACAATCACGACGGCGGCGCCAAGCAACTGCGCGCCGACGGCAGCAGCAAGGCCAACTGGTCCGGCACCGGCGACGTACACCGTGGATCCGACGCCCACACCGGCAGTAACTGCGCCGTGGAAGCCGGTGGGGAAGATATCGGAGAGCATGGTCAGGTCCATGATCTTTTCCAGGGCCTGGTCTCGGTCCGGGAAGCGCAGCAGGTTCCAGTCGGCGTAGGGGACCAGCACGTATTCGGCCTGGCCGCCTACCCAGCCGCCCATGTCCACGTAGCCGTAGGCGCTGCCGGGACGATCGGGGTTGACGTTGAGGCAGATGCCGGTCTTGCGTTCTTTGCAGTTCCGGCATCGACCGCAGGAGATGTTGAACGGAACCGAGACGATGTCGCCCACCTTGATGAATTCGACGTCGGGACCCACCTCCACCACTTCGCCGGTGATTTCGTGGCCGAGGACGAGGTCCTGGGGTGCTGTGGTACGGCCACGGACCATGTGCTGGTCTGAACCACAGATGTTGGTTGTCACGGTGCGGAGGATCGCACCGTGGGGCACCTTCCGGCCGACGTTTGCCGGATTTACGCCAGGCCCGTCCTTGAGTTCGAACGTCGGGTAGTCGGTATTGATGATTTCGACGACACCGGGTTCCTTGTAGGCGACGGCTCTGTTTTCTGACATGGACACTCCTTTGGGCATGTGGGTGGTGCAGGGTAATTGCAGGCTGTCCGTTGCCCGAGAGCGGTGCTTCGGTGAGGATACCTCCCCAGGTTTCAGGCCACCGAAGCACCATTCACGGGGAACGGGACAGCTTTTCTTCTAGAGCCGTGCTGCTGCTCCTGCGGATTCGCGGGCGGCGCTGAGTACGGCATCTGCGCGGGCTTGGGTGATGTCAGACATTGTTTCTCCCTTGATGGATGTCTTTGGCGAGGAGGTGGTCTGGGTGGGCTGATGTGCCCTGGGCGTCCGATCGGCGCTGATATTTTTACTTGGCAGGTAAAGATATATCAGTTACATTCTAGGGTGGCGCCGGTCACGTGTCCAGTGTTTTCTATCTGCCGAGTATCAAGCTCAGTGCCTCGGCGCGGGCCGCCGGCAACCGTAGTTCACCGCGGACTGCGGACGTGATGGTCTTTGCTCCCGGTTTGCGGATGCCGCGCATGGACATGCACAAATGCTCGCACTCGACCACCACGATTGCCCCCAAAGGCCGCAACGAGGTCACCAGTGCGTCCACTACCTGCGTGGTGAGCCTCTCTTGGACCTGCGGCCTTCGTGCAAAGACATCCACAAGCCTTGCGAGCTTGCTGAGTCCGGTGACGAGTCCCTCTGCGGAAGGGATGTACCCCACGTGGGCCACACCATGGAACGGCACCAAATGATGTTCGCAGGTTGAGTAGAACGGAATGTCCTTGACGATGACAAGCTCGCCATGACCAAGATCGAACGTCTTGTCCAGCGCGGAGAGCGGGTCCTCATGGAGGCCGCCGAACATTTCCTCGGCGGCCCGGGCCACCCGCGCTGGAGTCTCGGCCAGGCCGGGCCTATCAGGGTCTTCCCCGATCGCCAAGAGGTATTCCCGGACCGCCTGCTCAGCTCTTTGCCGGTCCACCCGGCGGGTGGGCGCTACCGCAGGCAGGGTCTCACTCATGGCCGTCCGCACGTTCCAGGCGGACAATGACCGATTTGGACGTTGGTGTACCGCTGGTATCGGCTACGGAATCCAATGGCACCAGCACGTTGGTTTCCGGGTAGTAGGCGGCCGCGCAGCCCTTGGGAGTGGAGTACGAGACGATGCGGAAGTTTTCGGCACGGCGCTCGGTCCCTTGGAACTCCGAGACGAGGTGCACCATTTCCCCGTCCGCGAAACCCAGCTCATGTATGTCATCCACGTTGATGAGCACCACGCGACGTCCGCCGTGGATGCCTCGGTAGCGATCGTCCTTGCCGTAGATGGTGGTGTTGTACTGGTCGTGGGACCGCAGCGTCTGGAGCACCAGTCGCCCGGCGGGGATCTTGATGTACTCCAACGCATTGCCCGTGAAGTGGGCCTTGCCGGAGGCGGTATCGAACTTCCTGGCGTCCCGGGGCGGGTGGGGAAGCACGAAACCGCCCGGGTTCTGGATCCGTTCCTCGAAGTTTTCGAAACCATCAAGCACTGCTTCGATGTGCTTCCTGATAAGGGTGTAATCGTCCCGCAGCGCAAGCCAATGGGTCCTGGGCGTTTTCGGAAGAGGTTGGCCGTCACTGTCCGTGAAGAGCTTGTGGGCCAGGTTGCACACGATCGCCACTTCAGAGTGGAGGTGCTCGCTGGCCGGCTTGAGGCGTCCGCGTGAGGCGTGGACCGCGCTCATGGAATCCTCTACCGTGACTCTCTGGTCGCCCTTGCGTTGTGTGTCCTTCTCGGTTCGTCCGAGCGTCGGAAGGATCAAGGCACGGCGCCCCGTGGACACGTGGGAATGGTTCAGCTTCGTGGAAATCTGCACAGTCAGCCGCGTGTTGGCCAGGGCCTGCTCCGTAACCTCGGAATCCGGGGCCGCGCGCACGAAGTTGCCGCCCATCCCTACGAAGACCCTCACCTTGCCATCCCGCATGGCACGAATGGCCGCCACGGTGTCGTAGCCGTGTTCACGAGGTGAAAGAAACTCGAACTCCTGGTCAAGCCGGTCATGGAACTTCTCGGGCATCTTCTCGAAGATTCCCATGGTCCGGTCTCCCTGGACATTCGAGTGGCCGCGGACGGGGCAGACTCCGGCGCCAGGCTTGCCGATGTTGCCCTGAAGCAGCAGGACGTTGACCACATCACGGAGCGTGGGTACCGAGTGTTTGTGCTGGGTCAGGCCCATGGCCCAGCAGACGATGGTGGCGCTCGAGGCCAGCAGGCGTTCGCCAGTGGACTTGATTTGCTCCAGCGTCAGTCCTGTGGCCTCGACGATGTCGTCCCACTCTGCCTTTTCGAGGTAGCGAAGGTAGTCGTCGATGCCCACGGTGTGGTCCTTGATGAACTCGTGGTCCAGGACGGTGGACAGGCCGGGGGTCTTCCTTCCCCGGGCCTCCGCCTCGAGAAGGTACTTGCCGAGCCCTTGGAAGAGGGCTTGATCGCCACCGGCCCGGATCTGCAGGAAATCGTCCGTCAACTGGGTGCCATGGAGCATGCCGGCGATGTTCTGCGGGTTCTCGAACCGCATGAGCCCGGCCTCGGGCAGCGGATTGACGGAGATGATGCACGCGCCGTTCTTTTTAGCCTTCTCCAAGGCGCTGAGCATGCGCGGGTGGTTGGTTCCCGGGTTCTGTCCGGCCACGAAAATCAGCGACGCCGTTTCCAGGTCCTCGAGGCTGACGGAGCCCTTGCCGATACCGATGGTTTCGACGAGGGCCGAGCCCGAGGACTCGTGGCACATGTTGGAGCAATCGGGAAGGTTGTTCGTACCAATGCCCCGCACCAGGAGTTGGTAAACGAAGGCCGCTTCATTCGAGGTACGGCCGGAGGTGTAGAACACGGCTTGGTCGGGGTTATCCATGCCGCGGATTTCCTGGGCTATCAGCTCGTAAGCCTCATCCCACTCGATCGGCGTGTAGTGCGTTGCGCCCTCATCCAAGAGCATCGGATGGGTCAGCCTGCCCTGTTGGCCCAGCCAGTAGTCGTCACGCGTCTTCAAGTCCGTGATGGAGTGTTGTGCGAAGAATTCAGGCGTCACGCGGCGACGCGTGGCTTCCTCCGCCACGGCTTTGGCGCCGTTTTCACAGAACTCCGCAGCATTACGCTTCTCGTGTTCAGGCCACGCACAGCCCATGCAGTCGAAGCCGTCTACCTGGTTGACCGCGAGCAGCGTTTGGATGCTCCGTACCGGACCCATCTGCTCCAGGGAGATCTTCAGTGCGTTGGCGACGGCCGGGATTCCCACGGCCTTGGTCTTGGGTTTGGTGAGAGTCAGCTTTGACTCATCAATGTTCTCGCGGGGGGCTTTTGAAGCCATGTGATCTTCCCTTCAGATCGTGGCGGGGTAGGCAGGATTGGCGGGCAGTGCGCGGGGTTTGCGTACGGGCAGGCTGCCCAGCATGCCCGGCAAGCGGTGGAGGTTGTTGAAGGTGTAGACATGGAAGCCCGCAAACAGCGGGTCATGGCCAATGCGTTCGTGGATTTCCCGGATGAGCCGGTTGCTGTCGTAGTGCAGGAAATCGCCTCGCCGCCATAGGGCCCTTGCCAGGCCTGTGCCTCTCGCCAACTTGAGGGAACGGCCAACGCCAAGGCGAGCACCCAAGGCGAGCAGCTTCTTGATGGAGACCGGTCCCGGGACCCCTACCCAGACAGGAAGCTCAACACCGCTGCTGCGGAGAGTCGCAAGGTAGTCGGAGATCGCGTCCGCGGAGAAGCACATTTGCGTGACCATGGACGAGGCCATTGCTGCCTTTGCGTCCAGGCTGCGGGTCAAATCGGCAGTACCGAGCACTGGATGGCCTTCCGGGTAGCCGGCAATGCCCACCGAGAATTCCGGTGAGAAAGCCTTGACGTCTTCCAAGAGCTGGCCGCTCCAGGAGTAGGAGCCCGCTGGAGTGCGGCGGTCGCCGGCTACGAGAAAGAGCTCAGAGATGCCGGCGTCCCGGAGCTGGCCCAGGAAGGAACGCAGCTCAGCCTGGCTCGCGATGCTGCGGGCGGCCAAGTGCGGAACCGTGTGATATCCGAGCTGGGCCAGCTCGATCGACGCCGCTACCGTCCTCGCAGGGCCGTGGTGTGGAAGGCACGTCACGCTCAGCGAACCCGGAGCCTTGTAAATAAGGGGGAGTTGGCTCAGCAGCTCGGCGGACGGGACAACCTCCAGTCGCACCGATGCAACAGGTTCCGTGCTCATTGCACTCCGTTCCTTGGCTGTTAAGAACTGCCCCATTTCGCCGGACGGCGTCTATCGGGAGGCTTCGGGTTGTTGACATTCTTATGCTGGCGTATTGATATATCAGTTCTAGGAATAGTATGAACACGGAGCGTGTGCGTCAAGGCTCTGTCGCACAGCGGAAGGGACCCGGAAGTGAAACGCAGCGGCGATGTAACGGTGCAAACCGGAGGCGGGGATCTGCCGGCCAGGGAGGCCGAGGAATCCTACGCCGACTATGCCTATCGTGTTCTGTGCGACGAACTGATCGTCCTGGATATCAAGCCCGGCGAGCCGCTGAACGACGACGTGATCTCCCGAAGACTCGGCGTTGGCAGGACGCCCATCCGGGAAGCCATGAAGCGACTCGAGAGCGACCACCTGGTGGTGGCTTACCCACGCCGTGGGACATTCGCCGCAGGGGTGGATATTACGGATCTGGCCGAGATCTCCGAGATCCGCCAGCTGCTTGAACCCGCAGCGTCGGCCCGTGCCGCAAGGATGGCATCGCCCAAGACCAGGCAGGAACTGAAGGAGTTCGCCCGCGAGGTGGACCAGCTCTTGGGGAGGCAGTTGGGGCAACGGGACCTGATGCGGCTGGACATGCGCGTGCACCGGACCATCTACCGGGCCACCGGTAGCCGGCACATGGAGGACGTCCTGATCCGCTACGACAACGTGGCAACCCGCATTTGGAGCCTGGTGCTGGAAAAGCTGCCGCCGGTATCCGAACACATCGCGCAGCACATCGAGTTGCTTGACTGCATCGCGGACGGGGACGCTGACACCGCCGCGCAACTGACCACCAAGCACGTCGCTGATTTCGAGCAACTGATCCGGTCTGTTCTCTAGCCGACTAACTAGGCAGCCCCAGAATGAGGATGCAGCCCCGAAATGAGCCGGTCCCGCGCGCGGGCCGGCTCATTTCTATGGTCAACCTGCGGTTGCCCGGACCAGGGAACGCGACTGATCCCGCGCGGCCTCTGCCGTGTGCAGCAGCAGCAACGCGGTAGTGACCGAGCCGACGCCGCCGGGAACCGGCGTCAGCGCGGCCGCCACGCCGGTGACACTGGCCTCGTCAACATCCCCCACAAGTGAACCGTCGGCAAGGACGTTCGTGCCGACGTCGATCACTACCGACTTCGGCGAGACGTGACTGCCGGTCAGCAGCCCGGTCCGCCCCGCGGCAACAACCACGACGTCGGCGGGCTGGGTATAAGTCTCAAGCGCACCTGACTTGGAATGGCAGATGGTGACGGCGGCGTCCTTTGCGAGGAGCAGCAGGGACAGCGGTTTGCCCACTACCGCTGAACGCCCGACGACGACGACGTTCCGTCCCGCGACTGGAACCTCGAAGTGGTCCAGCAACTCGATGACGGCCCGCGCGGTAGCCGGCGCGAAGGCGGGTTGACCCACGGCCAGCCGTCCGAGGCTGAGGGGGTTGGCGCCGTCGATGTCCTTTTCCGGGGCGATGTGACCCACCAGTTCATCGGCACTGACCCCGGCAGGCAGGGGAGTCTGAAGAATAATGCCGTTGACGGTCGGCTCGGCGCTCAGGTCCTTCAGGACACCGGCCAGCACTTGCTCGGTGGCATCGTGTCCCAGATCAAGGATCCGGCAGCCGATCCCCGCCCGCTCGGCAGCCCGCTCAATGGACCGGACGTACCAGTGCGTGGACTCATCGTCAGTTGCCACCACCACGGCGAGGGAAGGGCGCAGGCCCTCGTTCTCGAGGAGCCGGGCCTCGTCCTGGGCCCTCTGCTGAATAAGGCCGGCCAGCCGCTTTCCGGAAAGCACTGCGGTGTTCACGCGAGGATCCTTTCGCGTACGCGCCTTGCGAGGGAGTCCGCTGCCAGGACCACCTTTTCCTCGATCCCGTCGGTCTGCTCGGCCAAACGGGCGCGGGCGGCGACATCCTTCACAGCCACGACGTTGATATCGATATTGACCCGTGCGGTGGTGGCCGCAGCGCGGGCGGCATCGGCGGCTGCAGCGACGTCGCTGATCACGTTGACGTTTGCGACGTCAACGAGCTCAGTGGCGAGGTCCACCACTTCCCCTGCAAGCTTGATGAGCGTTGCAGGGGTTTGGGCGGCCTGGACCAAGGCATCCTGGATGGCTGCGCTGCGTGCGGCTTTGAGTTCGTCAGTCCCGGACGGGAGCTTGTAGGAATCGATGACGCCCTGGAAAGCGTGCTCGTCGGCGTCCGCGAGGCGCAATGCCTCGACGATCAGGTGGTCGGCGGCGTTGACGATCCTGCCGACGAGTTCAGCGTGCTGCGCATACTTTTCACCGGTGGTGTACCTGGCCACCATGGCAACCAGGGCGGCACCCTGGGCCGCGTGAAGCGCGGCGGCGGCTCCGCCGCCTGGAGTGGGCTGACGTGAAGCGAGCCTGGAGAGGTAGTCGTTGATTGTTTCTGAACTGATCATGGGTCTTCCTGGGCGGGCTGAAGAAGAAGGAGGTAAGGCAGCGGCCCGGACTCGGTTGCGAGGAGATGAGTCCGGGCCGCTGGCCATTTAGGGGTCCGGCAGGCCGTTAGCCGCGGAGCCTGCTCATGGTGGGGTCGTACAGCGGGTCAGCGGTCACCGTCGCCTGGATGCGGCGTCCGAAGTACTCGATCTCCACCGAATCACCCAGCGAGACTGCAGCCGGGAGGTACGCGTAGGCGATTGGCTTGTTCACGGTGTAGCCGTAGGCGGCGCTGGTGACGTATCCGACTGCCTGGTCCTTGTAGAACACCGGTTCCTTGCCCAGCACGAGGCTACGGCCGTCGTCGACCGTCAAGCAGCGCAGGCGACGGGCGGAGCCTTCCTCCGTGCGTCCTTCCAAGGCGGCCTTTCCGATGAAGTTTTCCTTGGTCATCTTCACGGCGAACGCAAGGCCTGCTTCGAAGGGGTCGTGCTCGGTGGTCATGTCCGTGCCCCAGGAGCGGTAGCCCTTCTCGAGCCGGAGCGAGCTGAAGGCGGCGCGGCCTGCTGCGATGACGCCGAACGGCTGGCCGGCCTTCCACAGGGCGTCCCAAAGGCGCTGTCCGTTGTCTGCGCTCGTGTAGAGCTCCCAGCCGAGTTCGCCCACGTAGGACAGCCGCATCGCGGTGACAGTGACTCCGCCGATGGTGACCTTCTTGGCGCGGAAGTAGCGCAGGCCCTCGTTGGAGAAGTCGTCGCTGCTGACCGTGCTGATGAGGTCGCGGGCGAGCGGACCCCACAGTCCGATGCAGCAGGTGCCGCCGGTGGTGTCGCGGACCTGGACCCAGTCGCTGGCGCTTCCGTTCTCGGTCTGGTGGCGGGCTGCGCGTTCGAAGTAGGCGGTGTCGATGTTGCCGTTGGCGCCCAGCTGGAAGGTGTCTTCGCTCAGGCGTGCCACGGTGATGTCGCTTCGGATGCCGCCGGCGTGGTCCAGGAGCAGGGTGTAGGTGACGGCGCCGGGCTTCTTGTCCAGGTCTCCGGTGGTCAGCTCCTGCAGCAACTTCAGCGCGCCGGGGCCGGACACCTCAAGGCGCTTCAGCGGCGTCATGTCGTACATGGCAACTGCCGTGCGGGTCTTCCAAGCCTCAGCTGCGGCTATGGGCGAGCTGAACATTCCGGACCACGCGTCACGGGCCGGCGGCTGCCAGTCGTCCGGCATCTCCTTGAGGAGTTCAGCGTTGGCTTCGAACCAGTAGGGGCGTTCCCATCCGGCGCCCTCCAGGAAGTAGCCGCCCAACTGCTTGTGACGGGCGTGAAAGGGGCTGACGCGAAGATTGCGGGGAGAGAGCTTGGGCTGGAGCGGGTGCAGCACATCATAAATTTCCACGAAGTTCTGCTGGGACGTCTCGCTGACGTATTCGGGCGTCAGCTGGACCTCTTCGAAACGGTGGATATCGCAGTCACCAAGATCGATCTGTGACTTGCCGGTGGTCAGCAGTTCGGCAACGGCGCGGGCAATGCCGGCGGAGTGGGTCACCCACACGGCCTCAGCCACATAGAAGCCGTCCACTTCCTTGGATTCGCCCACCAGGGAGCCGCCGTCCGGGGTGAAGGAGAAGATGCCGTTGAAGCCATCCTCGATTTCGCTTTCGCGGAGGGCCGGCAGCAGTTGCTTGGTGGCTTCCCACGCAGGAAGGAAGTCCTCCAGGGTGAAGTCCAGGCGGGAGGGCATGTTGTGTTCGCTGATGCTGCTGGGCTCGTATCTGCCCAGCTCGTCAAGATCCACGGGCATAGGGCGGTGCGCGTAGGAACCAATGCCGTAGCGCTCGCCGTGCTCGCGGTAGTAGAGGTCTTGGTCCTGGTGGCGCAGGATGGGCAGGGAAGCGCCGTTGGGCAGCTCGTTCTTGCCCTGTTGTGCCGGGACGGGAGTGGTCTTGACGTACTGGTGCGCCAGCGGGAGGAGCGGGACGGACATCCCGATCATCTCGCCGATCTTGGCGCCCCAGAAGCCGGCGCAGGAAACCACGATGTCCGCGGGGATGACGCCTTCAGCGGTCTCGACACCCGTGACGCGACGGTTCGACTGTTCGATTCCGGTCACCTCGGTGTTGCCGATGTACTTCACGCCCGCGGCTTCCGTGCGCTTGATGAGCAGCTGGACTGCACGGGCAGCCAGAGCCAGGCCATCGCTGGGCACGTGGAGGCCTCCGAGGATGTCTTCCTCATTGATGAGCGGGTATAGCTCCTTGCATTCCTCGCGGGAAAGGATCTTGCCGTCGATGCCCCACGATGCCGCGTACCCGAGCTTGCGCTTCAAGTCAGCCAGGCGGGTCTCTGTGGTGGCCACTTCCAAGCCACCCACCTGGTTGAAGCAGCTCTGGCCATCCTCCGTCAGGGACAGCAGTTTCTCCACCGTGTATTTGGCGAAGAGTGCCATGGACTTTGAGGGGTTGGTCTGGAAGACCAGGCCCGGTGCGTGGGACGTGGAGCCCCCGGGCATGTTCAACGGTCCCTGGTCCAGGACGGTGATGTTGTTCCAACCGCGGGTGACCAGTTCGTCGGCGAGGTTGGTGCCGACAATCCCAGCGCCGATGATGACAATGCGAGGCGTCGATGTCATGAAAGTTTCTCCTGCTGAAGTTAATAGAGGTGAGTCTGCGGGTGTTCTGTTGCGCGGTTTAACGGAAAACCACGGTGCTGGTCTGGTCCAGCAGTACGCGGTGTTCGCAGTGCCACCTGACAGCCCGGGACAATGCCAGGGCTTCGGCATCCTGGCCCACTGTTGAGAGCGTGGTGGGACCGTAGCTGTGATCGACGCGGATGACTTCCTGCTCGATGATCGGCCCCTCGTCCAGGTCCGCGGTCACGTAGTGCGCGGTGGCACCCACGAGCTTCACGCCGCGGTCATAGGCCTGGTGGTAGGGGCGTGCACCCTTGAAGCCGGGAAGGAACGAGTGGTGGATATTGATGGCGCGTCCTTCGAGGGCACGGCACAGGTCGTCGGAGAGGACCTGCATGTACCGTGCGAGCACTACGAGGTCCACGTTGTACTCCTCCACCAGGTCCAACAGCCGCTGCTCAGCGTCTGCCTTCGTATCCGGGGTGACGGGAATGTAGACGAACGGGAGGCCTGCGGCCTCAGCCATGGCCCGGTGGGTTTCATGGTTGGAGGCAACCACTACGAGGTCACCACCCAGGCTTCCGCCCCGCCAGCGGAAAATGAGATCGTTCAGGCAGTGCCCGAACTTGGACACCATGACCAATACCCGCTTCTTGGTCTGGTCATGGAAGCTGAACTTCATGTCGAAGCGTTCAGCAATGGAACTGAACTCTTCCTCAAGCCGCTCCGGTGAGTAGGACAGCGGGCCAGAGAAAGCAGTCCGCAGATGCAGCGTCTGGCGCAGTCCGTCGTCGAACTGTTGGTGCTCTTCGATGTTGAAACCACGTTCAAACAGGAACGTGGTCACTGCCTGCACGATCCCGGCCCGTTCGACGCACGACAATGTGAGTACGAATTTCTGTGCCTGCTCGTCATTGAGCGCTGCTGGCTGCGGCAGGGTGCTTGTTGGTGAGTCTGTCGCCACGAGGGTCATGTCTCCTCCTTTAGATATATTCCTGGGTCACGTACTGATATATTAGGATTGGGAATCAGCGTATACTGGTCTCAAGGAGAGGTCAATAGGTTTTTCGGGAACTGCGGAAAGGGTCGGCACTGTGGCATTTGGATCTCTGGCAATCGAGGACGACACCAGCAGGAAATCCTTGGCCGACGTCGCGTATGAACGCCTGCGCGACCGACTGTTGATGCTGGACATCAAACCCGGCGACCTCCTCAACGATGACCAACTGGCCAAGGACCTCGGCATTGGGCGCACGCCCGTGCGGGAGGCGTTGAAGCGGCTGGAACTCGACCGCCTGGTTGTCACCTATCCAAGGCGGGGAACCTTTGCCACCCGTGTTGAGGTTACGGATCTTGCCTACATTTCCGAGATTCGTGTCCAGCTGGAGCCCCTCGCAGCCGCGCGGGCCGCACGGGTGGCCACGGAAACGACCCGGGAACACCTGCGCGACGTCATGCGCGCGGTGGAGGCGTTCGATGTCGGCGCTGCCTCAGTGGTGGAAACCCTACGACTGGATGCCAGTGTCCATCAGGGAATCTATGCGGCTGCTGCGAATCCACACCTGGAGGACGTGCTGATTCGCTACGACAATCTGGCCACGCGTATCTGGTGCATGGTGCTGGACCGGCTGCCGGATCTTGAGCATCATGTGCGCGAGCATCTGGACCTTCTGCGGGCGGTCATCGATGGGGATGAAGAAGAAGCTGCTGAACTTGCCCGCGTCCATGTCAGCGGCTTCGAGCGCGCCGTCCGTCAGGCACTCTTCGCAGCCTAAGGGCCGCTTTCGCGCAGGGGGTGGTTGACTGCGCGCCGGGCTGATTGCATACTGGGCTTCTCACTAATATATCGCCCGGATATCAGGTGGCCGTGGCATCTGGCCCAGCATTCGATCCGGGCGCTTGTGATGCAATCTCAGCCCTTCAGCCCTCGGAGTATCACGTGACTACAAGACCCCTCCTTTTCGAACACATTCCGCTCACGGGCAGCAGCCGCGTCAAGCGTGGCATGGCGGAGATGTTGAAGGGCGGCGTCATCATGGACGTCGTCAACGTCGAGCAGGCCCGCATCGCCGAAGATGCCGGTGCCGTCGCGGTCATGGCGCTCGAGCGCGTCCCGGCCGACATCCGCGCCCAGGGTGGCGTGTCCCGCATGAGCGACCCGGACATGATCGATGCGATCATCGCCGCCGTGTCCATTCCGGTCATGGCCAAGGCCCGCATCGGCCACTTCGTCGAGGC
>NZ_JAFNLL010000031.1 GCF_017368795.1 Arthrobacter cavernae | reverse complement strand
AAAGTGGACGCCGCTGTCAAGCAGCTGGCGCATAGTTACGATGGGCATGCCGAGGCTCCTTCCGGCAGGTCATTCATGAAATCGAATGCAACCATCACACGAATCCACTCCCCTTCATCACTATCCAGTCGTCATCCCGGTAGTGACTAGACAACATCCCAGTCTTGGGAGGCGGGCCTGAGGACTCAAAACAGGCTGCGCTTACTGGCCGCCCCACTAGATCGATCACACGATCAATCCATACGGACACCTCAAGAGCGAATCTGTCAATATATTCCTTCTCGACAAAGTCGTATGTGGAATGAAATATCGAAGACATATCCGAATCCCGATCATCCAATTTCAATCCTCGCTTGACAAGGTTCACAATTTGATTACTCGATATCTGGATATCATAGTCACTCATTTGCCAATCAATTCCGGTTCGATACATGACGTCAAACATTCTTCGCAAAGGTCTCTGTTGACTCTCAGGCCACTGTAAAGAAATGCGTGACTCAATTGCATCGAGACATTCATCTTGCGGCGGCTCTCCATGGCTTTTTTGATATAGATTCTTGAGCTCCTGCCGATCGAACGGCATTTCCTTATGGGCTCCCGAGAAGAATCTGACGGAGCTTCCCTTAATACGAACGTCCGCGTCCGTCACACTCTGCCGATCTAGGGCGTCTGCGAGCATACTGAAAAATATCTCGTAGGTCGGAGGATCCATCCCCAAGGGACATTCCTTGACGACAACCAAACGCGCCGAATCGTGAGTTATTCCAAGGAACTCCAGGTCAATGTTGCGCACACGGTAGCCTGAATCATCCTGGATCGCCGGCTCAAACGCTGACATCAAATCCATCAACTCAGTCTCGCACGACGAGTTCAGCTGCACCAGAGCACAAGCCCGCTTGCCAACGCCCTTGGGTTCCGCCCCAGCGTACGTTTCGCAAGGCTGTCGGCCAGATATTCCTACTCGATGTACGGCTCAGCCCCGGTATCGGCTGCTAGCTTGGCATTGGGGGTGGCCGGAACATGCATTCGTTCGAAGGCGTTGAAATACCAGCCAACATTAGGGCATTCATAGCCCCCCGTCGAAGGCCGGTAGTCGGAAGGCCATTGACGCTCTGGCGTCCGATCTGATTGGCCGGTTGCAGGATGACGGGCTTGATATCCAGAGCCCGAATCTCCATAGGATGAATGAGCCTTATTTACTCACGGACGGGGCTGCGGCCTGCTCGACCCGCCGGGTCAATCCTTCAGTGCGCGAACAGATCCCTGCCCTAACTGGGGATAGCCAGCAGCTCTAAGGGTCAGCCGATAACCTCGCCGAAGGGCTCATCGCCCAATTTCATACGATTCGGCGCTCCGAGTGCTGCGGAGAAGGTTCTGCGGGCACTTGGTGGGCAGGCGTGACGGCGGAATCGACCGCGACCGCCCAATCCGCCCCCTACGGCGGTGGCGAACGTGGTCCCACTGGATCTCGCAGCGGCACCGACAAACGATGCACCCATGACACTGAGGTCGTCGCCGAGCGACCCCCTGAGGGACACGCCTTGAGCATCTGCGCGCCGCACCGCACCTTAGCTGACACGCCGTAGCGCGCAGAGTCCACGGAAGCTGCGCACGGACCCATCGACAATCCCTTTCCCCAAGGATGTCCACGCCGGCCGCCACCCGGACCTTTCCTTTGAGTCTCGTCTCCTCTTGACTCCAACCCCCTCCTTCCCTAAACTTTTCATAAAGCAGAATCTAAATTCCACAAAGCGGAAACTCGCGAAGAGCCAAGCGGAACGGAAGATAGATCCCAGCCCCTCCTCGGAAGGACCTACGATGACGTACACAGTGAACTGCTCCATCCTCTTGACGGAGCTTCCCCTGCTCGAGCGCCCCGCAGCCGCGAAGGCTGCCGGTTTTGACGCCGTCGAGTTCTGGTGGCCCTTCGAGATCTCCGTCCCCACCGACGCCCAGGTCACCGAGTTTGAAAACGCCATCAAGGATGCAGGCGTCCAGCTCACGGGCCTGAACTTCAACGCCGGCAACATGCCCGGCGGCGACCGCGGCCTGGTTTCCTGGCCCGCCCGCTCCGCCGAATTCCTGGACAACATCGACGTCGTCGCCGGCATCGGCGAGCGCCTCGGCTGCAAGGCCTTCAACGCCCTCTACGGCAACCGTATTGACGGCGAATCGGCCGAGAAGCAGGACGCCATCGGCGCCGAAAACCTCGCCGCGGCAGCAGCCGGCGTCGCGCGCATCGGCGGCACCGTCCTCCTCGAACCCGTCAGCGGCGCCCCCAAGTACCCGCTCCTCACGGCTGAAGACGCGCTCAAGGTCATCGCCCGCGTCAAGGCGGAGTCCGGCGCAACCAACGTCAAGCTCCTCGCCGACTTCTACCACCTGGCAGTCAACGGGGACGACGTCGAATCCGTCATCCAGAACCACGCCAAGGACTTCGGCCACATCCAGATTGCCGACAACCCCGGCCGCGGGGCTCCCGGAACCGGCGAGCTTCCTCTCGGCGAATGGATCGCCCGCAGCCGCGAACTCGGCTACGACGGCTACATCGGCCTCGAATACAAGGAACCGGCAGAAACCGCCTTCGCCTGGGCCATCCGCGAACGCGCCGCCCGCTAAGCCAGCCAAATAGCCCACCCGCGCTAAAACCACAGACTTTCAGTAAAGGAACCACAATGAGCAACGTTGCAGTCATCGGTCTCGGAATCATGGGCCTCCCCATGGCCATCAACCTGGTCAAGGCCGGCCACACCGTCACCGGCTTCAACCGCAGCCAGGACAAGATCGACAAGCTCGTCTCCGAGGGCGGCAAGGGCGCCACGAGCATCGCCGACGCCGTCAAGGACGCCGACGTCGTCATCACCATGGTGCCGGACTCCCCCGACGTCGAGGGTGTAGTCAGCGGCCCGGAGGGCGTCTTCGCCAACGCCAAGAAGGGCACCATCTGGATCGACGCGTCCAGCATCCGCCCGGACGTTGCCAAGCGCCTCTCCGAGGAAGCCACCGCAGCCGGCATCCGCCCCCTCGACGCCCCGGTCTCCGGTGGCGAACAGGGCGCCATCGACGCCGTTCTGTCCATCATGGTGGGCGGCGAGGCAGCCGACTTCGAGGCAGCACAGCCGGTCCTCACCGCCGTCGGCAAGACCATCGTCCACGTGGGCCCCGCCGGTTCCGGCCAGACCGTCAAGGCAGCCAACCAGCTGATCGTGGCCGTCAACATCCAGGTCCTGGGCGAGGCCATCGCCTTCCTTGAGGCCTATGGCGTGGACACCGACGCAGCCCTCAAGGTCCTCGGCGGCGGCCTGGCCGGCTCCAAGGTCCTCGACCAGAAGGGCCAGAAGATGCTCGACCGCAACTTCGACCCCGGCTTCCGCCTGGCCCTCCACCACAAGGACCTCGGCATCGTCACCTCCGCAGCCCGCGAAGCCAACGTCGCCGTCCCCCTCGGCGCCGTCGTCGCACAGCTCGTCGCCGCAACCGTCAACCAGGGCGACGGCGGCCTCGACCACTCCGGCCTCTTCAAGCAGGTTCTCCAGCTCAGCGGCCGAAAGTAAGCCGGGCCCCGCAAAGGGGCACTTCGACACGAAACACCGGGCCGGCGTCGTACATTTCGACGCCGGCTCCCCCAAACACACCCATTTCGGCCCTGTAAGGGCCACCAAGAGCCCGGAAACCCGGGCCACAATAAAGACTTCAAGGAGTACACCATGGCTAAGATGCGCACCGTAGACGCTGCCGTCGCGATCCTGGTAAAGGAAGGCGCCATCGAGGCGTTCGGCCTGCCAGGCGCAGCAATCAACCCGTTCTACTCGGCAATGCGGAACAACGGCGGCATCCGCCACACGCTGGCCCGCCACGTTGAAGGCGCCAGCCACATGGCGGACGGCTACAGCCGTGCCCAGGATGGCAACATCGGCATCTGCATCGGCACCTCGGGCCCCGCCGGCACGGACATGATCACCGGCCTGTACGCGGCGTGGGCGGATTCCATCCCCATGCTCTGCATCACCGGCCAGGCCCCCGTGGCCAAGCTGCACAAGGAAGACTTCCAGGCCGTGGACATCGAGTCCATCGCCAAGCCCGTCACCAAGATGGCCATGACCATCCTGGAGCCCGGCCAGGTTCCCGGCGCCTTCCAGAAGGCCTTCCAGCTGATGCGCTCCGGCCGCCCGGGCCCGGTCCTGCTGGACCTGCCGTTCGACGTGCAGATGGCCGAGATCGAATTCGACATCGACACCTACGAGCCCATCGCCGTCGAGAAGCCCAAGGCCAGCCGCAAGCAGCTGGAAAAGGCCCTGGACATGCTGACCGCAGCCGAGCGCCCGCTGATCGTTGCCGGTGGCGGCATCATCAACGCCGGCGCCTCGGCGCAGCTGGTTGAACTGGCCGAACTGCTGAACGTTCCGGTCATCCCCACCCTGATGGGCTGGGGCACCATCCCGGACGACCACGTGCTGATGGCCGGCATGGTGGGCCTGCAGACCAGCCACCGCTACGGCAACGAGACCATGCTGGCCTCCGACTTCGTCATCGGCATCGGCAACCGCTGGGCCAACCGCCACACCGGCGGCCTGGACACCTACACGGCCGGCCGCAAGTTCGTGCACATCGACATCGAACCCACCCAGATCGGCCGCGTGTTCTCGCCGGACCTGGGCATCGCCTCCGACGCCGGTGTGGCCCTGGACGGCCTAATCGAACTGGCACGCGAGCGCCAGGCGGCCAAGTCCCTGCCGGACTACTCCGGCTGGGTTGCCGAGTGCACCGCACGCAAGGGTTCCCTGCAGCGCAAGACCCACTTCGAGAACGTACCGATCAAGCCGCAGCGCGTGTACGAAGAGATGAACAAGGCGTTCGGCAAGGACACCACCTACGTGTCCACCATCGGCCTGTCGCAGATCGCCGGCGCACAGCTGCTGCACGTCTTCGGCCCGCGCAAGTGGATCAACGCCGGCCAGGCAGGCCCCCTGGGCTGGACCGCCCCGGCCGCCCTGGGCGTTGTCCGCGGCAAGCCGGACGAGACCGTTGTGGCCCTGTCCGGTGACTACGACTTCCAGTTCATGATCGAAGAACTGGCCGTGGGTGCGCAGTTCAACCTGCCGTACATTCACGTGGTGGTGAACAACTCCTACCTGGGCCTGATCCGCCAGTCGCAGCGCGGCTTCGAGATGGAACAGAACGTGTCCCTGGCGTTCGAGAACATCAACTCCCCGGAGACCAACGGCTACGGCGTGGACCATGTCAAGGTGACCGAAGGCCTGGGCTGCAAGGCCATCCGCGTGGAAAACCCTGCAGACCTGCCGGCCGCGTTCGACAAGGCCAAGGCACTCATGGGCGAATTCAAGGTTCCCGTGGTGGTTGAAGTGATCCTGGAAAAGGTCACCAACATCTCCATGGGCGTTGAAATCAACGGCGTGAACGAGTTCGAAGAGCTGGCCGAGCGCGGCGAGGACGCCCCCACCGCGATCATCGCCCTGCTGGACTAGTAGAGAAACTGAAAGGAGGTACCGGAATGCGTGTGGTCATCGCCCCGGACAAGTTCAAGGGCTCGCTGTCCGCGCCCGACGTCGCTAGGCACCTGGAAGCAGGCCTGCTGGCAGGCTTCGCCGCCAGCCGCCCTGGTGAAGCCTTTGAGGCCACCCGCATTCCGGTGGCCGACGGCGGCGAGGGCACCCTCGACGCCGCCGTCGGCTCCGGCTTCACCCGCCGGACCGCCACCGTCACCGGCCCCACGGGCCGGCCGGTCCAGGCCGACTTCGCGGTCCGCGACCGGGAGGCCGTGATCGAAATGGCCGCAGCCTCCGGGCTCGCGCTGCTTCCGGACGGCCCGCACTCGAAGACGTCCACCACCGCCACGAGCCTGGGCACCGGAGAGCTGATCCGCGCCGCCCTGGACCTGGGCTGCCGCAAGATCATCCTGGGTGTGGGCGGCAGCGCCAGCACCGACGGCGGCGCCGGGGTCCTGCAGGGCCTCGGGGCCGTGTTCCTGGACGCCGAGGGCAACGAGCTCCCCGGCGGCGGTGCCGCCCTGGCCCGCCTGGACCGGATCGACTTCTCCGGCTTGGACACCCGCCTGGAGGAAGCCCGCTTCACCCTGGCGTCCGACGTCGACAATCCCCTCCTCGGGACCAGCGGCGCCGCCGCGGTCTTCGGACCGCAGAAGGGCGCGACGCCGGAAGACGTCATCACCCTGGACCTCGCCCTGGCCACCTTCGTCACGGTCCTCGCCGGCGAACTGGGCACCCGTGCCGAGCACGCCGCCGTCGCACCCGGCGCAGGAGCCGCCGGCGGCGTGGGCTACATTGCCATCGCGGCACTGGCCGCGAACCGCAGGCCCGGCATCGACGTCGTGCTCGAATTCACCGGGCTCGAGGAACGGCTGGACAGTGCGGACCTGGTCATCACCGGCGAAGGCAGCCTGGACGAACAGAGCCTGCTCGGCAAGACGCCCATGGGCGTGGCAAGGGCAGCCCAGCGTGCCGGCGTCCCTGTCATCGCCGTATGCGGCCGCAGTACGCTGAGCGAAGAGCAACTCGTGGGGGCTGGTTTCCAGCAGGTCCACGCGTTGACGGACCTCGAATCCAACGTTGAAAAATGCATTGCTGAAGCAGGACCGCTGCTCGAAAAGCTGGGGAAGAGCATCGGCGCTCACCTGGCGGGGCTTCCCGCAAGCACCACGGCGACAGAAAACAAGGAGTACCTCAATGTCTGAAGAAATCGGCGCCTATGACCTCGTCATCCGCGGCCAGCGCATCCTGACCACCGCCGGCATCACCGCCCGCGAAGTAGGCATCCGCGACGGCGTGATCGTCGCCATCGAGCCGCTCGGCAACGGGCTGTCCGCCCGCGAAGTCATCGAACTCGCAGACGACGAGACCCTCATCCCCGGCCTCGTGGACACCCACGTCCACGTCAACGAGCCCGGCCGCACCGAGTGGGAAGGCTTCGCCTCCGCCACCCGTGCCGCCGCAGCTGGCGGTGTCACCACCATCATCGACATGCCGCTGAACTCCATCCCGCCCACCACCAGCGTGGACGCCCTGGAGCAGAAGCGCGTGGTCGCCAAGGACCAGGCGTTCGTGGACGTCGGATTCTGGGGCGGCGCCATCCCCGGCAACAAGGCGGACCTCCGCCCGCTGCACGACGAGGGCGTCTTCGGCTTCAAGTGCTTCCTGCTGCACTCCGGCGTGGATGAGTTCCCCCACCTGGACGCGGACGAGATGGAAGAGGACATGGCCGAGCTCAAGTCCTTCGACTCGCTCATGATCGTCCACGCCGAGGACTCCCACGCCATCGACCGCGCCCCGCACCCCGGCGGCGACCACTACGAAACCTTCCTGGCCTCCCGCCCCCGCGGCGCCGAGAACAAGGCGATCGCCGAGGTCATCGAACGTGCCCGCTGGACCGGCGCCCGCGCCCACATCCTGCACCTGTCCTCCTCCGACGCACTGCCCATGATCGCCAGTGCAAAGCGCGACGGCGTCCACCTCACCGTGGAGACCTGCCCGCACTACCTCACCCTCATGGCAGAGGAAATCCCCGACGGCGCCACGGCGTACAAGTGCTGCCCGCCCATCCGCGAGGCCTCCAACCGCGAGCTGCTCTGGAAGGGCCTGCAGGACGGCACCATCGACTGCATCGTCTCCGACCACTCCCCCTCCACCCTGGACCTCAAGGACCTGGAAAACGGCGACTTCGCCGTGGCCTGGGGCGGCGTATCCTCGCTGCAGCTGGGGCTCTCCCTGATCTGGTCCGAAGCCCGGCACCGCGGCATCACCCTGGAACAGGTGGTTTCCTGGATGGCCGAGAAGCCCGCCGCACTGGCCCGCCTGCACAACAAGGGCCAGCTGGCCCTCGGCTACGACGCGGACTTCTCCATCTTCGCGCCGGACGAGGCGTTCGTGGTGGACGTCACCAAGCTCAAGCACAAGAATCCGATCACGCCGTACGACGGAAAGGCGCTCTCCGGCGTCGTCCGCAAGACGTTCCTGCGCGGCACCGTGGTCGACGGCCAGAACCCCGGCGGCAAGCTGATCCGCCGCGGTGGCGTCTAAGGCCCACCACCATGGCCGTCAACGCCTATGGTCCGCCGCCGGGCCGCGATTCTGTGGCCCGGCGTCCCGGGCTGAGCGCCCGCGGGCTGGCCCTGTGGGTCCAGCCCGGCGAGGACCAGGACATCGATCCCGCAGTGTGGGCCCGGGCAGCTGAACTGGTGCTGGCCCGCGCCCTGAAACTTGCTCCGTCGGCGGAGGTCCGCATGTGGCCCGCCGACGGAGCGCCAAAGTCCGGCGTCGGCGCTGTCTCCTGGGGCGGCACTCCACAGGACACCGCCGACGCCGGTACACCCTCCGCTGCAACGCCCGCCTCTGCCTCGGCTGCGGCCGGTGAGGCACCCGCGGCCGGAAGCGCCGCCGTCGGGCCCGTCTCCCTGGCCGGGCGCCGCAGCCAGCTGGCCATCGACCTGGCCGCGGACACCGTCCTGCTGGACGGCGTCCCGGTCAGCTTCACGGGCATGGAATACAAGCTGCTGCGCTACCTCGTGGTGAACTGCTCCCGGGCGATCAGCCGCGAGGAACTGCAGCGTTTTCTGGAGTCATTTGACCTCCCCGGCGCGGCATTCCGGTCCATCGACGTATACGTTGGAAGGGTACGCCGGAAGCTGCACGCCGCCCGGCACGTGGTTTCCACGGTGCGCGGCGGCGGCTACCAGTTCGTACCAGGACCCCACGCAACAGTGCGTGGACCGGCGGAATACAGCATCTAACCCCGCTGTTTACAACAGTTAGACACCCCGCCGAAGATCGACCGTCGCTGGCAACACCAGTCGACTGAAACGTAAGGATCACCATGGCCCAGAAACTCCTCGTCGGCACGCAGGCACCCGATTTTGCGCTGCTCGACGCCGAAGGCACCAAGGTCTCGCTGTCCGACTACCTCGGACGCAACGTGATTGTGTACTTCTACCCGGAAGCCGCCACCCCCGGCTGCACCACGGAAGCCTGCGACTTCCGCGACAACCTGTCCAGCCTGCAGTCCTCCGGCTACGACGTCCTGGGTATCTCCCCGGACGCCCCGGAGAAGCTCGCAGCCTTCACCGGCGACTTCGCCCTGACCTTCCCCCTGCTCTCCGACGAGGACCACGCCGTGGCCCTCGCCTACGGCGCCTGGGGCGAGAAGCTGGTTGACGGCGAAATCGTCGAAGGCCTGGTCCGCTCCACCGTGGTGCTCGACCGCGAAGGCAAGGTCAAGCTCACCCAGTACCAGATCAAGGCCCAGGGCCACGTGGCCGCGCTGAAGGAAGAGCTGGGCGTCTAACGCCCTCGTTCTTCCCGGCCGCCCGTCCCACAAACGCTCTCTCACTTTTGGGGCATTTTGGGGCGACCCTCTCTCACTTTTGAGACCAAATCCCGGAACCCTCCTGCAGATCATCTGCAGGAGGGTTCCTTGTTTTCCGGCCAAAGGTGAGAGAGGGTTCCTTGTTTTCCGGTCAAAGGTGAGAGAGCGTTCCTCATTTTCCGGCCAAAGGTGAGAGAGCGTCCGGACTGGCTACCCGGCCGTGTTCCAGGCTTCCTCGGACACGGGGATCCACCAGTCGCGGGCCTTGCCTTCGCCGATGTATTCGGGCCAGCGGAAGTCCGTCGGCGCGCTGAATTCGACGGGGAGCAGCGGGGCCACGGAGCCGCGCCGGACCTTCTCGGCCTCGAACTCAGCCCTGGCTTCGGCCAACACCTCAGGGGAGGTGAGCAGGTCCAGCACCATGCCGGCGATCATCTTGCCCGTGGCGGTAATCGTGGGGTCGATCGTCTCCGGAATCCCACCAAGAGCCGTCATCGCCCAGCCCGGGTACGGCGTCCCGGCGGGGTCCGGAGCCAGGGTCGGCCGGGCGGTGTAGAAGCGGATGGTGGGCGCGTACCAGGTCATCTCCACGTAGTCGTCGCTGGTCCAGTTCTGCTGCGTTGCCGGAAGATGGCGGCGCAGCTCCGCCTCCGCCTCGGCAGGGCTGATCAGCTCCGCCGTCGCCGGGTGGAACGGGTTCTCCATGTGCTCCACGCCGCACGAGGCCTGGATTTCGCGCCCGATCTCGCGGGCCCGCTCGTCCAGCACCGGCGCACCCACAAGAGCGATGTTCTCCCACGCCAACTGCGCCACCGTGTGGTTGGCGATGCCCGGGCGGTTGCGCGCCACCCAGCGCGAGCTGACGGTGCAGTGCGAGGCAGCCGCGGCCAGTTCGGCGTTGCGGTCCAGCACGGCGAGCACCGAGTCGGCCTCGGCCAGGCTGGGGCAGCGCCAGGAGTACTGGATCTGGGCCAGGCCCGCCGGCTGGTTGTCCGCCGTCGCCTGCCCGGCAGTGAGGATCGCCTCGGACAACGACCAGCCGCCGGCCTGCGGCAGCATGGAATCCTGCGTGGTCTTGGTCAGCGAGAACATCGTGAACAACGCGGCGTCCGCTCCGGGTGCCCGGGCGGCGGAGTGCGAGGACGGGATGGGGCTGTCGCCGTAGGTGTTGTTCCAGCCCTCCGGGTTGTCGCAGGTGAAGGTGTAGATCTTGCTGTAGTACGAGCCGCAGTGGGTGTCCCAACGCGCGGTGTTGCACAGCGGCATCATGTAGAACGGGTGGTACGAAATGATGGCGTCCAGGTTGTCGTAGTAGCCGCGCAGGCCGTGGACCACCTTGGATCCCTGGACCTTCTCGGCGGGCTCGCCCGTGTAGACCAGGGTGCCGGGGATGTTATGCCGTTCCATGGCGTCCTTCGCCGCGAGGAAGCCGGCGAGGGTCGAGATGCCCAGGGCGGAGTGCGGGTCCGTATGCCCCGGCGCGAAGCGGGACATCCCGGGGCGCGGCTCGCGCTTGGTGGACGCCGCCTGGCAGTTGCCGGGGATCGCGTCGTATTCGGCGTAGCCCAGGATCCGGGCGCCGGGGCCCGCCGGGCTGGTCCATTCCGCGGCGAAGGCGGTGGGCATGCCGCCGCTGCCTTCCTCCACGGTGAAGCCGTGCTCGCGCAGGGTCTTCACATACCAGGCGCACGACTCGTACTCGCGCCAGGCCGGTTCGGCCAGCTCCCAGATGTTCGTGTGCCAGGCCGAGAGCTGCTCCTTCTGCCCCTCAACCCAGCCCCACGCGGTGGTCTTCAAATCTGCGTTCTTGAGCGTTCCGCTCATGGCATTCCCTCCAAAATTTAGCGAACTACAAGTTTTCGGTTCACGAACTCGTCCATGCCCAGCGGCCCCAGTTCACGCCCGACGCCGCTGTTCTTGACCCCGCCAAAGGGCAAAGCAGCCGACGACGGCGCCAGCCGGTTTACGCTGACCATGCCGACTTCCAGCCGCTCGGCGATGCGGTCTGCCCGGCCAGCGTCGGCGGTGAAGACCGAGGCCCCCAGGCCGTACGGCGAATCATTGGCCAGCCGGACGGCGTCGTCCTCATCCTCCGCCCGGTAGACAACGGCCACCGGGCCGAACAGTTCCTCGCGGTAGGCGCGCGTGCCGGGCCGCACGTCGGTCAGCAGTGCCGGAGCTACGAAGGCAGTACCGGTCAGGGTGCCGCCGCGGTGCAGCGTGGCCCCTGCGGCGACGGCCGCATTCACCTGTGCGATCAGCGTCCGCGCCGCCCCGTTCGAGGACATCGGAGCCAGTTTGGTGGCCGGGTCCAGGGGATCGCCCGGAACGTAGTCGGCCAGCCTGGCCGCCAGCCCGGCGACGAAGTCCTCATACAGCGCGGCGGCCACGACGAAGCGCTTGGGCGAAGTGCAGGCCTGTCCGGCGTTCTCCATCCGCGCCGCCGCGGCCAGGTCCATCACGGCGTCCAGGTCCTCGGTGTCGAGCACGATGAAGGCATCCGAGCCGCCCAGTTCCAGCACGGACTTCTTCAGCCCGGCCCCCGCGAGCGCGCCGACGGCAACGCCGGCCCGTTCGCTTCCGGTGAGGGAAACGCCCTGGATGCGCGGATCACTCACCAGAGCGGCCGTCTGTTCCACCCCGGCCAGCACGGTCCGGTAGGCTCCTGCCGGCAGGCCGGCATCGAGCAGCAGTTCCTCTAGGGCCAGCGCCGAGCGCGGGCAGGCCGGTGCCGGCTTGATGAGCAGGGTGTTGCCCAGCATCAGATTGGGCGCCGCGAAACGGGCGATCTGGTAGTACGGGTAGTTCCACGGCATGATGCCCAGCAGCACACCCAGGGGCCGCCGCTGCAGCACCGCCCCGGGATGGTCCAGCGGCTCGTCGGCCAGGAAGCCCGGCCCGTGCTCGGCGTAGTACCCGAAGATCTCGGCACAGAGCTCCACCTCGGCGATGGCCTCGGAAAGCAGCTTGCCCATTTCCTCGGTGGCGAGCCCGGCCAGCTGCTCCTTGCGTTCGAGCAGCAGCCCGGCGGCGGTCCGCAGCACCGCGGCACGCCGTTCCGCCGTCGTCGGGCCGGCGGCAGGGCCCCATCCGGCAAAGGCGCGGCGCGCCGCCACGACAGCCTCGTCAACCTCGGCGGCCGTGGCCTCGGCGTACTCCGCCTGGACCTCTCCCGTGGCCGGGTTGAGCACCCGGAACGCGGCCTCCAGGACCGGCATCAGATGCTCACGTGGATGAGGCTGGGGCCCTTGACGGCGAGCGCCTGGGTGACGATCCCGGCCAGCTCGTCGAGGGTCTCCACGTTGAACGCCGTGAGGCCGAAGCCCTCGGCCATGCGGACCCAGTCCGGCTGCACCAGGTTCACGCCCACGGGGGCCAGGTCGCGGTCCGCCATGTTCTGCCGGATTTCGCCGTAGCCGCCGTTGTTGATGCAGATGATGGGCAGGTCCACTCCCTGTTCCACGGCGGTGATGAATTCCTGGACGGCGAACATGAGCGCGCCGTCGCCGATCAGGCCCACCACGGGACGGTCCGGATCGGCCACCTTGGCGCCGATCGCGGCCGGCAGCCCGTAGCCCAGCGTGGCGTAGGCCGGCGTGTACAGGAGCTGGTGCGGCTGCTGCATGGGGAAGAAGGACGTGGTGCCGAAGTAGGTGACCTGCGAGGAATCCCCGGCGATGACGGTGTCCGCGGGCAGCGTGACGGCGAGGATCTCGTTGATTTGTGCCAGCACAGGTGCCATGGAGCGGGCTTCGGCCTGCAGCTCGGCGCGCAGCGGGGCCAGATCCGGCGCCGCTGCCGGCACGTGCCCGGCGAGTGCCGCGAGCAGCTGGGGGACCACGGCGGCGGCGTTGCCCAGGAGTTCCAGTTCCGGGCTGAGGTTGCCGTGCAGCTGGGCGGCGTCGATGTCGATCCGGATGCAGCCGCCCTGCGGGAGGATCTTTCCGCCCCACATTTCGGACTCGCCCAGCTTGCTGCCGATCACCAGCAGCGCGTCGGAGGAGTTGCACAGGTCCTGGGCGGCGGCCAGCCGGATCTCCGAGCCGAGGGACAGCGGGTGTCCCTCCGGGATGGCTGCCTTGCCGTTGATGGTGGTGACCACGGGCGCCTGCAGGAGCTCGGCGAGTTCGAGCAGGGCAGCGCCGGTTCCCAGCGAGCCGCCGCCGGCCAGGATCACCGGATTGGACGCGTTCCGCAGCATGGCAGCGGCGGCTGCGACGGCGTCGTCGTCGGCCTTCTGCGGGGCGCCCAGCGGGCGGGCCTCCAGCGCGGAGGGCTCGACGTCGGACGCGGACTCGAGCAGGTCCAGCGGGATTTCGAGGTGGACCGGGCGCGGACGTCCGTGGGCGAAGGACGCGAACGCCTGGTGGATCAGTTCCACGGCCTCGCTGCCGCTGGAGACGCGGGTGCTGCGCCCGATCAGGGCCCGGACGGCACCGGTGGGGTCCTTGGTTTCATGCAGCAGCCCGATGTCCGAGAATTCGCTGCCGCGCGGGGCGCCCGGGGACAGGATGATCATGGGCCGGGACTCGCAGTAGGAGGTGGCGGCGGCGGACATCGCGTTCAGGAGGCCCGGGCCGGAGGTGGTGATCACGACGCCGGGAAGCCCCTTGAGCTGGCTCCAGCCGTCGGAGCCGTACCCGGCGCCCTGCTCGTGGCGGGTGGTGACCGGGCGGATGCCGAGCGGCTTCAGGTGCCGGTAGAACTCCAGGTTGTGGGTGCCGGGGATCCCGAAGACGGCGTCGATCCCGTAGTTCCGCAGCGTGGTCATGACGGCGAGGCCGACGTTGTTGGTTGGGATGGTGCTGGTCACGGTTGAGTCCTTTGAAGGTTGTTGGGGGGGCCTAGAGCACTTTGGAGAGGAACGCCTTGGTGCGCTCGTGCTGGGGACGGGTGATGATCTCGTTGGGATCGCCGGCTTCGACAATGACGCCGCCGTCCATGAACGCCACCACGTCCGCCACTTCGCGGGCGAAGCCCATCTCGTGGGTCACCACGATCATCGTCATGCCGTCGCGGGCCAGGGCCTTCATGACGTCCAGGACTTCGCCCACCAGTTCGGGGTCCAGCGCGGAGGTGGGCTCGTCGAAGAGCATGAGTTCGGGCTTCATGGACAGCGCCCGGGCAATGGCCACGCGCTGCTGCTGGCCGCCGGAGAGCTGGGCGGGGTAGTGGCCGGTGCGGTCCGCCAGGCCCACCTTGGCCAAGAGCTCGCGGGCTTCCGCCTCTGCCTGGGCCTTGGGGACCTTGAGGAGTTTGACGGGCCCCATCATCACGTTCTCCAGGGCCGTCATGTGGCCGAAGAGGTTGAAGGACTGGAACACCATGCCGATCCGGGAGCGGCGCTTGTTGATGTCCTTCTGGTGTGCCTCGATCAGCCGGTCGCCGTGGACCTCGTAGCCGATCATGCGCCCGCCCACCAGGATGGTCCCGGAGCTGGTGGTTTCGAGGTGGTTGACGCAGCGCAGCAGGGTGGACTTGCCGGAACCGGAAGGCCCGATCAGGCAGGCCACCTGCCCGGCTTCAACGGTGAAGTTGATGCCCTTGAGGACCTCCATGCCGGAGAAGTCCTTGTGGACATTGAGGAACTGTACTTCAGACATTGCCGTTACGCCTTTCGTGCCTGGAGCACGTTGCCGCGGGAGTACCGCTTCTCAATGCGGGCCTGGATGAGCGAGAGGATGGTGGTGAGCAGGATGTACCAGAGGCTTGCGACGATCAGCAGCGGAATCTGCTGGAGGTTCCGGGCGTAGATCTGCTGGGTGTTGTACAGCAGGTCCCCGACGCCGATCACGATCACCAGCGAGGTGGTCTTGAGCATGGAGATCGTCTCGTTGCCCACGGGCGGAAGGATGATCTTCATGGCCTGCGGGATGACCACGTGGCGCAGGGTTTCCATCCGGCTGAAGCCCATGGCATGGGACGCCTCGGACTGCCCGGCGGGGACCCCCATGAGGCCCGCGCGCACGATTTCCGCCATGTAGGCGCCCTCGTTCAGGCCCAGCCCCAGGATGCCGGCCACGAACAGCGGCAGCACATCGTTGGTGTTCCACTCCACCAGCATGGGACCGCCGGGGATGCCGATGCCGATCGTGGGGAACAGCACGGCGGCAAAGCCCCAGAAGAGCATCTGGACCAGCAGCGGAGTGCCGCGGAAGAACCAGATGTAGGCCCCGGCCACGCCGCGGAGGAGGGAGTTGTCAGACATCCTCATGACCGCGATCACCAGGCCGATCACGAAGCCGAGGATCATGGCGATGACGGTGAGCTCGATGGTGGTCAACAGCCCGTTGAGGATGCGGATATCGAACAGGTACTTGGCCACGGTGGGCCAGCCGAAGCCCGGGTTGGTGACGATCACGTAGCCGCCCATGACTGCGAACAGTCCCACCACCACCATGGCGATCAGCTGCCCGGGCCGCTTCCGCCTGAGCACCGGCCGCGACGCCAAATCCGCGAAATCATGCCGCTTTTCGGCGACAACAGATTGTTCGGACACCGTCATGACCCCACCATCGGGTTGATCTCGGACGTGGTGAGGATGCCGGACTTCAGGTTCCAGGCCTCCATGATCTTGGCGTAGGTCCCATCATCCATGAGGGACTGGATGGCTGCCTGGAAGGCCTTCGACAAGCCGCCGTCGTCCTTGGGGCTGACCACGCCGGACAGGGACGGTTCCACCAGGATGGAGTCCACGGAGGTGAAGGCGTCCGGCTGAAGCTGGGCGTAGTAGCCGGTCAGGGCATTGTCTGCCACCAGGGCCTGGGCGCGGCCCGCCGCCACTGACTGGTTGACGTTGTCCTGTTGGGGCAGCAGAAGGGAAACGGGCTTGTCCTTGCCCGCGTCCGCGCACTTCTTTTCGAAGGCCGGGAGCACGTTCAGGGCCTGGGTGGTGCCGGTTTGGGCGGCCACCGTCTTGCCACAAAGGTCCATTTCGGACTGGATGCCCAGTGGGTTGCCCTTGCGGACCATGACGGAGGTCCCGCCCCGCATGTAGCTGACCATGTTGACCTTGTCCTTGCGTTCCTCCGTGATGGAGAAGGCGGCCCACGAGGCGTCGTAACGGCGGGCCTCAATGCCCGCCAGAATGCCGTTGAAGTCGGCCTTCTCAATGGCGATGGTGAGGCCCATCTTCTTGGCCACGGCCAGGGCCATGTCCGGCTCCAGCCCAACGATCTTGCCCTGCTCGTCGGTGAAATCGATCGGGGCGTAGGTGGGGTCGGTGACCAATGTCAGCGAGCCCTTGCCCTTGATGGCGGCCGGGACGAGTTCCTGGACCCTCGCATCCGGCTGCACTGCCTGTGCAAGTTCCTGCCCGCTCTTGCCGCTGCTGGCTTCATTGCCTGATGCGGTGGGGGGCGCGCCCTCGGAGTTGGTGCAAGCCGTTGTCAACGCCAGGAAGCTGATGGCAGCCACAGCCACGAGTGACCTTTTCACGCCTTTGAGCATCATTTGTGGAACTCCAGTTCGGATTGGGTTGAAATAACAATATGTTCAACTTATTGTGAGATGAGCAACAGTGCGTGTCAAGGGATCATGGCAACATCATGGATAGATGACAGACACCGCCCACAAGGCGCCACCTGGACATATTTGGACCAGCGCGGGCAGACAAACTAAGGAGCAACGGCATGAGCGAGGCAACCCCGGGCCGCCGCACGCGAAGCGTCACCCCGGAAGCGATGGCCGAACGCCGGCAGAGCATTCTGCAGTTTGCCTCGCAGGTGATCGCACACCACGGCGTCGAGGGCTGTTCCTTTGGGACGCTGTCCGAGGCCTCGGGCTTCAGCGTCGGGATGATCCAGCACTACTTCCGGCACCGCGAGCGCCTTATCAGCGCCGCCGTCGAATACCGCACCGAGGAGTCGCTGAGGGAGTGGCAACGCATCTACGAGCGCGGCGACAACGCCCTCGAACGGCTCCACGACCTGCTGACCTTCTCCATCCAGGGCGACACCCCCTTCGAAGAAGCCTGGGGCTTCTGGCTGCAGATCTACGCGGCGGCCCACAAGAACGCCGAAATCCGCGAAAGCGTCGCGTCCGTGTGGAGTTCGTGGCGCGGCCTGTTCGTCAGGGCCCTCGAAGAGGCCTCGGAAGAGAAACTCCTCCAGCCCTCCCTCGACGTCAACGAGCTGGCCACGCTGCTGGTGGCCACCATCGACGGGCTCGCCATCCAGTCGCTGAACGGGGTCCACAACTTCACCCCGGACGAACTGGTCGAAACCCTGCACCGCTTTGCGGCCCGCGAGTTCGGGATCGATGCCGAGGAATTCATTCTCAAGAAGCGCTCCAAACTCGTGGACGCAAGCTAGGAAAGGACCACCCGTGGGGGAACAGCATGAAGCCATGGCCGCAGAGGCCGTGGAGTTTTGCCGCCAACTGATCCGGATCGACTCCACCAACACCGGCGATCCGGCCACCACCGGAGACGGTGAATCGCGCTGCGCCTCGTACATCCAGTCGCTCCTCGCGGAAACCGGCCTCGAAGGCCAGTGGCACGAAAAGCTCCCCGGCCGCGGCAACCTTGTGGTCCGGATGGAAGGCAGCGACCCGGAAGCCCCGGCCCTCCTGGTCCACGGGCACACCGACGTCGTCCCCGCGGACCTGGCGGACTGGACCGTGGACCCGTTCTCCGGCGAGGTCAGGGACGGCTTCATCTGGGGGCGCGGTGCGGTGGACATGAAGGACATGGTTGCCATGACCGTGGCCGCCGTCCGCCAGCTGCGCCGGGAGGGCTTCGTTCCCCAACGTGACATTGTCTTCGTGGCCGATGAGGAAATCGCTGGGGAGTATGGTGCCAGGTTCCTGGTGGACGAACATCCGGAACTGTTCCGCGGTGTCACCGAGGCGATCGGGGAAATCGGCGGCTTTTCCCTGCAGCTGCGTGAGGACCTGCGGGTCTACCTTCTGGGCGTCGCGGAAAAGGGCGTCGCCTGGGCAACGCTGACGGCCCGGGGAACCACGGGCCACGGTTCGATCGTGCCCAACGACGCCAACGCCGTTGCACGGCTTTCGGCCGCCCTGGCCCGCATTTCCTCGCACGAATGGCCCCTCGTCCTGGGCCCGTCGGTCTCCGCCCTGGTGGAGCAGCTGGGCGAAGCCCTGGGCCGTCCCCTGGATATCAACAGGCTCGACGACGAACTCGACTCCCTGGGGCCGCTCGCCGCGATGCTCCGCCCCGGACTGCGCACCAGCACCGCCCCCACCCAGTTCCACGCCGGCTACAAGACCAACGTGGTCCCCGGCACAGCCACCGCCACGGTGGACTGCCGCATCGCCCCCGGCACCGATGACGAGTTCAAGGAACAGTTCATGGAGCTCCTGGGGCCGGGCATCGAGGTGGCCTGGGAGGAGGGCCGCTCCCTCGAAGCACCGGCCAGTGGCGCCCTCCTGGACGCCATGAAAGCGGCGATCACCGCCGTCGACCCCGCCGGACGGGGAGTCCCATTCGTCATGTCCGGGGCCACGGATGCCAAGGCCTTCTCGCGGCTGGGCATCAACTGCTACGGCTTCTCGCCCTTGCGGCTTCCCGAAAACTTCGACTTCGCCGGCATGTTCCATGGCATCGACGAACGCGTCCCTGTCACGGCGCTCCAGGCCGGAACCCGAATCCTGCACCGTTTCCTTTCCACCCAGTAAGCGGCCCAGCAACCACCACCCGGGCGCATTGCCGCGCCCCAAGACAAACACCAAAGCCAACCACCAAAGGACCACCATGACCACCACCACAGCGCTGTCCCATGTAGACCGGATGGCCAAGCGCGCGGCCGGTTTCCAGCCTTCGCCCGTGCGCGCTGTCTTCGATATCTCGATGCAGCCGGGCATGATCTCCCTTGCCGGCGGCAATCCGTACCTGCCCGTGCTGCCGATGGACCGGATCGCCACCATGGCCGGCGAGGTGCTTGCGCGCCGCGGGCTGGAGGCCCTGCAGTACGGCTCCGGCGCCGGAACCGAGGAGCTGCAGGCCCTGATCTGCCAGGTCATGGAGCTCGAAGGCATCAAGACGGCCCCGGAAAACGTGCAGATCACCGCAGGCTCCCAGATGGCACTGGAGCTGGTCACCAAGCTGTTCTGCGATCCGGGGGACGTGGTCATTGCCGAAGGCCCCACCTATGTGGGCGCCCTGGGCGTGTTCGAAGGGTTCCAGGCCGAGGTGGCCCACGTCGCCATGGACAACGACGGCGTGGATCCCGACCGCCTGCAGGAAGTCATTTCCGGGCTCAAGGCGGCCGGCAAGACCATCAAGTTCTTCTACACCATCCCCAACTTCAACAACCCCTCCGGCATCAGCCTGTCCCTGGAGCGGCGGCAGCGCGTGGTGGACATCTGCCGGGCCGAAGGCGTGCTGATCGTCGAGGACAACCCCTACGGGCTGCTGGCCTTCGACGGCGAAGCCAAGCCCGCGCTGCACACCCTGGACCCGGACAACGTGTTCTACCTGGGCTCGTTCTCCAAGATCTTCGCCCCCGGGCTACGCGTGGGCTGGGTGGTGGCCCCGCAGGACGTGCGCGGGCGCCTCCAGATCGCCTCCGAAGCCACCACCATCTGCCCCTCCGTGCTGAGCCAGCTCGTCGTGGAACAGTATGTTTCCGGCTTTGATTGGCGAGGCCAGATCGCCGCGTACAGCGCCGTCTATGCCGCACGCTGCCAGGCCACCCTGGACGCACTCGCGTCCCACATGCCCGAAGGCACCCTCTGGACCACGCCCAGCGGCGGCTTCTTCACCTGGGTCACCCTGCCCGAGGGCATCGACACCGAACGCGTCCTCGCAGCGGCCATCGAGGCCGGCGTCGTGTTCGTGCCCGGCAGCGCGTTCCACGCCGACGGCGGCGGCACCAACCAGCTCCGCATCGCCTTCTCGTACGCCCAGGAAGAGCAGCTCACCGAAGGCGTGAAGCGCCTGGGTGAGGCGATCCGGAGCGTGTAGCTCCCGGCAACGCCGGAATCGCCGGAACGGCACCCGTAGACGGTTCCGGGCCTGCACGTGTATATCTAGGTGAGGCTGCCATAAGGCAGCACCGGCACGGCTGGCGGGAGAACGTAATGAACAAGGTCATGCATTGGGGCGGGCAACGTCCACGGTCACTGTCGGGGCCCCGGGGGCTCCTGCAGGCGGCTTTCGTTCTTGCAGCGGCAATGCTGCTGATGCTGCTCGCCCCCGGCGTTGCGCATGCCGCGGTCAGCGTCTCGCGTGCCGAAGTCAGTGGCGGGAACCTGCGTATCGAGGGCACCTCAGCGCCGAACGCGACGATCACCGTCGACGGCGTGGCGATGGGCACGAGCGACGGGGGCGGCCGGTTCAGGATAGAGCGGGCTGGCTTCACCGCTCCCGCCGACTGCACCGTCGACGTCAATGACGGCTCGGCCACGGCGGTCACCGCGACCCTGTCCGGGTGCACCGTCGGCTCGCCCCCGCCGCCGCCCCCCAGCACCTGCACGATCGTTCCGCAGGCCTTCGGGGACGGCAACGTCGGGACGCTGAACACTTGGTACTTCGGGACCTCCGGCTGCCAGACCTCGCAGAGTCCGGTCAAGTTCAATGTCGTCGCCGGCCAGATCCCCCCAGGAACCACCCTGTTCACCCAAGGCGTGGGCTCGGGCGGCATCACGGGCCGGCCAACGACCGAGGGATTGTTCGCGTTTACGATCCGGGTTCAGGACTTCACCGGTGCCACGGACACGGAGTCGTTCTCGATCCGGATCGGGGCGCCCCTTCCGCTGGTGATCACCAACCAGAGCGATGTGCTCTCGCCGGGGGCCGTTGGCCAGTTCTACTGCTGCGGGAACCTGTTCGCCAGCGGTGGGGTCCTCGACTACACGTGGTCGCTGCAATCGGGTGCCTTGCCTCCCGGCCTGGCCCTGACCACGAGCCCCGGCCGGATCACCGGCACGCCCTCCACGGCGGGTACGTATTCGTTCCTCATGCGGGTCACAGACTCCAGAGGGGTGTTCGCCGAGCGCACCTTCTCCATCACGATCAGCTGATCAACAGCCACACCCCGACGGCGGCACTCACCCGAGTGCCGCCGTCGGGGTTTAACTGTGGCCGGACGCCGAAATCGCACAGCAACGGGCCTCAGGCTACGTACACCCGCGCGCCGTTGACCCAGGTCTCCACGACGTCGATGCCGCTGATGTCGCCCTCGGGCGCCGCCAGCGGATCGGCGGCCAGAATCACGAAGTCGGCGAGCTTCTGCGGTTCCAGGGAGCCCAGGTCCTTCTCGCGCCCCATGGCCCGTGCGCCGTTGATGGTGTGGGCGCGGAGGGCGGCGACGGCGTCGATCTTCAGTTCGTCCGTGCCCAGCTGCACGCCGGAGCGGGTCTTGCGGGTCACGGCGGTCTGGATGGCCTCGAGGGGGCGGGGGTCGGCCACGGGGGCGTCCGAACTCATGGTCACGGGCACGGCCGCGGCCACGAACTCGCCCAGCGGGTTGAAGCGCTCCCCCGGGCTGCCGATCGCGTCCAGCACGCCCGGACCCCAGTTGTAGTAGTGCTGGGGCTGGTTGACGGGGAGGATGCCCAGTTCGGCCATCTCCGTGATCTGCTCCGGCGTGGGCAGGCCGCAGTGCTCGATCCGGTGGCGGTGGTCCGCGCGCGGCGAGACGGCCGTGGCCTCCTTCACGGCGTCGATCACCAGCTGGATGGCCGTGGGCGACTGCGCGTGGGTGGCCGTCTGGAGCCCGGCACTGTGGGCCCGGACCACCAGCTCGCGGTAGTCGGCGGGCTCGTGGTACAGCGAACCGGTGCGGCAGGGATCGTCGCGGTAGCCCTCCGGGAAGTAGGCCGTCCAGCCGCCCAGGGTGCCGTCCGCGTAGAGCTTGATGCCGGCAAAGGACAGGAGCGAGTCGCCGAAACGGTCCACCAGACCCAGCTGCAGGACCTCGTCCAGGAGGCTGGAGAGGAAGTAGGCGTTGATGCGCGTGACCAGTTCGCCGCGCTCCACCAGGTCCAGGTAGGCGGCGAACTCGCGCTTGGTGACTTGGCAATCGCCGATCGAGGTGACGCCGTGGCTGAGGAACTCGCGCTGGGCGTGGAGCAGCTGGCCTCGGTGCTGTTCCTTGCTGTCCGCGAGGTGGAAGTTGGGGCCGTGGTGGCCCAGCTTCACGCCGTCCTCGCCCGTGAGGATGTCGCAGGCGGCGTCGGACAGTTCGCCGGTCAGCGAGCCCTCGGCGTCGCGGAAGAAGGTGCCGCCGGCCGGGTTGGGGGTGTCCGGACCGATGCCGGCATTGTCCAGGATAAAGGAGTTCACCACACCGCCGTGGCCGCTGGCGTTCATGACGTAGACCTCGCGGGTGGTGGAGACCGTGTCCAGTTCCTGCCGGCTGGGGTGGCGCTGTTCGGCCAGGTTGCGGTGCTCGTAGCCGTAGCCGCGGATGGGGCCGTCGCCGGGGTTGTCCGCGGCGGCCTTGGCCAGGCGTTCCAGCATAGTGGGGATGTCCGGGGCGGCTTCCGGCCCGCAGTCCACCCAGGACAGCAGCTGCCCGTACATGAGCGGGTGGGCGTGCGGGTCCACGAAGCCGGGAACCAGGGTGCGGCCCTGGAGGTCCACGATCTCCGGGACCGAGGTGGTGAGCTCGAGGGCCGCGGCGCGGCATTCCCCGGGGGTCCCGACGGCGGCGATGCGGTTGCCGATCACCAGCATCGCCTCCGCGACGGAATCCTCGGCGTCGACCGTCCGGATGGGGCCGCCGAAGAACAGGGTGGCCGGAGGGGCTGCGGGGGATGTTTCATGGAATGACATAGGGATGACCTTTGCGTGTAGAAGTGGTGCGGTGCCGCTGCGAGCCAGCCGGCACTCAGCCTGCGGGCACTTAGCATGCAGGTTCCAGCGCGAACAGCGGGGTGTCCGGGGCGCCGGTGCGGGCCTGCGAAATGACGTTCTGGGCCTGGATCCGGACGTACTCGGCCAGGGTGTGGTCGGAGAGGAAACCGACGTGTGGTGTCACCAGGATCCGGGGGTGGCCCATGAGCGGGTGGTCCGCCGGTGCGGGCTCGACGTCGAGCACGTCCAGGGCCGCCGCGCGGATATGTCCCGAGTCGACCGCAGCGCGGAGGGCGGCGTCGTCGATCAACTGGCCCCGGCTCACGTTCACCAGGTAGCTGCCCGGCCGCATGGCCGCGAGGCTTCCGGCGTCGATGATGTGTTGCGTTTCCTCCGTGAGCGGCACGTGCAAGGACACGACGGCGGACTCTGCCAGCACCTCGTCCAGTCCGGTCCGGCGGATGCCCGCCTTGGCCAGCATCGCCCGGGTGTCCGGGGTGTCCGGGAGGTAGGGGTCGTAGCCGATGACTTCGCCGAAGACACCGGAGGCCAACTCCCCGAAACGGCTGCCGATCCTGCCGAGGCCGATCAGCCCCAGCCGCTCCTGGCTGAGCCGGAGCACCGTGGTGTCCGGGCGGCTGTTCCAATCGCCCTCGGCCACACGGCCCTGGAAGAACGGGATCTCGCGGGTGACCGCCAGGGCCAGGGCCAGCGCATGGGAGGCCACTTCCTCCGTGGCCACGCCGGGCAGGTTGCTGACCCAGATGCCCCGCTCCTTGGCGGCGTCCAGGTCCACGTTGTCGTAGCCCATGGAGAGCAGGGCGATGATCTTCAGGCCCGGGATGGCGTCCATGACCTCGGCTGTGACGGAGGCATAGCCCACCAGCAGGGCCTCGGCGTCCTTGGCCTGTTCCATGATGACGGCGGGGTCCTGGCTGCCCAGGTACCGGACCTCGTAGCCGTGCTCCTCCAGCAGGGCGACGCCCGCGGAGTGGTCGATGTCGTCCATGTCCGTGTAGACGGCCACGGGGCGGGTGTTAGTGGACATGGCTGAGGAACTTTCTGGTGCGCTGGTGCTGGGGGTTGTCGAAGAACTCGTCCGGGGAAGCCTGCTCCACGATCACGCCGCTGTCGAACAAGGTGACCTGGTCCGCCACGCGGCGGGCGAACCGGACCTCATGGGTGACCACGATCATCGTCATGCCGTCGTTGGCCAGGCCCTCCATCACGTCCAGCACCTCGCCTACCAGCTCCGGGTCCAGGGCCGACGTCGGCTCGTCAAAGAGCAGCACGGACGGGTTCATGACCAGGGCACGGGCGATCGCCACGCGCTGCTGCTGGCCGCCGGAGAGCTCCGAGGGGTAGTGCCCGGCGCGGTGGGAGAGCCCGACGCGTTCGAGCATGGCCATGGCGCGTTCCTCGGCTTCCTTGGCGGGGATGTTCTGGACCGAGGTCAGGCCGAGCATTACGTTCCGGCAGGCGGACAGGTGGGGGAACAGGTTGAACTTCTGGAAGACCATGCCGATGTCCCGGCGTTCCTTGGCGAGCTCCCGCTCGGGCAGCGGCACGGTGGTGGTGCCGCGCTGGCGGACGCCCAGGCGCTGGCCGCGCAGGAGGATTTCGCCGTCGTTGGCCGGTTCCAGCAGTGCCATGAGGCGCAGCATGGTGGACTTGCCCGAGCCCGAGGGGCCGAGCACGGCCTTCACCTGGCCCTGGTGGATGTCGAATTCGACGCCGCGGAGGACGTGCTGGTCCTGGTAGCTCTTGTGCAGGTTCCGCACCTGCAGCACGGGGTCGGCGGGCGTCCACACCTTGGCCTCCGTTGGCTGTGGTTCGTGGCTCATGCGTGCACTCCTTGGCCGATGGGTTCCAGCGTGGATGGCTTCTTGGGTTTTGACCGTGAGGTCCATAGGAATTTCTTCTCAACGTAGTTCTGGAGCAGGGTCAGCAGGCTCACGATGATCAGGTAGTAGATGATGGCGGCCGCGTAGTACTCGGCGTAGCGGAAGGTGATGTTGACGCCCACCTGGGCCGTGGTCAGCAGTTCCTGCAGGGAGATGACGGAGGCCAGGGAGGAGAATTTCACCAGGCCGATGAACTCGTTGCCCGTGGGCGGAAGGGCGATGCGGATGGCCTGCGGCAGGACCACCTTGACCATGACCTTCGCCGGCGACATGCCCAGGGCGCGGCCGGCCAGGTTCTGTCCTTCGTCGATGCTCAGCAGGGCGGAGCGGATGATTTCCGCCATGAAGGCTGCTTCCACGATGCCCAGGCCGATGAACGCGGCGATGAACGGGGAGAACCATTCCTGGCGCAGCACCGGGAACAGCTGCGGCAGCGCGTTCCAGATGATGAGCAGGACCAGCAGCGCCGGGATGGCGCGGAAGAACCAGGTGTAGAACCCCGCGGCACCCTGTGCGATGCGGCTCTGGGACGTGCGCCCCAGGGCCACGGCGAACCCGACGGCGGTGGCCAGTACCAGCGCCAGCACGGCTACCGCCACGGACAGGAAGGCGCCGTAGAGGTAGCTCGGGTTCACGAGTTGTTGGACGAAGATGCCGATATCGAATTCCATCGGGCCTCTCCTTTCGGGTGGGGCCGGGACCACGGATTCCGTGGTCCCGGCGCGCTAACTAGTGAACGTCGACGATGGCCGGATCGAGCTTGTTGTCCTTGGCGATCTGGGCCAGGGTGCCGTCCTTGTGGAGGGCCTTCAGGGCCTCGGCGAGAACCGGGGAGATCGGATCGTTCTTGCGGGTGAAGACGCCGAACGTGGTGTCCGTTTCAAAGACGCCCGGGGCCACGGCCAGCTTGCCCTCGTTCTGGGCTGCCATGTAGGAAGCGGCGACGTTGGTCTCGATCAGGGCCTCGGACTTGCCGTTCATGACGGCGAGCACGGTTTCCGCCGTCTTCGGGTATTCGGTGAGCTTGGGCTCGTCCTTGCCCGCGGCCTTGCACTCGTCCTTGAGCGTGTTGATGCGCGCGGCATTGGACGACGCCGACTGCGCGGCGACGCTGCGGCCACAGAGGTCCAGGGGCTGCTTGAACTGACCCGCCAGCGCGGGGCCGGCCAGAATGGACGGGCCGGCGCTCATGACGGGAGCGGCGTCGGCCACGGCCAGGCGTGCCTCGCTCATGTACAGGCCGCCGAAGATGGCGTCGCAGCGGCGGGTCTGGAGCCCGGGCATCAGTCCGTCGAAGGTGGTGACCTCGAACTTGGCCTCAAGCCCCCAGTGCTTGGCAAGGGCCCGGGCGGCATCGGCGTCGAAGCCGATGATGGTGCCGCTTGAACCGTTGGCGTAGTACTCCAGCGGTGCGTATTCGGGGTCGATGCAGAGCGTGAGCTTGCCGGCCGTGGTGAGGCCCTTGGGGGCCTCGGCGGCAGCCGGCGCCTTCCCTTCGGAACTCGGTGATGCGGCGGCGGAACAGCCACTCAAGAGCAGTGCCAGGGCGGCCGCAGCCACGGCGGCCTTTGTGAACTTGGGCATGTGCAGATCTCCAATGAACATCTGATTCGCGGTTGGGGTGCGAAAAGCGGGTGAGCCAATGTGGCGCTGGTCACGATGCTAGCCAACTTCCACGCAAAAGCAAGCGAATCCATTGTCGCAAGTGGTTTAAACGCAGTATTTGCGGAATTATGACTCAAAATCTCTGCAAATCCACCGCTCGGGTGTGATGTCATGGAAGTATTGAAACGAGGGAGGGCCTGCCGCGCCGGCGGGCCCTCACGTCACACCTGCTGTGCCCACCGACAAGAGGCGTTTATTGTGAAGACCATGCATGATCTGGACGACCGGCTGATCCGGCTGCTGCAGGCCGACGGCCGCGCCTCGTTCAGCGATCTGTCCAAGCAGCTGGGCGTGACCCGCTCCGTTGCAACGGCCAAGGTCAACGAGCTCATCTCGTCCGGGGAGCTGCGCATCGTGGCGGCCATCCACCCGCGGTTGCTGGGCCTGACCGCCGTCGCGCATGTTTCCATCCAGCTCAATGGCTCGGCGCAGGCGGCGCTGGACAAGCTGGGCCAGCTGGATGGCGCCGTTTTCGCGTCCCTGACCACGGGCAAATACGGCATCATCGCCGAGCTGCGCCTGCCCACGGTGGAGCGGCTCTACGAGGACGTGGAGGCCATCCGCCTCTGCGAGGGCGTGGCCGCCGTGGACGTCCTGATGTACAAGGAAGTGGTCCGCAGCCTCTTCCTCGGCAAGGAGCCGCCGGATCCCGGACTGGAGCTCGACCACACGGATCTGCTCATCCTGGGCGAACTGCAGGTGGACGGCCGGCTGGGCTTCGAGGCGCTCGGGGAACGGATCGGGCTCTCGGCCAGCGCCGCCAGGATCCGGGTCCTGCGCCTGCTGGAGGCCCGCGTCATGCAGATCGGCCCCGTGCGCAGCCGCTCTGGATCCTCCAGCTCCATGGCCTTTGGCTTTGGCATCTCGACGTCGGGAGGGACGGCGGAGGCCATCGAGTACTTCTCCGCCACCTCGGGCGTGGAGTTCATCGCCAGCTGCTTCGGGCGGTACGACCTCGTGGCCACCGTGGGCGTCAGTTCCCTGGACGAAATGCACGAGGTCCTGGACAAGGTCCGCGCCATGGACTCCGTGGCCAGCGCCGAGTGCTGGCTGCACCTGCGGATCATCCAGGAGCGCTACGCCAAGCCCTTGGACAAGATCCTGGCAACAAGGGCCCAGGCCAACGGACACCTGAACTGACGCTCTCTCACTTTTGAGGCCCTTTCGCCCAACCCTCCCTCACCTTTGGGGCCAAATCACGGAACCCTCCGGCAGATCATCTGCGAGAGGGTTCCGTATTTTTCAGTCAAAGGTGAGAGAGCGTCCTACTTCACCGCAGCCCTTGCCCGGGCGCGCCCGGCACTGATTCCCACGGAGTCGGCGGACAGCCGCTGTGCCAGCCAGATCGGGACAATCGAAACCACGATCAGGACCACGGCCACCACGTTGACCACGGGGGCCTGGTTGGGACGGAACAGGTTCTGCAGGATCCAGATGGGCAGCGTGGTGTCGCCGGCGCCGATGGTGAACGTGGTGACGATGATTTCGTCAAAGCTCAACGCGAACGCCAGCAATCCGCCTGCCAGCAGGGCCGAACGCAGCTGCGGGAAGGTGACCAGCCGGAACGTCGTGAACACGCCGGCACCCAGGTCTGCCGAGGCTTCCTCGAGCCGGCCGTTCATGCGCCGCAGCCGGGCAATCACATTGTTGAACACTGTCACCATGCAGAAGGTGGCGTGCGCAATGATCACCGTCCACATGCTCAGGGACACGCCCAGGATGGTAGTGAACATGTTGTTCAGCGCGATGCCGGTGACGATGCCGGGCAGGGCGATGGGCAGGATCACCAGCAGGTTCACCACGTCACGGCCGAAGAACTTGTACCGCTGCAGGGCCATGGCCAGCATGGTCCCCAGGATCAGCGAAATGACGGTTGACACCACGGCCACCCAGAGCGAGTTCACCAGGGCCTCGCGCACGCCCTCGGAGTCAAACGCCCGCCCCCACCATTCCAGCGTGAATCCCTTCGGGGGCCAGCCGAACGTCCTGTCCGCGTTGAACGAGTTCACCACCACCAGCAGCAGCGGCGCATAGATGAATAGCAGGACCAGTGCGGTCATGATGCCGAGGATGGTCTTGGCGCTGCGGGACAATCTCACAACAGGCTCCTAGAGGTTGTTCAGGGCGCCGGTGCGGCGGACCACGAAGAGGTAGATCATGATGATCACGATCGGAATAAGGGACACGGCAGAGGCAAACGGCAGGTTGTTGGCCGCGCCCACGTTGGCGTAGACCACGGTTCCGAGCATCTGCGTGGTGCCGCCGACAATCTGGGCCGTGATGTAGTCGCCCAGGGACAGCGAGAACGTAAAGATCGTGCCCGCAATGATGGACGGAACCAGGATGGGCAGCATGACCAGGCGCATGGTGTTCCACGGCTTCGCACCAAGGTCACTGGAGGCCTCCAGAAGGGAGTCCGGTACCTTCTCGAATCCGGCGTGGATCGGCAGGATCATGTACGGCAGCCAAATGTAGGCCAGGGTCAGGATCACGGCCGATTCCGAATAGCCCGGGCTGTTCAGCCCCACCGGCGTGCCCAGCCATTCGAGCAGGCCGCCCTCCGCCAGCACGTTGCGCCATGCGTACGCCTTCACCAGGTAGCTGGCCCAGAGCGGCATGAGGACCGCCACCACCAGCAGTTTCTGCCATCTTGCCGTGGCCACCTTGGCGATGAAGAAGGAGATCGGAATGGCGATCACCACGTCGATCAGCGTCACGGCCAGGGCGATCCAGATGGTGCGCAGTGTGATGGTCTGGTACACCGGATCCGTCACCACCTGCAGGATATTGTCCACCGTCCAGGTCTGGGACACCTTGCCGGTGAAGGTGTCCACGGTCCAGAGCGCCGTGATGAGCAGGGCGGCGAGCGCGGCGATGCACACCAGGACCAGCCATCCGGCCGGGGCAGCCAGCAGTCCCGCGAGGCGGATGTTCGGTGAGCGGTTGAGCAGTGCGGAGAACGAGTTCCTCTTGGCCCGGGGTACGGGTGCGTTGCCCGGGCCCGGATCTGCTCCGGGCTGGCTGATCTGTAGTGCCATGGATTCTTACCTTTTGGTCCTTGGTTGTTGGGCGGGACGCCGGGCTGCGGGGGTGGCCGGCCGGGGCAGCCGGCCACCCCCCTATGGCTGGGAGATCAGCCCTTGATTTCGGTCCAGGCCTTGGTCCACTCCGAATAGTCGGTGCACTTGGCGTCCTTGCGGCCGTCCAGGCAGTTCGCCACCGGCGTGGTCCAGTACCAGATCTGCTTGGCGTAGGACTCGTCACCGGAGTGGAACGTCTCGCAGTGCTGCTTGTCCGCGGTCAGGGCACAGGCCTTGGGGTTGGCCGGGGATTCGCCGAAGTACTCGGCCACCTGCGCGTTGGCTTCCGGGCTGGCGATGTAGTCGAGCCACTTGTACGAGCAATTCGGGTTCTTGGTCTTGGAGCCGATCATCCAGGTATCGGACCATCCCGTGGCGCCTTCCTCCGGCAGCAGGGTCTGCACCTGGGCGCCGTCGGCCACGGCAATGTTCGCGCCCACCTGCCAGGTGGTGCCGATGACGGAGCTGCCGGTGGTGAAGGACTGCACTTCCTTGACCACGTCACTCCAGTACTCGCCTACGTGCTTGCGCTGTTCCTTGAGCAGGCTCACGGCGGCGGCCAGCTGGGTGGAATCGAGCGCGTACGGGTTCTTGATGTTCAGATCCGGCTGGTGCTTCATCAGGTACAAGGCGGCGTCGGCGATGTAGATGGGTGAGTCATAGGCCGTCACCTTGCCGCTGTACGTGGCGGCATCACCGAATACCGATCCCCAGGAGGTGGGGGCCGGCACTACTTTGTCCGTTCGGTACATCAGTAGGTTGGCGCCCCAGCCGTGCGGCATGCCGTAGTTCTTCCCGTCCACCGTGTTCCATGCCTTGTCCTTCAGGAACGGATAGACGTCCGGGTAATTCTTCAGCAGGCCCGTGTTGACGGCCTGGACGTCGCCGCCGGCAATCAGGCGGAGGGAAGCGTCACCGGAGGCGGAGATGACGTCGTACTGACCGGTCCGCATGAGGGTGACGGCCTCGTCCGACGTGCCGAACGGCTTGAAATCAACCTGGCATCCCGTGTCCTTTTCGAACTTCGTCACCCAGTCAACCTTGGGGTCGTTGGTGCCGTCCTCAACGTAACCGGGCCAGCCCAGGATGGACACCTGGCCTTCACCCGCGCCGATCTCGGTCTTGGCGGTGGCGCCGGGGTTGTTGTTGCCGGAAGTGGTTCCACAGGATGCCAGGGCGAGCGTTGCCGCGGCCAGTGCCCCCATGAGCTGGAGGGATTTGTTCTTGATTGCCACTGTTCTTACCTTTCGGGGTACGGGTACTTGGGTGAAGGACTGATGGAACTGCCGGCCTTTAGGCCTCGCCGGGGAGCCACACGGCATCACGGTGGGCCCAACTGACGGTGACATCCCGGCCGAGCAGCTGCTCGCCTTCAGGAAGTTCGGTGCCCACCAGGACCACGACGGCGGGGCCGTCCTCCAGTGCCACGTTCACCTGGGTGGCGTGCCCGACGTAGACGATCGAGGTGACCTTGCCGGGCAAGGAGGCGACGCCGTCGTGCATTGCCGCACTCCGGTCCCAGGAGAGGCTGAGCCGCTCGGGACGGACCACAAACTGCTCCTGGCGGCCGTAGAGCCTGCCGGCGACGACGGGATCGAAGAGGTTGGAGGTGCCCACGAAGTTCGCCACGAAGGGGCCGGCGGGGCGCTGGTAGATTTCGTGCGCGGTGCCGATCTGTGCGATCTTGCCGTTGTTGAACACGCCGATGCGGTCACTCATGGTGAGTGCTTCTTCCTGGTCGTGGGTGACGAAGATGAAGGTGATTCCCAGGGAACGCTGGAGTTCCTTGAGCTCGATCTGCATTTGCTGGCGCAGCTTCAGGTCGAGGGCACCCAGGGGTTCGTCCAGCAGCAACACCTTGGGCTCCACCACCAGAGCACGGGCCAGGGCCACGCGCTGGCGCTGGCCGCCGGAGAGCTGGGACGGGCGCCGACTCACGAACTTTCCAAGCTGGACCCGCCCCAGGGCCTCGGCGGCACGTTCACGGCGTTCCGTTCGGCCCATGCCGCGCACCCGGAGCCCGTACGCGACGTTGTCCACCAAGGACATGTGCGGGAACAGCGCATAGTCCTGGAACACGGTGTTGACGTCGCGCTCGAACGGGGCCTTGCCGCTGACATCCTGGCCCTCGAGCTCGATGGTTCCGGATGTGGGCAGCTCGAATCCGGCGATCAGGCGCAGCACCGTGGTCTTGCCGGAGCCGGACGGGCCCAGCATGGAGAAGAACTCCCCTTGTCGGATGTCCAGGTCCACCCCGTCCACCGCGTTGGTCTCACCAAAGGACTTCGTCAACCGGCGAAGTCTGATGGCGGGGACCTCTGCGGTGGGTTTCTGCACCGCAGCCAGTGCTGTCTCGCTCATGGGTCTGCCTTTCAATTCCTGTGGTCCGGGACGGAGCTCCAGGGTGTGATGTGGAGCACGTTGTCGCGGCTTTCGAGAAAGACTAATACATAAGAGGATTTATGTATAGATCTGTTACGTGCCCTGGGGCTACGATTGCGGTGAACACATTTCGAGTCGCAATCATGAGGGAGGCCGGGCACATGTCGCTTTCCCCCTTGGGCGCGTCACGGAGCCTGGCCGCCGTTTTCACCCCCATCAAGTCCGGCGGCCTGGTCGATGAAGTGTGCCGGCGCATCGAACTTGCCGTGGAAACAGGGCTCCTCGTCAGCGGTCAACGGCTGCCCAATGAAGTCGAACTTGCCGGCGCCCTGGGCGTATCGGCAGTGACCACGCGCGAGGCACTGTCCCAGCTGCGCGGGCAGGGCCTGATCCGCACCGCGCGCGGGCGCAGCGGCGGCAGCTTCATTGCCGATGACGCGCTCCCTTCGCCCGACCACGCCCGGATCCGGCTGCTCGCCTTGACTCGGCTGCAGATCAGCGACCTTGGCCTGCACTACCAGGCCATTGCGGCCACCTGCGCCGGCGTCGCCGCGAAACGATCCAACGACGGCGATGTCGAGGCGCTGCGGACCTACATCCGTCCGCGCGCCGAGAACGGCACGCCGGCGACGGCCCTGGAATGGCGCCTGGCGTCGTCGGAATTCCTGCTCGAAATCGCAGCAGTGGCGCGATCAGCACGGCTGGCCCGTGAACTCCTGCGGCTGCAGGCGGACATGGGCACACTGACGTTGTTGCCCTTCGGCGACACGGACTTCTGCAACCGGACGGCCGAACTGAGCGAGGCCGTGACGGCTGCCATCGCCCGGCATGATCAAGCCAGCGCAGAAGCGCGCACCAAGGACCTGATCCACATGACAACCACCTGGCTGCTGGAAGAACACTCAAGCGGGCAGTCACACTAGCGAAGGCAGAAACATGGACGGCAACGGCGCCGAACTGAAGGCACCGATTTCCCCTGCGCTCCGGGGCGTGGAGGAGATCAACGCCCTGGTGACCGGGGTGGAGCGGCAACTGGATCAGTGGGCTGCGGCCACCACGGCCTGGATCACGGACAGCGGCAAACTGACGGGCACAGCCGTAGACAAGTTCATCCGGCCCGCAGTGCAGTCCATGCTGCAGGCCCCGGACTCGAAGGTGGTGGGGGCGGGCTTCATCGCCACCCCGGGGCTCCTTGGACCGGACCGCAGCTACATTGCGTGGTGGCAGGGCGACGACATGGAACGAGTGGACGCCCTGGCCAACTTCAGCCCCCAGTCCTTGAGCCGTTACGTCAAGTCCGAGTGGTTCCGGATTCCCGTGGAGACCGGCAAGCCACACGTCACGGGGCCCTTCATCGACCTACTCTGCACCGACGAGTACGTCCTGACGTTCTCCCATCCCGTCTTCAACGGCGGCACCATTGCAGGGATCGTGGGGCTGGACGTCACCGCACAAACACTGGAACGGCTGGGGCTGCCCCTGCTGCGGCGCATCGGCGAGCGGGCCGCCCTCGTCAACGACGGCGGACGCACCGTCATTTGCGCCGCATCCGACATTGACGCCGGGGATATCGTCACAGCGGCCGAGGGCGCCGAGAGCCATGCCGTGGGCCGGCAGTTCCGCATCCTCTCGGCGGTCGGTCCCGCAGGAGCGTAAGGGGACGCTCCCCGCCAGCCCGCCACAGCGCGCGGCTCAGGCGTGCGCGAGGGCCTCCTTGAGCGCACCCAGCACCAGAGTCACCGAGGCCGGGGCGGCGTTCGGGCCCATCATGCCGATGCGCCACACCGTGTCCGTGAACTCGCGCACCCCGCTGCCGATCTCCATGCTGAAGTGCTCCAAAAGGTAGCTGCGCACGGCAGCCGAGTCGACGCCGTCGGGCACTCTCACGGTGGTGAGGCTCGGCAGGCGGGCGCCTTCGGCGGCAAACAGCTCCAGGCCCATCTCCTGCAGGCCCGCTTGCAGGGCGGTTCCGGCGGCGCGGTGCCGGGCCTGCACGGCGCCCAGGCCCTCGGCAAGGATGCGGTCCAGGGCGGCTTCGAGGCCCGCGATCATGGTGACGGGAGCCGTGTGGTGGTAGGTGCGGGCGCCGCTGGCCGCGCCGACATAGCCGCCGAGCAGGCCGATGTCGAGGTACCAGGAGCGCGGATCCTTGATGCGGCGCTCGAACGCGCGCTCGGACACGGTGAACGGGGACAGCCCCGGCGGCACGCCCAGGCATTTCTGCGTCCCGGCATAGCCGACGTCGATGCCCCACTCGTCTGCGAGCAGTTCCAGCCCGCCGATCGAGGTCACGGCGTCGGCGATCAGCAGGGCATCGCCCTTGCCGGCACCGAGCGCGGCAATGTCCGAGAGCACACCAACGGAGGTTTCGGCGTGGACGGCGGCAATGACCTTGGGGTTGGGGTGGGCGGCCAGGACCCTTTCCGCATCCACGGGCTGGCCCCATTCGTGGTCCACGCGCACCACGGTGGCCCCGCAGCGCCTGGCGACCTCGCACATCCGCTCCCCGAAGAGGCCGTTGACGGCGACAACGGCCACGTCGCCGTTGGACACCGTGTTTACAAAGGCGGCTTCCATGCCGCCGGATCCCGTGGCGCTCAAGGGTAGGGTGCGGGCGTTCGCGGTCCCCCACACCGTCCGGAGCCCGGCGCACGTCCGGTCCAGGCGCTCGATGAAAACCGGGTCCAGGTGCCCGATCACCGGGTAGGCCAGGGCGGCCGTGGCCTCCGGGTAGCAATTGCTGGGGCCCGGACCGAACAGGAACCGGGAGGTCAGGATGGCTGGCATGGCGGAAACCCTTCACCGTTGTTGGGGACATTCTCCTCCCAAAGGTGAGGGAGCGTCGGGCCAAAACACCACAAAGGTGAGAGAGCGTCGGAGTCGGCGCAGGGGAGTGTTGCGGTATTCTCTTGACACCGGCCCCGGCCGTCGACTTGACTATTACGTATGCTGAAATAACAGTTCCATGATGCGGAAGATTGAAGTCAGTTTCAGCCGGCCTTCGCGGCCGGAATTCCGCATAGCCGTCACCATGGATGCCAGCATTTGCACGAGGAATGAACAAGCATGCAGCTTGCAGTATTCAACAGTGTTGACCGCGCGGACGTCATCGGCGTCCTCCGCCCCTGCCTGGACATCCAGCGCTGGGTGGAGCAGATCGCGGACGCCCGCCCTTTCAATGGCATGGACTCCCTTCTTGGCTTTGCCAGGGAAACGGCCGAGCCCTTCACCCCCGCGGAGGTGGCGGCGGCCCTCGCCCACCACCCCCGGATCGGCGAACGGCCCCAGGCCCAGACCACCGAGGCGGCCATGTCCCGTTCCGAACAGGCCGGAGTGGATCCCGGCGACGACGGCGTTGCGGCCGCCCTCGCCGAGGGCAACCGGAGCTACGAGGAGAAGTTCGGACGGGTCTTCCTGATCCGCGCCGCCGGGCGCAGCGCCACCGAGATCCTGGCCTCGCTCCAGGAACGCCTGGCGCACACTCCGGAAGAAGAAGACAACATTGTGGCCGGCCAGTTGCGCGAAATTGCCCTGCTGCGCCTTGCCAACGTGATCAGTGAAGAAGAGGTCAGCGCATGAGCGTTTCCCGGGTAACCACCCACATCCTGGACACCGGCTCCGGGCGGCCGGCGGCCGGCGTCGCGGTCGGCCTGTACGTGCGCGACGGCGGGAACTGGACGCTCGTGGCGGACGGCACCACCGATGCGGATGGCCGGATCAAGGACCTCGGCCCCGAACAGCTCGACGCCGGCGCCTACCGCCTGAACTTCGCCACCGGCGCCTACTACGCGGGCCTCGGCACGGAGACGTTCTTCCCCGAGGTGGACCTGAACTTCACGGTGTCCGACGCCGGCGAGCACTACCACGTGCCGCTGCTGCTGAGCCCGTTCGCGTTCTCCACATACCGCGGCAGCTGACCCCCGAGTTTATGTACAGCCGAGTTTATGTACAGATAACGCCCTAAAGCCCCGTCTTTAGGGTCGTTATCTGTACATAAACTCGGAACGGTAGGCTGGACGGCATGGCTTCTGAGGACACCAACACCACCGGCGCAGGCCCGGACTCCGGCAACAACACCGGAGGCGGCGCCCCCGCCCGCCGCGGCATCACCGTCCGCCGGGCGCCCAAATTCGTGCCGTTCATGGTGCTCGGCGCCGTGGTCGGCATCATCATCGCGGCCTTCGTCGCGTACGGCCTCCCGGTCAATCCGAGCTTCGACGCCGGGACTGTCTTCGGTTTCTTCCTGGTGGCCTTCGCCGCCGGCGGCGTGATCCTGGGCGCCCTCGTCGCGCTCATCCTTGACCGCCTGAGCATCCGGCGGGCCCAGCACGCCGTCGTCGAGGCCGTTCCGGACTCGGTTCCGGACACCGACGGCGAGGACGACGGCGGCCGCTGACCTGCCGCCGTCGGGCGCCGGGCCGCACTGCCGGACGGCAGTCCGTGGCGGGTCACACAGCGGACCCGATGTGAGACGCGCCGCATTTTCGCCGCACGGGCGGTCTTAAAGCCGCAGCGGGGAAGTTACCACGCCCGGGACGTGAGACAATCGACCAGTGGCACGTGGCGACGGAAAACTTTCTCATGATCTTCTCCCCGGCGAAAAAGGCCCCCAGGACGCTTGTGGCGTCTTCGGGGTCTGGGCTCCCGGTGAAGAAGTAGCAAAACTCACCTATTACGGGCTGTATGCGTTGCAGCACCGCGGACAAGAATCGGCTGGTATTGCTACCAGTGACGGCAAACGCATCAATGTCTACAAGGACATGGGCCTCGTGTCTCAGGTCTTCGATGAGACGACCCTGAACACCCTTACCGGGCACCTGGCCGTTGGCCACTGCCGGTACTCCACCACCGGTGCCAGCCACTGGGCCAATGCGCAGCCGACCCTCGGTGCGACCGCCACCGGCACGGTGGCCCTGGCCCACAACGGCAACCTGACCAACACCGCTGAACTCCGGGACATGATCCTTGAGCGCAACAACGGCCAGCTGACCGGTGAAATGAAGCAGGGCAACACCTCGGACACCGCCATGGTCACCGCTCTCCTTGAAGGCGAAGAGGGCAAGACCCTGGAGCAGACCGCGCTGGAACTGCTCCCCAAGATCAAGGGCGGCTTCTGCTTCGTCTTCATGGACGAAGGCACCCTCTACGCAGCCCGCGACACCTACGGCATCCGCCCGCTGTGCCTGGGCCGCCTGGAACGCGGCTGGGTTGTTGCTTCCGAGCAGTCCGCCCTGGCAACCGTGGGCGCGAGCTTCATCCGCGAGATCGAGCCCGGCGAATTCATCGCCATCGACGAGGACGGCGTCCGCTCCCAGCGCTTCGCCGACGCCACGCCTGCCGGCTGCGTCTTCGAATACGTCTACCTGGCCCGCCCGGATGCAGCCATCGCCGGCCGCTCCGTGTACGAGGCCCGCGTGGAAATGGGCCGCCAGCTGGCCCGCGAAAACTCCCACGCGGCAGACATCGTCATCCCGGTCCCGGAATCCGGCACCCCCGCAGCCGTGGGCTACGCCGAACAGTCCGGCATCCCCTTCGCGCACGGCTTCGTCAAGAACGCCTACGTGGGCCGCACCTTCATCCAGCCCTCGCAGACCCTGCGCCAGCTGGGCATCCGCCTCAAGCTCAACGCCCTGGAATCCGTGATCCGCGGCAAGCGCGTTGTGGTGGTGGATGACTCGATCGTCCGCGGCAACACGCAGCGCGCCATTGTGCGGATGCTGCGCGAGGCCGGCGCCGCGGAGGTCCACATCAAGATCTCCTCCCCGCCCGTGCAGTGGCCCTGCTTCTACGGCATCGACTTCGCCTCCCGCGCGGAACTGATCGCCAACGGCGCCACCATCGACGAGATCTCCCAGGCCATCGGCGCCGACTCGCTGGCCTACATCTCCGAGGACGGCATGATCGAGGCCACCCAGCAGCCGCGCGAACGCCTCTGCACCGCGTGCTTCACGGGCAAGTACCCCATCGAACTGCCGGCTGCCGACAAGCTGGGCAAGAACCTGCTCGAGCGCACCGACCTCGGCGGGCTGCCGTCGTCGGACGCTTCCGCCGCGGACTCCGAGGATCCGGCGTCCAAGGCCGGCGCCACGGGCTGCGACCCGGGACCCGACTCCGAGTTCGAGAACCTGCTCACCGACGCTGATCGCCTGATCGAGGCCAAGACGAAAGGGTCCGTATGACCTCCGCAACCCCCGCCGCTGGAAACACCGGGACCCCGGGAAACACTGCCGCCATCACTTACGCCTCCGCCGGCGTCGACGTCGAAGCGGGCGACCGCGCCGTCGAACTCATGAAGGACGCCGTCAAGGCGACTCACAACGCCTCGGTGCTCGGCGGCGTCGGCGGTTTCGCCGGCCTGTATGACGTCTCCCGGCTCCTGACGTACAAGAAGCCGCTCCTGGCGACCTCCACGGACGGCGTGGGCACCAAGGTTGCCATCGCGCAGGCCATGGACATCCACGACACCATCGGTTTCGACCTGGTGGGCATGGTGGTGGACGACATCGTGGTGGTGGGCGCCGAGCCGCTCTTCATGACCGACTACATCGCCTGCGGCAAGGTTGTTCCGGAGCGCATCGCGGACATCGTCCGCGGCATCGCGGCCGCCTGCTCCGTGGCCGGCACCGCCCTGGTGGGCGGCGAAACCGCCGAGCACCCGGGCCTGCTGGGTGAGCACGAATACGACGTCGCCGGTGCCGCCACCGGTGTTGTCGAGGCCGACGCCCTGCTGGGCCCGGACCGCGTCCGTGCCGGCGACGTGGTGATCGGCATGGCCTCCTCCGGCCTGCACTCCAACGGCTACTCCCTGGTCCGCCGCGTCATCAACCACGCCGGCTGGTCCCTGGACCGCCACATCTCCGAACTCGGCCGCACCCTGGGCGAGGAGCTCTTGGAGCCCACCCGCGTCTACGCCGCCGACTGCCTGGACCTCGCCCGCACCTTCCCGGTGACCGGCGCCGGTTCGCTGGCCGGTGCCGCCGTGCACGGCTTCAGCCACGTCACCGGCGGCGGCCTGGCCGCCAACCTGGCCCGCGTCCTGCCGCAGGGCCTCGTGGCCACGGTTGACCGTGCCACCTGGGAACTGCCGGCCATCTTCAAGCTGGTCTCCGAGCTGGGTAACGTGCCGCTGGCGGACCTGGAGCGCACCCTGAACCTCGGTGTTGGCATGGTTGCCATCGTTTCCCCGGAAGCCGCCGACGCAGCCGTGGCCCGCCTCAACGAGCGCGGCCTGCCGTCCTGGGTCATGGGTACCGTTTCCGCGGACTCCGACTCGATCGACAAGAGCGGCCCGGACTACGTCCAGGGCGCCAAGGGCGTCGACGGCGGCGCCGTCCGCCTGGTGAACGCATACGCTTAGGGTCCTTAAGCATCGAGTGCTCCGTATCTGCCGTTATGAACCTTCTAAACGGCAGATACGGAGCACTCGGCGTTAAATCTGGATGAGGCTGAGCACCCCGCCCTGCGGGTCCATGATTGTTGCCAGGGTTCCGGCGTCGACGTCTTCGTCCGGTTCCACCAGCACCTCACCGCCTGCCGACACCGCGGCGGCCACGGCTTCGGCGACATCGGCCACGCCGAAGTAGATCTGCCAGCCTTCTTCGCCCTCGGCCGCGGGGACGATGCCGGCCACCTCCTCACCGTCCACCACCAGCGTGCTGTAGCTCCCGCCGTCGTCCTGCGGGTATTCGGTCACCTCATGGCCGAACAGCTGTTGGAAGAACCCGACGGCGGCTGCTGGCTCAGACGTCAGGAGCTCGGCCCAGGCCAACGCGCCGGGCTCGTTGAACCGGGCTGCCCCGTAGTGGGTCCCGGGCTGCCAGAAGCCCGTGGTTCCGCCCGCGGGCACCTCCACGAACAGCATGACGCCCGTGTCCTCCACGGCCTCGGGCCCGAACAGCACCCGCGCGCCGGCATGGACGGTGTCCTCAGCCACCGCTCTGGCGTCCGCCGCTGCGAAATAGATGTTCCACTGCGCCTGGGCCCCCGCGGTTTCCTGCTGGGTGTTGTACGGCGCGATCACGCTGACAAGGTCCCCGTCCACAAAGGCCTTCGCGTAGCTGCGGCCGTCCGGGGTGGGCAGATCCTCGAAGGTCCAGCCGAACACCTGGCCGTAGAAGGCATTGGCCGCCTCCACATCCCTGGTCTGCAGGTCCGCCCAGCAGGGCGTCCCTTGCTTGTAGCTGCCTACCTGCGGCATGATTGGCCCTTTCTTTCTTGCAACGCGGGGGTCTCCCTGCCTACGCTACGCGTGCACGGCACGTCCGGTGAAGGCCACCAGCCGCTCCAGGCCGGACGCCGTCTCGGCTACCTCGGTGGCCGGGGCGAAGCTGCCGCCTGCACGGACCTGCTCGCTGATGGTGTTCTGCGCCAGCACCTCCACGTAGTCCGTGAGTTCATCGGCCACGTGCAGTTCCAGGCCCAGGGCCTTGGCGAAGTCCCAGGCGTGGACCAGGAACTCGATATTCAGGATGGAGGCCACCATGGTGGCAGGCAGTTCGGCGAAGCCCATGTCCACGGTGCCCTCCAGGCCACGGCGGTAGAAGGCCTCCAGTGCCGGCTGCGCAAGGTCGGCGATGCGCACCTCAGGCGACTTGCCGGCGTCGTCGGAGACCTCGGCGCCCAGGGCCTTGGCAATGCCGGCTATGGAACCGGCGAGGTGGTCAAGCAGCTGCGCCACATTGAAGTCCAAGCAGGGCGTCTGCTTCTGGGCGTCCTCCGCCGTGACGGACGCAAGGACGCGCTGGACCACGGCAAGCGTGGCGTCCGCTGCGGTCAGTTCGTTGAGGTCCTGGGGAGAAGCTGCCCACTCGTCAGCACCGGCGTCGCCCGTGGAGGCTTGGGCGAGCAGACGGTCAAGGTAGTGGTTCCAGCCCTCGGCATGCGCGGCGACGGCCTCCGGCGTCGGGAGGCCCTGGTGCACCAGCCGCACGGACGTGCCGGCCTCGGCGGGCTCAAGGGTGATGGACACCGTGGAAACGTTGTCCGCCGGGGCGCCCGGCTGCTCCCAGCCCCAGGTGAACACGACGCGCTTGCCGGGTTCGATTTCCGTGAAGGCGCCGGCCGCGTGGTGTCCCGGCGTGATGGTCCAGCGGTATTCGCCGCCCACCCGCAGGTCCACGCGTGCAGCAACGGCCTGCCAGCGGCGGATCCGTTCGGGCTGGGTGATGAGCGCGAACGCCTCGTCCACCGTGAGGGGCAGGAGAACGGTCTTGTCGTAAGTCATGGTGATTCCTTAGGGGTGGGAAGTCGGTGGGAGGAGAAGTTGTGCGCGTCGGCCACCAGCAGGTCCAGTTCATTGGTCCAGAACTGCTCAAAGAGGGCCCGAAGGCCGGCCATGCCCTTGCGGTCCAGGCTGTAGAACCTGTTCCGGCCCTCCTTGCGGGCGGAGACGAGTCCGGCCTGTTCCAGCAGCAGGAGGTGCTGCGAGACGGCGGACCTGCTCACCGTGAAATCGGACGCCAACTCCGTCACGGTGCGCTCACCCGCCGCCAGCATCTGCAGCAGCCGGCGCCGGTTGGGCTCCGCGGCAACTTCGAGTGGGTCGAGCATGCTTAATACGTTAGCGATTGCTAACGCATTCTGTCAATGCTTCGCCTGGGCGGGCTGGCGGGGAAAGTCCCCAGGGAGCGAAGAAAGCCCGCAGGGTACGCCAGATATCGGCGTGCCCTGCGGGCTTGTTCAGAGATGTGCGGCATCCGGGGATGCTAAACGAGCTGATGTACGACGGCGGTGCGCAACTCGATGCCTTGAGGCACCTGATCGTTGCGACAGCTATCCGATGCGGCGGGTGTCTACCTCGTCGTCATCGTCTTCTGCGTACTTGTCCTCGTAGTCGGAATAGTCCGGCTCGGGGAGATCTTCTGCGAAGTGGCTCGTGGCACGACTTCCCGGACCCGTGAGCTCTCGCTGAAGGGCCGAATAGTCAGTGTTCGGGGAGTAGTACTTAATATCCCGAGCCTGCTTGGTAGCTTTTGCCTTTTGACGGCCGCGCCCCATGGCGTGACCCCCTTTTGTACTCGGACCGGAGGTGGTCACCTTGGCTATCGGTGAGGCCCCGGAATGTTTGGTCAATTTGTCGTATGTCTAGATTACATGCTTTCGAGAGCAACTGCTTGCCACCGCCAGAGGCTGGACTGTGTCGCCCGCACGGATCAGCCGATTGCGCCGTCCCTTGCGGGGAAAAGTTGGGTAGAGTCACCCTAATTGCGGCCCGCGGAAGGCACGGAAGGAAGGCACAGACGCGAACATGAGCCAGAACAGCATGCTCCCCGGCGGCACACCCCCACAGGACAGGTCCCCCGACGACGGCGCGGACGCCGCCGGGGACCCGATCCCCCAGGACCCGATCCCCCAGGACCGCCGCGCCCTGCGCCAGCGCCTGATCATCGGCGGGATCATCGTCGTCTTCATGGTCCTGATCGGCATCACCATCTCGGTCCTGCTGGACAGGCTCGGCACGCGCCAGGAAGCGGCGGTCAGCGCCCCGGAGGTTCCGCAGCCGCGGGCTTCGCTCCCCGTGGTCCTGGAAACCAAGGACTTCCAGCTGGGCGACTGCTTCGTGAACTTCAACCCGGACGCCCCCAAGTCCGAGGCCGTTGCCTGCGACGCCGGCCACTCGGGCCAACTCGTGGCCGTTCACCGGTATCCCGATGACCAGGTGTACCCCGGCCGGGATGGGCTCAAGAAGCGCACCCTGGAGATCTGCCAGGCGGCGGTCCTCTCCGACAAGCAGGACAACTATGTGCTCACCTACCAGCTGGTATATCCGAGCCCCACGAGCTGGGACAAGGGCGACCGCCGGGCGGACTGCTTCGTGATGGTGAGCGACGGCAACACCATCAAGGACGATCTGCTGCAGAAGTAGCGGCTACTCCTTGCGGCGCACCGTCAGGCCCGCGCCGGCGGGCGCACCGCCGTCGGGACCGGTCAGGGCCTCCAGACCCTCAATGGTGAGTTCGTCGACGTCGGCGGCGGTGTCCACCTGGACGGTGTCCCCGTCCACGATGTGCCCGGCCAGGATCTCCTTGGCCAGGCGGTCGCCGACCTCGCGCTGGACCAGGCGGCGCAGCGGCCGGGCCCCGAACGCGGGATCGTAGCCGGTCATCGCCAGCCAGGCGCGGGCGCCGTCGCTGACCTCGAGGGCGAGCCGGCGGTCGCGCAGCCGCGTGGACAGTTCCGCCACCTGCAGCTCCACGATCCTGGCAAGCTCGTCCACGCTGAGGGCATCGAACAGGACGATCTCATCGAGCCGGTTGAGGAACTCGGGCTTGAAGTTGGCGTTGACCACCGCCAGGACGGCGTCGCGCTTGGTCTTGGCATCGAGCGTCGGGTCCACCAGGAACTGGCTGCCGTGGTTGGACGTCAGCACCAGGATGGTGTTGCGGAAGTCCACGGTGCGGCCATGGCCGTCGGTGAGGCGGCCGTCGTCGAGCACTTGCAGGAGGATGTCGAACACCTCTGGGTGGGCTTTCTCCACCTCGTCCAGCAGCACAACGGAGTAGGGGCGGCGGCGCACGGCCTCGGTGAGCTGGCCGCCCTCCGCGTAACCCACATAGCCGGGAGGCGCGCCCACCAGCCGGGCCACGGTGTGCTTCTCGCCGTATTCGGACATGTCCAAACGCACCATGGCGCGTTCGTCGTCGAACAGGAAGTCCGCAAGGGCCTTGGCGAGCTCGGTCTTGCCCACGCCGGTGGGGCCCAGGAACAGGAACGAGCCCGTGGGCCGGTTGGGGTCGCTGATGCCCGCGCGGGCGCGGCGGACGGCGTCGGACACCGCGGCGACGGCCTTGGACTGGCCGATCAGGCGCCTGCCCAGAACCTCTTCCATGTGCAGGAGTCTCTGCGATTCACCTTGCAGCATGCGCCCAGCCGGGATGCCGGTCCAGGCCGAGATGACTTCGGCGATGTCGTCCGCCGTGACCTCCTCGGCCACCATGAGTTCCGGCTTGGCGGCGCCGCTTTCGGCGCGGGCGGACTCTTCCTCGGCGGCCGCGTTGAGCTCGCGTTCGAGCGCGGGCAGCTCGCCGTAGAGAATGCGCGACGCCGATTCGAGGTCTCCTTCGCGCTGGTATTTCTCCGCCGCGGAGCGCAGTTCGTCGATCTTGGCCTTGAGTTCGCCCACCCGGTTCAACCCGGCTTTCTCGGCCTCCCAGCGGGCGTTGAGCCCGGCCAGGGCCTCCTTCTTGTCCGCCATGTCCGCCCGAAGCGCCGCGAGGCGCTCCACGGATTCGGGATCGGTCTCGCCCTGCAGGGCCAGTTCCTCCATGGTGAGGCGGTCCACGGCACGGCGCAGCTGGTCGATTTCCTCCGGGGCGGAGTCAATTTCCATGCGGAGCCGGGACGCGGCCTCGTCCACGAGGTCGATCGCCTTGTCCGGCAGCTGGCGGCCGGAAATGTAGCGGTTGGACAGCGTGGCCGCGGCCACGAGGGCGGAGTCGGCGATGGCCACCTTGTGGTGGGCCTCGTAGCGTTCCTTGAGGCCGCGGAGGATCCCGATGGTGTCGTCCACGCTCGGCTCCCCCACGTACACCTGCTGGAAGCGGCGTTCCAAGGCAGCGTCCTTCTCGATGTTCTCGCGGTACTCGTCCAGTGTGGTGGCGCCGATCAGGCGAAGCTCGCCACGGGCCAGCATGGGTTTGAGCATGTTGCCGGCGTCCATGGCGCTGTCGCCCGTGGCGCCGGCCCCCACCACGGTGTGGAGTTCGTCGATGAACGTGACAATCTGCCCGTTGGAGTTCTTGATCTCCTCCAGCACGGCCTTGAGGCGCTCCTCGAATTCACCGCGGTACTTGGCGCCGGCCACCATGGATGCCAGGTCCAGGGCAATCAGGGTCTTGCCGCGCAGGCTTTCCGGGACGTCCCCGGCAACCATGCGCTGGGCCAGGCCTTCGACCACGGCGGTCTTGCCCACGCCGGGCTCGCCGATCAGTACGGGGTTGTTCTTGGTGCGGCGGCTCAGGACCTGGATCACGCGCCGGATTTCGCTGTCGCGTCCGATCACGGGGTCAAGCTTGCCGGAGCGGGCAATGGCAGTGAGGTCGGTGCCGAACTTCTCGAGGGCCTGGAAGGTGTTTTCCGGGTCCGGGGAATTGACCTTGCGGTCTCCGCGGACACCCGGCAAGGCGGCGAGCAGTGCCTCGTGGGAGGCGCCGGCGTCGCGCAAGAGCTTCCCGACGGCGTCGCTTCCGGCGGCGAGCCCCAGCAGGAGGTGTTCGGTGGAGACGAAGGAATCGCCGAGCTTCTCGGATTCGTGCTGGGCGGCCTGGATGGCCTGCAGGGACGGGCGGGAGAGCTGGGCCTGCTGCACGGAGGATCCGGACGAGGCCGGCAGTGCCTTGATCGCGGTGCTGGCCTGGACGCTCACGGCATCCGGGTCGGCTCCGGTGGCGCGCAACAGTGCGACGGCGACGCCCTCCCGCTGGTCCATGAGTGCCTTGAGCAGGTGGGCCGGCTCGAGTTGGGGGTTGCCCGCCGTGGAGGCGTTCATGGCGGCCGCGGAAAGAGCCTCCTGGCTCTTGGTGGTGAATTTGACGTCCAAAGAGAGCTCCTTTCGGGAATCTGCCGTGTTCAAAGTTGAGCCTACTATGCTCAACTTTGCGGAATTGCCCTCTATGCCCAATGTTTGCCGACGGCGAAACGGGTGTCCAGAGCCGCGCGGTCCTGCGTGGAGCGGATCTGCCGGGAGTAGTCACGCCGGGTAGATGGACACCAGGCCGGCCTTGATCACGAAGTAGACCGTCATGCCGGGCACCAGGCCAAGGTCCGCCGAGGCCGCCGGCGTAATGTCGGCGGAGAGTTCGCCGGCGCGGACGCGGACCTGGTCGCCGTGGGGCTCCAGGTCCGTGATGGTCACGGGGAAGGAATTGCGCGGGCTGCCATGCGCTTCGGACAGGAAAACGGACACGGCCGACGGCGGGAAGACCGCCACGCCGTCGGATCCGGAAGTGCTGGGTCCAGTGGTGAGCGGGCCGGGCACGTCGTCGTGCTGGCCCGCGAAGAGCTGGCCCGCCGCGGTCCTGATCCCCTCCGCGGTGATGGTGCCGGTCACAAGGTTGAGTCCCGCCAGCCCGGCAGCGAACCTGCTCCGCGGCCGTCCCAGGACCTCGCGGGTGGGGCCTTCCTCCGTGATCCGGCCGTCCTCCAACACGATCACCCGGTCCGCCAGCATCAGCGCGTCCAGTACGTCGTGGGTGACGATGATGGCGCGGCGTCCGGCCAGGACGTGCCGCAGGAGCCTGCGCAGCATCGGTGCCGCGTGGATGTCCAGGGCCGCCATGGGCTCGTCCAGGAGCAGCAGCTCCGGGTCGGCGGCGAGGGCCCTGGCCACGGCCACGCGCTGGGCCTGGCCCCCGGACAGTTCGCCGGGGCGTCGGGAAGCCAGGGGCAGGGCGTCCACCTCGGCGAGCCAGTGCCGGGCCGTTTCCCGGGAGGCAGACCGGGAGGCGCCGGCGCTGCGGGGGCCGAAGGCCACGTTGTCCAGGGCACTCAGGTGCGGGAACAGCAGCGGTTCCTGGGCCAGGAGGGCGGTGCCGCGCTGGTGCGGGGCGGTCCAGGCATGCGGCCCGGGACCCAGCTCGAAGAGCGTCCTGCCGCCGATGCTGGCCCGGCCGGCGTCGGGCCGGAGCAGCCCCGCGACGACCGCCATCAGGGTCGATTTCCCGGCCCCGTTGGGGCCCAGGATGGCCACGGTTTCGCCCGGTCCAACCGCAAGGGAGACGTCGAAGCCGCGCGCCCCGAGTGTTGCGTCCAAGGTGAACGTCACTGGGCCGCCTCCGCCGGGATCCAGGCGCGTCCGCGCCGGTAGCTGAGCCCGACCACAAGGACGGCCACCGCCACAAGGACCAGTGAAAGCGCGACGGCGGCATCGGCGTCGGTCTCTCGCTGCAGGTAGATTTCCAGCGGCAGGGTCCGGGTCACCCCTTGCAGGCTGCCGGCGAAGGTGAGGGTGGCGCCGAATTCGCCCAGGCTGCGGGCGAAGGACAGGACGGCACCGGAGGCGAGCCCGGGCAGGACGAGCGGCACGGTGACCCGGCGCAGGACCGTGGTGGGCCGGGCGCCGAGCGTCGCGGCCACGGCCTCGTATTTGGTGCCGGCCGTGCGCAGGGCGCCTTCGAGGCTGACCACCAGGAACGGCAGGGCCACGAACGTCTGGGCCAGGACCACCGCCGTCGTGGAGAACGCTATCTGGATCCCCGCGATCTCGAGCGATTTCCCCAGCAGGCCCTGCCGCCCGAAGGTGTAGAGCAGTGCGATGCCGCCCACCACCGGAGGGAGGACCAACGGAAGCAGGACGAAGGCGCGCAGCACGCGCTGCCCCGGAAACTGCCCCCGGGCCAGGACCAGGGCCAGCGGCACGCCGAAGACGATGCACAGGAGCGTGCTGGCCGCGGAGGTGCGCAGGCTCAGGCCGAGGGCCGTGAGGGACGCGTCCGAGGTGATGAGCGGGATGAACTGGGGCCAGTTGACCCTGGCCACCATGGCGGCGAGGGGCAGCAGGACGAACAGGCCGCCCGCCGCGGCGAGGGCGTACACCCACCGCGGGATGGCCTGGTACGCACTGTTGTTGGCGTGATCCATGGCTCCCTAAGGCGTCCCGAAGCCGGCGTCACCGAGGGTCTTCCTGCCTTCGCTGCCGGTGACCAGGGCGATGAACGCTGCCGCCAGCTCCTTGTTCTTGCTCGAGCCAACGGTGGCGATCGGGTACGTGTTGACGGCTTGGTCCGACTGGGCGAAGGGGATGCCCTTGACCTTGTCTCCGGCGCCCTTGACGTCGGTGACGTAGACCAGGCCGGCGTCGGCTTCTCCCGAGGTGACCTTGCCCAGGACGTCGGTGACGGACGATTCCTCGCTGACCGGGGTGAGCGTGGTCCCTGTCGCCTTCTCGACGGCGTCCGTCGCGGCCCCGCACGGCACCTGGCTGGCGCAGACCACCACCTTGACGCCGGGCTTGGCCAGGTCCGCGAAGGAACTGATCGACGCCGGGTTGGCCGGCGGCACGGCGATGGTCAGGACATTCGTGGCGAAGTTGCTGGCGGTCCCGTCCAGCAGCTTCGCATCGGAGAGTTTGGCCATGTTCTTGGTGTCCGCCGAGGCGAAGACGTCGGCCGGGGCGCCCTGGGTGATCTGGGTGGCGAGGTCCGAGGAGCCGGCGAAGCTCAGGACCACCTTGGTGCCGGGGTTTTTGCCCTCGAATTCGGCGACCAGCGTGGTGAACGTGGCCTTCAGGGAGGCTGCGGCGAAGACGGTCAGGGTTCCGCTGCCGGCCGCGCCTGGGGTGCCCGGAGTGCCGGCACAGCCGGCCAAGCCCGCTGCCAGGGCGCCTGTCACAAACAATGCCGCGACGGCCTTGCGCGTGATGCTCATACGATGCTCTTTCCGTGCGGCGTTTCGATGATGACGGTGGTGGCCTTGACGACGGCGGTGGCCACGGAGCCGAGCTCGATCCCCAGCTCGCGGACGGCTTCGCTGCTCATGAGCGAGACCACGCGGAAGGGCCCGCACTGCAGTTCCACCTGGGCCATGACCTTGTCTGCCGTGATGCCCGTGACGAGCCCGATGAAGCGGTTGCGGGCCGAGCTGCCGGCCCGCGAGGGGTCCTCGGGCAGCTGGGCCTGGGCGCGGGCCACGTGGGCCAGTTCCAGCCCGTCCACCACCAGGCGCCCGGACTCGTCCTTGTGCCCGGTGAGGGTGCCGTTCTCGGTCCAGCGCCGGACGGTATCGTCACTGACGCCGAGGAATCTGGCGGCCTCGGAAATTCGTATCTGCGGCATGGAATCAGCATAGTTCCTCAAATGCGGTTATATCTGATCAATATTGACGCAAACGAAATGTGACCGTCGCAGCTCCCTCAAGCCATCTCGCAAGGTCCGACGCTCCTTCCCAGTTGCTTCGCAGGGCACTCCGGCCGAAGCCCGCCATTCAGGGCCGCCGTGGACGTCACGGGCCACGGCCGGGCAGGCAACTGGGAAGGAGCGCGGGCCCCTCGGTGCCCCGCACCGCCGTCGGGCACCGACGTCCCGAAAACGTAAGCTTTGGCTGTGGTTCCCGGCGGCCGTTCGCCGTAACCTTTGTGCAGGGGCAGGGTCGTGGATGCGGAGGAGCGCCATCATGGAATGGATCCGGCCGGACAGCCCGGACTACGACGAAACACGGAAACTCTTCAACGCGATGATCGACCGTCGACCGGCCGTCATCGCCCGGTGTGCCGATCCCGGCGACGTTGCCGACGCCCTGGCCTACGCCCGCAACAACAGGCTGGAGGTGGCGGTCCGGGCCGGCGGCCACTCGGTGGCGGGCATGTCCACCAATGACGACGGCCTGGTGGTGGACGTCAGGCCCATGAAGTCGATCAGCGTGGACCGCGAAAACCGTACCGTCACGGCGGGCGCGGGCGTGACATGGGGCGAGTTCGACCGCGCCACCGGGGAACATGGCCTGGCCACCACCGGCGGGCGCGCGTCCACTACCGGCGTGGCCGGCTTCACGCTGGGCGGCGGCTCCGGATGGTTGGAACGCTCGTACGGCTTCGCCTGCGACAACCTGCTCTCCGTGGACCTCGTGACGGCCGACGGCGGGCGCGTCACCGCGAGCGCCCAGGAGAACCCTGAGCTGTTCTGGGCACTGCACGGCGGCGGCGGGAACTTCGGCGTCGCCACGTCCTTCACCTTCACACTGCACCAACTCGGCCCCACCGTGCAGGCGGGACTCATGCTCTTCCCGGGCGACGCCGCAACGGACGTCAGCCGCGGCTTCCGGGACCTCGCACTGGCAGCTCCCGACGCCGTCGGGACGGCCTTGTTCTACCTCACCGCACCGCCGGATGAGTCTGTCCCGGAGGACATGGTGGGCAAGCTGGCGGTTGGCGTGGCATACCTCTATGCGGGCGACGCCGACGACGGTGCGGTCCATGCCCTGCCGTTCCGGGAGATGGGTCCCACCGTGGACCTGGTGGAGCCCATGGGATACGCCGACTTCCAGTGCAGCCTCGACGACCCTCCGGACCATTACAACTACTGGAGCGCGGACTACCACGACGAGCTGAGCGATGATGCTCTGGACCTCTTCGTGGACTCGGCACAGCGGCTGCCGGGACCCCATTCACAGCAGCTCATTGCGCGCTGGGGCGGGGCAGTGGGCGGTCCGGCCGCGGCGTCCACGCCGCTGCTCAACCGCAGCGCCGCCTGGGTGAGCCACCCGTTCGGACTGGCGGAAACCCGCGAAGGCGGGCAGGAGGCCAAGGCCTGGGTCAAGGGGTTCCGCCGGAACATCGCCCCGTACACCAACGGCGGCGTGTGGCTGAACTTCATCGGGCACGAAGGGCAGGAGCGCATCGTGGCCGCCTACGGGGAGGACAACTACAAGCGACTGGCCCGGGTGAAGCGCGAGTTCGATCCGGGGAACGTGTTCCGCGGCAACCAGAACATCCTCCCGGCCGAGGGGTGACAGCCCGGTCGACAGGCCAGGCTGCGGGACTACACTTTGGCCATGGTCGTGTATCTGGATCCGCCGATGTGGCCCGCGCACGGGACCGTGTTTTCGCACCTCATCTCGGACGACTCGCTCGAGGAGCTGCACGCCTTCGCCGCGGCGGCGGGGATCCCGGAGCGGGCGTTCGACGGCGACCACTATGACGTCCCCGAGCGCCGCTACAAGGACCTGGTGGCCGCAGGCGCCGTCCCCGTAGAGGCCAGGGTGCTGGTGCGCAAACTCATCGCCAGCGGGCTCCGCATCCCCGCGCGCGGGCGCAGCAAGTCCCTGACCGTTCCGCTCATGGCGCGGTGGAACCTGACGTTTCCGGGGCACAAGGCGCTCGGCCGGGAACTGCTGGAGCGCTGGGGCGAGGACGGCCGGAGCTACCACAGCCTCACCCACCTGCTCGCGGTGTTGGAGGCCCTGGACCTGCTGACGGAGCCGGCGCTTCCGGCCCGCCGCGTGGCCCTGGCGGCCTGGTTCCACGACGCCGTCTATGAGGGCGTCGCCGGGCGGGACGAGGAGGATTCGGCGCGCCTGGCCGAGGAGAAGCTCGGCGCCGCGGGCATGCCCGCCGAGGATGTCGCGGAGGTCGCCCGGCTGGTCCGGCTGACGGCCAAGCACAATCCGGAACCGCACGACGCCGCCGGTGCGCTCCTGTGCGATGCGGACCTGTCCATACTGGGCGGGGAGCCGGACGAATACGCCCGCTACCTGGCCGCCGTCCGGGAAGACTACGCGCACGTCAGCGACGCCGACTTCGCGAAGGGCCGCGCCGCCGTCGTGCGCCACCTGCTGGCCCTGGACCCGCTCTTCCACGGCGAGCGCGCCAAAGAACTGTGGCTGGACGCCGCCCGCCGCAACCTGGCGGCCGAGCTGGAATGACCCAGACACCCAGCTCCCAGACACCCCGTTCCCAGTCACCCGGTCCGCAGCCGCATGCCGCGCACCGGCAGCTCCCGTACACGGTCCGCTTCGAGTGGGGGCTCGACGGCGCCCGGGCCGTTGCGCCGCAGGCGAACCTGGTGGTGGTGGTGGACATCCTGTCCTTCACCACGTGCGTGAGCGTCGCCGTCGACCGCGGCGCCGAGGTCCTGCCGTATCCGTGGAAGGACGTCTCGGCGGAGGATTTCGCGGCCCACCATGGAGCGGAACTGGCCGGCCCGCGGGGATCCGGCGGCCTGAGCCTCTCGCCGGCCAGCCTCCGGGGGGCACCGGAGCTGCGGCGCGTGGTGCTGCCGTCGCCGAACGGTTCGGCCATCTGCCATGAGCTGTCAGCCGCCGCGCCGCTGCTTGCCGCCGTGTCCCTGCGCAATGCCGCGGCCACGGCCGAGTGGGTGGTGGCGAAGCTGCCGCCCGAGGCGGTGATCGCGGTGATTGCGGCCGGGGAAAAGTGGCCGGACGGCTCCCTGCGGCCGGCCATGGAGGACCAGATCGGTGCCGGCGCGTTCCTTGCCGGGCTGGCGGCGGCCGGCCGCGGTGGCTTCTCGCCGGAGGCCGAGTCCGCCGCGGCCGTGTTCGATGCTGCCGAGCCGCGCCTGGCCGACATCCTGCGGGAGTGCTCCAGCGGCCGCGAGCTGATCGGCGCCGGGTACGCCGACGACGTCGAGATCGCCGCCGAGCTGGACGGCAGCTCCGTGGTGGCGCTGCTCCGGGACGGCGTGTTCAAACAGCCCTGAGCGCCCTGTAACCATCCGCCGCCATCCGGAAACTATTACGGTAGCCTGCGTGGCAGGACGGAACGGACTATAGGTGGGGGCTCGTGCTAACCGAATGCGAAGCAGCGTTTGTGGCATTGCACAAGGATGCGTATCCGCGCGTCTACAACTTTGTACTTCGACGCGTCAACGATGAGGAGCTGGCCCAGGAGCTGGCGGCTGACGTGTTCAGGGTCGCTTGGGAGAAATGGGAGCCGGATTCACCGCCGTCGCTCGTGTGGCTCCTGTCTGTGGCCCGGAACGTCATCGGTAACGCCTACCGGGGACGTGAACGGCAACGTCAGCTCAACGCAAAGCTGGCCGAGGCCTCCCGGCTGAATGCGGCACCAGGCGGCGACGCTTCCCCGCACGTCCATGAAACGCTCGACACACTGCGCCCCAAAGACCGGGACATTCTCCAGCTCGCCTACTGGGACGAGCTGTCGCTGAGCGAAATCGCAGCGATTCTGGGCTGCACCGATGCGGCCGCCAAGGTGCGTCTCCACCGGGCCAGGGAAGCATTCCGCAGAGCGATGCCCGCAGCATCACCGCAGTACGCACAGGCCAAGGAGGCATGACATGGATTCCATCAAGTCCCTTGTAACGGGGGCCGACCCGCTCAATGACTTTCCGGCGGGCCCGCCCGACGGTGAGACTGAGCTGACCGGGATGCTCACCGGCATCCGGACGTTCAGCGACACCGGCAATGCCAAGGTGGTCAACCTTGACGGCGCCCGGAAGAGACGCCGTGCCATTGCAGCGGGCCTGCTCGCCATGACGGCGGCCGCCGTGACGGCCGGCATCGTCGTGGCGGGCAACCTGAGGTTGCCGGAGGCTACTCCCGCCGGACCTGCAGTGAGCGGCTCGCCCAGCTCTCCGGCATCCACACAAGAGGTGCCGACGCCGGCCTCCAGTACGGCAGCCGGCCCTTCCCCTGCGCAGACTCTGCCAGTGCCGACTCTGCCAGGGCCGCCCCCCGTTGTTCCCGCTGCCCCGCAAGCCACCGCCTTTACAAGCGGAGACGGGAAGGTCTCCTTCAAACTGCCGGCTGGGTGGACTGCAGTGGAGGAACCGGCCGGAACCCCCAGCTACCCATCCAGTGTGGTCAGGGTCTACAACGAAACCGGAGAGACGATGTCCACCCTGCAGCTATCGCAGGGTGGGGGTCTTGGCGGAGCCTGCTCCGGTCCTCCGGCTCCCTTCAGCGTCCTTGATAGGGCTGCCGTCCCGTCGGCCACCCAGCCGTGGGCACAGGGGAGGTCGGTTGAGTTCGGCTACGCCATCATCGATGAAACGGCCAGGGGCGGCAAAATCCACACCGTGGTTGGACTGCTGGATGCCGGCTCACTCCCCAAGGGCGATACTGCATGTATGTTCTATGCGGCGGTCTCAACGTCCATGGGCATGCTCAGCTTTGCTGACGCAGTCCAAGTGAGCGTCGGCGGCACTGGCCCCGGCTTCGATTCAGTGGCCGAGGCGCGGGCATACATGCAGACGGCCGAGTACCAGAACCTCAAGGCCATGATCACGTCGTTGGAACTCAACAACTGACAATCCACAGGAAAGCGCCGGCGTTCAGATCGCTCCGCCCGCCGGCGCTTTCCTGACGGCCTCGCATAACACGGGGTCGACGGCGAGAATGAACCGAACGGGAGCCGGCCGGGGCTTGCGCACGACTCGTATCATGGACATATGACCTCCTACCTCCCTCCGGCGAGCGGCAGCACACTCCCCCAGGCCCGTCCCGACGTCGAGCATGTCCTGGCGGTGCGCGGCACCGGAGGCTACCGGCAGTACCGCATCCCGGCGCTCGCGGTCAGCACGAAGGGCACGCTCCTGGCCGCCTACGACGGCCGCCCCAACCTGGACGACCTCCCCAACCCCATCGACCTCCTGCTCCGGCGCAGTACGGACAACGGCCGCACCTGGGGCGAGCAGCAGCTGGTGCGCACGGGCGCGGGGCTCAACGGCTACGGCGATCCGAGCCTGCTGGTGGACGCCGAGACCGGCCGGATCTTCATGTTCCACGCGGCCGGGACGCACGCTGGCTTCTTCGAGGCCGTCGCCGGCCTGGAGCCCGACGACGACGTGCAGCACGCCGACGTCAGTTTTTCCGACGACGACGGCGCCACTTGGCAGCACCGCCGGCTCACCGAACAGCTCAAGCTGGGTCAGCCCGACGCAAGACAGGGCGGCGCGGGTGCCGGCAAGCGCGGCATTACGGGCCTGTTCGCGTCGGCAGGCCAGGGCATCCAGGTCCACACCGGCCGGTTCAAGGGCAGGCTGGTGCAGCAGTTTGTGCTTCTGGTGGACGGCGCCATCATGGCGGCCTCGGCCTACAGCGACGACCACGGCGAGAACTGGACGCTGGGCGAACTCATCGGTGCCGGCCCGGACGGCATCGGGCCCAACGAGAACAAGGTGGCCTGCCTGGACGACGGCCGGCTGCTGCTGCACTCGCGCGCCACGCCCCGCCGGCTGGCGGCCGTGTCCGACGACGGCGGGCAGAGCTGGAGCCCGCTGCAGTCCGTGGAGGATCTTCCGGACCCCAGCGACAACGGCTCCCTGGTGCGCTTCGACGGCCTGCCGACGGTTGCTTCCTGGGATGTGCCGGAGACGGGTTCCTGGCTGCTCGCCAGCAACAACCAGGACACCCACCTGCGCCGCAACACCGTCCTGAGCCTGTCCACGGACAACGGCGCCAGCTGGCTGGCCAAGCTGCTCCTGTGCGAGGGCAGCTCGGCCTACTCGACGGCGGCCCGGCTTCCGGACGGGAACATCGGCGTCCTGTACGAGCGGCAGGGGTATCGCGAGATCGTGTTCGCCTCGGTGCCTGCGGGGCAGCTGACGGGGCAGCTGACGGCGCAGCTTGCCGCTGCTGGGCGTGTGCCCGCCCCGCAACCTGCGGGCCTCGTCTTCCACATGGAACTGCGCTCCATCACGCCCGGCCGCCCCGCCGTCTGGCAGAACGCCGGCGAGTTCCATGTGATCCCCTCGGACAGCGACGGCGAATGGGACGTCCAGACCTGGAAGGAAATCGGCCAGGGCTACACGGAGCAGGACCAGGTCCTCGGCACCCGCGCGGCCCAGGACCTCAACTACGGCCCCATCACCCCGGGCTACAAGGCCGGCGACATCCTCGCCTTCACCGGGCGGGTCCGCAACGAAGGCACGCGGCCGGCTGCCGGCGTCGTACTTCACGGTCCTCACGCGAACGCGGCGGACTTCCCGCCCGCGGACCTTTTGCCGGGCGAGCAGGCCCTCTACTTCACGCCGGTCTATACGGTCACGGAAGCGGACCTGGTCCGGGAGACGCTTGAGCTCAGCTTCACGGCAGCGGCCGACGGCGGTGTTGTGCGTTTGGAGCGCGGGTTCCGTTTCGATCTGCGCACCGGAGCGGTGCTTGCGTTTTAGCGGTAGCTGCTGACGAACGGCTGGTTGCTCGGGACGATCTGCTTGCCGAGCGGCATCAGCGAGACCGGGATGAGCTTGAGGTTGGCGATGGCCAGCGGGATCCCGATGATGGTGATGGCCATGGCGACGGCCGTGACCACGTGGCCGATCGCGATCCAGATGCCGGCCACCAGCAGCCAGATCACGTTGCCGAGCAGGGGGAAGACGCCGCTTCCGCCGGGCTTCTCCACCACCATCCGGCCGAACGGCCACAGACAGTAGGCGCCGATCCGGAACGAAGCGATGCCCCACGGAATGGTCACGATGAGCACGCAGCAAATGATGCCCGCCGCGAAGTACCCCAAGGCCAGGACGAAGCCGCCGAAGACGAGCCAGATGATGTTGAGCAGCGTTTTCATGTCTCAATTCTCCCGCGCTGGACGTCCCGAATGCCTAGGGGTATGCCCCGAGTCGCCCCTGATCTTCGACGCTCTCTCACCTTTGGAGGCTTTTCGGCCGACGCTCTCTCACCTTTGGGGCCCGAAACGGCAACCCCTCTCTCACCTTTGGTGCGGGGGGGTTGCCGTTGCTGCGAATCACGCGCCTATGCGAGGACGCCGTCCAGCTTGGTGAAGGAGGTCCCCCAGCCCTCGCGCGTCATTTCCATCCATTCGGTGGTGTCGAACGGGCCCTGGGTGAGATGAAGCCGCGTGCGTCCGCCGAGGTCCTCGAACTCGAGACGCATTTCGAGGACCTCGCTCCCGGATTCCGGGCCGCCCTTCGCGGTCGCCACCAGGAGTGCGGGCGGCTCCAATGCGGTAATGACGGCTTCGATGGGCCCTTCCTTGGCTTCGCCGTCCTCGGTCCACGTCATGACCACCTGCCAGATGCCGCCCACCCGCGGCTCGACGATGATCTTGTCCCGGGGCGCCTCCACTTCAACGGGCCCGAACCACTTGGTGAGCTGGTCCGGATCCATCCACGCCTCGAAAACGAGCTCGCGGGGAGCGTCGAATTCCCGGGTCATGGTGAGTATGTGCTGCTCGGTGCTTTGTTCAGTGCTCATTGCTTGACTCCTGGTTTCTGTGAATCGTGCTGGATTCTGCGAAGGTGCTCATCGAGACGGGTGAAGCTGGCATCCCAGAAGCGCCGGTAGCGGTCCATCCATTCGGTGGCTTCGCGCAGCGGTTCGGCCTCCAGTTTGGAGGATCGCCATTGGGCATTCCGGCTGCGGCTGATGAGCCCTGCGGCTTCCAGGACTTTCAGGTGCCGCGACACCGCGGGGAGGCTGATGCTGAACGGTTCCGCGAGCTCGTTTACGGTGGCATCGCCCTCCGCGAGCCGGGCCAGGATGGCCCTGCGGGTGGGGTCGGCGAGCGCCGAGAAAATGAGACTGAGCCGGTCGGTGGACATTGCGGGCACTTTCGTATTTAACAATTCAGCTAATTAGCCGATGCGTTAAATATCTGCCCGACGGCTGCGCTTGTCAAGAGTTCTTGGCGACCTTGGGCGCCCTCCGCCGTCGGGCAAAAGTGAGAGAGGATCGGCGAAAAAGGCACCAAAAGTGAGAGAGGGTCCGCGAAAAAGGCGCCAAAGGTGAGAGAGCGTCGGAGGAGCGCTCAGTCCTTGGCGGCTTTGGCGGAGTTCACGAAGGCGCGCACCAGGGCGAGGTCCTTGACACCGCGGGAGGATTCGACGCCGGAGGAGACATCCACGCCCCAGGCAGCTGCCGCTTCCGCGGCCTGGGCGACGTTCTCCGGGGCGAGCCCGCCGGCCAGCAGCCACTTGCGGCCGCCGAGGCCCTTGGCCCGGACCGAGGCGTAGTCCCAGGACTCCCCGGAACCGGGCACGGCGGCGTCGATCAGCAACACTTCCTCGCCCAGGTCCCCGAACTCCTCCGCAGCGGCACCCATGGTGACGGCCCGGATGAGCCGCATGCCGGCGTCGTGCACTGTTGTGACGTCCTCGGCAGTGCGGTGACCGTGCAGCTGGACCCATTCCAGGCCCGCGGCGCGGGCGGTGGCAACGGCGTCGGCGGCCGGCTCGTGGCGGAACACGCCCACCGCGGCCACGCCGTCCGGCACGCCCGCAAGCAGCCCGCGGGCCTGCTCCGGGGTGACTTCGCGCGGGCTGGCGGTGAGCACAAAGCCGACGGCGTCCGCCCCGGCATCGACCGCAGCCTGGACAGACTCGGCCGTGCTCAGGCCACACACTTTGACGAACATTCCCGCGCCTCCAGCTCCCTTCCGGATTCAAATCTCTCCTACGACGTTAGCAAGGGACGCGGGCATCATTGAACAGGGCCGTCATTGCGCGAGAGCGGGCAGTGCCCGGCTAGGCTTAGGCCCATGGAGATCATCCGTTTTGCCGAGATCAGACCCGAACCGTGGCGCAACGGCGGCGGGGTGACCCGTGAACTGGCCAGCAGCCCGCAGGCGGCATCGTCGCAGGACGACGCCTGGGATTGGCGGGTCAGCATCGCCGAGGTCTCCAAGGCCGGCGACTTCTCGGCCTTCCCGGGCATGGAGCGGGTCATCACGGTGATCGACGGCGAGCTGCTGCTGCTGACGGTCGACGGCGGCGAGCACCCCCTGGAGAAATACCGCCCCTTCCGTTTCTCCGGCGATGCGGCTTCCGGCGGGGCACTGCCCACCGGCGACATCCGCGACCTCAACGTCATCGCCAAGAAGGGCGCCTACAAGGGCCACACGGCCATCATCGAGCTCTCCAAGAAGCGGGCGCACCCCGTATTCGAAGGCCAGTTGGCGATCCTGCTCGAAGGCAAGGCCTCCGTGGTTCCGGGCGCTGCCGCGGAAGACGCTGAGGACGGCGCTGACCTAACCCCGGCACCACCCGCCGAACCCGTGGATCTCGCCCGGTACGACGCCGTGGTGGGCTCGGACCTCCGCAGCCCCGAGATCCTTGGCCGCGGTTTCCTGGCCGTGGTGTCGATCGACCAGGTCCCGCACACGCACTAGCCGCGCGCGGAACGGCGCGGCGGTGGTGAGCCTTGCCACCATAAGTGGCCACCGCGCACGGGAGTTGCTAACCTGAAACGAAGGTTCCGCTCTGGAACCTCCGGACGACGGTTCAGTACCCGGCACGCGACAAGACTGGCCAAAGGAAACCGCCATGTCCTGGGCAATTCTCATTTTCTCCGGCGCGCTCGAAGCCGTCTGGGCCGCCGCACTCCACCGTTCCAAGGGCTTCCGCAGGCCCGTTCCGGTGCTCGTCTTCCTGGTTTCGGTCATCGCCAGCACCGCCGGCCTCGCCATCGCCATGCAGTCCATCCCCACCGGCACCGCCTACGCGGTGTGGGTGGGCGTCGGCGTCGTGCTGACCTCCGCCTATGCGATCATCACCAAAGTTGAGCGCCCGACGGCGGCCCGCCTCCTGCTGCTCTGCGGCATCGCCGCGTGCGTGGTCGGCCTGAAGGTGGTGGCGTAGCCATGGCCGCGAAGACCGGTTTCGCCTGGACCATCCTGCTTGCCTCCGCCGTGCTCGAAGCCATCTGGGCGACGGCCCTGGGCCTGTCCGATGGCTTCACCCGCCTGGCGCCCACACTGGTGTTCGCCGTGACGGCTGCCCTGAGCATGGCGGGGCTCGGCCTGGCCGTGAAGCGCATCCCGCTGGGCACGGCCTACGCCGTCTGGGTGGGGATCGGCGCTGCGCTGACGGTCGGCTGGGCCATGGCCACCGGCGTCGAACCCGCCAGCCCGCTCAAGCTGCTGTTCATCGCCGGAATCGTGGGCTGCGCGGCCGGGCTGAAGGCGCTGCCGGCGGGCAAGGCCGAAGTCCCCGACGCTCCTGCCCAGTTGCTTCGCAAGGCACCGTAGCGGCACCCCGGATTTCAGGGCCGCTCCGCGGCGAATGAGCCGGCGGAGTCCAGGTAACTGGGCCGGAGCGTCGGCGCGGCGGGCACGGGCAGGACTCGCCTCCATCGGGCACCGGGGCTGTAAGCCGAGGGCACCACCGAACCCCTCACGCCAGAGCGCCTTTGACCAGCAGGCTCACACCGGCCAGCAGGCACAGGCTGAGGGCGGCTGGACGGATGGCCGCGGCCGAAATCCGCTTCACCACCGGCCGCGATGCCAGCGCCCCGAGGGCAACGCCCGGCAGCAGCCAACCGGAGAGCAGCAGATCCGAGGCACCGAAGGCGCCGGAGCCGGCCAGCACCAGCAAGGAAATCAGGGACGCGACCAGGAAGAACAGGGAAAGGTTGGCGCGGTAACGGTCCGGCTCCCCGGTGCGGTAGACGACCACCAGCGGCGGCCCTGAGGTCGAGGCGACCGTCCCCAGGACCCCGCCGATCAGCCCGGCAAGGAACAGGGACCAGCGGTTCTGCGGGATGTGGAAGCCCGTGAGTCCGGTGAGCACGCTGGCCATCACCAGCCCGCCAACGATCATCCCGGTCCATTTGCCGTTCAGCAGGGGCAGCACACACAGACCGGCAAGGGCACCGGGCAGGCACCCGGCAACGGCCAGCTTCAGATCCACGTGCCGCAGTCCCCGCCGGTTCTGCCAGGTAACGAACAGCATGACCACCACCGAGACGAGCAGCAGCGGGCCGGGCACCAGGTGCGGGCTGATGATGAGCAGCAGCGGTGCGGAGACGATGCCGAATCCGGACCCTGTGCAGGCCTGTGCCACCACGGCGACGGCGACGATGAGCGCCGCGATGATGAGTTCCGTGGTGGTCATGGCGTCCGTTCCTAAATAAGCTGTACCCCCACGTAGGCGAGTACTCCGATGAGAGCCCAGGAGAGCATGGCGACGGTGATCGCCCTTCCGCTGGTGTGAAGCAGGGACCGTATCTGCACCGACGCCCCCAGTCCGAAGAGCGCCGCGGCGAGCAGCAGATCCTGGGCGATTGCGGCGCCTTCCAGTACCGCATGCGGCAGGATGCCCAGCGTCCGCAGCACGATCATCGCCATGAACCCGGCCACGAAGAGCGGGATCAAGGGCGGGAACGTGGGCTTGCCTTCTTCGGTGCCGCCGGCTGCCTGGCTGAGTTGAGACTCACCCTGTTGAGACCGATTCCGGGACCGGCTGCGGTAGCGCTGCACCAGGGCGGCACCGGTGACCATCGGAGCAAGCATGAGGACGCGGGTGAGCTTGATGATCAGGGCCCCGGCCAGGGCCGCGGTTCCTGCCGTCTGCGCCGTGGCCACCACCTGCCCCACGTCATGGACGCTGGCACCCACCCAATGCCCGAACTGCACCTCGTCCAGGCCGAGCGGACCTTTGAGGGCAGGCAGCACAGCGATGGCCAGCGTTCCGCACAGCGTCACGAGCGCGATGGGCACCACGGTGCCGCGGTGGTCCGTCTTGGTCACTCCGCTCATGGCCCCGATGGCGGAGGCACCGCAGATGGAAAAGCCTGCGGCCAGGAGAATCGGCTGATCGCCCGGGAGCCTGAAGGCCTTGCCCAGAAGCAGGGTGCCCACGAAGGTCAGCAGGACGATGCCCACCACGATCCCCAGCGTGGCCCAGCCGAGGGCTGCCACGTCGATGAGGCTCAGCTTCAGTCCGAGCAGCACGATTCCGAGCCGCATGAACCTCTTGGCGGCCAGCACCAGCCCGGGCTGCATGACTCCTTCCACTGCCGTGCCGATCCCGGGCAGGTTGGCGGCGAGGATGCCCAGGATGACGGCCACCGTGAGGAAGGGCAGCACCGGGACGGCCGCGTGGACAAGCCAGGCGAGGGCCACGGCGGCCGCCGCCAGGGCGAGCCCGGGCAGACGCTTGTTCCGCAGGCCCCGGGAGAGGAATCCATGCTTCTTGTCCGCCCCGGCGGGCGTGCCGCTTCCTACCGGCCCGCCGCTTCCTGCCGGTTTACTGCTTCCTACGGGGGTGGCAACGTCTTGTGTCATGGTCGTCTGCGATCCTCCCGCAGCGGGCTTGCGCCTTGCTCGGGCCGGATCTCCTTTCTTTCGAGTACGGAGAGCGATTGCATGGCGCTCAACAGGCCAACGGATGCGATGTCCGCGGCGCTGCAACCGCGGGACAGATCGTTAAGGGGTGCCGCCAGACCCTGCAGGATGGGGCCGACGGCGACTGCTCCCCCAAGCCGTTCGGTGATCTTGTAGCCGATGTTGCCGGCGTCCAGGCTGGGGAACACCAGGACGTTTGCCTGGCCCGCGACCTCCGAGCCGGGCGCCTTCGCCGCCCCGATGGCGGGGACCAGCGCGGCATCAAACTGCAGTTCGCCGTCCACGTCCAGCAGCGGCTGGCGGGTCCGCAGGATCTCCATCGCGGCCCTGACCTTGTCCACCTGCGGGTGGGCGGCGCTGCCCCGGGTGCTGAAGGACAGCATCGCCACCTTCGGCGGCTGCCCGGTCAGCGCCTGGTGCATCGCGGCTGCCGAGACGGCGATGTCCGCCAGCTGCGCGGCGGAAGGATCGGGAACGACGGCGCAATCGCCGAACGTCAGTTCCCTTCCGTCGGGCAGCAGCATCAGGAAGGAGCTGCTCAGGGTGGTGCAGCCGGGAGCCAGGCCCACCACGCGCAGCGCGGCGCGGAGCACCAGCGCCGTGGGCGTCGCGGCCCCGGCCACACAGGCATCCAGGTACCCGGCCCGCAATGCGGCCGCGGCAACATGGACCGGTTCCTGCCTGGCCTGGGGCAGCTGTTCGGGTTTGCGGGCGTACGCCTCCCCGATCAGCGAGGCGATGCTGCCGTCGCCGGCCAGCCCGCCGACGTCGAGGATTGCCTCGCCGGGCAGCACGCAGTCCAGTTTGTCCGCCAGACGCCGGATCTCGGCGCTCCTGCCGATGAGCCGGGGGCTGATGATTCCTTCCGCGGCCAGCGCGCTGGCCGCCCGGACGGCACGCTCGTCCTCGCCGTCGGCGAATCCGACCACCCGGCCGCGGCCGGACAGTTCCTGGCGCCAGCGCTCAAACAGCGCACTTCCCGCGGACGGCACTGCCTGCGGACTGCGCTTCTCAACAATCGCCGTCGCCATGGTGGTACCTCTCGTCTCGAACAGTGAAGCTGCGGAGGCGTCCACGGGGGGACGCCTCCGCAGGCGACAAACCGGGTGCGGTGGTTAGGGCTGGACGGCCTTCTCGATGTCGGTGAGCATGCCGTCCACGCCGTGCAGCAGCGCGGACAGGACCTCGGAATCCGCCACCAGGGGCGGGGAGATCATGATCATGGTGGCGCCGCGGTCGTCGCCGCGCAGGATCACCTTGGTCCGTTTGAAGGACTCGGGCAGGACCTCGCGCAGGACCTTCAGCGACTCCGCTTCGCTCAGTTCGCGGCCGCTGAAGCTGTCCGCCATGAGTTCGATTGCGTAGAAGAAGCCCGTGCCGCGGACTGCCTTGACGCAGCGGTGCGAGTTCTTCAGGGACTCCAGTGCCGCCAGGATCCTGGGTCCCTGTTCCTGGACGTTGCCCAGGACGTTTTCGTCGCGCATGGCGGTGATGTTGGCGACCGCGACGGCGGTGGAGACCGGGTGCCCGCCCCAGGTGGCGCCGTGGGTGAAGACGCCGCCCTTGGAGGAGTTGAACAGCTCCTGGACCAGCTGCTCGCGGACGATCACACCGCCCAGCGGGGCGTAGCCGGAGGTGGAGCCCTTCGCGAAGGTGACCAGGTCCGGGACGACGCCGGTGACGCCGTAGCCGAAGAAGTGGCCCAGCCGCCCGAAGGAGCAGATGACCTCGTCGGAGACCAGCAGGATCCCGTACTTGTCGCACAGGGCGCGCAGTGCCGGCCAGTAGCCGTCCGGCGCCACGAGGGCACCGCGGCCGTTCTGGACCGGCTCGGCAAAGATCGCCGCGATGGTTTCCGGGCCCTCTTCCAGGACCACGCGCTCGATGGCGCGGAAGCAGTCCAGCTCGGTGACCGGGCCGCAGTCGCCGGTGAATCCGAGGGTGTTCGGGACGCTGCGGATGCCCGGCAGGAGCTCGCCGAACGGATCCTTGATCTTGGGCAGCTGCGTGATGGACAGGGCACCCATGGTGGTGCCGTGGTAGGCCATGTCGCGGCTGATCACCTTGGTGCGCTGCGGCTGGCCCTGGCTGCGGAAGTACTGGCGGGCAAACTTCAGGGCCGTCTCCACGGCCTCGGAGCCGGAGTTGACGAAGAACGTGGTGCCGAGGTCGCCGGGGGCCAGCTCCGCGATGAGTGCGGCGGCCTCGATGGCCGGCGGGTGGGCGGCACCCCAGTTGGAGGCGTAGGCCAGGGTGCTGATCTGCTCGCTGGCGGCCTTGGCGATGTCCTGGCGGCCGTGGCCCATGTTCACGCAGAAGAGGCCGGCGAGGCCGTCCAGATAGCGGTCCCCCTCGGTGTCGATGAGGTAGCTTCCTTCGCCGCGGACGAAGATCGGGAACTCGCTGTCCCAGGTGTCCTTGCGGGTGAAGTGGGGTCCGAGGTGGCGCCGGGCCCGGGCCCGGAGTGTGGAGGCGTCCAAGACCATCTCCTTCTTGTCGAGGTGAGTAGCGATGTTCGAAGCCTAGGCCGGGGGCCCTGGCCCGCATCAGTGCCACATGGGGCCCAGCTGAGGGGTCCAGTTTGGTCCCCTCACCTGACGCGCATCTGGTCCTTCTGGTCCCATCCTGGACCAGACCATACTTCGATAATGCTGCGCAGCCCGCACGGCGGACTCACTTGCAGCGCACCCCATCGACAACACGGAGGTCACAATGAAGATCGGCATCCCGAAGGAAATCAAGTCCCACGAATACCGAGTAGCCGTCACGCCGGCCGGCGTCCACGAGCTGGTTGCCCACGGGCACGAGGTATTCATTGAGGCCGGCGCCGGTGAGGGCTCGTCCATCTCCGATGATGCGTACACGGTGGAGGGAGCCACCATCCTTCCGACGGCCGATGAGGTCTGGGCCATCGCGGACCTGCTGCTCAAGGTCAAGGAGCCGATCGCCGAGGAATACCACCGCATGCGGCCGGACCTGACGATCTTCACGTACCTGCACCTGGCCGCCGACGAGGCCTGCACCCGGGCCCTGCTCGACGCCGGCAGTACCTCCATCGCCTACGAGACGGTCCAGCTCGACGACGGTTCATTGCCGCTGCTGTTCCCCATGAGCGAGGTGGCCGGCCGGCTGGCTCCCCTGGTGGGCGCACAGTGCCTGACCCGTCCCGAAGGCGGCCGCGGCGTCCTGATCGGCGGCGTCTCCGGCGTGGCACCTGCCCGTGTGGTCATCATCGGCGCAGGCGTCTCCGGCATGAACGCCGTGGCCGTGGCTGCCGGCATGTGGGCGGACGTGGTCCTGTTCGACAAGAACGTGGACAAGCTGCGCGCCGCAGACCGCATGTACCAGGGCAGGGTCCGCACCCTCGCCGCCAACCAGCTCGCCATCGAACAGGAGGTCATCCAGGCCGACCTGGTCATCGGCGCCGTGCTGGTGCCCGGAGCCAAGGCGCCCAAGATCGTCTCCAACGAGCTGGTCTCCCGCATGAAGCCCGGCAGCGTCCTGGTGGACATCGCCATCGACCAGGGCGGCTGCTTCGAGGATTCGCACCCCACCACGCACCAGGAACCAACCTTCCGCGTCCACGGCTCGGTGTTCTACTGCGTGGCCAACATGCCCGGCGCCGTCCCGCACACGTCCACCTATGCGCTGACCAACGTCACGCTGCCGTACGTGCTGCAGATCGCCGACAAGGGCGTGGAGCGGGCCGTGGCCGAGAACGCTGCACTGCGCGCTGGCCTGAGCACCCTGGGCGGGCGCCTCACCAACGCCGCGGTGGGCGCGGCGCATGGCATCGACGTCGTTGATTCACTGGAATCTTTGGCCCGTAGCTAAAGTACAAAGAGAAATTCTTGGCGGGGGAGTTCATACTGAACTCCCCCGCTTCTTTCGGTCCTGATACTTCATCGCGCAGCTTGGGAGGCGAATCGTGCCACGGACACTCATAGAGATTGACCGCAGTTCCAGCGAACCCCTGTACCGGCAGGTCCGCCGCGTCATCGAGCACGGCATCGCCGTGGGCATCTTCGATTCACGCCGCAGGCTCCCCAGCTCCCGGGAGCTGGCCGCCGAGCTCAAGGTTGCCCGCAACACCATCAACCTGGCCTACCAGGAACTGCTCACCGAGGGCCTGGTGCTCAGCCATGAGCGCAGCGGCATCTTCGTCAACCCGGAGATGATAGCCGCGGCCGAGGCCGAGGTGCCTGCCACGGATTCGGTGATCGACTGGTCCTCCCGGATGCGGCGCTACGCCGACGAAGGCATCCCGGAGGTGGAAAAGACGCCCGACTGGTACACGTACCCGTACCCGTTCGTCGCCGGCCAGGTGGATGTCCACAGCTTCCCCGCCACCGCCTGGGTCCGCAGCCTCCGCGAGGCCCTGTACCAGCCCCACCGCTTCGCCAGCCTCCAGGACAGCGTGGGCGCGGACGACCCCATGCTCATCGACATGATCCGCCGCCAGATCCTCCCGGCACGCGGCATCGAGGCCGGGCCGGATGAAATCCTCATCACGGTGGGCTCCCAGCAGGGACTGGACCTGCTGGCAAGAACGCTGCTGGGCCCGCACCAGCGCGTGGGCATCGAGAACCCCGGCTATCTTGACGCCCGCCACATCTTCCTGCGCACCGGCGCCCAGGTCTACGGGATCGACGTCGACCAAGACGGGCTCTGCCTCCCCGAAACACTCAGCGGCACCGCCCTCCTGTACGTCACCCCCAGCCACCACCACCCCACCAACGTCACGCTCAGCATGGAGCGCCGCCGTCGTCTACTCAAGCTCGCCGCCGCCTCCGGAACGGTCCTCATCGAGGACGACTACGACAGCGAATTCCGTTACGAAGGAAGCCCCAGCCCCGCGCTGAAAGCCCTCGACTCCACCGGCGACGTGCTGTACCTGGGCACGTTCTCCAAGTTCCTCTCGCCGGGCCTGCGGCTGGGCTTCCTGGTTGGCCCCGCGGAACTGATCACCGAACTGCGCCGCGTGCGGCGGTACCAAGTGCGTCACCCTCCCGGGCACATGCAGCGCGCCCTCGCCCTGATGATCGACAGCGGCGACTACCACCGCGCCCTGCGCCGCCACCGGCGGCAGCTGAAGACGCGCTGGGAAACGGTCACCCAGGTCTCCGCGCAGTGCCTGCCGTGGGAACAGGGCCCATACCCGCCCGGCGGCGTCAGCCTCTGGGTGGAAGGCCCCGCCCGGCTGGATGCCGTGGAACTGGTGCGCCGTGCTGAACAGCGCGGCGTCCTGATCGAACGCGGGGACATCTTCTTCAGCCAGGAGAATCCGCCACGGAACTGCTTCCGGATCGGCTTCGGCGCCATACCCGCGCGCTCCATCCCGGAGGGCCTCGCCCGCGTGGGCGAGGAGGCAAAGAAACTGCTCGCCGAAGGCTAGGGCCGGCGGCGTCACTCGTGCACACAAAGATTCCCCGGACCGTTCGGTCCGGGGAATCTTTGTGTCTGCGTCGTGCCGTTCCGATTAGACGTAGTCCTTGTACTTCTCGAGGGTGCGGACCGGCTTGGCGAGGGCATCGCGACGGAAGGGATCTCCCAGTTCGCGGGTGCACATGACCTCGATGACCGTGGTCTTGCCTTCTTCCATCTGGGCGGCGAGGGCGCGCTTGAGGGCGGGGCCCACCTCGTCGAGCTGGTCCACCACGATGCCTTCGGCACCCATGGTCTGGGCCATGGCGGCGAAGCTCTCGCCGTTGTCCAGTTCGCCGGCTACGAAGCGGCGGTTGTAGAACTCCACCTGGTTCTTCTTCTCCGCACCCCACTGGCGGTTGCGGAAGACGATGGCCGTGACGGGGATGTCGTGCCGGACCGCGGTGAGGACTTCACCCATGCTCATGGCCCAGGCGCCGTCACCGGCGTAGGCCACGGCCGGGCGGTCCATGGCCGCGGCCTTGGCGCCGATCATGGTCGGCAGGGCGTAGCCGCAGTTGCCGAAGCTCATCGGGGCGAAGAAGCTCCGCGGCTTCTCGAAGCGCAGGTAGCTGTGGGCCACGGAGTTGATGTTGCCGATGTCGGTGGAGATCATGACGTTCTCCGGCATGGCCTTCTCAAGCTCGCGGAGGACCTGGCGCGGGGACAGCCAGTTGCCTTCCTCATTCTTGTGCTCCTCGAGCATGTCCAGGCTGTACTCATCCTTTTCGTGGGTCCACGCGGTGAGTTCCTCCTCCCAGGCTTCCTTCTCGGCCTTGATGGTGGCGGCACGCTCGGCCTTGGTGGCGTCGCAGGCCAGGGTGAGCTGGTCCAGGCGCTTGCCCAGTTCGATTGCCACGGCCTTGGCATCGCCGCAGATGCCCACGCTGATCTTCTTGACCAGGCCGAGCATGGTGTGGTCGGCGTCGATCTGGATGATCTTCGCTTCGGTGGGCCAGTAGGCCTGGCCGTACTGCGGCAGGGTGCCGAAGGGGCCCAGCCGGGTGCCGAGGGCGATCACGACGTCGGCCTGGGAGATGAGCTTCATGCCCGCCTTGGATCCCTGGTAGCCGAGCGGTCCGGCCCAGAGCGGGTGGCTGGCCGGGAAGGAGTCGTTGTGCTGGTAGCTGTTGACCACCGGGGCGCCCAGGCGTTCCGCGAGCGCCTTGCATTCCTCGACGCCGTCGGCCATGACCACGCCGCCGCCGGAGACGATCACGGGGAACTTGGCCGTGGCGAGCAGGGCCGCGGCCTCGTCCAGGCTCTTGGTGCCGCCGGCGCCGCGGTCCACGCGGCGCGGCTGCGGGATCTCGGCAGTGATCTCGCCGTAGAAGTAGTCACGCGGGATGTTCAGCTGGGTGGGGCCGTTTTCGGACATGGCGCGGTCGAAGCAGCGGCCGGTGAACTCGGCCATGCGGGCCGGGTGGGTCACGTGGCCCTGGTACTTGGTGAATTCCTGGAACATGGGCAGCTGCTTGGCTTCCTGGAAGCCGCCGAGCCCGATGCCCGTGGTGCCGGCTTCCGGCGTCACGATGACCACGGGGCTGTGCGCCCAGAATGCTGCGGCGATGCCGGTGACGCAGTTGCTGATGCCCGGGCCGTTCTGGCCGATGACCACGCCGTGGCGGCCGCTGGCACGGGCATAGCCGTCGGCCATGTGGGCCGCGCCCTGCTCGTGGACCACCGGAACCAGGCGGATGCCTGCGGGGGCGAAGATGTCCATGGCGTCCATGAAGGCTGAACCCATGATGCCGAAAATGTCGGTGACGTCGTTGGCGACCAGCGTCTCCACGAAGGCCTCCGACGGCGTCATCTTCTGCACGCCCTTGACGACTTCGCGGGCGGGCCTGGCCGCTGCCGCCTGGGCGCCATTGCCCTGTGCCGCGGTTGACTCGGTGACGAGAGCTTCTGCCGTGCCGTTGCCGGCAACGTATGAGAGTTCGGCGGTGTCTTGGCTCATGTTGACTGCTCCTCCTCCAGGACTTCGCCCAGATACGCTAGAAATATAAAAAAATGGAACGCAACGTTCCTGTTTTGGTGCTGATGCCGAGATTATGGCAAAATGGCAACAACGTCAACGGGTATTTCAAATATTCGGAACGGCACGTACGATATTCTTGATATAGACGCCGAATACAGTGCGGTTTGACCACGTGGAGGACAACAAATGGCTGAGATTCACAGGCTCGGTGAGCCCGCCCTACAGGCGCCGACGGAGCTGGCCGGGGACACCCCCACCATGCGGCTGTTCTCCCTGCTGGAACTGATCGCCACCAAGGACCAGCTGTTCACCCTCCAGGGCCTGGTGGAGGAAACGGGCACGCCCAAGCCCACCCTGCACCGCATGCTGCAGCAGCTGGAAGGCTCCGGCCTGCTGATCCGGGAGAACAACGGCCGGCACTACGGCACAGGGGTCCGGCTGCGGCGCATGGCGGAGAACCTGCTGATCAACGACATGCACCACGGCGCCCGCCACGCGGTGCTGCGCAACCTGGTCGCGGAACTGGGCGAGAGCTGCAACGTGACGGCGGTGTCCGGCAGCGAGGTGGTCTACCTGGACCGCATCGAAACCTCCGAGCCCCTGCGGATCACGCTCCAGCCCGGCTCCCGGGTTCCCGTGCACTGCTCGGCCAGCGGAAAGATGATCCTCTCCCAGCTCAGCCCGGCCCAGCGCAGGCGCCTCATTGCAGCCGCCCCGCTGGAGCGCTTCACCAACAAGACCGTGACGGACCCCGAGCTGATCGAGGAGGAACTCCAGCGCGTCCGCCGTGACGGCTACGCGATCGATGACGAGGAATTCCTGCCGGGCATGGTCTGCGTGGCCGTGCTGGTCCCCACCTCCAATGCAGTGTCCAACCTCTGCGTCGCCGTGCAGGCGCCGGTCATGCGCCTCACCCCCGAGAAGGGGCTGAAACTGCTCCCTGCCCTGCAGCGTGCCGCGGCGGCGATCAGCCTGATCGAGGCCGAGTCCGGTTCCGGCACCGCGGACGGTACCTCCGACGGAACCTCCGACGGCGGCATCACCGGCGGCCGCAGCGTCACCGGCGGCCGCACTGCCGGGGCGGAGGACGAGCTGTGGACCAGCTGAGCCGCCTGATGCCGGACGAAATGGTGTCCGTCCGCGAGGTGTTCCATCTCGATTCGGACCTCAAGGTGGCGGCCTTCCGGGAAGCCGACGAGCATGTCCCCGAGGTGGACCCCGCCTACCGTTTCAACCACGACGTCACGCTGGCCATCCTGGCCGCATTCACCCGGAACCGGCGGATGCTGCTCCAGGGCCTGCACGGCACAGGCAAGTCCACGCACATCGAGCAGGTGGCCGCCCGGCTGAACTGGCCCTGCGTGCGGGTGAACCTGGACGGCCACATCAGCAGGCTTGACCTGGTGGGCCGCGACACCGTGGTCCTGAAGGACGGCAAACAGATCACCGAGTTCCAGGAGGGGATCGTCCCCTGGGCCATCCAGCGGCCCGTGGCCCTGATCCTGGACGAGTACGACGCCGGCCGGCCGGACGTGATGTTCGTGATCCAGCGGCTGCTGGAGCGCGACGGCAAGCTGACTCTGCTCGACCAAAACCGCGTCCTCGACGTGCACCCCGGGTTCCGGCTTTTTGCCACGGCCAACACCGTGGGACTGGGCAACCTCAACGGCATGTACCACGGTGTCCAGCGGCTCAACCATGCGCAGATCGACCGCTGGAACATCGTCGCGGCCCTGAACCATCCCCCGGCGGAGGACGAGATCGGGATCGTCCTGGCCCGGGTCCCCGAGCTGGACCACGCGGCCGGCCGGGAACTGGTGGCGTCCATGGTGGCCGTGGCCAAGCTGACGCGGGACGGTTTCCGGGTAGGCGATCTGTCCACCCTGATGTCCCCGCGCACCGTCATCACCTGGGCCGAGAACATCGGGATCTTCGGCGATGCCGGCAAGGCGTTCCGGCTGTCCTTCGTCAACAAGTGCGATGAGGCCGAGCAGCCGCTCATCGCCGAATACTTCCAGCGCTGCTTCGACCGCGAACTGGAAGCGCCAAGGACGGCGGGCTACCTGCCCGCCGAACCGCAGCCAGCCGCTGTTTTCGCTGCCGCCGCGGCCGGATAGGCCACGCCATGGCCTCCCTGGCGGAGCAGACGGAGCAGGCGGAGAAGGAACGGGCGGAGACCGCCTCCCGGCAGCTCGCGGCCGCCTCGCTCCGCCGCCGGAAGCAGACCGTTGAGCTGTGTGCCGCCGCCCTGCGCGCGCTCAGCGGGCAGCCCGGCCTGCACTTCCGCGGCCCGGCGTTGTACCGCGAGAGCGCCCCCGTGGCCATGCCGGCGCCCCACCTCCATCCGGGTATGGACAGCACGGACCTGGATGCCTTCCGCGGCGCGGCCGACGGCATGGCGCTGCGCCTGCTGCACAGCGACGCCGCCCTGCATGCGGAGCTCTGCCCCGCAACGCCCGCACGGATGCTGGTGTTCGAGATGCTCGAACAGTTCCGCGCCGAATCGCTGGGCGACGCCGCCATGCCGGGGGTGCGGGCCAACCTGAACCGCCGCTTCCTGCAATGGTCCCGCGAGTTCGAGGCGTCCACGCTCGCCGAGACGGCCCTGGGAATCATCCTCTTCACCGTCGCCCAGGTCTGCCGGGCGCGGATCACCGCCGAGCCGATGGCCCCGGACTTCGAGGACCGGATCGAGTCCACCCGGGCAGATCTTGCCCCGTACCTCGGCACTCACCTGGCTGCCCTGCGGCGGGAACGGTTCTCCCAATCCCGCTTTGCCCGCCACGCCCTCGCCATCGCGGAAACCGTCGCCGCCATCAGCGAGCACCTGGAGGCCCGGGAGGCGCGGCCCTCCCGCTCCGGCGGCCGGGCGCAGTTCCCGCTGCTCTTCGACCAGGACAGCAACGACGACGCCGTCCCCACCGCCGCGTATGGGCGCAGCAAGGCGCTCGAAACCGGAGAGGGTGGCTACCGCCGCTTCACCACCGCCTACGACCGCGAGTTCCAGGCCACGGAGCTGGTCCGCACCGAACTGCTGCGCGGCTACCGGCAACAGCTGGACGACGACATTGCACGGCAGGGCATCAACGTGCCCCGGCTCGGCCGTGCCCTGGGCGCGGTGCTGTCCACCGCCGTCCACGACGGCTGGGACGGCGATGCCCTGGAAGGGCGCCTCGACGGCAGCAGGCTCGCCCGGCTGGTCACGTCCTCCGGGGACCGCAGGGTGTTCCGGACCGAACGGACCGAGCCCCGGAGCGATGCCACGGTGACGTTCCTGGTGGACTGTTCCGGGTCCATGAAGGAACACAGCGCCGCCGTGGCCGCGCTGGTGGACGTCTACGCGCGCGCCCTGGAACTTGCCGGGGCGCGCTGCGAAGTCCTGGGCTTCACCACGGCGGCCTGGAACGGCGGCCGGGCCGGGAAGGACTGGATCCGCGCCGGCAGGCCCCCGCATCCGGGGCGGCTCAACGAGGTACGGCACCTGGTGTTCAAGGACGCCGACACCCCGTGGCGTCTGGCCCGCCCGGCCATTGCGGGGCTGATGAAAAAGGACCTGTTCCGCGAAGGAGCGGACGGCGAGGCCGTGGACTGGGCCTGCGCGCGGCTCAGCGACGCCGGGAGCGGCGGCGTCCGGGGAAGCGTCGCCGGGGGCAGCGGTTCCGAGCGCCGGATCCTGCTGGTGGTGTCCGACGGCAGCCCGACGGACGGTGCCACCGCCCTGGCCAACGACGGCCACTACCTGGAACAGCACCTGCGGGACGTCGTGGCGGCCCACGAAGCCGCCGGCACCGCGGAAATCTTCGGACTGGGCGTGGGGCTGGACCTCTCGCCGTACTACCGCAGGAACATCGCACTGGACCTCTCGCGCGGAAGCAGCGCCGCCGTCGTCGGGCAGGTCCTGGCCCTGCTGGCCGGACGCCGCTGACGCAACCCGCCGCGCAGCCACCCGGAACACTGTCGCAAAGCCGTTAAACACCAAAGCCCGCCGCGGGGAGGTGCCTCCATTGGCACTTCCCCGCGGCGGGCTTTGCGGACCGGACGGACATCCGGCGGAAGATCAGGGGCGGGCCGCTACCGGCTGCTTGTCGGGGTCCGGCTCGGCCGCGGCGTCCAGGGACGGATCCACCGGAAGCTCTGCGGCATCGTTGCCGGCCTCCTCCGACGGCTTCCGGCCGTAACGTCTGCGGACCTCGTAGCTGAGGAGGATGACGACCAGCGTGATACCGCTCATCACGAACTGGCTCTGGGTGCTGGGCAGCAGGGCCATCGCGGCGATCACGGAGAGCATCAGCGCGATGGTTGCGTAGCTCAGCCACGGGAACAGCCACATCTTCAGCTTGAGCGCCGCCGGATCCTCGCGGCCCAGCCGCTTGCGCAGCACCACCTGCGACAGGGCGATGGCCAGGTAGACGAAGAGCGCCACGGCACCGTAGGAGTTCACCAGGAAGGCGAACACCACATCGCCCCAGACGTAGACACAGACCACGGAAACGTACCCCACGGTGGTGCCCAGCAGGATCGCACGGCGCGGAACGCCGCTCCTGGAGAGCTTGGTGAAGAACTTGGGCGCATCCCCGTTGCGGGTGAGGGCGAACAGCATGCGAGAGGTGGTGTACAGCGCGGAGTTCAAGCACGAGAGCACCGCGGTGAGGACGATGAAGTTCATGATGGTGGACACCGCCGGGATGCCCAGGACGTCCAGCACGGCCGCGTACGGGCTCACGCCGACGCTCTCGGCATCCCACCGCTGGATCGCCACCACCACGAAGATCGAGCCGACGTAGAAGGTCACCACCCGGGCCACGATGGAACGCATGGCCTTCTTGACGGAGCGCTCGGGGTTTTCCGACTCGGCGGCCGCAATGGTGATGATTTCCGCACCGGTGTAGAAAGCCACACAGGGGACGACGGCGGCCAGCACGGCTCCCCAGCCCAGCGGCGTGAAGCCGCCGTGGTCAAACAAGTTGGCGATGCCCGGCGTCGATTCGGGCCACAGCCCGGTGATCCACAGGACGCCCAGCCCCAGGAACAGGACGATGGCCACCACTTTGATGGAGCTGAACCAGTACTCGAATTCGCCGAAGGAGCGGGCGGAAACCATGTTCGTCGCGCTGAGTACAACCATCAGGCCCAGGCTGAGCATCCACAGCGGAACCATGGGGAACCACAGCTGGATGATCCGGCCACCGGCAATCGCCTCGACGGCCACCACGATCACAAAGAAATACCAGTACATCCAGCCGGTGGCGAACCCGGCCCGCTGGCCGAGTGCCTGCCGTGCGTAGACGTAAAAAGAGCCCACCACCGGACGCGCCACGGCCATTTCGGCCAGCATCCGCATGAGGAGCAAGGTGATGACGCCTGCGATCGCAAACGAGATGATGGCCGCAGGGCCGGTACTGCTGATCACAACGCCACTGCCGACGAACAGCCCGGCACCGATGACGCCCCCAATGGCGATCAGGTTCATGTGTCTGTTCTTGAGGCCCTTGCTGAGACCGACGTTGTCGGCCTGCCGGGGTTCGGCTTGATACACGTTTCCTCCAAGATGCTCTGACGAAACCCGTTGAAGTGCACTTCGGTGCCCGCGCCACGAAGCGCGAAGCCAGGTCCACCGGAGGTATCGGTCCCCACTGCTTCCTGCCGAGTGATCCCGATCACTCCTCCTGGTGTAGCCCCAAAGCTACGGAAGGGAGGTGGAGGTGCACAGTGCCAGATCACGCGGAAAAGAGGGAGCCAGCGGTGAAAGAGTGGGTCCAGAAAGTCTCCCATGGATGCAGTCCGGCCCGAAGATGACCCCACCGGCACCGCCGTGGCCTCCGCGTTCCGATAGTGGAAACCGTGGAGGCCACGGCGGGGCCGGCGCAGCAAGGGCCGCGTGAGTGGGCCGCTCCGTAGACTGGGCGGATGGATTCGCTTATTCACTCACTGCGTGACATCACTATCCGGAGCATCTCGGTGAGCGAGATGAACAACAACGTGTACCTGCTGACCTCGAAGGCCAGCGGCGCACAACTGCTGATTGATGCCGCGGACGACCTTCCGGCCATCCAGGCGATGCTGGCGGACTCGGCCGCGGACACCACGGCCGAACCCACGCTGGTGCAGATTGCAACGACGCACCAGCATTGGGACCATGTCCGGGCGCTGCCGGGCCTGGTGGAAGCCACGGGCGCCAGGACATCGGCGGGCGCGGATGACGCCCCCGAACTGCCCGTGCCCGTGGACGTGGTGCTGGAGCACGGGGATGTCAGCACGTTTGATGGGTTCGAGGTCACCGCCGTCCACCTGCGCGGGCACACCCCGGGGTCCATCGCGTTTGTCTACGACGATCCGGAAGGGCCGGCCCACATTTTCAGCGGCGACTCGTTGTTCCCGGGCGGCGTAGGCAACACGGGCAACGACCCCGTGCGGTTCGCTTCGCTGCTGGACGACGTGACGGAGCGGCTGTTCGAGGCCTACCCGGACGACACCGTGGTGCACCCGGGCCATGGCGATCCGACCACCCTGGGGGCCGAGCGGCCGCACCTGGCCGAGTGGCGCGCCCGCGGCTGGTAGGGACCAGCACGTTTCAGAGATCGACCGGTGCCCGAAAAGCGCCGTTTTGAATGTTCAAAACGGCGCTGGGCCCACGCCGGCAGGGTTCCCTGGCCGAGCTTGCGAGGTTAGGGGGCCGGTGGGGATTAGCGGCCGCGGCGTTCGTTGGACGCCGGAGCCGAGGCGCGGCGCGGGCCGCTGCGGGCCGGACGGCCGGAGCCACCGCGACCGGAGTTGCCGGAACCTGCGCCGTAGGATCCGCCGGACGTGCCGCCCGTGTTCGAGGACCATACGGCCTTGTTGCCGGTGCTGCGCGTAGACGTGGCGGATTCCGTGCGCGGAGCCGCTGCCGAGCGCTGGCCACCCGAGGCACGCTGGCCCGTTGCGGGACGGCCCGAACGGCTGTTCTGGCCCTGCGCACCGGCAACGTCGTTGCGGTGGCCCGAGCCGGCGGCGCCGCGGCCACGCGAGCTGCGCGCGACGTCGTCGTTGGCTGCCGCGCGGCGGTCCGCACGGTTGATGTCGGTGCGCACGGGCTCGGCGCCAACCTTGCCACGGCCACCGCGCCCACCACGGCCACCCGCTGTGGGTGCGGCCTGGGTGGTGCGGCGGCTGCGCTTGCGCTGGGCGTTGGCACCGGTGGACGTGCCGCCGCCCTGCTGCGGAGCCTTCGCTGCGAGCAGTGCAGCACGGGTGCGGGGGTCAACCTTGTCCGCAACGTCGCCCACCAGCTCGGCGACCAGCGGGGAGTTGGCAGTGACGCGCTCGAAGGAGACGTCCACGCCGGCAGCCTTCATGAGCTTCTTGACGTCGGCCTGCTGCTCCGGGAGGGTCAGCGTGACCACGGTGCCGTCGGAACCTGCGCGGGCCGTACGGCCGGAGCGGTGCAGGTAAGCCTTGTGCTCTGTGGGCGGGTCAACATGGATGACGAGTTCGACGTCGTCCACGTGCACGCCGCGGGCCGCGACGTCGGTGGCCACCAGGACGCGGACCTCGCCGCTGGAGAACTCGGCCAGGTTGCGGTCACGGGCGTTCTGCGACAGGTTGCCGTGCAGGTCCACGGCGGGGATGCCGCAGTCGGTGAGGGTCTTGGCAAGTTTGCGGGCGTGGTGCTTGGTGCGCATGAAGAGGACGCGGCGGCCGGCGCCGGAGGCCAGTTCCACGATCAGCTGCTTCTTGACGGTCTGGTCGTTGACCACCAGGACGTGGTGTTCCATGGTGGTGACGGCGGCCTGGGGATCGTCCACGGAGTGCGTCAGCGGGTTGGACAGGTAACGGTTGACCAGCTTGTCAACACCGTTGTCCAGGGTTGCGGAGAAGAGCAGGCGCTGGCCCTGGGTGGGGGTCATGTCCATGAGCTTCTTGACCACCGGGAGGAAGCCGAGGTCGGCCATGTGGTCGGCCTCATCCAGCACAGTGACCTCGACTGCTTCGAGGGTCAGGATGCGCTGGCGGATGAGGTCCTCGAGGCGGCCCGGGCAGGCGATGACGATGTCGACGCCGGCGCGCAGCGCCTTTTCCTGGCGGGCCTGGGAGATGCCACCGTAGATCACCGTGGTGTTCAGGCCCATGGCCTTGGCCAGCGGCTCGATGGTCGCGTTGATCTGGGTGGCCAGCTCGCGGGTCGGCGCGAGCACCAGGCCCATGGGGCGGCCCGGCTTGCGGAAGTGCTTGGCTTCGCGCTCGGCGAGGCGTGCCACGAGCGGAATGGCGAAGGCGATGGTCTTGCCGGAGCCGGTGCGGCCACGGCCCAGGACGTCGCGGCCGGCGAGGGTGTCCGGGAGGGTCTTGACCTGGATGGGGAAGGCCTCTTCGATGCCATCAGCGGCGAGGGACTCGGCGATGGCCTTGGGCGTGCCAAGGGCAGCAAAAGTAGTCATGTGTTTCTTGGGTCTTTCTGGCGGTGTCCAGCGGACATCGTCCCCCGACGCCGGTTGGGCCAAGGGTTCGCCGAGGAAAAAGTCAGTGATCTACCGGTCGGCATGAAGCCGTGGCCGGGACCAGAGAGAACGCGTTCATCGACGCAGGATGTGCCTCTCACATGAAAAAAGCCCACAACCCGAATCCGGGACAAAGCGGGCATCACTGCACATCAAGTAGGTCCAGTCTAGCAGTCGCGCGGATATGGCCTTGCCACGGCCGCCCCCACCTTCGAGTTTGTGTCAGAGAGCCGGACCAGGCATCGCGGCGGGTGCCAGCGCGACCACTAGCGCGATCACAGTCAGTGCGATCGCGACCGAGCGATTGGTCAGCCGCTTCCATGGGAGCATCTTCTCGGCCGCGATGAAGGCCCCCACCACCGCCATCCAGCCGACATTCATCACCCCGAGCGCAAAGAGTGCCACCATGAGGGCCCAGCAGCATCCGATGCACCAGGTGCCGTGCTCGACCCCCATTCGCAGCGCGCCCCCGTACCCTGAACGCATGCGCCGGAGAATGAAGTCCATGGGCGTCCGGCATTTCATCAGGGCGACGTTCTTGGCCGCCGTGAGCTGGTAGGCGGCCGCGGCGAGGATCACTCCGGCTGCCAAATAGCGACCCCCGGGATCCGAGGAAAGGAAGTTGGGAAAGAGCGCGGCGACTGACGCGTAGAGTGCATAGGCTGCGACGCCAAAGATCGTCCACGCGATGAGGTAGCCGGCCACGAACACCGCGGTGCCACCCCGCGGTGCGGGGCGTCCGGACTCGCGGCGGTGGCGATGGATACGCGCGTACGAGACGACCATTGGGGCAACGGAGGGAAACATCATCGCTGCCAGCATCACGACCCATGTGGTGAGGAAGAATCCGAGTGACCCGGGGTCGGTCCAGCGACCCATGTCCATACCGCTCATCCGGGGGGCCGTGACGACCCAGCTCACGGAGGCGAGGGTGAGGAGAACCGCGACTAGTCCGGCCTCGCGCGGATCGATCCTGGATCCGGCGCGCGCGGGTGGGCGCGCCCCGGGTCCGGGTATCAGTTTCCTGTTCGGCATATGCGGCCAGCGATCATGCGCGCCCCTTAGGGGCGCCCTCCGTCATCTCGCTCGCGAAGCTGAAGTCTGCGGTCTCGCCATAGACCCCGTCGAAGTCGAGACCGAAGAGGTCCGAGTGTCCCGGCCCTTTTCCGATCAAGAACTCGGGTGCAAAGCCGAACATCGCATTCTTGACGGTTGTGACGCCGCCGTCAGGTCCCGGCAGTGGCTCGAATGTGAAGCTCGCGCGCCCTGCGACGGAGGCGGAGGGCGTCTCGCCGTCGTTGAACGTGACGCTGGCACGCTCGACGCCGAGCCATTCCCCGTACAACGCCGCGAAGTCGGCGAACGGACCGCCGGCGTCGCCGTGGAGGATGCCTTCGAGAGCGCCAGCCTGTTCCTCCGACGCTCCTTCGTCGACGATGACGCCGACCTTCCAGTTGCCTGCGGTTAGGTTGGAGGGGAACAAATTGCAGAAAGCGAAGTCGACTCCCGACAGGTCGATGTCATCGTGCTTTCCGCTTGCGATATGGAACACGCCCACGCCCCGGCACTCGCCGTTGGGTCCGGTGGGGGGACTGTCGACAGGGCAGGGACAGATCAGCGAGCAAGAGCAATTTGCGACGTATTTGCCGGACATTTCCCAAGACATCAGGACTCTCCTCCTTGGCGCCGTCGCCTAGGAGACACGCGCCTAGGCGTATCGGAAAACTTGGTTTGAACGCGGGAAAAACCCCGTTAACGCAGAGATTATTCCTGCACTGCATGGGCGTCAATAGCTCGCGGGGACTCATAGAAAACCTCCGCGTAGCCGCCCCGGCCGGGCAGGGTGATTCCCGCGAAAGCCGGCGCCGTCGGCCGCCTACCCCGTCGGCGGGAGCTCCGCGGCCGTCGGTACCACGGCGCCAGTCGCCGTCGAGTCCGGGTTCAGCATCCAGCCCACCCGCTTTGCCGTACTCAGCATCACGACGCTTTCGACGAGTTCAATGCCCGGAATGCGCTGCTGGATGGCGAGTTCCATCTCCATGACCTCGGCCAGGGAACGCAGCCACATGATGATCACAAAGTTGGTGCTCCCCGTGGTGGAAGCCGTGAACCTGACGTTTCTGACGGCGCGCAGTTCGGCAGCCGCGGCTTCATGCTGGCCTGCTGGAACATTCGCGAACCACTGGCATGTAATGGGATAGCCCGAGAATTGCTGGGCAATTTCGCACCGGAAGGACAGCATCCGGCTCGCCAGCACGCGGCCGAGCTGACGCTGCACCGTGGCGGGGTGTCGTCCCAGGGCGCGTGCGATTTCCGCGGCGGAGGCCCTTCCGTCCCGGGCGAGGAAGGGAAGGAGCGCCATGTGGCTCGCCGGCAACGGGGTGACAACTGCGTAGGGGGCGGATGGATTGGCCGCTTCCGGCCCGGCAAGGGCCCGCAGCGCCTGCTGCTCGGCTCGGCTCAGCACATTGAGCCGCCACGCATAGCCGCTGGTGTGGATCCGGGTGCACAGCGAGGTCCGGTACTTGGTGAGCCCCCGGATTTCCTTGAGCTTGGGCAGCAGCCGGTTGCTGAACTCGCCCAGGTCCTGGGTGATCACGGTCAGCATGAGGTCACGGTTGCTGGCGGCTTCCTCAACAGTGATGACCTCTGGAACTGCTGCGAGCGCGGCGGTGACCTCGGGCCTGAGGTGCATTTCACAGTCCACGTCCATCAGTGCAAGGCAGGCATTCTTGGGATCACCCATGAGGTGCGCCGTTGTCCAGGCCGCTCCAGACTCGCGCAGCCGGTCCCACCGCGACGCCAGCGTGGTGGCATGGACGCCGAGGACATCGGCTGCGTCCGACCAGCTGATGCGTGGCGAGATCTGCAGGGCATTGATCAGCCGCAGGTCCTCTTCGCTGAGTTCCATCAGTGACTCCCTTCTGGATGATGCGTGAATCCTGTTAATTCTGGCATTCATGTGAATTTTTTCAGGGCTTTGGAAGATTGTGAAGCCAGTCACTCCACAATGGCTAGTAGGACTTACCAACCGTTCGGGAAACAGGAGAACAGATGTCGATCACCACCGATGCCAAGGAACTGCAGGGCGAAATCGCGCGGTTCCGCCACGAGCTCCATCAGGAGCCGGAGATCGGCCTGGACCTCCCCCGGACCCAGGAAAAAGTCCTCAAGGCGCTCGACGGGCTGCCGTACGAAATCACCCTCGGTGAGAGCACGACGTCGGTCACCGCGGTCCTGCGCGGCGGCGCGCCGCACGCTTCGGCCGAGAAGCCGGCTGTCCTGCTCCGCGCCGACATGGACGGCCTCCCCGTCCAGGAACGCACCGGCGTCGACTACACCTCACGCATCGACGGCGCCATGCACGCCTGCGGCCACGACCTCCACACCTCCATGCTTGCCGGTGCCGCCACCCTGCTGGCCGAACGCCGTGAGCAGCTCGCCGGCGACGTCGTCCTGATGTTCCAGCCGGGAGAGGAAGGCTTCGACGGCGCGGGCCACATGATCCGCGAGGGTGTACTGGAAGCCGCCGGCCGCCGCGTGGATGCCGCCTACGGCATGCACGTCTTCTCCGCGTTGGAGCCGCACGGCCAGTTCTGCACCAAGCCGGGCGTCATGCTTAGCGCCTCCGACGGGCTCTTCGTCACCGTCCTGGGGGCAGGCGGCCACGGCTCCGCGCCGTATTCGGCGAAGGACCCGGTCACTGCAGCCGCCGAAATGGTGACGGCCTTGCAGGTCATGATTACCCGTCAGTTCAACATGTTCGATCCCGTGGTCCTGACCGTCGGCCTCCTGCAGGCAGGCACCAAGCGCAACGTCATCCCCGAATCCGCGCGCTTCGAAGCCACCATCCGCACCTTCTCGGAAAAATCCCGGGAACGGATGATGAAGGCCATCCCCGTGCTACTCAAGGGCATCGCTGCCGCCCACGGCCTCGAGGTGGACGTCGACTACCGCGGCGAATACCCCCTCACCATCACGGACGAGGATGAGACCAACACTGCCGAGAACGTCATCTCCGGCATGTTCGGCGATTCCCGGCTCTCCCGCTGGGCCACTCCGATGAGCGGCTCGGAGGATTTCTCGCGTGTCCTGGCCGAAGTGCCCGGCACGTTCGTGGGTCTCAGCGCCGTGCCCCGGGGCGCGGACCACACCACCTCACCGTTCAACCACTCCCCCTATGCCACTTTTGACGACGGCGTACTGTCCGACGGCGCTGCGCTCTACGCAGAGCTCGCCGTCTCCCGCATCGCAACCCTTGCCAGCGCCGGCGCCGGCAACTGATCCATCCACCCAGCACTTTGGAGCACGAAATGACCGCCACCGTAGGCGCCTCAGCCTCAGCAGTCCAGGAACACAAGTCCCACCTGCGGACCCTCGTCGGCACCGGCATCGGCAACGCCGTCGAATGGTACGACTGGGCCATCTACGCCACCTTCGCCCCGTTCATCGCGAGCGCCCTCTTCAGCAAGTCCGATCCCACCTCGGCCATCCTGTCCACGCTGGCGATCTTCGCCGTCGGCTTCGTGGCCCGGCCCTTCGGTGGCTTCGTGTTCGGCTGGATCGGCGACCGGATCGGCCGCAAGACCTCCATGACCTTCGCCGTCGCCCTCGGCGCCTTCGGCAGCCTGCTGATCGGCATCGCTCCCACGTTCGAGTCGGTGGGCGTGTTCGCCTCGATCATGCTGCTGCTCGCCCGCCTCATCCAGGGCCTGGCGCACGGCGGCGAGCTGCCGTCGTCCCAGACGTACCTGTCAGAGATGGCCCCCAAGGAAAAGCGCGGCTTCTGGGCCACGCTCATCTACACCTCGGGCACCGTGGGCATCCTGTTCGGAACCCTTCTGGGCGCCGTCCTTTCCGGAGTGCTGAGCAAGGCCGACATGGCCGCGTGGGGCTGGCGCATTCCATTCCTCATTGGCGGCGCCTTGGGCGTGTACGCCTTGGTGATGCGGGCACGGATGAAGGAGACCGAGGCCTTCGAAGCGGAGACCGTTAAGGAGAAGCACGAGCCGATGTGGCCGCAGATCTTCCGGCACCGCAAGCAGGCGCTGCAGGTCATCGGCCTCACCGTGGGGCTCACGGTCATCTACTACGTCTGGGGCGTGGTGGCACCGAGCTACGCCTCCACCACCCTCAAGATGGACCGCGGCGCCGCGCTGTGGGCCAGCGTGGTGGGCAACATCGTGTTCATCGCCGCGCTCCCCTTCTGGGGCCGGCTCTCGGACCGGATCGGCCGCAAGCCCGTGCTGATTGCCAGCGCCGCCGGTTCCGCCCTCATGCACTTCCCGATGACCTGGCTGCTGAAGGATTCCCCGTGGCAGCTGGCCGTCGGCATGTCCGTGATGCTGTTCTTCATTGCCGGTGCCGCCGCGATCGTCCCGGCCGTGTACGCCGAGCTGTTCCCCACCAAGATCCGCACCGTGGGCGTCGGCGTCCCCTACTCCATCTGCGTTGCGGCGTTCGGCGGCACCGCCCCGTACCTGCAGACCTGGCTGGCAAGCATCGGCCAGGGCGGCCTGTTCAACGTCTACGCGATCGTGCTGCTGGCCGTGGGCATCGCGTTCGTGTTCACCATTCCGGAAACGAAGGGCAAGGACCTGACGCACTAGGGGCTCTGCAAGGGCTTACAGGGCCCGCGGCACTCCGTCTTCCACGGAGCGCCGCGGGCCTTCCTGTTAAGGCTCCTGTCTTCAGCCGGTTGCCATGAAGGGCCCGGTTGGAAGTAATAATGCGCTTCCAGACACCAATCGGTGATGCTCGTCACAGATTCTTGCAGCCTAAGGACGAAAATTGCTTATGAGTCACAGTTAGTTGTATTAGGAAGTCGAAGCCTGCCCCTACGTTGGGCGCATGAACAACACCCCTTACGACGTTGTAATTGTTGGTGGAGGCCACAACGGCCTCACGGCGGCCGCCTACCTGGCGCGGGCGGGCAAGGACGTGCTCCTACTGGAGCGCGATGACCATCTGGGAGGCGCTGCGGTCTCCGCCACCGCCTTCGAAGGTGTGGAAGCCCGCCTGTCACGGTATTCCTATTTGGTCAGCCTGATGCCGAAGCAGATCATCGAGGATCTGGGCCTGGACATCGAACTGGCCCGCCGCCGCTACTCCTCCTACACCCCGGTGCCCGGCAACACCGCCGCCGGGCTGCTGATCGACGGGGCCGACGCCGACGCCACCCGCGGATCCTTCAAGCGTGTAGCCGGCAACGACGCCGACTTCGACGCCATGCGGGAATTCAATACCGACACCGAGCGCCTGGCCCGGGCCCTGTTCCCCACCTTCTGCGGACCGCTGCCGAGCCGCTCCGAAGCCCGCAAGCTGCTCGACGACGACGCCCTGTGGGACGAGCTCATCGAACAACCGCTCGGCCAGGCCATCGCCCGGCGTTTCGGGAACGACGTCGTCCGCGGCGTGGTGGCGACCGACGCGCTCATCGGCACCTTCACGTCGCTGGACGACCCGTCACTGGATGCCAACCGCTGCTTCCTCTACCACGTCGTCGGGAATGAAACCGGCGACTGGGACATCCCGATCGGCGGCATGGGCGTCGTCTCCCGCGAGCTCGAACGCGCGGCCCGGGAGGCCGGGGCGAGGCTGGTCACCAGTGCCGAGGTCACCTCGATCTCCGCCGACGGCGGTGTCCGCTACCGCCTTGACGGCGAAGAGCACGCAGTGGAGGGACGGCACGTCCTGACAAACATTGCTCCGTGGGTGCTCAACGGCCTGCTGGGCCACGCCGGTGAGGGCACCGTGGAGTCCGCGCGGCCCGAAGGCGCCCAGGTCAAGGTCAACCTGCTGCTCGCACGGCTACCCCGGCTCAACGACAAATCCGTGGCACCCGAAGCCGCCTTCGGTGGAACGTTCCACATCAACGAAGGCTACGGACGCCTCGAGGAAGCCTTCCAGGAAGCACTCCGGGGCGCCATCCCGAACCCGCTGCCCTGCGAGGTCTACTGCCACTCCCTGACGGACCCGAGCATCCTCTCGCCGGAGCTCGTGGAAGCCGGGGCACAGACGCTTACCGTCTTCGGCCTGCACGTTCCCGACCGATGGATCACCGAGGAGAACAACGACGCACGCCGCGAAGAACTCCAGGCAGCGGTGCTCGCGTCACTGAATTCGGTGCTCGCCGAGCCGATCGAGGACCTGATCCTCAAGGACGCCAACGGCAATCCGTGCATTGAAACCAAGACCACCCTGGACCTTGAGCACGCCATCAACATGCCCGGCGGCAACATCTTCCACGGTTCCCTGCAGTGGCCGTTCCTCGAAGACGAAGCACCGCGGAACACGGCGGCCGAACGCTGGGGCGTCAGCACCGGGAACCCGCGCATCCTCGTCTGCGGTTCCGGCGCCCGGCGCGGCGGCGGCGTGAGCGGCATCGGCGGCCACAATGCGGCAATGGCCGTCCTGGAAAACCTCGCCGATCAGTAAGCGCCGGCAGGCCGGGCGCACTCCGGCCTGCCGCCCCTTTTTCACCAGCAGTCAGTCCCTCGAAGCAAAGGAGCATCAACGATGCCGCTCCGTTCCCGTTCAGCCTCCACCATCGCCGCCCTGGGCCTCGCGGCCGCGCTGGCCCTCACCTCCTGCACCAACGCCTCGGAGACGGCGCCCGCCGGGCCCGCCGCCTCCGGCGGCGCAGCTGCGGCCTTTGATCCCACGACGGTTGCCAAGGATGATGCCCTCGCGGAGATGGTCCCCGCGGCCATCAGGTCCAAGGGCACTCTGACCTTCGGCTCGGACACCACCTACGCCCCGGCCGAGTTCCTCGGACCGGACGGTCAGACCGCGGTGGGCTACGACGTCGACCTCGCCAAAGCAATCGCCGCGAAGCTGGGCCTGAAAGCCCAAGTGCAGACTGCAGAGTTCGCGGGGATCCTGCCCTCGCTGGGCCCCAAGTTCGATCTGGGCATCTCCTCCTTTACGGTCAACCCGGAACGCCTCAAGGCCGTGAACATGGTGAGCTACTTCAACGCCGGGGTCCTGTGGGCGGTCCAGAAGGGAAACCCAAAGAACATCAGCCTGGATGACCTCTGCGGCAAGACCGTCGGCGTCCAGACCGGCACCATCCAGGAGAACCCGGATGTCTCCGGACGTTCGAAGGCATGCGTCGACGCCGGCAAGCCCGCCATCAACGTTGTCTCCCTGAAGAACCAGGCCGACGTCACCACCCGCCTGGTCAACGGCGGCATCGACGTCATGGCAGCCGATTCGCCGATCATCGGTTACGCCCTATCCCAGACCGGAGACCAGCTGCAGACCCTTGGCGAGGTCTACGACGCCGCACCCCAGGGCATCACGGTCGCCAAAAGCGACACAGCACTCGCCGAGCTGGTGACCAAGACGATGAACAGCCTCATCGCCGACGGCAGCTACACCAAGATCCTCAAGAGCTGGAACAACACCGAGGGCGCCGTTACCAAGTCCGAACTCAACCCGGCAGTGTCCCAGTGACGCAGGCCGGCACAAGCACCTGGGCGCCGGAGCGCCAGCCGCACAGTCCGGCGTCGGATACCGAAGAACCAGCGCCGCACGCCGGGGCTCCGGTCCTAAACAACCCCGTCCTCAACAACGCCGTCCCGGTAAGGCACCCCGGCCGCTGGATCAGCGCCGTCGTCATCCTTGGCCTCGTGGCCCTCATGCTGCAGAGCATGGTGACCAACCCGAATTTCCGTTGGGAAATCGTGGGCACCTACATCCTGGACGTCAAGGTGGTCCAGGGCATGGGGTGGACCCTGCTGCTGACCGTGGCGTCGATGGCCATTGCGGTCGTGCTGGCCATCCTGCTTGCCGTCATGCGGCAATCGGACAACCCGATTTTCCGCTGGTCCAGCTGGCTGTGGGTGTGGTTCTTCCGCGGCACTCCGGTCTACACCCAGCTGGTCTTCTGGGGCCTGCTCGCGGTGCTCTACCCGAAGATCAGCGCTGGCGTCCCGTTCGGCCCGGAACTGTTCGACCTCAGCACCTCGTCCATTATCACCCCGATTGCGGCGGCTATCCTGGGCCTCGCCCTGAACGAATCGGCCTACCTGGCCGAGATCTTCCGTGCCGGATTGAAGTCCGTGGACAAGGGCCAGACGGAAGCCGCCGAAGCCCTTGGTATGAGCGACGCCAAGATCATGTGGCGGATCATCCTGCCGCAGGCCATGCGCATCATCGTTCCGCCCACCGGCAACGAAACCATCGGCATGCTCAAGACCACTTCCCTGGTCCTGGCCGTGCCCTTCACCCTGGACTTGACGTTCGCGACCAACGCCCTGGCCAACCGGACCTACCAGCCCATTCCCCTGCTGATCGTCGCGGCGATCTGGTACCTGGTGATCACCAGCCTGTTGATGGTGGGCCAGCACTACCTGGAGGCCTACTACGGCAAGGGGGTCGACTCCGGCCAGGCGGCTGTGGCGGTCAACCCGGCGGCCGCCCGGGCCGCCGCTGCCGTGGCGGCACCACAGCAGAGCCCGGGCACGGACCTTCCCAAGGAGGAGGCAAAATGACGATGATCGCCGAAAAGCCGCTGGTGCGGATCGAAGGCCTGCACAAGTACTACGGCCAGCACCACGTCCTGCGCGGCATTGACCTGACCGTGAAGCAGGGCGAGGTGTCGGTGGTGATCGGGCCCTCCGGCTCCGGCAAGTCCACGATGCTGCGCTGCATCAATCTGCTGGAGACCATCAGCGCCGGGCGCATTTCCGTGGACGGCCAGTTGATCGGCTACCGCGAAGTCAACGGCCGCCTACACGACCTCAAGAAGAAGGAGATTGCCGCCCAGCGCCGGGAGATCGGCATGGTCTTCCAGCGGTTCAACCTGTTCCCGCACAAGACGGCCCTGCAAAACGTCATGGAGGCGCCCACGCAGGTCAAAAGAAAGGGCGAGGATTTCGCCCGGACCCAGGCCCTTGAGCTCCTGGACCGGGTGGGCCTGGCCCAACGTGCCAACCACTATCCGGCCCAGCTCTCCGGCGGACAGCAGCAACGCGTGGCAATCGCCCGCGCCCTGGCCATGGAACCCGGTCTGATGCTCTTCGACGAACCGACCTCGGCCCTGGACCCCGAGCTTGTGGGCGACGTGCTCAACGTGATGAAGGACCTGGCGAAGTCCGGCATGACCATGATCGTGGTGACCCACGAGATCGGCTTCGCCCGTGAAGTGGGCGACACCCTGACCTTCATGGACGGCGGCGTGGTGGTGGAATCGGGCGATCCCCGTGAAATCATCGCCAACCCGCAGCATGACCGCACCAAGGAGTTCCTCAGCCGCGTCCTTTGAGGCGCGCTCCCTGACCTTCTTTGGCGCAGCGAAGCCCGCGACACACCGTGATGCACGGCGTGTCGCGGGCTTTCGTGTTTCAAAAGGGGTCAGGAATTGCGGGCCCCGATAGCCGCGGGCACCCGGCCCAGCAGAACGTCCATCAGGTGCGGGGCGAAGTCCTGCTCAAGCTCCAGGACCACGCGGCAGTGGGCGCCTGGCTGCTCCGGGTAGCCCACGTGCATGCCGCGCAGGTCGCAGACCGTCTGGCCGCGGCCGGGGCCGTTGCCGGCGTCGACCTCGGCGTGGACCACCGGCGCCGTCCTCAGCGCGACGGCGTCGAGCGCGACGGCGGCTGCGAGGGGATCGTGCATGGCGGAGCATGCCCGGCCGAAGATGCCCTCGTAGAAGCGGTAGTAGTAGCCCAGCATCTCACCCAGGGCCCGGGCCACCGGATTTTCCGAGGCGAGGAGCTCCAGGCGGTGTTCCTCTTCCAGGACGTTGGCCATGGTGACGTCCAGCGGGACCATGGTGACGTTCCACGGGGCGGCGAGGACTTCGCGGGCGGCCTCGGGGTCGTTGGCGATGTTGGCCTCGGCCACCGGTGTGATGTTGCCCGGGACCATCGCGGCGCCGCCCATGAGGGTGATACCGGCAACGAGTTCCGGCAGGCGCGGCTCCAGGCGCAGGGCGTGGGCAATGTTGGTCAGCGGGCCGATCGCCACGACCTTCAGCTCGCCCGGATACTCGTTGGCCAGGCGGACCAGCATCTCGGCCGCGGTTTCGTCCATCTGAGCGGTCCCGGACGTGGGCAGCACGACGCCGCCGATTCCGTTGGCCCCGTGCACGTGCGGCGCACCGCCGTCGAACGCTCGTACGAGCGGGTCGTGCGCGCCCACGGCCACCGGGATGTCCGGGCGGCCGGCCAGTGCCAGCAGGTCCAGGGTGTTCACGGCGCCGACGGCGGCGGAGACGTTTCCGCTCACGCTGCCGATGCCCACCAGCTCGGCCGACGGCGAGGCCAGAAGATAGGCCAGGGCCAGGGCGTCATCGATGCCGGTGTCGCAGTCCAGGTAAAGGGGCGTGGGAGTCATGTGGGGTGTCCTTCTGTGAAACGGAACGTGCGTGATTATGCTGCGTGCTCGCCGTCGGGCGCGGGGACCAGCAGGCTGACGAGGAACGCGGCTGCGGTGATGCCCACCGAAATCCAGAGCGCGGCGGCGTAGCCGCCCGGGGTGCCAAGACCCACGAAGGGGGCCACGAGCACGACGCCGAGGCTCGCCCCCGTGCCGAAGGAGGCGCCGTTGATTCCAGGCAGCGAGCCCGGGGCTTCCTTGGGCGAAAGCAGCACGGAGAGCCCGTTGATGGAGGTGAGGAAGAAGCCATTGTAGAAGATTCCGAGGGCGGCGACGGCGGCCAGCACGGCCCACTGGTTGTCGGCGAAGAGGGCGGCGGCGATGGCGCACACGAGGCTGAGGGCCGTGCCGATGCGCAGGGTCTTGATCCAGCCGGTGCGGCTCGTAAGCCAGCCGGCGAGGGGTGCGGCGAACACACCGATGAGCGCGGCCGGGGTCAGGAACAGCAGGGCCGAGAGGGACGCGCTGAGGCCGAAGCCGCTGGGGCCGTCCTGGCTCAGGAGCACCACGGTGAAGTTCATGATGGCGAAGATGCCGGCAAGCGTCAGCACGGTGGTGGCGATGACGGTCCAGACGTTGCGGGAACGCAGGTGGTGGACGGCGATGAGCGGGGAACTGCGGCGCTTTTCGGCGGCGACGAACGCGATGAAGGACGCGATGGTTGCGGCGAGCAGCAGGAGGGCCTCCACGGAAACCCAGCCGGCGGAGGAACCTGTGCTGACAAAGTAGCTCAGGCAGACCAGGAAGACCGAAAGGAAGGCGGCACCCCACCAGTCCATGCGGCCGCCGGTTGCTGCGGCCGTCGCAACGGCGCCGCCGGCCGGGACCACGCGGATGATGCACACGGCGGCGATGGCAGCGAGTGCCAAGACCACCAGGAAGATCGACTGGAAGCCGAAGGCCTCGGTCATGAGGCCACCGACGTAGCCGTCAAAGCCGGCGACACCGCCATTGACCGCGGCGATGATGCCCACCGAGGTGCCGAACACCTTGGCGTCGAGGTTCTCGCGCAGCACGATGTAGGCGAGCGCGAAGATGGCGCTGGAGACACCCTGCAGGAAGCGGCCCACGATCAGGACCGGCATGCTCGGGGCGACGAGGCAGAGGACCGTTCCGACAGCCATCACGGTGAGCACGAGCAGGAGTGCCCGGCGGCGGCCGATGAAGTCGCTCCAGCGGCCCATGATGGGGCCGGAGATGGCGCCGGCCAGGAAGAACATGGACTGGACCTGTGCCACGGCCCCGGCGTCTGCGCCGAAGTGTGCGCCGATCTGCGGCAGTGCGGGGGTGACCATGCTCGCGTTGAGCTGGAAGGACAGCACACCGAGCAGGAGCGTGATGATGAGCGTGGTGGCCTTGGCGCCGTGCTGGCCGGTGTTGTGCTGGGCGGCGCCGTGAAGAACGGCGTCCGTCTCGGTGGCGCTGGCCGCGTCCGGCGCGGGCGTAGTTGGGGTGATCACAGCAAACTCCCTTGTTTGGCAGGGGCGGGCGTCCCTGGCTGGCTATGAGTTGTTATACAAGCACGTATTACGAGCAAGTACAACATCAAGTTGTGATTATGACTACACTGTCCCTACCGAGACGAAACGAGGCCTCATGACTGACAATGACGTCCGCCCCTGGGCTGGCCCCCTCCGCAACCAGCCGGGGCTGCCCCTGCGCGTGGCCGCCTATTCGCGCATCGCGGAGGCCATCCGGCGGGGCACCCTGCGCCCCGGATCCCTGCTGCCCACCGAAACCGAACTCGGCACGGCCATGGAAGTCAGCCGCACAGTGGTCCGGGAGGCACTCATGCTCCTGGAGGAAGACGGGCTGGTCCGTGCCAAGCGCGGCGTGGGCCGCTTCGTCTCGGAGTCCCTCCCCCGACTCGGCGTCGAACGCATCCAGCCCTTCGAGGACCTCCTCGCAATCCCGGACCACCCCGTCTCGCTCGAACGGATCCAGGCAGTCCGCCAGCCGGCGTCGGAATTCATCGCCCCCGGCATCGGCGCCGAAATGGACCAGGAATGCCTCCTCTGGGAAACCGTCATCTCCCGGGACGGCGAGAAGATCGCCCACCTGCAGGAACACATCTCCACCCATCCCGGCACCCCCGGCGGACGCGAAGACGTGGCCGCGGCCCTCGCCGTCGGGCCCGGAAGCGGGACCATGCTCACGGCGCTCACGGCGGCGCTGGGCCCGACGCTCGGTCCCGGCCGCTGCGACATCGGCCTGACCACAGCGGGACCCAGCCGCGCGAAGCTCCTGGACCTCCGCGGCACCGACTCCGTCATGGTCCTCACCCAATACGTCCAGCGCGACGGCGCCCCGTTCTATCTGGCCAAGTGCCTCGTCACCGCCAGGGCCGGGCACCTCTCCGTCCGTCAGTCCTGACCACTCCCCCCCGCTCCGCCCAGCAAGGAACCCCATGAATCCCTCCACCACCAAGCCCCTCACCGTCCTCGGCAGCATCAACCTGGACATCATCGCCACCGCCGGACGCCTCCCCACCGCCGGCGAAACCATCGGCGACGGCACCCTGAGCCGGCAACCCGGCGGCAAGGGAGCCAACCAGGCCGCCGCGGCCGCCCGCCTTGACGGCGCCGCGCGCATGATCGGCGCCGTAGGGAACGACGACGCCGGCCGGGAGATGCTGGATGCCCTCACCTCCGCGGGGGTGGACGTGGCCGACGTCGCGCGCCGCTCGACGCCCACAGGCACGGCGCTGATCGTCGTGGACAGTGAGGGCGAGAACCAGATTGTGGTGTGCCCCGGAGCGAACGCCGAGGTGGCCCTGGACGGCGTCGCCTTTGCAGAGGACGAGATCGTACTGTCCCAGCTTGAGGTGGGCCTGGACATCGTGGTCGAGGCCGCCCGCCGGCACCCGGGCTACTTCGCGCTCAACGCGGCACCGGCGCAGCCGCTCCCGGCGGAGCTCGTGCAGCGCTGCGACCTGCTCATCGTCAACGAGACCGAGTACGAGCTCATCCCGGAACTGTCCGAGGCCCGGCTGGTTGCCGTGACCTACGGCAAGGACGGATCGGCCCTCTTCCGCGACGGCAAGGAGGTGGCGCGCGCGGCCGGACTGTCGGCCAAGGTGGTCAACACGATCGGCGCCGGCGATGCCTTCTGCGCCGCGTTCGTCCTGGGCCTGCGCAACGGCCTCTCCGATGAACAGGCGCTCGCGGCCGCCAACGCCGTGGGTGCCGACGCTGTCGGCCAGGCCTCCTCGCAGCCGGAACTGGGACGGCTTGAAGGCTACGTGACGGCTGTCTAAGCCAACCCCAACTAGGTAGCATTTGTTGTCGTTATGAGGGCCCAAAACGACAACAACTGCGACCTAGTTGGGGACGAATCGGCGAAGGCCTAGCCGCCCACATACCGGTTCCGGCCCGCCCGGTAGCCGAACACGGCGGCCAGGGACCCCACCACGAGGAACAGCACGCCGGCCGCGGCGAAGCCTCCCGTGGCCTGGTGCAGCTGGCCCACCATGAGGGTCCCCGTGGACCCCAGTCCGTAGCCGACACCCTGCATCATGCCGGACAGGTGTGCGGCGGTGTGCGCGTCCCGGGTGCGCAGCATGATCATGGTCAGTGCCACGGCGGTCAGGCTCCCCTGGCCCAGCCCCAGCAGCCCCGTCCACACCCAGATCAGCTCCGTGGGTCCGAAGATGCTCAGGGCGAAGCCGCCGCCGGTCATGAGCGCCACCACGGCGTTGATGGTGCGCTGGTCCTTGAAACGTGCCGCCAGGCCCGGCGCCAGGAAGGAGCCCAGCATCTGCAGGACGATCGAGACGGACACGATCAGCCCGGCCGTGCCGCCGTCGATTCCGCGGTCGCGCAGGATCGGCGCCAGCCAGGCGAACACGCTGAAGGACATCATGGCCTGCAGGGCCATGAAAATGGTCACCTGCCAGGCCACGGCCGAGCGCCACACATTGGTCCCGCCGGCCGCCACGCCGTGGCGGACCGGACGCTGGCGGAGCGCCAGCGGCAGGAAAAGCAAGAGCACGACGCCGGCGGGCAGCGCCCAGAACCAGAGCGCCGATGTCCAGTGCCCGGCAGCTGTGAAGACGGGGTAGGTGAAGCCGGCACCGAGGGCCGCCGAGGCGCAGATGGCCGTCGTGTAGAGCCCGCCCATGAGGCCGAGCCGGTGCGGGAAGTCGCGCTTGACTAAGCCCGGAAGCAGCACGTTGCAGAGGGCGATCGCTGCACCGCAGGCGGCCGTCCCGAGGAGAAGCGCCGTCAAGTGGCCGCCGGCGAGATCCACGGGGCGCAGTAGCAGCCCGGCCGTCAGCACCGCCATGGCCCCCAGCAGCACCCGTTCGGCGCCGAAGCGGCGGGCCAGGACCGGGGCCAGCGGCGCGAACACGCCCAGCAGGGTGACCGGCACGGTGGTGAGCACCACCACCGCCCAGCCCGGCAGGCCGGCGTCGGCGGTGACCTCCGGCAAGACCGCCGAAAAGCTCGAGAACACGGTCCTCAGGTTGAGGCCGATCAGGACCAGGCAGATCCCCAGGAAAACGAGCCCGCGGCGCGTGGTGACGCGGGTGGGCGCGGCGGCGGGGACGTCGTCGATCTCGGCGTCGACGAGCAGTTCAGAGGCGGCTGCGTGGGGTTTCTCGGGAAGCGTCACACTCCCCATTCTCGCAGTCGCACCACCCCCGCAACGTCCGGCACCGCATCCTCCGTCCCTCAACATCTGACCACTTTCCGGCCCATTGGTAGCGCTGCACACGTGTTCACTTTGCCCTCAGGCTTCAAAGATGGTTGCTTGTTGCGGGACCTCTGGCCGCACCGCCCGCAGGTATTCTGGAAGGGATGAGTGAAACCCCAGATTCCCCCGACACACCGCGCCCCGTGACCCCCGGAAGCCAGGCTTCCTTCGGCACCTACGGCGGCCGGCCGGTCAGTTTTGTGCGCCGCGGCACCCGCCTGCAGGGCCGCCGCCAGGCCGCCTGGGAAGAGCACGCGGACCGCTGGGCCATCCAGGTACCGCGGCATGTCGCCAACACGTCCGTACACCCGGACTACACGTTCGACGCCGAGGAAGTGTTTGGCCGCAAGGCTCCCCTGATCGTCGAAATCGGCTCCGGCCTGGGCGACGCCGTCTGCCACGCCGCCGAACAGAACCCGGACAAGGACTTCCTGGCCGTCGAGGTCTACACGCCCGGGCTCGCCAACACCATCATCAAGATCAACAGCCGCGGCCTGACCAACGTGCGCGTGGTCGAGGCCAACGCCCCCGAGGTCCTCGAATCCATGCTCCCGGCCGGATCCGTGAGCGAGCTCTGGGTCTTCTTCCCGGACCCCTGGCACAAGGCCCGGCACCACAAGCGCCGCCTCATCCAGCCCGCCTTTGCCGGCATCGCGGCCAAGGCCCTGGAAAAGGGCGGCTTCTGGCGGATCGCCACCGACTGGTCCAACTACGCCGTGCACGTGCGCGAGGTCCTGGCCGGTTCCACCGAGTTCGAGAACATGCACGAAGGCGAGCGGAGCGGCACCGAGAGCCCCCTCACCCAGGTGTGGGAATCCGGCGTCGAGTCCATGGTGGGCGGCGCTCCTGTCAAGGCAGGCCGCGCCCCCGTCAGCACGGAACACACCGGACCCAACGAGGGCGTGGACCATGTGGGCGGCTGGGCTCCGCGCTTCGACGGCCGCATCCGCACCAGCTTCGAGGGCAAGGCGCACGAAGCCGGCCGCATGATCTTCGACCTCACGTACCGCAAGATCTAGCCAGCACGATGGTGGCCGGCCCGTTGGCGGCCGGCCCGCCCCTTGCGGGCCCGCTGCTGATGCGGACCCGCAAGGCACGTTTCGGTGTTGCTTAGACCAGCGTGGCTGTTGCCGGCAGGGGTTCCAGCGGCACGTGCCGCACGGCGCCCTTGTCTGCCGAAAGCGCGAAGGCCGCGTAGGCGCGCAGCGCGGGTGAGACGGCGCGCTCACGGTTGCGGGGCTGGTAGCCGGTGCTCGCTTCCAGCAGCGCACGGCGGCGGTCAAGTTCGTCGTCGGGCACTTCCACGGTGATGGAGCGGGAGGGAATGTCGATGGAAATCGTGTCCCCGTTCTCGACGAGCGCGATGGCCCCTCCTGCGGCAGCCTCGGGGGAGATGTGGCCGATCGACAGTCCCGAGGTACCGCCGGAGAAGCGGCCATCGGTGATCAGGGCGCACTTCGCGCCCAGCCCCAGACCCTTCAGGAACGACGTCGGGTAGAGCATTTCCTGCATGCCGGGGCCGCCGCGGGGTCCTTCGTAGCGGATGACGACCACGTCGCCGGCCACGATCTGCTTGCTCAGGATGGCTTCCACCGCGGCATCCTGCGATTCGAAGACCACGGCCGGGCCGGAGAACTTGAAGATCGATTCGTCCACGCCGGCGGTCTTCACCACGCAGCCATCCACCGAGATGTTGCCCCGGAGCACGGCCAGGCCGCCCTCCACGGTGTGGGCGTTTTCGATCGAGCGGATACAGCCGTTCTCGTCATCGGTGTCCAGCGTGTCCCAGCGCTCGGACTGGGAGAAGGCCGTGGCAGAGCGGACGCAGCCGGGGGCCGCGTGGAACAGTTCGACGGCGGTATCGGTGGCCTTGCCGCCGCGGATGTCCCAGTCGTTAAGCCAGGAGCGGAGATCGGTCCCGTGCACGGAGCGCACATCGTGGTTGAGCATTCCGCCGCGGTCAAGTTCACCCAGGATGGCCGGGATGCCGCCGGCGCGGTGGACGTCCTCCACCAGGTAGTCGCCGTTGGGGGCCACCTTGGTCAGGCACGGGGTGCGGCGCGAGATCGCGTCGATGTCTTCAAGGGTGAAGTCGAGCTCGGCCTCCTGCGCCGCGGCGAGCAGGTGCAGGATGGTGTTGGACGAACCGCCCATGGCGATGTCCATGGTCATGGCGTTCTCGAACGCGGCGCGGCCTGCGATGGCGCGCGGCAGCACGGATTCGTCGTCGTCGGAGTAGTAGGCGTTGGTGATGTCCACGATCGCTTTGCCGGCGTCCTGGTACAGCTCCTTGCGGGCCGTGTGCGTGGCCAGGGTGGTGCCGTTGCCCGGCAGCGAGAGGCCGAGCGCCTCGGTGAGGCAGTTCATGGAGTTGGCCGTGAACATGCCCGAGCAGGAACCGCAGGTGGGGCAGGACGTTTCCTCGATGCGCAGCAGATCCTCGTCGGAGACGGAGTCGTTGACGGCATCGGCGATCGCGGAGATCAGGTTCAGGCGCTTGCGCACGGTGCCGTCCACCAGGACGGCGGTGCCGCCTTCCATGGGGCCTCCGCTGACAAAGACGGTGGGGATGTTCAGGCGCATGGCCGCCATCATCATGCCGGGGGTGATCTTGTCGCAATTGGAGATGCAGATCAGGGCATCGGCGCAGTGCGCGTTGACCATGTACTCCACCGAGTCGGCGATCAGATCCCGGGAGGGCAGCGAGTAGAGCATGCCCCCGTGGCCCATCGCGATGCCGTCGTCGACGGCGATGGTATTGAACTCGCGCGGGATGCCGCCGGCCTCGATGATGGCGTCGGAGACGATGCGTCCCACCGGCTGGAGGTGGGTGTGTCCGGGGACGAATTCGGTGAAGCTGTTGGCGACGGCGATGATCGGCTTTCCGAAATCGGCGCCATTGACGCCGGCAGCGCGGAGCAGAGCGCGTGCGCCGACCATGTTGCGGCCATGGGTGACTGTTCGTGAACGTAGAGGAGGCATCAAACCAGTCAATCAGTGAAAGGGCCAGCGGTGGAAGTCGGTGCTGGTACTAGTAGTGGCAGTGCTAGATTTTTGGAATGAGTGATGAACGACGGCGGGAGCTGGGGCAGTTCCTGCGTGACCGGCGCGGGAACCTGGTCCGGGCGGAACTGGGGCTGCCGCCCATCGGGCGCCGCCGCACCCAGGGACTGCGCCGCGAGGAGGTCGCCTCTTTCGCCGCGGTCAGCGTCACCTGGTACACCTGGCTGGAGCAGGGCCGGGAGATCAACGCCTCCCGTCAGGTGCTCGAGGCCGTTGCCCGCGTGCTTCGCCTGACAGGCGCCGAGAGGTCGTATCTGCTCGCACTAGGCGGATACGCTCCCGTGCCCGCCGCGGAAATGGCCACGATCGAGGCGGCCCCGGCGCACCTGCAACGGCTCCTGGATTCCCTCGACTTCCCGGCCTTCGCCGTGGCCCCGGACTGGGGAATCACCGGCTGGAACCGGGCCTACGCCGGCCTCTACTCCCCCATCGCGTCCGTGGACCCGGCCGAGAGGAACCTGCTCTGGCTGATCTTCACGGATCCGCACCTGCGCGAGATGCTGCCCGACTGGGAAGAAACCTCACGCCATTTCGTGGCCGAGTTCCGGGCCGAGGCCGGTGCCCGGCTCGGATCGGCCGCCCACACCGCCCTGATCAGCCGGCTGGGCACGGCCAGCCCGGAATTCGCCCAGCTCTGGGCCGACCGCGGCGTGGAGCGGTTCGCCTCCAGGCAACGGGTCTTCCTGCACCCGGTCTTGGGCGAACTGGTCTTTGAACAGCACCGCCTGGTGCCCTCGGACGCGCCGGAACTGCACCTGGTCATGTACGCCCCGGCGCCGGGCACGCCCACCGCACAACTGATGCCGGCCCTGGTGGCCGGCTAGCGCGGAGGTCCCTTCCCAACACTCGCAAGCTCGTGTCGGGGCCCTCGGGACGCCGCTTGGTCCTGCACGCAGGCCAGGCCGTGCTTTGCGCGCACTCCGGGCAGCGGCTATCCTGTGTGATGTGTCACTCCACGGTGGCACG
>NZ_JAFNLL010000030.1 GCF_017368795.1 Arthrobacter cavernae | reverse complement strand
CCCTTCCCAACACTCGCAAGCTCGTGTCGGGGCCCTCGGGACGCCGCTTGGTCCTGCACGCAGGCCAGGCCGTGCTTTGCGCGCACTCCGGGCAGCGGCTATCCTGTGTGATGTGTCACTCCACGGTGGCACGCGCTTATGATCTGCGGCGGGAGAGTCCTGCCGGTACATTCAGCAGGCGCCGTAGGAGCAAATCCTCCCCAGGAATCTCTCAGGCCCATGTACCGCCGCGGCAAGGCAACTCTGGAAAGCAGTCCGGGCAACCGGGCTCACCGACGGTGCAAGTGGTCCTGCAGCAGCAGGGACACGGAATCTCTCAGGTCCAATACAGAGCGGGGAGGAACCCGAATCATCGTGGCACCCTTGTGCCACCTGAATTATGGAGTTCCTCATGACCCTGGCACCTGAAGGCCGCAAGCTGCTGCGCGTTGAA
>NZ_JAFNLL010000003.1 GCF_017368795.1 Arthrobacter cavernae | reverse complement strand
GCGTCCAGTTCCTTCTCGGCCATGATCCGGCGGAGCCCGGCGATGCGGCGCTCGAATTCGGCATCGGAGAAGGTCAGGGAGACCTTCTCGCCGTTCTTGAGGACCTTGAGGCGCTCCAGCTTGGCGACATCGTTTACGGCTTCGTTCTCGGTGATGGTCATAGTGTTCCTTTCAATGCGGGGTGTGTTGTGGTTTTCAGTCGTCCTGCAGAGGCTTCTTGGAAGTCTCCACGGCGAACAGGACTGCGATGAGGGAAACGATGGAGGCCGCCACGAGGTACCAGCCGGGGGCCAGCTTGTTGTGGCTGAGGCCGATCAGGAGGGTTGCCACGAACGGGGCGGTGCCGCCGAACAGGGCGTTGGAGAGGTTGAAGCTGACGGCGAAGCCGCTGTACCGGACCTTGGTGGGGAAAAGCTCGGCCAGGAAGCTGGGCAGGGTGCCGTCGTTGAGGGTGAGCATGGCGCCCAGCAGGATCTGGACCAGCACGATCACCAGGAAGTTGCCGGTGTCCAGGAGTATGAAGGCCGGGACCGTCAGCACCACGAACAGCACGGACGCCGTGATGAGCATGCGCTTGCGGCCGAACTTGTCTGAGGCGATGCCGGTCAGGAAGATGAAGCCGATGTAGCTGGCCAGGGCGATGGTGGTGGCCAGGAACGATTCGGCGGCGCCGAAGTTCAGTTCCTCGGACAGGTACGTGGGCATGTAGCTGAGGATGACGTAGAAGCCGACGGCGTTCAGCAGCACGGCGCCCGTGGCAATGATGAGCTGCTTGCGGTAGGTCTTGAACATTGCCAGGGCGGGGGCCTTGACCGGTTCCTTGTCGGCCAGGGCCAGGAACGCAGGGGTGTCTTCGAGCTTGGTGCGGATGTACCGGCCGATCAGGCCCATCGGCGCGGCCAGGAGGAACGGCAGTCGCCAGCCCCATTCGTTGAGCTGCTCTGCGGTGAGGACCGTGCTGAGAAGCGCTGCGAGCAGCGAACCGAGCAGCAGGCCCGCAGCCGTGCTGGCAGGTACGACGGCGGCGTAGAGTCCGCGCTTGTTGGCGGGCGCGTATTCCACCAGGAAGGCGGAGGCGCCGGCGTATTCCCCGGCGGCGGAAAAGCCCTGGACCACGCGGACCAGCAGGAGCAGGACCGGAGCCCAGACTCCGATGGTGTTGTAGCCCGGGATGAGGGCGATACAGAACGTGGCCACCGACATGATGACGATGGAAAGCGACAGCGCTTGCTTTCGTCCCAGCCGGTCACCGATGTGGCCCCAGATGAAGCCGCCCAGCGGCCGGACGAAGAAGGAGATGGCGAAGACGCCGAAGGTTGCGAGCAACGCCGTCTGGCGGTCCGCTTCCGGGAAGAAGACTGAGGAGATAATGCCGGCCAGGTAGCCGTAGACGGCGTAGTCGAACCATTCGACGAAGTTGCCGATGAAGCTTGCGGTGATGACGCGGCGGCGGGTGTCCTTGCTGACCTCGTCCCCGCTGTGCGGCCGACGCTGGCTGCCTAACGAAGAGGGATCGGCTGCCGCCGGCATCGAAGTTTTTCCGTTACTCATATGTCCACCAATAAAATTCGTGGTTGCATCGAACGCAACACTGTTGCTTCAGACTAGGTGTGTGATGCGTCACGGTCAAGGGGTTCTAGGAAGTATTTCCGGATGAAGCCTTGTCTTGGGGCAGTGCGGGACGCCCCAAGTTCAAGTGTCTCGTTGCAGCCAATAAGACCCAGTTGCACTCATCGCCGTTTTGGCGAGACTTGGCAGCGTGAGGGTTCGGCTGGGAGTGCCGTGATGTGAGAGAGCGTCAGAGGACCTTGCGGATGGTTTTCTCGAAGCTGACCACGTGATGAAGGGCGAGCTGGGATGCGCGGTCTTCGTCGCCGTCGGCAATGGCGGTCAGTAGCTCGGCATGCTCGGCGATGTGGCCCGTGACGGAGGGCATCTTCTCCAGCATGTGGCACCAGATCCTGGTTGCCAGGTTGTCGTATCGGATCAGCACGTCCTCGAGGTGTGGATTCGCTGCCGCCTTGTAGATGAGCCGGTGAACCATGATGTCGTAGCGCATGAGCTCGTGCTGGTCGGCATGGCCGGACTCCAGGTCGCTGATCGCAGCGGCCACATCCCGCAGTTCCTGGCGCAGGCGGGGGCTGGCCATGCGCGCTGCACGACGGGACGCCAGGGGTTCCAGGAGCTCCCGGATTTCCGAGACGTCCGCCAGTTGGGTGATGTCGACGCCGGTGGCGAACGTTCCACGCCGGGGGTAGGACACCACCAGGTGGTCGCTCTCGAGCCGCTTGATGGCCTCGCGCACCGGCGTTCGTCCAATGCCGAGCTCGGCGGCAATCTGGCCATCATTGATGGGGTCGCCCGGTTTGATTTCCAGCATGATGAGCCTGTCCCGCAGGAGCAGGTAGGCATTCTCGGCCAGCGAGGCCCCTTGTGTGCCCGTATCCAGTGCTTCCAAAACAGTGCTCATCTGCTCTCTCCCGCTTGCCGCAATTCCAAGTTTGGTGGATGTGTTGCTGTCGGGCTGTTGACGGCTGTGTGATGTTCAACATACTATGGCAACAGTTCTAATATATCAGTTGAGGAACAGTCAGCAACTATAAGTATTTCAAAGGAGAACACCATGGTTGAACCGCTGATCCGCCCGCTCGCCCAGGCGGACCCGGAGGTTGATCAGGCGATCGCCCAGGAACTCATCCGCCAGCAGTCAACGCTGGAGATGATCGCTTCGGAGAACTTTGCGCCAGCGTCCGTCATGGAAGCA
>NZ_JAFNLL010000029.1 GCF_017368795.1 Arthrobacter cavernae | reverse complement strand
ATTTGCCGACTCCGGTCAGTTTAAAGTTGCCGCTTACACGCTAGCGAGGAAACCCGGGACGAGGTGCTTATACATCTGGGAAAGGTGGAGACGGCGCTGGTCCGTTTGCTTGCACCGAACGACGTACGGGACGCTGCCGATGCAGTCTACCGTTCGTTGCACTTCATGATGATCGCCAAAATGCCTCTAGAAGGAGACCTGGAGAGGGGATTTTACGGCGACAAGGAAGCTCTCAAGCAATATTCAGCCGCGAACGAGGAACTCCTTCGGCTATGCCGGGCGGACTTGGGAAGACAGCCTTGAGCGCCGCTTGATCCTGAAACCCAACATGTAGGTCCAGCGACCCCTATGACCTATCGGCCTGAGCGGCTCCAATGAGCTCCACGGAGGGCTCTAAAGCGAATGATTATCATCTGCCCAGACTCGTACACAATGTGACCACCCGAACGCTCCGGGTGGAATTGGCTGCCCAGGGGAGGGGGTGTCGACCCATGTCGTCGCGACGGTCAACGAGTGGCAAGACCTTCGGCAGACACACAGGGCATAGCCGTAGCTGTTGCCCTTGATCAGCAGGTTGCGCTCAAAGTGCGCTCACGGGGTTGATTCGGGCAAAGCAAAAGGCGTCTACTTCGCTGTGTTATCAACGATGTAGACGCCTTCGCAATTGGCGGTGACGGTGGGATTTGAACCCACGTTGGCTTTTACACCAAACAACATTTCGAGTGTTGCACCTTCGGCCGCTCGGACACGTCACCAACTGGAATAGGTTACCGGAAGTTGGTGCATGTTCCCAAAACGATCACCGGGAGTTCCCGCACGTTCCTGCAACTCCGCCCTCTTTGTCCCCTCAAGTTCCGTTGAGTCCGCCCGCCGCCAGGCCCTTTCCTTGCGCTCGTCACAAGTCTAGATTCATAGGCAGCATGAGCGAGTCAGAGCACCGCCGCCAAGCAACCGCCTACTGGACCGTGGGTCCGGGTGTGGGTGGGCTCCGCGTTGAGGAGCTGCCGGCACCGGACCAGGGCCAGGCCTTGGTGCGTGCCCTCTACTCCGGCATCAGCAGGGGCACCGAGCTCCTGGTCCACAAGGCCGGCGTGCCGGACCGCGTGGCCGAGGTAATGCGCGCGCCCCACCAAGTAGGCGACTTTCCCTTGCCGGTGAAGTTCGGCTACCTGTCCGTGGGCGTGGTCGAAGAAGGCCCGGAGGGCTGGGCCGGCCGGATCGTGTTCTGCCTCCACCCCCACCAGGACCGGTACGTGGTCCCCGTCGAATCTCTGACCATCGTTCCGGCCGAGGTCCCCGCCAGGCGAGCCGTGCTGACCGGCATCGTGGAGACAGCCGTCAACGCCCTCTGGGAAGCCGGTCCGCGGATCGGCGACCGGATCGCCGTCGTCGGGGCCGGACTGGTGGGCGGCGTGCTTGCTGCACTTCTCACGCGCTTTCCGCTGGAGCGGCTGCAGCTCGTGGACGCCGGCCCTCGGCGCAAGGAACTGGCGGACGCCCTGCGGGTCGACTTTGCGCTCCCGGACGAGGCCCTTGCAGACTGCGACATCGTGTTCCACTGCTCGGCGAGCGAGCCGGGCCTGGAACGCTGCCTGCAGCTGTGCGGCACGGACGGCGAGATCATCGAGCTCTCCTGGTACGGCACCCGCCGCGTGAGCCTGCCGCTGGGGGAGGACTTCCACGCCCGGCGCCTGTCCGTGCGGGCCAGCCAGGTGAGCGTGGTGGCCCGGGCCCGGCGGCACCGCCGGAGCAACGCGGACCGCCTGGCGCTCGCCGTCTCGCTGCTCCGCGACCCCGTCTTCGACACCTTCCTGAGCGGCGCTTCCGGCTTCGCGGACCTCCCCGGGGTGATGGAACAGCTCGCGGACGGCAGGCTGGACGCCCTGTGCCACCTCATCGAATACCCGCCGCCGGCCGAACAACCCGACGAACAGCCCGCCCAGGAAGGGGAGTAGCCGATGTTCAGCCTGACCGTCCGGCGCCATGTCATGATCGCCCACAGCCTTCCGCGGGAGGTTTTCGGCCCGGCCCAAGGCCTTCACGGGGCCACCTTCGTGGCCGAGGTGACGTTCCGGCGCGCGGAGCTCAACCAGGACGCGATCGTGCTGGACATCGGGGCCGCCGGAACCATCGTGGACGCGGTGCTGGACGGCCTGCATTACAGGAACCTGGACGAGCATCCGGACTTCTCCGCAGAGCTCACGACGACGGAGGTGCTGGCCCGATTCATCGCCGAGGCGGTTGCGGCGAAGGTCCGCCCAACGCCCGATGGCGGTGCGCTCGCCGGTGTGGACGTGCTGCTCCGGGAGCATCCCGACGCCTGGGCAGGCTATTCCCTGGATTTCGGCTAGCCGCTGCTCCCACGTTGTCGGTAGTGGGGTGCAGAATGGGGCCATGACGTCCACAGCGCCTGACGCAGCCACGCTCACTCCGCAACGCCTGCGCGCCTGGGCCTGGCACCGGCAGGGGCTGGACGGTTCGCTGCTCGGCAAGAGTTCCGAGGACGTCCTGGACCACGCCGGCTGGGCCCGCTCGGTGGGCGGCGCCAACCCCTACCTGACGCTCTTCTCCCGCGCCGGCATCGGCCGTGAACAAGCGGACCGGGACGTCGCCGCCCTGAAAATCCACGAACTCCCCACCGCCCGCGGCTGCACCTATGTCCTGGGCCAGGCCGACTACGCCTGGGGGCTCCAGCTCGGCCGGGACGCCGCCGTGGCGCCCTTCAAGGTCCTGGCGCGGATGGGCGTCGAGCGCAACGAGATCACGCTGCTCGAAGAGGAAGTCCTGCACGCCCTCAAGGAGGCCAGCGATCCGCTGGACCCCAAGCAGCTCCGGGACGAACTCGGCGATTCCGTGCGCAGCCTCGGCGAGGAAGGCAAGAAGAAGGGCGCGTCCACCACGCTGCCCACGGCCCTGGGCCTGCTGCAGGCCGACGGCCGCATCCGCCGCGTGCCCGTGAACGGACGCCTGGACCAGCAGCGCTACGCGTACACCGCCTGGCAGCTGCCGCCCAGCACAGTCGACGACGACGGCGCCCGCAGCCTCCTGCTAGAACGCTACCTCCGCTGGACCGGCGGGGCGACGCTGAAGCAGAGCCAATGGTTTACGGCGTTCACGGTCGCCCAAAGCAAGAAGGCGCTGGCCGACGTCGGGGCCGTGGAGGTGGCTACGGCCGCCGGTGAGGTGCTTTGGATGCTGCCCGACGACGTCGGGCGGCTTGCCGCTTTTGAGGCGCCGGCCGATGAGCAGATCCAGCTGCTGGCCGGGACGGATTCGCTGGTGCTGCACCGGCGGAACTCGGCGGAGATGTTCGAGGAGGAGGACCGGGGCAAGAAGGTCCTGGACACCACGCTCGCGCTGCAGGCCGATCTGCCGGACCACCCCATTCTGGACCGCGGCCGGATCATCGGGCTGTGGCAGTACGATCCCGGCAAGGAACGGATTGCGGCATGGACGTTCGCCAGGCCCACCGCGGCCGTCAGCAAGCGCATCGCCGAGGTGGAGGCGTGGATCCGTGAGGACCTGGGCGATTTCCGTTCCTTCAGCCTGGACTCGCCGGCGTCGCGGCAGGACCGGATCGACGCGCTGGACGCCGCTAACGCCTGAACCCCGCGGAGCCCGTCTGGCTCAGGCGCCTCCAGAACCGTCAGGCGGCTCCGGAACCATACGGCCGCGTGATCGCCTCGAGGAAGTGCCCGTCCGGGTCGCAGAAGTAGACGCCCCGGCCGCCGTCGTTGTGGTTGACCTGCTGCGGGCGCGAGCGCGCCGGGTCCGCCCAGTACGGGATCCCCTCGGCCTGGATGCGCTCGAAGATGCTGTTGAACTCGTCCTCGCTGACCAGGAACGCATAGTGCTGCGGGGAGATTTCACGCGTGGCCGTGGCGAAATCGAGGGCGACGCCGTGCTCCAGGGCGACCGTCAGGAAGGACCACATGGGCCGGGGCTGCGGCAGGCCCAGGACCCGGGCCAGGAACTCGGCGGAACGGCGTTTGTCCGTGGCGTAGACGATGGTGTGGTTGAAGGCGATGGCCATGGTGTCCTCCTGGGAATTCCGGCGGTTTTCCGGCCGTGGGAGACCGTCATCTGGTTAGTTTCATCACGTCCGCTGCGTCTGCGGGGAATCGGCCGTGGACTGGCCGCATACTGGAGAAGACCCCCACAGAACCCTTCCCCGGCAGGCAGCCCGGGCACACAGAAAGAACAGTCGTGGAAACCGTAAAGAAGGCCGTATCCAGCGAGTATTTCCCGGCAGCCACCGTGCTCTTTGCCGTGCTGCTTTTCTGGACCGTCGGCCTGCTCGGTGGCCTGCACATGTTGAGCCTGAACCAGCCGCCCTTGGCTGCACTCGGCTGGACGCTGTTCATCTACGCCTCGGTGGTCCTGACGCCCGTCGCCGGGTTCCTGGCTGCCTTGGATCTGCGGCGGCGCTGGCGCCGGAACCAGGCCGCAAGCGGTGCCGGACAGACGGCCGAGACGCGTTCCAGCTAAGCCCGTTCCCGGGCTTGCCTTACCCGGCTGACGTTCCACGGTTCCAGCGCTCCTGACTTGCAGCTACGCCCGATGGTCAGCTACGCCCGGTGCGCGGCGAAGAAGTCGCGCAGCAGGGCCGCGCACTCCTCCTCGCGGACGCCGGCGTAGACCTCCACCCAGTGGTTCAGGCGGCGTTCGCGGAGGATGTCGAACACCGAGCCCACGGCACCGGCCTTGTCGTCCCAGGCGCCGAACACCACCCGCGGAATCCGGGCCAACACAACGGCTCCGGCGCACATCGCGCACGGCTCCAGCGTGACCACCAGCGTGCAGTCTTCCAGCCGCCAGCCGTCCCCGCCCTCGCCGAGCTCCCGGGCATGGCGCTGCAGCGCGGCCGCCGCCTCGCGGATGGCGACAATTTCGGCGTGCGCCGTAGGATCGCCGTGCACTTCGCGTTCGTTGCGCCCGACACCCAGCACCCCGCCGTCGGGCCCCAACACGACGGCGCCGATCGGCACGTCCTCCGTCTCCAAGGCCTGCCGGGCCTGGTCAAGGGCGAGCCCCATCCAGGCAATGTGTTCTGCGTGATAAAGCTCGTTGGTGCTCATAGCTCAATGATAGTTTTGGAGGCATGCGCACACTCGTCGTGGACCACCCGCTGGTCGCTCACAAGCTCACCGTTCTGCGGGATAAGAACACGCCCTCCCCGGTATTCCGTCAACTCACGGAGGAACTCGTCACGCTGCTGGCGTACGAGGCCACACGCGAGGTGAAGACCCAGCCGGTGGAAATCGAGACCCCGGTCACCAAGACCGTCGGGACTGCGTTCACCAAGCCCACGCCACTGGTGGTCCCCATCCTGCGCGCCGGGCTCGGCATGCTCGAGGGCATGACCAAGCTGGTCCCCACCGCCGAGGTCGGCTTCCTGGGCATGGCCCGCGACGAAGAGACCCTGGACATCATCACCTACGCCGAGCGCCTCCCCGAGGACCTCACCGGCCGCCAGATCTTCGTGCTGGACCCGATGCTGGCCACCGGCGGCACCCTGCGCGAGGCCATCAAGTTCCTCTTCAAGCGCGGCGCCTCGGACGTCACCTGCATCTGCCTGCTTGCCGCCCCCGAGGGCCTGGCCAAGCTGGAAGAAGAGCTCTCGGACGCCAACGTCAAGATCGTGCTGGCCTCGATCGACGAGAAGCTCAACGAAAAGTCCTACATCGTTCCGGGCCTGGGCGACGCCGGCGACCGCCTTTACGGCGTGGCTGGTTAGTTCCAACACGTACGACGGCGGCGGTCCCGATGGCGGGGGCCGCCGCTTTCGTCTGTGGCCGGGGCCCGGCCCGCCCGGCGCCGCGGCGCGCGGCGTTCCCTCCCAGTTGCTTTGCTCGCGAGCGCCAGGTGCCGCGGATTTCCGGGGTTCGCCGCGATTCACGGCGGCCTCCGAGGCCGGCAACTGGGCAGGAGCGTCGGAGCTAACGATTGACCTCTACCGCTTTCCTGCCTCCGCCGTTAGCCTGTGGCGCATGGACTGGAAACTTGAACTTGTGTTTGTGCCCGTGTCGGACGTGGACGTCGCCAAGGATTTCTACGTCAACAAGGTCGGCTTCAACGCCGACTACGACGAACGGCCCACGGATGGCATCCGCTTCGTGCAACTGACACCGCCCGGCTCCGCATGTTCCATCTGCATCGGCGAGGGCCTCAACGATGCCCCTCCGGGCACCGCCCCCAGCCTGCAGATGGTGGTGAGCGACATCCAGAAGGCCCGCGACCACCTCAAGGCCAACGGCGTGGACGTCAGCGATGTGGACATCCAGGACTGGGGCCACTTCGTGTACTTCTCCGACCCGGACGGCAACAAGTGGGCCGTGCAGTACCTCCCGGGCAGGCCCAACGGCTAACAGGACTCACGCCGTAAAAGTTGCGCGCCGGCCCGGTGGCAAGGGCAGGATGGAGCCATGAGCCTGCCTACCGGATCCCCGTCAACCCTCACCACGCGTGCCATCCTCTTCGACATGGACGGCACGCTGGTCGATTCCACCGCGATCGTGGAACAGGTATGGGGCGAGTTCGCGGCCCGCTACAGCCTGGACATCGCCGAGATCCTGCGCACCTCGCACGGCGTCCAGGCCAAGGACACGGTGCGCCGCTTCGCCCCGGCCGGCGCAGACATCGAGGCCCTGGCCGGTGAGCTCGGCGAGATGGAGCGGAGCCGCACGGAGGGCATCGTCGCGCTGCCCGGCGCCGCGGCGCTGCTGCAATCTCTGCCAACTGACGCCGTCGCCCTGGTCACCTCCGCGGACAGCATCCTGGCCGACGTCCGCATGCGGGCGGCGGGCCTTGCCATGCCGACGACGGCGGTCACCTCCGAGGCGGTGACTCGCGGCAAGCCGGACCCGGAGGGCTATCTCAAAGCCGCCGCGCTGCTGGGCGCCGAGCCGGCCGACGTCGTGGTTTTTGAGGACGCACCGGCGGGCATTGCCGCCGCACGCGCCGCCGGGATGCGGACTGTGGTGGTGGGCGGCGCCGGTGGGCTCGCGGAGGGCATGTGGCGGATCCGCGACTACTCGGCCGTCACCGCAGCGATCACAGCCGACGACGGCGGCCGCCTCATCACGCTGTCGCTCTGAGGACAACTGTCGCTCCAGGCCGCCGGATCTGCTGAATCAACGGCGGAACCGGGTCAACCGGGCCGGACGTGCAGGAAGGCCCGTTCCCCCAGCGAACGGGCCTTCCAAAATCAGTGCGGCAGCGGGGCCGGACCGGTACCGGGCCGGCTTAGTACCAGTTGTTGGCGTAGTGGAAGCCCAGCGCGGCTGCGGGGGAGCCGTAGCGCTCCTTGATGTAGTTCAGGCCCCACTGGATCTGGGTCTTGTAGTTGGTTTGCCAGTCGGCACCCGCGGAAGCCAACTTGGACGCGGGCAGGGACTGCACGATGCCGTAGGCGCCGCTGGAAGGGTTCGTGGCCGTGGTGCGCCAGTTGGATTCCTTCTCCCAGAGGATGCTCAGGGCGGACATCTGGTCCTGGCCCCAGCCGTAGGCTGCCAGCTGGCTGGCGGCGTAGGCCTTGGCGCCTGCGGGGTCATCGACGGCTACCGGAGCGGCCGCTGCAGCGGCTGCCGCGGCAGCTGCGGCGTCGGCGGCCTGCTTGGCGGCGGCCTCGGCTGCTGCCTTCTCGGCGGCGGCCTTGTCAGCCGCGGCTTTGTCCGCTGCTGCTTTGTCCGCCGCAGCCTTCGCGGCGGCGGCCTTGTCGGCTGCTGTCTTTTCAGCGGCAGCCTTCTTGAGGATGGCCATTTCAGCGTCGATGTCCGAGACGCTGGCCTGCGCGGTTGCCTGGGTCTCCGAGACGCGGTTTAGCTCCGGTGCCTTGAAGGCTGCATCGGCAGCCTGGCCGACGGATGCGGCACCCAGCAGGGCGGCCACGACGCCGGCCACAACGGACATGCGCTGGGTCTTGCCGCCGCGGGCGGCGTTCTTCAGAACGCTCTGGGGCGTGCTCAGCGGGGCGGCGTTTTCGCCGCGGTGGCGCGATTCAGGGCGCGACTGATCCTTGGAAGACATGGGTGTATACCTCTCGGCGCCTGCGGAGTTAGCTGTCGGATTCGGATGAGGTCATCCGGCCGCACGCGTGGCGTTGCGGCTTCACCCCTAGGGCCGGCATGGAAGCCATGGCCCGGAGACTCTGGGTCCCCCGTCTCTGCCTTGAAGTAGCGGAATCCGGGCAGTGGCAGAGCTCGGCGTCTGCCCGGAGGTGCGCCGGAACGGTCGGCTCACCCGTTCGACGGTACAGGAGCTTTCCACTTAAGTCACATTTAGGTAACAGAGATCACGACGGCGGTGCGTCGCCTTGCGCAATTCGTTACCGAACCTCGCTCCGCGCCACCGGCAACCGCAAAGCAAACTCGGTCCGGCCCGGCCGGGAGGTCACTTCCACGCTGCCGCCGTGGGCGTGCACGATCGATTCCACGATCGACAAGCCCAGCCCGGACGTCCCCTCGGAACCTGACCTGGCGGCGTCGGCACGGGCGAAGCGGGAGAAGATCCGGCCCTGGAACTCCGGCGGAATTCCGGGCCCGTTGTCCGTCACGGTGACCACGGCGCTGCCGTCCGACGAGAGCATGACCCCCGTGACCACGATGGTGCCTGCCTCGGTGTGCTTGCGCGCGTTGGACAGCAGGTTGGCCAGCACCTGGTGCAGCTGCTTGGCGTCGCCGCGGACGGTCACGGGCTCGTCCGGAAGCCTGAGCTGCCAGACATGCTCCGGGGCCATGACTCTCTCATCGCTGACGGTCTCGATCACCAGCTGCGTGAGGTCCACGTCCGCCAGCTTGAGCGGTTGGCCTTCGTCCAGGCGGGCCAGGAGCAGCAGGTCCTCCACCAGGGCGGTCATGCGCTCGGACTGGCTCTGGACGCGGGCCAGCGACTTCCGTCCGTCATCGGTGAACGTCTCCGTCATGCGCAGCAACTCCGTGTAGCCGCGGATGGCCGTCAGGGGTGTGCGCAGCTCATGCGAGGCATCGGCCACGAATTGGCGCACCTTCGTCTCGCTTTCCTGCCGGGCCTCGAGCGCATTGGAGACGTTGTTGAGCATGAGGTTCAGGGCATGGCCGACGCTGCCGACCTCTGTGCCCGGGTGGGCCGCCTGCGCCGGAACCCGCACCGCAAGTGCCACCTCACCGGCGTCGAGCGGCAAGCGGGACACCTCGGTGGCCACCTCGGACAGCTGCTCCAGCGGCCGCATGGTCCGCCGGATCACCGCCGTCCCCGTAAGCCCGATCAGCGCCAGCCCGCCCAGGGAAACGAACACCATGGTCCAGACCAGCGAGGTCTCGGTGTTTTGCTTGTCGGCCAGCGGCAGCCCGGTCACAATGACGTCGCCGTACGGGGTTGCTGTGGCCACCAGGCGGTAGTCGCCGTTGGAGAGGCTGCGGTCAACGGGACGGTTGTCGCGGGGCAGTTCGAGCAGGACCTGCTTGTCCTCGGCGGACAGCGTGGCCCGGGTACCATCGGCGTCCAGGACGCCGGCGCTGCTGACCTTGGAGCCAAGGATCCGCGCGCTGAGCGTCCCGGCGCCTTGGCCGCGCGCCTCCAGCGGATCCGGCCGTCCGGAGGGAAGGCTCGACGGCGGCCTGCCGAACTCGGTTGCGCGGCGCGAGGCCTGTTCCAACTGGGAGTCCAGCTGCCGGGTCAGGAACAGGTCCATGGACGCGTAGCTGACCAGGCCCACAGCCCCGCAGATTGCCACGAGCAGGGCCATGGCCACCAGGACGAGGCGTGTGCGCAAGTGCCAGGTGGAAGGGTTCAGCCAGCGCGGGCCGTCGGGACGGGGTGCGCCGGAGAGTGTGGACATGCTGCCCCGGCCTAGTCTGCGGGCTTGATGACGTAGCCGGCGCCGCGCACGGTGTGGATCATGGGCGGATGGTTGGCTTCGATTCTCTTGCGCAGGTAGGAGATGTAGAGCTCCACGATGTTGGCCTGCCCGCCGAAGTCGTAGTCCCATACGCGGTCCAGGATCTGCGCCTTGCTGACCACGCGTTTGGGGTTTTCCATGAGATAGCGCAGCAGTTCGAACTGTGTGGCCGTCAACGGGATGTCCTCGCCGGCACGGGTGACTTCGCGGGTGTCCACATTGAGGGTCAGGTCGCCCACCACCAGCTCGGCCGTATCCATCGCGGCAACGCCGGAGCGCTGGACCAGGCGGTGCAGGCGCAGCAGGACTTCCTCCATGCTGAACGGCTTGGTGACGTAGTCGTCGCCGCCGGCGGCCAGGCCCGTGATGCGATCCTGCACGTCATCCTTGGCGGTGAGGAACAGCGCAGGCACCTCCGGCGCAAAGGCGCGGATCCTGCCCAGCAGCTCCACGCCGTCGAACCCTGGCAGCATCACATCCAGCACCAGCACGTCGGGGCGGAAATCCTTGGCGAGCTTGACGGCTGCGGGGCTGTCACCGGCCACGGCCACGGACCAGCCGGCCATGCGCAGGCCCATGCTCATGAGCTCGGCAAGGCTGGGTTCGTCGTCCACCACCAGGGCGCGGATGGGAGAGCCGTCCGGGTGGGTCAGCTGGGGAAGGTTGTTGGTCATGGAGTGCGAGGATGCCATGGGACAACTCTCCGATCTGCCGGTTAACCGGTGCTTTGCCGAACCTGTGAGCACGCTGTGAGTTCCAGCCTAACCACGAGGGCGGCGGCTGGCCGCGACGGGCGAGGCGTGCCGGGCACGGGCTGCCCGGGCCATGGCGGCACCACTTCTACGCCACGTAGCAGAAATTGGGGCCAAACCCTAGCTGATTCGGGCTTGAGATTAGGCAACATCTGTTTCAGATTTTGGGATTCGAGATTAAAGCAAACCTTCGAACCCGATGGGTCATGATGCCGTATAGGGCGAACAATGTTCACCGCAGGGACGAAATTTGCCACAATTTCCGCACGCTATCCGGTCATCGTTCGTCATGATCAAATTGTGATCTGCGGCACAATAGTGCTCCACGTCTCAGAATGTGGACGTTTTGGCCTATTGTTACTTGCAAGTTGCCATTGTTACGTTGCACACTTCCAATGTGAACAAGAACTCAACAGCACCTGCAGCCGCAGAAGTCAGGCCCAGCACACCCGCCGGTGACCCGATGTGCCGTTGTCGAATGCAAGCCTAACTTTCCACCCCAAAAAAGTTTCAGGCATTCGCCCCTAGCCCGCCGTTGGGCGCCCATCCCCAAACTCATTGCGGGGACAACCAGCATTCGAAGCCGCGATGACGGCTATTCACTTTGAGGTAAGCAATCCATGTCAGTTGCATCCGGATACGTCCACATCTCCGTCCGTAACGCCAACAAGGCCGCCTCCAACGCAGGGCTCCGTCCCGGCTTCGGCAACCGCCCGGCGTACGCCCAGCCGAGCCAGGCCAATGGCCAGCAGGCACCTGGCTATGTTCCCCAGGGCTACAACCCCAGCTCGTACGGCCAGCTGCGCGCCGTGCCGGCCAGCGAGGCCGCACCCATGACTGCCCCCACGCCCGTCGTGGCCCCGGCCGAGCGTGCCCTCCGCCCCGTGCCCAACGAAAACGTGGCCCGTGGTTTTGTCCTCTACATGGGCATCGATGAGGAAACCGCGGCGGCTGCCGGCACCTCGATCGCCAAGCTCGCCCAGGAGATCCGCGCCTACGCCCAGTCGCTCGTGACGGGCGCCGAGAGCTACGCAGCCGTCGCCGTCGCGCCGGCCGGAGCGCCCGGTTCCGCGCTCGACGTCGTCCGCTCCACCTTCGGTGACCCCACCGTGGCCGCCCGCCAGCGCACCGAACCTGCCCGTCCGGCACAGCAGCAGGATGTGCGCCCCTCGGGCGTGCTGATCGACCTGGCCCGCCGTGAAGTGCACCTGGACGGGGAATCCCTGAACCTCACGTTCAAGGAATTCGAACTCCTGAACTACCTCGTCGAGAACGGCACGCGCACCGTGGGCCGCGACGAACTGCTCGAGGGCCTGTGGCGCAACGCCGAGGAAGTGCCGAACGAGCGCACCATCGACGTCCACATCCGCCGCCTGCGCTCCAAGCTGGGCCGCCTGGCGAACACCGTCCGCACCGTGCGCGGCCAGGGCTACCGCTTCTACGAGCACCCCGAGGTCATCGTCTGGGCCGCTCCGGAATACTCGATCTAGCTTTCACAACGCGCGAAAGCGCCCGTTCCCTTTCTGGGGAGCGGGCGCTTTCGCTTCGCGGCATTTCGCCGTGCCTTAGACACCTCCCGCCATGCCGCTCAGGTCGCTGGGCGACCTCCGCAGCATTCTGGTCGGCGATGCGGCACTACGCGAAATCCCGCTGCGCTGCAGCGCCCTCCCTTGGCGGTGGGCGCTTTCGCGCGTCCGGGCCAGTGAGCATGTGCCTCCGCGGCGATAAGGTGGGGGGATGAGCGACCATCACATCAAGCGTCTGGTGATCATGCGGCACGCCAAGTCGGACTGGCCCATGGGGGTGCCGGACCATGATCGGCCCCTGGCGGAACGCGGCCACAATGAGGCTCCGCTCGCCGGGAAATGGCTGCTCAAGCACCATGTGGTCCCCGACTTCATCCTGTGTTCCTCCGCGCTGCGGACCCGTCAGACCTGCATGTGGGTGTGCAATGAACTGGGCGACAAGGCCCCGACGCCGAAACTTGAGGACGGCTTGTATGCCGCCTCCGCGCAGCGCATGCTGACGGTCATCAACCACGTTCCGGACACCGTCACCACGCTCATGATCTTCGCCCACATGCCCGGCGTGCAGGACCTCGCCATGCATCTGGCCTCGCGCGACTCGGACCACGACGCCTACATGGACGCCGCCACGCGGTACCCCACGAGCGCGCTGACGGTCATGGAGATCAACAAGCCGTGGGCCGAACTCGACGGCCAGGACGCCCGGCTCACGCACTTCAAGGTGCCGCGCTAGGACCGCGCCGCGCCGCAAGGCCCGGCGTTCGTCCAGCAGATCAGGCGACGTGGCCGGGCTCAATGTGGCCGGATCTGCTGTCCCGTGCCCTGTCAGAAGTCCTCGGCCGCTACCAAGTGCTGCCCCCGCACCGGGTGGCTTTCCAGTGTGGGTTCTTGGAGGATTTCGGAGAGTGCCTCCACGCTGGCGCCGACGTACACGCTGCGGCCGTAGAGGTCGTTGCCGACGCACCAGGCACCGTCGGCCGGGATCCACCACAGTGGGCGACGGAGGTAGAACTCGCCGCCCGCCAATTCCATGGCATCTGCCACCGGTCCGGTCAGGACATACATGCTCCGGTCCGGGTTGACAGTGATCGTGGCGGTTGTGGCTGGGCCGATGCCATCTCCGATGCCGGCGTAGCCTTCCCAGAACAGAAACCAGCAGTGCTCAGGCGTGGACGTATGGCGACCCAAAATCCCGGCCAGGCCGGCCGCCGTAGAGCCGTCAACGGATCCCATCGCCACGTTCCAGTCCGCGGCCTCCGGGTTGCTCCCGACGATGTCGGTCCATTGCGTAGAGGCGTCCACCTCAAGACCTGGGCCTCCCAGATCCTGCCAGCTTGAAGTGGGGCCATACCCCCGTTCGGCGCGGTTCAACACGCGCGCGTACAGCGGAAAGGGCGGAAGAAGGTTGTCCAGGAGCACTGTCCTTGCCTGCACCGGGCGAACGCGGGCGAGGAAGCTGGACAGGAATTCCGGAACCTCGGTCAAAGGCGTCAGGGACATGTCGGAAGCCTATCCCGAAAGGGGGGTTCCTACGTCGCTGGCCCACTGTCCGTTGCTGACACATAGGGGCAGCGACGGAACAGCGGCTGAGCAACGATCCACGGATGAGTGGAACCGGCTGACGGTCAGCGCTTCGGGGCAGCCTTGCGCTGAACAGAGCCCGACGCCGGACGCTTGGCGGGTGCCGTAGGCTTCCGCTGCACGGGGCGCTTGGCGGCTGACGCTGCTGTGCGCGGCGCCGGGCGCTGTGCCGTACGGGCAGGCGGCCGCTTGGGGGACGTGGCCGGGCGCCGCACCGCCGTCGTCCGCGCCGAACGGCCCGGCAGCACCGCACCGGCGAACAGGAGCAGCAGCGTGCCGCAGCCGGCCACCACCGCGAGGTAGAAGTAGATGTCCGAGTCCCGGCTGCTGACCGCCGTGCCGAAAGCGTCGGCGTCCTGGTTGAAGGCGAGGCCCCACATACGCAGGAAGGCGATGGAGAAGCCGATGAACAGGCTGGTTCCCGCGGCGCCGGCCACAACCGTCAGGTAGCGCCGGCGGTTGAACACCTGGACCACGGACGCCAGGTAGCACGTCAGCAGCGAGGCCAGGAAAAGGTACAGGAGCGCCTCCTCGAGCACGGCAGCGGTCAAGGCGAGCAGCCCAACGGACACGACGGCGGCCACCACCGCAAGCTTCCCGCTGTTTCCCATGTGACGAGTTTATGTGCAGATCATGCCCCTAAAAGCCGTCCATGAGGTCAGGAGCTGTACATAAACTCGGGGGTGCTGGTTTAGTGCAGGACGTAGCCGCGCATGATGGTCATGATCGCGGCGATGCTCTGCTCCCGCGTGCGCTCGGGGTTGTATGTCTGCCGGTCCAGGCCCACCACGAAGATGGCACCCAGGGTGGCCGCTTCCAGGCTGCCCTGCGCGATCGAGCGGTCCACGGGGTAGCGGTCCGCCACGGCGTCGATGGCACCTCGGATCACGGCCAGGAGCTCCTCCCGGAGTTCGGCGAAGACCTTGCCCCATTCGCTGGGGGTGCGCCAGTTTTCGCTGACCCAGAGCCGGGCGAAGGAAGGGTAGTCGTCCATGAAGTCCATGGCCTGGCCCACCATGCCCTCCATGGCCTCGAGGGGATCACTGGCCTGGCCCTCGATAGCCTGGAGCCTGCCCAGCATGATGTCCACGCCGTGGCGCAGGAGCTGGGCGATCAGATCGGACTTGCTGCCGAAGTTGTAATACACCGTGCCCTTGGACACCCCTGCTGCGGCGGCGATCTCGTCCACCGTGACCCCGGCCGCACCGCGCTCGCCGATCAGCTCCATGGACGCCTCGAACAGCCGCTGCTTGGTCGCGTTGGTGCGGGCCGGGCGGAGCTTTTTCCCGGGCGCCCCGGCAGGAGCCGCTGGAGCGGCTGCCGCTCCGGAGTCCTGGGTGCTCATACTGCGATCTCCGGCTTCAGGGTCTTGAGGGTCCACGTCTTGTGCTTGCGGACCGCCAGGGTGGACAGTCCCATCCCCAGCACAGTGTAGCCAACAAGGCCCAGCACGGTCGGCCAGATCATGGACAGCTCCGCGCCGTAGATCAGGTGCCGCATGCCGGTCACCACGTAGCCCATGGGCAGGACTTCGTGCACTACATGAAGCGGCATCGGGGTGGTCTGCCAGGGGAAGGTGCCGCCGGAGGAGACCAGCTGCAGGACCATCAGGACCAGCACCACGAACTTTCCGGGGGTCCCCAGCAGCGCCACGATGCCCTGGATGATCGCGGTGAACGCCATGACGGCCGCCAGCATGAACAGCCACATGAGCAACGGGTGGGCGGGGTTCAGGCCCAGCCCGAGGTTCACCACCAGCGTCAGGATGCTGGCCTGCAGCACGGAGACCACGAAGAACGGCAGCCAGCCGCCGACGGCGATTTTCCAGGCGGGGGCGTTCGAAGCCAGGGCCCGCTGGGTGATGGGCCGCATGGCCTGGACCAGCATGAACACGCCGATCCACAGGGACAGTGTCAGGAAGAACGGGGCCAGCCCGGCACCGTAGGACCCGGCCTTGGCCTGCGAGACGTTGTTGACCGCGACGGGATCGGCGATCACCTTGGAGACGTTGCTCTTCTGGGAGTCGTCCGGGTTGGGGATCTGGCCGGCGCCCTTGGCCAGCTCGGAGGCCAGGGTGTGGGCGCCGTCGGAGGCGGTGACGGTGCCGCTGGCGAGCTGCCCCGCGCCGTCGTCGAGCTTGGCGGCACCCTCCGAGAGCGCCACCGCACCGTCGAGCGCGTGCTGCTGGCCGGCGGCCAGGGTGGAGGCCCCGGAGCTGAGCTGCCCCGCGCCGGCCGAGGCCTGCGCGATCGCGTCCGTCAGCGCGGGCGTGGCCCCGGCGAGCTTGGCGGCGCCTGCGCTGACAGCGGCCGAGCCGTCCGAGAGCTGCTGGATCTTGGCGGCGTCGCCGGCGATCTTCGCCTTGGCATCCGCTGCGGGGCCGGACGCCGCGGCGGCGTCGAAGTCCGCCAGGACCTTGTCCGCCTGCTCCTGGCTCAACACCCCGGCGGCGACGAGCCGCGCATTGGAGGCCAGCACGCGGTCCCGGAGGCCGGCGTCGAGCGTGTCCAGCTGCCCGACGACGTCCTGGACTTTCGTGTTCAGCTCGGCGTTCCCGGCGGCCACCTGGGCGGCGCCGTCGGCCAGCTTCCGCGCATCGGCGGGCAGGGTGGCGGTCTTGTCCTTCAGCTCGGTGAGTCCGGCGCTGAGCTGACCGGCGCCGTCGGCCAGCTGGTTCGCGCCGTCGCGCAGCTGGGTCTGGCCGGCCACGAGTTCGCCGGTCCCGTTGCGGAGCCGGGTGGTGCCGTCATGCAGGGTGGTGGCGCCGTCGCTGAGCTTCCCGACGCCGTCGGCCAGCTGGGCGGCACCGTCGGCGGCCTTCACGATGGACGTGTGGATGGTGCCGAAGCCGGCGAGGAGCTGGTTGGCGGTCTCCTCGCCCACTTCCTTGGCCACGGTGGAGTGGACCGCGGTGGTGAGCTTGTCCACGATGGTGCCCAGGAGGTAGTTGTTGGCGTCGTTGGTGGTCACATTGAGCATGGCCTGGTTGGCGGCGTCGAAGCTGCCGGGCGAGACCAGGTTCGCGGAGAAGTCCATGGGGATCTTCAGGGCGAAGGCATATTTGCCGGTCTCCACGCCGGCGTCCGCTTCGGCGGCGCTGTCGACGGCCTGCCAGTTGAAGACGTGGCCCTCCACCAGGGAGTCGGCAACCTTCCGGCCGGCCTGCAGCTCGGTTCCGTCCGAAGCCGTGGCCCCGGTGTCCTCGACCACCAGGGCGGCGTCGATCCGGTCCAGGTTCCCGTACGGGTCCCAGTTCGCGTAGAGGTACACGGCGCCGTAGATCAGCGGCACCATGGTCAGGGCGAGGATGGTCAGCTTGGGCAGGAGCCCGCCGGTCATGCGCTTAAGCTCGGAGCGGGCCAGCCGCAGAACAGTCACTTTGCGGTCCTTTGCAGGGAGGGTGTTGCTTCGTGTGTGGCCGGTTCCGGCCGGTGGGCGGACGGCGAAACGGAGTTGCCGATCACCGCGGCGGCGCCCGTCCAAGTGTCCGGGAGGGCAGAGACGACGGCGACGACGGCGAGCGGCCGCCCGGCGTCGGACGCCAACTGCTCAAGCCGGGGGAGCCACGCGCCGGGGTCGGCGCTGTGCCGGTCCGGGGAGTCGAGCACCAGCAGGTCCGTGGCGGGGTCGGCGAGGGCGAGCGTGGTGAGGAGTTCGATCCGGCGGCTGGCTGGAAGCTGTTCGGTCCAGAGCCCGGCGATGTCCTCGAAGCTGTTGACCTTGAGCCAGGGCTTGCTGAGGAGGGCGCCGCGGTACCGGCGGGGGATGAGGGCGAGATCCTCGGTGACCAGGTCGCGGACGCTGAGGTGCTGCTCCGGCTCGTTGACGCCGGGGGAGTCCACCAAGGCGCTGGCCATCCGGACCTTCTTGGTCTTGGCGTTGTTGTCCCAGCTCAGGAGGCCGCTGCCCGGCCTCATGCGGCCGCTGAGGGCGAGCGCCAGGGCGGTCCGCTGCTCCTGCCCGTCCCCGGCCACGAGGAGGAGCTCGCCCCGGCGTGCCTGCAATGACGTGGCGGGCAGGAGGTCATCCCGGCGGCCGTTGATCTGGAGTTGCTGTGCGGACAGCACAATGGGACCTTTCGCAGAACCGGGTGTCTGCTATCAGTCTAACTAAACTGACCAGTCAGTTCAAATAGGCCTGGCGCCGTTCCCCGCGCTCCTGCCCAGTTGCCTGACACCCGGCACGGTTGGATCCCTGGAATGCCGCGGTTCGATTGGCCGCTGCTCTGTGCCAGAGGGATGCAACTGGGGAGGAACGTCGCTCACGCGTCGGCTCGTCTGTGGTTAGGTGGCTATGCCGCCGGTGCCACGAATTCGGGGCCTCAACGTCCAAGGAGAACCATGACTGAAACGCGAGATCTCGAGACCTGGGTGTCCGCATTCATTGGCGCGTTCTCCGACGTTTCTCCGCGGACACTCGGGGACGTGCGTTTCCGCGCTGCAAGGTCGCTGCCTCCTGATCTGCTTGTTGTGGTCTATGAGGACTGGGAGCGCCACGTCACGGCGCGGGCCTTCCCGCTGGCAGAGCTTGAACAGTTGGCTTTCGCTTCTCCCAGCCCGCGTGCCGTTGCCCGGCACATCGTTGTTGGTGACCTCATAGAGCCGTCAGCCCACGGAAGGGTTCTCGATCATGATCTGGTCAAGAACCTCAACGCGGAGTTCCCCGGTTTGGAATGGATCGGTCACGTGCCTTTGTAGGCGGAACCGGCCATGCTGTCCGGGCCGGAAGCAGGCGCCCCCCGTCAGCTCCGCGTGAACGTCCCCAGCCCGGTGCGGTCGTAGAAGTCCAGCCTGACGCTGGGCGCCGGGCCGCCGGCGGCAAACAGCGCACCCGCCAGGCCGTTGGCATTTTCGCCGATGGTTTCAAAGCTGAAGGTGTCACCGTCGAAGTGGGTGAGCGGGAATGTCGTTGGGCCGGCGTCCGGGCCCATGGTCATGGCCAGCTTCCCGTCCTTCTCGGTGACGAGCAGCGGCCCGTAGTAGGAGTTGGCATACGTGCCGGCGTATACCCCCAGGGGCTGGGCGGGAGCCGGGGTGGCCGGTAGCTGGGAGTAATCCACCTTCGGCTTCTCGGACTCATAGATCTGCTGGAACACGCCGGCGGTGAACGTGAGCCAATCCACCGCGGGCGCTCCGTGCTGGACGGCGTCCATGAAGCCGGCGGTCACCGCCTCCGGGATTCCCTGCGGCCGCCCGTTGGTGAGGACCACGATGGCGAGCTGCTCGCCGGGAAGCATCGAGACGGCGGTGGCGGCCCCCAGATTGAACGCGCCTGAATGGCTCAGCGACACGCGGCCCTGATCGTCGTAGCCGACGTTCCAGCCGAGGGCATAGAAGCGGCTCCGGGCGTCCGGGTCCGACGCCGGTCCGGAGACGGCGTGCGGAACATGGCTCGTCTGCAGGGCGGCCGGGTCAATCACCGGTTTGCCCTCGTAGCTGCCGCTGGCGAGCTGCAGCCGGAGCCATTGGGCAAGGTCCCGGACCGACGAGCTCGCGCTCCCGGCCGGGGCCTGGGAATCGGCGTTGCGGTGGTACCTGGCTTCCCATTTTCCATCCCCCACGGGCACATGGATGATGGCCCGGTCGGCCCGTTTCTCGAAGTCCGAGTAGCGGTAACTGCTCGAGGACATGCCGAGCGGCCGGAACAGGACCTCCTCGGCCAGGTCCTCCCACGAGGTCTTCATCGCGTCGGCGGCGGCCTGGCCGCCCCAGGTGTAGCCGAAGTTGCTGTAGTTGTAGCTGGCCCGGAACCTGTCCAGGGGTTCCTGGTTGAGGTGCCCCAGAATGTAGGAACGGTCGAAGCCCAGGTCCTCCAGTAAGTCGCCGCACCGGTTCGCAAACCGCTCTGGTGCGACATGAGGTCGGCAAGAGTGGCATTCCGGGTGACAAACTCGTCCTTGAGCGCGAAAGCCTTGGTGTAGCCAATGACGGGGTCCGTCCATTTGAGCACGCTCCGGCCCACCACGCCCGCCACCACCGTTGACGCCAGCGGCTTGGACACCGAGGCGATCTGGAACACCGTGTCGGCGGTGATCTTTTCGGGCTTCCCCACCTCACGCAGGCCGAATCCCTTGGCGTGCACCATCTCGTCCCGGTACACCACCCCCACGGCCATGCCCGGCAGCCCGGTCTTGTCCATCGCGTCCTGGACGAAGGCGTCCAGCCAGGCCAGGGCGGCGTCCACCTTGGCCCGGTCCAGCAGCGGTTGAACGGGCCCCGGCGGTGCCGGCAGAAGCGACCCCGACGGCGAGACCGACGTCGACGCCGGGGCGGAACCGCCGGTACAGGCGGCCAGAAGCGGCATCGCCGCGACTCCGACAGCCCCGACCCCAATGGTCTTCAGGAGCGTCCGCCGGTCCGAGGAAACGGAATTGATGGCAGTCATGAAACATCCCCCTTGTGGTTGGCTGATCAGTTGTTGTTCGCGGATCAGAGTCCGTACTTCTCCAGCAGCCGCAGCCACACCTCGCTCAGCGTGGGGAACGACGGCACCGCGTGCCACAGCCGCTCCAACGGAATCTCGCCCACGATCGCGATGGTGGCCGCGTGCAGCAGCTCCGCCACTCCCGGGCCTGCAAACGTCGCCCCGAGGATCACCTTGCGGTCCTCGTCCACCACCAGCTGCGCCCACCCCTTGTAGCCGGAGGAAAGCAGCTGGGAGCCCGACACGTTGATGGGCAGTTCCACGGAGGTGGCATTGATCCCGCGAATCAGTGCCTGTTCCAGCGTCGGTCCTACGGAGGCGACTTCGGGGTCGGTGAACACCACGCTTGGGATGGCATGCTCATTGGCGGTCTGGACCACCGGACTCCAGGGCTGCGGCGCGCCATGAATTTTCCCGGCAGCACGGGCAACGATCGCGTCCCCCGTGGCCCTGGCCTCGTACTTCCCCTGGTGCGTGAGAAGGGCCTTGCCCGCGGCATCGCCGGCCGCGTAGAGCCAAAGGCCGCTGGTGCCATCGCTCGCGGCGCCCTCCACCAAGCCTGTCGAGTCCGTGGTGAGCCGCAGTGGCTTGTCGTTCTGAGCCTCGACGCCCACGTTCTCGAGGCCAAGATTGGCCAGAGCGGGGTGCCGGCCGGACGCGACAAGGAGCTTGTCAGCGGTGAGCGTTTTTCCGTCGCCCAGCGTCACGGTGAGGGAACCGTCGTCGTTCTTCTCGACCCGATGCATGTCGGCATTCAGGCGGAGGTCCACGCCGTCCGCGCGCAGCCCTGCCGCCACAAGTTTCGCGGCCTCGGGTGGGAAAGTGCTCAGCAACCGGCCGCGAGCCACAAGCGCGACGTCTGCCCCCAGCCGTGCGAAGGCCTGGGCGAGCTCGACGCCGGCCACGCCGCCGCCGACCACCATGAACCGCTCGGGGATCGTGCGCGCGGAGGTGGCTCCGCGCGTGGTCCAGTAGGGGACGTCCTTGAGACCGTCGATGTCCGGGATAGTGGGTGTTGAGCCGGTGGCGACCACGACGGCGTGAGTCGCCTTGAGCGCGTAGCTGTTGCCGTCCAGGCCGTCCACCTGGACCTCGCGGGGGCCGGTGATGCGCCCGCGCCCACGGATGAGTTCGATGCCCGTGTCCTCAAGCCATTTCACCTGGCTGTGGTCCTGCCAGCGGGCGGTGAACCAGTCCCGGTGCTTCAGCGCGGCGCTGGCGTCCAGGGTTTCGGTGACGGCCTCGGCCGCGCCGGGAACCAGTTGGGCCGCGTGCAGCGCGGAACCGGGCCGGAGCAGCGCCTTGGACGGGATGCAGGCCCAGTAGGAGCATTCGCCGCCCACCAGTTCGGCCTCGATCACCACCGCCGTCAGTCCGCCGCGGACCACACGGTCCGCGACGTTTTCCCCGACGGCGCCCGCGCCGATCACAATGACATCGAATTCCCGGGAACTCTCGGCAGTCATGGGGACAGCCTACGCCCGGTTGGGCGTTGTGAGGCCTGCTCTGCGTGCTCCCAGCGTTGCCAGGCCCGTAGAGAAGGCCCCGCAACGCGACGTGAGGCCTCAGCCGTGCATCGCACCCTTGAACCAGCCGGTGATGCTGGCCGGATGGGTGATCGCGGTGCCGACGACGACGGCGAACGCGCCGGCGTCGAGCGCCTGCCGGGCGTGCGCGGGGGTGTGGATGCGGCCCTCGGCGATGAGCGGCTTGCCGAGCTCGGCGCCGGCGATCTCCGCCAGCAGCTCGAGGTCCGGGCCGTCGGTCTTGGGGCGCTCGCCCGTGTACCCGGAGAGGGTGGTGCCGATCAGGTCCGCGCCGGCCTCGACGGCGGCAACGGCGTCGGCGTAGGAGCCGCAGTCGGCCATGACGAGGGCATGGGATCCGGCGTGGATGCCCTCAACCGTCTGCTTGAAGCTCAGCCCGTCCGGGCGTGCGCGGCGGGTGCCGTCGATCGCCACGATGTGTGCGCCGGCGTTCGCCACCGCGAGGGCGTGCCGGAGCGTGGGGGTGATGAAGACGCCGTCGTGCCCGTCTTTCCAGAGCCCGATCACGGGGACCTCGACGGCGGTCCGCGTGAACTGCACGTCGGACAGGCCCTGGACGCGGATCGCCGCGGCGCCGCCGATGACCGCCGACGCCGCCACCTGGCCCGTGGTGCGGGGATCGCGCATGGGCTCGCCCGGGTAGGCCTGGCAGGAGACGATCAGCTGGGAACGGAGGGCCTCGAGGCCTTCGGGGGTCAGGATCATGGGGTCTCCTCAGGTATTCGTGGTTACTTCAGTACAAGTTTCGCCGCGCCCACAATGGCCGCGGTGTTGCCCAGCGTGGCCCGCAGCACGGGGACGTCCGCGAGCGGGGCAAGAAGTTCTTCGCGCAGGGCACGCTCCATCGGCTGCCACCACAGATCGCCTGCATCGGCCAGGCCGCCGGACACCACCACGGTCTCCGGGTCCAGGATGTTGATGAGCCCGCCCACGGCTTGCCCGGCGGCGGCGGCGCCCACGCCGATGGCACGAATCGCGGCAGCGCTGTCAGCGCCGGCAGCATCGCCGTCGTGCGCCAGGGCGAACACGGCACGGGTGTCCGGAACATCGGGGGAGCCGCCGAAGCGGAGGAAAGATTCGTAAATGGCGGGGCCGGAGGCAATGGCCTCGACGTGCCCCGCATGGCCGCACACGCAGGGGAGGGCCGTGCCCTCGTGGTACGCGTACGGCGAGGCAAAATGCCCCACATGCCCGCCCACAAAACGATGGCCCAGGACCGGCGCGCCGTCCAGCACAAAGCTGCCACCGACCCCCGTTCCGAAGGCCACCATGAGCGAGCTCGAGGACCCCGCAGCAGCCCCCAGCCACGCCTCGCCCAGTGCATGCGCATGCACGTCGTTGACGGCCCTGACATCCCCGCCGGCAAACCCCAGCCGCTGCGCCAACCCCGCGGTCAGCTTGGTCCCGCTCCAGCCCAGGATCGCGTCCGTCGCCGAAACCACGGTCCCCTCCGCAGCATCAATGACCCCGGCCGAGCCGATGCCCACGCCCCCGACGTCGATCCCCTCGCCCGCAGCCCGCTGGATGAGACCCTGCACGAGCCGCGCGGTCGCATCCAGGATGGCCTCGCCGCCGTCCCGGTTCAGCGTAGGGATCTGCTCCGTGAACACCAGGGCCCCGTCGGCAGCCACAACGCCGGCAGCAGTCTTGGTCCCCCCAAGATCAACACCGATCACGTACGTCATGCTTGTCCTCCGAAGTCGTTCTGTTTGCTGCAGCTCTGTGGATCGCTGCGGTTCTGCCGTGGTCAGGTTAGTTGTGGCTGGGTCGGCGCCGGACCGCGGCCTTGCTGGCGCTTAGACACCTCCCGGCGTCGTCCTCCGGTCGCTGGGCGACCTGCGGACGACTCTGGTCGGCGATGCGCGCCTACGCAAGACCCCGGCCCGGCGCCTTAGCTGTTCGGCTCACTGCCGACATCTTGGCCGCCTGCGGCTGCAAGACGCTCGAATCGCCTCAGGTGACATGCCCGCCTGAGTGTCGGAGGGGCTGTTTTGCGTAGTCCCGCATCGCCGACCAGAGACGCATGGACGTCGCTCAGCGACGGGAATGCGGCGGCGGGAGGTGTCTAAGGGACGGCAAAATGGCCCCTGCGACACGACCCGGCCACGGACACCCACGAATGGCGGGTCGAAGTGCCGGCTTCAACACAACCGGGCCTGCCGCATGGTCTCGGCAGGCCCGGTCGCGTCAGGAACCTTAGACCAGGTCGTTGCGCTCGAGGATGGCCTTGATCGCGGCGGTTTCGTCGGCGTTCAGGGACAGCATCGGGTGGCTCATCGTGTTGGATTCGATGATGCCCATGACCTGGAGGGCGGTCTTGAAGGCGCCCAGTCCTGCTGCGCCGCCGGAGACGCGGCCGTTGGGGGTGTAGACGATCTCGAAGACGTCGGCCAGGCGGTCCTGCTCGGCTGCGGCCTGGGCCCAGTCGCCGGCCTGGGCCGCGTCGAACAGGCGGCGGTAGCCGGCCGGGTCAACGTTGCCGAGGCCCGGGACAACGCCCTGGGCGCCGCCCAGGAGGGCGCCGTCCACTACAACTTCGTGGCCCGTGAAGATGTCGAAGTTGGGGATGTCCTTGGCGGCGAGGAGCAGTTGGCGGAAGGAGACGTCGTCGCCGGAGGAGTCTTTGACGCCGGCAATGACGCCGTCCTTGCCGAGGCGGACCAGGAGGTCCGTGGGCAGCTTGAAGTGGGTGCGGACCGGGACGTCGTAGGCGAAGATCGGCTTGTCGACGGCGGCGTGGATGCTGCGGAAGTGGGTTTCGGTCTCTTGGACGTTGCCGATGGCGTAGTACATGGAGGTGACCACGATTGCGTCGGCGCCGAGGTCGATGACCTTCTTGGCTTCCTCGATCACGCGGTTGGTGGTCTGCTCGTTGGCGCCCACCACCAGCGGGACGGCGCCGGCGTTGGCCTCGGCGATCGTGGAGACCACCAGCTCACGCTCGGCGTTGGTCATGTAGGGGACCTCGCCGGAGGAGCCGAGGACGAACAGGCCGGACACGCCGCCGTCGATCAGGTGCTTGGTGACGTTCTTCAGCGACGCGGTGTCGATGGAACCGTCGCTGTGACGGGGGGTGATGACCGGGGGGATGACGCCCTGGAACTGAGTAGACACAGAATTCTCCGTTGTTTGGAACTTATTTAAAGGGGAAAAGCTAGATGTGGAGCAGGCTCGGCGCGGCGCCCAGCAGCTTCTTGGTGTAGTCGTTGCTGGGGTTGTCGAAGACCTGGCTGGCTGTGCCCTGTTCGACGATCTTGCCGAAGTACATGACGCAGATGCGGTCCGAGACGTAGCGGACGGTCTGGATGTCGTGCGAGATGAAGACCATGCCGAGGTTCAGCTGGGTCTTCAGGTCGGACAGCAGGTTCAGGACCTGTGCGCGGACGGAGACGTCGAGGGCCGACGTCGGTTCGTCCGCCACGATGATGTCCGGGTCCAGGGCCAGGGCGCGGGCAATCGCCACGCGCTGGCGTTGGCCGCCGGAAACCTGCGACGGCGTGACCTCGGCCGCGGACTGCGGCAGGCCCACCAGGGCCAGCAGTTCCTTGACCTTGGCCGCGCGGGAGGCCGCGTTGCCGATGCCGTGGATCTGCAGGGGGTCCGTGAGGATGTCCTGGATGGTCATGCGCGGGTTCAGCGCCGTGGCCGGGTCCTGGAAGACCACGGACACGGAGCGGCCGAATGCCTTGCGCATGTGGGCGTTCCGCTTGATGGCGGGCTTGCCGTGGAAGAGGACCTCGCCCGACGTCGGGGTCTGCAGTCCCACGAGCACGGAGGCGAGGGTGGACTTGCCACAGCCGGACTCGCCGACGATCCCGACGGTTTCGCCGCGGCTGATGGTGAAGTCGACGCCGTCGACGGCCTTGACGATATTCGGCCGGAACAGGCCGCCGGTCCGGGCGCGGTGGTAGACCTTGACGTCCTTGAGCTCGATGACCGGCTTTGAGTCTTGCTGCATTGACTGACTCATTTTGCGTCCTCCTTCAGGTGGCTCGCCCAGTAGTGGTCGGCATCCCCGCCTACGGAGGTGAGGACCAGCTGCTGCTTGGGGTCGGCGTCGGACCGCAGCGAACGTGCGGCGAAGCGGTCGCCCGCGGCGAAGTCGCGAGGGGACGGGACGGTGCCGGGGATCTGGTGCAGGCGGACGGCGTCGGCCTCGATGGAGAGGACAGCGCCGAGCAGGCCGCGGGTGTACTCGTGCTTGGGGTTCTGCAGGAGCTCGGAGGCCTGTGCGGACTCCACCACCTGGCCGGCGTACATGACCGTGATGCGGTGGGCCAGGGAGGCCACCAGGGCAAGGTCGTGGCTGACGAAGACCATGGCGAAGCCGAGCTGCTCGCGCAGTTCGTTGAGGAGGTCCACAACCTGCTTCTGGACGGTGACGTCCAGGGCGGTGGTGGGCTCATCGGCCACCACGATCTTCGGCGAACGGGACAGGGCCATGGCGATCAGCACGCGCTGGCGCTGGCCGCCGGAGAGCTCGTGCGGGTAGCTGGCGAGCGTCCGGACGGGATCGAGCTTGACCAGTTCCAGCAGCTCCGCGGGGGTCTTGCGGCCGCCGCGCTTGGTCAGCTGCTCCATCTGGTCCTTGATCTTCATGGACGGGTTCAGGGAGCTCAGGGCGTCCTGGTAGACCATGGCGATCTGCTCGCCGCGCAGGCCCTGGTAGGCCTTTACGTCGCTGTGCTGGATGGACGGGTCCAGGAGTTCTTTGCCGTCGAACTTGATGGAACCGGTGATCTGCGCGGTCTTGGGCAGCAGGCCCATGACGGCGAGGGAGGTGATGGACTTGCCGCAGCCGGATTCGCCCACCAGGCCCATGGTCTCGCCTTCGCGGACGGTGAAGGAGACGTTGTCCACGATCGCGGTGCCGCCGAAGCGGCCCGGGAAGCGGATGGACAGGTTCTTGACTTCGAGGACGTTGCGGGCGCCGGCCGGTACCTGGGGGAGGCGGTCGGTGCGCTTGGCCTCGATGGCCGCCAGCAGTTCCAGTTCCTTGTCCAGCAGCAGGTGCGGGTTCGCCGCGGCCAGCTTCGGGTCGGCGAGCACATCGGCGTCGTTGTAGTCCTCGTCGGAGAGGGCATCCCCGGTGGCCGTGCGGACGGCGTCGAGCTCGTGCTCTTCCACCACGGACGGCTGGGCCACGGACGTTGCGATCTCGGTGTCAATGGCGGCGCCGGCGACGGCGGCGGCGGAACCGTCGTCGTCCTTCACTACGGGCGCCTTGCGAAGCTTCGGGTTCACCATGGCGTCGGTGAGGCCCTCGGCCAGGATGTTCAGGGACAGCACGGTCAGCAGGATGGTCACACCGGCGAAGGTGGTGGCCCACCAGCCGCCGGACAGGACCAGGTTGCGGCCATAGGAGATCACGTTGCCCCAGGACGGTGCGGGGTCCTGCACGCCTGCGCCCAGGAAAGACAGCGAGGCTTCGAGGATGATGGCGTCGGCCACCATGACGGTTGCGAACACCAGCACGGGGGCCGCGGTGTTGCGGACGATGTGCTTGAGCAGGATGTAGAAGCGGCCGGCACCGATCACACGCTCTGCACGGACGTAGTCCTCGCCGTACTGGGAGAGCACGTTGGCGCGGACCACGCGGGCCAGCTGCGGGGTGTAGATGATGGCGATCGCGATGATGATGGTCGGAACCGAGTTGCCGAACGCGGCCAGCAGCACGGCGGCGAGGGCGATGCCCGGGAACGCCATCAGGATGTCCATGAGACGCATGATGATCTCGTTGACGGACTTGCTGGACGTCGCCGCGAAGGAGCCGAGGAGGGCGCCGACGAGGATCGCCAGGGCGACGGCCCCCAGGCCGATCATGAGCGAGGACTGTGCACCGAACAGCAGGCGCGAGAAGATGTCGCGGCCCAGGCGGTCGGTGCCGAAGAGATGCTCGGCGCCGGGTGCGGTGGCCGGGATGAACGTCTCCAGCGGGTCGTGCGGGGCAATGACCGGAGCGAAGACGGCCGCGAGGACGATCATGATGAGGAAGAGCAGGGCGATGCGGGAGCCCCAGGGCAGGGCCTTGAAACGGATGCCCGGGGCACTCAGCCGTTCAGCGAGCTTGCTACGCATGAGCTATACCGTCCTGATTCGGGGGTTGATGAGCAGGTACAGGAGGTCCACCACGATGTTCACCAGAACAAAGGTGACGGAGATGGTGAGCACCACGCCCTGGACCAGGTTGACGTCCAGGTTGGTGATGCCGTTGAGGATCAGCTGTCCCATGCCGGGAAGAGCGAAGATCATTTCAATCACGACGGCGCCGCCGAGCAGGTAGCCCACGCGCAGGCCCAGCACGGTCACCGGGGTGACGAGGGCGTTGCGCAGGACGTTCTTGGAGACGACCTCGCGGTAGGGGACACCGTTGCCGATGGCGGTGCGGACGTAGTCACGGTCCAGTTCTTCCACCATCGAGGTGCGGACCACGCGGATCAGCGAGGCCGAGACCGGGATGCCGAGCGCGAGGGCCGGGAGGGCCATTGAGTTGAGCCAGCCGCCGAAGCCGGATTCCGGCGTCGCGATGCCGCCCGAGGGGAACAGCGGGTTGGCGCCGAGCGCGAACCACTGGATCAGCAGGATGCCCAGCCAGAACGACGGCGTGGCGATCGCGGCGATCGAGAAGACGCGGACCAGCTGGTCCTGCCACTTGTCCCGGTAGAGGGCGCCCATGATGCCGAAGGTCAGGGACAGCACGATGGCGATGAGGACACCCAGGAAGGTCAGCTGCAGTGTCAGGGGGAACGCCGAGCCGATCATGGAGGCGACCGACTTCGCCGGCGGGGTGGTGACGCCGAGGTCGAACTGCAGCAGCCTGCCGAGGAAGCGGAAGTACTGGATGACCAGCGGATCGTTCAGGCCGTTTTCCTGGCGGTACTGCTGCTTTGCTTCTTCGCTGGCGCCCTCGCCGAGGGCCGAGCTGGCCTGGTCGCCGGGGGCTGCTTGCAGGACGAGGAAGACGAGCAGGGTGATGCCCAGGATCATCAATGGCAGTGCTGCGAGTCTGCGGCCAAGCAGACGCAATATCGTGACCAATTTGTTCTCCGGTTTGTCTGGTGTGCTGCAGGGGTGGCCTGCGTCACGGTGTAGTGCTACTCAGCCCAGAGGGGCCATGGCCAGCTGGCCACAGCCCCTCTGCCGCGTCGAGTTGGTGGTGCCTGTCCCAGGAGATCCCGGGAGATGCGCTCCTTAGGAGGTGCGTCCAACGTCGATGAACGACATGCCCGTGGTGGGCAGCGGCTTGAAGCCGTTGAGCTTCTTCTCGTCCCAGGCGCTGGGGAGCTGGCGGTGGAAGATCGGGTACAGCGGGACTTCCTCGGAAACGAGGTCCACGATCTGGCCAACGATTCCCTTGGCCTCTGCCGCGGTGGCCTGCGACCCCTTGTTCATCAGCTCCTGCAGCTTGGTGCGCTCCGGAGTGGTCCAGTAGGCGCGCTTTTCCATCCAGGTGGCGCCCGAGTAGAACCAGCTCAGGAGCAGGTCTGCATCGTTGCCGAAGACGGAGGGGTCGCCCGGGGCTGCGACCACGGTGTAGTCGCCCTTGCCGACACGGTCGGCGTACAAGGCGCCGGACTGGATGCTCTTGACGGTGACCTTCACGCCCGGGATCTTGTTCCAGGATTCGAGGATCAGCGGGGCAACGTCCTTGACCCAGGCGGTGTCCGTGGTGAGCAGTTCGAATTCGAGGCTCGTGACGCCGGCCTGCTTGAGCAGATCGGCTGCCTTCGAAGCGTCGTAGCCGTAGACGTTCTTGGCCTTGACGTAGTCCGGGTGGCCTTCTTGGAAGTAGGAGCTGGCCGCCTTGGCGTTGCCGAACAGGGCCTTCTTGATGATGGCTTCCTTGTCCAGGCCGTAGTGCAGGGCCTGGCGGACCAGCTTGTTGTCGAACGGCGCCTTGGCGCAGTTGAACATGAGGAACATCAGGCCGAAGGACTGGACGGATTCGACCTTGACCTTGGACTTGAGGCCGTCAATGTCCAGGTACGGGACGTCTTCGATGGCCTGGACGCGGCCGGACTGGACGGCGGTGACGCGTGCTGCGGCATCCGAGAGCAGGAGCCAGGTCATGCCCTTGGCCAGTGCCGGCTTGGGGCCGTTGTAGTCGGCGAACGCTTCGAAGACGATCTTGTCGTCCTTGACGGCGGAGATCAGCTTGTAGGGGCCCGAGCCGACAGGCTTGGCGTCGAAGGCCTTCAGGTCCGTGGCCAGGGCCTTGGGGACGATCTTGACGACGGAGATGCGCGGTCCGAAGCCCGGGAACGCGTACTTGAGGGTGAACTCGACCGTCTTGGCGTCAACGGGCTTGACGTCCTGGATGAAGGGGATGAACTGGGAGAACAGGGACTTGTTCGCCGGGTCCATGACGCGGGTGAAGGAGAAGGCAACGTCTTCGGTGGTGACCGGGCTGCCGTCGTGGAACTTGGCGCCTTCGCGGATGGTCACCTGGTACGTGGTGTCGTTGACCTTTTTGGGGTCGGCTGCCGCCAGGGCGTTGTACGGCTGGCGGGTGGCCGGGTGCAGCTCGATGAGGCCTTCGAAGATGTGCAGGTTCGCGGCCATCGGGGTGGCGCCGGAGGAGCTCAGCGGGTCGAAGCCGGTGGAGAGGGCGTAGGAGATGCCCGCTTCGATGGTCAGGTCCTTGTTCACCGCTGCTGCGCTGGCCGTGGTGCCCGTGGTCGTGGCTGCGCCGCCACAAGCGGAAAGGCTTGCCGTGAATGCTGCGGCCGCACCAACTGCGCCGGTCAGCTTGAGGAAGTTCCGGCGGCTGGCGTCGTTGACCAGCGGCAGGTTATTGATCGTGTTGCTCATAAGATGCCTCACCATTCAAGAATAGTTATCGGATGTAGGACGTCCGATGCTCGTATTGAAACTGTAAGGGTGGTCACACGGGGACGTCAAGCGAGGTTCGTGTCACGAATCAGTTACGGAAGGGCGCCGGTTCCGGGTGCGGTGGCCAGGGAGTTGACTGCGGTACCGGGACCGAGGGGGCGGGCCGCGAAACTTTTTTCGGATACTTAGGAAGACATACTTACCAAGGAGGTGGGACATCCGATATTCTATATCGAGAGTCACTTGCTCTCAGGCAGCCGATAGGCTCGCCTCAATATTAACACCGTGCTGATTCCACGTCCTAGGCCCCACCTGGCTCCGGGGACAGATCCACACATTTTTTCGCAAGGAGAGCCAATGACGACTTCAGGTGTCGTTCCGCAGGCGCGGTTCAGCGCACAGACCCGGCTGAGGGCGCTGCAGGCGGACATCATGGACCTGATCCTCGAACGTGAACTCGAGGCCGGTGACCCCTTGCCCACCGAAAACGAGCTTTCCGTGGCCCTTGGCGTGGGCCGCAACACCCTGCGGGAATCCCTCAAGGTGCTCCAGGCGCTCGGCGTGATCGAGATCCGCCACGGCTTCGGCATGTTCGTGGCCCCCAGCAACTTCGAAGCCCTCGCGGATGGCCTGTCCTTCCGCGGCCGGCTGTCGCTGCGCCACCAGGGCGTCGAGGCACTGCAGTTGGTGGATGTCCGGCAGGCCCTGGAATCGGGGCTCATCGGCTCGTCCATGGACGTCATGACCACCGAGCAGCTGGCCCTGATCGAGGACTCCGTGAAGAAGATGGAGGAGCAGGCAGCGGCCGGCGAGCATTTCGTGGCCGCCGACGCCGAGTTCCACCGCCGCCTCTTCGAGCCCCTCAACAACGATCTTCTGCTCAACCTCATGGGCGTCTTCTGGAAGGTCTATCGCAAGATCCATGTGGAGATCGGCATGGGCAACGAGGACCTCATCGCCACCGCGGCTATGCACCGCAGCATCTACACCGCCGTGGCCTCCGGCGACAAGATCGCCGCCTCCGAGCGGCTCAACCGCCACTTCGACGGCATCCGCAGCCGCATCGGAGAGGCCGTCTCCGAGTAGCATCCGCAGCAAACGCAAGGGCCGCCGTCGTACTTTCCTGACAAGTACGACGGCGGCCCTTGGCGCTTGCGGTCAGCCCGCCGGGCGGCTACTTGCCCACCTTCGCCAGGACGGCGGCCCTTGGCGCTTGCGGTCAGCCCGCCGGGCGGCTACTTGCCCACCTTCGCCAGGATGGCGGCCACGGCGGCGCGGACGCCCGTGCTGGCCGTGGATGATGTCCAGGCGCGGGGCCTCGCTGTTGTGCGGCACGCGCCTGAAGCCGGCCATCACGGTGCCTGGGTTAACGAAAAAAGACCCGCACCGCCGAAGCGGTGCGGGTCTTTCATTTGTGCGCCCAAAGGGATTCGAACCCCTGACCTTCTGTTCCGTAGACAGACGCTCTATCCAGCTGAGCTATGGGCGCATTTCGTGTGATTCTCGGCGGTCTGTTTCTCTGACCCCCTCGAACCTCAATAAACTTTACTGGAGTTCCCGCGAAGTGCCAAATCGAAACGGTGTAATCTGGCTAACTAGACCGGTCTATGTGACCTTGGTCACGAAAATGGCGCGATTCGGGAGGTGCTTCCTTGATTTTCCGCGGTTTTGCCCCAAGACCCCTCGGTTATCCCATGTCTGACCTCGAATTGGTCTGGTCCGCGACCCCTAGCATTTAGGACACACCACTGAACCCGAGGAAGGGAACCACGATGGGCGATCTGGCGCGACTGCCGCTGCTTGAGAAGGCACCTACTACGCATGCACGCCTGCTGGCCTGGGTCGAGGAAGTAGCCGAGCTGACACAGCCGGACCGCATCCACTGGGTCGACGGCAGCGAAGCGGAAAACAAGAAGCTGACCGACGAACTCGTCGCGGCCGGCACGCTGAAGAGGCTGAACCCGGAGACCTTCCCGAACTCCTTCGCGGCATTCTCCGATCCGGCAGACGTTGCCCGCGTTGAAGAGCAAACCTTCATCTGCTCCGAGAACGAGCGCGACGCAGGCTTCACCAACAACTGGATGGCCCCGGCCGAAATGAAGCAGAAGCTGCGCGGACTGTTCGCCGGCTCCATGCGCGGCCGCACCATGTACGTCATCCCGTTCGTCATGGGCCACCTGGATGCCGAGGACCCGAAGTTCGGCGTCGAGATCACCGACTCCGCCTACGTTGTGGCTTCCATGCGCATCATGGCCCGCATCGGCACTGACGTCCTGGACCGCATTACCCAGACCGACGCCTTCTTCGTCCCGGCCCTGCACTCCCTGGGTGCGCCCCTCGAAGCCGGCCAGGCCGACGTCGCCTGGCCGTGCAACACGGACAAGTGGATCGTGCACTTCCCGGAAGAGCGCTCCATCTGGTCCTTCGGTTCCGGCTACGGCGGCAACGCCCTGCTCGGCAAGAAGTGCTACGCCCTGCGCATCGCCTCCGTCATGGCCCGCGACGAGGGTTGGCTGGCCGAGCACATGCTCATCCTGAAGCTGACCTCCCCGGAGCAGAAGACCTACTACGTCTCCGCTGCCTTCCCCTCCGCGTGCGGCAAGACCAACCTCGCGCTGCTCGATCCCACCATCAAGGGCTGGAAGGTGGAGACCCTCGGCGACGACATCACCTGGATGCGCTTCGGCAAGGAAGGCGAGCTCCGCGCCGTCAACCCCGAGGCCGGCCTGTTCGGCGTCGCTCCCGGCACCGGCTGGGGCACCAACCCGAACGCCATGCGCGCCATCGCCAAGGGCAACAGCATCTTCACCAACGTTGCTATGACCGACGACGACGGCGTCTGGTGGGAGGGCATGACCGAGGAAACTCCGGCACACCTGACCGACTGGCGCGGCAACGACTGGACCCCGGAATCGGGCGCTCCGGCCGCACACCCGAACTCGCGCTTCTGCACGCCGATCGACCAGATCGACATGCTGGCCGAGGAATACTTCAGCCCGGAGGGCGTGGAGCTGTCCGCGATCCTGTTCGGCGGCCGCCGCAAGACCACCATCCCGCTGGTCACCGAGGCCCGCGACTGGTCCAACGGCATCTTCATGGGTTCCACGCTGTCTTCCGAAACCACGGCTGCAGCGGCCGGCGCCGTCGGCGTGGTCCGCCGCGACCCCATGGCCATGCTGCCGTTCATCGGCTACGACGCAGGCGACTACCTGAACCACTGGGTGAACCTGTCCGCTAAGGCCAACCCCGAGCGGCTGCCCAAGATCTTCCTGGTCAACTGGTTCCGCCGCACGGCCGAGGGTGCTTTCGCCTGGCCCGGTTTCGGCGACAACGCCCGCGTCCTCAAGTGGGCCATCGAGCGCCTCGAGGGCAAGGCCGAGGCCGTGGAGACCCCCATCGGCTTCGTGCCGACCGGCGCGTCGATCGACCTTGAGGGCCTGGACATGACCCCGGCCCAGGTCGAGGACGCCGTCCGCGTGGACCCCGCCGAGTGGGAGACCGAGCTGGCCTCCATTGAGGAATGGTACGCAAAGTTCGGCGGTTCCCTGCCGGCCGCGCTTCTGGCAGAGCTTGACGGACTGAAGTCCCGCCTGGGCTAGGTCCCCAACGGAAAGTACGACGGCGCCCCCGCACCTTTTGTAAGAAAGGTGCGGGGGCGCCGTCGTTCCCGCAGTTTATGTACAGTTCACGCCCCTATCGCCGCTCATGAGGGCGACAGCTGTACATAAACTCCGGCGCTGCTTAGGAGGCCAGCCAGCTGTCGGGGCCGAAGACCTCGTAGTGGATCTTCTTCATGAAGGGCGTGAAGGTGCGGCTGGTGCCGGCTTCTCCGGAGAGGGAGTACTGGCGGACCTGCCGGATTCCGTCAGCGAGCCGGACCCGGACGCTGATGTACTGGCCGGGCTCCACATCGTGCTGTTGGGCGTGCTTGTGCGCGATCCGGGACAGTACGGCTTCCCGCAGCGTGCCCGGGTTGTTGACCAGGTGGGTGGCAAAAGCCGCATTTGAAATGCTAGATTCAATCTAATTTCTGCACTCGTAGAAGACCGGTGCAAATCGAGCCTAGAGGCCCGGGCGAAGGCCGATGCCCGCGAAAACCGGCGCCATCTGGCGCGCGTTCGGCAGCTGGGCGACCACCACGTCGTCGAGCTCCCGGTAGAAGGCCTCCCGGGCCCGGGCCATCGCATGGCGCAGTCCGCAGTCCAGGATGAGCGGGCAGTCGCCATGCGGAGTGGTGCACTCGGCAGGATCCTGGCGGGTATCGAGGTTCCGGAGCAGGGTTCCCGCGGTGACGGTCCGGCCTGCCTGGTTGAGCCTTGAGCCGCCGTTGCGGCCGCGCTCGACGTCGATCAGCCCCAGTTCACGGAGCCGGATCACAGCCTTACTGACATGGTTGTAGGGTGTTCCGACGGCGTCGGCGATGGTCTGCGTCGTCAGCAGTTCCCCCTGAGGTGCCGAGGCCAGCACCAGCAGTGCGCGCAGGCTGACGTCTGCGAACGCGTTGATTTTCATGACGGCAGCCTACTAGCCCGGTCTAGTCGACCCAGACCACGGGCTCGTTGGTGTCCGCAGCAAGCTGGCCGAACTCCAGAGCAGGGCCCGTGGCGCCAGGGCCGTAGGGGAGGACGGCCGCGAAGACCGAACCGTCACAGTGCTCGGCAGCAACGTGGATGGCATCGGAGTCCTCGTCCACGAGCATGATGTCGCAGACCAGCGCCGCAGCGCGGAAGTCGCCGCGGTTCTGGCGCAGCAGCTCGGTGAGGTCCTGGATCATCGAGTCGGCGTCGAAACCGGACTCATCCTGATCCCCGGCCTCGCCGTTGGCTGCCTCAGCACTGCCTGCTCTCTCGACGCGGCCTGCTTCGGGAGCGACGGCGAGCAGACGGATGTCGCTGCCGTGCTCCATGACCAGGGCGAACGGCAGGAAGCCGCCGTGCTCTTCAAGCTGTTCGCGGGCGGCCCCGATCCCGGTGCCCAGCAGGGTTTCAAGATCGGCGGCGGAGGCCTCAGGCACGGAATCGCGCCAGGATGCTTCAGTCATGGGCGTCCCCTATGCCCTGACGAGGCCCAGGACGCGGTCCCGGACGCTGGCCATGGTGGCCTGGTCCTTGGCTTCGGCGTTCAGGCGCAGGAAGGGCTCCGTGTTGGACGGGCGCAGGTTGAACCACCAGCTGCCGTCCTTGGCGCTGAACGTGCTGCCGTCCATGTGGTCGATCTCGATGTCATCGCCTTCGAAGTCGGCACGGACGCGTTCGATTGCGCCGGCCTTGTCTTCGATCTCGGAGTTGATCTCCCCGGAGGAAACGTAGGGCTCGTACTGGCGGCCGAGCTCGGACAGCGGGCCGTCCTGCTCGCCCAGTGCTGCCAGGACGTGCATGGCGGCCAGCATGCCGGTGTCTGCGTTCCAGAAGTCGCGGAAGTAGAAGTGGGCGGAGTGCTCCCCGCCGAACACGGCGCCTTCCTCTGCCATGACGGCCTTGATGAAGGAATGGCCCACGCGGGTGCGGACCGCACGGCCGCCGTCCTTGGCCACGAGTTCCGGGACGGCCTTCGAGGTCAGCAGGTTGTGGATGATGACGGGGGTTGCCTCGCCGGCAGCCTGGGCGCGCGCGATTTCGCGGCGCGCCACCATGCCGGTGATGGCGGACGGAGACACGGGTTCGCCCTTTTCGTCGATGACGAAGCAGCGGTCGGCGTCGCCGTCGAACGCCAGGCCGATGTCGGCGCCGTGCTTGACGACGGCGGCCTGCAGGTCGCGCAGGTTTTCCGGCTCAAGCGGGTTGGCCGGGTGGTTCGGGAAGGAGCCGTCCAGCTCGAAGTAGAGCGGGATGATCTCGAACGGCAGCGCGGGAAGCAGTTTGTCGCCCAGGACGGCCGGCGTGGTGAGGCCCGCCATGCCGTTTCCGGCGTCCACCACGATCTTCAGGGGGCGGGAGCCGCTGAGGTCAACGAGCTTGCGCAGGTACTCGGAGTAGTCCTTGAGGACGTCGCGGACGCTGATCTGGCCCCGCGTTTCCGCGGCGGGGATGCTGCCCTGGTTCAGGTACTGCTCGGCGAGGGCCTGGACTTCCTTGAGCCCGGTTTCCGAGGAGATGGGCTGTGCGCCGGCCTTGGACATCTTGATGCCGTTGTACTCGGCCGGGTTGTGGCTTGCGGTGAACGTGGCGCCGGCTGCGTTGAGGGCGCCGCAGGCGTAGTAAAGCTCGTCGGTGGAGATGAGATCCAGGAGTTGGACGTTGGCCCCACGCTGAGCGGCGCCGGAGGCGAATGCCTGGGTGAACTCAGGGGAGGAGGGACGCATGTCACCGCCCACGAGGACGGTTTCACCGCCCAGCCCAAGGGCGTCGACGAAGGCGGCGCCCACCGCTTCGACGATTTCGGCCGTGATGGATTCGCCCACAATGCCGCGGACGTCGTAGGCCTTGAAGGAGGCCGACAGGTCGAATGTCTTGTTCTGCTCGCTAGTCACGGGCTTTATCCTACTGTGGTCGGCGGATGTGTCCGCCACTCAGGCCGGCTATGTGTACAACGCTTGTCCACATAGCCAGGACCCGCGGTTCTTGCTGTCGGTGCCGGCTGGAATACTGAATCCATGGCCAATACCCCGGATGCGGCAGTCGCTCCAGTCCAGTCTTCCACCCGTCAGCAGGCACTCGAGTGCCTGCGTGAGCTCGTGGGGCACCCCGGGGCCGAATTCCACGATGGCCAGTTCGAGGCCATTGAAGCCCTCGTGGACGCGGGGCGCCGCGCCTTGGTGGTCCAGCGCACCGGCTGGGGAAAGTCGGCCGTCTACTTCGTCTCCTCGCTGCTGTTGCGCCGCCGCGGGGCCGGGCCCACGCTGATCGTGTCGCCACTTCTTGCCCTGATGCGGGACCAGGTGGCTGCGGCAGCCCGCGCAGGCGTACGCGCCGTGGCGATCAACTCAGCCAATGCCCTTGAATGGGACAGCATCCTGGAGCAGTTGGCTGCGGATGAGGTCGATGTCCTGCTGGTATCGCCCGAGCGCCTCACCAATCCCTCGTTCCGGGAAAACCAACTCCCCGAACTCATCCGGCGGACCGGGCTGCTGGTGATCGACGAGGCCCACTGCATCTCGGACTGGGGGCACGACTTCCGGCCCGACTACCGCCGCATCGCAGACCTCATTGAACAGCTCCCGGAAAGCGTCCCCACCCTGGCCACCACCGCAACGGCCAACTCACGAGTGGTCCACGACATCGAGGAACAGTTGGGCGCCGGAGTGCTGACCCTCCGTGGTGCCCTCGGCCGCGAATCGTTGCGGCTGGGCGTACTGACGCTCGCCGATTCCCGGGACCGGCTCGGCTGGCTTCTGACGCATCTCTCGGACATGCCAGGCAGCGGCATCATCTACACTCTGACTGTCTCCGCCGCGGAAGACACGGCCCGCTTGTTGTCCGAAGCAGGCCACCATGTCCTCTCCTACACGGGACGGACGGACCCCGCGGACCGTGAACGCGCCGAACAGCTGCTCAAGGACAACCAGGTCAAGGCCCTGGTGGCCACCTCGGCCCTGGGGATGGGTTTCGATAAGCCGGACCTGGGCTTTGTCATCCACCTCGGCGCCCCGTCCTCGCCCGTGGCCTACTACCAGCAAGTCGGACGTGCGGGCCGCGGCGCTGCCAACGCCGATGTCCTGCTGTTGCCAGGTTCCGAAGACCGCGAGATCTGGCAGTACTTCGCCACCGCGTCAATGCCGTCCGAGGAGAAGGCTGCGGCAGTCCTTTCCACGTTGGCGGACGCCGGCAGCGCCATATCCACCGTGGCGTTGGAGGCCCGGGTGGATCTGCGAAGGACACCGCTTGAACTACTCCTGAAGGTCCTTGCCGTGGACGGTGCTGTGGAAAGGGTCGGAGGCGGCTGGCGTTCCACAGGCCGCCCTTGGATTTACGATGCCGAACGCTACGCCCGGATTGCGGAGGCCCGCGTCGACGAGCAAGATTCCATGGTCATCTACCAGGACACGGCAGGCTGCCGGATGGAGTACATCACCTCCGTCCTGGATGACGAGACCGCAGCCGCTTGCGGACGCTGCGACAACTGCGCCGGCCGCTGGTTCCCCACTGATGTTGCGGCGGCCGCTGCCGAGTCTGCCGGGCAGACGCTCCGCCGCGCCGGCATTGCACTGGAACCGCGGCTCCAGTGGCCCAGCGGCATGGACCGCCTGGGTGTTGGGGTCAAGGGCAAGATCAAAGCGGACGAAAGCATCTTCGAGGGCCGTGTCCTGGCCCGGCTGACGGACCTTGGCTGGGGCGGTGCCCTTCGCGAGCTGTTTGCCGCCGGGGCGCCGGACCGCGAGGTGGATCCCGGCATGCTCCAGGCCTGCGTTCAGGTGCTGCGGGAATGGTCCGGGGCCGATGGTCGCACCACACCGTGGAGCGGCGGCGGGCGGCCCGCCGCCGTCGTGAGTCTTCCCTCGCGTGGCAAGCCCCGCCTGGTGGAATCGCTGGCCCAGGGAATCGCCGGCATCGGCCGGATGCCGTACGTTGGGCAATTGCAGCTTCAGCACGGCGGCCCCACCGGCGGCCGCGGCGGCAACAGCGCCTACCGGCTGGCCGGAGTATGGGACAGGCTGGTTGTTGGACCGGAACTGAACGACGCGCTTGCGGATTTCCAGGGGCAGAGCATCCTGCTGGTCGATGACCTCGTGGACAGCCGCTGGACCCTGACCATCGCCGGCCGCGCGCTGCGGCAGTCCGGTGCCGCCGCTGTGCTGCCGTTGGCCCTCGCGCAGGCGGGATAGGAGGGGCATGCCGGGCAATACCGACGTCAAGGCGGACGCTGCGCCGTGGCAACCACGGCTGGCGCTGCTTGTGGCGGCGACGTTCTTCATGGAGTTCCTGGACGGAACCGTCCTGACCACGGCCATCCCGAGCATTGCTGCGGACTTCCAGGTGGCTCCTGCGGACGTCAACATCACCATGACCGCGTACCTGGTGACCGTGGCCGTTGGCATCCCGTTCAGCAGCTGGCTCGCCGAAAGGCTGGGAGCACGCCGCGTTTTCTGCCTGGCCATCGCCTTGTTCACGGCGGCCTCGCTGCTGTGCGCCGTGAGCCAGGACCTGACGATGCTCACCCTCAGCCGCGTGGCCCAAGGTGCGGGCGGGGCCATGATGGTTCCCGTCGGGACGCTCCTGGTTCTGCGTGGAACTCCCAAGGCGGACCTGCTGCGTGCCACCGCGTACCTCGTGTGGCCGGGACTGATGGCCCCGGTCCTGGCTCCGCTGGTGGGCGGCGCCATCACCGCCTACTTGTCGTGGCACTGGATCTTCCTGATCAACCTCCCGCTGGGCATCGCAGCCTTCATCGCGGCGTTGCGGATCGTCCCGCGGACGGCAGGGGACCGCCATCGCAGCCTTGACTGGGTTGGCCTTGTCCTCACGACCCTGGGTGTTGGTGCGCTCGTCGTGGGGCTGGAGACGGTGGGCGGGCACGGCGCGGGGCTTTTGGCCGCCGCCATTGTCGGTGCCGGCGTGCTCTCGCTGGCAGGAGCCGCCTGGTGGATGCTCAAAGCCAGGGCACCGCTGTTCCGGCTGGACGTCTTTGCCGCGAGGACGTTCCGGGCCACGTCCACCGGCGGATTCATCTACCGGCTGACCATCAGCTCGGTGCCCTTCCTGCTGCCGCTGATGTTCCAGGACGGCTTCGGCTGGGACCCCTTGAAAGCCGGGGCCATGGTGGCCGCCGTTTTCATCGGCAACATCGGCATCAAGCCCGCCACCACGCCCATCATCAGGCGCTTCGGCTTCAAACCCGTGCTGGTGTTCGCCTCGCTGGCCTCGGCGGCCACCTTTGCTGCCTGCGCGTTTCTGGACGCCCAAACGCCGGAACCGCTCATTTTCGGCCTCCTGGTGCTGAGCGGTGTTTTTCGTTCCATCGGCTTCTCCGCGTACGCCTCGGTGCAGTACGCGGACATCGTCCCGGAGCAACTGCCCTCCGCAAATGCCGTGTCGGCAACGCTGGTCCAGCTTGCTGCCGGTGCGGGCATCGCCGTGGGCGCCCTGTTCCTGCGCATTTTCGACATGGCACCGGTGTTCGGCAGCGGCCCGGTGGAACCCTACAAAGGCGCGTTCCTGGCCATGGCGGCCATGATGCTGGTCAGCACCGTGGACAGCCTCACCCTCCAGCGGCATGCCGGTGCCGAGGTCAGCCGGGGGCGATCCGCCGGAGCGGATGTCCGGCGTCGGTGAGCTCCGGACTACTTCCTCCGAGGGTGAGCGGGACGGGCAAGCCGCAGCTTCTTGGCTCGCTGGCCCTGGCGCAAGCTGGCTAACCAAGAAGTCGGCCCCAAGAATCCACAAGGAATCTGTCAGCTATTCCTTGTCGCTACCGGACCCGGCCAAGGCGTACTGCTCCCGGATCACGCGAGCCGCCAGATCCTGGGCGTCGCCGAGAACGAATGACGTCGCCCCGGCGGCACGCCAGCGTGCGTGGGCCTCGGGGTTGGTGGTCATGGGGGCAAACGGGGTGGAGTGGCGCAGACAGGCCTCGTGGATCGCTTCGACGGCTCCGCGGACCAGCGGGTGCCGCGTCTCCCACGGAACACCGTAGGACTGCGACAAGTCGCCGGGGCCAGGCAGGACGAGGTTAATTCCGCCGCCTGCGAGGATTTCGTCGATCGCGTCGACGCCTTCGCGGTCCTCGATGAGCACCGCCACCACCACCTCGGCGTTGGCGCGACGAATGACCTCGCGCGGGTCGCCCACGCCGTAGTTCGATGCCCTTCCGCCGCCGAGGGACCGCATGCCGTCCGGGAAGTAGCGGGCCGCGCGGAGTGCTGCGTCGACGTCGGCTCGGCACCGGACGTGCGGCACCACAACACCAGTCGCGCCGGCGTCGAGCGCACGGAGGATCGACCCTGGATCGCTTTCGGGTACCCGGACGAGGGCGTCGAGGCCCGACGCTTGGGCGGCCCGCAGCAGTGCGGCGAGCTCGGCGTCCCCTACGAGTGAGTGCTCGGTGTCGAGGATGACGAAATCGAAGCCGGCGTGGCCGATCATGTCGACGAGGGTGGGTGCCGGTACCGAGCAGTAGAGCCCGACCGCGCCGGGCTTGGCGAACCGTCGAGCGAGCGTGTGGGGACGGGACATGGTGCCTCCAGGGGCCGCTCGAACGGACGATACGAAGTCAATTTGTAATACAGCACGTTTTTATGTGCAAATTGAACTGACGTGGCGAACGACACACTCCCTCCGGCTTGACGGCGCGGTCCTGATGCAACTTAGCTAAGCCTTGCCTAACACCCAATCCTGCCCCGACGGAGCCCTCTGTGTGCCTCTACCTGACTGCCCTCAACCCGACCGACGCCGTCACCCGCGGCTTCCTGCCCGCGGCGGCCCAACTCGGCCTCGACGTCGTGGTCCTCACCGACGAACCTGAGGCGCACCGTGCTGCCTACGCGGACGTGCCCTTCCCGCCGGCCGCCGTCGAACATGCCGATGTGCGCGACCCGGGCGCCGTCGCGGCAACGGTCCTTGGGCTGCAGCCCCGTTTCGGGCTGCCCACGGGGCTCCTGAGCAACAGCGACCATCTCCAGTCGGCCACATCGCTCGCGGCCGAGCTGCTTGGCCTCCCGGCCAAGGAATGGCGTGCGGCGCTGCGCTGCAAGAACAAGTTCCTCATGCGCCGGACCCTCGCGGACGCGGGTCTCGACACGGTCGCTTCAGTCCAGGTGGCCCCCGGGGACGACATCGGGGCGGTAGCCGCACACATGCCGTTCCCCGCCGTCGTCAAGCCCCGGGAAGGCGTCGCAAGTGAAGACGTGCTCCTTGTCGAGGACCTCGCCGGCCTCGTGGCCACGGCCGCCGACATCCGGTCGCGCCGCCCGGACACCACCCTCGTCGTCGAGGAGTACCTCGCGGGCGGGCTCCACACCTTCGAGACGCTCGGTGACGGCCAGTCCCTGCATGTCCTCGGTTCGTGGCACACCTCGCTCGGCGTGCCCCCGTTCTTCACGGAGTCGCGCCGCGACTGGGAGCCCGGGCTTCCGGACACGGTCGTGCGGCACCTCCTCGACCAGCTCGCGGCCCTCGGCGTTGGCTTCGGTGCGTGCCACACGGAGTTCGTCCTGCAGGGGGACCGGGCGCGCATCATCGAAGTCAACTACCGTCTCATCGGCGACACCATGGACCTCATCTATTCGGAACTGCTTGGTGTGGACCTGTTCGAACAAGTCATCCGCATCCACATGGGCGAGGCACTCCCGCAAGGCCTTCCCGATGCGGCCGCCATCGACCGCAGCGCACACCTCCGCTACGTGACTGCGGACCGTGCCGGAACGCTGCTCGCTGCACCCGACGAAGGGCACGACGAGCTCCCGCACGGGGTCCGGCTCCAGCATCGGCGTCTGCGCAGCCCCGGCGTCACGGCCCCGCTCCACGGCACCAACCGGGATTACCTTTCGGTGGTTCACGCGATCGGCCCCCGGACCGCAGCGGTGGACGACGCCGTTGAGCGCTTCATCGCAGGCAACAGCTGGGAAGTCCGGGCATGAGCGCCGTCGCCCCTGCCCTTTCCGCCCCTGCCCGTCCCCACTCGGCCCCCGCCGCCATGGGGGCTGTTGCAGCCTTGCTCTGCCGGGTGGTCGATGCCCTCCTGCGTGAAGACCACCTCGGCATCCAGTCGGCCGGCCGGTCCGGACACGAAGCGAAAGACGCCCGTCACGACGGGCAGTGGTGGAGCGCGCCGCTGCCCGGCGGCCGCATCCTGCACCTTCCCGTCCGGCCCGACGGCTTCCTCGCCGAGCACCGCCTCGCGGAGCCTTACATCCTTGTTGAAGACGCCGTTGAGGACGCCGCCGGTACCGTAACAGCCGCCGAAACGCTCGACGCCGTCCTCGCAGCGCTCGCGCCGCGCGACGACGCCGAGGCCGAGGCCGGATGGGCGGACTTCGCCGAGGAATGCCGCCAGAGCGCCGACGTCGTGGTGCTCCACGAGACCGAATGCGCGCCCTTGGCCAAGGACAATTCCGCCGCCCGGGCGAACGGGGGTTCCGCGGACGACGGCGGGCTGCGCGGCTTCGCGGGGCTCCTCCGGCACGAGGCCGCGGCCGCCCTTCGCGACCACCCGGTGCACCCGACCGGCCGTTGCCGCTGGGGTCTCAGCGATGACGAGGTCCGTTCCTACGCGCCCGAGTTCCGGCCGGAATTCCGCCTCGCCTGGACGCTCGTGCCTCGAAGCGAGGTGAACTTCTCGGCGGCACTCGGCGACAGCCTTCCTGCCTGGTGGCCCTCGCCGGCCGAGCTCGGGGCCTCCGAGCAGGCAGCAAAAGACCTCGTGGCGCTGCCCGTGCACCCGCTGACCGTCGCCCGTGGCGAGGTCACCGCCGTCGGGCATCCCGGTCCGCTCGTGGTGCCAACACTTTCGACCCGCACGGTCGCCCTCGTCGATGACCCGGCAACCCATCTCAAACTGCCGCTGCCAACGGCATCGCTCGGGCGCCGCAACCGTCGGACCATCAAGCCCGGGACCCTCGCCGGCGGGGAAATCATGCAGGGCATTCTCACCGAGATTCTGGACCGCGAGCCCCGGCTGGCGCGCCGCATCCTCCTCGCGGACGAGTCGCGGTGGGCCGACAGCGGCAGCGAAGTGCACGCGGTGCTCGTCCGGGACTACCCGCCTGCCGTGGCCGGGGACATCCTCGCCCCCGTAGCCGCCATCCTGGCACCGGCCTCCGGCGAACCGGGCCGGCGGGTCCTGCACGAACTGGCCGCCGAGGCCGGCCAGAGCGCCGGGGAATGGCTCGACGCCTACACGGAGTTGCTCCTGGACTGGCATGTGGCGCTGTGGCTGCGCTACGGGATCGCGCTTGAAGCGCATCAGCAGAACATCACGGTGGCACAGGGGCCGGACGGTCTGCGCTTGGTTTATAAGGACAACGACAGCGCGCGCATCGATTGTTCGCGGGCGTCCAAGGCACTGGGCCGTCCTGTGCGGGCCGGGGACTTCAGCGATGCCCGCATCGCTGCCCAGGACCCGGCCGAGCTCGCGGACATGTTCACCACGATCACCCTGCACTTGTGCACCGCGGCGCTCGTCGTCGAGGCAGCGGGCGACGACGACGCCGCGCGGGCAGCAATGTTCAGGCGCGCCCGGACCCGCCTCGAGGAGGCCTGCGCACGCTGGACCGACCCGCACGATGCCGGGTCCCTGGCCGCCGCGGACCTCCTCCGGACGCGCATCCTCGACGCGGAGCGCCTGCCGGTCAAGGGCATGCTCACGGCGGGGACGCTGCTGCCCAAGGAACGGATCGGGTGCGCGGACATCAACAAGTTCTACCTCCGCACGGGACCCAACTACCTGGCCGTTCCAGGCCGGGAAGCCGTTCCGGACCACGTGGCCGTACCTGACAACGGGGCGGTCCGCACGTGAGCACCCTTTACCGCCGCCACGTGCTCGGGATCGCCGGCGCCCACTGCGCGTCGGCGTTCGCAGCCCTCGGCCTGCCCCCGTACCTCGGCGTGCTGCTCCCGCAACTGGGCGACCCTTCGGCCCGCTGGGCCGGCGTCCTCTACGTCCTCCCGACGCTCTTCACCGCACTGTCGGCGGGTGTGTGGGGCAGGCTTGCCGACCGCTTCGGTCCCAAGCCGCTCCTGATACGGGCCCAGATCGGCCTCGCGCTTGCGTTTGCTCTCGCCGCTGTGGCGCAGGACCTGCCGACGCTCGTCGTCGCCCTCGTCACCCAAGGTGTGCTCGGCGGGACGTACTCGGCGAGCACCGCCTATCTCGCCTCGGGCCTCTCCGGAGAGCCACTTTCCCGCGGGCTCGCCCTCATGCAAGGCTCGGCGCGGACGGCCCTCGTCGCGGCCCCGGTCCTCGCGGGCCTGCTCGCAGGCGTCCTCGACATCCGGCAGATGTACGGACTCGCGGCCCTCCTGCCGCTCGTCGCGGCGCTGTGCATGCTCCGCATGCCGGCCCTTGGGCGGGTCGACCGCGTCCGGCCCACCCGCCGCACGGAGCCGGAGGCAACGGACGACGACGGCGCTCCCCGGCGTGCCGCCGTCACCCTCGCCGGCCTGTGCACGGCGGAGGCAGGGTTCGTGCTCGTGACGGTATCGACGTACCCCTACTTCGTGCCCTTAATGCACCTCGTGGCACCGTGGCTTCCGACGTGGGCGCCCGGACTCCTGTTCGCGGCCCCGCACGTCATATACCTCGCTTTCGCCGCTGTGGTCCTGCGCGCACTGCGGGGCCAGCCGCGCGTCGGTCTCACGATTGCCTACGCGGCAGCGGCGGCGTCCGCCGTCGTACATCTGGTTCCAGTCTTCGTCCCGGGGCCGGGATCCCTTGCCTGGCTCCTGGCCGGGCGGCTGCTTCTCGGCGTGGCCCTTGCGCTGGGCCTTCCGGCGCTGTCCCTGCTTGCGGCGGAAGCTGCACCCTTCCATACCCCCGGGGCCTTGTTCGGCCGGGTCGAGGCGAGCTCCAAATCGGGGGCCGTTCTGGCCGGCGGTACGGCCTCGGCCTTGGCCACCCTTGCACCGGCGGCTCTTGGCCCCGCAGCCCCGCTGGTGATACCCCTCGCCGCGGGCGCCGTCCTGGCCTGCACCGCGCGCCGCATGACCACACCCCAGCAACTCCCTTCTTTCTCCATCCCTGTCCCAGTTCCTGATCGGAGCCTCACGTGAGCACTGCAGTCTTCAGCCCATTCCGCGTCCACACGGATGCCGAACTGGCCTCCGCCCATACCCTCCTCGGCTGCCTCGTCCGCGAAGTGGCAGGCCCGGACGGCCAAATGATCCTCAACGACGGTTACCTCGAGATCCATCTCGCCCACATCAGCGTCCACTTGCGTGCCCGTACGGCCCGCGTCTCCACCGTGGCCATGCACCGCTTCGAAGGCCCGGTGGAACTCTTCTCCGACGGAACCTGGGCCGTGATCGGCCTCGAGGAACTGGCCGCGCTCACCACCGACGAGCTGACGGCACGCACCGGGGTCCCCAATCCCGAGTTCAGCGGGCAGGTCCGGGCAAGCCGGGACTCACTTGCCGACATCCTCCAGTGGCGGCCGCTGGAACCCGCCCGCGATGCCGGCCCCAGCGCAGCCGAATTCCTCGACTCCGAGCAGGCCCTGATCGAAGGGCACCCCCGTCACCCCTCGCCGAAGTGGCGCTCGGGCGACCTTGCCCAGTGGCGTCGGTTCTCCCCTGAAACCCGCACCGCCTTCCGCCTCCGGTGGCTTGCCGTCCCGGATTCCTTCGTCCTCGAGCACGCGGAAGAGGGAAGCTTCGACGAGCACGCGATGACCCAGGAATTGCTCGCCGGGAATGCCGTTCCGGCGGGCCACCGGGCGGTCCCGGTCCACCCCTGGCAGTTCGAACTGCTCTCCGCGGACCCGGAAACCGGTCCCGTGATTGCGCAGGCGCTCGCCGAGGGGGTCATTGTGGACCTGGGCGAGATCGGCCTGCCCTTCCACCCAACAGCCAGCGTCCGTACCCTCTATCAGCCGGAAACGGACGTCTTCCTCAAGACGAGCCTCAACGTGCGCCTCACGAACTGCCTGCGCAAGAACGCCGCCTATGAGCTCTCCGGCGCAGTGGCTCTCACAGGCCTGCTCGCCGACACCCTGGACGTGGTCCGGGCCGCCAGCCCTGGCTTCGACCTCCTCCTGGAGCCTGCCGCACGCAGTGTGCAGCTCCCCGGGCACCTCGGCACCGACGAGCAGCGCCTTGCCGTCCTCGAAGGCTTCGGTACCATCGTGCGGAGCGGGCTGCGGAGTGCGGCGGGAGGCAGCTCCCGCGTGCATTTGCTGGGCAGCTTGGTGGCATCCCCGGATCCCGCCGGGACCCCCACGCGCCTGGCCGACCTTGCCCCGGACGGTTCCTGCACAGCCCGTTCCGACTGGGCGAGGGACTGGTGGGAGCGGTATGTCGGCCTGCTGGTGCCGTCTGTGCTGCGTTTGTGGGGCGGGCACGGGATCGTCCTGGAACCGCACTTGCAGAACGTGCTCGCCGTGCTCGGACCGGACGGCCTGCCGCGCACGGTCCTCGCGCGGGACCTTGAGGGCACCAAGCTCATCGAGTCCCGGCACGTGGACACCCTGGCCGCCCTGCCGGAGGAAGTGGCGCGCGGCGCCGCATATGACGAAGAGCGCGGCTGGAACCGGATCGCCTACTGCCTGTTCGTGAACAACCTCGCGGAGGTCGCGGGCGCGCTCGCCGACCTCGTACTGGAGGATCCCGGATTTGAGGACGCGCTCTGGGCCCGGCTGGGTGACGTTATCGAGCGCGTGAGCGAGGAGCTGGGCCGTCCCGCGAGGCTCCGTGCGCTTCTCGCGGGCGTGCCGCTCCCTGCAAAGACGAACATGCTGATCCGCTGGCAGCGCGCTGCCGACCGGCATGCCGGCTACGTCCCGTTCCCCAATCCATTTGGTACCGCCCTTCCGGAGGAAGCACGATGAGCACCACTGCCCTTTCCCCATCCGTCCCCGTCACCCAGGCAGTGTTGGACGCCGTGCACAGCGCGGCCGCCGCGGGCACCTTGCCGGCATACGTGTACGACGTCGGCCACCTGGCCAAGCACCTCGGCACGATCCAGGCGGGGCTTGCGCAGGCCGGACCGGGGCTGAGCCTGCTGCACGCGGTCAAGGCCAATCCCGACGCCGGCCTCCTTGAGGTCATTGCGAGGCACGTGGATGCTCTGGAGGTCGCGAGCGGCGGCGAGCTCGCCCACGTGCGCAGGCTCCTGCCGGACGTGCCGCTCGCGTTCGGCGGCCCGGGCAAAACGGATGAAGAGCTCGTTGCGGCGCTCGAGGCCGGCGTCGACCGCTTCCATGTCGAGAGCCCGCGCGAGCTGCACCGGCTCCAGCGCTTCGCCAGTGAGCGCGGCGTGGTCGCCTCGGTGCTCCTGCGCTGCAACCTCCCGCTCGACGACGCGGAAGGGGACGGCGCCGGAGCTGCCGGGGCAAGCGGTGCCGCCGCCGGGGCGGCCCTGATGATGGGCGGCACCCCCAGTCCCTTCGGCATGGACCCGGACACGGCCGACGACGCAGCGGCCAGCCTGCCGCAGCTGGACGCCATCCGTTTCGTGGGGATCCATGCGCATCTCGCGAGCGGACTAGGTCCCGGCCAGTGCGCCGAAATGGCTGAGAGCATCCTGCGCTGGGCGCGCGATTTCGCCGACCGCCACGGCATGCCGCTCGAGGAGGTCAACGTGGGCGGCGGCATGTCGGTCGACTACGCACGCCCGGACGAGGCCTTCGACTGGGACGACTACGGCCGGTGCATGGCCGACGTCGTCGCACGCCATGCCCCCGTGCGGGTGCGCATCGAGCCCGGCCGGGCCGTGAGCGCCTACTCCGGGTGGTACGCCACGCGCGTCCTCGATCTCAAACGCAGCCACGGGAGCTGGTTCGCGGTGTGCGCCGGCGGCACACACCACTTGCGGACGCCCGCTGCGAAGGGCCATAGCCAGCCGCTCGCCGTCGTGCCGCTCGACGCCGGCCGGGAGGACACTGAGGTCGCCGGCGTACCGGTGACGTTCGTCGGACAGCTGTGCACGCCTAAGGACGTCCTCGCGCGCGAGGTGTCCGTCGAGTCGCTCGCGGTCGGGGACCTGGTGGTGTTCGGGATGGCCGGCGCGTACGCGTACAACATCAGCCACCGGGACTTCCTCATGCACCCGGCACCGCGTGTCATCCACGTGGGCGGCTGAGCGCCCCCACCCGCACATCAGCGCTGCGCCGTGCCTTGCTTCCAGTAGCCCATGAATGCGACTTGCTCGCGGTCGATTCCGCACTCGCGGACCAGATAGCGCCGCAGGCCCGTCACGAGTGTCGACTCACCGGCGATCCAGGCATAGAACGGCGCGGCGCCTCGCTCTGCGCGCCCGGCCCCCTGGCCGAATAGCCGCCGGTACTGGGGCGTGTCCCACACGAGCACCCGCTCGGGACCGACGTCGAGCGGCTCCGCTGCTGCGACCACACGGTCGACGACGGCGGGGCCGGGCGCGCACAGCGGGGCCGGGACGGCGCGGCGCACCGCATCGGCGAGCAATTCGCCATGGGTGTGTCCCCGGCGCTCAAGCCACGTCACCTGCGCCGCCGCCTGCGTCGGGAGGTCCTGAATCATGCCGGCGTCGGGAATCTCGATGATGGCCTCTGCCATGAGCCCGGAGGGCAGGTCGCGGAGGATTCCCGCGATCGCGGGCAGCGCAGTCTCGTCCCCCGCCAGGAGCACGTGCCGCGCCCGGCCCGGCGCGAACTCGATCCCGGCGCACTGGCCCGCCGAGGCGCTTGGACCGATGACGAGCGCCGGTTCGCCGATCCTGATGCCCCGGGCCCAGCGGGCCGCGGGGCCTTGTGGGCCGTCCGGGTGCAGGACGAAGTCGACGTCGATCTCCGGGTATGCTTCGTCGAGGCGGGCCTCCCGCACGGTGTAGCTGCGCAGTTCGCCGCGCTCGGCCTCGGGCAGGCGCAGCCACGCCTGCCGCCACGAGCGGCCGGGGTCCTCGGCGTCGCGGCATTCAAATGCTTTGGCTCGGGGAAGGGACCGTCCCGGCGAAGGGATCACGATCTTGATCCGCAAGTCCCAGGTGGCACCGTTGTAAATCCCGAAACCAAGCAGGCTCGTGCCCCCGAACGTGACGCGGCGCAGGCGCGGGCCCAGATCGCGGATCGCGGTCACCGACAGCGGGAATGGCTTGGTTGACTGTACGGTCAGGCCGCGCGCCGGGGCTCGGAGCGGGCCGGTCATGCGTCTGCCTCACTCATGACCTGCAGGCCGGCACGCATGCCCGGAGCTGCGGCACTTTTGACGCTGCCCGCGCCGAGCGGCACCACATGCGGACGGCCCTCGGTGGGCTCCTGGATGACCTCGGCCCTGAGCCCGAAGACCTCCCAGAGGAGTTCCGGCGTGATGACGTCCGACGGCGGGCCCTCGGCAACGATCCGGCCATCCCGCATCGCGATGATCACGTCCGAGTACCGCGCCGCGAGGGAGATGTCGTGCAGCACCATGACGACGGTGCGCCCCATGTCCTGGTTGAGCCGCCGCACGAGCTCGAGGACGTCCACCTGGTGGGCGAGGTCAAGGTAGGTGGTCGGTTCGTCGAGGAGCATGAGTTCGGTTTCCTGGGCGAGGATCATCGAGATCCATGCCCGCTGGCGCTGCCCGCCGGAAAGGTCCTCGAGCGGAGTGGCTGCGAGGTCGGCGATGTCCGTCGCCGCGAGCGCGTCCGCGATCGCCCCCTCATCGGAGTGGGAGAACTGCTGGTACCAGCGCTGCCGCGGATGGCGCCCGCGCGCCACGAGTTCACCCACGGTCAGGCCACTCGGGGCGTGGGGCGTCTGCGGGAGGATGCTCATTCTTTGCGCTGTGGCCCGTGAAGACATGCCGGCGAGGTCGCCGCCGTCGAGCGCTACACGCCCCGCCTGGGGGCGCAGCAGGCGCCCGAGGCCGCGCAGCAGAGTGGACTTCCCGCATCCGTTGGGTCCGATGACCGACGTCACGGTACCGCGGGCAAACGCGACGTCCAGCGATGGCACCACGGTCCGCCCGTCAAAGCCCAGGGTGAGGCCATGCGCGGAGAGGAGGGCGGTGTCGTCCCTTGGTGCGGGCTGGGTCGCGGTGGTCATATGGTCCTCTTCTGGCTGCGGAACACAAGGGCAATAAGGACAGGGGCGCCGAGCACGGTGGTGAAGACGCCGACGGGAAGGGCATGCGGCAGCAAGAACCCGGCTATGAGGTCGCTCAGCACCACGAAGGCGGCGCCGAGCAGGGCGGTGAGCCCGAGTGAGGGAACGACTGTCCGCCCCGCGAAGCGCGCCGCGAGCGGGCACAGGAGCGCGACGAAGGCAACGGGCCCGGCGAGTACGGTTCCCACGGCCGCAAGGAGAACAGCGAGCACCAGGAGCAACGGCCGGCTCCGCCCCAGCGGGAGGCCGAGGCTGCGGGCGGTGTCGTCGTCGAACGCGCTGATGAGGAGCCAACGGCCGCATGCCCCGGCCACTGCGAGGAGCGGCACCGATGCGAGGAGTGCAGGCACTACGGCTCCCCAGTCCTTGCCGTTGAGCGAGCCCATCATCCAGGTGATCGCCTGGGAGGCATTTGTCACGTCCCCCAGGGTGAGGAGCCAAATGGTGGTGCTGGACGCGAGGCCAGCGGCACCGAGGCCGACGAGCACGAGGCGCATGCTGTCGAAGCCCTGCTGGGCGCGCCGGTAGGTGAGCAGGAACACCGCGGTTCCGGTGCCGAGGGCCCCCACCGCAGACGCGACGGGCATGCCGACTGCGGCCGCCAAGCCGCTGGCACCGCCGTGCCCTGCCCCGGCCAGCACGAGGACCGCGACCGCGCCGGTCGATGCGCCAGCGGTCACTCCGAGGACCTCGGGCGTCGCGAGGGGATTGCGGGCGATCGTTTGGGTGAGGCCGCCTGCGACGGCGAGACATGCCCCGGCGACGGCTCCCGCGATGGTGCGGGGGAGCCGGAATTCGAGCACGGTCAGCCTGACGGCCCGGGGAAGCGCGGGATCGTCCATGAAGGCGGCGAGCACCTGTGAAAGCTGGACGGGCCTTCCGGCCAGCATGAGATGACCCGCAACGGCTGCAAGCAGGAGCACCAGCGCCGCGAGGCTGAGCCATGCGATGCGCGGCAGGAGCACGAGGGACGCCGTCCGCACGCGGATCACGCGGGACCCCGGAGCGAGGAGTCCGGGCGCCCCGCTCACAGGGTCACCAGCCGGCGGCGTCGGGCGAGATAGATGAAGAACGGCGCGCCGACGACGGCGAGGACGACGCCGACCGGCAGTTCGCCCGGGCGTGCGATGACCCGCCCGGCGGTGTCGGTGAGGAGAAGGAGCGAGGCCCCGAATAGCGCGCTCCCGGGGATCTGCCAGCGGTAGTCTGCACCGACGAGGCCGCGGACCGCGTGCGGCACGAGGAGGCCCGCGAACGCGAGGGGTCCCGCGAGGGTTACGGAAGCCGCCGCGAGGACGGCGAGTGCCGCGAGACCGAGGATTCGTGCCCGGGCCACCGAGACGCCGAGCGAGCGGGCGGTGTCGTCGCCGAGAGCGAGGGCGTTGAGCGGGCCGATGTTGGCCACGGCGAGGACGAGGCCAACGATGATGAGCGGAACGAGCTGCGGAAGCAGGGCGCCGCGGGCCGCCACCGATCCCATTTGCCAGAAACGGAGAGTGTCCAGCGCCGCGTCACTGCTGAGGACGATGAGCGACACAACGCCGCCGGCAAGCGCCGAGACGGCGGCTCCCGCGAGGACGAGCGTGAGCGGGGTTGCGCCGTGGCGCGTCGCTGATCCGACGGCGATGACCAGGGCGCAGGCGGTCACGGCTCCGGCAAACGCGAATCCGGCCTGGGCGTAGGTACTCATTCCGGCAGCGCCCGGGAGCAGCGACCCGGCAACGATCGCGAGGGCAGCGCCCGGATAAATGCCGAGCAGGCCGGGGTCCGCGATGGGGTTGCGGGTTTGGCCCTGGGCCAGGCAACCGGCCACCCCCACGCAGGTGCCGACAGCGAGTGCATTGAGCGTACGCGGCCACCGGAGCTCACGGATGGCGATGTCGGCCACCGATCCGTCGGGGGCGAAAACTGCATGGACCAGCTCTTCGAAACTTGTGGGGCGGCCTCCGAACGCGAGGCTCAACGCCAGGGAAGCAATGACCACGAGAACGCCCATGGCGAGCCCGAGCGCGGGCGTACTGCGGGTGCCAGGTGTCCGCAGTGCAGACAGTTGGACAGACACGAAATTCCCCTTGGTACCTAATTACGTCAGACAAGTTGTGCGTATTTCGAATACGTCCGGTACAGTCTACGGCAGCAGTGAGGCAAGGCTTGCCTCACTCCCTCGATTTGGCCCGAAGCGGCCCACACCGACATTCGCATCTTCCTGGAGGACACCCATGACCCGTCTCCGAATCACCCGAACCGTGGTGGCCGCTGCGGCTGCTGCCAGCCTCATTGCGCTCACAGCGTGTGGCGGGCAGAGCACCGCAGCGCCGTCCGCAGCGGCGTCTTCTGCCGCGAGCAACGTCGACGCCCAGTTCCCCAAGACCATCCAGCACGTGTTCGGGAGCACGGAAATCAAGACCGCGCCGAAGCGCATTGTGACGCTCGACCCCAGCTACACGGACGCGGCCCTCGCGCTCGGTGCTGACGTTGCGGGATACGTGATCTACCGCAAGGGTGACACCGAGTTCCCGTCCTACCTCGGGGACGTCAGCGCCCAGACAAAGGATGCCGCGAACGTCGGCTCCCTTGCTGAGCCGAGCCTCGACAAGATCCTCGCGGCGCAGCCGGACCTGATCGTCTCGGCGAAGGTCCGCCATGAGGCCCTCTACCCTCAGCTTGCGAAGATCGCCCCCACGATCATGTCTGTCTCGACCGGACCGACGTGGAAGCAGAACATCGTGATGCTGGGTGACGCACTCGGCAAGAAGGACAAGGCCGAACAGATCATTCAGGCCTACCAGGAACGCGCAAAGAAGGTCGGCAGCGCGATCCTCGCCAAGAACCCGGGCCTGACGTACTCCTACGTCCGCTTCAATGGCGAGGACACGGCCCGCCTCTACTCCAGCAAGTCCTTCTTCGGCGAGATCATGGTCGACGCCGGCATCCCGCGCCCGGCCGGCCAGCCGGATTCCGCGGAGAAAATCTTCGTGCCGCTGTCCCAGGAGCAGCTCTCGGCTGCCGAGGCAGGCCTCATCGTTACGTCCGCGTTCGGCCAGGACACGGCAGAAGGCGAAAAGTCCCGCGCCCAGAAGGAAAAGTTCATGGCCAACCCACTGTGGGGCACGCTCAAGGGCGAGGTCCTCAACGTTGACGACACCGTCTTCGCGACGTCCGTGAGCCTGCAGGGCGCGCATGCGGTCCTGACCAAGCTCGCCGAGAAGTACGGCGTGGACCCGCAGCTGCCGAAGGCCTGACAGCCGGCCTCTTCTTAGGCTGAAAACCGGAAACGGCCCCGCGCCCAGGATCCTGGGAGCGGGGCCGTTTGCGTTGCCCGGAACCCGGCCCGGGGCCGGGCTTAAACGCAAATGGTCCCGGTTCGAAAACCGGGACCAAATCGCGGAGACGGGGGGATTTGAACCCCCGGTGGAGTTGTGCCCCACACTTCATTAGCAGTGAAGCCCATTCGGCCGCTCTGGCACGTCTCCAGTCGCTATTGCTAGCCCACCAAGGATACGCAGAACATGGCGTGCAGCGCAAAACGGGGAGTATTACTTCCCCGCCAGCGCCCGCCACAGGAACTGCTGGCTGCGGGCCTGCTGGGATGCCGCCTGCCGGTTGTCCGAGGCGCCGGCGTGCCCGCCCTCGAGGGCCTCGTGGAACCACACGTTCGGAATGCCCATGGCCTGCATGCGGGCGGCCATCTTGCGGGCCTGGACGGGGCCCACCCGGTCGTCCGACGTAGCCGTCCAAATGAACGTTTCGGGGTATTCCACTCCGTCCCGGAGCAGGTGGTACGGCGAGAAAGTACGGATGTACTCCCACTCCTCGGGCACATCGGGGTCGCCGTATTCGGCAATCCACGAGGCCCCGGCGGACAGCCTGGTGTAGCGGCGCATGTCCAGCAGGGGCACGCCGCAGGACACGGCGCCGAACAGTTCCGGGTACTGGGTCAGCATGTTGCCCACCAGGAGCCCGCCGTTGGAGCCGCCCACGCAGCCGAGCCGGTGCCGGCTGGTGACGCCGCGGGAGATGAGGTCCTGGGCCACGGCCGCGAAGTCCTCGAAGGCGCGGTGCCGCTTTTCCTTCAGGGCGGCGCGGTGCCAGGACGGCCCGTATTCGCCGCCGCCGCGGATGTTCGCCACCACGTACACGCCGCCGCGGGAGTGGGTCTCGGAGCTGTCCTGGATGGCTGCGTCCTCGGTGCGGCGTTCCAGCCAGGCCCGGCCCACCGTGCCGCTGTAGGCCGGGGTGCGGGCGACCTCGAATCCGCCATAGCCCGAAAGCTGCGTGGGATTCTGGCCGTCCAGCACCAGGTCCTTTGACGCCACCTGGAAGTACGGAACACGTGTCCCATCGGCCGAGACGGCGAAGTGCTGCTGGACCTCGTAGGCGGAGTCGTTGAAGAACGACGGCGACGACTTCACCACCGCATGCCGGCTGGCCACGCCGCCGTCGCGCCCCGCATCGAGCGTGTAGGTGACTTCGCCCTGGGACAGGGTGCCCCGCGTCAGGGTGGTGGGGGTGGTGAACCCGGTGGCGACCAGCCAGTAGTCGTTGCCGCCGGCCTCATCCCCGGCAGCCTCGTCCTCATCGTCCACGGCGTAGGCGTTGACATCGTGCAGCGGCGGGCAGGCATCCAGCACGGTGGCCGCCCAAGCGCCGGAGGAGTCCGCGCTTGAGGGATCGAGCACCCGGATTTCGGACGAGACGTCGCGCAGCAGGTTCAGCAGCAGGTAGTCCCTGGTCCAGCTCCAGGACTGCAGTGAGGTGGACTCGTCCGGCTCGAAGAGCACCACGAACGAGCGGCCGCCGGCCAAGTGGCCCTCGAACACCGCGGCGAGCAGCGAGCCTGCCGGGTATACGGTGCCGTCCACGTCCCAGTCCTGTTGCGGGCGGAACAGCAGCCAGTCCCGGTGCGCGCTGATGTTGACGTCCGTGGGGACGTCAATGGCGATCCATTCTCCATCGCGGAGCAGCCAGGTGGTGCGGTTGTAGAAGTCGATGTAGTCCACGGCGAAGGTCCGCTCGAACCCGGGCGTGGGATCGTGGGCGACCATCGCCAGCATGTGGTCTTCGGGGATTTCGAAGATTCTCCCGGCCTGGGCCAGGGACTCGCCGCGGCGCAGCTTCACGGCCGTGCGGGCGTAGGAGGAGCTGGTCTTGGGCAGGTCCTCGGCGGTGCTGGACACCAGCAGGGTGTCGGCGTCGAGCCAGCTCGTGTGGCCCTTGGCCGTGGGGATGTCGAAGCCTCCGGCGGCCGGATCCACGAAGGTGCGCGTCTCGACGTCGAACTCCCGGTGCCGGTTGGCGTCGCCGCCGTCCGGGGAGAGCGAAATCATGGCGAGCCGGTGCGGTTCGCCCTCGGCGGGGCGCAGGAAGCCGGCGCCGTGGAAGACCCATTCCTCGCCCTCGGCGGCGGCGAGGGCATCCACGTCCAGGAGGACATCCCATTCGGGTTCCTCGTTCAGGTAGCTCTCCCAGGTGGTGCGGCGCCAGAGGCCTTTGGGGTTCTCCCGGTCCTTCCAGAAGTTGTAGTAGAAATCGCCGCGCTTGTTGACCATGGCGATCCGGTCCGTGGAGTCGAGGACCTCCAGGATGCCCGCTTCGAGGGCGGCGTAGCCCGCGTCTTCGAGCAGGTCCTCGGTCCGGGCATTCTGTTCGCGGACCCAGGCCAGCGGCTCGTCGCCGTGGATTTCTTCGAGCCACACGTTTTCATCCGTGGGCTCCGGGGCGGCGGTGTTGGCGTCGCCGGGGTGGGACTCCTTGGCAGTGTCGTTCTCTGGCAGTGGCGTGTGATCAGCTGCTGTGGCGGTCATCGATCCATCCAAGCAACACCCTCCAGCAGGAAGCAAGTCACAGGAAGTTAGGCTTGACCGTGGGCAAATCGCAGAACATCCGTGTGGCATTGATCGGGGCGGGCCCCCGCGGCACCAGCGTGCTGGAGCGCTTGCTCGCCAACTGGGCCGCCGCCGCAGCCCGGTCCGGGGACGCTCCGGCCGCGCCCGGACGCTCGCTGCACATCGACGTCGTGGACCCCTTCCCGGCCGGTCCCGGGCACGTCTGGCAGCCCGGCCAGTCGCGGCTGTACCTGATGAACACGCAGTCCTTCTACCCCACGCTGATCCCCGAAGAACCCGGCCTCGCGCCGCCCCTGGCCGGCGGCTCCTTTGACCAGTGGCGCTCGGCCCGCCGGCAGGACGGCGGTGGGCAGGGCGGCGGTGGTCAAGACGGCACAGCGCTGAGCGACGCGGAGCGTGCCGAGCTGGCCGGCCTGGAGTCGGACAACTTCCCCAGTCGGGCACTGTACGGGCGCTACCTGCGCTGGACGCTGGCGGAACTGCTTGAGCGGCTGCCCGACGGCGTCACGGTCACCTTCCACGCAAGCAGCGCGACGGCCGCCCGGCCCGCCGCAGGAGGGTTCGACGTCGAACTCGACGACGGCGGCAGCCTCGCCGTCGATTCGCTCGTCCTCGCGCTCGGCCACATCGAATCCCGGCTGAACCCCGAACAGCGCGCCTTCAAGGACGCCGCGGAGGAACTCGGCCTGCTGTACGTGCCGCCCGCCGCGCCGGCCGACGTCGACTGGCAGCAGGTGCCGGACCAGGAAACCGTTTTGGTGCGCGGCATGGGCCTGAACTTCTTCGACGTCATGGGCCAGCTGACCGAGGGTCGCGGCGGCGTGTTCGTCGAGGCCGGCGGGGTGCTCGAATACCGTCCCTCCGGCCGGGAGCCGCGGATCGTCGCCGCGTCCCGGCGCGGCACGCCGTACCGCGCCAAGGCGGGCCTGGACGGGTACTACGCCCGGAGCATCACGCTGCGGTACCTGACGGAGTCCGCCGTCGCGCGATTCAAGGCGGCGGGCATCCAGCCCGGCTTCGACCACGACCTCTGGCCGCTCCTGCACCGTGACGCCCTGTGGGCCTATTACGCCACGCTGGCGCGTTCGGAACCCGTCGCGGTGAGTGACGCGGAGGAGTTCCTCGCGGCCCTGGACGATGCCCTGCGGCCGCATGCCCACGCCGCCGGCAGCTGGGAAGCCGTGGTGGCCGGCCTTGTGCACAAGCACGTCGTCGCGTCCCGGCGGCTGAACCTGCCCGGGCTGGCCGCACCGCTGGCCGGGCGCTCGTTCGGCTCCCGCGCGGAACTCGACGACGCCGTCGTCGACTACCTGGACGACGACGCCAGGCGCTCCGCGCTGGGCGAGGCGGACCCTGTCAAGATGGCCATCGGTGCCCTGCACACCGGACGTGCGATTCTCAAGACGGCAGTGGCCGACGGCGGTATCACCGATGAGTCGTGGGTGGCCGAACTGCGTGGCTGGTTCGAGTCGTTCGTCGAGGGGCTGGCCAGCGGGCCGCCCGCGCTGCGTTCGGCACAGCTGGCCGCCCTGGCGAGGGCCGGCGTCGTGAGCTTCGTGGGACCGGACCCCAAATTCAGCGTGGACCGGGGTGCCGGGGTGTTCCGCGCGGTCTCGCCGTGGGTCCACGACGCACCCGTGGAAGCCCGGACCCTCATCGAGGCGATGTCGCCGGCCAACCGGGTGGCCATCAACGTCTCGCCGATCCTTCGGCAGCTGCTCGCCGACGGCCTGGTCCGGGCCAAGGTCATGATGACGGCCGAGGGCAGCCCGGTGCAGACCTCGGGCCTGGACGTGGAGCCGCACCCGTACCGGCCCGTGGGCGCCAACGGCTCGGTGACGGAAGGCATCTATGTGCTCGGACTGCAGTTGTCCGCCGCCCAGTGGGGGACCGCCATCGCCGCCGAAGCCCGGCCGGCAGAGGGCCCGGCGTACACCAGCGGCCAGCGCACCCTGCGTGATGCCGATGAAATCGCGCGGAGCATCCTCGGCCTGTAATTCCCGCTGCGCAATTGCGGCGCACTTGCGGCGGGCCCCCCTTTTCCGCTAATGTGTGAGCCGCATCACTGACAAGTGAAGACGCTTATGATCTGCGGCGGGAGAGTCCTGCCGGTACATTCAGCAGGCGCCGTAGGAGCAAATCCTCCCCAGGAATCTCTCAGGCCCATGTACCGCCGCGGCGAGGCAACTCTGGAAAGCAGTCCGGTCTACCGGGCTCACCGAAGGTGCAAGCGGGCCCTGTGCAAGCAGGGGGCGCGGAAACTCTCAGGTCCACGACAGAGCGGGGAGGAACCCGAATCATCGTGGCACCCCCCCCGTGCCACCTGAACGATGGAGTTCCTCATGACGATTCAGCGCCCACCTTCCACTGCTGCCGGTTCACCCCACCTTGAACGGCAGCTCAGCAATCGCCACATCCAGCTCATCGCGATCGGCGGCGCCATCGGCACCGGCCTGTTCATGGGCTCGGGCAAGACCATCTCGGCGGCCGGGCCCTCCGTCATCTTCGTCTACATGATCATCGGCTTCATGCTGTTCTTCGTCATGCGGGCCATGGGCGAGCTGCTGCTGTCCAACCTGAACTACAAGTCTTTCAGCGATTTCGCCGCGGACCTGCTGGGCCCGTGGGCCGGCTTCTTCACCGGCTGGACCTACTGGTTCTGCTGGGTGGTCACCGGAATCGCGGACGTCATCGCGATCGCGGGCTACTCCCAGGAACTCTGGCCGGGCCTCCCTCTGTGGGTGCCGGGCCTGGCCACCGTGGCCATCCTGCTGCTCCTGAACCTGGCCACGGTCAAGGCCTTCGGTGAGACCGAGTTCTGGTTCGCCCTGATCAAGATCATCGCCATTGCGGCATTGATCGTGGTGGGCCTGTTCATGATCTTCAGCGGCTTCCAGTCCGACGCCGGACCGGCCAGCTTCACCAACCTGTGGAGCCACGGCGGCTTCTTCCCGAACGAGTTCATGGGCTTCGTGGCCGGCTTCCAGATTGCCGTGTTCGCCTTTGTCGGGATCGAACTGGTGGGCACCACGGCCGCCGAGGCCAAGAACCCGGAGAAGAACCTGCCCAAGGCCATCAACTCGATCCCCATCCGCGTGCTGCTCTTCTACGTGGGTGCCCTCATCATCCTGATGTCCGTCACCCCGTGGACCCAGTTCGCCGCCGGGCACAGCCCCTTCATCGCCATGTTCTCCCTGGCCGGCCTCGGCGCCGCCGCGACCATCGTCAACCTGGTGGTCCTGTCCTCGGCCATGTCCTCGGCCAACTCCGGCATCTACTCCACCTCGCGCATGGTCTACGGCCTGGCCCAGGAGGGCGACGCCCCTGCCGTGTTCAGCAAGCTGTCCCGCCGCAAGGTGCCGCAGAACGCCCTGTTCCTGTCCTGCGTGCTGCTGCTCTCCGGCGTCGTGCTCATGTACGCGGGCCAGGACATCGGCAAGGCCTTCGACATGGTGACCACCGTGTCCGCCGTCTGCTTCGTCTTCGTCTGGTCGATCATCCTGGCCAGCTACCTTGCCTTCCGCAAGCGCCGCCCGCAGCTGCATGACGGGTCCAAGTTCAAGATGCCCGGCGGCATTCCGATGGTCTGGACGGTGTTCGCCTTCTTCGCCTTCGTGCTCTGGACGCTGACCACCCAGCCGGACACGCTCACCGCGCTGCTGGTCACGCCGCTCTGGTTCGTGGTGCTCGGGGTCGCCTGGTTCATCCTGCGCCGCCGTCCCACGCACCTGGCCCGCTACGCGGAGTTCCGGGCCGAGCTGGAGCAGGAATCCGGGCAGGTACAGGAACCGGAGCTGGCGCAGAAGTAGGAGGCTGAGCGAAAGGCAATGCCCCCAAGACAAGTCTTGGGGGCATTGCCGTGACATCAGTTTCTGTGGAGGCCTAACCTGCCAGCTTCAGATCCTCGACGAGTTTGAAGGTGGCGCCCGTCGGATCGTTCAGCGTGCACAGGCGGCCGAACGGGGTGTCCTCGGCTGGCTGGATGACCGTGGCACCGAGCGCGAGGGCCTGTTCCACGGTGGAGTCCACCTTGTCCACCGCGAAGTACACGCCCCAGTGGGACGGAACCTCCTCGGGCAGGAAGCCTGAAGCGTCCATGATGCCGGCCTTGGCGTCGTCCCCGGCGCCGAGCGTGGAATAGCGGAATTCGTCGGTGTCGCCCACCACTGACGTGTCCCAGGCGAAGACGTTCTCGTAGAAGCCGACAGCCGCGGCAAAGTCCTTGGACAGCAGTTCGTGCCAGGCCGGCGCTCCCGATTCAGCGGCGAGCTCGTAGCCCTTCATCTCGCCGAACTGCCAGGCGCCGATGGCCGCTCCGGACGGGTCGGCGTACATCGCCATGCTGCCCTGCTCCGGGATTTCCATAGGCTCCATGTAGACCTGGCCGCCGTTGGCGGTGGCTGCCGCCGTGGTGGCCTTGATGTCATCCGTGCGCAGGTACGTGGACCAGACATCCGGCATCTGAGCCATGTCTTCCTGCTTCTGCATGATCCCGGCCACCATCTGGCCGTTCTTTGATGCCGTGATATAGCCGCCGTACTTTTCCTCGTCACCGGTCTCGTAGGTCCAGCCGAAGAGAGCGTTGTAGAAGGACTTGGCTTTTTCGGTGTCCGAGGTCATCAGGTCGATCCAGCAGGGTGCGCCGGGGGTGATGTCAGGTGTTGGCATGGGTATGGCTCCTGTGTCTGTTCCGGGCCCGGAGGCCGCGGTCTTCTGAGTGAGTGGTGGAGACAGACAGAACCCTATGCCGGGCCCGTGACAGTTTCAATGCTCTTCTGAAGGTCAGTTCTCAGATCGCGTGAACGGACAACGTGGCGGACAACAAAAAAGACGCCCCGGACTCTGCAACAGAATCCGGGACGTCCCATGGGCGGAAGGTAAGGGATTTGAACCCTTGGTGCGGGGTTACCGCACACTGGTTTTCAAGACCAGCTCCTTAGGCCGCTCGGACAACCTTCCCTGCCTAGTAGTGTTTCATAGGGAGTTGGCTGCACCAAAACACCGGACGCCGTGTTCCACGCGGACGGGCAGCCACTTGCACGCATCAGCCAGGAATCGGGAGCACGTCATGAAAGCCGTCTACATCTCCACCCCGGGCGGGCCCGAAGTCCTCGAGATCCGCGAGGTCCCGGCTCCCGTGCCGGGACCGGGCGAGGTGCTGATCGACGTCGTCGCGGCCGGTCTCAACCGCGCGGATGTCCAGCAGCGCCGGGGACACTACCCGCCGCCCCCCGGAGCCTCCGAAGTTCCGGGACTGGAAGTTTCCGGCCGCATCGCGGCCTTCGGCCCCGGTGTCACCAAGGCGTTCTCGCTCGGGGACAAGGTGGTGGCGCTGCTCGCCGGTGGCGGCTACGCCCAGCAGGTGGCCGTGTCCGCCGAACAGGTCCTGCGGCTTCCCGACGGCGTTGACCTGGTCACCGCCGCATCGCTGCCCGAGGTCGCGGCCACGGTCTACTCGAACCTGATCATGACCGCGCAGCTGCAAGCCGGTGAGACGGTCCTGATCCACGGAGCCACGGGCGGCATCGGCACCATGGCGATCCAGCTTGCGAAGGCGGTTGGCGCCACCGTGGCCGCAACGGCCGGCAGCGACGAAAAAGTCGGCACCGCCAAAGCCTTCCTGGGCGCGGACATCGCCATCAATTACGCCGAAGAGAACTTCCCGGAAAGCCTCAAGGCGCAGAACGGCGGCAAAGGCGCGGACGTGATCCTCGACGTCGTCGGTGCCAAATACCTCCAGCAGAACATCGACGCCCTGGCCGACTACGGCCGGCTGATCGTCATCGGCCTGCAGGGCGGGGCCAAGGGCGAGGTCGATCTCGGCCAGCTGCTCCGCAAGCGCGCCGCGATTATCGGCACCTCCCTGCGGCCGCGCCCGGTCGAGGAAAAGGCCGTCATCATGAACGCCGTGCGCGAGTTCATCTGGCCCATGCTCAGCGACGGCAGGATCAAGCCGCTCGTGGCGAAGTCGTTCCCTCTGGAGCAGGTCCGGCAGGCCCACGAGTATTTCGATTCCGGCGAGCACGTGGGCAAGGTTCTGCTGCTCCTCTGAACGTGTCCGCGCCCTCCCTGTCCGCAAGGAGCCCCCATGAGCATCCGGCACAGCATCCTGGCACTGCTGCAGGAACAGCCCCGACACGGCTATCAGCTGCGCGCCGAGTTTGAAAGCCGCGTCGGGGCCGTCTGGCCGCTGATCATCGGCCTGACCGCTGAACATCGGCCAGGTCTATACCACCCTGGCCGGAAGGACACGGCCGCCAACCAGCGGCCGGCGGACTCTGCCCGGCTGCTCGTGCTGGATTCCCTGATCTTCCAGGCCGAAGCCGAAATCCGCTGGCTGGACCTCTGCGAGGCGCGGCTGGGCCACGCAATGTGACCGGGCTTTGGCCGGGAGCCGCTGCGTCCGGCGCACGGTTGCCGCCGTTCACCGAGCAGCCTTTCGACAAGCCCGCCGCGCCCGCTGTCCTGTCCGTCCCCCTTGCTAGGGTGCTGTGGACTGGAGCACCGCAGCATGCACCGGCACTTCATCTCAAGGAGGAGACATGGGCAGACCCGCAGACGAACAACCGGCCCTCGCAGTAATGGAACGTGACCCCACCCTGCCCGCACCCGCCGTGGACGACGCCGTCCGCGAGGCCGCGGAGCGGAAGTGGACCCCGGCCAAGGTTGCTGTCTGGGCGGCCATTTCCCTGCTCGGCGCCGTCGCCTGGTTCATGGTGGCCCTGGTCCGCGGGGAAACGGTGAACGCGATCTGGTTCGTCTTCGCCGCGGTCTGCACCTACCTGATCGGCTACCGCTTCTACTCCAAGTTCATCGAGCGCTACCTGCTCAAACCCAATGACCGCCGTGCCACCCCGGCCGAATACAAGGCCGACGGCAAGGACTACGTCCGCACCGACCGGAACGTGCTGTTCGGCCACCACTTCGCCGCCATCGCCGGGGCTGGGCCGCTCGTGGGCCCCATCATCGCGGCCCAGATGGGCTACCTGCCCGGCACCATCTGGATCATCATCGGCGTCGTCCTCGCCGGCGCCGTCCAGGACTATCTGGTCATGTTCTTCTCCATGCGCCGCGGCGGACGTTCCCTCGGCCAGATGGCACGCGAGGAGCTTGGCGCCATCGGCGGCACGGCTGCGCTCATCGCAACACTGCTGATCATGATCATCATCGTCGCGATCCTGGCCCTCGTGGTGGTCAACGCCCTCGGCGAAAGCCCCTGGGGTGTGTTCTCCGTGGGCATGACCATCCCCATCGCCCTGTTCATGGGCGTCTACCTGCGCTTCATCCGCCCGGGCAAGGTCATGGAAGTCTCCATCATCGGCTTCGTCCTGCTCATGGCCGCCATCGTCGGCGGCGGCGCGGTTGCCAGCACCGAATGGGGTGCCGCGTTCTTCCACCTGGACAAGGTCACCATCGCCTGGGGCATCATCGTCTACGGCTTCATCGCCGCGATCCTTCCCGTCTGGCTGCTGCTGGCCCCGCGCGACTACCTGTCCACGTTCATGAAAATCGGCGTCATCGTCATGCTGGCCGTGGCCATCATCGTGGTCCGCCCGGAGATCACCGTCCCCGCCTTCAGCGAATTCGCCGGCAAGGACAACGGTCCCGTGTTCTCCGGCGCGCTGTTCCCGTTCCTCTTCGTCACCATCGCCTGTGGCGCGCTCTCCGGCTTCCACGCCCTGATCTCCTCGGGAACCACACCCAAGCTGATCGAAAAGGAACGCCAGACCAGGTTCATCGGCTACGGCGGCATGCTCATGGAATCGTTCGTCGCCATCATGGCCCTCGTTGCGGCCATCTCGATCGACCGCGGCATCTACTTCGCCATGAACGCCCCTGTCGCCCTGACCGGCGGCACGGTTGAGACGGCGGCGGCCTGGGTCAACAGCCTGGGGCTGTCCGGCGTCAACATCACGCCGGCCGATCTCGCACAGACCGCCACGAACGTTGGCGAGCCCAGCATTGTGTCACGCACCGGCGGCGCCCCGACCCTCGCCGTCGGGCTCGCCCACATCATGCAGCAGTTCATCGGTGGCACCTCCATGATGGCCTTCTGGTACCACTTCGCCATCATGTTCGAGGCACTGTTCATCCTCACCGCCGTCGACGCCGGAACCCGCGTGGCGCGCTTCATGCTGCAGGATTCCATCGGCAATTTCATCCCGAAGTTCAAGGAGGCGTCCTGGCGCCCGGGCGCCTGGCTGTGCACCGCCGTGATGGTCGGCGCCTGGGGTGCCGTCCTGCTCATGGGCGTCACCGATCCGCTGGGCGGCATCAACACGCTGTTCCCGCTGTTCGGCATCGCCAACCAGCTCCTGGCCGCCATCGCGCTCGCGGTCTGCATGGCCATCGCAGCCAAGCGGGGCTCCTTCAAGTACCTCTGGATCGTGGCCGTTCCTCTGGCCTTCGTAGCCGTCGTCACCGTGACGGCGAGCCTGCAGAAGATCTTCTCCCCGGTTCCGGCCGTGGGCTACTTTGCCAACAATGCGGCGTTCGCCAAGGCGCTGGCGGACGGCAAATCCTCCTTCGGCACGGCCAAGACGGTCGAAGCCATGGAGGCCGTGGTCCGCAACACGATGGTCCAGGGGGTCCTGTCGGTCATTTTCGTGACGCTCAGCGTCATAGTGATCATCGCAGCGCTCATCGCCACGGCCAAGGCCTTCAAGCAGGGCGGCGGCCACGACCACGAGGACGAGCCACGGCCGTCCAGGGTATTCGCCCCCGCCGGGCTCTTTCCCACCAAGGCCGAGAAGGAACTCCAGGCCGAGTGGAACAGCCTGCCTGCCGGGCAACGGACCGAGCGGCCGGCACACCACTGATGTCTTCCATCGTGAGGGGTCTCCGGGGCTTCACGGCGTTCGTGAAAGGAATCATGGGCGCTGACGCGTTCGAGAGATACCTTGAACACCACGAGGCCTCGGGCCACTCAGGTCCCGCCATGACCGAGCGCGAGTTCTGGCGTGACCGCATGGACCGGCAGGACAGCAACCCGCAGGGAAGGTGCTGCTGACATGCTGTTTCGCTACGGACGAAGTCGAAATCCCGGCCATGACAGATGGACCATCGGGGCTCCGTGAGAGTATGAACGCATGAGCGATCTGAGCGGCATTCAGTCCACGGATGAAACTTCGGACGACATCCCCGTGGAAGGCACCACCCTGGACGACGGTGTGCAGACACCCCAGGAGCAGGAGGCTGCCCGGGACGTCGAGGGCAAGGCCGCCAAAGCGAAGACGGGCAGCGTCCAGGACCTCGTGGACGAGCCTGCCAAGGTGATGCGGATCGGCACCATGATCCGCCAGCTGCTGGAGGAAGTGAAGAGCGCGCCTTTGGATGAGGCTGCGCGGGGCCGGCTCGCGGAGATCCACGAGCGGTCCATCAAGGAGCTCGAAGAGGGCCTCTCACAGGAGCTCATCGATGAGCTGGAGCGCATCAGCCTGCCGTTCCCTGAAGGCAAGGCACCCTCCGAGGCTGAACTTCGCATTGCCCAAGCCCAGCTGGTCGGCTGGCTTGAGGGCCTGTTCCACGGCATCCAGGCGACCATAGCCGCACAGCAGGCGGCGCGCGAGCATGTCGTCGCCCAGATGCAACTCCGCCAGCTCCCACCCGGCACCGTGATCGCCCCCGGCGTCGTCATCGGTGCAAATGGTGAGCCGCAGCGTGCTCCTGCGCCCGAAAAGGCGGGCGCAGCCCAGCCTTCGCACGCCGAGGACCCGGACCACGGTCCCGGCCAGTACCTCTAAGGGCAGGTTTGGGTTTCTTCGGGACCGTCCGGCAAGGGCGGAAGGACGATATTGAACTGGGCAAGGGGCTGTGGCGCCGCGCCCATGACCGCTTCCACCGCGGCCTGGACCGGTACCACCAGGTCCTGGAGGGCGTGGACGACGAGCAGCTGTACAACGAGCTCGTGGAGATCGCCAATGAGCTGGCCGAATTGTCTCCTCGCGTGAGGGCCATCTGCGTGGAAGCGCAGAAGACCTCGCCCAGCGACGGCCTGGACATTCCGGGTCCGCTGGCCGGCGTCCACCGGGCGCTGTCCAAGGCCGGGAACTCGCTGGCCACCACGGCGGAAGCAGCGGCCATGCTCCGGCTTGCCGTCGGGCCTGTGCCTGTCGGTGCCATCTCGGTGCGCCGGCGTGCGGAACATGTGTTTGAACAGATCGCCGACGCCGAGCGGCAGCTCCACGTCTGAGCATGCCGCGGCTGGCAGGATGGTTGTCATGACTACGTCACCAAACCTGACCTTTAACGACGGCAACACCATTCCCCAGCTCGGCTACGGGGTGTGGCAAGTCGAAGACGGTGTAGCTGAAAAGGTGGTCCGCCAGGCATTCGACGCCGGCTTCCGCCACATCGATACCGCAAAGATCTACGGCAACGAGGCAGGTGTGGGCCGTGCCATCGCGTCTTCCGGCCTCTCGCCCGAGGAACTCTTCATCACCACCAAGCTGTGGAATGCCGACCAGGGCTACGAATCCACCCTGGCAGCCTTCGAAACCTCCTTGGACCGGCTGGGCCTGGTGTCCCTGGATCTCTATCTCATCCACTGGCTGCAGCCCCAGCAGGACAAGTACGTGGACACGTGGAAGGCCCTGGTCGAACTCCAGAAGCGTGGGCGCGTCAAATCCATCGGCGTCTCCAACTTCACCAAGGAAGGCCTGCAGCGCATCATTGACGAGACCGGCGTGGTTCCGGCCATCAACCAGGTGGAGCTGCACCCCTTCTTCAACCAGGCCGAGCTGCGCGCGTTCAATGTCTCCAAGGGCATCCTGACGCAGGCCTGGTCCCCGCTGGGCCAGGGCGGCGAGCTCCTGGAGGACGCCACCGTGGCCGGGATCGCGGCCAAGCACAACGCCACCCCGGCCCAAGTGGTCATCGCCTGGCACCTGGCCATCGGCAATGTGGTGATCCCCAAGTCCGTCACCGAATCCCGCATCCAAGAGAACTTCGCGGCTTTGGGCGTCACCCTTGACGCCGCCGACGTCGAGGCCATCAACGGCCTGGACCGCGGCGCCGAGGGCCGCATCGGCCCGGACCCGGCGGTCTCCGACTTCGCCTGATCCCGCCGTCGGCATCCAAACGCTGGCTGGAACGCAGAAATCCCCGCACTCGAGGAGTGCGGGGATTTCTTTTTCGAGCTTCCTATCAGGTGCCGCCTTGCCCCAGGGTTGCCTGGACGGCAACGAACACGGCGATGAGCAGGACGAGGACGGCGAAGCCTTTTTTCAGGACGGTCCCGGGGAGGTTCCGTCCGATCCGTGCTGAGAGCAGGGATGCGACCATGGCGGCCGCGACGAACGCTGCGGTCACGCCCCAGTCCAGGTCGAGGTTCTGCAGGTGGGAAGCGAAGCCGGCCAGGGAATTTACCACGATGATGACCAGAGAGGTGCCGACTGCTGCGGCCATCGGCAGGCCAAGGACGATCGCGAGGGCGGGAACGATCAGGAATCCTCCGCCGACGCCAAGCAGTCCGGTGAGGAATCCGACGATGGCGCCGGTTGCGACGGCTTTGGGGAGGCATCGGTGCCAGTTGATCCTGCCCGAGGGCAGGGCGCAGGCACCGCCGGTTCTGTCGTTGTCGGAGAACATGCGGATGCCGGCAACGACCATGATCAGCGCGAAGGCCATCAGCAGGATGTCCGGGTCCAGGCGCTTGTTCACTGCGGCGCCCGCGTAGACCGTGGCGATGCCGGCGCTGCCGATGATGCCGGCAAGGCGCCAGTTGACACCGCTCTTGAGGCGGGGGAGGACGGCCACGGCCGAGGACGTGCCGACGACGATGAGGGAACTGGGAATGGCCGCCGACAGGGGCATGCCGATCCCGTAGACGAGGGCGGGGACGGCCAGGATCGACCCGCCCCCGCCGACGATCCCCAGCAGCGCGCCGACGATGGCGCCGAGGCCGAGCGCTGGGGCGATCACGAAGCGACGGGGAGCTGCTCCAGGGCCTGGCGGGCCGTGGGCTCGGGCCTGCGCCGGTTCCAGGGCATTTTCAGCAGCACTGCTCCCATTGCGCAACTGTTGGTGGCGGCCGAGAACGTCAGTCCTGCGCCGATGCCTCCTGCGACCAGGCGCAGCTTCGGGGAGAGAAACCGGCCACCGGCAATTCCTGCCAGCACGAGAGTTCCGGCGGCCATCCGCACTTGCCGCTCCAGCGCCCACGCGTTGCGGCCGCGCACGACATCGCCGCCCGCTGCGGCAAAGGCCGGTACTCCGCCCTCCAGCACGGCTGCGCCTTCGAGCCCGCAACTGCCCAGCAGCTCCCGGGCCTGCCCGGCCCTGATGCCGGACTGGCAGACAAGGACGACTTTGGGCCCGAACCGGTCAGCGAAGTCCTGTGCATGCTCGCCCAGCAGCGGCAGAGGCACATGGTAGGACCCGCGGATGTGCAGGGCTTCGAACTCCGCGCTGCTGCGCACGTCAATGACCAGCAGGTCATCGTGTTCCAGGATCCGATTCTTGAGGGTTTCGGCTTCGATCGCCAAGGGTGTGGTCGGCTCGGTGGTGGTTCTCATGCTGTGCTCCGGGGTTGTGATGTGGTCGGTGCCGACGGCGCGCCCTGTTGCGGGCAGCCGTCATCGCGGCGGGAGGTGGTGTCATGCTCGGGTCCGGGCCGGACGGTCCCTGCCCGGTGTTGCCAGGGCAGGGAAGGTTCAGGCCAGGGAGAGGAAGAGCTTTTCGAGCTCGGCCTTGTCCATGCTCGGGTCGTCCTGCTGCATGCACTGCTGCAGGCCGGTGGCGATGATCGCGAATCCGGCTTTGTCCAGGGCGCTGGACACTGCGGCGAGCTGAGTCACGACAGCCTTGCAGTCCCGGCCTTCCTCGATCATCCGGGTGACGGCCGTGAGCTGGCCCTGGGCCCGGCGCAGACGGTTGATGACCGATTTCATATCGGCGGGGTCGAGTTCCATGATTCCTCCGCGGCTCGTCTCATTGACTGCTTCCAATTATATACCCCCACGGGTATCTTGAATACCCCAGGGGGTATGTGTAGCATGGGTGGTACGCCCGGCCGGTTGAACCGGTGGATGACGTTATCCAGGAGGATTCCCATGCTTATTAAGCAGTACTACATCGACTGCCTCTCTCACGGTTCGTATCTGATTGGGGATGAAACGACGGGAAGGGCCGTGGTTGTTGATCCCCGCCGTGACATCGGAGGGTACCTTGCCGACGCGGCGTCCAGCGGCCTGAGCATCGAGGGCGTCATCAATACCCATTTCCACGCCGACTTCATCGCCGGTCATTTGGAACTGGCTGAGGCTACGGGGGCGTGGATCGGATACGGCCGCAGGGCCGAAGCTGAATACGACGTCCGTGCGCTCTCGCACGGGGAGAGGATTTCCCTCGGTTCCGTGGAACTGGAGATCCTGGAAACCCCCGGGCACACGTGGGAGTCCATCTCAGTGCTGGTGCGCGAGCGGCCAGGGGGCGCTGTCCCGCATGCCGTCCTGACCGGCGATGCGTTGTTCGTTGGCGATGTCGGACGGCCTGATCTTGCCGCGGCCGTGGGCGCCGATTCCGTCGAACTGGCCCGGGCCCTGTACCGCTCCATCCACGAGATACTGATGGTGCTACCGGGAGAGGTGCGCCTGATGCCTGCCCACGGCGCCGGCTCGGCCTGCGGCAAGAACCTCTCGGAAGACCTTGAATCCACCATTGGTGCGCAACGGTTCATGAATCCCTCGGTCCAGCCGATGTCCGAGGAAGACTTCGTGCAGATGATTACCACCGGGCAGCCCTCGATTCCCCGGTACTTCGCCACGGATGCCGTGCTGAACCGGAAAAACCGTGCCCTGATGGACTCGCCCAGCCCGGCCGTCCTGGGTGCGGCCGCCGTTAGGGAGCTGGTCGCTGCCGGAGCGAAAATCCTCGATACCCGCAGCCCGGAAGCCTTCGCATCCGGGCACCTGGAGCAGTCCCTGAACGTCGGCATCGACGGCCGGTTCGCGGAAACCGCGGGCATGGTCCTGGACGTCGACGAGGAGATCATCATCGTCGCCGAACCGGGGCGCGAGCGGGAGGCAGCGCTGCGGCTGGGGCGCATCGGCTACGACAGGGTTGCAGGCTACCTGAACGTCTCACATGACGCGTTCGCCGTGCTTGCACCCACGCAGACCGGGCGCAGGATCAAGGCAGAAGACCTCGAAGCCACGGCAGGAGATGAGAACGCGATCATCCTCGATGTCCGCAATCAGGGCGAGCGGGACGATGGATCCGTCCCCGGATCCATCCATATCCCCCTGGCCGAAATCGGCCGCCGCCACGCCGAACTGCCCGACGACCGGCCCGTGATCGTCCACTGCGCCGGCGGCTGGCGCTCCAGCGTCGCAGCCAGCGTCCTGCGCGAACGCGGCCACGCCCGCGTCAGTGACATGCTCGGCGGGTACACCGCCTGGGCCGCACTGAACACCCCCGCCACTGTCGGAAATGCTGAAGGAGAGAAGGAGAAGCGCTGACCACCGCCGGATTCACCGCCGACACAATGTCCGGCGTTCCCCACCCTGACAGAAAGGCCCCGCTGTGGGACTGCTCAACTCCCTGAAGTCAATGTTCGCCAAGCCCTACAAAACCATCGGTGTCATCGAGGCAAAAGCCTTGATGAGCTCCGGAGCAACACTCATCGATGTCCGCACAACCCAGGAATGGCGCAGCGGCCACCCCCACCAGGCAAAACACATCCCACTGGATCGGCTGCAGTCCAACACCGCCGGCATCCCGCAAGCGCGCCCCGTGATCGCCATCTGCCAGTCCGGGATCCGATCGGCCTCAGCGGCACGCACACTCGCCGGCAAAGGCTACGACGCATACTCCATCCGTGGAGGCATGGGCGCCTGGCGCGCAGCCGGAGCACCCGTCCGCTGAGCGGGCCCCGGCGCAGCATGGCCACTGCCAAGCGGCTCCAAGGCCTGAGTGCCAGCATCCTGGATGCTGGGGCTAGACGACGAAAGGCCCTCGCCGGCGGCGAGGACCTTTCTGATCTGAGCTTCCTATCAGAATCGAACTGATGACCTTTTCATTACGAGTGAAACGCTCTACCGACTGAGCTAAGGAAGCACCGCGCATTTCGACCGAACCGGCTGAATCACGCAAGACATAACTGTAATAGAGTCACGGCGCCCGGGTCAAAACGGCGGGAGGCCCGACGCCGGGACAGCCGTTGCGGCGATGTTCACCGGAGCGTCGGGGCCGGTTCAGCCGGCCGTTTCCCGGCGGGCGGATGCTGGGAAATCTACCGTGGCCGAGTGCAGGCGGCCACCCCCGAGCGAAGGGCTGCGCGATGACGACGGACATGGACAAGACACCCAAGAGGCTGTCACTCGCCGTTCTGGACATGGTGGGCACAACCATCACGGACGACGGCCGCACCGAGCGGGCCATGTCCCGCGCCCTTGTCGAGCACGGCGTGGAGCCCGGAACCAGCCGTTTCGAGAGCATGCTCGGCTACGCCCGGGACACCATGGGCTATTCCAAGATGGAAGTTTTCGGCCACCTGTTCGACGATCCTGCCGTCGCCGAGCGCGCCAACAAGGTCTTCGAGCTCGCCTACGACGAACTGATCTCCGACGGCGGTGTCCGTGCCATCCCCGGCGCCGAGGACGCGATTGCCTGGATGCGGGACGCCGGCATGAAGGTCTGCCTGGCCACCGGATTCGGCCGGCACACCCAGAACATGGTGCTCGAATCCCTGGGCTGGATGGGGCTTGCGGACCTGAGCCTGTGCCCCGCCGACGCCGGACGCGGCCGCCCCTACCCGGACATGGTGCTGACGGCGGTCCTGGCGCTGGACCTCGACGACGTGCGGGAGGTCGCCGTCGTGGGCGACACCGGCTCCGACATGCTCACCGGTGTCCGTTCCGGCGCCTCCGTCATCGCGGGCGTCCTCACCGGATCACACTCGGAGGCGACCCTGCGCGCCGCCGGTGCCACCGCCGTCGTCGATTCCATCAAGGAACTCCCGACCCTGCTGGAGAAGCGCGCCGCCTGGCAGCTCTGAGCTGCCGCCAGTTCCGACCACCTTTGCCGGCGGGCACTGCCCCCTGCCCCCGGAATGGCGCGGCTGGGCAGATGTAGGCGCCCGCAAAGGTGGTCAGTTGTTGAGCCCCGCAAGCGCGGAGTTATCCACATAGGCACCCCCACGGCAGCGGCAGAGCATGCCGGTGGGCAGTCTGGTCCCATGGACCTCGCAACAGCCCTTCGCAGCCGCGGCGGCACGGCCCGCCGTCGGGACCTCCTCAAGGCCGGCGTCAGCGCGTGGACGCTGCGGAGGGCTGTGGAACGCGGTGAGGTGGATGCGCCCGCCCGTGGTGTCCTTGCCCTGCCGCAGGCCTCGGCGGCGCTGACCGAGGCCTATCGCCACGGCGGCATCATCGCCTGCGTCTCCGCGGCGCCGTTCCACCGGCTCTGGCAGCTGCACGACGTCCCGGAATTCCACCTCGCCTGCGGCAACGGCCTGGAACGCCCGGGCGTGGTGCTCCACCGTTCCCTGTCCCGGCCACCGCTCAGCGGCTTGCCGGTCGCCGCGCTGGCCGACGTCCTGCTCCATGCGCTGCGCTGCCGGCCCGCCGCGGAATCCCTGGTGATGGTGCAGTGCGCCGTGGTCCGCGGCGAACTCGACCGTGGACTACCTCCGGCGGCGGCTGCCGGGGAACAGGAACGGGCGGGCGCGCGCAGTCCTGGACTTCGTCGGCCCTAAAGCAGACTCGTTGCTGGAGCCCTTGGCGGCCATGCATTTCCGCCAGGCCGGCATCCGCTTCGTGCAGCATGTCGACGTCGCAGGCGTCGGAGAGGTGGACTTTGTGGTGGAGGGCTTCCTGATCGTGGAGCTCGACGGCGGGACGCACTTCGAGAAGCCCGCCATCAAGAGGGACCGACGGCGGGACAGCACCTCCGTCGCCGGCGGCTACTCGGTCCTGAGGTACTTCTACGAGGACGTGGTCCACCACCCGGAGCGCATGGTGGCCGAGGTGGGGGAGGCTATCCGGGCACACAGGGCCGGGTACCGGCTCAACAAATGACCACTATTGGGCGGCGTGCCCTCTGGAATCCGCGGGCCCTGGCAAAATCCAAGGTCAAAAGTGGTCAGATGTTGCGGCGCCCCTAAGCAAAATTAGCAGCTGAGCCCGTCCTGGGGCAGCTTGCCGTCCACGAAGTAGCCATCCACCGCGTTGGACACGCAGCTGTTGGAGCGGCCATAGGCGGTGTGGCCCTCGCCCTTCCAGGTGAGCAGGGACGCGTTGCCGAGCTGCCGGCGCAAAGACTCCGCCCATTCCAGCGGCGTGGCGGGGTCGCCCGTGGTGCCGATGACCACGATCGGGGCCTCGCCCTTGTACTGCACGGGACCCGGGGCGCGGGTGTTCTTGTAGGGCCATTCCTTGCAGTTGGTGCCCCCGTAAGCGAAGAAGTAGCCAAGCGTGGGGGAGTCCACCATCAAGCGTGCAGCCTCGGCCCGCATACCTGCGGTGTCGGTGACCATCGGGTAGTCGAGGCAGTTGATGGCGTTGAACGCGAAGGTGGAGTTTGAGCTGTAGGTGCCGTTCGCCTCGCGGTCCGCGGCGAGGTCGGCGATCCGCAGCATCGGTGAGACGTCGCCGCTCAGGGCCGCATCCAGGGCCTGGGTCAGTGCGGGCCAGCTGGCGTTGTCGTACAGCGGGGTGATGAAGCCGTTGACGAAGGCAGGGCCCGTCACCAGGCGGCCGTCGTTGGCCGTCTTCGGGGTGTCGTTGACCGAGGTGATGAGGTCCCGGATCTCCTGGACTCCCTGGTTCACGGTGCCCCGCAGCGGGCAGGAATCCTGCGAGAGGCAGTCGGCCACGTAGCTGTGGATGGCCTTCTCGAATGCCTTGGCCTGGCCAGAGGTGAGGTCCTCGTTGCTGATGGAAGGATCCACCGCTCCGTCCAGCACCAGGCGCCCGACATTGTCTGGGAACAGCGAGGCGTAGGTGGAGCCCAGGAAGGTGCCGTAGGAGTAGCCCAGGTAGTTCAGCTTGGCATCGTTCATCACAGCCCGGAGGATGTCCAGGTCCCTCGCCGCGCTGACGGTGTCAATGTGGCCCAGGATGGGGCCGGTCTTTTCCACGCACTGCTCGAAGATGGCCTTGTTGTCCGCGAGGGCGGCCTCAAGCCCCGCGTCGCTTTCGAGCTGGTAGACCTTCTGCCGGGAGACGTCGCGTTCGGCGTCGCTCTGGCAGGAGACGGGGGCCGAACGCTTGACGCCGCGGGGGTCGAAGCCCACCAGATCGAACGCGGAACGCAGCTTGTCCGTGAAGTGCGTGCGGCCGGCGTTCTTCACGAAGTCGACGCCGGAACCGCCCGGGCCTCCGGGGTTGACCAGGAGGGAGCCTTGCTTGGTGCCCCTGCTTGGCAGCTTGATCGCCGCGAGGGCGATGTGCCCGGACGCCGGGTTCGCGTAGTCCAGGGGGACGCGAACGTTGCCGCATTGGAAGCCGCTTTCGCAGGAGGTCCAGTCAAGCTGCTGGGAATAGAACTCCTCCAGGCCTTCCGGGGCGCTCGCCGCGATCGAGGGATCCACCGTCCCCTGGCTTGCAGCCGGGGCTGGCAGGGGGAACGGGAAGCTGCAGCCGCCCAGCACCAGGGCCGTGGCCAGGGCGCCCGCGATGGCAAGGAGTCCGCGGCGCGCACCCGCACCATGGGCCGTCCGGGGCTGGCGGGACCGGTCCCGTGAAGGGGTACCGGCAGGCCGGCGTCGGGCGGACTTCATGGGTTCTCCTATTGCTGGATGAGGCTGGTGGCCATGGACTCGACCGCCAGAAGCGGTGCCACGTTGGTGGTGGTGATCCGTACCCGGGCCTTGTTGATGGCGTCCATCCGGGCCAGGGTGGTTTCCGGCGTCGAGCGGCCAGCGTATTCCTCCAGTTCGCTCCTGAGTTCAACGTTGACCAGTTCCACGGAGTTCCCCAGCTGGATGATCAGCACATCGCGGTAGAAGGACAGCAGGTCCGTCAACGTCCTGTCGAGGGAGTCCGTGATGGACCGCTTGGCGCGGCGTTTCTGGTCTTCCTCGAGCTGCTTGACCTGGCTGCGCATCGACGGCGGCAGGGTCCCGGATTCGGGCGCGCCCAGGCTGGCCAGCAGGGCGATCTTCTCGGCGGCGTCGCGCTCGTCGTTGGAGCTGTTTGCCTCGTCCGTGGCGATCTTGACGAGTTTCTCGGCCATCATCACGGCGGCCGTGACGCCGCGCAGCGTCAGCGGGAAGCGGACGGTTTCCAGCCGGCGTTCGCGGGCCTCGGGGTCGCGGGCCAGCCGGCGGGCAATGCCGATGTGGCTCTGCGCCGCACGGGCGGCGCGGTCCGCGAGCTGGGGGTCGACGCCGTCGCGCCTCACCAGGAGGGCCGCGACGTCGGCGGCCGGCGGAAGCCGCAGGCTCACGGGGCGGCAGCGCGAACGGATGGTGACAAGGACATCCGCGGGGGAGGGGGCGCACAGCATCCAGATGGTGCGCGGGGTGGGTTCCTCGATGGCCTTGAGGAGGACGTTGGTGGTGCGCTCGGCCATCCGGTCGGCGTCTTCCACCACGATGATCCGCCAGCGCCCGGTGGCCGGACGGTCCCCGGCCTTGGAGACGAGCTCGCGGGCCTCTTGAATGGTGATGGTGACCTTCTCGGTGCGCACGAACGTCACGTCCGAGTGCGTTTCACCCAGGATGGTGCGGCAGGCGGCGCACTCGCCGCAGCCCCGCAGCGCCACCTCGTCCTGATCGCAGTTCAGCGCAGCGGCGAACGCCTTGGCAGCGTTGGAGCGGCCGGACCCGGGCGGGCCGGTGAACAGCCACGCATGGGTGAGGCCCTCGCCCTGCGCCGCCTGCTTCAACTGCGCGACGACGGGCCCCTGGCCCTGGAGGTCATCCCAAACTGTCACGGGCGCTCGCCCACAAGCCGCTCAGCCAGCAGCGACTGGACCCGCTCAAGGATCCGTGCGGCGAGCTCGTCGATGGGGCTCTTGGCTGGCAGCACCAGGTAGGCAGTGGGCCGCGCCTCGGCCAAGGCAAGGAAGGCGGCACGGATCCTGGCGTGGAAAGCATCGGGCTCGGACTCCAGGCGGTCCTCGGCGGCGTCACCGGCGGTGCGGCGTTCGCGCCCCTGCAGGGGGTCGACGTCGAGCAGTACCGTCAGGTCCGGCAGCAGGCCTTCGGTGGCCCATTCGTTGAGGGTACGGACGCCGTCGGTGCCAAGGTCGCGGCCCGCACCCTGGTAGGCCACGGAGGAATCGATGTAGCGGTCCGTGATGACCACTTTTCCCTCGGCGAGGGCGGGCCGGATAATCTGGCTGGCGTGCGCTGCACGGGAGGCGGCAAACATGAGGGCCTCGGTGCGGGCGTCGATGGTGCCGTGCCCGTGGTCCAGCACCAGGGAGCGCAGTTTCTCGCCGATGGGCGTGCCGCCGGGTTCGCGCGTGCGCAGCACGGACAGCCCCAGGGACTCAAGGGCCGCGGCGAGCTGGGCGGCCTGGGTGGACTTGCCCGCTCCGTCCCCGCCCTCGAAGGCGATGAAAAGTCCTGGGCTCTGAATACTCACTTGTCTAGCCTACCGATCGCCGGGCCGCGTCATGGCTTTCATCCACAGGCTTGCCCGCGACTACCCTGAAACCATGAGCCTTTCCGAAGAGCACGCCGCAGCCCTGTCCCCGGAAACCGTGGTGGTGGCCGCAGGCCGCCCCGAGCGCAGCCACGACGAACCGGTCAACCCGCCCATCGTCCTGTCCTCCACCTACTTCGGCACCGGTTCGCTGGGCGACGGCGACCGCGGCTACGGGCGCTATGCCAACCCCACCTGGGACCCCTTCGAGGAAGCCCTGGCCCAGCTCGAAGGCGCCACATTGCCGGGCCTGCTCTACGCCTCCGGCCTCGCCGCCGTGAGCTCGGCACTGTCCCTGGTCCCGGCCGGCGGTGTGGTGGTCATGCCGTCCCACAGCTACGCGGGATCGCTGGTGATGGCCACGGAGCTTGCTGAGAAGGGCTTTTTGGAACTGCGGACCGTTGACATCGCGGACACCGACGCCGTCAAGGCCCAGCTTGTCCCCGCCTCCGGCAAGGCCGCTGACCTGCTCTGGCTTGAGAGCCCCACCAACCCGATGCTCGGGATTGCCGACGTCCGGGCACTGACGGAAGCCGCCCACGCGGCCGGCGCCATCGTGGTCACGGACAACACCTTCTCCACACCGCTCGTGCAGCAGCCCCTGGCCCTGGGCTCCGACGTCGTGCTCCACTCGGTGACAAAATACCTGGCCGGCCACTCCGACGTTGTACTCGGCGCACTGGTGACCTCCAACCCGGAACTGCGCGCCACGCTGCTGCACCACCGCACCATCCACGGCGGCATCGCGGGCCCCTTCGAAGCCTGGCTGGCCTTGCGAGGCCTGCGCACGCTGGCCCTGCGGATCGAGCGCTCGCAGGCCTCGGCCGCCACGCTCGCCGGGCGGCTCAGCACCCACCCGCGCGTCGAGACCATTCGTTTCCCGGGCCTGCCCAGCGACCCCGGCCACGAGCGCGCCAAGGCCCAGATGAAGGGCTTCGGCTCCGTCCTCTGCATCCAGGTGGCCGGCGACGAAGCCCGCAGCGGCGCCGACGCCGCTGACGCCCTGGTCCGCGCCCTGCAGCTGTGGCTCCCCGCCACCTCGCTCGGCGGCGTCGAGTCCCTCATTGAACGCCGACGCCGGCACACGGCCGAGCCGCTCAGCGTCCCGGACAACCTGGTCCGCCTCAGCGTCGGAATTGAGAACGTCGAGGACCTTTGGTCCGATCTGGAACAAGCGCTGAAGTCCCTGGACAGTTAGCGCCTACCTTGCTCCCCAAGCTCGCTGCGGTCGGCTGGGGGCCCTCGCATGGGCCCACGATGCAGGGTTCCCTGACCGAAGCGTAGCGAGGTTAGGGGGCATTGGGGGCTAGGCTTGGGGACGTGGACGGAAAACTTTTGATCGGCTATGTGACCAGCGGGATCTACTTCATCTTGGCGCTCGTCGCTGTTTCGCTTGAGCTGTGGGCGCTGGTGGACTGCCTCCGTCACAAGCCGAGCCTGTTCGTGGCCGCGTCCAAGCGCACCAAGACGTTCTGGCTCGCCTTGACCGGTATCGGCTTCCTCGTCGGTGCGCTGACCCTGGTGACCGGCGGCAGCAGCCTTGGCCTCTTCGGCATCGCCGCCGTGACGGCGTCGTGCGTGTACCTCGCCGATGTCCGTCCCGCGGTGCGCGAGGCCGGAAGCGGCGGCGGCCGCAACGTGGGACCCTACGGCCCCTGGTGACGTCCGCCTAAAGCGGCGCCACCGCATCCCAGGCCACGCTAACTTCACCCAGGCGCCACCGCGACGGCCCCTCCTGAAGGGGCCAGCCGGCGTCGCGCAGTGAATGGCACATGCCGGTCCAGCGCTGCCGCTTGCCGAACGACGCCAGTGGCGCGGCCTCAAGCCAGGCCTTGTCCATGGCCTGCAGAAAGGCGTGGATCCGCTCACCGGGCACATTGCGGTGGATGAGCGCCTTGGGCAGCCGCTCGGCCACCTCCGAGGGCAGCTCGAAACTGCCGAAGCGCACCGAGAGGCTCAGGCTCAGGGGGCCGTCGGGATCAAGGGCCACCCAGGTGACCCTGCGGCCGATCTCGTCGCAGGTGCCGTCAATGAACAGCCCGCCCGGAGCCAGCCGCGACTGCACCAGGCCCCAGATCCCTGCCACGTCCGCCTCCTCGTACTGCCGCAGCACGTTGAAAGCCCGCACCAGCACGGGATTGCCGGGAACCGGCACTTCGAAGCCGCCCACATGGAAACTCAGGCCGGGGCGTTCCAGCGCCTTGGCGGTCCGCACGCGTTCAGGCTCGATCTCGATCCCGCACACGCGGACATCCGGGCGGACGGCCTGCAGCCGTTCAAAAAGCTCGACGGCGGTGGCCGGCGAGGCGCCGTAGCCCAGGTCCACCACCAAGGGGTCGACGACGGTGCGCAGCCGCCACGCCTGCGGGCCGGCGAGCCAGCGGTCCAGGCGGCGCATGCGGTTCGGATTGGTGGTGCCGCGGGTGATGTTGCCGACCGGCTTGCCGCTCCGGCTCCGAGGGGCGCTCACGCGTTCTGCTTTTTGGACCACCGACCCACTGTATCTTCCGGCGTCTTCCGACCCCGCGTTGTGAAACGTAACGCCCGGCAGGGCCCTCGGCGGATCAATTAGGATGAAAACCATGACTTACAAGCTGATTCTGCTGCGCCACGGCCACAGCGACTGGAACGCCAAGAACCTCTTCACCGGCTGGGTGGACGTTGACCTGAACGACCAAGGCCGTGAGGAAGCAGCCCGCGGCGGTGAGCTCCTGGTTGAGAACAACGTTCTCCCGGACGTCCTCTACACCTCGCTCCTCAAGCGCGCCATCAACACGGCGAACATCTCCCTGGACAAGGCCGACCGCGGCTGGATTCCCGTCAAGCGCGACTGGCGCCTCAACGAGCGCCACTACGGCGCCCTGCAGGGCAAGGACAAGGCCCAGACCCTGGCCGAGTTCGGCGAAGAGCAGTTCATGGAATGGCGCCGCAGCTACGACACCCCGCCGCCCGTCCTCTCGGACGACAGCGAGTTCTCCCAGGTGGGCGACCCCCGCTACGCCGGCCTCGGCGACGCCCTGCCCCGTACCGAATGCCTCAAGGACGTCCTGGTCCGTCTGCTGCCGTACTGGGAATCGGACATCAAGGAAGACCTCAAGGCCGGCAAGACGGTCCTGGTCACCGCCCACGGCAACTCCCTGCGTGCCCTCGTCAAGCACCTGGACGGCATCAGCGACGAAGACATCACCGGCCTGAACATCCCCACGGGCATCCCGCTGGTGTATGAACTGGACGAGGACTTCCAGCCGCTCACCCCGGGCGGCACCTACCTCGACCCCGAGGCCGCAGCCGAGTCCATCAAGGCCGTAGCAGCCCAGGGCAAGAAGTAAGGCTCCGCGCTTCTTCCCCAAGAGTTAACGACGCCGGTCGCCCACCTTTCAGGTGAGCGGCCGGCTTCGTCGTTAATGCAGTTCTAGAAGCCTTCGGGCTGCCATTCACCCGTCACGAGGTACGTGACCTTGCGGGCCACGGACACGCCGTGGTCGGCGAAGCGCTCGAAGTAGCGGCTGGCCAGGGCCACATCCACGGTGGTGGAAGCAGTCTCGTTCCAGTCAGGCGACGCGATGGCCTTGAACACGCTCAGGTGCAGGTCATCGACGGCGCTGTTCGTCTTGAGGATCTCCCGGGCAACGTTTAGGTCCCGGGTTTCGAGAAGCTGGGTGACCTGGTGGGTGATCTGGAGGTCGTGCCGGGCCATGGCCTTGAACGTTTCCGTCAGCGAGGAGGGAATGACGGTGGCGGGGTAGCGCAGGCGGGCCAGCTGGGCCACATGCCGGGCGAGATCGCCCATGCGCTCCAGGGAAGCGCTCATGCGCAGTGATCCGACGATCATGCGCAGGTCGCTGGCCACGGGGCCCTGCAGCGCCAGGATATCGATGGCGCGCTCGTCCAGGCCGTTCTGCAGGAAGTCGATCCGGGCATCGGCCGCTATGACATCCTGGGCAAGATCAATGTCGGCGCCTTCGAAGGCCGTGGTGGCTTTCTCGATTGCTTCGCTGACCAGCTTGGAGATCTCGATGAGGTCGTCACCCACTTGGGTGAGCTCCTCCTGAAAAACCTTGCGCACTGAGGCGTCCTTTCCTTGGAAATCCTGTTCCCGCTGCGGGCGGCGGATTTCAAACCAATGTGCAGTCCAACTTGTAACAGTGACAGGGGTCCGTGAACTGTTGCGCATCTTTAGATGAACGTTAGTTGAACCGCCGGCGTTTGGCTTCAGATCAATACTTTGCGGCGTTTCCAGCGCATAAGCTGGATGCGTGGATCCATTGCTCTTAGCTGTCATTGCAGGCCTGGTAGGGCTGTCGCTGGGGGTCTTTGGCATGCTCGCATTCAGGATCAGCGAACGCCAGCGCCGGATCGTGGATCTGGACGTCGCCGAGCCGCTGCTGCCGGAAGGCGCCGCGGAGGTGCTCGCCGTCGTCGGCCGTGCCTTTGTGGTGGTGGACGCCATCGACGGCGTGGTCCGCGCGAGTCCCGCCGCCTATGCCTACGGCTTGGTGCGGGGCCACACGGTGGTCCACAAGCAGCTTCTGGACATGACCGCCCGTGTCCGCCGCGATGGCGTGATCCTGGAAGAGCAGTACGAGCTCCCGCGCGGGCCCCTCGGCAAGGGGACCATTGTGGTTCAGGTCCGGGCCGCCATGCTCGGCTGGGAATACATTGTGCTCCTGGCCGACGACCGCACCGAGATCACCCGGACTGAGGAGATCCGCAACGACTTCGTGGCAAATGTGTCCCACGAACTGAAAACCCCTGTGGGCGCCATTTCGCTGCTGGCCGAGGCGCTGGAGGCCAGCCCGGACGACGAGGTGGCCGTCCGCCGCTTCGCCAAGCGCATGCACAAGGAGTCGGCCCGGCTCGCGGCCCTGGTCCAGGACATCATCGAGCTCTCGCGCCTCCAGGGCGCCAACGTCGCCCAGCAGGGCCACGCCGTGGACATCAACGCCGTCGTTGCCGAAGCCGTGGACCGCTCGCAGCTCCCGGCCGAAAGCAAGAACATCCAGATCATCGTGGGTGGCCATTCCGACAGCCTGGTCTTCGGCGACCAGGACCTGCTGGTCACGGCGTTGCGCAACCTGATCGACAACGCCATCCGCTACTCCCCGGAAAACACCCGGGTGGGCGTCGGCGTCCGCACCAAGGAAGGCGTGGTGGCGATCTCGGTTACGGACCAGGGCGAAGGCCTCAGCCCCGAGGACCAGGAACGCGTCTTCGAGCGCTTCTACCGCGTGGACTCTGCCCGCTCGCGGCACACCGGCGGCACGGGCCTTGGCCTGAGCATCGTCAAGCATGTGGTGTCCAACCACGGCGGCGAGGTCACGCTGTGGTCCCAGCCGGGCCAGGGATCCACCTTCACCCTGCGCCTTCCGGAGATGGAAGGCCAGGACGACGACGCCGGGCGCCCGGCTCCTGCAGCAGCCCTGCCCGCGGCGGTGCCCGCCTCGCCCGGCGGCGCCGTGTCCGAAACCCGAAACTTGAGTCAACCCACGGGCGCCTCCGGCGCCCAAGAGCAAGGAGCCAGCGCTTGAGCCGGATTTTGATTGTGGAGGACGAGGAGTCCTTCAGCGACCCCCTGTCCTATCTGTTGGGCAAAGAGGGCTTCGACGTCGAGGTGGTGGACAACGGCAGCGATGCGTTGATCGAATTCGACCGCAACGGCGCCGACCTGGTCCTGCTGGACCTGCAGCTCCCCGGAACCCCCGGAACCGAGGTCTGCCGCCAGCTGCGCCAGCGCTCCAGCGTCCCGGTGATCATGCTGACCGCCAAGGACTCGGAAATCGACAAGGTGGTGGGCCTGGAACTCGGTGCCGACGACTACGTCACCAAGCCATACTCCTCCCGCGAGCTCGTAGCCCGCGTCCGCGCCGTGCTGCGCCGCCAGGGCGAACCGGAGGAACTGATCACCTCCACGGTCCAGGCCGGTCCCGTCCGCATGGACATCGAACGCCATGTGGTCAGCGTCAACGGCGAGCAGGTTGCCCTGCCGCTGAAGGAGTTCGAACTGCTCGAGATGCTGCTCCGCAACTCCGGCCGTGTCCTGACCCGCGGGCAGCTGATCGACCGTGTCTGGGGCTCGGACTATGTGGGCGACACCAAGACCCTTGACGTCCACGTCAAGCGCCTGCGCAGCAAGATCGAGCCCGATCCCTCGGCCCCGCGCTTCCTGGTGACGGTCCGCGGCCTCGGCTACAAGTTCGAGCCGTAGGCCGCGAGCCACGGCGAGCGGGCCGCCGGCGAGCAAGCCAGGGCGAGCAGGCCGCCGGGCCATGAAACCGGCCAACAGCAAAAGGGAAGGACCCCCGCGGAGGTCCTTCCCTTTGTGTTTGCTGGAGGTGGCCAGTTAGTGGCCGGCGCCCTGGCTCGGCGTGGCCGCGGGGGAGGGTGTGCTCGTCGGCGTCGAACCTGCCGGCAGGTACTTCACGTATTCGGCCAGGGTGCCGTCAACCACGGGGACCTTCACGGTGCGGGATTCGGAACCGCTGCGGATGGTCACGGGAGCCAGCGAGCCGGGGTTGGCGCCGCTGGTGCTCAGGACCGCGGCGTCGGCGGCGTCGTTCAGGTACGTCTCGGAGTTGGCCTTGACCGGAATCTGCGTCTGCGAGCCCTTGGCGCCGCTGATCGTCAGGGTTCCGTCATTGCTGGAGTCGTTGAACACGGCACCGATGACGCGGCCCGGCTGGTCCGTGCCAGTGGAGACGATGATGAGATTGCGCAGCTTGAGCGGGCCGAGATCCTCGTTGATGCCATCGGAAGCCGCGTACTGGTGGGAAGTCTGCTGGGCGTTGACGTAGCCGCAGCCCGTCACCGACAGAAGGCCGACGCCGATTGCGGCCGCCGCAATTGCCAGCTTGCCGCGCTGGACAGGGTTCATCGCAGTAATGCGCACGACACCTACTCCTCAAGAGTCATTGGAACACTTTTTCAGGCCTAGCCTATCGGCAAACGGCCTGAAACAAGGATTCGTCCCGGCAATGTGGCGTCTGCGGTGGCTGGGACCGGGTGGCGCCGCGGGCCTTCCTGATGCACCTTTCGTGCGTTTCGTCAAGGGGGTCCGGAGGGCCGTTTGGGGCCTAGTTCCCTTTATTGGCGCGGCAGGAGGGGTCCTTCGATGCCAGTCGTATGCCTTAACCGTGATAAACTGGTCTGCGGGAAAGGGGAAAGTCCACATGGTTTTTGAGGTCGGCGAGACAGTAGTTTACCCTCACCACGGTGCAGCAAAAATTGAGGAAATCAAGATGCGCACCATCAAGGGCGTTGAGAAGATGTATCTCAAGCTCAAGGTGGCTCAGGGTGATCTGACCATTGAAGTTCCAGCAGAGAACGTAGACCTTGTTGGGGTTCGGGACGTAGTCGGCAAAGAAGGCTTGGAGCACGTATTCGATGTGCTTCGCGCCGAGTTCACTGAAGAACCCACCAACTGGTCGCGTCGTTACAAGGCAAACCTGGAGAAGCTTGCTTCCGGTGACGTCATCAAGGTGGCAGAGGTCGTCCGCGACCTGTGGCGCCGTGATCACGACCGCGGCCTTTCCGCAGGTGAGAAGCGCATGTTGGCCAAGGCTCGCCAGATTCTGATCTCAGAATTGGCCCTGGCCGAGAAGACCGACGAAGAGAAGGCAGCCAGCGTTCTCGACGAGGTTCTTGCTTCCTAAGAATTGAGCCCCGGCAGCAGATTGCTGCCGGGGTTTCTTTTTGCCCGAAAGTAGACTGGGGCGCATGACTAATCCAGCAAAGCGTCCGGTCACCGCCGTCATCGTGGTCGCGGCAGGCTCCGGTGAACGGCTCGGCTACGGCATGCCCAAGGCAAAGGTGCCCCTGGGCGGCGAAACGATCCTCACCCACGCGCTGCGCGGTGTGGCCGCGGCGGACGTCGCCCGGCAGATCTGCGTGGCCGTTCCGAAGGGCGATACTCAGCTCCGCGCCCTGTGCGCCGCGTTCGCCGCCGAGCTCGGCGACTCAAGCACCCAGATCACAGTGGTCGACGGCGGTTCCACGCGTTCGGATTCCGTCCGCTCAGCCCTCGCGGCCTTGCTGGACGGCACCGAAGCCGTACTCGTGCATGACGCGGCCCGTGCCCTGACCCCGGAGCGTGTCTTCCACCGGGTTGCGGACGCCTTGGCCGCCGGTGCGAAGGCAGTCATCCCGGCGATTCCGGTGGTGGATACCGTCAAGACGGTCATCGAGACCCATGGCGACGACGCCGCCGTCGCCCCCGAGCTCGTCACGGGAACGGCGCCCCGCGAGGCACTCCGCGCTGTCCAGACGCCCCAGGGCTTCGAGGTGGCAACCCTGCGGCGCGCCCACGATGCCGCCCTGCTGTTCGACGACGCCCAATCGGCGGCTGTCACTGACGACGCCATGCTCGTGGAACTCCTGGGTGTTCCCGTGCATGCCGTCCGCGGGGCCAGCCAGTCCCTGAAGATCACCACCCCGCTGGACCTGATCATCGCCGAGGGCCTGCTCGAAGGGCCTCTCGGGATCCGCTGGGTGGAAGGCTGATGGCCGCACCCGCCGCCCCCAACACCGCAGGAGGACACATGCTGCTGCCGCGCACCGGAATCGGCGTGGACGTGCACGCCTATGCGTCCGACGACGACCCCCGGCCCCTGTGGCTCGGCGGCTTGTTCTGGGAGGGAGAGCGCGGACTGGCGGGCCACTCCGACGGCGACTGCGTGGCCCACGCCGCGGCCGACGCCCTCTTTTCGGCCTGCGGCATCGGCGACCTCGGAACCCACTTCGGCACCGACCGGCCCGAACTTGCGGGTGCCTCCGGCGTGACCCTCCTCGGCGAGGCAGCCCGGATCGTCCGGGCGGCCGGCTTCGAGATCGGCAATGTGGCCGTGCAGTTCGTGGCGAACCGGCCCAAGTTCGGTCCCCGCCGCGAGGAATCCCAGCGCGTCCTCAGCGAGGCCGTCGGCGCGCCGGTCAGCGTCACTGCCACCACTAGCGACGGCCTGGGCTTCACCGGCCGGGGCGAAGGCATCTCGGCCGTGGCCACGGCGCTCGTCTGCACCGTCCCGGCCGCCCCCGCAGGAGAACCCGCATGAGCAAGCCGCGCACCGCCGTCGTTCTCTCCGCTGCAGTGGCAGCAGGCCGTATGGCGGCGGGCATCGGCTAATCTGGAGCGGTGACCCTGCGCTTTTACGACACTGCCTCCGCCGAAGTCCGCGACTTCGTTCCCCTCGAAGCCGGCACGGCCAGCGTGTACTACTGCGGGGCCACGGTCCAGGGCATGCCGCACGTGGGCCACGTCAGGTCCGCGATCGCCTTCGACCAGCTGACGCGCTGGCTCGAATACCGCGGCCTGCGGGTCACCGTGGTCCGCAACGTCACGGACATCGACGACAAGATCCTGGCCAGGTCCGAGCAGTCGTTCGGCCCGGACTGGGCTGAGGAACCGTCGGCGAAGCAGGCCGAGGAATGGTGGGCGCTGGCCTACCGCTACGAGCAGGAATTCGAGCAGGCCTACGACGCCCTCGGCGTCGGCCGTCCCACGTACGAGCCGCGCGCCACCGGCCACATCCCGGAAATGCACGCACTCATCCAGCGCCTCATCGACCGCGGCCACGCCTACCCGGCGCTGGACGGCTCCGGCGACGTCTACTTCGACGTCCGCTCCTGGAGCAAGTACGGGTCCCTGACGCGCCAGAACATCGATGACATGCAGGGAGCCCCCGACGCCGATCCCCGCGGCAAGAAGGATCCCCGCGACTTTGCGCTGTGGAAGGGTTACAAGGACGGCGAGCCGTCCTCGGCAAGCTGGGCATCGCCGTGGGGCGCCGGCCGCCCCGGCTGGCACCTGGAATGCTCGGCGATGGTCACCAAGTACCTTGGCACGCGGTTCGATATCCATGGCGGCGGACTCGACCTGCGCTTCCCGCACCACGAAAACGAAATGGCCCAGTCGCAGGCCGCGGGCGATGACTTCGCGAACTTCTGGATGCACAACGGCATGGTCACCTATGAGGGTGAAAAGATGTCCAAGTCCATCGGCAACACGGTGAGCCCGGCCGAGATGCTGTCGCTCGCATCGGCCCGGGTGGTCCGCTACTACCTTGGCCAGGCCCAGTACCGCTCCATCCTTGACTACCGTCCTACTTCGCTGCAGGAGGCGGCGGCCGCCGTCGAACGCATCTACGGCTTCATCGCCAAGGCTGCCAGGAAGTTTGGCGGGGACTTTACCGCCCACGCGGAATCGAACACCGTGCCGGAGGCCTTCGGCACGGCGATGGACGACGACCTGAACGTGCCGCAGGCCTTGGGCGTGCTGCACGAGACCGTCCGGGCCGGCAACACGGCGCTGGCGGCCGGGGACGACGCTGGTGCCCAGCAGGCCCTGCGCGCCGTCATGGCCATGACCACGGTCCTGGGCCTGAACGATGTCCAGGGCGAGGCGCAGGACAACCCGCAGCTCTCGCAGGCCCTCGAGGTCCTGGTCGAGGCCCAGCTGGCGGCGCGTGCCGAGGCACGGGCCAACAAGAACTGGGCGGCGTCCGACGCCATCCGCGACACCCTCGCGGCCGCCGGAATCGTGGTCGAAGATGGTGCGGACGGCGCGAGTTGGAGCCTCAAAAGGGACTGAGAAAGCCGCGGAATCTCGATTTAACTTGATTCAGTAGACTGGATAGCAGACTTACTCACAAAATCAAGGATGGAAACTCATGGCCAACAACGGTCGCCGGTCGGTCAAGAAGAAGAAGGGCCCCACTACCGGAACCGGTGGCCACGGCCGCAAGGCCCTGGAGGGCAAGGGTCCCACGCCCAAGGCGGAAGACCGCACCTACCACAAGGCGCACAAGAACAAGCAGTTGGCTGAGCGCTCGGCTGCCAAGCGCGGCACGGGCACCCGCCCCGGCGGCGCCGGCGCACGCTCCGGCCCCAAGGGCCGTGCCACGGAAGAGATGGTCACGGGCCGCAACTCCGTCGTCGAGGCACTGCGCGCCGGCATCCCGGCCAAGGCCCTGCACGTCGCCATCCGCATCGAGATGGACGACCGCGTCAAGGAGTCCCTGAAGCTTGCGGCCGAGCGCGGCATCCCGCTGCTGGAAACCGGGAAGCCGGAACTGGACCGCATGACCGAGGAAGCCGTCCACCAGGGCCTCGTGCTGCAGATCCCGCCGTACGAGTACCAGGACGCCTACGACCTCGCCGAGGAAACCATCGCCAAGTGGAAGAAGGGGCATGTCTCCAACGCCCCCATCTTCGTGGCACTGGACGGCATCACCGACCCCCGCAACCTGGGCGCCATCATCCGCTCCGTCTCGGCCTTCAGCGGCCACGGCGTGATCGTTCCCGAGCGCCGCTCCGTGGGCGTCACAGCCTCCGCCTGGAAGACCAGCGCAGGTGCGGCCGTCCGCGTCCCCGTGGCACGCGCGGCCAACCTGAACAACGCCCTCAAGCAGTTCAAGAACATGGGCATCTACGTGCTCGGCCTGGACGGCGAGGGCGATGTCTCGCTGCCCGATCTGACCGTGGCCACCGAGCCTGTCTGCATCGTGGTCGGCTCCGAAGGCAAGGGCCTCAGCCGCCTGGTGCGCGAAAACTGCGACCAGATCGTCTCCATCCCGATCGACTCCGCCATGGAATCGCTCAACGCCTCCATGGCGGTGGGCATCTCCCTGTACGAAGTCTCAAGGCAGCGCGCGGCTAAGTAGGCTCAGTGGTGCGGTGGGTGGCGGCACGACCGCCATCCTCCGCGTGCTGCTCCTTCGTCGCTTTGACGCACGCTTCCGGATGCCGGCCGCGCCGCCAACGCTCTCTCACTTTTGGGGCTTAAAGCTGCAACGCTCTCTCACCTCTCGGTGGGGGAGCGTTGCTGTTCTTATTGGAATTCGCGGCGGTTGGCCAGGACGGGAAGTTTCGTTCTGGCTTCCTCGACGACGGCGGGGTCCAGTTCGGCGAAGAGGAGGCCCGGTTCGGCGTCGAGGGCTTCAAGCACCTGGCCCAAGGGGGAAACGACGGCGGAGTACCCCACTCCGGTGGGGGCAGCGCCCTTGGGCTCGATGCCTTGGGTCACGGGGTCGCCCTGGCCGCAGGCCAGCACGAATGTGGTGGTGTCCACGGCGCGGGCGCGGGCCAGGAGCTGCCACTGCTCGGCCTTGCCCGGACCGGATCCCCAGGACGCGCAGACGATGTTGGCCACCGCGCCCCGCAGGGCGTTGGCCGTGAAAAGGGCCGGGAATCGGATGTCGTAGCAGGTTGCCAGGCCAAAGGTCAGACCGCCGGCCTCGAAGGTGACGGGCTCGGTGCCGGGATCGACGGTGTCCGACTCGGCGAAGCCGAAGGCGTCGAAGAGGTGGATCTTGTCGTAGCTTGCGTCGACGTCGGGGCCGGTGGCGATCAGTGTGTTGCGGACCTTGGACCCGGCCGTTCCGGTGCCGCCCGTGCCGGGCGTGAACATGCCGGCAACGATGACGATATGCAGCTCCGCGGCGATCTCGCGCACCCGGGTGGCCCACGGTCCGTCGAGCGGCTCGGCGATGTCCACGAGCGAATTCCCGAACGCCCGCATGGTGGCCTCGGGGAAGACCACCAGTTCGGCTCCGCCGTCCTTGGCACGCCGGGCGTAGTCCTCCAGGAGTGAGAGGTTCCCGGCGAGATCACGGCCGGTAATGACTTGAGCGAGTGCTACACGCACAGTTACCTCCAGTTTGGTGTACCCGTAAAGTATGCAACGGCAAACGGGGTGCACGGTGCCGGCCCGGCGAAACAAAAGGCGCCGGCTGCCACGTCACCGAATGGCCGAATCACTCGTCCGGCGGGATATTTCAGCATGTGAACGGCACATTCGGCCGGTGCGGTACTGCCCGGGATACCGGAACTGACGTGCCGGGAGGATCGTCACATGAGCGGCCAGCAGCGCAGTTCCGAGGCCGGGAACTAAGCTTGCAATCAATGGTTATGCCGATTATTGACACAGCATCCACCTTGGGCGCATCGCGGCCCTCGCCGCTCGGACTGAGCATCCCCCAGCCCGGGCTTCCGTACGCCGAGGAGCCTGCTCCGGACTCCGTGAACGTGGCCGTCTTCGCCCCGGACCTGAGGCACGTTGAGCTCGCCTACCAGGCCCCGGGCGAGGGGTGGCGCGCCCATACACTTCCTTACCAGGAAGACGGCGTGCACTTCGGGATTGTCGGGGGCATGCCGCCAGGCACCCGGTACGGCTTCCGCGCCGCACCCGGAGAGGGCGGGCTCCCCCTGTCCGTCCCGGCACCGGACTTCGATGCCATGGCCGAGGCCACCGACGGCGGCCAGCCGCTGCTGCTGGATCCTTACGGCCGGGCCGTGGACCAACGGGGCGAATTCCTCACCAGTGTCTGCATGGATTCCGCTTTTGACTGGGGCGACGACTTCGCCCGGCGCATTCCCATGCGCAGCACCATCATCTACGAGGCACACGTCCGCGGCCAGTCCATGCTGCACCCAGGCATCCCCGAGCACCTCCGCGGCACGTACGCCGGTATGGCCCACCCGGCCATGATCAAGCATCTGAGCGAGCTGGGCGTGACCGCCGTCCAGCTGCTTCCGGTGCACTTCCACCTCGACGAGGCGCATCTCCAGGACCTTGGCCTGACCAACTACTGGGGCTACAACACGGCCGCCTTCTTCGCGCCGCACGCGGACTACGCCACGGAAGCGGCCCGCAACGCCGGACCGCACGCGGTGCAGGACGAGCTCAAGGGCATGGTGAAACTCCTGCATGCCGCCGGCATCGAGGTCCTTCTCGACGTCGTCTACAACCACACGGCCGAGGCCGGGCCGGACGGGCCCGCGCTGAGTTTCCGCGGCCTGGCCGAGGGCCGCTACTACCGGCACGACGCCCACGGCCGCTACCTGGACACCACCGGCTGCGGCAATACGCTCGATTTCAGCGATCCCGCGGTGGTCGGGATGGCCCTCGATTCGCTGCGGTACTGGGTGAACGAGTTCCATATTGATGGCTTCCGCTTCGACCTGGCCGTGACCCTGTGCCGCAACGAGGGCAACCAGTTCGACCCCCGGCATCCGTTCCTCACCGGGATCGCCGAGGATCCGGTTCTGTCCAAGGTCAAGCTCATCGCCGAACCTTGGGATGTGGGGTACGACGGCTGGCAGACGGGGCGGTTCCCGGAGGGCTGGGCGGACTGGAACGACCACTTCCGCGACGGCGTTCGGCGCTTCTGGCTGTCCGACCGTGCTGCCATCGAATCGGGCGGGCACGGCAGTCCTGTCACTTTGCTCGCCGACGCCCTTTCCGGTTCGGCCGGCCTCTTCGCGCAGTCCGGCCGTTCGCGCCTGGCCTCGATCAACCTCATCACCGCCCATGACGGCTTCACGCTGATGGACTTGGTCCGCTACGACCGCAAACACAACGAGGACAACGGGGAGGAGAACCGGGACGGCCATGGCGACAACCGCAGCTACAACCACGGTGTCGAGGGCCGCACGGAGAACGGGGCGGTGGTTGCTGCCCGGGGGCTGTCCATCCGGAACCTGCTGACCACCTTGATCATGTCGGTCGGGGTCCCCATGATCACGGCCGGCGATGAACTGGGTCGAACACAGAACGGCAACAACAACGCCTACTGCCAGGACAACCACATGGCGTGGCTCGACTGGGGCATGTCGCACGAGTCCAGCGCCATCCTCCGGACCACCAAGGAGCTCATTGAGCTGCGCAGGTCCTTCCTCCGGCACCAGCCCTGGGATTTTCCCGCGAAGGCGGACGACTCTTTCCTGCAGTGGTTTGATGACAAGGGCAAGCGGATGACGCCCACCCGCTGGCATGACCCTGCACTGCGGGTGGTGCAGCTCCTGATGGGCGCCGAGGACAGCGAAATCCGCGGCCTGATCGTGGTCAACGGGAGCAAGAACGACCTCAAGATCGTCCTGCCCGAGATCCTGAGCGAGTCCGGCGTCGGCAAACGCATGTTCGAGCTCCGCTTCACCACCTCCGAACTCCACGAGCGCAGACAGGGCGCCTTGGTGGCTTCCGGCGAGCGGGATATCCTGCAAGCCAACACCATCAACATCTACCGCACCTAGGGATCCATCACATGAAGCGGAGCAGCAGCAGGCTGCTTGCCTTGGCGGGACTTGTCATCGCCGTCGTTGTTCTCGTCCTCGGGTCTGGCGGCCGTCAACGCCTCGCAGCTGCCGAAGAAATCCGGTGGATACTACAAGGGAATACACAGTGAAGACTCCCGGTGAGTCGGACCGCGGTCCACGCCGGATCATCGCCGGCAAGGACGGCGCCAAGTACTACACGCCGGACCACTACGAATCGTTCAAGTTCATCGTCGAAGGCAAGTAGGAGCCCATGAAGATCTATTCAGCAGACACTTGGACGATCGAGGAACTTCAGCAGCAGGTCAGCGACGCCGGCCGCCGCACGGTCCTGGTGCCCCCCGCCGACAGCAAGAAGGCAGTCCTGGAGGTCTTCGGCCAGGTCCTCGACTTTCCCGAATACTATGGCGTGAACCTCGACGCCCTCAACGACTCCCTGCATGACTTCGCCGACTCCCTGTCAGAAGACGGCGAAGCCCCGGTCACCCTGATCTGGCAGGTCCCGGCGGCCTACCGCACGGACCGTTCCTTCGGAGTGGTCTGCGAAATCCTCCAGGACGCCGAATCCTACTCAGGCCGCGACCTCGCAGTAATCGCGGTCTTCCAAAACTAACGTCGCCAACCGCCAACGGCGCTTTCCACAAAACGAACGCCGGATGTCAGTTATCCGGAAGCGTGCGTCAAAAGCGAGGAACGAGCTAGCACGCGGAGGATGACTGACATCCGGCGGATGTCTGGAAACGGCTTAGGCGTTGACGATCAGCCCCAGTTCGGCCTTGGACGCCAGCGCCGAATGCTTCGGGAAGACCCGCACGGTGTAGCCGAAGGAGCCGGAGCGGTTGATCACCACGGAGCCGCTGAACAGGTGGCGGCCGTTGCCGAGGTTCTCCAGGGCGCCCAGCTCGGCCACAGTGACTTCCTCGAGTTCGTCGGACTCCTCGGCCCGCCCGTAGGCCACCTCCACGGACACGTCGTCCGGGGTGAGGTTGTGCAGGGCGACGTAGGCGTTGACCTGCAGGGTGTCGCCGATCTGCGGTTCCTCGGAGACGCCCACGGAGTCCACGTGTTCCACCATGAGCTGCGGCCAGGCGGCGCGGACCTTGGACGTCCAGGCGGCGAGTCCCTTGGCTTCCTTGAAGGACTCAGCCGCGGCCCGGCGTCCTGATACGGCTGCGGGGCGGTACAGCGTGTTGACGTAGTCCTGCAGCATGCGCTCGGCGGAGACGGCCGGGCCCAGGTGGGCCAGGGTGTGCTTGATCATGGACACCCAGTGCGTCGGGACGGCCTCCGGCCGCGGCTGGGAGGGCCCGGCCGCGCCGGCGCCGTCGGACACCGTGGAGCCGTAGAAGCGCGGGGCGACCTGGGTTTCCAGGAGTTCGTACAGGGCCGCGGCTTCGATGTCGTCGCGTTCCTCGCTGGACGCGCCGTTGTTGGCCGTCGGGATCGCCCAGCCGTTCTCGCCGTCGTACATCTCGTCCCACCAGCCGTCCAGCACGGAGAGGTTGAGGGAACCGTTGATGGCGGCCTTCATGCCGGACGTGCCGCAGGCTTCCAGCGGGCGCAGCGGGTTGTTCAGCCATACATCGCAGCCGGGGAACAGGGTCCGTGCCATGGCGATGTCGTAGTTGGGCAGGAACACGATCCGGTGCCGGACCGCGGGGTCGTCGGTGAAGCGGACCAGGTCCTGGATCATCTTCTTGCCGGCGTCGTCGGCCGGGTGGGACTTGCCCGCGATGACGAGCTGGATGGGGTGCTGGGGGTCGAGGAGCAGGGCCTTGAGCCGCTTGGGGTCACGCAGCATGAGCGTCAGGCGCTTGTAGGTGGGCACGCGGCGGGCGAAGCCGATGGTCAGCACATCCGGGTCCAGCACAGTGTCGGTCCAGCCCAGTTCGGCGTCGGCGGCCCCGCGCTTCTTCCACGAGGCCCGCAGCCGGCGCCGCACATCCTCGACCAAGGACGCGCGCAGCTGCCGGCGCATGGCCCAAACATCTTCGTCGCTGACGTTGTAGGCGAGGTCCCAGCGGCCCAGGGCCTCGGCCTCGGAGCCGAACTGCTCACGGGCCAGCATGGCGATCCGCGGGTCCACCCAGGTGGGCACGTGGACGCCGTTGGTCACCGAGGTGATGGGGATTTCGGAGTGGTCGAATCCCGGCCAGAGCCCGGCGAACATTTCCCGGGAGACCACGCCGTGCAGCTTGGCCACACCGTTGGCGCGCTGGGCGAGGCGGAGCCCCATGACGGCCATGTTGAACACGGACGGGTTGCCGCCGTCGTAGTTTTCGCGTCCCAGTTCCAGGATCTTCTCGGTGGGCACCGCGGGCGCCAGTCCGGCTTCGAAGAAGTGCTTGATCTGCACGGTCTCGAAGCGGTCGATGCCGGCAGGGACCGGGGTGTGCGTGGTGAACACCGTGGAGGCGCGGCCGGCGGCCAGGGCTTCGTCCCAGGTGAGCGGTTCGTTGGGGTCCGCCATGGCCTCCTGGATGCGTTCGATGCCCAGGAAGCCGGCGTGGCCTTCGTTGGTGTGGAAGACTTCGGGTGCGGGGGTGCCGGTGAGCTGCTGGTAGACGCGCAGCGCCTTGACGCCGCCCATGCCGAGCAGCAGCTCCTGCTGCAGGCGGTGGTCTCCGCCGCCGCCGTACAGGCGGTCGGTGATGCCGCGGGCGGCGTCGTCGTTGGCCGGAACGTTGGAGTCCAGCAGCAGCAGCGGCACACGCCCGACGTCGGCACGCCAGACGTGCGCGTGGAGCGTGCGGCCGTTGGGCAGCGGGAGGGAAATCTGTACCGGCTTGCCCGGGACGCCGCCCTTGGAGTGCTGGCGCAGCAGCGTCAGGGGCAGGCCGTCCGGGTCCAGGACCGGGTACGTTTCCTGCTGCCAGGCGTCGCGGGACAGCGACTGCTTGAAGTAGCCGGCCTGGTACAGGAGCCCGACGCCGATCAGGGGCACGCCCAGGTCCGAGGCGGCCTTGAGGTGGTCGCCGGCCAGGATGCCGAGGCCGCCGGAGTACTGGGGGAGCACCTCGGTGATGCCGAACTCGGGCGAGAAGTAGGCAATGCAGGCGGGTGCGTCCTCGCCCAGGCCCTGGTACCAGCGGGGCTGGCTGAGGTAGCGGTCCAGGTCGGCAGCCGCGGACTGGATGCGCTCAACGACTCCGCTGTCGGCGGCCAGCTCCTCCAGCTTTTCCCGGCTGATCGAACCCAGCAGGGCGATGGGGTCGTGATGGCTCTCTTCCCAGAGCTCCGGGCTGAGGCCCGCAAAGAGCTCACGCGTGGGCCGGTGCCAGGACCAGCGCAGGTTGGTCGCGAGCCGTGCCAGGGGCCGGATCGACTCGGGGAGGACGGTACGGACTGTAAACCTTCGGATTGCCTTCACGAGCGCCACACTAACGGACTCCCACGACAGCTGGAACCGGTTTTGGTTTCTTTTAGGTAAATGACTCCTTGCAAGCAGGAGTATGTGACGGCGCCTTAGCAATCTGTGATTTTTGTCGCTAACGTCGAGGCTGTGACCACTACTTTGCGAGCCAGCTCACCATCGAAAACCAAGACGAAGGCGCACATTACAGACGGGCTCCGCTTCGGCAGGTTCCCCATCACTGCAGTGCAGCCGGTCATCGAGGATGGCCGCTTTCCCGCCAAGGCCCTGCCGGGCGAGGACTTGGTGGTGGGCGCCACGGTGTTCCGCGAAGGCCACGACCAGCTGGGCGTCACCGCCGTCTTGCTCGATCCCAAGGGCAAGGAGCGCCAGCGCGTCCGCCTCGCGCCGGCTCCGGGCGTGCGCGGCATGGGCACGGACCGTTGGGAGGGGCTGCTGACCCCTACCGCCCCGGGCGCCTGGTCGTTCGTCATCGAGGCCTGGCACGACCGCTACGGCACCTGGCACCACAACGCCGAGGTCAAGGTTGAAGCCGGGATCGACGTCGAGCTCATGCTCGCCGAGGGTGCCGCCCTCCTTGCGGGAGCAGCCGACGACGCCGGACGCAGCGCCGCGGACAAGCGCACCTTCCGTGCCGCGGCGGCAGCGCTCGCCGACACGGCGAAATCCGCCGAGGAGCGCCTGGGCGCCGGCTTCGGCGCGGACGTGGCTGCCGCCGTCGGGCGTTTTCCGATCCGCGAACTCGTGGCCGTATCCGAAACGTACCCGTTGCTGGTTGAGCGCGAGCTTGCTGGCCGCGGCTCCTGGTATGAGTTCTTCCCCCGCTCCGAAGGTGCCGTCCTGGACCGGGCCACCGGCGAATGGACGTCGGGGACCTTCCGTACGGCGGCGAAGCGGCTCGACGCCGTGGCCGGCATGGGCTTCGATGTCATCTACCTGCCGCCGATCCACCCGATCGGCGTCCAGCACCGCAAGGGGCGCAACAACACACTGACTCCGGGCCCGCAGGACCCCGGCTCGCCGTGGGCCATCGGCGCCAAGGAAGGCGGGCACGACGCCATCCACCCGGATCTGGGCACCTTTGAGGATTTCGATGCCTTCGTGGCGCGTGCTGCCGAACTCGGCCTCGAGGTCGCCCTGGACCTGGCCCTGCAGGCCGCGCCGGACCACCCCTGGGTGGAATCGCACCCCGAATGGTTCACCACGCGCGTGGACGGCAGCATCGCGTATGCGGAAAACCCGCCCAAGAAGTACCAGGACATTTTCCCGCTGAACTTCGACAACGACCCCGAGGGCCTGTCCAAGGAGATCCTGCGGATCGTGTTCCTGTGGATCAGTCACGGAGTGAAGATCTTCCGCGTGGACAACCCGCACACCAAGCCCGTGTGGTTCTGGGAATGGCTCATCGGCAAGGTGAACAAGAAGCACCCCGAGGTCGTGTTCCTGGCGGAGGCGTTCACCCGCCCTGCCATGATGCACGCCCTGGGCCGGGCCGGCTTCCAGCAGTCTTACACCTACTTCACCTGGCGCAACACCAAGGCCGAGCTTGAGGAATACTTCACCGAGGTCAGCCACGAAAGCCCGGCCTACTTCCGGCCGAACTTCTTCGTCAACACCCCGGACATCCTCACCGAGTACCTGCAGTACGGCGGCCCCGCGGCCTTCCGCATCCGCGCCGCGCTCGCGGCCACGGCCAGCCCGCTCTGGGGCGTCTACGCCGGCTACGAACTGTATGAGCACGTGGCCAGGCCCGGCGCCGAGGAATACATCGACAACGAGAAGTACGAGTACAAGGACCGCGACTGGGACGGCGCCGCCGCCTCCGGACATACCTTGGCGCCGTACATCACCCGGCTCAACGCCATTCGCAAGGCGCACCCCGCGCTGGGCGATCTGCAGAACCTCACCCTGCACCACAGCACCGATGACGCCACGATCGTCTACTCCAAGCACAAGACGCTGCCAGACGGCAGCAAGGACACCCTGATCATCGTCGTCAACGTGGACCCGCACAGTGCACGCGAGAGCACGGTTTCCCTGGATCTGGCTGCCCTGCAGCTGGATCCCGCCGATACCGGTGCAAACGGACGCTTCCGGGTGGATGATTTGATCAGCGGCCAGAGCTGGGAGTGGGGCGGGGACAACTACGTACGGCTTGACGCCCACATCGAGCCGGCGCACATCCTCAGCATCCGGAGGCAACCTTAGTGAGCTTCACCCCGTCGAATCCCGGCCAGTACTTCACCCCGAAGAACACCTTCGAACTGAGCGCCCCCGGTCTCCAGCATGATCCACACTGGTACCGGAAAGCGGTCTTCTACGAAGTACTGGTCAGGGCATTTGCGGATGCTAACGGAGACGGCTCCGGGGACTTTCACGGCCTCATCGACAAGCTGGACTACCTGCAGTGGCTTGGCGTGGACTGCCTCTGGCTGCCGCCGTTCTTCCATTCCCCGCTGCGCGACGGCGGCTACGACATCGCGGACTACAACTCGGTCCTGGACGAGTTCGGCACCATCAGCGATTTCAAGCGGCTCGTTGCCGAGGCGCACGCCCGGGGCGTCCGCGTCATCATCGACCTGCCACTGAACCACACCTCGGACCAGCACATGTGGTTCCAGGAATCCCGCAGGGACCCCTCCGGGCCGTACGGGGATTTCTATGTCTGGAGTGACACCGACGAGAAGTACCAGGACGCGCGCATCATCTTCGTGGACACGGAGGAGTCCAACTGGACCTTTGACCCGATCCGCCGGCAGTTCTTCTGGCACCGTTTCTTCAGCCACCAGCCGGACCTGAACTTCGAAAACCCCAAGGTGGTGGAATCGCTCTACGATGTGATCCGCTTCTGGCTGGACCAGGGGATCGACGGGTTCCGGGCGGACGCCATCCCGTACCTCTTCGAAGAAGAGGGCACCAACTGCGAGAACCTGCCCGCAACGCACACGTTCCTGCGCGATCTGCGCAAGATGGTGGACGAAAACTACCCCGGCCGCGTGATCATCGCCGAGGCAAACCAGCCTCCCCACGAGGTGGTCGAATACTTCGGCACGGAGGAGGAACCGGAATGCCACATGGCCTTCCATTTCCCCATCATGCCCCGGCTGTACTACGCGCTGCGGGACCAGAAGGCCGCCCCCATCATCGAAACGCTGCGCGAGACGCCGGACATCCCGGCGGGCGCGCAGTGGGGTACGTTCCTGCGCAACCACGATGAACTGACCCTGGAAATGGTCACCCAGGACGAACGGGCGGCCATGCTCGGCTGGTATGCCCCGGATCCGCGGATGCGGGCCAACATCGGCATCCGCCGCCGGCTGGCCCCGCTGCTGGACAACTCACGGGCCGAGATCGAACTCATCAACGCCCTGCTGCTCTCCCTGCCGGGCAGCCCGTTCCTGTACTACGGCGACGAAATCGGCATGGGCGACAACATCTGGCTGGATGACCGCGACGCCGTCCGGACCCCGATGCAGTGGAATCCTGACCGGAACGCCGGCTTTTCCAGCGCCGATCCCGGGAAGATCTATCTCCCGGTGATCCAGTCGCTGGTCTACAACTACGGCATGGCCAACGTGGAAGCCGAAGCCGCGCACTCGGGATCCCTGCTGCGCTGGACCCGCCAGGTGCTCAGCGTCCGGCGGAACCATCCGGTCTTTGGCCTGGGCGGTTTCCGACACGTTGAGGCGGACCACGAAGTGGTGCTGGCCTACGTCCGGGAGCTCAGCGAGGGCAACGCCGAAGGCGAAGAGGCAGAGACGATTCTGTGCGTCTTCAACCTCTCCCAGCACCCGGTGGCCACCACACTGGACGTTCCCGAGTACGCGGGACGCGGGCTCCGCGACGTGTTCGGCGGCCAGCCGTTTCCTGCCGTCGGGGACAACGGCAGGCTGACGCTGACGCTCGGCAGCCACAGCTTCTACTGGCTCCGTTTGCGCTCGGCCTTCTCCAACCCCACATCTCCCTACACGCAGGCCGTCCCTGTGGTGGCGTCCAAAGGATGAGATGAGGCAGGGCACTTTTGATCCTTCCATGGAGGAACTGCTCCGGGCATGGCTGCCCGGGAAACGCTGGTTCCCGGTCAAGAACGCCGGTTTCGGCCTGGAACGCGTAGGCGGCTTCCCGCTGGGGGACCTGGGCAGCGACGCCGTGCTGGACATCGTCCTCGCGGCCGTGTCCTACCAAACGGCCGACGGCGGCGGCCGTGCCGACGTCGTGCAGCTCCCCTTGAGCTTCAGGTCCGCGCCGCTCGACGACGCCGGGTCTGCGCTGGTGGGCGAAGCCACGCTTCCGGGCCTGGGGCGCCGCTGGATCTACGACGCCGTGCATGACCCCCTGTTCATCGCGGCGTGGCTGGACCTCATGCAGCACGAACGCTCCACAGCCGACGGCGCCGCCAGCGGCCACCTCGTCCGGCCCGGCTTTGCGCTCCCGGCAGCGGGATCAGGCGTCCGGGTCCTGTCCGGCGAGCAGTCCAACACTTCGGTGATCGTCGACGACGGCGCGGGCGCGGCGATGGTGAAGATCTTCCGGGTCCTTTCCGCCGGTCGGAATCCCGAGGTGGAGCTTGGCGCCGCACTGACCGCGGCCGGTACCTCCGAGGTCCCTGCGACGCTGGGCTGGATCACCGGATCCTGGGCAACGCCTGCCGGGACGGCAAGCGGTGAACTCGCTGTGGCCCATGAATTCCTTAACGGCTGCCTGGACGCCTGGCGGCTGGCCGTTGACGCAGCAGCAGCGGGCGCCGACTTCAGCGCAGAAGCCCATGCGCTCGGCGTTGCCACAGCCACGGTCCACGACAGGCTCGCGCGCACCCTGGGAAGCAGCGCGGAAACGCATCCGGGCAGGGACATCGCACCCGCAGTAGCAGGGCGCATCCGCCGCTCGTGGACGGAAGCAGCTGCCGCCGTCGGGCCCTATGACGACAGGCTCGAAACGCTTCTGGCGCGGCTCGACGGGCAAGGCGCCGGGCGCCTGCAGCGCATCCACGGCGACCTGCACCTCGGCCAGATCCTGCAGGTCCCTGCAGTGCCGGGCGGGCCCGGGAGGTGGGCCATCCTCGACTTCGAAGGGGAGCCCCTGCGGCCCATCTCCGAGCGCAACCTCCCCGACATGCCGCTGCGCGATGTGGTCGGCATGCTGCGCTCCTTCGACTACGCCGCCGGCGCCGCCGGGCGCGAAAACCCGGGCGCCAGGATCCCCACGCGCTGGGTGGACGACTGCGCCGAGGCATTCCTGGCCGGCTACGGCGAAGTCACGCCCGGAACCATAGACCGCCGCTCTCCACTCTTTGTGGCATTGTGGCTGGACAAGGCCTTATACGAAGTGGTTTACGAGCTGCGGAACCGGCCGGAGTGGCTCCCCATTCCGGCCAACGCATCGCGACAACTCCTCGACAACATGAGCCCCGGCAAGCATGCCGCGGCTACAGCGGAAGGTAATGAAATGACTGGCTCTGCACGTACCGAACGGCCCCGCGTCCCCTTGCATGTGGACGCCGAGACCCTGGCCCGTGTGGCGGCCGGCGCGCACCATGCTCCGCACTCCGTGCTGGGGGCACACCTTGATGACCACGGACATGTCACAGTCCGTACGGTGAAACACTTGGCGGATTCCGTGGCCGTGGTGACTGAAGCAGGCACCACGCCCATGAAGCACGAGAGCGACGGCATCTGGACGGTCGTCCTGGAACCGCTCCAGGCCGGGCACGTGCCGGACTACCGTCTTGAGGTTGTGTACGACGGCGGCGAGCCGCTGACAGTGGATGACCCCTACCACTACCTCCCCACAGTCGGTGAGCTTGACCTGCACCTGATCGGCGAGGGCCGGCACGAGCGGCTCTGGGACACGCTGGGCGCCCACGTCCAGCGGTACCGTTCGGCGCTGGGCGACGTGGACGGCGTCTCGTTCGCCGTGTGGGCTCCCAATGCGCAGGCCGTGCGCGTCAAGGGCGATTTCAACGACTGGGACGGCCGCCAGCATGCGCTGCGCTCGCTGGGCTCCTCGGGCGTCTGGGAAATCTTTGTCCCCGGTGTTGTAGCAGGGGCGTGCTACAAGTTCGAGTTGCTCTCCAAGGCCGGTCACTGGGTGGAGAAGGCCGATCCCCTTGCCTTCGGCACGGAGGTTCCGCCGCTGACGGCATCCCGTGTGGTGGAGTCGCACTACCGCTTCAAGGACGCGGCCTGGATGACCGCCCGAGCCGACCGCGATCCGCACAATTCGCCCATGAGCGTTTACGAAGTCCACCTGGGCTCGTGGCGCCTGGGCCTCGGCTACAAGGAGCTGGCCAAGGAGCTCGTGGAGTACGTCAAGTGGCTCGGCTTCACCCATGTCGAGTTCATGCCGGTTGCAGAGCACCCCTTCGGCGGCTCGTGGGGCTACCAGGTCACCTCCTACTACGCACCCACCTCACGCTTCGGGCACCCGGACGAATTTCGTTTCCTCGTCGATTCCCTGCACCAGGCAGGGGTCGGCGTCCTGCTGGACTGGGTCCCGGCACACTTCCCCAAGGACGAATGGGCCCTGGCCCGCTTCGACGGCGAAGCGCTCTACGAACACGCCGACCCCAGGCTCGGAGAGCACCCGGACTGGGGCACGCTGATCTTCGACTTCGGCCGGACCGAGGTCCGGAACTTCCTGGTGGCCAACGCGCTGTACTGGCTGGATGAATTCCACATCGATGGACTTCGCGTGGACGCCGTGGCCTCCATGCTCTACCTGGACTACTCGCGCGAAGACGGCCAGTGGTCGCCCAACAAGTTCGGCGGCCGGGAGAACCTCGATGCCATCTCCTTCATGCAGGAAGTCAACGCCACCATCTACAAGACCCACCCCGGCGCAGTGACCATCGCCGAGGAGTCCACCGCCTTTTCCGGAGTGACCGCACCCACGGACCACGGCGGACTCGGCTTTGGCCTGAAGTGGAACATGGGCTGGATGCACGATTCGCTCAAGTACATCGCCGAGAACCCGGTGAACCGCAGCTGGCACCACGGAACCATCACGTTCTCCATGATCTACGCGTTCTCGGAGAGCTTCCTGCTGCCCATCAGCCACGACGAAGTGGTGCACGGCAAGGGCTCCATGCTGCGCAAGATGCCCGGTGACCGCTGGCAGCAGCTGGCCAACCTGCGTGCCTTCCTCGCCTACCAGTGGGCGCACCCGGGCAAGCAGCTGATCTTCATGGGCACCGAATTCGGCCAGGAAGCCGAATGGTCCGAACAGCACGGACTCGACTGGTTCCTGGCGGACATCCCGGCGCACCGCGGACTGCAGCAGCTGACCCGCGATCTGAACGGGCTCTACGCCTCGACGCCGGCCCTGTACGAACAGGACAATGAGCCCGCCGGCTTCACCTGGATCAACGGCGGCGACTCGAACCGCAACGTCCTGACCTTCATCCGCTGGGACACCGAGGGCAAGCCGCTCGTCTGTGCAGTGAACTTCTCGGGCGGCCCGCACGAGGACTACATCCTCGGCGTGCCCGTGGCCGGGAAGTGGCGGGAAGTCCTGAACACCGATGCCGAGGTCTATGGCGGATCAGGCGTGGTCAACACCGGAAGCCTCGCCGCCACGGCACCCGGAGTGGACGGACAGCCTGCGTCGCTGAGCGTAACCTTGCCGCCGCTCGGCTCCACCTGGTTCACGCCGGCGGGCTAAGCAACAGTCCGCGGAAGCCCTTCGAGGGCCCGGAAACCACGCGTTTCCGGGCCCTCTTCCGCGTCATTCCGGGCTTCCAGGGCCCTCCTCGGCGAGGGCTTTGCCAGCCCGGAAAAGTGGTGGTATAGTTAGTACCCGCGCAGCTCCCCAGTGGAGATCGGTGAAGTTGACATGCATCCACATGGAAATCAAGTCAAGAACGCCGATTTGACTCGGAGGAAGCCATCGTGTAAGTTTGAAAAGTTGCTCCGGAGCGAGCCGGTCCCCTTGGTGGGGGTTG
>NZ_JAFNLL010000028.1 GCF_017368795.1 Arthrobacter cavernae | reverse complement strand
GCGGCCAAGGCAGTAGCGAAGGCACTGCCGGAACTGCTGGGCAAGCTCACCGGCAACGCCATCCGCGTCCCCACCCCGGATGTCTCCATGGCCATCCTGAACCTCAGCCTGGAGAACGGCACCACGCGGGACGAAGTCAACGACTACCTGCGTGAAATGTCGCTGCACTCCGATCTCCGCAAGCAGATCGACTACATCGATTCGCCCGACGTCGTCTCCACCGACTTTGTGGGCTCCCGCCGTGCGGGCATCGTGGACGGCCTGGCCACGATCTCCAACGACAAGAACCTCGTGCTGTACGTCTGGTACGACAACGAGTTCGGCTATTCCTGCCAGGTGGTCCGCGTCATGGAAGAGATGGCCGGTGTCAACCCGCCGTCGTTCCCGGCACGCGACGCCGTCGCCGCGCCCGCCGCTGCGACGCGCGAGACGGTCTCCGTCTAACGGACCGTCCGAAAGGACACCGGGGTTTCCCGGCTGAATTGCTGGAATCAGCCGGGAAACCTGACCAGAATGGAGTCATGGAAAGCGAAACGACTCTGGAACACGAAACCACGCTCGAACGCGCCCTCGACCTGGCCCGCGCCAATCACAAGGAAGCGAAGCGTCTGTATGATGAAGCGGTGGCCGGGCTCGGGTCGGGTTACGTGGGCGAGGACCGCGTGGCCCAGTTGAAAGGGCTCCTTGAGGTTGCCGCGGAAGACGTCCAGCGGGTCATGAAGGAGCAATAACCCACGGGGAACAGCCACAGCGGAGCGCGGTGGCTCAACCGCAGTGTGACTTCTCCTACACACTGTGGATATCGGCTTTGACTGTCGGGGCCCTCACCTAGGCTCAGGGGGAACGTTTTTCCCGATTGGACGGAGCCTCTTGAGTACAACCTGGACCGCATACCGGCGCGCACGGCGCCAATCCCGCCAGGCCTGGGCGCTCCTCCTCTTATTGGCCGTCGGGGCGGCCGCAGGCCTTGCCTGGTTCTTCACCAGCGGTCAGTTCGCGACGGCCGGGCCAACAGGCACCGGACCGAGTGAAGTCCGGGTCTACGATCCGGCCTGGATGAAACCGGTCCGCCCGGTCCTGCCCGTGCCGGCAGGGACGGCGGCCGAGGCCCTGGAAAATCTCCCCGTCAAGGGCCGTGCCGCCAAGGACAACTACGAGCGCACTGAATTCGGGCAGGCCTGGCTGGACGTGGACCGCAACGGCTGCGATACGCGCAACGACGTTCTCCGGCGCGACCTCTCCGACGTTAGCTTCACCGAAGGCTCAAAATGCCGGGTGGCGGCCGGCCAGTTCCAGGAACCCTACACCGGGCAGCACGTCGCGTTCCGCCGCGGCCCCGAGACCAGCGCCGCCGTCCAGATCGACCATGTTGTTGCCCTGGCCGATTCCTGGCAGAAGGGGGCGCAGCAGCTGACGGCGGCACAGCGGCAGAGCCTGGCCAACGATCCCCTGAACCTTGTGGCCGCCGATGGGCCTGAGAACGGCAAGAAGGGCGCTGGCGACGCCGCCACCTGGCTGCCGGCCAACAAGAACATCCGCTGCCACTATGTGGCGCGCCAGATCTCCGTCAAGGCGGCCTACCGGCTTTGGGTCACCCAGGCCGAGAAGGACGCCATGAAGCGGGTGCTGTCAGCATGCCCCGGGCAGGAGACCATCCGCACCGACTGAACGGCGGGTTTGCTTGCCGTCACAGGCTGAGGCGGCCGTGGCCGACTTGCCACGAACCGCCGTCGTCGATCCGCTCCAGCACCACCCGCTGCAGGGACGTCTCACGCGGAAGTTTGTCCAGATCGGCCAGGCCGCGCTGGCGGAAGGTGAAGTACACGGCGTCCGTGGGCTCATCCGTGCAGCGCTCCACGGTGAAGCGCCGTGCGAAGGAGGCGATGTTGCTCTCCGGCAGCTTCGCGGCGAGGTAGGGGTCAAGCATCCACGAATCGCAGGTCGCGGCGGCAACGGGCTTGTCCGGGAAGAAGCGGGCGAAGAACTCCTTCGCCATCGCGAGGCTCTCGTCCACCAGGGCAGGGGACAGTCCGCCGTCCTCGGGGATGTGCACGCCCAGGGTCCAGCGCCCGCCGGCGCCCTGGTCCCAGGTCTTTGCGCCGGCCTCGCGGATCAGATGGTACTGGAGCCGGCCGAGTCGGAACATGTTTCCCGCCATGTGCAGGGTGAGCCAGCCCCAGGTGTCCAGTCCGAAGGCTCCGTGCACGCGGCGGTTGATGCGCAGCTGCAGGCCCATGTCGGCCAGGATCGCCGCGGTCAGGTCCGGCGCGATGCCATGGGCGGAGTGGAACTCGCGGACCTCGGGCGCGAAGCGCAGCAGGGTTTCGATCCAGTCCAGCTCCGTGGTGTCCTCGGCCTTGGCGTTCCCGGACGGGAAAGTGCCAAGGCGCTTCCGGAGCGCCGCCATGGCGCGGACCACGCCCGGGCCGGCCGGGGAGTCCAGGAGCGCAGCGCACTGCGCGGTGTCCTCGCCTGTGATGTCGAGGAGCGCGAACAGTTCGGAATGCCGGGGTGCAGTCATGTCAGTGATCGTGTCCGAAGGGATCGGGGTCGACGCCGGGCATCCAGGTCAGCCCCGGAACGCCCCAGCCCTGCTTCTTGGCCTGCTTCATGGCCTTCTTCGCATAGCGGTCCACCAGGCGGTTGATGTAGAGCTTGCCGTCGAGGTGGTCGTATTCGTGCTGCATGACACGGGCGAACCAGCCGGTGGCCTCGAAGTCAATGGGGTTGCCGTGGCCGTCGAAGCCCTGCACCCGGGCCCATTCGGCGCGCTGCAGGGGGTAGTGCTCGCCCGGGAAGGACAGGCAGCCTTCAACGTCTTCGTCGGGGTCGGGCAAGGCGCCGGAGATCTTGGAGAGAGTCAGCACGGGGTTGACCAGGACTCCCTGCTCGGGGACGCCGTCGTCGTTCGGGTACTTGTACACGAAGATGCGCTTGCCGACGCCGATCTGGGGGGCCGCGAGGCCCACGGCGTTGGCGGCGTCGTTGGTTTCAAACATGTCCGCGATGAGGGTACGGAGTTCGTCGTCGAAGACCTCGACTTCGCTGGCCCGGCGGTGCAGAACAGGTTCGCCCCAGATGGTGACTGGCAGGACGGTCATGTCAGGTTCTTCCTCAGTAGTTGTGCCAAACGGCAGTGACAGGGCCAAACAAAACAAAGGCCGCACCGGATAACCGGTGCGGCCTTTGAGTGGAAACCGGCTCAAGAGCCAATCTCGGTGAGGGTGAGCTACGGGGGTTGAACCCGCGACCTCCTGGACCACAACCAGGCGCTCTGCCAACTGAGCTAAGCCCACCATGTGCCTTTGGCGTTCAGGCCGTTTGACCGGCTTTCCGTGAAGGCAACGACAAATAGCTTACCTGCTGATTGGGGGTGCTTTTGCCAATTTCGTGCTTTTCGGCAAAAAAACCTCTAAACATGGCGCAGATCACACCTCGCCGTTGGTTTCCAGGGTCTCGGCGGTGGCCATGATCTCCTTGGAAATCCGCTGCGCGGTAGCCGTATCGGGTCCGGGGGCGGGCACGAAGACGGCCTCGCGGTAGTAGCGGAGTTCGTCGATGGAATCTTTGATATCGCCCAGGGCCCGGTGTCCGCCGTGCTTGGCCGGCGACTGGAAGTAGGCGCGCGGGAACCAGCGGCGCGAGAGTTCCTTGATGGTGCTGACGTCGATCACGCGGTAATGCAGGTGCTCCACGATGTTGGGCATGTCGCGGGCCAGGAACATCCGGTCGGTGCCCACCGAGTTGCCGCCCAGCGGCGCCTTGCGGGGGTCCGGCACCCACTTCTCGATGTATTCCAGGACGGCGGCCTCGGCTTCGGCCATGGTCTTGCCGTGGGGGAGTTCATCGAGCAGCTTGGACCGGGTGTGCATGTCCCGGACGAAGTCGTTCATCTGCGCCAGGGCGGCATCGTCCGGCTTGATGACGACGTCCACGCCGTCGCCGAGGATGTTCAGTTCAGAGTCGGTAACCAAAGCGGCGACCTCGATGAGGGCATCGTTCTTGAGGTCCAGGCCGGTCATTTCGCAGTCGATCCAGACGATGCGTTCATTTGTAATAGGCACCCGCCAAGCCTATCGTTCAGCCGCTTCCACGTGCCCCGATGATAAGATTCTGGAGCGTGGCAGTGTCTTGATTCCTGCCGCAGACTTCCCCGCACCGGTGCATTTAGCCCCGCGTGGGGTCTATGCCCGGCAACAGATTGGACGACTCTGAGATGACGGTGCCTGTTTCCGCGACCCTCAAGGCCGAAGACGGATCGTCGGGCGCGGCAGCAGCAATCGGCGAAGTGGACAATGCCCGCTCACCGCTGATCGCAGGCTTCATCGGCTCGGTGTTCATGGTCGTCGGTTCACTCGGCGTGGGCTGGCTGGCACCCGTCTCGGAATTGCGCCGCCTGCCGTTGTTCATCTGGATGCGCACGGAAGGTGTCGGCGTCGGGCTGTCCATCGTCCTGCTCGCCATCGGCGGCATGCTGCTCGTCAGGGCCTGGCTCCGGCTCGGCCAGCGGGTCCGTGTCTGGGGGCTGCAGGCCCGCAAGGCCACGCTGCAGGCCGTGCTCGCGTGGGGTCTGCCGATGATGTTCACCGTCCCGCTCTTCAGCCGCGACGTTTACGCCTACATCGGCCAGGGCCGGCTCATGGTGGAGGGGATCAACCCCTACGAGCAGGGGATCTCGGCACTGCCCAACTACTTCCAGTTGGGCGCCGACAAGATGTGGACCGAGGCCCCCGTGCCCTACGGCCAGTTCTTCCTGTGGATCGAGCAGTTCGTCGTCTGGGTCACCAACGTCCAGCCCGAGGCGAGCATCATGCTCTTCCGCCTGGTGGCCGCCGTCGGGATCCTGCTGTGCATCATCTACGTGCCCAAGCTGGCCGAACTCCACGGCGTCAACCCGCACCGGGCGCTGTGGCTGACCGCAGCAAATCCGCTGTTCCTCACCAACTTCATCGCGAGCGTCCACAACGACGCCCTCATGATCGGCCTGGCCCTCGCCGGACTCTACTACTGCGCCACCAGGCGCGTGGTGCTGGGCATCGTGTTGGTCACGCTCTCCATCTCCGTCAAACCGATCACCATCGTGTTCCTGCCGTTCATCGGACTCCTCTGGGCAGGCAAGAACGCGAGCTGGCCCCGCAAGATTCTCTTCTGGTGCCTGACGGCGGCGCTGACGCTGGGGCTGCTGTATGCCATGAGCCTGGTCAACGGCTACGGATTTGGATGGGTCAAGGGCCTGTCCGCCCCCGGAAGCATCTGGATCTGGTACGCGCCGATCGGGCTGATCGGCCTGGTAGTCGCCTCGATCTTCAACGCCTTCGGGCTGGACGGCTGGGGCATGGCGAAATGGGCGTACGACGCCGGGAAGGTGCTGATGCTCGTGGCCATCGCCTGGCAGGTCTTCCGCGGCGAGCACGACCGCCTCATGCGCCGGCTCACCCTGGCATTCGCCGCGATCGTGTTCCTGGCGCCCATGATCCAGTCCTGGTACGTGGTGTGGCTGATCCCGCTCTTCGCCGTCACAGGCATCCGCAACGACTGGCAGGTCAAGGCCCTGTACTTCATGGTGTCCTTCTTTATGGTGTACGCCATCTCGGACCAGTTGGACGTGTTCCCGTACCTGCAGAGCGAAGACCTCGGGCTCGCGCTGACGCTGGCCCGCAACGCGGCCGCGGTCATCGCGCTCCTGTTTGCCGTCTACCTGATCTTCGTAGACCCCAAGACAAAAAGCCTGTTCCGCAAGCGTGACGAGCCGGGTCTCCGCCCGATCATCTGAGGCTCAGCGGGATCTGGGGCTTGGCCGGTGGGAAGGCGCCTGGTGCTCAGCATTGCCCGGCAACCGCGCCCAGCAAATGGAAGAGGCTCTGAGCTGCGTTTCCGCAGTTCAGAGCCTCTTCATGCGTGCCCCAGGAGGGAATCGAACCCCCGACCGGCGGATTAGAAGGCCGCTGCTCTATCCCCTGAGCTACTGGGGCGCACGGGCGCTGCACCCAGTCTGTGCTGGGGCGCCACAAAGAGTTTACATTGCAGCAGGCGCCGGTGTGAGCAGGCCCGGCCAGATGGTCCACTCCTCCTCCACAGAGGCGATCCGGACCGGGATGTCCACATACGGGAAGAGGGGTCTGCCGCGCTCCTCTGCGCCGCGTGAAGCTGAAGACGCCGGGTAGGCATTTCATCTGACGTAAGGACAGCACGATGAACGACATCATTACGGTCCGCGGCTTTGTAGCCTCGGAGATCAGGAGTTCCACCACGCCGGGCGGCATTGCCACCGCTTCGTTCCGCATTGGCTCCACCGACCGGCGGTTCGACCGCGCAAACAACATATGGGTGGACGGCAACACGAACTGGTTCACGGTGCAGTCCTTCCGGCACCTGGCTGGCCACATCGGCTGCAGCGTGAAGAAGGGGCAGCGCATCATCGTGGTGGGAAAGCTCAAACTGCGCCAGTGGGAGCGCGAAGGGAAGATCTACCACGTTGCCGAGATCGACGCCGAAACCGTGGGCCATGACCTGATGTGGGGGTCGGCAAACTTCACCCGGATGGCAAGCACTGCCACACCGGCGGCCGCTGCGGCAGGGTCCCCGGAAAACAATGCCTGGACGCCGGGGGAGAACGGAGAACAGGCGCCCCCCGAGAACGACGATGACACAGAGCCGGCCACGGGCTCGCTTGAGCTTCTGTCCGACGACGAGGACGGGGAATCGCTGCTGGTCGACACCGGAACGGGTGAGCTGGTGGAGACCGACGCTTGAATCCGCCGCGCCCAGGGCGGGCACGGCGGACAGAGCGTCTGTGGTGCGGCACGTTCCCCCGTGGCGGTGCCGCACCACACGACGGACCGCACCACACCGCGGGCTGCACTGTGCAACAGGCCGTCAGACCCCGCAGCGCCGTCTGGCACGCCTCCAATGGCACAATGGCAAGGTGATGAGCCGGGCACCCCACCAAGCAAAGACGAAGCCGTCGGTCAAAGGCCGTTCCGCCGGATACCTCGCGCTCGCGGCCGCGGCGGTAGCCCTGGCATTGTCGGCCTGCACGGCTCCGGCACCCCAGCCTGCCGTTGCGACGCCCGCCACGCAGGGTTCCGCGTCCAGCAATGCGGGGAGCGCCACCGCCCAGCCAGCCACCGCGTCAGGCGCCACAGCGCCCGGCACCGGGACTCCGGCACCATCCCAGGCTGGTCTGGATCCGGCAACTGCCCAACTGAGGGCAACGCTGGAATCAACGCTGGTGTCTGTGGCTGCAGCCAGCCCCAAGCCAGGCCAGGAGCAGCTGCGGGCCGACCTGGTCGCCGCCGGCATTCCGGCCGGGACCCTTGAAGTGTCCGTCAGCCGGACGCCCACGGGGCTGGACGTGGACGCGATCGAGGCCGCTGCGCCTTCCGGCCGGAATTGCGTGGTGGGGCAGGTGCGCGACGGCGCCGTGGCTGTGACCGTTCTTCCGGTCCTGGCGAGCGGCAAATGCTTCGTCGGGGATTCGCGCTAAGGTCCCGGACAGGGGCCCGAATGTGAGTTATGCACGCCTACCCATTAGATTTAACGGCATGGCGGAATTCATTTACACGATGACCAAGGCTCGCAAGGCCGTTGGCGACAAACTTATTTTGGACGATGTCAGCATGTCGTTCTTCCCCGGCGCGAAGATCGGCGTTGTTGGCCCCAATGGTGCCGGCAAGTCCACGATCCTGAAGATCATGGCCGGGCTCGACACCCCGTCCAACGGTGAGGCCCGCCTCAGCGCCGGCTACACCGTGGGCATCCTGTTGCAGGAGCCCCCGCTGAACGAGGAAAAGACCGTCCTGGGCAACGTCCAGGAAGGCGTCGGCGAGATCTACGGCAAGATCCAGCGCTTCAACGAAATCTCCGAGGAAATGGCCAGCCCGGATGCCGACTACGACGTCCTCCTCGAGGAAATGGGCAAGCTGCAGGAAGCCATCGACGCTGCCGATGCCTGGGATCTCGATTCCCAGCTCGAACAGGCCATGGACGCCCTCCGCTGCCCGCCGGCCGACTCCGAAGTCACCATGCTTTCCGGTGGTGAGCGCCGCCGCGTCGCGCTCTGCAAGCTCCTGCTCCAGAAGCCGGACCTGCTGCTCCTCGACGAACCCACCAACCACCTCGACGCCGAAAGCGTCCTGTGGCTGGAACAGCACCTCTCCAGCTACCCGGGCGCCGTCCTGGCCGTCACCCACGACCGCTACTTCCTCGACCACGTTGCCGAGTGGATCGCCGAAGTGGACCGCGGACACCTGTACCCCTACGAAGGCAACTACTCCACGTACCTGGAGAAGAAGCGTGCCCGTCTCGAGGTCCAGGGTAAGAAGGACGCCAAGCAGGCCAAGCGCCTCACCGAGGAACTCGAGTGGGTGCGCTCCAACGCCAAGGGCCGCCAGACCAAGTCCAAGGCCCGTCTGGCCCGCTACGAGGAAATGGCTGCCGAGGCGGACCGTACCCGGAAGCTTGACTTCGAGGAAATCCAGATCCCGCCGGGACCGCGCCTGGGCGGGCTCGTCCTGGAAGCGAAGAACCTGCAGAAGGGCTTCGACGACCGCGTCCTGATCGACGGACTCTCCTTCTCCCTGCCCCGCAACGGCATCGTCGGCGTCATCGGCCCCAACGGCGTCGGCAAGTCCACGCTCTTCAAGACCATTGTTGGCCTTGAACCCCTCGACGGCGGCGAACTGAAGATCGGTGACTCCGTCAAGATCTCCTACGCGGACCAGAGCCGCGGCGGCATCGATCCGGAGAAGACCCTGTGGGAGGTCGTCTCGGACGGCCTCGACTACATCCAGGTCGGCCACGTCGAAATGCCTTCCCGTGCCTACGTTGCGGCCTTCGGCTTCAAGGGCCCGGACCAGCAGAAGAAAGCCGGTGTACTCTCCGGTGGTGAGCGCAACCGCCTGAACCTGGCACTGACCCTCAAGCAGGGCGGCAACTTGCTGCTCCTTGACGAACCGACCAACGACCTCGACGTCGAAACCCTGAGCAGCCTCGAAAACGCGCTGCTCGAATTCCCCGGCTGCGCCGTGGTGGTTTCGCACGACCGCTGGTTCCTGGACCGGGTGGCCACGCACATCCTGGCCTACGAAGGCGACGACGAGAACCCGTCCAAGTGGTACTGGTTCGAGGGCAACTTCGATTCCTACGAAGAGAACAAGGTAGCGCGCCTCGGCCCGGATGCGGCCAAGCCGCACCGCGTCACGCACCGCCGCCTCACCCGCGACTAATCGCCACTCGCGGACGGCCCGCCAGGCATTCGCCAGCCCCGTCAGCAACAGAGAAACCCCGCCCGGATCATTTCCGGGCGGGGTTCTCTGCACCCAAGGATGCTTTTGCATAGTGCCGTGGGGTGCGCCGGATGTGTTCAGACCTGCGCCGCAAACCTGCTCTGCAGTTCCTCCGGCACCCGCAGCATGCCCTCCTGCGCCACCGTGGCAACATGCACGCCGCTGCGGTCGAAGATCTTGCCGGTGGCCAGGCCGCGTGCGCCCTGGGCGCTCGGGGATTCCTGCACGTACAGCAGCCAGTCATCCACGCGGACGGGGCGATGCCACCACATCGCGTGGTCCAGGCTGGCGACGCTCATGCCCGGGGTCATCCAGGCCAGGCCGTGCTTGCGCAGGATGGGCTCCAGCAAGGTGTAGTCGCTGGCGTAGGCCAGGGCCGCCCGGTGCAGATTGGGATCATCGGGCAGCGGGCCGAGTGTCTTCATCCAGACGGCGTTGGTGGCCACCTTCTCCGTGGGGGCGGAGACGTACAGGGCGGGGTCGATGTGCCGCACGTCGAAGGGCCGTTCGGAGGACATGTGGCGGGCCACGGGGTGGTCATACCGGGCCAGCAGATCGGCCGTGCTCGGCAGCGACTCGGGATCAGGGATGCTTGCGGGCATGGTGGACTGGTGGTCCAGCCCGTCATCCTCGTGCTGGAAGGACGCGATCATGGACAGGATCGGGACCCCGTCCTGGTACGCGTGCACGCGGCGGGCCGAGAACGAGCGGCCGTCGCGCAGCCGCTGCACGCCGAAGGTGATGGGCTTGTTGGCGTCGCCGGGCCGGAGGAAGTAGCCGTGCATCGAGTGGGCCACGCGGTCGGGTTCCACGGTCCGCATTCCGGCCATCATTGACTGGGCCAGCACCTGGCCGCCGAAGACCCGGTGCCGCGGCTGCCTCTGGGAGGGCCCAAGGAAAATGTCTTCATCTGTCCGGGCGCCGTCGAGGCTGCCCAGATCGAGCAGTCCGATCAGCGTATCCATGGGGTCATCGATGGCGGCCTCTTCGTCAAGGCCGATGTACGCGTCAGTCATGGTTCGACTCTAGACGGCGCCCCAACACCGCTCAACCGCCGACATGCCGGTAGAGTCGGTGACGTGTCCGATCTCCTGACCCAGCCCCTTCGTTTCGCCGATCCCCGCGATCTTGCAGACCTCCGCACCTTCGTCACGCGTGCCAAGAGCATCGATGACGGCGCCATCCGCCTGCAGGCCGCAGGCCCGGTTCTTGCCGCGTATGTGTGCGTCCTGAGGCCGCGGATTCTCGGGGAGTCCACCCCCACGGTCCTGGGACTGCGTACCATTGGCCTGGCCGAGCCGGCACAGCTTGATGTCACCGTGACGCTCGCGTCCATCACCGACCGCCTGGCGCGTGCGGAGGCGGACGACGTCGAGCTGCCGATTCCGCCGTCGACCGTCACCGAATCCTGGGCGGGTGTGGGGGCGCCGCGCGGCGGCTGGGAGCCGATTGGAGCTGTGCCCGACGCCGAACTCAAGGCGGCGGCGGAGGCCGGGATCGCGGAGGTGGCCGGGATCGTTCCGGAACAGCCGGGTGCCGCGATCGTCAACAATGCGCGGGCGGCGGTTTGGGGCCGGGACCTCCCGGGACTGGCCGGCGTGCCTGCGGGCGCCGCCTTTGCTGCCTTTGCGCTGGGGTTCCTCGGCGACGGCGAGCACCGTCTATTCCGCAATGGCCGTTGGTTCCGCCTCAGCGGCAGCCGCGGCCACATCCTGGTCCGGACCGGTGCCGGGCTGGGACTGGTCCGCTAACCACAGCCAAAGAACCGGCCCAGGAGTCAGCCGGAACGCGGATCAGACGGCCGAGGGGCTGTTGACCATGGTCAGGGCCGCCCGTTCCATGTAGTCCCACAGCGTGCCCTCGTGCAGCGGGGACAGCTCCAGGGCATCAACGGCTGTGCGCATGTGGAAAAGCCAGCGGTCCTTGGCTTCAGGCGTGACCCGGAAGGGCATGTGGCGCATGCGCAGGCGCGGGTGGCCGCGTTCCTCGCCGTACGTGGTGGGGCCGCCCCAATACTGTTCCAGGAACATCAGGAAGCGCCGCTTGGCCGGTTCCAGATCCTCCTCCGGATACATCGGCCGCAGCAGCGGATCCCCGGCCACGCCGTCGTAGAACACGTCGATGAGCTTCACGAAAGTGTCGTGCCCGCCGATCGCCGCATAGAAGCTGTCCGTGTACGCGGGCTGGCTGAAGGGATCGTTCTGCATCAGCTGGCGGCGCTGCTCCGGCCGGGGTGCTGCGGATTCCTGCTGGCTGGTCATGTCATTCACTTGCTTTCTCGTCTTGATCCGTGGCGGGGCGCTTCGGTGCCGCAACAGCGGTCCCCGAGCCGCCGTCGTCGTCCGCTGCGGGCGGCTCCTCCGGCACATAGTCACCCTGCGAGCGGTTGCCTACCCGCAGGATCTCGCCGTTGCGCAGGTACCAGATGGCACCGTCTTCCGCGCGGACCCGCGTGATCCGCAAGCCCACCGATTCAACGGTACCAACCACCTCGCCGGTCACGATCACGTCGCCGATCCCGTACTGGTCCTCGATGGTGATGAAGATGCCGGCCAGGAAATCCCTGATCAGCTGCTGGGCGCCGAAACCGATGGCCACGCCGAGGATGCCTACACTGGTCAGCAACGGTGCGATGTCCACGTTGAGGAACTTGAGCACGTAGATGATCACGATGACCACCACGGCCACGCTGATCACACTCGTCAGCAGCGAACCAATCGTGTGCGCGCGCTGGACCCGCCGCTCGTGGTCCAGGGCGCGGATGGCCGGCTGGACCCACTTGAAATGCGGTTTCTTGAAGAAGGTGCTGCCCTCGGCCACGCGCCGCGTGATCCGCAGGATGGTGAACCGGGCCAGAAGCCACACAACCAGCCCGATGCCGAGGGTGATCAGGATTGCCCAGACGTCGATCCCGCGTGCAGCCGTTTCCGTGCCCAGGGTCAATGGCGTGCCGCTCATCTACGGGGCCGCTCCTCACTGTTTCCGTTGCTTAAGTGCAGTTTGCTTGGGCAGGCCCGTGTTCGCCGGGCGCTGAACCCTCTGTCCCCAGCCAACACTATCGCCGTAGCGTGGCCCCATGCGCATCCTGGTTCTCGGCGGCACGGCTTTCCTCTCAGCAGAAATCGCCCGGCAGGCGGTCGCGTCCGGGCATGAGGTCACCTGCCTGGCGCGCGGCAGCTCCGGCGGACCGCCCGACGGCGTGGCCTGGGTCCGTGCCGATCGTTCCGTGGGTGCCGCAGCCTATGCCGGGCTGGCCGGTGGCTGGGACGCCGTGGTGGAGGTAGCGCGTGATCCGCGCCAGGCCCGTCAAGCCCTGGAGGCTCTGGCCTCGCGGGCCGCCCACTGGACGTTTGTGTCCAGCTGCTCCGTGTATGCCGGGCATTCCGTCCCGGGGGCAAACGAGGACGCAGAGCTGCTGCCGCCCCTGCCCGTGGATGAGGATTCAAGCCCTGAAAGGTACGGGGAGTCCAAGTCCGCCATCGAACAGCTGACCGTGGAGCTGGCGGGGGAGAAGGCGCACATTGTCCGGGCCGGGCTGATCGGCGGACCGGGGGACAGCTCCGACCGCTACGGCTACTGGCCGGCCCGCTTCGCCGACAGCCGGGATCCCGTCCTGGTGCCCGATATCCCGGACCACGCCACGCAGGTCATCGACGTCCGTGACCTGGCGTCCTGGATTCTGTACGCCGCGGAACACCACGTCACGGGCACGTTCAACGCCCTGGGCGATGTGGTGCCGTTCGGCGAATACATCGACGAGTCGCGCCGCATGGCCGGCCCCCTCGGGGAAACGGTGGTGGCCGGCGAGGACTGGCTGGTGGAGCACAACGTCCAATACTGGGCGGGAGCGGAATCGCTCCCGCTCTGGCTGCCGCCGGGCCACGAGGGCTTCTCGGCACGGTCCAATGCGGCCGCCCGGGCGCTGGGCCTGGCGTTGCGGCCCTGGCGGGAAACCCTGCAGGACACGCTGGAGGACGAGCGGGCGCGCGGCCTGCACCGGGACCGGAAGGCAGGGCTGGGTGCCGCCACGGAGCAGCGGCTTATCGCGGAATTTCTGGCGGGCTAGGCCGCGGCCGCCGTCGTACGTGGCTCGTGCAGGACCGGGAAGTTCACACTCCGGGCGATGAAACATATAGCGTTGGCCTCGTGATGGAGCCCGGCCATGAGGGAAACGTGGGCGGGATCGGCCACCGTGACCTGCGGCTTCAGCGTGACGCTCTCGAACTGGCCGCTGCCGTCGCGGTTCAGGCGCATCAGGCCCTCGGCGTTGTCCACATAGTCCGTCACCACCACGCCGTGCTTCACGGCGACGTGCAGGAAGGACAGCATGTGGCACTGCGACAGGGCCGCGAGCAGGAGCTGTTCGGGGTTGTAGCGGCTGCGGTCGCCGTGGAACGTCGGATCAGAGGAGCCCTTGAGGACGGGCAAGCCTGGGATCTCGACGTCGTGGTCGCGCGTGTAGCCCCGGTACGACGATGTGCCCTCGCCGAGGTTTCCGGTCCAGCGCACGGTCAGCGAATAGTGGTGTTCGGCCAGGCTCATGCAGACAGTCTAATGGGGGCACACAGCTGGCCCCGGTCCCTTGGCGGAACCGGGGCCAGGGCGTGGTTTAGACGTCCGCAGCGCGGGCCTTCAGAGCGCGGTCCACGCCGTCGCGGTTTTCCAGCATCATGCGGCGCAGGGCGGCGCTTTCCTCCGGAAGACCGGCAAGGAATTCGTCCGTGCGGTCCACGGTGGCCTGCGTGGTCAGCTGGGCAGGGTAGAGCCCGACGACGATCTGCTGGGCCAGCGCGTGGGTGCGGTCCTTCACGATCCCGGGCACGGCGTCGAAGTACTTCTCCGCGTAGGGTTCCAGGAGGGCCGTGTCTGCGACGCGCATGAAGCCGGTGACGGCGGAACCCTGCAGGGCGTTGGACAGCTCGCCCTTGACCACGACCGACTCCCAGGCCGCGGCCTTGGCCTCCGGCGTGGGGATGGCAGCCTTGGCCAGCGCGGCGGCGTTCTGCCCATTGGCGGTGTTGTCCCGCTCCAGTTCGGCGTCGATCCGCTCCTGCCCTTCACGTCCGCCGGCAACCAGGGCTGCGAGCAGCTCCCAGCGCATGTCCTGGTCCACGGTGAGGCCTTCGAGCGTGGCAGTGCCGTCCAACAGGGACTGGATGGTGTCCAGCTGCTGGCTGCTGCGGGCGAGCAGCGCGAAGGACTTGGCGAACTGCAGCTGTGCGTCGGAGCCGGCTTCCACCGTGGACGCGAGTTCCCAGAGCTTGTCCGCCGCGGCAACGGTGGCGGCGTCCTTGTGCTCCGCGGCCACGTAGTACGTCAGCGCAGTGGCGAGCTGGCGAAGCTGGACCAGGATCACTGAAGAATCGCTCTCGTGGGCAATGTTGGCCAGGATCAGCTCCGCGTAGCCGCGGGCCGGGGTTTCGCCGTCGCGGGCCGCATCCCAGGCCGAACCCCACACGAGGGTGCGGGGCAGGCTGGCGGCGAAGTCCTTCAGGTGCTCCTTGGCCGTGGTCAGGGATGCGGGGTCGAGCCGGACCTTGGCGTAGGCGAGGTCGTCGTCGTTGAGCAGGATCAGCTCCGGGCGCTTCATCCCCGCCAGCGCAGGCACCTCGGTGCGGGCGCCGTCGACGTCGAGCTCTTCGCGGTGCACGCGCTCGAGCTTGCCGTTCGCGGAGACGTTGTAGAAGCCCACCGCCAGGCGGTGCGGGCGCAGGGTGGGCTGGTCCTCGATGGCGGACTGCAGGATCGTGAACGAGGCGATGGTGCCGTCGTCGTCCACTGAGATCTCCGGGGTCAGAGTGTTGACGCCGGCCGTTTCGAGCCAGAGCTTGCCCCAGACACCCAGGTCGCGGCCGCTGGCAGCTTCGAGCTCCACCATCAGGTCGGTGAGCTCGGTGTTCCGCCAAGCATGCTTCTGGAAGTAGGCACGCACGCCGGACATGAACTCTTCGGGGCCCACCCAGGCCACCAGCTGCCGCAGCACGGAGGCGCCCTTGGCGTAGGTGATGCCGTCGAAGTTGACCTCGACGTCTTCGAGGTTATTGATTTCGGCGAAGATCGGGTGGGTGGTGGGCAGCTGGTCCTGGCGGTAGGCCCAGGACTTCTCCACGGAGGCGAAGGTGGTCCAGGCGCGGTCGAAGGCGGTGTTCTCCACGGCGGCCAGATGGGACATGTATTCGGCAAAAGACTCGTTGAGCCACAGATCGTTCCACCAGCGCATGGTCACCAGGTCCCCGAACCACATGTGGGCGAGTTCGTGCAGCACGGTGATGGCTCGGCGTTCCACCTGGGCTCCGGTGACCTTGCCGCGGAAGACGTAGCCTTCCAGGATGGTCACGGCGCCCGCGTTTTCCATGGCGCCCGCGTTGAATTCGGGCACGAAGAGCTGGTCGTACTTTTCGAACGGGTAAGGGCAGTCGAATTGCGCCTCGAAGAACGCAAAGCCCTGCCGCGTGAGCTCGAAGATGTTCTCGGCGTCGAGGTACTGCATGAGGGACTTGCGCGCGAACACGCCAAGGGGGACCACCCGGCCGTCGGCGCTGGTGACCTCGCTGCGGACGGCCTGGTACGGGCCCGCGATCAGCGCGGTGACATAGGAGGACAACCGCGGCGTGGGCGTGAATTCCCAGACAGAACGGGCACCACCGTCGTCCCCGGGAGTGGTTTCCACCGGGGCCGGGGTGGGGGAGTTGGAGATGACATCCCAGTGCGAGGGCGCGGTGACCCGGAACGTGAATGCCGCCTTGAGGTCGGGCTGTTCGAACACGGCGAACATGCGCCGCGCATCCGGCACTTCGAACTGCGTGTAGAGATAGACCTCGCCGTCCACGGGGTCCACGAAGCGGTGCAGGCCCTCGCCGGTGTTCATGTACGGGGCGTCGGCGACGACCGTCAGCTCGTTCACGGCGGCAAGCTCCGGGAGGTGGATGCGGATGCCGTCAGACACCTCGGCAGGGTCCAGTTCGGTGCCGTTCAGCGTGACGCTGTGGACAGTATCGGTGACGGCGTCGATGAAGCTGGACGATCCGGGCACAGCGGAGAACTTGACGACGGTGGTGGAGCCGAAGACCGTCGCGCCCTTCGTGAGATCAAGGGTGACATCGTAGGACTCGACGTTGAGCAGTTCCGCACGCTGGGCGGCTTCGGCGCGCGTCAGATTAAGGCCTGGCAAGTGGTGCCTCCAGTGGGTTCGGTGTGCCGGCAGGCGGTGGCCCTCGCCGGTGGTGTGAAGTCATTCTTTCACTAGTACGGCCGTTGGCAAGGTGGGTGGATCACAGTGTCGCAACTCGGGGGTAGCGTTGAATCATGGGAACATTCCGAGACTCGTTGGACCTCCGGGCGCTGCGTTTCGCCGTGGGGTTTCCACTGCTGCTGGCGCTGGGCTTCGTGGTGTCTGCCCTGATGATCCGCCGTGACCTTCCGGATCCGGTGGCCGTCATGTGGAACGCCGACGGCGGCAGTTCCTTCGCCCCCTTCGGTGCCTATGTGGCCGGAGCGGGAAGCCTGATCGCCGTGGTGGGCTGGCTCGTCTTCCTCCAGGCCGTCCCGCTCGCTCGGCCCGTGGCAATGCGCCGCATCATGATGGGGTTGGGCCTGATGATGAGCCTGTTTGTCACCTCGGTGGCGGCCGCCGGCCTCGTGGGACAGTCGGGCTTGCCGGATGCGCGCCTGTCCCATGTGGACGCCACGGTGCTGGCACTGGGCAGTGGCGCGGCACTCTCCCTGGGCGTGGTCATGGCCTTCGCCTTCAAGCCGGATGAGCACTGGACCGCGGAAGACGACCTCGCCCTGGAAGCCGAGCGGATCCTCCGCGAGGACCCCGCCCTGGCCGGGGATTCCCTGCGGCTGTGGGTGCATGCCCGCAGTTCGGTGTTCGTGATGATTGTGGTGGCCGGGCTGTTCCCGGCCGTGCTGATCGCTGTCGCGGTGCCGTGGCTGGGCGGGCTGGTGGCCCTGGCTGCACTTCTCGGCGCCGGTTTTCTCTTCGCCAGGGTGCGCGCGGACCGGGGCGGGCTGGAGGTTTTCGCCGGTGGCGTGCTGAAGGTGCTGACGGTTCCCGCGGTGGACATCGCCGGCGCGGCGGCGGCGGATGTCAAGGCTGCCGACTTCGGTGGCTGGGGCTGGCGGCACCACGACGACGCCACGGCCATGCTCGTCAGCAGCGGCCCCGCCGTCGTCGTCCGCAAACTCAACGGACGCCGCGTCGCCCTGAGTGCCGGAGACCCTGCCACGGCCGATGAACTTGCCGGCATCCTGAACAGGGCCGCCGCGCGGGCGCACGGCCCCGGGCTAGCCTAGTAACCTAGGAAACGCATCCCACACCGCCGCGCCCGGCCAGGGGCCGCATCGGCGCGCCAGAACGAATGGACTTCCCGTGACCACACCCCGCGTCCACATTGCCACGGACCACGCAGGCATGGAGCTCAGCGCCCACCTGGTAAGCCACCTCGCCGCCAAGGGCTACGACGTGGTGGACCACGGACCCAAGGAATACGACGCCCTGGACGACTACCCGTCGTTCTGCATCAACGCAGCACTCGCCGTCGTCGCCGACCAGGAAGCCGGCGTCCACGCGCTCGGCATCGTCCTGGGCGGCTCCGGCAACGGCGAGCAGATCGCCGCCAACAAGGTCAAGGGCGTCCGCGCTGCGCTGGCCTGGAACCTGTCCACCGCAAAGCTGGCCCGCGAGCACAACGACGCCAACGTCATCGCCGTCGGCGGCCGCCAGCACAGCGTGGAGGAAGCCACCGAACTCATCGAGGCCTTCCTGCAGGAGCCGTTCAGCAACGACGAACGCCACGTTCGCCGCATCGGCAAGATCGCCGTCTACGAAACCACCGGCGAAGTCGTCGCATAGTGCCTGAAGGGCATTCCGTACACCGCCTGGCACGCCAGTTCCAGGACGTATTCGGCGGCCGGCGGCTGGACGTTTCCAGCCCGCAGGGGCGGTTCAGCGCCGGCGCCGGCCTGCTCAGCGGGCACACCATGGTGGAGGCCATGGCCCATGGCAAGCAGATGTTCCTGCGTTTCGACCATGGCCTCATCCTCCACGTCCACCTGGGCCTCTACGGTGCCTGGAACTTCGGCGGGGACGAGTCCTTCCGCGGTGCCTCGAGCATCGGCGCACCGCGGCGGATCGGCGAGCGCGAATCGGCTTCTGACGCCGCCGCGGGCTCCTACCAGGGGCCGCCCGAACCCGTCGGAGCGGTCCGGGTCCGGCTCGTCTCGGACCATGGCTGGGCCGATCTGCGCGGGGCTACCACCTGTGCTGCGGTCACCGAAGCCGAGGCTCAGGCCGTGCTGGACCGGCTCGGGCCGGATCCGCTGCGCAATGCCCCGGGCGACCGGGAGGAATTCCTGCGGCGCCTCCGCCGCCGCAGGACCGCCGTCGGGCTGCTGCTGATGGACCAGGCCATCCTGGCTGGCGTCGGGAACATCTACCGGGCCGAGGTCCTCTTCCGGCAGCGGGTGGACCCGTGGACCCCGGGGGCCGCGATCGATGCCGGAACGGCGGAACGCATCTGGGAGGACACCGTCCTGGCCATGTCCGACGGCGTCCGTGACGGACGGATTGTTACGACGCCCCCGGACGTGTGGAGTGCCGGTACCGAAGTACCGCACGACGACGAAGCCCATTATGTCTACAAGCGGCAGGGCCAGCCCTGCCGCAGTTGCGGGACGGCTGTGGGCCTGGCCGAGATCGGGGCGCGCAAGCTGTACTGGTGCCCCGGCTGCCAGACGGATCCCGGCACTACACCTCACACCGGTGCAGGAATTCCCTAAGCGCATGCGCGTAGCGCTCGGGCTCTTCAAGATGGGGTAGGTGGCTGCTCTCCTCGAAGATCACCAATTCGGATCCGGGTACGAGGCTTTGGTAGAACTTCGTATCCTCCGGCCGCGTCTCGTCATAGCGCCCGCATATGAACAGGGTAGGGATGGTCAGTCCACCGAGACGATCCGTGATGTCGTAGTCCTTGTGGATGCCTGTAATAACAAATTCGTTCGGCCCTTGCATTCGGTCATAAATGGTTTGGTTCAGCTGACCGAATGTACGCATCAGCGAATCCGGCCAGGGATCCAGTCGGCAGAGATGTCGCCGATAGAACTCCATCGTTGCGTCCTCGTACTCCTCGGAGTCAGTGGTGCCGGCGGCCTCGTGGCGGTCCAGGACGGCCTGCACATCGGCGGGAAGGGCTGCGCGGAGTGCCGCGGCGCCGGCCGCATAGCGCGGAATGCTTAGGCAGGGATCGGACAGGACCAGGCTCGCTAGCCGCTCCGGCGATCGCAGGGCATATTCGGCCGCGACGATTGTCCCCCAGGATTGGCCCAGCAAGTGCACTCCAGATAGTCCCAGAGCGTCGAGGACCGTAGCCAGCTCGTCGACTAATCTGTCATTTGTCCAAAGACTCAGATCATCCGGGGCATCCGACTTTCCGGCACCAAGCTGGTCATAGAACACGACCTTCCGTTCGTCCGCGAGAGCCTCCAGCGGTTCCAGATAGTCGTGCGTGGCTCCCGGGCCGCCGTGGATGGTAACAAGCGGATTTTGCATTCCGTCGCCTACCACTTGATACCAGACCCGGCCACCGCGGACCTCAACGTAGCCGTCGCTCACGTGCAAATCAGCATTCACTGTGCCTCCAACGAGAGTGGCTAAAGGGAACGGCAGTTTCGTCCCCAAGTAGACTCCGCAGCATAGGTGGTGTCAATCCTTAACTTGGCGTGCAGAGAGGCCCGCCATTTCCGGATGCCGCATCGGGGGCCAACCCCGTAGGCGGCGTGTGAAGGTCGCATGTCTCTACGAGGATGGGCCAAGACTCGTCTCCGAGGTGCCTCCACTTAGTGCAGACGACTTTGGGCATTCCGTGCAGACGACTTCGGAAAATGACAGCCAACGCCAGAACTGAACGCCAACGCAAGAAGGGCCCCTTGCTGAGGGGCCCTTCTTTGTGGAGGGGACGACGGGAATCGAACCCGCGTAATCAGTTTGGAAGACTGAGGCTTTACCATTAAGCTACGTCCCCGGGGTCAACCGCATGGCACCCTGGAGGCGTTCCTGCGATCTTTCCGGCGGCTGTTGAAGCCGGGTATAACTAAACCGAATTCGGCTGCGGCTGTCAAATGTGCATTCACGGCTCGCTTGCCCGTAGACTGTCCTGTGCATTCACGGGGTGTAGCTCAGCTTGGCTAGAGCGCCTGCTTTGGGAGCAGGAAGTCGCAGGTTCAAATCCTGTCACCCCGACTCTGTGCATGTGTTCCGATTCGGAAAACAGCAGAACCCCATACCCACAAAACCAGGAGTACTTAGACTGTGAAGAGCGCTGTCGAGAACCTCACCGCCACGCGGGTCAAGCTCAACGTTGAGGTTCCCTTTGAGGAACTGAAGCCGAGCATCGATGCCGCTTACAAGACCGTTGCTTCGCAGATCCAGGTCCCCGGATTCCGCAAGGGCAAGGTTCCCACCAAGCTGATCGACCAGCGCGTCGGCCGCGGCTACGTTCTGGAAACGGCCATCAACGATGGCCTCAACGGCTGGTACCAGGCCGCTGTCCAGGAAACCGGCGTTCGCCCGCTGAGCCGTCCCGAAGTTGAGATCACCGAGGTTCCGGACCCGTCCGCAACCGACGGCGAGCTCAAGTTCCAGGTCGAGATCGACGTCCGTCCGGAAATCGAACTCCCGGACTACGCCGGCATCAAGGTCGAGGTTGCTGCAGCCGAATCCTCCGACGCCGACGTCGACACGGCCCTTGACGAACTGCGCGGCCGTTTCGGGACGCTCAAGACCGTCGAGCGTCCCGCCAAGAACGACGACTTCCTGACGATCGACATCACCGCCACGATCGACGGCGCTGACATCGACTCCGCAACCGGCCTGTCCTACCAGGTTGGCGCCGGCACCATGCTGGAAGGCCTCGACGAGGCCGTTTCCGGCCTGTCTGCCGAAGAAGAAGCAATCTTCGACACCACGCTGGTCGGCGGCGACCACGCCGGCGAAGCAGCGCAGGTCAAGGTTGTCGTCAAGGCTGTCAAGGAGCGCGAGCTTCCCGAGGCCAACGACGACTTCGCCCAGCTGGCTTCCGAGTTCGACACCCTTGCCGAGCTGCGCGAAGACCTCGCCAAGCAGGCCGCTGAGTCCAAGGTTGTCGGCCAGGGCGTCGAAGCCCGCGACAAGGTCCTGGACAAGCTCGTCGAGCTCGTTGAGGTTCCCGTGCCGGACTCGGTCGTTGCCGAGCAGATCGAAGCGCACTTCAGCCCGGAAAACTCCCACGGCGAAGGTGACCACGACACCGAGGAGCACCGCGCCGAGGTCAAGGCCAACACCGAGCGCGCCTTCCAGAACGAAGTCATCCTGGACGCCATCGCGGACAAGGAAGAAGTCGGTGTCAGCCAGAACGAGCTGATCGACTACATCGTCACCACCGCCAGCCAGTACGGCATGGACCCGAACCAGTTCGCCCAGATCGTCGATCAGGGCGGCCAGGTTCCCATGATGGTTTCCGAGGTCCGCCGCCGCAAGGCTCTGGCAGTGGTTCTGGGCCAGGCTGAGGTTGTTGACTCCGAGGGCAACAAGGTCGACCTGAGCGACTTCGTCCGCCCCGCAGGTGAAGTAGCCGAAGAGGCTCCCGCTGTCGAAGAAGCAGAAGAAGCAGAGACCGTCGCCAGCGACGATCCCGCAGCTGTGAAGTTCTAGCAGTACGGCCTGCCGCCCCCGGATCCCTGGATCCGGGGGCGGCTTGCTTTAACGCCGTAATGGCGGCGCTCCGGAGTGCTTCGGCAATCGTGCGCCGTCAGCGAACAGCGCGTTTCCGGAGAACAAATCGCCTCCGGAAACGGTTAGTGTCCAAGTAGTGAAGTTCAGTGATGTCACTGGCACCAGCGAGAGGTAAGTACTTATGTCACAGCACGCAGCGGCTCCCCGGATGGCAACTGTCGATCCGGCAGCCCAGGACAACTACATCTACAACCGCCTGCTGAAGGAGCGCATCATCTGGCTCGGCTCCGAAGTCCGTGACGAGAACGCCAACGCCATTTGCTCCCAGCTCCTCCTGCTCTCGGCCGAAGACCCGGACAAGGACATCTACCTGTACATCAACTCTCCCGGCGGCTCCGTCACAGCAGGCATGGCCATCTACGACACCATGCAGTTCATCCCGAACGATGTCGTCACCGTGGCCACCGGCCTGGCAGCCTCCATGGGCCAGTTCCTGCTGTCCTCCGGCACCAAGGGCAAGCGCTACGCCACGCCCAACGCCCGCATCCTGATGCACCAGCCCTCCGGCGGCATTGGCGGCACCGCCTCGGACATCAAGATCCAGGCAGAGCTCATCCTGCACATGAAGAAGGTCATGGCCGAGCTGACGGCCGAACAGACCGGCCAGACCGTGGAGACCATCCTCAAGGACAACGACCGCGACAAGTGGTTCACGGCCACCGAGGCGCTCGAGTACGGCTTCTTCGACAAGATCTCGGCCCACGCAGGCTCCGTGGCCGGCGGCGGAGGAACCCAGAACGCATCGAACTCCGCGAAGTAACCGGCACCAAGAACCACTGAAAACCAGGAGCAATGAAATGAACTACAACTTCGGATGGTCTGCCGGCAACCTCCCGTCCAGCCGCTACGTCCTGCCCCAGTTCGAAGAGCGCACCCCGTACGGCTTCAAGCGCCAGGACCCGTACACCAAGCTGTTCGAGGACCGCATCATCTTCCTGGGTGTCCAGGTCGACGACGCCTCGGCTGACGACGTCATGGCCCAGCTGCTGGTGCTCGAGTCCACCGACCCGGACCGTGACATCACGCTGTACATCAACTCGCCGGGCGGCTCCTTCACCGCCATGACGGCGATCTACGACACCATGCAGTACATCCGCCCCGAGATCCAGACCGTGTGCCTCGGCCAGGCGGCAAGCGCCGCTGCCGTGCTGCTCGCGGCCGGAACCCCCGGCAAGCGCCTCGCACTGCCGAACGCCCGCGTCCTGATCCACCAGCCGGCCCTCTCCGGCGGCCAGGGTGGCCAGGCCTCGGACCTTGAGATCCAGGCTGCGGAAGTCATGCGCATGCGCTCCTGGCTTGAGGACACGCTGGCGCACCACTCGGGCCGCACGTCCGAGCAGGTCAGCAACGACATCGAGCGGGACAAGATCCTCACGGCCGCCGAGGCCATGGACTACGGCCTGATCGACCAGGTGCTGGATTCGCGCAAGATCAAGCCCCAGGCGATCGCCAGGTAGCAAGCAGAAACGACGCCGGTGCGGTTCACGAAATATGGACCGCATCGGCGTTCTGTTTCAACCCAAGCCGCCCATTGTGACCTAGAGTGGAACTTGTCACGGTGGTGCCACCCCGCGGCAGCGCCGCGCACCTGGGCGCAGGCACTAGGCGCACCACCAGCTTGAAACGAAGGGATTCACACATGGCTCGGATTGGCGAGAGCACGGATCTGCTGAAGTGTTCTTTCTGCGGAAAGAGCCAAAAGCAGGTACGGAAGCTGATTGCCGGGCCCGGCGTCTACATCTGCGACGAATGCATTGAGCTCTGCAACGAGATCATTGAGGAAGAGCTCGCGGAAGTATCGGATCTGGGCAGCTTTGAGTTGCCGAAGCCGCGTGAAATCTTCGACTTCCTCCAGGAATACGTCATCGGCCAGGAACCCGCCAAGCGCTCCCTCGCCGTCGCGGTCTACAACCACTACAAGCGCATCCAGGCCGGGCACGCCCCCAAGACCGGCAGCCTCGGCGAGGGCGCCCACCACGAGGACGTGGAGATCGCCAAGTCCAACATCCTGCTCATCGGCCCCACCGGCTGCGGCAAGACCTACCTCGCGCAGACCCTGGCCCGCCGGCTCAACGTGCCGTTCGCCGTCGCCGATGCCACCGCCCTGACGGAAGCCGGCTATGTGGGCGAGGACGTGGAGAACATCCTCCTCAAACTGATCCAGGCTGCCGACTACGACGTCAAGAAGGCCGAACAGGGCATCATCTACATCGACGAGATCGACAAGATCTCGCGCAAGAGCGAAAACCCCTCCATCACCCGCGATGTATCGGGCGAGGGCGTGCAGCAGGCGCTGCTGAAGATCCTCGAAGGCACGGTCGCCTCGGTGCCGCCGCAGGGCGGCCGCAAACACCCCCATCAGGAATTCATCCAGATCGACACCACCAATGTGCTCTTCATCGTCGCCGGTGCCTTCGCCGGACTGGAAGACATCATCGGTTCGCGTTCGGGACGCAAGGGAATCGGCTTCGGTGCCCCGCTCAACGAGGTCCGGGACAACGTGGACACCTACGGCGAGGTCATGCCCGAGGACCTGCTGAAGTTCGGCCTCATCCCGGAATTCATCGGCCGCCTCCCGGTCATCACCACGGTCTCCAACCTTGACCGCCCTGCCCTGATCCAGATCCTCTCCAAGCCCAAGAACGCCCTGGTCAAGCAGTACCAGAAGATGTTCCAACTGGATGGGGTGGAGCTGTTGTTCGACGACGACGCCCTGGACGCCATTGCCGACCAGGCCCTGGAACGCGGAACCGGCGCCCGTGGCCTGCGCGCCATCATGGAAGAAGTGCTGCTTCCGGTTATGTTCGATCTGCCCAGCCGCGACGACATCGCCAGCGTAGTCATCACGGCGGACGTGGTTTCCAAGAAGGCGCAGCCCACCATGGTCGCGCACGAAGTCGCAGCCAAGCGCCGGAATAAGTCCGCCTGAGCTCCGGTTGGCATAGTCGGGGCTGGACACCTGTCCGTCCGGCCGCCTGCGCCGCCCCCTGACGTCCTATCCGAGGAGTTCCCTGTGCCCGAGCAGACTGCAAACAAAGCCGATTTCTGGTTCGACCCCCTGTGCCCGTTCGCGTGGGTGACGTCCCGCTGGATCGGCGAGGTTGAGGAGGTTCGGGGCATTGAGACCGACTGGCACGTCATGAGCCTGTCCGTCCTCAACGAAGGCCGCGAACTGCCGGCGGAGTACCGCGAGAAGATGGACCTCGGCTGGGGTCCCGTCCGCGTCATCATCGCCGCCCAGGAGCTGCACGGCAGCCAGTACATCAAGCCCTTGTACGACTCCATGGGCACCCAGATCCACCACGAAGGCACCAAGGACTTTGCCGCCGTCATCTCCAAGGCGCTGGCCGAGACCGGTCTTCCGGCCGAACTGGCCAGCTACGCCGACTCCGAGGAATTCGACGCCCAGCTGCGTTCCAGCCACGAGGCCGGCATCTCCCTGGTTGGCCAGGACGTCGGAACCCCCGTGGTTGCCGTCAACGGCACGGCGTTCTTCGGTCCGGTTCTCACGCGCATCCCGCGCGGTGAAGAGGCCGGCCGGATCTGGGACGCCGCCGTCACCCTGGCCGGCTACCCGCACTTCTTCGAGCTCAAGCGCAGCCGCACCGAAAGCCCTGAATTCAACTAGCCGCGCCGACTCCGGAACGCGGCAAGGGCCCTTGGAGAACTACAGGACTGTAGTTCTCCAAGGGCCCTTGCGCATGTGTGTGGCCCGTACCACAATGGAACTTACCCACTTCGAAAGAAGCGGGACGCGGAAACCAAAGATTCAGTGATATGCATTCAACGCAGCCTTCGGCAAAGTTAGATGCAAGCTATCTGTGACGAGGTAGGAAGACCTGAAATTCCGAGGATTCCGCCAGACTGTCAAGCCGTCACCGGACAGCCGAAAAGTCGAAGCCCCACCAACGGCGAAACGCTGATGGGGCTTCCCCTTTGCCCGAAAACTTCCGGGCCCCGCTCTAGGCCTGGCCGGGCTCCTCGGCCTGAGCCAGCACCACATCGCTGACCATCAGCTCGCCCTCGCCGGACTGCAGGGTGATTTCCTGCGCGTTGGCCGCTGCCTTGAGGTCGCCGAGGCCCGCCTTGAGCTGGGCCACCAAGGACTCGTTGGCCGTGATGGTCGCGGAGAGCACTCCGGTGCGCTGCTTGACCTTGGCCTCGGACTTGGCCTTGCGGATGCCGCTCAGCGCAATGCCAACAGTGCCCAGCATGGTGGTGTCGCCGTCGGCGATTTCCAGCGCTGCCGGCCAGGCGGCGCGGTGCACCGAACCCGTGCGCCACCAGCCCCATACCTCTTCGGTGGCGAAGGGCAGGAATGGTGCGAACAGGCGCAGCAGGGTGTCCAGTGCGGTGGCCAGGGCAGCCAACACCGAGGCCTGCTCGGTCTCGCCGGCAGCACCGTAGGCGCGGTCCTTGATGAGCTCGACGTAGTCGTCCGTGAACTGCCAGAAGAACGATTCGCTGATCTGCAGGGCGCGGGCGTAGTCGTAGTTCTCGAACGCCTTGGTGGACTGGGCCACCACATCGGCCAGTTGGGCCAGGAGCGCCCGGTCCAGCGGGTTGGTCAGCACCGAGAGGTCCGCGGAGACCACCGAGTTCTCGGTGGCGCCCAGGTTCAGCACAAACTTGGAGGCGTTGAGCAGCTTGATGGCCAGGCGGCGGCCGATCTTCATCTGTGCGATCTCGTAGGCGGTGTCGGCGCCGAGCTTGGCCGAAGCAGCCCAGTAGCGCACGGCGTCCGAGCCGAATTCGTCCAGCACGTCCGTGGGTACAACCGCATTGCCCTTGGACTTGGACATCTTCTTGCGGTCAGGGTCCAGGATCCAGCCGGAGATCGCGGCATGCTTCCACGGCGCGTTCTTCTGCAGGGCGTCGGCGCGGACGGCGGAGGAGAACAGCCAGGTGCGGATGATGTCGTGGCCCTGCGGGCGGAGGTCGAACGGGTAGACCTTGGCGAACAGCTCCTCGTCACGGCTCCAGCCACCCACGATCTGCGGGGTCAGGGAAGACGTGGCCCAGGTGTCCAGCACATCGGCGTCGCCGGTGAAGCCGTTGGGCTGCTCGCGCTGGGACTCGTCGAAGCCGGGCGCGGCGTCCGCAGCGGGGTCCACAGGGAGCATCTCGTCCGAGGGCAGCACAGGGTTCTCGTAGTCCGGGTTGCCCTGGGCATCCAGCGGGTACCAGACCGGGATCGGCACGCCGAAGAAGCGCTGGCGGGAGACGAGCCAGTCACCGTTCAGGCCGGCGATCCAGTTCTCGTAGCGGGAGCGCATGAAGGACGGGTGGAAGTTGATTTCCTGTCCACGGCCGATCAGGCGGTCGCGGCGTTCCTCATCGCGGCCGCCGTTGCGGATGTACCACTGGCGGGAGGTGACAACTTCGAGGGGCTTGTCGCCCTTTTCGAAGAAATTCACCGGGTGGGTCATCTTCTTGGGCTCGCCATCCAGCAGTCCGGCGCCGTTCAGCAGCTCCACCACGGCTTCCTTGGCGGAGAACGCGGTCTTGCCGGCGATCGCGGCGTAGGCTTCCCGGCCGGCGTCGGTGGTGATCCACTCGGGGGTGTCGGCAATGATGCGGCCGTCGCGGCCCATGATGGCCCGGGTGGGAAGCTGCAGTTCGCGCCACCAGGTGACGTCGGTCAGGTCGCCGAAGGTGCAGACCATCGCGATTCCGGAGCCCTTGTCTGCCTTGGCGAGCGGGTGTGCCTTGACCTCAAGCTCGACGTCGAACAGGGGGGACGTCACGGTCTTGCCGAACAGCGGCTGGAAACGCTCGTCGTCGGGGTTTGCCACCAGCGCGGCACACGCGGCGAGCAGTTCCGGGCGCGTGGTTTCGACGTAGATCTTCTCGCCCTCGGCGGTGAAGAACGGGTAGCGGTAGTACGCGCCGGCCACCTCGCGGTCCTCGAGCTCGGCCTGCGCGACGGCGGTGCGGAACGTCACGTCCCACAGCGTGGGGGCTTCTGCCATGTAGGCGTCACCAGCGGCCAGGTTGGCGAGGAAGGCGCGCTGGGACACGGCACGGGAGGTGTCGTCGATGGTGCGGTACGTCAGGTCCCAGTCGACGGACAGGCCGAGGGTCTGGAAGAGATTCTCGAAGACCTTCTCGTCCTCCACGGCCAGTTCCTCGCAGAGCTCAATGAAGTTCTGCCGGGAGACGACGTCGAAGTCGTGCTGGTTCTTCGCTGGCTGTGCGGGCGGACGGTAGTCGGCGTTGTAGGGGATGGCCGGATCGCAGCGGACGCCGTAGTAGTTCTGCACACGGCGCTCGGTGGGCAGGCCGTTGTCGTCCCAGCCCATCGGGTAAAAGACGTTCTTGCCGGTCATGCGCATGTAGCGGGCTTGGACATCGGTGTGCGTGAAGGAGAACATGTGGCCCACGTGGAGCGAGCCCGATGCCGTCGGCGGGGGAGTGTCGATCGAGTAGACCTGTTCCCGGGTGGTGTCCGGGTTGAACTTGTAGGTTCCTTCGTCAAGCCAGCGCTGCGTCAGAGCAGCCTCGAGGCCCTCGAGGGCCGGCTTGTCGGGAACGTTGATGGGGGCGGTGGCGGGCGTGTCTGTACCCTGCGTTGATTCAGCCATGGGCCAATTGTTTCATGGCCCCCTATATTCCGCGGCACGCGGGTCTGCAGTAGCATGCGCCCATGACCGGGGTGAGGGATGTTTTGGTGATCAAACGCATCTATGACGAGGTGGCCGACGACGACGGCTACCGGGTTCTGGTCGACCGGCTCTGGCCGCGCGGGGTGTCCAAGGAACGCGCCCGCCTGGACCTGTGGCTGAAGGACATCGCCCCCTCGCCGCCGCTGCGGACGGAGTTCGCGCACATGCAGGAACGGTTCGGGGACTTCCGGGTGCAATACGAGGCCGAACTGGAGGACAACCCTGCTGTCGAAACCCTCCTGGACCTGGCCGCGAACAATCCGCGGGTCACGCTGCTCTACGGGGCCCGCGACCCCGAGACCAACCACGCCAGGGTGCTGCTGGAGTTCCTGCTGGGCCAGACTCATCCAGGGCGGCGTGTGGAAAAGTGAAAGATCCGCCGAACAAGAGGTCCTTGCCGCGATGGGCGAGGATCGCCGTCGTCGTTTATCTGTCGGTGACGGTTGCCGCTGTTGGGGCTGTGCTCGTCACTGGTTCCTTCGAAACGGGTCTGGATGCCGTGTTCCGTGAGCGGCTGATGCTGGCCGTGGTGGTTCTGACGCTGCCCGTTTCGGCGGCGTATTTCGCCGTGGCCTTCCTCGCTGATTCCTCGCGTCCGCCGTCGCCCGGTGTGTTGAGCCCGACGGCGGTTCTCCGTTACCTGGGATTCCTCGCCCTTGCGGTGGTCAACGCGGCATTGTTCCGGTGGATGATCCTGTCCATCCGGAAGCCGGTGCCGGCCGCCGCCGTGGCTGTCACTTTGCATCAGAACCCGGGTTTGGCGCTGCATGGGGTCACGCGGTACGTCCGGCACCTCCGGTGGACGGTACCCCTGGCAGTCTTGCTGAGCCTTCCGCAGTGGTTCGTGGCGGGTTTTGCCTGGTGCGGGATCAGCGGTTGCAGCGGCGGAGGGTTCGGGGTGTCCACCGGGACCGAATGGCTGGCGGTAACATTGAGCGCCGTGAACGGGTTCATGCTCGCCGTGGCTGTGTTCGCAGTGCCTTGGCTGTATCCCACGGGGAAGCGCGCCCTCATTGCCGTGGCGGCCGGAACGCTGTTCGGGCTCGTGGGAGCTGCAGTCACACACGGGTAGCACGGCATAGGAGGATGCGCTCCTTCTCCGGCAGTGCTGGTTAACTGTCACGTGAGTCGAAGAGAAGGAGTGCGCATGTCCGGGTTGCCCGCGTCACCGAAACTACGGGTAAGTCTGCCCGATCAGAACCTGATGGAAGCACTCGAGCCGTCCGCCGGCGTCGAACTTTTGCTGTGGGATCTGACCGGACCGGCTCCGGCGGAGCGGATCGACATTGTGGTGCCGCCCTATATGGGCGGGCCGGGGGCGCTGTCGGCGCTGGACTCCGTGGACGTGGGGCTGGTGCAGAGCCAGTCGATCGGGTACGACGGCGTCGCGGCAGTTCTGCCCGCGGGGTGCCGTTTTGCGAACGCGGCCGGAGTGCATGAGACGTCGACGGCGGAACTTGCGGTGGGCATGATGATCGCCAGCCAGCGGGGGATCCCCGATTTTGTGCGGAACGCAGCCACGGGAACCTGGGGCAACTCCCAGCGCCCCAGCCTGGCCGACCGGCGCGTGCTGCTGGTGGGCTATGGCGGAGTGGGCAAGGCCATTGAGGCCAGGCTGCTGCCGTTCGAGACCGAGGTGACGCGGCTGGCCAGCCGCGGCCGCGACGATGAGCGCGGCCGGATTTACGGGATTGATTCCCTGTACGAGCAGTTGCCGCTGCACGACATCGTGGTGGTCAGTGTTCCCCTGAGCGAACAGACCCGGCACCTGGTGGATGCCCGGTTCCTGGCGGCGATGGCCGACGGCGCGCTGCTGGTCAACGTGGCGCGAGGGCCTGTGGCTGATACCGAGGCGCTGCTGCGCGAGACGTCCTCCGGCAGGCTCCGGGCGGCCCTGGACGTGACGGACCCGGAACCGTTGCCGCGCGACCATCCCCTGTGGAGCGTGCCGGGCGTCCTGATCACGCCGCACGTGGGCGGGGCGAGTACGGCCATGCTGCCGCGGATGGCGCGGCTCATCCGCAAGCAGATCGGGTTGCTTCAGGCGGGACAGGAACCGGTGAACGTGGTGCTGGGGGAGGCCAAGCCGTAGTCGGCGTCGTACGTACCCATTCGCCGTCGCGGAAGTACTGGAGGATGTCCGCGGGGCCATGCTGGCAGACAGGGCGGCTTCCGGCCCGCCGGGGCGGCGATAAAGTGGTGCCATGACTTTGGCAGCACAGAACAAGACGGCAGTAGTAACCGGGGCGAGCACGGGAATCGGCGAGGCCACCGTGCGCGCGCTCGCAGGCGCGGGCTGGCGGGTCTTCGCCGTCGCACGACGTGCGGAGCGGCTCGAGGAGCTCGCGGCCCAGACCGGCGCGGTGCCGTTCGCCGCGGACATCTGCAACGATGACGACGTCGCGGCCTTGCTCGCGGCGGTCACCGAGGCCGGGGGAGCCGATACCCTGGTCAACATCGCGGGCGGCGCCCGCGGTGCGGACACCATCGCCAATGCGAAGACCGAGGACTGGGACTGGATGCTGCAGGTCAACGTGCTGGGCACCATGAAGATCACGCGCGCGTTCCTGCCGATGCTGCGCGCCCACGGCGAGGGCACCGTGCTCAACCTGACCTCCACCGCCGGGCTCACTGCCTACGAGGGTGGCGGCGGCTATAACGCGGCGAAATATGCGCAGCACGCCATGACCGGCGCCCTGCGCCTGGAGGAAGCGGAAAACAACATCCGCGTGATCGAGGTGCTGCCCGGACTGGTCCGCACCGAGGAGTTCGCCCTCAACAGGCTTGGTGACGGGGCCGCCGCGGCCAAGGTCTACGCCGGCGTCGAGAAGCCCCTGATCGCGGACGACGTCGCCGACGTCGTCAAGTACGCGGTGTCCCTGCCGCACCACATCAACCTGGACGAAATCGTTGTCAGGCCAGTGGCGCAGGCGGCCACCCACAAACTGATCCGCAAGGCCGAGGCCTAACCGGCCGCCGGGACGTCGAGCCTCATCCCAGGGCGGAATGCCGAGTGGAGCGAGCGGCGCCGCTGCCGTTAGACTTGAGGCACAAGCTTTGACCCGGCCATCACCGGCGAGCTTCCGGAAGAACGCCCCCGCACTCTGAGGGTCAGTAGAACCGGACGGGTAAGCCCGTCACAGCAGCAATGAGCGGCCGACGCCGGACCCTCCACGGGAGGGCAGGCATCGGTAAGTGAGGTGGTACCGCGGTACCGGTGTTGTCGGAAGGCAACGCAGGCGCCGTCCTCGCATCCTGATAGACACGAACAGTCCACCAGCTCAGACCAGGATGACGAGATGACCCATTACCCCAAGGCCTCAGCGGCCTCTTCCGGCACGCACGGCGTGTCAGCTTCCGTGAAGTTCCCGGCGGTCGAAGAGCGCATCCTTAAGTACTGGGACGAAGACGGCACCTTCCAGGCAAGCATCGACCAGCGCGAGGCCGATCTTCCCGGTGGGACACACGGCAGCAACGAGTTCGTCTTCTACGACGGCCCTCCCTTCGCCAACGGACTGCCGCACTACGGCCACCTCCTCACCGGCTACGCCAAGGACCTCGTGGGCCGCTACCAGACCCAGCGCGGTAAGCGCGTGGAACGGCGCTTCGGCTGGGATACCCACGGCCTGCCCGCCGAGCTGGAAGCCATGAAGCAGCTGGGCATGACGGACAAGACCCAGATCGAAGCCATGGGCATCGACAAGTTCAATGACGCCTGCCGCGCCTCGGTCATGAAGTACGCCAACGAGTGGAAGGCCTACGTCACCCGCCAGGCCCGCTGGGTGGACTTCGACAACGACTACAAGACGCTCAACGTCGAGTACATGGAGTCGGTGCTGTGGGCGTTCAAGCAGCTGCACGAGAAGGGCCTGACGTACAACGGCTACCGCGTTCTGCCGTACTGCTGGAAGGACGAGACCCCGCTGTCCAACCATGAACTGCGCATGGACGACGACGTCTACAAGAACCGCCAGGACCCGTCCGTCACGGTGACCTTCCCCATCAAGGCGGGGGAGTCGGACGTCTCCAAGGCCCTGGAAGGCGTTCAGGCGCTCGCCTGGACCACCACCCCCTGGACGCTGCCCACCAACCTGGCGCTCGCCGTCGGGCCTGAGATTTCCTATGCCGTGCTCCCCGCCGGACCGAAGGGCGTGAAGGCCGCCTCCGCCGAGGCGCCGGTGAGCGGCAGCTTCCTGCTGGCCGCTGACCTGCTGGGCGCCTACGCCAAGGACCTGGGGTACGACGACGCCGCTGCCGCGGCCGCCGCCGTCACCGCCAGCTACACCGGCGCCGAGCTCGAAGACCTCGAGTACACCCCGCTCTGGAACGACTTCGCCGACGCCGAAAAGTACGGCACGCAGAACGCCTGGCGCATCCTGGTGGCCGACTACGTCACCACCTCCGACGGCACGGGCATCGTCCACCAGGCTCCTGCCTTCGGTGAGGACGACCAGAAGGTCTGTGAAGACGCCGGCATCCCCGTGGTGCTGTCCGTGGATGAGGGAGCCAAGTTCCTGCCGCTCTTCGTGCATGGAGAATTGGCGGAGATCGTGGGCCTGCAGGTCTTCGACGCCAACAAGCCCATCACCCAGGTCCTGCGCGCCGACGGCCGCCTGGTCCGCCAGGCCAGCTACGAGCACAGCTACCCGCACTGCTGGCGCTGCCGCAACCCCCTGATCTACCGTGCGGTGTCCTCCTGGTATGTGGAGGTCACCAAGTTCAAGGACCGGATGTCCGAACTGAACCAGGAGATCAACTGGATCCCGGGCAACGTCAAGGATGGCCAGTTCGGCAAGTGGCTCGCCAACGCCCGTGACTGGTCCATCAGCCGCAACCGCTACTGGGGCTCGCCCATCCCCGTATGGCAGTCAGACGACCCCGAATACCCGCGCACCGACGTCTACGGCTCGCTCGCGGACATCGAAGCGGACTTCGGCCGCCTGCCGCTGAACAACGACGGCCAGGTTGACCTGCACCGGCCGTTCATCGACGAGCTGACCCGGCCCAACCCGGACGACCCCCGGACCCCGGAAGAGGGCCAGTCCGTGATGCGGCGCGTGGAAGACGTCCTGGACGTCTGGTTCGACTCCGGCTCCATGCCCTACGGCCAGGTCCACTACCCGTTCCAGAACCAGGACTGGTTCGACACGCACAACCCCGCGGACTTCATCGTGGAGTACATCGGCCAGACCCGCGGCTGGTTCTACATGCTCCACATCCTGTCCACCGCACTGTTTGACCGCCCCGCGTTCCGCAACGTCATTAGCCACGGCATCGTCCTCGGCTCGGACGGCCAGAAAATGTCCAAGAGCCTGCGCAACTACCCGGACGTCTCCGAGGTCCTGGACCGCGACGGTTCCGACGCCATGCGCTGGTTCCTCATGGCCAGCCCCATCCTGCGCGGCGGCAACCTGGTGGTCACCGAACAGGGCATCCGCGACGGCGTCCGCCAGGTCATCCTGCCGCTGTGGAACGTGTACAGCTTCTTCACGCTGTACACCAACGCTGCGAACGGCGGCTCGGGCTACGACGCGAAGCTGCGCTACGACGGCTACACGGACACCATGGACCAGTACCTCCTGGCCAACACGGGGGACCTCGTCCGCGACCTCACGGACAAGCTGGACAGCTATGACATCTCCGGCGCCTGCGATGACCTGCGCGGCTACCTGGACATGCTGACCAACTGGTACGTGCGCCGCAGCCGCCAGCGCTTCTTCGACGAGGGCGCCGACGCCTTCGACGCCCTGTTCACTGCCCTCGAAGCCGTGTGCCGTGTCTCCGCCCCGCTGCTGCCGCTGATCTCGGAAGAGATCTGGCGCGGACTCACCGGCGGACGCTCGGTGCACCTGGCCGACTGGCCGGACGCCGCGCTGTTCCCGGCCAACGCCTCGCTTGTGGAAGCCATGGACCGCGTCCAGCAGATCTGCTCCACCGGATCCTCGCTGCGTAAGGCGGCCAACCTCCGTGTCCGCCTGCCCCTGCAGGAACTCACTGTGGTGGCACTCGGTGCGGATGCGCTGGAAAGCTTCGGCGCCGTCGTCGCCGATGAACTGAACCTGCGCTCCGTGCGCCTGCTCGACGCCGCCACGGCCTCCCCGGAGGAGTTCGGCATCGAGCAGAAGCTCGTGGTCAACGCCCGCGCGGCCGGCCCGCGCCTGGGCAAGAACGTGCAGCAGGCCATCAAGGGCTCCAAGTCCGGCGACTGGTCCGTCAGCGACGCCGGCGTGGTGACTGCGGGCGGGCTCGAGCTCGAACCGCAGGAGTACACGCTGGAAACGGTCGTGGCCGAATCCGCCACCGGGGCCTCCGCCTCCGTGGCCGTCCTGCCGGGCGGCGGCTTCGTGGTCCTCAACACCGAGGTTACCCCGGAGCTTGCAGCCGAGGGCCTGGCCCGCGACATGGTCCGCGCCATCCAGCAGGCACGCAAGGACGCCGGCTTCAACGTCAGCGACCGCATTCACACCACGGTGCTGGCCACGCACGAGACCATCGACGCCCTCCGCGCCAACGCGGAACTGGTCAAGAACGAGACCCTGTCCCTGGTGCTCGAACCCGTGGTGTCCGGCGACGCCACCGAGCCGCAGATCACCGTCAACAAAGTAGAGGCCTAATACATGAGCGACGAATTCTCCGTAGAGAGCGTCTACGCCGAGCTGCTGGGACGCGCTCCCGAGAACAAGATGGAGCCGCGTCTGGCCCCGCTGTTCCGGGCCATGGATGTGTTGGGGGAGCCGAACAGGGCGTACCCGATCATCCACATCACCGGCACCAACGGCAAGACCTCCACGGCACGGATGATCGAGGCCGGGCTGCGTGCCCACGGCCTCAGCACAGGCCGCTACACCAGCCCGCACCTGTCCAAGGTCACCGAGCGCATCAGCATCGACGGCGCCCCTGTCAGTGACGAGACCTTCGTGCGGATCTGGGATGAGATCCGGCCGTACCTGGAGATCGTGGACAAGGAACTCGAAGCGGACGGCCAGCCGCGGCTGACGTACTTTGAATGCCTCACCATCCTGGGCTTCGCGATCTTCGCGGACCAGCCCGTCAACGTGGCCGTCATTGAGGTGGGCCTTGGCGGCATCACCGACGCCACCAACGTCGGCGACGGCCAGGTCTCCGTGGTCACGCCCATCTCGCTGGACCACACGGACCTCCTGGGCGACACCACCGAGGACATTGCCCACGAGAAGGCCGGCATTATCAAGCCCGGCGGCTTCCTGATCAGTGCCGCCCAGCCGGTGGATGCCGCCCAGGTGCTACTGGACAAGGCCCGCGAGGTGGACGTGCCGTTCCGCTTCGAAGGCGTCGAATTCGGCGTCGAATCCCGCAGCGTTGCCGTCGGCGGCCAGGTCCTCACCGTCCAGGGCCTCGCTGGGCGCTACGAGGAGCTGCTGCTGCCCCTGCACGGCGCCCACCAGGCAGAGAACGCGGCCGTGGCCGTGGCTGCCCTGGAGGCTTTCCTCGGCGGCGGCGAAAGGGAACTCGACGTCGAAATCCTCCGCGAGGCGTTCGGCAATGTCACCTCGCCCGGCCGCCTGGAGGTGGTGCGCACCGCGCCCACCATCATCGTGGACGCCGCCCATAACCCGGACGGCATCAGGGTCTCCGCCGAGGCCATCCAGGAGGCATTCAGCTTCAGCAAGCTGGTGGTGGTCATCGGAATCCTGAAGGAGAAGGACGCCGAAGAAATCCTCCGGCAGCTCAAGGACTCCCTGGGCGGACTGGCCGGGGAATTCTGCTTCACGCAGTCCAAGTCGCCGCGCGCCATCCCGGCCGCCCAACTGGCTGATCTCGCCGTCGACCTCGGCTTCGGCGCGGACAATGTCCACATCGCCGAGAAGCTGGACGACGCCATCGAGTGGGCCGTGGAACGCGCCGAAGCCAACGACGACCTGGCTGGCGGCGTCCTGGTGACCGGCTCCATCACCGTGGTGGCCGAAGCCCGCATGCTGCTCGGGAAGGCGGACGCCTGACATGGCCAAACTCACCAAGGCACAGCGGGAATGGCGCCCGGGCATGCCCAAGAAGCGCCGTTCCACCAAGGTCATGTTCGCCTCCACGGTCCTGCTGCTGGAAGCCTTCGTGGCGTTCTTCGCCACCCTGGCTGTCTTCGGACTCAAACGCGGCGAAGTGGCACCGGGCCTGATCCTCGGCTTCGGCATTGCCCTCAGCGTGGTGCTGGTCCTCGCTTGCGCCGTGGTGCGCAAGCCCTGGGGCCTGGCCGTCGGCTGGGGCCTGCAGATCGTCCTGATCCTGACCGGAATCGCGGAGCCGATGATGTTCATCGTGGGCATCCTGTTCGCCATCTGCTGGTGGTACGGGATCCGCACCGGCATGAGGATCGACCGCGAGGTGGCCGAACGCGACCGCCGGCAGGCCGAATGGGACGCAGCCCACGGCGACGAAGCCGCCCCCGAAACCCCGTAAACTGGCTGGGAAACCCACCAACCACATTGGAGCAACTGTGAGCATTGAGCGGACCCTCGTCCTGATCAAGCCCGACGGCGTCGCCCGCAACCTCAGCGGCAACATCATCGCCCGGATCGAAGCCAAGGGCTACACCCTGGCTGAGCTGAAGAAGGTCAACGCCAGCCGCGGGCTGCTGGAGCAGCACTACGAAGAGCACGTCGGCAAGCCGTTCTACGAGCCTCTGGTTGAGTTCATGCTCAGCGGGCCGGTCATCGTGGCCATCTTCGAAGGCCACCGCGTCATCGAAGGCTTCCGCTCCTTGGCCGGCACCACGGACCCGTCGACGGCGGCGCCCGGCACCATCCGCGGCGACTTTGGCCGTGACTGGGGCCTGAAGGTCCAGCAGAACCTGGTCCACGGCTCGGACTCCGTCGAATCCGCCGAGCGCGAGATCGGCATCTGGTTCGCGTAGCCGCTGACCTTCCGCTCCTCTGGGAGCGCGAACGAACAGTTGAGGCCCCGTTTTCTTCAGAAAACGGGGCCTCAACTGTTCGTTCGCGCGGGTTGCCCGGGGTGTCCGGGGTGTCCGGGGTGTCCTGGAGGGCCGCTCAGTACCCGGAGGTGCCGGCGAAGACCTGGATGAAGGCGAAGAAGATGCTCGCGGCCACGGCCACGTAGAGCAGGGCTGTGATGATCCAGCCCGAATCGCCCAGCAGCTTTGCCAGCCCGGCGGGGGCCTTGATGACGCCGTGCGTGATGTTGCGGATGGTGACCCACACGAACAGCGGAATCATCATCGTCCACACCACCATGCAGAACGGGCATAGGACGTGGATGACATACAGGGCCTGGAACCACAGCCAGGCGACAAAGGCGAAGCCCAGGGTCACGCCGGCCTGCAGCCCCAGCCAGTAGCCGCGCGAGAACCGGGCGCCGGCCAGCAGGCCCATCGCCGTGGTGATGATGACGGCGAACGCCACAATCCCGATGAACATGTTGGGGAAACCGAAGACCGAACTTTGCCAGGTCTGCATCACAGCGCCACAGGAAACCCACGGATTCACATCGCACAGGGTGATGTGGCCGGGGTCCTTGAGCGTCTCAAGCTTCTCCAGGACCAGTGTGCCGGAGGCAAGCCAGCCGATGACGCCGGTGATCAGGAGGAGCCAGGCAAACGGTTTGTCGCGCACAGTCCTGGGCAGGACCTGGATGGCGGCGTCGTTCTGCCGTGCTGGCGGGGAGTCGTTGTGGGCCGGGGTTTCCCTGGCGGTGCTCGACATGGCGGATGCAGTCCTTTTCGGCAAGTCCCGGCGCGGCCGGGGATGGCTCTTGGGAGGATTCTAACGCTGCGTGCTGGGAGGCGCTCCCAGCCAGGACTTCCCGTGACGGCGGCCGCCCCGGAGGGGAGCCTACCTTCCCATTGCATGGGGGTGTGAGAGAATAGACATGGCCGGAAGCCGATCCACATGCGGACTCCGGTCCGGTGAGTTGTTCCCAAGACCGCCAACCATGAGCAGGGCATCCCCGGATCACATGATCCTCGGTCGGCCCGCCATGTGAATGGACGGCACCTGGTTGTGGCAACAGAACAACGGGTTTCAGGACAACGCCACCGGCCTTCCAGGCCTGCCGCACCCCTCTGCTGGTGCGAGCCGGGAGGCAAACTACCGACTTCTGTCGAAGCCCGAGGGTTTTGACAATATTTGCCCCTCTGGGCGCCGGATGTGGCGGCACCGCAAGGGGCAGGAGCGTTGCCACATATGGATAATGACCAGGTAGTAGCCGTTAACGAAGAAGCGGCATCCGCAGAAACCGCGGAAGCACCGAAGAAGACCACCAGGACCCGGCGCAAGCCCGTGCCCAAGGCGGCAGCGGCCGAAGCGCCAGCCGCCGAGGTGCCAGCCTCCGAACCGGCTGCAGAAGAAGCAGCAGTCAAGGCGCCTGTCCGCCGCAGCCGCGCCCGCAAGAGCGTCGAGCCGGCAGAGCCGCTCCCCGTTTTTGCCGCGGACGCAGCGGAAGCTGCTCCGGAAACCGAAGCCGCGCAGGAAGCCGAGCCGGCCGCCGTGCCCGCCGCAGCCGAAACCGCGGCCGAAAAGCCGGCCCGCCGCCGTCGTGCCACCACCGCGAAAGCCAAGGCTGCCGAAGCGGCTCCCGTCGAGGAACCCGCTGTTGAAGCCCCCGCTGAAGAGGCACCGGAAGCGGCAGTTCCTGTGGCTGCTGCCGCCGAAGAAGCTCCGCTTGACGAAACCCCGGAAGAGAAGGAAGCAGCCAGCGCCGCAGCGTCCCTGTTCCTCGAACCGGTCACCATCACCTCCATGATCTTCCAGGCGCCCGATCTGAGCACCGTCGCCCGCCCCGTCGTCGTCGAAGACGAGGACAGAGAAGCCGAAGAAGCGGAGGAAGGCGAGCTCGAGGATGCCAGCAGCCGCCGTCGCCGCCGCAGCCGTGGCCGCCGTGGCCGCCGTGGCACCGAGCGTGAGGAAGGCGAGGCCGAGGACGCCGGCGAGTCCGACGACGACGCCCCCGCCGCGGAAACGCTCGAGGACGGCGTGACCTCCCGCCGTCGCCGTCGCCGCCGCCGTGGCGACCAGGACCTGGAACTGACGGGCGGCTCGGACGACGATCCGCCCAACACGGTGACCCGTGTGCGCGCTCCCCGCGTGATCTCGGAGCCCACCAGCTCCAGCCGCGTGACCAGCGTCAAGGGCTCCACACGCCTTGAGGCCAAGAAGCAGCGCCGCCGCGAATCCCGCGAGACCGGACGCCGCCGCCAGGTCATCACCGAGGCCGAGTTCCTGGCCCGCCGCGAGTCCGTGGACCGCCAGATGATCGTCCGCCAGCGCGACGACAGAATCCAGATCGGCGTCCTGGAGGACGGCGTGCTCGCGGAGCACTTCGTGTCCAAGACGCAGCAGGACTCCCTGATCGGCAACGTCTACCTGGGCAAGGTCCAGAACGTGCTGCCGTCCATGGAAGCGGCCTTCGTGGACATCGGACGCGGCCGCAACGCCGTGCTGTACGCCGGCGAGGTCAACTGGGATGCCGTCAACCTGGAAGGCCAGCCGCGCCGGATCGAGAACGCGCTCAAGTCCGGCGACTCCGTCCTGGTGCAGGTCACCAAGGACCCGGTGGGCCACAAGGGTGCCCGCCTGACCAGCCAGATCTCCCTCCCGGGCCGTTACCTGGTGTACGTGCCGGGCGGTTCCATGACCGGCATCTCCCGCAAGCTGCCCGACGTCGAGCGCAACCGCCTCAAGCGCATCCTCAAGGACCGCCTGCCGGAGAACGCCGGCGTCATCGTCCGCACGGCCGCCGAGGGCGCGTCGGAGGAAGAGCTGACGCACGACATCAACCGCCTCCGCGCACAGTGGGAAGGCATCGAGGGCCAGGCCACCTCCACCAAGATCCTGGCTCCCGAGCTGCTCTACGGTGAACCTGACCTCACCATCAAGGTGGTCCGTGACGTCTTCAACGAGGACTTCTCCAAGCTGATCGTCTCCGGTGACGAGGCCTGGGACACCATCGAGGCCTACGTGACCTATGTGGCGCCGGACCTGGTGGGCCGCCTCGAAAAGTGGACCAAGGACCAGGACATCTTTTCCGCATGGCGGATCGACGAGCAGATCCACAAGGCCCTGGACCGCAAGGTCTTCCTGCCCTCCGGCGGCTCCCTGGTGATCGACCGCACCGAGGCCATGACCGTGGTGGATGTCAACACCGGCAAGTTCACCGGCAGCGGCGGCAACCTCGAAGAGACCGTCACCAAGAACAACCTGGAAGCGGCCGAGGAAGTCGTCCGCCAGCTGCGCCTGCGCGACATCGGCGGCATCATTGTGATCGACTTCATCGACATGGTGCTCGAGTCCAACCGCGACCTCGTGCTGCGCCGCATGGTGGAGTGCCTGGGCCGCGACCGGACCAAGCACCAGGTGGCCGAAGTGACCTCGCTGGGCCTGGTCCAGATGACCCGCAAGCGCATGGGCACCGGCCTCCTGGAGGTCTTTGGCGAGCAGTGCGAGCACTGCGCAGGCCGCGGTGTGGTGACCCACGACGAACCCGTGGAACACCGCCGCGCCAACGTGGTTGCCGCCGAGCACCACCGCCCGCACACCGAGTCCCAGCCCGGAGCCCGCACGGACCGCAAGCGCCGCCGCGGCAAGGGCGGGCTGGCAATCGACACCTCCGCGGCACCGCAGGCTCCGGCTCCGGCTCCGGCCCAGGCTGCTCCTGCGGCACCGGCCGCAGCGCACGAAGCTGTTGATCCCGTACGGCAGGCGAAGGCCGAGGCAACCCGTGCCGCACTCGCGAACATCGCGGCCGCCGCACACGCCGCGCACCTGCACGACGACGAGCTGCACCAGGCTGCCGCTGCCGCCGCGGCTCCGGCTGCGGGACGGCCTGCGGAAGCCGGCGACGCCGGTGCCCACGATGCGCGCACGGCACCTGTGCTGCGTTTCGGCGGCGAGGAAGTCGCGCTGCCGTTCGTGGACCACTCCGAGGAAGCTGCGCCCAGTGCGCCGGCCATGAGCCTGGACCTCCTTGCCGAGGCCTTCCAGCACTTGGGCGAAGCCCCGGCTGCCGAAGCCCCGGTTCCGGCCACCGCGGCGCCAGCCGCTCCGGCTCCGGCCACGGAGGCTGAGGAAGCCCAGGTCTCGTCCCGCTCCCGTGGCCGGCGTGGCCGCCGCAACCGCAGCGCCAGCCGCGCCCAAGGTGCAGCCAACGAGACCATCGTGGAGCACCACGACGTGGCCCCGACCGCCTCGGGCGGCACCACGCACGAGGCCAAGGCCCCGGCAGCCGTGCAGGCGCCGGTCAAGACGCCGCAGTCCAGCGAACCGATCATCCTCGGCGTCGGCGTCCCTGCCTCCGAACTCTAGGCAGGCCGTTCCGAAGCAATACCGGGCCCCGGCAGGCTCCGCCCAGCGCGGACCTGGCCGGGGCCTTGCCGTGTCCGGGGTCGTGTGTGCAGGCTCCTGCACCACGGTTCTGCACCATGGTTCTGCACTATGGGTTTTGCACCACGGTTCTGCCCGCTCCCGTTCAGGGCCCCGGGGTCACAATGTCCGGGCAATCCTGGGGCGCCGGAAGTGTCGGCTACGCTAGGGATCTGACACGGGGTGCCGGGCACAAAGCCTGGCTGAGATCCAGACCCGTTGAACCTGTCCGGTTAGCACCGGCGAAGGGATGTCTTCCATGACTTCAACGTCCTATTCGACTGTCTACCCGCTTGCCTCCAGGGGCCGCCGGATCCCCAGGGTGCTCAGCATCGCCGGTTCCGATCCCTCCGGCGGGGCTGGCATCCAGGCGGACCTGAAAAGCATCGCGGCCAACGGCGGCTACGGCATGGCCGCCGTCACTGCCCTGACCGCCCAGAACACCCGGGGTGTCACCGGTGTCCACGTGCCGCCGGTGGAATTCCTGCGCCAGCAGCTTGAGGCCATCAGCGACGACATCGCGGTGGATGCCGTCAAGATCGGCATGCTCGGAGACACGGCCGTCATTGACGAGGTCCGCCGCTGGCTCGAAAAGGTGCGGCCCGCCGTCGTGGTCCTTGATCCAGTCATGGTGGCCACCAGCGGCGACCGGCTGCTGCGCGAATCGGCCGAGACGGCCCTGCGGACCCTGCTTCCGCTGGCAGACCTGATCACCCCCAACCTGCCGGAGCTGGCCATGCTGCTGGGCGAGCCGGAGGCCTCCGACTGGGCTACGGCCCTGGACCAGGGCAAGCGGCTCGCCGCGGAATGCGGCAACACCGTCCTCGTCAAGGGCGGGCACCTGCCCGGCACGGAATGCCCGGATGCACTGGTCAACACCACCGGGCTGCTCCGGCAGGACGTGGTGGAAGTCACCGGTGCCAGGGTCCACACCCGGAACAGCCACGGGACGGGGTGCTCCCTGTCCGCGGCCATGGCCACGGCCCAGGTCCGCCACGGCGACTGGGAAGCGTCCCTGCAGGAGGTCAAGCCCTGGCTACAGCAGGCACTGGCCACGTCCGGAAGCCTCGAGGTGGGCGCCGGCAACGGCCCCGTCAACCACTTCCATCACCAGGAACACGTATTGACGCCGGGGGAGTATGCGGCCCAGCTATGGCGGGACGCCTCGCCCGAACTCCAGGCCATCTACGGACTGGACTTCATCCGCGGGCTGCAGTCCGGGGATTTGCCTGAGCGTGAATTTGCCTACTACCTTGCGCAGGACGCCCTGTACCTCAACGGCTACTCACGGGTCCTGGCCAGGGCCGGCGCGCTGGCCCCCACGGAGGCCGAGCAGCTCTTCTGGGCCCGGGGATCCCAGCAGTGCCTGGAGGTGGAGTCGGAGCTGCACCGGAACTGGCTGGCCGGCAGGAACGCGGAGGCGGCCACCGGCCCCGTCACCAAGTCCTATGTTGACCACCTTCTGGCCGCGTCGGCGTCGGGCAGCTATGCCGTGCTCCTCGCGGCGATCCTGCCCTGTTACTGGCTGTACGCGGAGGTGGGGCAGCAGCTCCACGGCGCCTACGTTGAGGCCGGAGCCTCTCTGGAGCACCCCTACGCCGACTGGCTGCGGGCCTATGCGGACGAGGACTTCGCTGCCGCCACCCGGCAGGCCATTGACTTCACGGATGCTGCCGCCCGGGCCGCTTCCCCGGCGGAGCGGGCAGCCATGGGCGAGGCCTTCGCCTGGTCCTGCCGCTACGAGACTGCGTTTTTCGACGCCCCGCGGCTGCACGCCTGAGCGGTGAACCCCAGCCGCGGGCGGCGCACGCGGCAGGCTGCAAGACAGGCCGCTCCGCGCGTCGCAGGCGCCGATCCAAACTTAATGGGCGGAAGGATGTAGGCTGTATGGGCACGGTACCGGACGCAGTGATGCCAGCTTGTGGTGATCATCACCTGGCGGCCTCCGGACCTGGCCTCAGTTGCAGCCGAAGGCCAAACTAGCGTAATCTAGATCTTCGGTGCTTACGCCAACACTTGGGTTATGCCCCTTGGAATTGTTCATGGGATGACTCACGGGCTTCGATCTGAAGTCCACGGCGTTGAGGCACAGCGGGAACCAGGCCGGTTTCGGTTCAAGGTTCCGCACGCAAATTTAGTAAGAAACGTCGAGAGAAGTGAGTGCCCAAGTGGTGTACGCGATTGTCCGCGCAGGCGGCCGCCAAGAAAAAGTTTCCGTTGGAGACTACGTAACGCTGAACCGCGTCCCCGGTGGAGCCGGCAGCACGCTTGAGCTGCCCGCCTTGCTCCTGGTTGACGGTGACAAGGTCACCTCCGCCGCTGCGGACCTGGCCAAGGTCAAGGTTACGGCCGAGATCCTCGAAGACCTCCGTGGTCCGAAGATCGTCATCCAGAAGTTCAAGAACAAGACCGGCTACAAGAAGCGCCAGGGTCACCGTCAGGAACTGACCAAGATCAAGATCACGAGCATCAAGTAACTTCTGTTACTTCGTTCCGGTTTTCAGTTTCCCCAGAAATTTAAAGGCAGGCATTTCAAATGGCACATAAAAAAGGCGCGAGCTCCACTCGCAACGGTCGTGATTCCAACGCTCAGTACCTGGGCGTAAAGCGCTTCGGTGGCCAGGTTGTTTCCGCAGGCGAGATCATCGTCCGCCAGCGTGGCACCCACTTCCACCCGGGCGCCGGCGTTGGCCGCGGTGGCGACGACACCCTGTTCGCCCTGCAGGCAGGTGCGGTTGAGTTCGGTACTCGCCGCGGCCGTCGCGTAGTGAACATCGTTGCTGCTGCAGCTGCAGAGTAACAACAAGTTCTGAACCGGTGGAGCGGGCCAACAGGCCCGCTCCACCGTTCTTTTAACCGCATTACAATCGACTAGGAAGCCTCCGGGCGTCTGGTTACAGCAATAGAGGAGATCCACGTGGCGAGCTTTGTAGACCGGGTAGTCCTGCACGTATCCGGCGGTACCGGCGGCCACGGCTGTGTCTCTGTCAAGCGGGAGAAGTTCAAGCCGCTTGGCGGTCCCGACGGCGGCAACGGCGGCGACGGCGGCGACGTTATCCTGCGCGTGGACCACCAGACCACCACGCTGCTTGACTACCACCACGCCCCGCACCGCCACGCCACCAACGGCGGCCCGGGCATGGGCGACTGGCGCGGCGGCAAGAACGGCGAAACCCTCATCCTGCCCGTGCCGGACGGCACAGTCGTCAAGACCAAGGACGGCAAGGTCCTGGCCGACCTCGTGGGCGAAGGAACCGAATACATCGCCGCAGCAGGCGGCCAGGGTGGCCTCGGCAACTCCTCGCTGTCCTCGCAGAAGCGCAGGGCCCCCGGCTTCGCGCTCCTCGGCATCGAAGGCGAATCCAGCGACATCGTCCTGGAACTGAAGTCGATTGCAGACATCGCGCTGGTGGGCTTCCCGTCCGCCGGCAAGTCCAGCCTCATCGCTGCCATGTCCGCCGCACGGCCCAAGATCGCCGATTACCCCTTCACCACCCTGATTCCCAACCTGGGCGTTGTGGAATCCGGCGATGTCCGCTTCACCATTGCCGACGTCCCCGGCCTCATCGAAGGCGCCAGCGAAGGCAAGGGCCTGGGGCACAACTTCCTGCGCCACGTTGAGCGTTGCGCCGCGCTGGTCCATGTCCTGGACTGCGGCACCCTCGAATCCGATCGGGACCCTCTCTCGGACCTCGCCATCATCGAGGCCGAGCTGGACAAGTACGCCGTGGACATGAGCTACGCCGGTGTTGACGGCGAAGTGGTTCCCTTGAACGCACGCCCCCGCCTGGTAGTCCTGAACAAGGTGGACCTCCCGGACGGCAAGGACATGGCCGAGTTCGTGCGTCCTGACCTGGAAGCCCGCGGCTACCGCGTCTTCGAAGTCTCCGCGACCAGCCACGAAGGCCTGCGCACGCTCGGCTTCGCCATGGCCGAGATCGTCAAAGCTGCCCGCGACGCCGTCGCCACGGCCCCGCCGAAGGTTGCCCCGCCGGTGCTGCGTCCCCGCGCCGTCAACGAGTCCGGTTTCCGGATCCGCCGTGAAGAGAAGAACCTCGAGCCGCTGTTCCGCGTCCTGGGCGAGAAGCCGGTCCGCTGGGTCAAGCAGACCGACTTCACCAACGAGGAAGCCATCGGCTACCTCGCGGACCGCCTGGCCAAGCTCGGCGTCGAAAACGAACTATTCAAGGTCGGCGCCAAGCCGGGCGACACCGTGGTGATCGGCGAGGACGACGGCGTCGTCTTCGACTGGGAGCCCACCATGATGGCGGGCGCCGAACTGCTGGCCACCCCGCGCGGCACCGACATCCGCATCGCCGATATCGGCGACCGCCCCACCCGTTCGCAGAAGCGTGAGGAGCAGATCGAGCGCCGCGAGGCCAAGGCTGCCGCACGTGCGGAACTGGAAGCCGAACGCAAGGCCGGCATCTGGACCGAATCCGTCAGCCGCCGTCGGGCCGCCGCAGCCCAGCCCCTGAAAGAAAGCAGCCTGGACACCGGTGATGACGCCTAGGACCACTGAGTCCCCGAAGCCCACTGAAGAAGCCGAACGCGCGGCCCTGGCCGGTGCCAGGCGGATTGTGGTCAAGGTCGGCTCCTCGTCGCTGACCAGCATCAAGGGCGGCATTTCGGAGAAGGCGCTGACCGCCCTGGTCAACGCCCTCGCCGAGAAGCGCAACGCCGGCACGGAAATCATCCTGGTTTCCTCCGGCGCCATCGCCGCGGGCCTTGCCCCGCTGGGCCTGGCCAAGCGGCCCAGGGATCTCGCCACGCAGCAGGCTGCCGCGAGCGTGGGCCAGGGGCTTCTCATGGCCCGGTACACCCAGGCCTTCGGCGCGCACGGCGTGACCGTCAGCCAGGTGCTCCTGACCGCCGATGACCTCATGCGCCGCACCCAGCACACCAACGCCTTCCGGGCACTGGACCGCCTGCTGAACCTCGGGGTGGTGCCGGTTGTCAACGAAAACGACACAGTGGCCACGCACGAAATCCGCTTCGGCGACAACGACCGCCTTGCGGCACTCGTGGCGCACCTTGTCCGGGCCGACGCACTCGTGCTGCTCTCCGACGTCGACGCCCTCTACGACGGCCCGCCGTCGCAGGGTGCCAAGCGCATCCCCCTGGTCCGGGGTCCCCAGGACCTTGAGAACGTCACCATCGGCAAGGCCGGCAAGGCCGGGGTGGGCACCGGCGGCATGATGACCAAGGTCGAGGCCGCGTCCATCGCCGCCGGATCCGGCATCCATGCCCTCGTGACCTCGACGGCGAATGCCGCCGCCGCGCTGGCGGGGGAGGACGTGGGAACCTGGTTCGCTGTCAACGGCAACCGCAAGCCCGTCCGCCTGCTGTGGCTCGCGCACCTGGCGTCCGTACAGGGACGCCTGCTGCTCGACGACGGCGCCGTCAAGGCCGTGCGCGACCGCCACACCTCGCTGCTTCCCGCCGGCGTTTCCGGCGTGGACGGCGAATTCGAGGCGGGCGATCCCGTGGAGATGGTTGCCCCCGACGGCACGGTGGTGGCCAGGGGCCTGGTGAACTATTCCTCGGCGGAGCTTCCGCGCATGCTGGGACGTTCCACCAAGGAACTCGGCAAGGCCATGGGCCGCGGATATGACCGCGAAGTGGTCCATGTTGACGACCTCGTGCTCGTTTAGCGGCGGGGCTCCACTAAACTTGGAACATGACTGAAGCGCTCACGCCCGATAGCCCTGTGATTTCCGACGCTGTTGTGTCCGGCCTTGCCGGCATTGCGCCGGAAAGCCCTGCTGCCGCAAGCGAGCCGCTGACGCCGGAATCCATCGAGTCTGCGGTCCATGCCATTGCCGACCGTTCGCGCAAGGCGGCCCGCCGCATGGCCCAGGCCAACCGTGCCTGGAAAGACCGCGCCCTGCGTGCCATCGGCGCCAAGCTGCTGGAAAACCAGGCAGGCATCCTGGCCGCCAACGCGAAGGACGTCGCCGCGGGCCGCGAGAACGGTACCTCCGCCGCGCTCCTGGACCGGCTCACCCTGACCCCTGCCCGCATCGACGGTTTGGTGGCCGCCCTGGAAAACCTGGCAGGCCTCCCTGACCCCGTGGGCAACGTGGTCCGGGGCCAGACCCTCCCGAACGGACTGCGCCTTCGCCAGGTCAACGTCCCCATGGGTGTGGTGGCCGCCATCTACGAGGCCCGCCCCAATGTCACGGTGGACATCGCCGGGCTCGCCCTCAAGAGCGGCAACGCCGTCATCCTGCGCGGCGGTTCCGCCGCCGCCCACACGAACTCCGCCCTGGTGCTCATCCTGCGCGATGCGCTGGAGTCCGTGGGCCTGCCCGCCGACGCCGTCCAGACGGTGGACCAGTACGGCCGCGACGGCGCCAACGTGCTGATGCGCGCCCGTGGCCGGGTGGACGTGCTGATCCCGCGCGGCGGACGCGAGCTCATCCAGACAGTCGTGATGAACTCCGCTGTTCCGGTCATCGAGACCGGCGAGGGCAACGTGCACATCTTCATCGACGAGTCCGCCGGCGAGGAAATGGCCGTGGACATCCTGCTCAACGCCAAGACCCAGCGCCCCAGCGTCTGCAACACGGTGGAGACCCTGCTGGTGCACTCGCGCTCCACGGTGCTTCCCGCCGTCGCGTCCGCCCTGCGGGCCGCGGGCGTCACCCTCCATGTGGACGGCCGCGTTGCCGCCGCCCTGGGCAGCGAGGTCGAGACCGTGCCGGCCGACGACCAGGACTGGGCCACGGAGTACATGGATCTTGACCTGGCGGTGGCCATGGTGGACAACCTGGATGAAGCCGTCCAGCACATCCGCAGGTGGACCACCGGCCACACCGAGGCCATCCTGACCAACGACCTCGCCAATGCCGAGCGGTTCATCGCGGAGGTCGATTCCGCGGCGGTCATCGTGAACGCGTCCACCCGTTTCACCGACGGCGGCGAGCTCGGGCTCGGTGCCGAGGTCGGAATCTCCACGCAGAAGCTGCACGCCCGCGGTCCCATGGGCCTTACGGAACTGACCACCACCAAGTGGATCGTCCAGGGTGAAGGCCAAGTCCGCGCCTGACAACGCGGTAACATAGAACAGAAGTCCGCGAACGGCAGGAAACTCCGCCGTCGAAAATTTTTGAGAACTCACTAGGGGAGAAAATGCTGTTCCAGCAGATCGCCACGTCAATCGCCGCGCAGACCGAAGGTGGTCATGAACGCGCCCCGCTGTGGGCCGAGCCGTGGGTCTTCTTTGTCGCGATGTTCACCATTCTGCTGGTCCTGATGTTCGTCACGCTGTCCTACTCCAACCTCGGCAAGCGCAACGAGATTGCCGAAGAGCACTCGGATCCGCACCGCCAGCACCCCAACAAGCACACCCACCGGCAGGGCCACTAACATTATTGCCGCATCACGGCGCGGGGAGTCGGAGCGCAGGCTCCGGCTGGGCGTGATGGGTGGAACCTTTGATCCCATCCATCACGGCCACCTCGTGGCTGCCAGTGAAGTTGCCGCCAAGTTCGATCTCGACGAAGTCGTATTCGTGCCCACGGGCCAGCCTTGGCAGAAGACCAGCAAGCACGTCAGCGAACCGGAACACCGGTACCTGATGACGGTCATCGCCACGGCTTCAAACCCCAACTTCACGGTGAGCCGCGTGGATGTGGACCGCCCCGGTCCCACGTACACCATTGACACCCTCCGGGACCTCAAGACCCTGCGCCCGGATGCCGATCTGTTCTTCATCACCGGAGCAGACGCCCTCGCGCAGATCCTGTCCTGGAAAGACGTGGACGAGCTCTGGTCCCTGGCGCACTTCGTCGGCGTCACCCGGCCGGGACATGTCCTTGACGACATGGGCCGTGAGGACGTCAGCCTCCTCGAAGTCCCCGCCATGGCCATCTCCTCCACGGATTGCCGCGCCCGCGTGGGTTCCGGCAACCCGGTCTGGTACCTGGTGCCGGACGGCGTGGTGCAGTACATCGCCAAGTATGGGCTGTACGCAGCACAGCCCGGGGCGGGAGAGCCGACGCTCGTCCTGTCCGGATCAGACGACCAAGCACGTACTGAATGAGTTTTGAATGAGCCAGCAACAGCCACCCATCCGTAGCAGACGCGAGCTCCGCCGCGCCCGGGATGAGCGCCTCGAGCAGGAGCCGGGCGCCGGTGGCCCCGAAGCCCCCGACGCCGAAGCCCCCGACGCCGGTGCTGCCGGTGCTACTGTCTCGGGCGGCGTGTCGGAGGCCTCCTCGCAGCCTGTTACAGGCAGGGTTCGCCGCGTGGCTGGGGCCCCTGTTGACGCTGTCACGTCGTCGCCTGCAACTGAACGATCCTCGCAGATCCGCGCGCGCGACCGTGCTGCGCTGCGCACCATCAAGGAACTCGCGGACAAGGAAGAGCAGCTGTCCGGCGGGGGGCCGCCCACGCGGCGCCAGCTCCGCCTGCAGCAGCTCCAGGCGGAGATTGCCCCGGCAACCTCCGCAGTACCCACGGTGCCGGGCGCGGCTGTGCATGGTTCGGTTGCGCCCGCTGCGGTTGCCGGCGGCAGCGACGCGGGCAAGGACGGCGACGGCAGTTCGAGCCCTGCAGCGGCCGCAGCCAAGCCGGCTGCGCCCGTAACGGGACCGACGCCCGCGGACATGTCCGTTGAGCAGGCCTTGGCCGTCCGTCAGCTCATCGCCGCCCAGGTGGAGAACCAGGCGGCGAAGCTTGAACACATCGCCGAGGAAGACCCGCTGGCTGTGGATCCTGAGATCCTGGCCCAGCAGATCGCCCTGGCGGAGCGCGCCGCTGTCCTGAACCGGCGGGCCGCGGCCAAACAGAAACTTGCCGAGCAAAACCAGCTTCCGGCGCCCGTAGCGGCGGATCCTTCGGCGGCCAGCAACCTGGCCATGGTCACGCCCCTCGAATTCGTCAAGGTTCCCGGCGTGGACCGGCCGGTCATGAAGCCGCCCAGCACCACCTTCGTGCCGGTCATTACTTCGCAGGGACCGGCTCTTGAGTCCGTCAAGCCATCGTCGGTCAAGCCGGCCAAGCCGGGCCCGGCACGGGGCCGCGCAGGCGTCCTGGCGCGTGCCGAAGCTGCGGCGAAGTCGGCGCAGAACCGCCCTGCGTCGGCGGCTCAGGCCGGCGAAGACGAGCCCCTGCATTCCCCGATTGCGGCCAGTTCGGCATACGGTCTGGAGCCGTTGGACGCCAACACTGCAGGCCTGGGCCGCGCCCAGCGTAACCGGATGATCCAGTTGCTCGTGCTTGCCCTCGGAATCGTCGCCCTGGTTGCAGGCGTCGTCATGATCACCAGCGGCATTTCCCGCTGACACAACGGCTTAGGCCACCCAACAGGCTATTCGCCACAACAAGGAGTCCCGTGACTGCACATGAAACATCCATAGCCCTGGCCCGCGACGCCGCCCACGCGGCGGCCGGCAAGCTTGCCGAGGACATCGTGGCCCTGGACGTCAGTGAACGTCTCGCCCTGACTGATGTCTTCCTGATCGCTTCCGCTCCCACGGAGCGGCAGGTCAACGCCATCGTTGATGGCATCGAGGAAGAGCTGCTTAAGCAGGACCTTCGCCCGGTCCGCCGTGAAGGCCGTTCGGAGGGCCGCTGGGTGCTCCTGGACTACGCCGACATCGTCATTCACGTCCAGCACGCAGAGGACCGTGTTTTCTACGCCCTGGACCGCCTCTGGAAGGACTGCCCCGTGGTGGACCTGGAGCTCGGCGACGACCCTTCCGTGAAGGCTCCCGCAGCCGAGGACGCCGGGTAACAACGGTGGCCAGGCACCCGAATATGCCCGATTTGGAATTTTCGGAAATGCTGTTCTAAGATATTTGAGTTGCTTCGGAGAGATCCGAAACCGTGAAAGGCTGAAAGGCCGGACGCATGTCTGTGAAGCAGCAAGAATATGGGGCTGTGGCGCAGCTGGTAGCGCACCTGCATGGCATGCAGGGGGTCAGGGGTTCGAGTCCCCTCAGCTCCACCATAGAGACTCTGCCCGGTTCGTGAATTGACGAGCCGGGCAGAGTCGTTTTTGTTTAACAACCCGTTTCCGGAATCAGGCCAGGGCGGTGCCCAAACCGGCCGATTTCGCATCTCACACCATTGTGGTTTAGTATTGATGAGTTGCTTCGACGGGAAGAGAAATCTACCGGCCGGAAAGCGGCAAGTCCGGGGCTGTGGCGCAGCTGGTAGCGCACCTGCATGGCATGCAGGGGGTCAGGGGTTCGAGTCCCCTCAGCTCCACTCTGGAAGAAAGACCCCGCTCGTTGAGCGGGGTCTTTCGGTTTTCCGGGCACTGCCGCGGCAGGAACGGGAGACGGTGGCTACTCCGGCTTCACTGCGAATTCTGCTGCACTCAGGAACTCTATGCCCGAGAAGCCCTCGTCGCCCACAACCCAGGCGGTGTGGCCCGGCGGGATGGTGTACGAATCTCCTTTGGTGATGCTGATCTTCCGGCCGTCGTCGGTCTCGACCTCCAGGGACCCGGAAAGGCAGTGGCCGACGTGGCTGAGCTGGCACGAATCGGTCTGGACCACCGGTTTGATGCAGTCGGCCCAGGTCCAGCCCGGTTCGAACGTGGCACGGCCGATGGTGTAATCCCCCACAGTGACGATCTCCAGCACGGTTTTGTCCGGGCGGCGCGTTTCGTCGGGGGAGTTGTGCGACTTCACTTCAAGCTGCGTGACAACATTGACAGTCATGGTTTGCTCACAGGGGTGGAAGGAATCACTGGCATTCTCAACCATCCTCCGCAGCGATCGTGTTGTCGAGAGTTTCCGCGGGGGATAGCGCGGGGATAGATTGTCGGAGGCCGCGGACCATTCCCGCACGTCCCCAAAAGCGAAAGTAGGCCCGAGTTCAGCGTGACCCCATTGGATCTTGATGCCTTGTTCGGCAGCCTCCGCCGCTTCCCCGACGTCGAGGCGGCGAACCTGCAGGCCCATGACGCCACGGACAGGTTCCTCCTCGAAACCGCTGCCGGATACGTCACGGGGCCGGAAACCCGCGTTGCCGTGATCGGTGACCGGTACGGTGCCCTGACGCTCGGCGCATTGGCGGTCCTCGGCGTCGGGCATGTCCGGGTGTCCCAGGACTTGTACACGGGCAGGCTGGCCCTGCAGCGCAACGCAGAGGCCGCCGGCCTGTCCGGCCGCCTCGAGCAGCTCGGCCTGGGGGCCGCACTGCTGGACGGCGCCGAGGTAGTGCTCCTGCAGTTGCCCAAGGCGCTTGCCGAGCTGGAGGAAATCGCCGACGCCGTGGCACGCTTTGCTGCCCCGGGTGCGGTCCTGCTCGCCGGGGGCCGCGTCAAGCACATGTCCCTGGGCATGAACGCCGTCCTTGAACAGAGTTTTGGCTCGGTCCAGCCCCAGCTCGCGCAGCGCAAATCCCGGATCCTGGTGGCGACCCAGCGGAAGGCCGTACCGGCGGAACCGCCGTTCCCGGTGTCCGAGGAGAACAGCGAACTCGGCATTACGGTCTGCGCCCACGGCGCAGCCTTCTCGGGGACCCGCCTGGACATCGGCACGCGGTTCCTGCTCGGCTTCCTGGACCGGCTTCCGGACGCACGCCATGCGATCGATCTCGGCTGCGGCACCGGCATCCTGGCCACGATGTACGCCAAGAGCCGGCCGGGCACCCACATCACGGCCACCGACCAGTCGGCCGCCGCCGTCGCCTCGGCCAGGGCAACCGCGGCCGCCAACGGACTGGCGTCGCGCATCACCGTGGTCCAGGACGACGCCATGTCCACGTTCGACGCCGGAAGCGCGGACCTCATCCTGTTGAACCCGCCGTTCCACCTGGGCGCCAGCGTCCACGCCGGCGCCGCCCTGAAGATGTTCGAGGCTGCGGCCAGGGTCCTGGAGCCTGGCGGTGAGCTGTGGACGGTCTACAACAGCCACCTGCAGTACCGTCCGGCGCTGGAACGGCTCATCGGCCCCACCACCGAGGAAGGCCGGAACCCCAAGTTCACGGTGACCCGGAGCGTCCGCCGCTGACCGCTTCAGGCCCAACATCACAAGCCGTACGGTTCCTCCAGCGTGTGGAAGTACCGGGACGGTCAGGGGTATCGTACGATGCAGACACCAAATATATGGCGAATACTTTTCCGAATGACTTAGGGGATTCAGTGACCGAGATCCGGCAGCCGACACCGAGGCGCGGAACGAATCTGCCCCGGATGGGTGACTTCAACTTGACCGTCATCCTGGACGCGATCAGGCGGACAAGCGGCGGGCTGAGCCGGGTGGAACTGGCACAGATTGTCGGGCTGTCGCCGCAGACAATTTCGAACATCTCACGCAGGCTCCTGGACCAGCATCTGATTGTCGAAGCCGGCAAGGAGGGCACGGGGCCCGGGAAGCCACGCACCATCCTGCGCCTGAACCCTTCCGGCATGTACGCCATCGGCGTCCATCTCGACCCTGCGGTCATCACCTTCGTTGTCCTCGACCTGGTGGGCGACGTCGTCAAGCATTCCCGGATGGCGACGCCGGCCGGCAGCGACCCCGCAACGGTGATCACCACCATCGCCGACGAGATCAAGATACTCATCCAGGACTCGGGCGTGGATCCGGCGAAGGTCGCGGGCCTCGGCGTGGCCGTCCCCGGCCCGATCGACCTCGACGAGGGATCAGTGGTTGACCCGCCCTTGCTGCAGGGCTGGAACAGGGTCCGCATCCGTGAGGCCCTGGCGCAGGCCACCGGCATGGAAACGCTCGTGGACAAGGATGTCACCAGCGCCGCCGTGGCCGAAACGTGGGCCGGCGGCCAGAGCGGCACCGGCAGTTTCATCTTCATGTACATGGGCACCGGCATCGGCTGCGGGATCGTCCTGAACGACGAAGTCATCCGCGGCACCTCCGGAAACGCCGGCGAGATCGGCCACATCATCGTGGACCCCGGCGGTCCCCAGTGTGATTGCGGGCTCCGGGGCTGCGTGAAGTCCTCCTGCATCCCCGTCGTGGTCGTGGCCGAGGCCGAGGCCGCCGGCATCCTGGACGGCAACCGCAACAGCACGGAAGGGCCCGACGTGCAGGAGTACTTTGCCAGGCTGTGCGACGCCGCGGATGCCGGGGACGAGAAAGCCATTGCCATCCTGGACAGGTCCGCCGTCCTCGTCGGACGCGCCGCGGCCGTGGTGACCAACACGCTGGACGTGGAACGGGTGGTCTTCGGCGGTCCGTTCTGGGGCCGCATGTCCAAATATTTCCTGCAGCGCGTGCCGGGCATCATCGAGGAAAACAGTGCCGCCCGGCGGATCCACAGCATCGAAGTCGTCGGCACCGGCGTGGGGGAGGACGTGGGCGCGATCGGCGCGGCCTGCCTGGTTCTGGAACACACGCTGGCGCCACGCGCCCAGAGGCTCCTCCTGGAAGGGTGACTCTCCCTGCCCGCAACCGGCGGACCACATCTGAATATCCGCAAAGGCTGGGCCAGCTGAAGTGGGGGGCTGCAGCCGCTTTCACCGAATGGAGCACCATGCACCGTCCAGCGCGGTTCGCCGCAACCCTAGCCGCCGTTGCGGCCCTCCTGGTGGTAACCGCCTGTTCTCCGACGCCGGAGGGGCCGGAGAGCAAGACCCTGAAGGTCATCTACCAAAAATCGGACTCCTTTACCGCCCTGGATGAAGTCCTCCAGGAAGCGAAGAAGGAATTCGAGGCCGCCTACGGCGGAGTCACCGTTGAGCTGCAGCCCATCCAGGCCAACGACGACGACTACGGCACCAAGCTCGCCCTCGCCCAGCGTTCCGAGGACACGGCCCCCGACGTCTTCTATGAGGACACCTTCAAGGTCCGCTCCGATGTCGACGCCGGATACCTCCTGAAGCTGGACGGCTACCTTCAGAACTGGGACGACTGGTCCCAGTTCAACGAAGGGGCGAAGGCCGCAGGGCGTGGAGACGACGGCGGCATCTACGCCGTGCCGCTCGGAACCGACACCCGGGCCATCTGGTACAACAAGACCGTCCTGCAGAAGGCCGGGATCCTCGTGCCGTGGCAGCCCACCACCTGGGACGAGATCCTGGACGCGGCCCGCAAGATGAAGGCCGCCGATCCCACGCTGATTCCCTTCAACATGTACGCCGGCAAGGGCACGGGCGAAGGGACCGTCATGCAGAGCTTCTACGAACTGCTCTACGGCACCGGAAGCACGCTCTATGACGAGAACGAGAAGAAGTGGGTGGTCGGCTCCCAGGGCTTCACGGACTCCCTCGCCTTCCTGAAGACCCTCTACGACGAACAGCTCGCGGTGACACCGGCGGAAGCGCTTGACTCCAATGTGTGGAAGAGGGTCTTCGGCGAATGGCTGCCGCAGGGCAAGATGGGCGCCACCGTGGAAGGCTCCTACACGCCGTCGTTCTGGCAAAAGGGCGGCATCTACGAGTGGGCCGGCTACACGCAGGACATGGGTGTTGCCCGGTTCCCCACGCAGAAGGGCCAGGCGCCCGGCGGGGTGAGCATGTCCGGCGGCTGGACGCTGGCCGTCGGCGCCAAGAGCAAGGACCCCGAGCTCGCGTTCAACTACCTGGCCACCGCCGTGAGCAAGAAAAACGCCCTGGCCTTCGACATCAACAACTCGCAGATCGCGGTCCGCAAGGACGTGGCCGCCGAGCCCAGTTACCAGGCGGCCAACCCGTTCGTGAAGGACGTCTCGGAGCTCGTGGCAGTGACGCACTACCGCCCGGCCACGGCCGACTACCCGCGGATCTCCACCGCCGTGCAGGTGGCAACGGAATCCGTCATCACTGGCCAGCAAAGCCCCGCCGACGCTGCTGCCGAGTACGACCGGACCGTTGAGAAGCTGGTGGGCGCCGCCAAGGTGCTCAAGAAATGACGCATGGCTTCCCCTAGCGCCCTGCCCCGTGCCGGGGAGGGCGGCCGCCCAAGACGCCGTCCCCGGTCCGCCGTGCAGCGCGGCCTGAGGATGCTGCCGGTGGTGCCCTCCATCGTGTTGCTTCTGCTGTTTCTCCTGGCCCCGGTTCTGTGGTCGTTCTACGCCTCGTTCACGGATGCCTCCCTGTCCGGCAGGGGAGCCCGGGACCCGCAGTGGACCGGACTGGACAACTATGCGCGGATGCTGGGCGACTCGTCGTTCCCGCTGTCCGCGTGGCTGACCCTGGTGTTCGTGGTGGCCTCGGCGATCCTGGGACAGAACCTGCTGGGCCTCGTCATTGCGCTGCTGATGACGCGCGCCCGCGGGCCGGTCTCGTCGGTAGTGGGCATCGCGGTGGTGGCTTCCTGGGTGCTGCCGGAGATCGTGGCAGCCTTCGCTGCCTATGCCTGGTTCAGCAAGGACGGGACCCTCAACCAGCTGCTCGCGCCCGTGGGCGCAGGGGGCACCAACTGGCTCTACTCGTTCCCGCTGATGGCGATCGTCCTGGCAAACATCTGGCGCGGCACGGCCTTCTCGATGCTCGTCTACCGCGCGGCCCTGGCCGAGGTGCCGCAGGACATTTCGGAAGCTGCCCTGGTTGACGGGGCCCGCGGCTGGCAGCGGCTGCTGTTCGTCACCGTGCCGCTGATCCGGAGCAGCATCGCCACCAACCTCATGCTCATCACCCTGCAGACCCTCGCCGTGTTCACGCTCATCTGGGTCATGACGGCAGGCGGCCCGGCCAATGCCAGCACCACCCTGCCCGTGCTGGCCTACCAGGAGGCCTTCAAGTTCGGCGACATCGGCTACGGCACAGCCATCGCCTCCGTGCTCATCCTCATCGGAGTGGTGTTCGGCGCCGCCTATGTGTGGCTCCTGCGGGAGAAGCGGCCATGACGATGCTGCGCCGCACCGTCCGTCCGCCGGCACCGGGCCCGACGGCGGCCGGCAGCGCCCGCCGTCGGGCCCGGCTCCCTGCGGACATCGCGCTCGCCGTGATCGGCGCCTGCTTTGCCCTTCCCCTTCTCTGGCTGGTCCTTGCCGCCGCGGACCCCCAGGCCGGATACCAGACGCGCTGGCCGCAAGCGCCGTCGTTGGCGAATTTCCAGGCGGTGCTGACGCCGGAGCTCCTGTTCCAGCCGCTGGCGAACAGTTTCCTGCTGTCCGCGGGGACCGCCGTCGTGAACCTGGTCGCCGCGGTGCTGGCGGCCTATCCGCTGTCCCGGTACCAGTCCCGGTTCAACAGGCCCTTCATGTATTCGGTGCTGTTCGGGACCTCGCTGCCCGTCACGGCGATCATGGTGCCCGTCTACGGGCTGTTCGTGCAGCTGCACCTGCTGGACTCCATGCCGGCCACGATTTTCTTCATGGCCACCACCACGCTGCCCATGGCGATCTGGATGACCAAGAACTTCATGGATGCGGTGCCGGTGGAGCTCGAGGAGGCCGCCTGGATGGACGGCGCCTCCGCACTGGCTGCCCTGCGGACCATCGTGCTGCCGCTCATGAGGCAGGGCCTGGGGGTGGTGTTCATCTTCGTGTTCATCCAGGCCTGGGGGAACTTCTTCGTGCCGTTCATCCTGCTGTTGACCACGGCAAAGCAGCCGGCCGCGGTCTCCATCTTCAGCTTCTTCGGCCAGCACGGGGCGATCGCCTACGGCCAGCTGGCAGCCTTCTCCATCCTCTACTCGGTCCCGGTCCTGGTGCTCTACGTTGTGGTGGCCCGGGGCCTGGGGAGCTCCTTCGCACTGTCAGGGGCGATGAAGGGCTAGGCCGGCTGCGGCAGCGGGAGCCGGCCGGCTAGTCGATGTCCTCCACGATTTCGCCGTACGGAATCGAATCGTCCAGGTGCGCCTGGTGGCCGGTGGGTCCGGGGTTGTACAACACGCGGACGCCGTGCTGCTGGTCCGCGGCCGACTGCATCAGGATGGGGCGGACGGTCTGGATGAAGCGCTCGCTCTTGCCGGCGAGGTATTCCTGGTAACTTGCTGGAAGCTGGATCATGGCAAAAGGATAGCCCTGCAGGCCGGCCATGGGGAGACCCTGCCGCTGCGGGCTTCGGCAGCCGCGCCGGCGTGGGGGGTGGCGGCCGGGTGGCCGGTCATGGCGAACAAAGTTCATGAATGTGGCTCCATGAGTCGTAAAACTGCGTCTTAATTCGGCCTCCGAGTTGAACGGCTCGTTTCACCGCCCTAGAGTCGTAGACAAGTTACCGCGGTAACGTGTCAGCGATCCTCCGCTGGATCTGCCTCGCAAGGGCAGAGAGGAGGGTGTGGGTGCCCCCATGTGGGCCTGACATTTGCACACGGACAGCTTCAATCCAGGCGTAACAGTCGCGACTGCGTCCTGCTGGAGTTCGTTGCGTGTATCCCAAACTCAATTCATCGATCGTGCGGCCATATACCCCACCGGGTGCCGGCCACCCTTTCGCTGACCAAAGCCAAGGACGCAAATGTCACCTCCTAGCCTTATTGACGTACATCCGAATCTTGCCGGAACCGCCCCGGTGGCGCTCTCCTACGAGCTCTTTCCGCCGCGTTCCCCGCAAGCCGCCGAATCCCTCTGGACCACCATCGGCGAGCTCGAAGCCACCGATCCGGACTACGTCTCCGTCACGTACGGAGCCAGCGGCTCCAACCGGGACACCGCCGTCGAACTCATCAACCGCCTGCTGCTGGAGACCACCCTCCGTCCGCTGGCGCACCTGACCTGCGTCGGCAACAGCCCCGAGGAACTGGCCGAAATCATCGGCGAGCTGCTCGACCACGGCGTCCGGGGCATCCTGGCCCTCCGCGGCGACCTGCCCAAGGACGGCGGCGTGCCTGCCAGCGGCTCACTGCGCTACGCCCAGGATCTGATCGAACTCATCCGCCGCGTGGAGCAGCGCCGATCGGCCCTGCTGTGCGCCGGCAAGGTGGCCGTGGGCGTTGCCGCCTACCCCACCCGCCACCCCGAGTCCCCGAGTGAGGGCCACGACATCGAGGTGCTGCTGGCCAAGCAGCGTTCCGGCGCGGACTTTGCCATCACCCAGGTGTTCTTCCACACCGAGCAGTACGCGGACCTTGTGTCCCGTGCCCGCAGGGCCGGCGTCACCATCCCGATCATCCCCGGCGTCATGCCGCTGACCAGCCTGCGCCGCCTCAAGCGGCTCGGCGAGCTCACCGGCGTCGAACCGGCACCGGAACTGATCGAGCGGCTGGCCGCTGCGGACAGCGACGCGGAGCGCCGCAGGATCGGCGTCCGCGCCACCGTGGACCTCGCCAACGCGGCCCTGCACGCCGGAGCCCCGGGAATCCACCTGTACACCTTCAACGAGCACGCCTGCGCGCTGGACGTCCTGGACAAGCTCGCGCTGCCGCGCCCGGCACGGCCCATCAGCCGGCTCAACGCGATCGCCCGCCGCCAGGAACTGGCCAGCTGACGCTGGCCCCCTGGCCCCACAGACAAACAACCATTTCACCCACTTCTTCAAGGAAAAAGCCATGACTGAACAGAACACCACTGCAACCACCCCGTTCCCGGCAGCCTCGCTGCTCGGCTACCCGCGCATCGGCCGCCGCCGCGAGCTTAAGAAGGCCATCGAAGCCTACTGGGCCGGCAAGATCGACGCCGCCGCGCTGGACGCCGCAGCCAAGGACATCCAGCTGACCATCGCCAAGCGCCTCCAGGAACTCGGCCTCACTGAAGCGGCCGCCGTCCCGGGCACGTTCTCCTACTACGACCAGGTCCTGGACGCCACCGCCCACCTCGGCGCCGTCCCGGCCCGTTTCGGCAAGCTCCTCAACGCTGAGGGCCAGCTGGATATCGATGGCTACTTCACCCTGGCCCGCGGCAACAAGGACCAGCAGCCGCTGGAAATGACCAAGTGGTTCGACACCAACTACCACTACCTCGTTCCGGAAATCGGCCCGGAGACCGAGTTCACGCTGGCCTCCACCGCCAAGGTTGACGAGTTCGAATTCGCCCTGGCCAACGGCATCGAGACCCGCCCGTACATCGTGGGCCCGGTCACCTACCTGCTGCTCTCCAAGGCTTCCGACGACGCCCCCGCCGGCTTCGCCCCGCTGTCCCGCCTCGAGGACATCCTGCCGGTCTACGTGCAGCTCCTCGAAAAGCTCGCCGCAGCAGGCGCCAGCTGGGTCCAGCTCGACGAGCCCGCCCTGGTTGTTGACCAGGACACCCCGGCCGCCGAGATCCAGGCAGCCGTTGCCCGTGCCTACGAGGTCCTCACCGCTGCTGCCAAGCGCCCGCAGATCCTCGTCTCCACGCCGTACGGCGCCCTCGACGGCCAGCTCGGCACCCTTGCAGCCACCAACATCGACGCCCTGCACATCGACGTCTTCAAGGGTGCAGTTCCGTCCGCAGCAGCCCTTGCCGGCCTCGGCAACAAGACCCTGGTTGCCGGCGTCGTGGACGGCCACAACATCTGGCGCAACGACCTCGCCGCTTCCGCCGCCAAGCTGGACGAGCTGAAGGCCGCCGCCGGCAAGCTCGCCGTCTCCACGTCCACCTCCACGCAGCACGTCCCGCACGATGTTGCCGAGGAAACCCAGCTCTCCGAGGAGCTGCGCAGCTGGCTCGCCTTCTCCGACCAGAAGGCCGTCGAGGTCAAGACCCTCGCCGACTACCTGGCCGAGCCGGCGTCCGCCAAGGCAGCCATTGACGAAGCATCCGCCGTGATCGCTTCCCGCGCCACCGCTGAAGGCGTCCGCCGCGACGACGTCCGTGCCCGCACCGAGGCCCTGACCGAAGCCGACTTCAACCGCTCCGAGTACTCGGTCCGTGAAGCCGCCCAGGAAGCTGCCCTGCACCTGCCGCCGCTGCCCACCACCACCATCGGTTCCTTCCCGCAGACCTCGGAAATCCGTTCCGCCCGTGCCCGCAACAACAAGGGCGAGCTCACCACGGCGCAGTACGAGCAGCTCATGAAGGACGAGATCAAGCGCGTCGTCGAGCTGCAGGAAGAGCTGGGCTACGACGTCCTGGTGCACGGCGAGCCCGAGCGCAACGACATGGTCCAGTACTTCGCGGAGAACCTCGAAGGCTTCGACGTTACGGTGCACGGCTGGGTCCAGTCCTACGGCTCCCGCTGCACCCGTCCGTCCATCCTCTGGGGCGACGTCACCCGCTCGGCACCCATCACGGTCGCCTGGGCCGAGTACGCACAGTCCCTGACCGAGAAGCCCATGAAGGGCATGCTCACCGGTCCGGTCACCATCCTGGCCTGGTCCTTCGTCCGCGACGACCAGCCGCTGGGCGAGACCGCCAACCAGGTCGGCCTGGCCCTGCGCGACGAAATCGCGGACCTCGAAGCTGCCGGCATCAAGGTCATCCAGGTGGACGAGCCCGCACTGCGCGAGCTCCTGCCGCTGCGCAAGGCCGACCACGCCGACTACCTGAAGTGGTCCGTGGACTCCTTCCGCTTGTCCACCGCCGGTGCAGCCGACGCCACGCAGATCCACACCCACCTCTGCTACTCGGAGTTCGGCGTGATCATCGACGCGATCGACGGCCTCGACGCCGACGTCACCTCCATCGAGGCAGCACGCTCCCGCATGGAGGTCGTCCACGACCTCGAGTCCCACGGCTTCGGCCGCGGCGTTGGCCCGGGCGTCTACGACATCCACTCCCCGCGTGTTCCGGGCGAAGCCGAGGTTACCGAACTCCTGGCCACCGCCGTGAAGCACGTCCCGTCCCGCCAGCTCTGGGTCAACCCGGACTGTGGCCTGAAGACCCGCGGCTACGCCGAGACCGAAGAGTCCCTGCGCAACCTGGTCAAGGCAACCCAGACGGTCCGCGCCAGCCTGCTGGAGTCCGCAAAGTAGCCTGACCCTCGCCTAAACAGCGCGGCGGCCGGTCACCTGAGAAGGTGACCGGCCGCCGTCGTTGTTTAAGTCCTCAGGATTCCCAGAGGATTTCGTCGTCCACCACACCGTCTTCGTCTGCTGAGACCACCAGCAGTTCGTCCGTGAAGTGCGATCCGAGGGTGAAGTCCATGACGAAGTAGCGTTCCGGCTGGCCGGGGTAGATGCCCACATGGCCGAGCTTGAGGGCCTTGAGGAACACCTCATGGGTGAGTTCGGCCTTGTCCCGCACGCCGAACACCGCCTGGAGCTGCTCTTCCTTGAGCTGCGTGCTGTGGAAATGCAGGAACTGCTGGGGGTTGGTGCCGTCCTGGTCCAGCTCCTCGGCAATCATGTCGCGGACCTGTTCCACGAGCTCGGGCAAATACCCCAAGCGGTAGTCCACCTTGTGGACTGCGGCCTCGTCAAAGTGGTCATGGGCCGCGACGTTCAGGTCCAGTTCCAGCGTGGTGCCGGCGAGCTCGTGCGAGGCCACGTAACAGTGTTCCCGCCCGTGGTTGAGCTCTATTTCCCCGAAATGTTTGCTCGCTACCTTGCTCATGCCTTCAATCTAGCCCCAAGAACCGGCCTGTTCCAGCATCCTGGCAGAATTCACGTGTGGCGTTTGGGGGCAGCCTTGGCCCGTGCCGCGGCGCCGCTTCCAGGGCCCGGGGCGGGTGTGCCGCGGAGGGTGTCGGCCAGCAGTTCGGTGAACAGCTGCACCTGTGCCGTGCGCTTTTCGTTGATGAGCAGGGCGAAGACGTTGCGGGCGAGCCGGATGTCCGGCACGTCCAGGACCACGACGCCGGGCGGCCGGCGCCGCAGCGCAAGCTCGGGTACCAGCGCGGCGCCGAGTCCGGCGGAGGCCATTTCGAGGCTCGCGTGGAAGTCGTCGCTGTAGGCCACCACGCGTGGGTGCAGGTTGCAGCTGGCAAAAAGACGTTCGATCACCAGGGCGTCGCTGGTGCCCGGGTGGTGGATGATCCAGGGCATGTCCGAGAGCTGGGCCGCCTGCATTTCGGCGTCTTCCCGGATTCCCCAGGACGCCGGCAGCACCACGCGGAAGTCGTCGTCGCCGATCCACTGCCGCTCCAGCGAGTGCGGCCAGGCCAGCCCGGACTGGCCCACCTGGTAGACGAGGGCGACATCGAGTTCGCCGCCGCTGCGCAGGCCCTGGATGGTCTGGGCCGGTTCGGCCACGGACACGCGCAGTTCGATGCCGAGCGTGTTCCAGCGCGGATTGCGGAGGATGTCCGGCAGTACGTAGGTGGCCAGGCTGGGGAAGATGCCCAGGCGCAGTTCCTGGGCGGGGGAGTCGTGGGTCCTGGAGGCCGCCGCCAGCAGGGCCTCGACGTCGGTCAGCACCTTGGCGGCGTGCCGGGTCATGGTGGTGGCCGCTTCGGTGGGGACGACGCTGCGTGCCGAGCGGTGGAAGAGTTCGACGCCGGTATCGCGTTCCAGCGCCGCCATCTGTTGGGAGACGGCCGACGCCGTGTATCCGAGTTGGGTGGCCGCGGCGGCGAAGGAACCCTGCCGGGTCACCTCCAGCAGGGTCCGGAGGTGGAGAAGGTTGACCATCAGCGTTCCTTTGGCTCTGCCGGCGTGGCTCTTGCCGGCCGGATTCCGTGCCCAGCCAGCATAGCTGTGTGAGTTCGGTCTCCGCGGGCTTCCCGGCGGCTCCCCGGATGTGGCGGGCACCTCAGAAATCGCCGGGTTTCATTGTGTCGCGACACGCCGGGATCCACGCGACACGCTGGTGTTTAAATGTGGCTAACTCATCCACAGGGTGTGGATTTCATCTCCGGATTTGGCGGAATCACGGACATTTTGAGGCACCTGGCCTGTGGACGGGCGGTGCATTAAATGACATACTTGTAATACATCATCTTGGGGTCCCACCGAGGAGCTTGCACTACATGTAGTATCGATTTACGGATTGGGCGGGAAACCAGCACAAGACCAAACAGAGCGTGATGGCTGCCACAGCAGCCCAGCGGGCGCCGGAGTCAGTAACTAGTTCCGGATGGGCCTGCCGATACGAAGAGCAATGACTTCAACTAAGGGGACAGGGATCATGACCGTTACGGTTTACACGAAGCCGGCTTGTGTTCAGTGCAACGCGACCTACCGCGCACTCGACAAAAAGGGCATCGCGTACCAGAGCGTTGACATCTCCCAGGACGCCGAGGCCCTCGAGCGCCTCAAGGCACTGGGATACATGCAGGCCCCCGTTGTGGTGACCGAGCAGGACCACTGGTCAGGCTTCCGCCCCGACAAGATCGAAGAGCTGGCCCTGGCCGCGGCTTCCGTGGCCTAAGTCCCTCCGGACACCGGCCGGCACGGCACCGGCCGGCACGGCAAAGAATTTCAATGTAGGCGAGGTGACTCCCATGACGGCGCTGGCAACAGTCCCTGCACGTGATGCAGCGGAAGCTGTCAGCACGCGGAGTCACCTCATCTATTTTTCCTCGACATCTGAGAACACCAAGCGCTTCGTCCAGAAACTGGGCAGGGATGCGGCACGCATCCCGCTCCATGCCAAGGATGCGCCGCTGCTCGCGCTTGAACCCTTCGTCCTGGTACTGCCCACCTATGGCGGCACCAACGGTGAGGGTTCGGTTCCCAAGCAGGTCATCAGGTTTCTGAACAACCCGCAGAACAGGGAACTGATCCGGGGCGTGATCGGTGCGGGAAACACCAACTTCGCGGACAACTACTGCATGGCAGGCGACATCATCGCCGCCAAGTGTGGCGTCCCGCATCTATACAAATTTGAACTCATGGGGACGCCCGAAGACGTTGATCGGGTAAATCAAGGATTGGAAAAGTTTTGGACACTACTGTCGCAGAAACAGAAGTAACCGGGAGCAAGACCGTGGATACGGCCAAGAAGCCGCTGCCGGAGGCCTATAAGGGCCTGGGCTATCACGAGCTCAACGCCATGCTGAACCTGTATGGCCCGAACGGCGAGATCCAGTTCGACGCCGACCGCGAGGCCGCGCACCAGTACTTCCTGCAGCACGTGAACAACAACACCGTGTTCTTCCACGACCTGGAAGAGAAGCTCGACTACCTGGTCAAGAACCAGTACTACGAGCGCGAAACCCTGGACCAGTACACGATGAACTTCATCCGTGAGCTGTTCAACCGCGCCTACAAGAAGAAGTTCCGCTTCGAGACGTTCCTGGGTGCCTTCAAGTTCTACACCTCCTACACGCTCAAGACCTTCGACGGCAAGCGTTTCCTGGAGCGCTACGAGGACCGCGTCTGCATGGTGGCCCTGCACTTGGCCCGCGGCAACGAAGAACTGGCCAGCCGCCTGGTGGACGAGATCATCGACGGCCGCTTCCAGCCGGCAACGCCCACGTTCCTGAACGCCGGCAAGGCCCAGCGCGGCGAGCTGGTCTCCTGCTTCCTGCTGCGCATCGAAGACAACATGGAGTCGATCGCCCGCGGCATCAACTCCGCCCTCCAGCTGTCCAAGCGCGGCGGCGGCGTGGCCCTCTCGCTGACCAACATCCGCGAGCACGGTGCCCCGATCAAGCAGATCGAGAACCAGTCCTCCGGCGTCATCCCGGTGATGAAGCTCCTCGAAGACAGCTTCTCCTACGCCAACCAGCTCGGTGCCCGCCAGGGCGCAGGTGCCGTGTACCTGCACGCCCACCACCCGGACATCTACCGATTCCTGGACACCAAGCGTGAAAACGCCGACGAGAAGATCCGCATCAAGACGCTGTCCCTGGGCGTCGTGGTTCCGGACATCACGTTCGAGCTGGCCAAGAAGAACGAGGACATGTACCTCTTCTCCCCGTACGACGTCGAGCGCGTCTACGGCGTCCCGTTCTCCGACATCTCGGTCACCGAGAAGTACTACGAGATGGTGGACGATTCCCGGATCAAGAAGACCAAGATCAGCGCCCGCGAGTTCTTCCAGACCCTCGCGGAGATCCAGTTCGAATCCGGCTACCCGTACATTATGTTCGAGGACACCGTGAACCGGGCCAACCCGATCGCCGGCAAGATCACCATGAGCAACCTGTGCTCGGAGATCCTGCAGGTCTCCACGCCGTCCATCTACGCCGAGGACCTCAGCTACGAGACCATCGGCAAGGACATCTCCTGCAACCTTGGTTCGATGAACATCGCCAAGACCATGGATTCCCCGGACTTCGGCCTCTCGATCGAGACCTCCATCCGTGCCCTGAGTGCCGTCTCGGACATGTCCTTCATCAACTCGGTGCCGTCCATCGCCCAGGGCAACGCCCAGAGCCACGCCATCGGCCTCGGCCAGATGAACCTGCACGGTTACCTGGCCCGCGAGCGCGTGCACTACGGCTCCGAAGAAGGCCTGGACTTCACCAACATCTACTTCTACACGGTGCTGTTCCACGCCCTGCGTTCCTCGAACAAGCTCTCCATCGAGACCGGTGAGACCTTCGGTGGCTTCGAGAACTCCACCTACGCGAGCGGCGAGTTCTTCGACAAGTACACCGAGCAGGAATGGACCCCGGAGACCGAGCGCGTCCGCGAGCTCTTCGCCGGGATCCACATCCCCACGCAGGATGACTGGCGCGAGCTGAAGGCTTCCGTCATGGAGCACGGCATCTACAACCAGAACCTGCAGGCCGTGCCGCCCACCGGTTCCATCAGCTACATCAACAACTCCACGTCCTCGATCCACCCGGTGGCCGCCAAGATCGAAATCCGCAAGGAAGGCAAGCTCGGCCGCGTCTACTACCCGGCGCCGTACCTGGACAACGACAACCTGGAGTACTACCAGGACGCGTATGAGATCGGCTACGAGAAGATCATCGACACCTACGCCGCTGCCACGCAGCACGTGGACCAGGGCCTGTCCCTGACGCTGTTCTTCAAGGACACCGCCACCACCCGCGACATCAACAAGGCGCAGATCTACGCCTGGCGCAAGGGCATCAAGACGCTCTACTACATCCGTCTCCGCCAGCTCGCGCTGGAAGGAACCGAGGTGGAAAATTGTGTTTCCTGCATGCTATGACAACTGATATCGGTTGATTTTCGCGGCAAGTGCCGCACCTGAAAAACTGAAGAGTGCGACGCCGGGTATGCGCCCGGCGTCGTACGCTTACCTTAAAGAACCCAACGCTAAGGGGATGAAATGACCGCGAAGGTCAAACTGCTCAGCCATGTCGAGGCGATCAACTGGAACAAGATCCAGGACGACAAGGACGTGGAAGTCTGGAACCGCCTGGTCAACAACTTCTGGCTTCCGGAGAAGGTGCCGCTGTCCAACGACATCCAGTCGTGGCACACGCTGACGCCCGCGGAACAGCAGCTGACCATGCGCGTGTTCACGGGCCTGACCCTGCTGGACACCATCCAGGGTACGGTCGGCGCCGTCAGCCTCATCCCCGACGCCATCACCCCGCATGAAGAAGCCGTGTACACGAACATCGCCTTCATGGAGTCGGTGCACGCCAAGAGCTACTCCTCGATCTTCTCCACGCTGTGCTCCACCAAGGAGATCGACGACGCCTTCCGCTGGTCCCTCGAGAACGAGAACCTGCAGAAGAAGGCCCAGATCGTCATGGACTACTACCAGGGCAACGACCCCCTCAAGCGCAAGGTGGCCTCCACCCTGCTGGAGAGCTTCCTGTTCTACTCGGGCTTCTACCTGCCCATGTACTGGTCCTCGCGCGCCAAGCTGACGAACACCGCCGACCTGATCCGCCTCATCATCCGCGACGAGGCCGTGCACGGCTACTACATCGGCTACAAGTTCCAGAAGGGCCTGGAGGGCCTGTCCGAGGAACGCAAGCAGGAGATCAAGGACTACACCTTCGAGCTGCTCTTCGAGCTGTACGAAAACGAAGTCCAGTACACGCACGACCTCTACGATGGCGTCGGCCTGGCCGAGGACGTCAAGAAGTTCCTGCACTACAACGCCAACAAGGCCCTCATGAACCTCGGCTACGAGGCCATGTTCCCGGCGTCCGTCACCGACGTGAACCCGGCCATTCTTTCGGCGCTGTCCCCGAACGCCGACGAGAACCACGACTTCTTCTCGGGCTCGGGTTCGAGCTACGTGATCGGCAAGGCTGTTAACACTGAGGATGAGGACTGGGAGTTCTAGGAGCTTCTCTCTGATGCCCCGCCCGAAAGGGCTGGTCAGAGGCCCGGACCTGCGAGATTTCGCTGGTCCGGGCCTCTTTTTTGCCTTCTCCGAATGAACAGAGGAGGACGGAGATGAACAGGAATGACCGCCCAGGATGGCACGCGGATGGCACGTGTGCACCGTCCAGATGGGAACGAGGCAGCCAGTTGACCCGAATGCTGGATTGGCTTGATGCCGAGGCCGTGCCAGTTAGTGCCACAGGTCGCTCGATGGAGCCCTGATATCCGCGGAATTACGCGGATGTTGGGGTCTCTGCGAGTCGAGTGGCACGACTGGCAGGGAGCGTCCGTTCGAGTCCAAGGGAGGGCATGATGAGAACAGTGAAGCGAGAGGCATGGGGGAGCCTGCGAAAGCTTCCTTCTGGCCGCTGGCAAGTGCGGTATCTCGGGCCGGACGGTGAGACGTACACGGCACGGACCGAGGACGACAAGTCTCTGACGTTCCTCACGAAGACGGCCGGTGCTGATCGTGCTCATGGTGGTCTTGCAGCAGGCCTCCCGAGACGGGGTCATTCCGGCGGCACCGAACGTCTCGATTCCGCGACAAGATTCGGTGCGACACGACGCCGATCATGACGCCGGAATTGGGACTGGTGGCGATGCAAGTAGGCTCGCGCCCAGTTCTAGGGCTGCGACTCGCCGGCCTGCCTGACGATCCCCTTGGCGACAGGCTTCGGAGGACGCCAGTCAACGCCGCTGCCTCGCCAGTAACGGTCAAAGTCCGCTTCGATCTTGGACTTCAGTTCGTCCAGGTGGGCATAGAGCGCTTGCTCGGCCTTGCTCAGGCCCGGACCCTTCATCTGCTCTTTGAAGGCGTCGATCTCGTCCTGTACAAGGCGCAGGCTTATGCTAGCTGCCCTGGTGAAGCCCTTTCGGTGCATGTCGTCACCACGATCACTCAACGTCTGTCGAGCTGACTCCTGCACGGCGTCCTGTATTAGCTGGCCTGTCTGCCGGATGCGCTCAATCAGTCTGGCTCTTCCTTTCGCTCGTTCAGGGCTGGTGCGGTTTCAGGGTACGCCAAACTCCTGTCGTGATCCGGGAAACTGGTCGGGTACCGTGCTCGACAAGTAGACGTTGATGACGTGCCACCCACCAGCCCCGGCGGGTGGAACCCCGTTCTGAGTACGAGTGGCACGCAGTGGGCACAGGAGCACTGTGACCGCAGAGAACCCGCAGAATCATGCGACTGACGACTATTACTGGGAGTTCTAGTCTGAATTGCTGGTGAGTGACGGCAACTGCCGCCAAGGAAGTGCACGGTACCTGATCGGGTGCCGTGCACTTTTCGTTCACTGAAGGGTCTATGTACATCCAGTGCGCTCAGATGTACATTTAAGGCATGTCAACCATCAACATCACTGACGCGCGATCCCGACTTCCGGAGCTCCTTAGTATCGTCGAGTCTGAGCCAGTGTTCATTGAGCGGCGGGGGCATCGCGCAGCGGTTCTGGTGTCGCCGGAGCGTTACGAACAAATGCTTGACGCCCTGGAGGAAGTGGAAGACATTGCAGCGTTCGACGCGGCCATGGCCGAAGAAGGCGACAATATTCCGTGGGCCCAGGTTAAGGTCGATCTCGGCTGGGCATGACCAGGTACCGGATTGAGCTTCGTCCAGCGGCCGTCAGGGCACTCAAGCAGGTCCATCCCAGTGACCGCGAACGTATCCACGGTGCCATCGCGCTCCTTGCTTCCGATCCTCGGCCGCCCAAAGCGCTTGCCCTGCGCGGCCGGCCGGGCTTTCGCGTGCGTGTCGGTGACTATCGAATCATCTATACGATTCAGGACGATGTCCTGCTGGTCGTGGTTGTGAACCTCGGCCACCGACGCGACGTTTACGACAAGTAGGCAACCTCTGAGCCGACATGCACTTCAGCATGGTCAGATCAGCGTTTGCGGCGTGACCGCTCAACTCCACGGATAATCAATTCGCCCGCAAAGCCGAGGCCGACCAGAGCCAGCAAACTTCCATTCCGAGTGGTGCTGGCGGCAATGTAGCTATTCTGTGAGGCCTGGACTATAGCAATGTCATTGGCATACCAGCCGTTGACAACTGACTGTTGTGGCGCGCCCTTTGTGTCTCCGTTGTTCAATCCGTTCTTGATGGCGGCCTGACTAAGTTGCGACTTCCATTCGGAAGGATTGCCCGCGTCGTTGAGACTCGGGTTGCTGCCAAACCATGTGACCACCAAGAGTAATGCGATAACAGCTCCGAGAATGACGCGAGCGACGTTCGCACCTCCGGCATTGGCGAGAAGAGCTTTCACCTTGGTCTTTCGGGATCTGTCGACAAGCTGCGGCTCGCGGTCTGGTGCTGGCGGCAAGGATTGAGCCGCGGTGCTATCGCTTGATTCGTAGGTAGTCATGTTCCCCATTTTTCATAGTGCTTCTTCATGATGTCCGCCGTTTGGCGGCAACTCGTTGTGCTAACCCCGCGCCTCAACAAACCGCGGCGCCATCGATTCCATCTGCTCCATCACGAGCTTGATGGCTTCCGGCTGCTTGTCCGGCGGGTACCCGAAGCGCACCAACAACCGTTTGATCGAGGAGCGGAGTTTCGCCCGTACGTCGTCGCGGACGGTCCAGTCGGTCCGGACGTCGCGGCGCATCACGGCCACGAGCTCGCGGGCGATGTCTGCCAGGACGCCTTCGCCCTGGACTTCCACAGCCGACTCGTTGGAGGCCACGGCATCGTAGAACGCGAGTTCGTCGGAGTTCAGCGGGGGGGTGAAGTGCTCGCCGCGCCGGGATTCGGCTGCCACCTCCCGGGCCAGCTCCACGAGCTCGGCAATGACCTCGGCCGAGGTGAGCTGCTGGTTGGTGTACTTCTTCATCAGCTCGGTGATGCGCTCGGAGAACGCACGCTGGCGGATCACGTTGTTGCGCATGGCGGTGGCGGACTCGTCGGCGATCAACTTCCGCAGGGCCTCAATGGCAAGGTGCGGGTTGGGCGCCTTCTTGGTCTTGGCAATGAACTCGGGCGTCAGGTCATCCAGCGACGGCTTGGGCATCCCGGCCGCCTCGTAGATGTCCAGCACGCCCCCCGGGGACGTCGCCGAATCAATCAGTTCACCCAGCAGCCGATGGATGTCCTCCGGCACGGGCTCGCCCCGGCCCTGTCGTTCCGAAGCATCGTATTTCGCCATCCACACGCGGATTTCCTCGTACACCCGAATTTCCGGGCGCAGCTCGGCCAACGTCTGCGAGCCGGAAGATACTGCCCACGCCCGCGATAGCTGGCTTGAGAACCGGCGGTACTTCGAAGCCAGCGATTCCTCGCCCTCGGCCGGCTGGTTCCCCGGCGTGGAGGGCGAGCGCAGGTAGTTCACGGCACCGGTGACGGCATTGATGAACGCCTTGGGCCCGCCCTTGAGCCACACGGCCTTCCAGTCGTAGCCGGCCAGCAGCCCCCGCAACGTCTCCACGAGGGTGCGCGCCAGGTCGGCCGCTTCGTCGATGTTCCTGCCGACGGGCCGGTGTTCCTGGTCCGTCTTGGTGTATTCGCTCAGCGCCTTGGCCAGGTTCTCCGCCAGCGGCGCGTACGCCACCAGCAGGCCGTCCTCCTTGCCGCGGAAGGTGCGGTTCACCCGGGCGAGGGTCTGCATGAGCAGGGCCCCCTTCAATGGCCGGTCCAGATACAGCGTGTGCAGCGGGGGAGCGTCGAAGCCGGTGAGCATCATGTCCTTGACGATCACCAGTTCCAGCTCGTCGTCCACGTTCTTGAGCCGTTCCTTGACGGTGGCGTTCTGGGAGTCGCGCCGCACATGCTCGGACACAGGAGGCGTGTCCGAGGCGGTCCCGGAATAGGCCACCTTGATCTTGCCCTTGTCCAGGTCATCCGAATGCCACGCCGGCCGCAGCTCCACGATTGCCGTGTACAGCTTGGCGCAGATCTCGCGGGTGCCGCCCACGATCATCGCCTTGCCCGGCGCCTCGATGAACTTGCCCATCCGGTCACGCCGGTTCTCCCAGTGCGCCACGAGGTCTTCGGCCAGCGCGGCGATGCGCTTGGGCGCACCGTACACGGCGTTCACGACGGCGACGCTCGCCTCGATGCGCGCCCGCTCGGTATCGTCCAGGCCGGCCGTGTATTCGTCGGCGGCCTCGTCCAGTACGTCTTCCGTCAGGTCCGAAGCCAGGCCGACCTTGATGAGGCGCGGCTCGAAGTAGACAGGCACGGTGGCGCCGTCGTCCACTGCGCGGGTGAGGTCATAGATGTCGATGTAGTCGCCGAAGACTTCGCGCGTGTTGCGGTCCTCGAAGGTGATCGGCGTCCCGGTGAAGGCGATCAGCGTGGCGTTGGGCAGGGCGTCGCGCAGGTGCCGGGCGTAGCCGTCCAGGTCGTCGTAGTGGGATCGGTGGGCCTCATCCACGATCACGATGATGTTCCGCCGGTCCGAGAGCAGCGGGTGGTCCGTCCCGGATTCCTTCTCGGCCTGGCTGCGCCCGAATTTCTGCAGTGTGGTGAAGTAGATCCCGCCCGTGGTGCGGTTGCTCAGCTCATCCCGCAGCTCGGTGCGCCGCCGGATCTGCCGGGGCGTTTCGGCCAGCAGGAGGCTTTTCGCGAAGCCCTCATAGAGCTGGCCGTCCAGTTCGTTGCGGTCGGTGATGACCACCACGGTGGGGTTCCGCAGCCGGGGGTGGCGGAGCACCTGGCTGGTGTAGAGCTCCATTTCCATGGACTTGCCGGAGCCCTGGGTGTGCCAGACGACGCCGGCCTTGCCGTTGCTCTCCACCGCCTGCACGGTGCTGCCGACGGCCTTGGCGACGGCGAAGTACTGGTGCGGCTTGGCGATCCGTTTGGTGAGTCCGTCCGGTCCCTGGTCAAAGGCGGTGTAGGAGCGCAGCAGCTGCAGGAAGCGGTCCTGGTGGTACAGCCCGTAGAGGGCGGTCTCCAGCGCGGTGACGGCGTCGCCGTCGTCGAACGTTCCCGGCGGTACCGGATCGCCGTCGTCGTCGACGTTCCACGGTGAGAAGTGGTTCAGGGGGGTGAAGGGCGTCCCGTATTTGTCCTGGATGCCGTCCGAGGCGAGGGTGAAGACGCAGAAGCGGAAGGCCAGCGGGAATTCGCGCAGGTAGGTCTGGAGCTGGGCGTGCGCGGCGGCGACGTCGGCGTGGAGGCTGCCGGCCTTCTTCAGTTCGATGACGCTGACGGGCATGCCGTTGCAGTAGAGCACGACGTCGAAGCGGCGCTTGTAGTCGCCCTGGATGATGGTGACCTGGTTGACGGCGAGCCAGTCGTTCTGGCTGGGCTCGGTGCTGATGAGGCGGATGGTGGGGTTGGCTTCGCTGCCGTCGGCGTCGATGTAGCTGAGCCGGTACCCGTCCACCAGGTAGGCGTGGATGCGGTGGTTTTCGGTGATGGCGTCGTTGGAGCTGGGCGCGGCGATCTCGGCCAATGCCTGGTGTAGGTACTGGACGGGAACGTCGGGGTTGAGCCGCTGCAGCGCTTCCATGAGCCGGGGCCGGATGAGCAGTTCGTCCCAGCTGTCGCGCTCGCCGGATCCGGGCGCGATTTCGTCGCCGCGCTTCGGTCGCCAGCCGAGCGGTTCGGCGAGTTTCTCGAGTGCCAGGCCTTCCCAGTCGGCTTCGGAAAAGGTTGCTGCGGGTGCTGCTGTCACGGTGATTCCCCCTGGTTGACCGTTTCGATGGTGATGTCTTGCGAGAGCTCGGCCTCGAGCTCTTCGATACTGGGCAGTGTGGCCGCGAATTCCTCGGGCAGGGACTTCACGATCTCGGACTCCCACTCGGCAATGCCGATCGGTTTGGAGAATCCGCGAAGCGAATACTCAGCCACTACGTTGTTCTTGGTCTTGCACAGCAACAGGCCAATTGTTGGCTGGTCGTCGGCGTGTGACAGTAAATCGTCCACGGCAGACATGTACATGTTGATCTGTCCTAGATATTCGGGCTTGAAGGCAGTGGCTTTGAGTTCGACTACGACGAAGCAGCGCAGTTTGAAGTTGTAGAACAGCAGGTCGGCAAAGAATTCGTCGTCGCTGATGGTCAGCCGCACCTGCCGGCCCACGAAGGCGAAGCCCTGACCCAGTTCCAGCAGGAACTTCTCCACATGCAGGATCAGCTGTCCCTCGAGCTCGTGTTCGTTCCGTTTTCCCGTCATGGACACGAAGTCAAAGACGTAGGGGTCCTTGAAGGACTGCTGGGCAAGATCCGACTCAGACGGCGGCAGGGCCACCTTGAAGTTGGTGATGGCCTTACCGGAGCGTTCATGAAGCCGCGTATCAATCTGGTGGACCAACACGTTTCGAGACCAGCCCTGATCGATCGCGGACGCTGCATACCAGAGCCGCTCATCCGCACTTTTGAGCTTCTCCAGGAGAGCGATGTGGTGATACCAAGGCAATGTTGCAAGCGGCGCTTGCAACATTGGGAACTCAGGCCAAGCCTCAGCAAATGACTTCATGTAGCGGAGGTTTCGAGGCGAGAAGCCCCTGGCCTCGGGAAAGGCCACGCGGACGTCTGCCGAGAGCCTAGTGACGACTTTGCTGCCCCAACCCTGTGCGGATTCCCGTTGGGTCAGTTCATTGCCGATGGCCCAGTAGGAAAGCAGCATCTCCCGGTTGGCGGCTGAGATTGCCTTCGATCTGCCGGAATGAATCTGGCGTGTCACCGATGCCAATAGGTCCGGGTACCAGTGCGGGATACCGGACTTCGCGGGCGTTGATTCAAACGACGCTGGTGATGACATGCTGATCGGTTCCTTCCCTGGCGGTCATTTCACAATGAATGTATCGGTGGGCGCCGACATTATTTGCCGGTCAATTTTGCAGGCGGGGCTTGCAAGATTTCCCCGTGGCATGTCGGTAATTGTGCAGCGAGTGCTGCACAATTACCGACAGGGCTTGGCGTTACACCCCAACCTTGGCCAACTCAGTCTCGGCATCTTTGACCCGGAGCTTGCCGGACATGAGCTGGGGGAGAAGTGTGTCGCGGGTGGCGGCGAGGGTGATGTTCTCTTCAAAAAGGACACGTTCCATTTCTGACATGGAGCTGAACCTCTGTCCCAGGACTGACTGAACTTCCAATGCTGGCAGTTTCAATCGAAGCTTTCCGAGTTCTACCCGGGAGAGTTCGGTTTGCCCGGTGCTTCCTTCGCCCATTTCCACGATGGTGTCTTGCAGCCCGAGGAGCCCGATTCCAGCGGTGACCGGGTTGGCGCGGCTGGCATTGAAACGGACAATGGTGATGTGCGAGTCAACAGTGGCCTGATTTGAGTTGGTCCAACGGGCGACGCGGCCAAGAGTGCCCTGACCAGTGGAGTTAACCAGAACATCATTTGGTTGAAGGAGTTTGTCTTCACGAACTTTCGACAACAGAGTTCGTCGGGCAGGGTCTAGATCGACGCGTTGACCGCGGACACATTTCTGGTTAAGCACCATCATCGTGTCCTCCTCCTCTGAGTATTTGGGCGTAATGCCGCGACTAAGGAGGGTGGTAATGTCCGAAAGTACGAATTCGCTCGAGGAAGTTCGAACCGCTTCGGTGAAGATGGCAGTTGCCAGTGCTGCTGACGTGGCGGCGAGTTTGGTGTTGGCGGCGATCTTGTCGTCGAGGGCGCCCAGAACTTCCGCAATCGCCTCCTGCTCCCGCAACGGAGGAAGCATCACGGTGGTTGCTTCAATGCGAGTCGGAGATGTGTGCAGGATCTTGCTGCCGGATGCCGTCACGAAGAGTTGACGGTTGAAGTCAGCTGATCGCGCCAGTTGGAACATGAAATCTGAATTCAGAACGTCAGGGCGGTCGACGATCAAGCGGCCAATTCGTTGGTTGTGGAGGTAAACTCGGCCGTCGTTGGGAACTCGAGCGGGCACACCGAGAATTTCTCCCCCTTCCGTTTGGCAAGTCATCACAAGCAGGAGGTCGTTAGGGTTGAGGATGTATTCCGCTGGAAAATCTCCCGTATAGCGTTTCACGGTTGAGTCTTGAAACCGGAATCCTCCGGAGTAGTTGAAGTTTCCGATGGCGACTACTACAGGGAGGTGTTCGCCTTCGGTGGCAAAGGATTCGCTCTTGAACGGCCATCCATGAACGACATGGGCCGCGTCACCCAGCCGCGTCACCGTCCAGCTGCTCACGAAACCCTCCCCAGCTGCTCGCGCACAACAGCGGCCAAGCGCTCGGACTCCTCAAACTGTGCAAACAGTTCCTTCGAAAGCCGCGCGATCTTTTCCTCGATCGGCTCGCCGTCGTCTTCCGCCTCGGCGGCGCCGACGTACCGTCCCGGCGTCAGCGCGTAGTCGGCTGCCTTGATCTCCGCGAGGGTGGCCGAATAGCAGAAGCCGGCTTCGTCGTCGTACTCCAGCCCGGCCGAAACGGCGGAAGCCGTGCCGCGCCAGGCATGGTAGGTATTGGCGATCTTGGCGATGTCCTCGTCGGAGAGGGCGCGCTCGGCGCGGTCCACCATGTAGCCCAGGTTCCGGGCGTCAATGAACAGCACTTGGCCGGTACGGTCCACGGAGCCGTGCGCACCGGCGGTCTTGTCCTTGGCGAAGAACCAGGTGCATACGGGGATGCCAGTGCTGCGGAACAGCTGGGTGGGCAGCGCAACCATGCAGGAGACCAGATCGGCTTCCACGATCTGGGCCCGGATATCGCCCTCGCCGCCGGAGTTGGAGGACATGGAGCCGTTGGCCATGACCACGCCGGCCGAACCGCCGGGGGCCAGCTTGGAAAGGATGTGCTGGATCCAGGCGTAGTTGGCGTTGCCGGCAGGCGGCACGCCGTACTTCCAGCGGGGGTCGGACTCGGAGCGGGCCCAGTCCTTAATGTTGAAGGGCGGGTTGGCCATGATGAAGTCGGCCTGCATGTCCGGGTGCTGGTCGCGCGCGAAGGTATCGCCCCAGCGGGAGGCCAGGTTGGCGTTCAGTCCGTGGATGGCGAGGTTCATCTTGGCCATCCGCCAGGTGCGCTCATTGAGTTCCTGGCCATAGACCGAAATCGCTGTGCGGTCCTCCTTGTGGGCATCCAGGAACTTCTCGGTCTGCACAAACATGCCGCCCGAACCACAGGCGGGGTCGTAGACGCGACCACTGTGCGGCTCCAGGACCTCCACCAGCACGCGGACCACCCCGGCCGGGGTGTAGAACTCGCCGCCGCGCTTGCCTTCGGCACGGGCGAACTTCTCCAGGAAGTACTCGTAGACCTCGCCCAAAAGGTCCCTGGCGCGGCCGGCGCCCATGCCGGTAAAGCGAGCCGAGTTGAACAGGTCCAGGAGTTCGCCCAGGCGGCGCTGGTCCACATTGTCCCGGTTGAAGATGCGGGGGAGCGTGGCGCTCAGGCTGGGGTTGCTGCCCATGATCAGATCCATGGCCTCATCGATCAGCTGCCCGATCGACTTCGGCGCCTCGCCGTCCAGAGCCGGCAGGCCCTTGGCGTTCTCCGCCAGGTAGCCCCACCGTGCCCGGGCCGGAACCCAGAACACGCCGTGGCCGGTGTACTCGTCCACGTCGTCGATCAGCTGCGCGATCTGCTCTTCGGCCAGGCCATCGGCCTCAAGCTCGGCCAGGATGATCCCGCGGCGCTCCTCAAACGCGTCCGACACATACTTCAGGAACACCAGGCCCAGGATAACGTCCTTGTACTGGGAGGCATCCATGGAACCGCGCAGCTTGTCGGCGGCCTTCCACAGGGTGTCCTTGAGCTCTTTCATGGTGGACGGGGCGCCGTTGGGGTTGGCGCGGTCCACTTTCAATTTCGGAGGCATTAGCGGGTTCCTTCTGTTGTTGCAGTGCTTGTGGGGTCTGTCAGGGTGAGGCTTCCGCCCGCTACGCCGTCCAGAATCAGCGTAGCGAGTTCATCCAACTGTTGGAGTCGTTGTCTGGTTAGGTCCTGTTCGTGTTGCAGCTCGGCCAGCGCGACCTCGAGCGGGCGACGCTGACGGTACGGCGTCCGGCGCAGACGCCACTGCCGCCAGGCCTTGTCCTGGGGCGGCAGCGAGTTGATGTCCGCGGCAAGAACCGCGGGGACCAGCCCGCCGGGGTCGCCGGCGTCGATCCGCAGGACCCTCGCAGGAAAAACGACGACGGCGCCGCCCTCCGCGTCCACCATCGCTGCGGGCCGCGGGCTGGTACAGAAGACGACGTCGCCGGGTTCGGTGAGGCGGCCGGAAGGGTACTTGGCGGCGAAGTCCAGAATGCTGATGCTCCGTGGTTTGGTGGCTTCCTCATCCAGGAGTTCTGCGGTGCCAATCACCCTGGTGCGTTCCCTGGCGCTGAGGTCCGCGGGATCGAGGCGGTTGCCCTTGATGTACCGGAGGGTGCCGGCCGAAAGGAGCTCCTGAACGGTGGCCGGCGCAAGGCGGCCACCGGACTGGGCGAGGACCGAGACGGCGGCGGGGACGCTGCCGTCGTACTTCATCAGAAGCTCCTGCAGCTCTTCGATGCGGAGGGCGGCCTCGGCTCCTGCCGCGGCTTCCCCCGCTCCGCCACGGGACGGGAGCTCCACCAGGGAACCCCGGCTGGCAAGCAGGTGCCGTGTGGGAACCAGCCGCGCGAAGCGGAAGGAATGCGCCCGGACCGTGGCCCCGCTGCCCATCGAGGCGACGACGTCGCTGACGAGGTCGTGGACCACGTCCGGCGTGAGCCGCGCGGCCGTCAGGTCCGCCACCATGGTCCACCTGTCCGCAATGTCCACCTCGGCGAAGGACGGGCCAAGGACCCACAGGCACTGGGCTTCGCGGGGCTTGCGGCGCAGAAGGCCTTGGGGAAGCCTGACGATGGCACGGACCCTGCCCGAACGCAGGAGCTCCGACCTGTGTGCTCCCGCGCTTGCGGTGAGGGCGCCATCGCACAACGTCGATGCGGGCGCGATGATGACGGCACGCTGCGAGTCGTCCATCTGCATGACGATGGATTCGATGGCCGCGAGGATCCCTCCGGCGTCCATGCCTGGCTCGCCAGGGGACGGATACTGGGCGAGGTGAACGGCGGGGCCGTGGACATCGAAAGTGCCGCCGGCCTGCATTTTCAGGAGCTGGCTGTCGATTCCATGCGCCGCGAGGCGACGGCGCACGAGACGCGCCGAAGCGTCGTCGCCGTCAGGGGTCAGTGCGGTGATCGGCAGCCCATCCCCGGCGGCGCGGACGATGCCCAACAGCAGATCGCTGCCGCCCGGCGTCGGGTCGACGAACACGGGTTCGGACTCCAGCGACAATGCCAAGGCAAGCGCTGCCGAAGCAACAAGGTGTGTGGCTGCTTCTGTCAGGGCGGTATCGGCGTGCTCGCGGATTCCGGAGCGGAAGCGGTCCGCGAGGAGGGTTTCGAAGGCAGCGGGAACACTGTAGGCGCTGTCGATCAAGCGCTCGGCGTACTCGGCGGTGCTCTCGAGCCCGTCAGCCAGCGCCTCGATCTCGGAGTACAGGAAGGCATCGTCGGGGTCGGACTCGTCGGCGGCGTCGAGGAGGCTGTCGCGGTCGCGGCCCGTCAGGGGAGTGCCAGTGACCGCCCGCAACGCAAGCAGAGCCGTGACGGCGTCGAAGACGTTCCGGTTGTCCCGCCCGACGCCGGCACGGACGGCGAAGGCTGCGGCATCGCCGCTGGCCTCGGCATTGTTGCCGCGGCCGGTGGCCTCAAGCCAGGCGGCAACCTCATCGGCGTCGAAGACCTCAAGGCCGCGCTCGACGGCGAGCGCCTGGGGGAAGGGGGCCGGGCCGTGGGCGCTGCGCGTGCGCCACATGGACACGACGGGGCGCTGGACCTTGGCAAGGGCGGCCACATCACTGAGCGTCATGCGGAGCTGTACCGCTGAGCTGTTCATGCCGTTCCCCTTCCAGCCGTTCGTATCTGGACAGCGTAGTGCACAGTTCATCTGACTTGCTTTGTATCGCTGATAACAGGGGTTATCAGTACTTGTACGGTTCAAATCTGCAGTTCGGACCTACCTTGATTCCACGGAGACCAGCCACGGTTCGGACTCCGAGCGGCGGGTGCGAACCATCAGGAATTGGGGGATGGTTCGCACGCCACCGCAGCACCCACCCTCGATGCAATTGGAGCGAACCATGGAAATGGGCCAGGAAAACACTGAAGCCCCGGAACCCGCGCCTGGCGTGGACCCTCCGGCCCCGGCCACCGAAGAAGATACGCCGACACCCAGGAAGCGCAGAGGCCTCAGGTTTCTTGTGGCCAGCGCCGGCGTGCTCGCCGTACTTGGCGGCGGCGTCGGAATCGGCACCACCTTGCCGGACCCCACGGCCAGCGATGCTTACAGGACCCTTGTGGCGGACAAGGCTTCAGTCGAAGCCGACCGCGACACCGTGAAGTCGAAGTACGACACACTGCTGAGCGGCATCACGGGCCGCGAATCGAAAGTGGCAGCCAAAGAGGCCGAGGTGGCCAAGGCCGACGCCGCAGTCCAAGCAGCTGACGCCGCGGTCAAGAAGCGCGAGGAAGCTGTGACCGGCGCTGAAAAGACGAAGGCAGCAAACACCGTGGGCGACGGCACCTGGACGGTAGGAACCGATATCACCCCGGGCACCTACCGGGCTGCCGCAGACGTCGGCTCAGGCTGCTATTGGGGCATCTACGCCTCCGGTTCCAACGGAAGCAACATCATCGACAACGATCTTCCCGGCGGTGGCCGGCCGACGGTCGCACTCTCCGTAGGCCAGGACTTCAAGTCCAGCCGCTGTGGCAAATGGGAAAAGCAGTAACACCGCAGCATCACTAAACGCACTCTCGAAAGGCACCACCATGTCACACCAGAAATTTGATTCAATCCCGCCCCTGCCGCTCGCTGCTGTCCCCGCCAAGCGCCCGTTTTACAAGAAGAAGCGCTTCGTGATTCCGGCTGGCGTCCTGCTGCTCGGTATGATCATGGGCTCCTGCTCCAGCGGCAGCAAGCCCGCTGCGGATACCAGTCCCGCGCCTTCAGCGGCTGCGTCCGCGGCCCCGGCGGCAGCACCGCCGTCGGCTGCTCCTGCACCGGCGGCTCCCGCCGGACCGACGGTGGGGGCACCATTCACGGTGAAGATGCGCAACGGGGACGTCGCCAGGATCACGATCGTCTCCGCTGTGCGGACGGACACGGTGACCACCACTGCCCTTGCGAAGCCGCCGAAGAATGGAACGTACCTCCTCCTGGATGTGCTGTGGGAGACTGAGGCTGGCAAGACCAGCTCGAACCCGCTCTATTTCTCCGCCAAGGATGCCAGCGGCCGGAAGGCTGACCGTTACCTCTTCGTTGACAACCAGTTGGGCTCCGGTGACGTCCTGCCGGGCGACAAGTCCCGTGGTTCCATCGCCTTCGACATGGCGCCCGGGGCGGCGACCGTGATGATCTCCGATCCGCTGCTGCAGGAAGCGGCGCGGATCCAGATCCCGGGGTGACGACTGAGGAGGAGGACTGGGAGTTCTAGTTTTTTCTCCTTCCCAGGGCGGGCAGCGCAGCTGCCCGCCCCTTTTGGTCCTGGTGGTGCCTCGATAGTGCCTCGGAGTGTTGAATTTCGGTTGTTCGGCTGACAAAGTAAGGCCATGATCGCCTATTGGACAGTTACGGTTCCCTACTCTGACGCAACGGGTGCACCACACACCCGGGACCAGGCAATCATCAAGGCTCGAGAAGAGCTACGAGCTGGATTGGCGGGCAAGGGAATCTCGGTGACTGTCGAGGACATCGCGAATAATGCTCTTGTAACGGACTCGTGGAATACTTCCGGCGGGGATATGAGAGCGGACGCTACCGAGGCTCACGTACATCTCTCCTGGCCGGCCAACTTCTGACTTCTTCGCGGCTGTTTCCGGCCACACCTACGACGATGGCCGCCGTTTCGGGAAAGCGATCCGGTCAAGGTCGTTTGCAGCCACAACAGTTGCCCCGCCGGCGCGGGCCCGGGCCTGTTCAGCGAGCAGGCTGACGTCCGCATAGCGTGACGAGAAGTGGGTGATGACCAGCGTGATGACGCCCCCGGCGGCAGCCAAGGCGCCGGCCTGTCCGGCGGTGAGGTGGCGGTGCTGCTTGGCGAGGTCGCCGTCGTCGTCGCTGAAGGTGGATTCGGCCACGAGCAGGTCGGCCCCGTCTGCGAGCTCCTCGGCTCCGGCACATGGTGCGGTGTCCATGACGAAGGCGAAGCGCTGGCCGGGCCGCGGCACGCTCACGTCTTCCAGTCGCACGCCTCGCAGGCTTCCGTCGTGCTGAAGACGGCCGACGTCGGGACCCGCAATTCCGGCAGCCGCGAGCCGCTCTGGAATGAGGCTGTGGCCGTCAGGCTCGGCCAACGTGTATCCGAATGTCTCGATGCGGTGGAGCAACGGGCGCACCTCCAGTCCCGGCGCGATTGGCCCGGCCTCCCCGTGCGGATAGAGTCGCAGGTCAATACCGGGGGAGGCGACGCCTAGGAGCGCCGAGATGATGTCCTCCCCGGAGGCGGGATAGTGCAGGCGGACGGGATGCGTCACACGGTCGAGGGCCATGCGCGAAAGCACGCCGGGCAGCCCGAAGCAGTGGTCACCGTGGACATGGGTGATACAGATGCGTGTGATCTCCGAGGCCGAGACACCGGCGTGGATCATCTGCCGCTGGGTGCCTTCCCCGGGATCGAAGAGCAGGCCCTCCCCGTCCCAACGGAGCACGTATCCGTTGTGGTTCCGGGCCCGCGTCGGGACCTGGGAGGCGGTGCCGAGAACGACTAATTCACGCATGGAACCGAGTGTCTCATTCGTTCGCGCCTTAGCCCATCGCTCGGGCGCCCCTTGCCGGATGCCGGGCTTCGGAGGAGGATATGCGGCAAACTCCAGGAGGCCCTTCATGACCCAGCTTGGCAAGTTTGAGAAGTACCTGATCGAGGAATTCTTCGACGACTACCGTTCCGGCGCCATGTCCCGGCACACGTTTACGCGGCGCGTGGCCTTCATCACCGGCAGCATGGCCGCAGCAGCGGCCGCAATGGCGCTGGTCGGCTGCACCCCGGGGGAACTGCCACGCAGCACCGACCCCATGCCCACACCCACGTCATCCGGGGCCTCGTCGGCAGGGACATCCACCACAGGAGCCGTCCCCGGTGCCAAGAGCCCGCTGTCCGTCCCGGAAGGCGCCCCCGGCCTGACGACTGCAACGGTGAAGTTCCCGTCCGCCGGCGCCGAGATCAGCGGGTACCTTGCCCGGCCGGAGGGCGGCAAGGCCGGCCCCGCGGTGCTGATCTGCCACGAAAACCGTGGACTCACACCCCACATCCAGGACGTGGCCCGCCGCTTCGCGAAGGCCGGCTACGCAGCCCTGGCCCTGGACCTCCTGAGCAGGGAAGGCGGGACGGCATCAATGGATCCGGACGCCGTCCCCGGTGCACTGACGCAGGCGGGAGCCCAACGCCACGTGTCCGACTTCTCCGCAGGATTCGATTACCTGCGGTCACAGGACTTCGTCGACCAGGGGCGGATTGTCATGAACGGCTACTGCTTTGGCGGCGGCATTACCTGGCAGGCGGCGACGGAAATATCCGGGCTGAAAGCCACCGCAGCGTTTTACGGACCCGCTCCCGATCTGAACAAGGTCCCTAACATCAAGCCGGCGGTCTTTGGCGTCTACGCCGAACTGGACCAGAGGATCACCGGCGCAATGCCGGCGCTCCGCGATGCCCTGGCTGCCACGAACGTCCGACACCAGCTCACGGTCTATCCCGGCGTCGACCACGCGTTCCACAATGACACGGGACCGCGCTACGTCGAGGCGCAGGCGACTGCTGCTTGGAACGACACGCTGGCCTGGTTCGGTCAGTACGTCTGAGGGTGCGCATGTTGGCGGAGTCGGTGTCCGTCCGGGCGGTCCACTCCTTGCCGCCGTGGCCGTGCACGAACGTCTGCTCGGGCGCTCTGTCTGCCGCTACACCACGTCCAGAATGAGGGGCATGTGATCACTGTGCTGCAGCCAGGTGTCAGGAGTGCCGAGCTCGAGCCTTGCGTCGACTCCCTTGGTCAGGAAGGCGTAGTCGATGTGATGGCCGAACTGGAGTTTGCGCCTGTGAAAATACGTCTTATCCATCTCCGAACCCTGCGCGGCGTCTGACTGACGGTGAAAGACGCTGTCCAGTCCCAGCTGGTCCAACTTGTCGACCAGCATCGTGTGGTTCCGGCCGGGATGTTCCCTGTCCCACGTTGAATTGCTGTTGAAATCACCCATGATGAGGCTACGAGCGGATCCGAGGAGCGTGGCATGTTGGTCCGCGATGTCGTGGGTGACCCGCACATAGCGAAGTTCCCTGGTCAACTGATGCGCCCACAAAGCGATGACGTTGAGTCCGTCCGCGGTGAACGGGATATGCCAAGGCAGTGCCGGATCTGCCGGGCCGAGCGCATAGGAACCGGGGGTGCATCCGATGACACCCAGTCCCTTGTTGGGGTTCGACCCGGCCCATGCCGCGAACGGTTGCTCGCCGGCCTCGATGTCCTTCCGGGAGACCTCCTGCAGAATTATCACATCAGGCTCCAGCGACTCGATCAGGTGGCGCTTCTTGTGGTAAGCCATGGCGCAGTTCCAGGAAACTATCCGCATTTGTGTCCTTGCATTCGGCGATTTGGTGAATTGCCTTCTCGGCCATGTTTCCGAGAAGAATGGCAAGCACCATCATGCGCCGGCGCTCGCGTTCTGCCAGGCACAAAGCTGCCAGCGGCGTTTCCTGAAGTGGCCGTCGCTGACAAGCTGGAGGGGTGACCTCGATCTCGACTCAAGCACCGCGTAGCGCGCTCACTTGGAAGCTGGCGCCAGCGGTACTGCTCTCGGTGTCTGGCGTGCTGATTTTCGGAGTCGAGAACGACCTCATGGGCTACAGCGTGCTCGCCTTGAGCCTGGTCACGGCCGCAGTCATCGACCGCGAATTCGTGCGGCACCTCGCGCTGATCGCGGCGGGAATGGTGATCATCAGCCTGGTTCCGCTGAACGCCGATTTGAGCATCCCGCACATGACCCTCATGGGTGGTGCACTTGCGTTGGCCGTGCTGGTGCCGTGGCTGGTGTCGCGGTTCGTATACCGCGAGAAGATCATCAGATTTCCTGTGAACACGGGCCGCAAATGGCCGTTGAGCGCGAAACTGTACCTGATCGCTGTGGTAGTTCTCGGCTACTTCATTCTGCCGGTCTACCTGATCCGCACGGAGGTGTATCAGAACTGGCCGGATGCCTCCGAGCCCACCATCTTCTGGAGGCTCTTCCTTGGCGTGAACGCTGTTGGTATTTGGGACGAGCTGTTCTTTGTCTGCACCACCTTCACCTTGCTGCGGCGGCACTTCCCGGACTGGCTCGCCAACATCCTGCAGGCAGTGGTCTTCTCGTCGTTCCTGTGGGAGATCGGGTACCAAGCCTGGGGGCCACTCCTGACGTTCCCGTTCGCGCTGCTGCAGGGCTACACCTTCAAGCTGACCAAGTCGCTCAGCTATGTCGTGTCAGTGCACCTGCTCTTCGACGTCGTGCTGTTCCTCGCACTGGTGCACGCGCACAACCGCGACTGGCTGCCGATTTTCTTGTACTGACAGAATGGACGCGTGAGTGACGCCGGTGAATTCGTGGACCTCGCGCTGCAGCGTGAATCCTCATGGGAAAAGGCCATGGAAACCCGCGGGCGCCTCGGCGGCAGCCTGAAGGTCTACGGTGCCTCGGTAGGGGCGGTTCGCGGGACGGTCCGCGACGCCCTGAACCGGCACAAGAATCTCGGCCATGATGACATCACCGCGTTGAGTTCCGAACTGTGGGTCGAACCGGTCTTCGAGCGGCGGCTGGCCGCCGTCGTCCTTCTGCAGACCAAAGTTGGAGTCCTCCTCAACACAGATCTCACGCGCCTCGAGGGCTTCCTGAGGCAAGCAGGCACGCGTGAGCTGGCAGACCCCTTGGCCGCCGACGTCGTCCGCCCGCTGCTGGCCGGACTTGAGGGGCAGGCGAGGGAACGCGCGGAGCGCGTCCTGGACCGCTGGGCTGCGGACGCAGATCCGTGGTTACGCCGGGCAGCGCTCCTTTCGCGCGCGGGCCAGGTGATAACCAGCGACGGCGATCCGGACGGATTCGCGCGACGCTGACTCGGCGGCGTCGGGCGCATTCCTCCGCAGCGGATAAAGTGGTCTGACTTGCACAGCTGAAATGGCGAAAGGGTCAGAGTTGACTACAGCACTACCGGAGCTGGCAGACGGCGACTTCTACTACCAGTCCCTCGGCGGCGGGCGCTTCCGATCCACCATCCATGCGCAGGGCGCCTGGAATCCCCACGAGCAGCACATGGCGCCGGCGTCCGGCATCCTGGCAGATGCGCTGGACCGGCATGAGCCCCGCGACGATGTCCGCATGGCACGGATCAGCTACGAAATCCTGGGCCTGATCCCCGGCGGCGAATTCGAGATCACCACCACCACGCTGCGCCCGGGCCGGACCATTGAACTGCTCCAGGCCGAACTCTCGGCGGGCGGGCGCGTTGCCATCCGGGCCACCGCCTGGCGCATGGTCACCAGCGACACCAGCGCCGTGGCCGCCGTCGAGGACCCGTCCATGCCGCCGCCGGACGAATGCAAGCCGTGGGATGGTGCCAGCGTGTGGCCCGGCGGCTACATCCGCTCGCTCGAATTGCGCATGGCCGAGGGCCACCGTGCGGGCTCGGGCAAGGTCTGGATCCGTACGGAGCGCCCGTTGACCGACACCGCGGACAGCAGCGACCTTGCACGGCTCATGGGGCTCGTGGACACCGCCAATGGCATCGCGGCCCGCGTCCCCCCGGGCAAGGACAGCTACATCTTCCCCAACGTGGACCTGCAGATCCACATGTACCGTGCGCCCGCCGGCGAATGGCTGGGCCTGGACAACGCCGTCTCCTTCGGCAGCGACGGCATCGGACTCACCTCCACGGTGCTGCACGACCTCAATGGCCCCTTTGGCCGCGCCGAGCAGATCCTGACCCTGAGGAAGGGCTGATGGCCCAGGCAGCCGCCGGTCACCAAAACGCGGAGCACAAGACCCTGACCGTTGTCCGGCAAAAGGAAACGCTGGGGGCGGCCGAGGACCTTGACTTCGGCCTGGAGCTCCTGCGCCGCGCCCGGACAGGGCAGCTCGGCCCCACGCTGCGCCTCTACCGGCCGCGGCCCACCGTGGCCTTCGGGCAGCGCGACGCCAATTTGCCGGGCTTCGCCGCGGCCGCGGATGCCTGCCGGGAACTCGGCTTCGAGCCGCTGGTGCGCAAGGCCGGCGGCCGCGCGGCCGCGTATCACGAGGGGACCCTGGTGATCGACCATGTGGAGCCGCATCCTGACGCGATTGTGCGCGCCAAGGCCCGTTTCTCCGAGTTCGGCGAGCTGCTGGCCGGTGCGCTGCGCAGCGTCGGCGTCCCCGCCGCCGTCGGCGAAATCCCGGGGGAGTACTGCCCCGGCGAGTTCAGCGTCCACGGCCAGGACCCCGACTTCCCGGCCCACCAGGTCAAGCTCATCGGCACCGCCCAGCGCGTGGTGTCCGGCGGCTGGCTGTTCAGCTCCGTGGTGGTGGTGGAGAACTCCGTCCCCATCCGTGAGGTGCTGACCGCCAGCTACGCCGCCCTCGGCCTCGACTGGGACCCGGCCACCGCCGGCGCCGCCAACGATCTCCTGCCGCACCTGGACGTCCCGGCCGTGGAGGAAGCTGTCATCAAGGCGTACGCGGGCTACGCGGAAATCGTCGACGGCGACTTCCGGAGCCTGCTGGTCTGAGCCGGGGCGCCTGTATTGACGGGCCGGGGCCGCCGGAGGCCCGGCTGTGGGCCCGCCGCGGGAGCGCGGGCCGTTGAAGGCCGGCACCGCCGGGGCTAGGCTGGACGCCAGACCTCCATGGTCCATGGATGCCTGCCTGCGAAGGGAAGGTGCTAGCCGATGGACAGGAAACCGCCGGTGGTCCACGATAGCGACGCCGAGCTGCGCGTGAGCGCGCCGAAGCGATCAGCCGCGGGCCTGCCCAGCCTCACCGAAACCCTGCCGCACGCCGTCCAGCAGATGGGTCCGGCCCGCGCTTGGAAGACCCTGCGGGCGATGAACCAAAAAGACGGCTTCGATTGCATGAGCTGCGCCTGGCCCGATCCACCTGACCGCAAGCTGGCGGAGTTCTGCGAGAACGGCGCCAAGGCAGTGGGCTGGGAAGCCGATCCGCTGAAGATCCCTGCCGGGTTCTGGGACGAGAACGACGTCGGCTCGCTCGCCGGCCGCTCCGAATACTGGCTTGGCCAGCAGGGCCGGCTGGTGGAACCGGTCTACAAGCCGGCCGGATCGGAGCACTACCGGCCGGTCAGCTGGGACGAGGCGTTCGGCATCATCGCCCGGGAACTCCACTCCCTGGACTCACCGGACCAGGCCACCTTCTACACCAGCGGACGCACCAGCAACGAGGCGGCCTTCCTCTACCAGTTGTTCGTGCGCGCCTTCGGGACCAACAACCTGCCCGACTGCTCCAACATGTGCCACGAGTCCACCGGGCTGGCCATGGGGGAGACCATCGGCGTGGGCAAGTCCGCCGTCAGCTACACGGACTTCGCCAAGGCGGAGCTGATCATCATCATGGGCCAGAATCCGGGAACCTGCCATCCGCGGATGCTGACCGCCCTGGAAGAGGCAAAGCTGGCCGGCGCCAGCATCGTCGCGGTGAACCCGCTCCCGGAAGCCGGACTGATCAACTTCAAGAACCCGCAGCGGCCCCGCGGCCTGATCGGCAAGGGCACGGACCTGGCGGACCAGTTCCTGCAGATCCGCCTGGCCGGCGACATGGCGTTGCTGCAGGCCGTCTCCAAACGCGTCCTGGATGCCGAGGCGAAGGCGCCCGGGACTGTCCTGGACCACGCCTTCCTGGCCGAACACTGCCAGGGCCTGGCCGAATTCCAAGCGCACTTGGCGGACCTGGACGAACAGGAGGTGCTGGCCGCGACCGGCCTGCGGAGCGGGGAAATCGACGAACTGGCTGCCCGCTACCTGCGCGCGGAGAGGGTCATCATCACCTGGGCCATGGGACTGACCCAGCACAAGAAGGCCGTGCCGACCATCAAGGAAATCGTCAACCTCCTGCTCCTGCGCGGCAACATCGGCAAGCCCGGGGCCGGCCCCTCGCCCATCCGCGGCCACAGCAACGTCCAGGGCGACCGCACCATGGGCATCTGGGAAAAGATGCCGCCAAGATTCCTGGACGCCCTGCAGCAGGAGTTCGGGTTCGAGCCGCCACGCAAGGACGGCGTGGACGTCGTCGACAGCATCCGCGGCATGCGGGACGGCCGGATCAAGGTGCTCATCGCCCTCGGCGGAAACCTGGTGCACGCGGTTTCCGACACCGCCGTGGCCGAGGCCGCGGTTCGCAGCACCCGGCTTTCGGTGCAGATCTCAACCAAGCTGAACCGCTCCCACGCCGTGGTCGGTGAACAGGCGCTGATCCTGCCCGCCCTGGGCCGCACCGAAATCGACCGCCAGGCCGGCGGGGAACAGTTCGTGACCGTGGAGGACACGGTCTGCGCGGTGCACGCCTCGGCCGGGCGACTCGAACCGATCTCGGCGGATGCACTGTCAGAGGTGTCGATCGTGTGCCGGCTCGCACGGGCGGTGCTTGGCGACAGTGTTCCGGCGGACTGGGCGGCCCTGGAAGGCAACTACGATGCGGTGCGCGAGCACATCTCGCATGTTGTTCCGGGCTTCGAGGACTTCAACACGAAAATCCGGCACAGCGGCGGCTTCGTCCTGCCGCATGGGCCGCGGGACGAACGCAGCTTCCCCACGGCCACCGGAAAGGCGATGTTCACGGTCAACGCGCTGGAGACCATCCAGGTGCCGGCCGGCCGCCTGCTGCTGCAGAGTGTGCGGTCCCACGACCAGTTCAACACCACCATGTACAGCCTGAACGACCGCTACCGGGGCGTGAAAAAGGGCCGGATGGTCCTGTTCGTCCACCCCGGGGACCTGGCGGAGCTGGGCCTCAGCGACGGCGGCTATGTGGACGTCCACAGCGAAGCCGACGACGGCGTGGACCGGGTTCTGCGGCAGCTGCGGCTGATCTCGTACCCGACAGCCCGGGGGTGCGCGACTGCCTACTATCCGGAAGCAAACGTCCTGGTGCCACTGGACTCGACAGCCGAAGGCAGCAACACCCCGGCCTCTAAGTCGGTGGTTGTCCGGCTGGAGCCAGCGGCTGCGCCGCAGTACTAGGTCACCCAAGGCGCCGTATGCCCAAGCAGACCACAAACGCCCATCCGAGAATCCCCGCGAGGCAGAGCCGCTCGGCGAGTCCCCAGCCCAAGTCCGCCGTCCAGGCCCAGCCACAGGAGCCCGGCGGCCGCCATGCCCGCAAAAACCATCGCCGCCGGCACCGCTCCGGTCAGCCCAGGGCTGCTGCGAAGCCAGACTGTCAGCACAATGACAGCCGAGAGTGCGGCCAGGAAACCCAGCCCGGCAACCCAGAGATGAACGAGTCCGCTGGCCGTTGGGCCCCGGGACCCGATGCCGGTAGCGACGTCGGTCGCGAAAAACGCCAGAGTTGCCGAGCACGCTGCTGCGATGGTGAACAGCATCATCCCGATCCGCCGCAGACTGGATGGCCGGTCCGTCCGGCCAATCGCCGCGACCATGCACAGGGTGGTTGCCGCCCGGCCGAGAAAATTCAGGTTCATGACCCAGCCGAACGTGCCCACCGCCAGGTTGCTTTCCGCCTCGTGAATCGCACTGTAGTGCGGTGGCAGCAACTGGAGACAGACATCCACCAGAACGTAGACGACAACACCTCCCATTGCGGCGGCGGCACATCGCCGTCGGAAAGAGGTAGTCAGCGTCATGCGTTCCAGCCTCGCACAAGAACATGCAATCCTTCCGAGAATCCGAGAATCCGAGAATCCGAGAAAGGGAAAGATCATGACCACAACAGACGCGGCCCCCACTACCGGGCCGGACCCGTCCGGCGTTGAGGCAGCGGCCGGGCGGCTTGTCGGCATCTTGAACGATGGCGCCACGGCCGTACTCGCGAGCATCGGCTACCAGACGGGACTCTTCGAGACGCTGGCCACCCTGCCGCCGGCGTCGAGCGGGCAGATCGCAGACGCCGCCGGGCTCAATGAGCGCTACGTCCGCGAATGGCTCGGCGGCATGGTGACGGCCCGGCTCGTGGAGTATGACCCTGCGGCAAGCACCTACCTGCTGGATCCGGCGGTTGCCCCCTCTGTCAGCGGAGCCGGCGTGGAGAACCTTGCCAGGTCCATGCTGTACGTCACCCTGATGGGCGAAGTGTCCGGGAAGATCGCGGACAAATTCCGGACCGGCGGCGGACTGGGCTACGCGGACTATCCGGGCTTCGTGCAGATTCAGGCGGCAGACAGCGGCTCGGTCCATGACGCATCACTCGTGGAGACAATTCTCCCGCTCTCCGGCTGCGTTGATCGGCTGGGCGCGGGAATCGACGTCGCGGATGTGGGCTGCGGAGCCGGCCACGCCATAAACCTCATGGCTAAGGCGTTCCCCGCGAGCCGCTTCACGGGCTACGACTTCTTTGAGGAAGGCCTCATCGCCGGGCGTGCGGAAGCCGAGCGCCTCGGGCTGGACAACGCACGATTTGAGTCGCTCGACGCCGCGAAGCTCGATGTGGTTGCGGGTTTTGACCTCATCACGGTCTTTGACGCGATCCACGACCAGGCGCACCCTGCCACGGTCCTGCGCAACATCCATGCCGCGCTCCGCCCGGGCGGCACCTTCCTGATGGTGGACATCAAGGCCTCGAGCAATCTCGAAGACAACATGGACCTGCCCTGGGCAACGTTCCTGTACGCCATCTCGACGAGCCACTGCATGTCCGTGTCCCTCAGCCAGGGCGGCGACGGGCTGGGCACCGTATGGGGTGTGCAGCTGGCCGAATCCATGCTCCGGGATGCCGGCTTCAGCGCTGTGGAGGTCAAAGACCTGGAGGAAGACCCTTTCAACGCCTACTTCGTGGCCACAAAGTAGCGGAACACCAAGTAACCGGAAACCAGTCAGGCCTCGGCATCGAGATGACGGGGCCCGACTGGTGCCGCCGGAGCAGCGGGCTTCGCGACTGCCGCTGGGCTTGTCGCCGGGACTGCTCAGTTAGTGCCCGCGGGCGATCCATTCCTCCAGCTGCGGCGCCTCGGCACCGATGGTGGTGGAATCCCCGTGGCCGGTCAGCACCACGGTTTCCTCCGGCAGCGCCAGGAGACGGGTCCGGATGGAATCGATGATGGTCGGGAAGTCGCTGTAGGACCGTCCCGTGGCGCCCGGGCCGCCCTGGAAGAGCGTGTCACCGCTGAACAGTGTGCCCTCGCTCTTCAGGTGGAACGAGACCGAGCCGGGGGAGTGCCCGGGCGTGTGGATGGCCTTGAGCTGGACGCCGGCAACGGCGAAGGTCTGGCCGTCGGTGATGACGGCGTCCGGGTCCATTTCCGGGTACACCGCCCGCCAGAGCATCCAGTCGGCCTGGTGCAGATGGATCGGGGCCTTGGCCAGGTCCCAGAACGCGCCCGCCGACGCGATGTGGTCGTCATGCCCGTGGGTCAGCAGGATGGCCTTCACGGTCCGTCCGCCCACCGCCTCAAAGATGGCTGCGGGATCGTGGGCCGGATCGATCACGATGCACTCGGAGTCGTCGCCGACGATCCAGACGTTGTTGTCCACCTCCCAGGTGCCGCCGTCGAGCGAGAACGTCCCGGACGTGACGACGCGGTCGATCCTGATGCTGCCGGTTGTGCGGGTCACAGCACTACCACCGAGCGGAGGACGGAGCCTGCGTGCATCTTGTCGAACGCTGCCTCGATCTCGTTAATGCCGATGCGTTCGGTGACGAAGGCGTCGAGGTTGAGCTTGCCCTGCTTGTAGAGGTCCACCAGCATGGGGAAGTCCCGGGACGGCAGGCAGTCGCCGTACCAGGAAGACTTGAGGGAGCCGCCGCGGCCGAAAACATCCAGAAGGGGAAGTTCGAGGGTCATCTCCGGCGTCGGGACACCCACCAGGACCACAGTGCCGGCGAGGTCGCGGGCGTAGAAGGCCTGCTTGTACGTTTCGGGACGGCCGACGGCGTCGATCACCACATCCGCGCCGAAGCCGCCGGTGAGTGCCCGGATCTGCTCCACAGGGTCGCCCAGGGAAGAGTCCACGGTGTGGGTGGCGCCGAGTTCCTTGGCGCGCTCGAGCTTCTTGGCGTCGATGTCGACGGCGATGATGGTGGTGGCGCCGGCAAGGGCGGAACCGGCGATGGCGGCCACGCCCACGCCGCCGCAGCCGATCACGGCCACCGAGTCGCCGCGCTTGACGCCGCCGGTGTTGATGGCGGCACCGAGGCCGGCCATCACACCGCAGCCAAGCAGCCCGACGGCGGCAGCATCGGCGTCGGGGTCCACCTTGGTGCACTGCCCGGCGGCCACGAGGGTCTTTTCGATGAACGCCCCGATGCCGAGGGCCGGCGAGAGTACGGTGCCGTCCTCGAGCGTCATCTTCTGGGTCGCGTTGTGGGTGTTGAAGCAATACTGGGCCTGGCCGCGCTTGCAGGCCCGGCAGTTGCCGCAGACGGCACGCCAGTTCAGGACGACGCGGTCACCGGGTTCGATCTCGGTGACGCCGGCGCCCACGGCACTGACCACGCCCGTGGCCTCGTGTCCGAGCAGGAACGGGAAATCATCGCTGATGCCGCCCAGCTTGTAGTGAAGGTCGGTGTGGCACACACCGCTGGTGAGGATGTCCACCAGGGCCTCGCCCGGGGCCGGCTCCGGAACCAGAATTGTTTCCAGAGTGGCCGGTGCGCCCTTGGAACGGACAACAACGCCTTTGACTGCATGGACCATGAATCTCCCCTTAAGAGCATTGCGGAATACGGACTCGCCGTCCGATATCGATCTCAAACTGTCTATCACAGAGGACAGACAAGGGGATGGTGCCGGCCGGAGTCCGGGCGCAATGGTGTCTTGTATGACAGACGGCATCCGCCCGGACCCTGGCGGCTCACGGAATCAGGCGGCGAGGCGCGCTTCAACCTCTGCTGCGGAGGGATTGGTGGCGGCCGTGCCGTCCGGGAAGAGCACCGTGGGGACCGTCTGGTTGCCGCCGTTCAGCTGCTCCACCAGTGCCGCGGTGCCCTCGACCTCCTCGATGTTGATCTCCTTGTAGCCGATGCCCTTGGCGTCCAGCTGCTTCTTCAACCGATTGCAGTAGCCGCACCAGGTGGTCGAAAACATGGTGATGGTGCCTGATTCGGGGGTGAAATCCACAGAGCTCTCCTGAGTATTTGAATGGTGGGTCTTCCACGTCAACGGTAACCCGGCCGCGGATATTCCGTTTTGTGCGGGGCGCTGCGTGACGTGCTCGGATTCCGGCGCGGGGTGCTGGTGCATGCCGGCGGGACGCGGCAGACTGAACGCATGTGTGGACGCTATGTCATGGCACGGGCCGTGGGGGACCTGCTGGCTCAATTCGACGCCGAACTCGAGCACGATCTGGAAGTGGCCAGATCGTGGAATGTTGCCCCTACGGCGAGGGTTCCCATTGTCCTGGAGCGGCTCGTCGAGGGAGCGGTGAAACGGCAACTGCATGTTGCGCGCTGGGGACTGGTGCCGTCATGGGCCAAGGATCCGTCGGGCGGAGCGAGGCTCATCAACGCCCGCAGCGAGACGCTTCTGGAAAAACCGTCGTTCCGCAAGGCCGCGGTCTCCCGCCGCTGTGCCGTGCCGGCCGACGGCTACTACGAATGGAAGCAGGGGCCCGGCAAGAGCAAACAGCCGTACTATGTGCACGCTGCCGACGGCCAGGGCATGGTCTTCGCCGGGGTGTATGAATGGTGGAAGGACCCCGGCAAGGAATCCGGAGATCCCTTGCGCTGGCTGCTCTCAACGTCCATCGTCACCGCGGATACGCCGACCTCCCGGACCGGCGCCTCCGTTTTCGATGAGCTGACAGCCCTGCATGACCGCGTCCCCCTGCCCATGAGCACCGAAACCATGGAGGCGTGGCTGGATCCGCAGGCAGACGACGCCGCCGGGTTGCTGGACATGGTCCGATCAGGGGCCCACGACGCCGCGTCCGGCTGGACGCTCGACGCGGTGGGTACCGCCGTCGGGAATGTCCGCAACGATTCGCCGGAGCTGATCAAGCCCGTGGAAGGGCTCTTCTAGCGCTCCGGCGCGCGGTTCCTTAGAGGGCTTCGGAGACCGCAACGCCCGCCTGGAACTCGCGGCCGTCCGCCTCGCTGAAGGCCGTGATGAGGTGCCCCTTGCCGAGCCCGTGGATGGCCGACGCCGGGAAATGGCCCGTGATGGTGTTGCCGGAGTGCTCCACGCCTTTGAGGTCGTAGTTCTCCTCCGTGCTCTGTGCGTGGTTGAAGCAGTAGAAGGCAATTGCCTCGCCGTTCATGAATTCAATGCCCAGCCGGCGCTGGGAGGAGTGGTCCTCGCTGGAGGCGACGAGGCCCACGACATACGCACCGGAACCCGGTATGTTGCCGTCGATCTCGAACTTGGCCACCACGGTGGCGTTTGTGGCCGTGAGGCTGGCCTGCTTCAGGAGTGCGTCATGGGTGCTCATGGCTCAATCCTGCTCTGTCCTCCCCGCGCCGTCCAGCCCTCAGTTTCGACAGTCCGCCGTCGGCTTGCCAGTTTTCCAAACTGGACCTTTATTTCAAGGCCAGTTGGAAATTATTGTGGTGCTGAAGCGTGCAAAACAGCCGCTGTTCCATAGCAAGAGAAAGAACCCCATGACCTCCGTACCCCAACGACTCTTCTCCCAGGTGGATGTCTTCGCTCCTGGACCCAAGGCCGGCAACCCGGTGGCGGTCGTCCATGACGCAGAGGGCTTGTCCACCCAGCAGATGCAGAGCTTCGCCAACTGGACGAACCTGTCGGAGACCACCTTCCTGCTGGCGCCAAGCGACCCGGCGGCAGACTACAAGCTCCGCATCTTCACTCCGAGGACTGAAGTCGCCTTCGCCGGACACCCGACCCTCGGATCCGCCCACGCCTGGCTGGATACGGGCGGGCAGCCACAGGCTGCGGCGCATCTGGTGCAGGAGTGCGGGGCCGGCTTGATCACCATCCGGCGCTCGGGCGATGAACTGTCCTTCGCTGGGCCCCCGCTGCGCAGATCGGGGCAGGTGGAGGTGTCCGTGCTTGAGCAGGCAATCGCAAGCCTTGGCCTCCAGCCCGGGCAGGTCCTGGGGAGCAATTGGGTCGACAACGGCCCTGGGTGGATCGGAATCCGCCTGAAATCGGCTCAGGAGGTCCTGGACCTCCGCCCCGACTTCGGCGTCATGGATGAGCTCAACATAGGTGTCATTGGTGCATATGGCGAGGATGGGCCGGCCGATTTCGAAGTCCGGGCGTTCGCGCCAGGCCACAACGTGGACGAAGACCCCGTGACGGGCAGTGTCAATGCCGGACTGGCTCAATGGCTTTGCGATGAGGGCGTGGTCAGCGGCAGCTACACCGTCCAACAGGGCACAGTGCTCGGACGCGGCGGACGGCTGGCCGTCAGCGTGGAAGCTGACGGCGTCTGGGTCGGCGGCATCAGCCGCACCATCATCAGGGGGCAGGTCTCCTTCTGAATCCGCGTCCCTCGACGCCAGCAATCCGGCTGCCGACTGATCATTCTATTGATGGACCTCCGAGTAGGTTTCCTCCGAATGGCCCAGCTTGTTTTGTCGCCAGAGATCGGGCGCACGAAGCCCCGCCCGGTGCAGGTCCGGACGGGGCTTCTCGTTGGTGATGGGAGCTGGGTTGCTACTTGGTTCGGGCCTTGTTGCGGCGGGTGAGGAGGTAGATCACGACGGCGACCAGGCCCAGGATGATGGCGCCGGTTCCGATGAGGAGTCCTGTGTTGTCCGGGCTGGTCTGCGCTGTTGGTGTCGAAGCCGGCTGCTCCGAAGCCGACGCTGAAGACGATGGGGCCGCGGGGGTCGTGCTGGCCGCGGGTGAGGCGGGTGCAGAAGTGGCGTCTTCGGCTCCGGCGTAGGTGAAGGAGAAGGTTCCTTCGATAGGGTGCCCGTCGGCGGAGACGGCGCGCCAGTCCACGGTGTATTTGCCGGGGTGGTCGATGTCGGCGTCGATGCTCAGGGTGGCGCCGTCCTCGGTGATGTCTCCTGTGCTGACGACATGTCCATCGGGGGCGGTGACCCTGATGATGTTCGAGCCGGGGAGTTTGGTGTCCGGCGCCTTGGTCAGGGTGATGGAGACTTTGCCCGGGTTGGTGGTGATGGTTTGCCCGCCGGCGGGGTTGGAGGAGGCCAGGGCGTCGTGGGCGTGGGCCGGGCCGGCTCCCAGGAGCGCGGTCAGGGCAAGGGCTGCGAAGGCGGCGCCGGTCATCCGGGCGCGGCGGAGGGAAAAGCTCATGGGTGTGTCCTTTCAGGACGGCCTGAACCCGCTGTGCGGGCAGACTTAAAGACTGTCAATAGAAGTGAGGTGGGCGCCGGGCGCTCAGAAGGACGGGTGTGTCCTGAGGGGCAGCTGCGGCGGGCCTCTGAGGGCAGGAATCCGCAGGCCGGGGTGCGGCACCGCAACGGACTCACTCCGCAGGGACCGGATTCGGGCGCGGGCAGGCATGTCGATGGGGCGCAGGATTGCGGCAAGTGGTTTGAGCCATGCCACCAGCTGCCAGAGGGTGGCTTCGCCGTGGGCCAGCAACAGCGCGGTGGCGGCGGTGGCGAGCGCGTGCGCGGCAAGCATGGAGGCGCCGGGCAGCCCGGCGAGTAAATGTCCTGAAACAAGGTCACCGGCGGTCGCGCAGTCCGGGATGGCGAAGGCCTGGTGGTGTCCGTGTCCGGGAATTCCCGGGCCGGTGCAGTGTCCTGTGGTTCCGGCGAGGGCCGTGAAGGCCAGGTGCAGGGCGGTTTGGCTGGTCGTGAGGATTCCGGTCATGGCCGCGAGGCCGAGCCGGTATCGGGAGAGCAGCATGACCGGGGCCAGGGACAGGACTGCGAGCAGGGCAAGGATGTGGGTGTCGGGCAGGTGCCCGCCGGCGGCGGTGTGCGCGGCGGCTGCGAGGGCGACGGTGGCGGTGCTGATCAGGCAGGCACGCAGAAAGCGCAGGGGTGCGTGTTGGTGCATGGTCCGGCCTTTCACGTGCGGAGGGTCGGCTGCCCGGTGCCGTGACTGAATCCCCGGTGGGTCAGTCGTGGGTGGGTTCGCCGGTGACCTGGTGGTCGGCGTGGTTGATGGTTTCCTGGATGAGGCGGAGCAGGTGGCCGTCGTGGAGGGAGTAGATGACGTGCCGGCCGTCTTTGCGGGTGTCCACGAGTCCGCTGAGCCTGAGTTTGGCCAAGTGCTGGCTGACCACTGTCCGCGGAACAAGGGCGTCGTCTACGAGCTCGGTGACGGTCTTCGGGCCTTGGGCGAGTTGCCAGAGCAGGTGCAGGCGGGTCGGTTCGGCCAGCATCCGCAGTGTGCCGGCAGCGTTCTCGAGCAGCTCCGGCCCGGGTGTGACCGGGTGGAACAGCGAGGGCTCGTCAGGAGCGTCGCGGAACGGGCTGCTCGATTGGCTGCTCAACGCTGTGCTCCTTCGTGACGGGTTCCCTGGCTCCCGTGACGGTGCGCCCGGGCCAGGACAGGAATGCTCCTGCACTGCCTAGTATCGCAAGGATTGTCAGCGCTGCCGCAGCCGGGCCCAGGCCGGCGGCCGCGCCGAGCCATCCGGCCAGCGGGTAGGCGAGGATGTAGCAGGCGTGCGAGAGCGAGAACTGGGCGGTGAACACATACGGCCGGGTTTGTTCCGTGGAGGCGTCCCTCAGCAGCCGTGAGGACGGAGTGAGGATGGTTGAATTGCCGGCGCCGAGCAGGAACCACAGCCCCAGCAGCCACCACCATCCAGCGTCGGGGTCGGCCAGGACGGTGACTGCCGTGGCGCCGGCAAGGGTCACCGGGATCAGTATTGCTCCGGTGAGCATCACGGCCCGGTCCCCGAAACGCTCCAGCACCCGCGGCGCCGAGATCGCCACGATCATTGACCCGACCCCGAAACAGGCCAAGGCCAGGGCCAGGTCCGTCTCGGGCCGGTGCAGGAACTCCCTGACATAGACCACGGAGTTGACCAGCACCAGGGCTGTCGGAGCGGCGACCACCAGATTCAGGGCGAGCAGGGACCGCAGGCGGCGGGTGTTCCAGAAGATCCGGGCGCCCAGGGTGGTCCGGTGCCACAGCGATCCCGGCGTTCCCGCACCAAGGTCGGCTTTGGGCAGGGCGGTGATGGCGACCATGCCGGCGGAGAGCAGGAACCCGGCCACGGTGCCCAGGAACAGCCTGTTGTAGCTGACCATGCTCAGCAGCAGGGCCGCCGCGGCCGGGCTGACGAGTGCTTCCATGTCATAGGCCAGCCGGGACAAGGACAGCGCGTGGGTGTAGTCCCGCTCATCCTTGAGCACCGTAGGAATCAGGGACTGGAAGGCCGGGGTGAACGTCGCCGACGCCGACTGCAGCAGGAAGATCACCACATGGATCTGCCACGCCTCCGTGATGAACGGCAGGCACAAGGCCATCGCCGCCCGCACCAGGTCCGCGCCGACCAGCACCGGCTTCTTCGGCAACCGCGCCACCAACGCGTTGATCACCGGAGCGAAACCCACGTAGGCCAGCATCTTGATCGTCAGCGCCGTGCCCATCACCGCCCCCGCATTGCTGCCGGCTAGATCAAACGCCAACAGCCCCAGCGCCACCGTCAGCAGACCGGTCCCCACCAGGGCCACGATCTGCGCCGAAAACAACCGCCGGTACGTCTCATCCCGCAAAACGGACAGCATGGGGATCCCGCCTTCAAGCCAATTAAGTGCATACGTGCATATATGTGCACTTAAATTCTAGCGCCCACTCCCCTGCTGGGCCTGGCGATGCAACATGGCGGGGAATGGGTTTTGTCAGAGCCTTTGCGTAAACTGGATTTATTCGAACATATATTCGAATTATTGATGGTTTCCGCGATACGGCAGCGGTTCTGTCCCCGGGGCCTGCCCGGAACGTTGCCGGGGAATGAATCAGGAAGGTGCGCCTGTGGGGATATTCAGCGAGTCCATCGATGTCGACTGCACACCCGACGGCCAGCCGGCGGAACTCCGGTGGAGGGGCCTCAGCTATGTGGTCTGCGCCGATCCGCTGCGCTGGTATGAAAGACGCCAGTGGTGGGTGGAGGAAAGCCGCGCCCCCTTGGGAAGCGGTGCGGGCCTGGTGGACCACGAGATCTGGCGGGTGCAGCTCAAGCGCTCGCCGGACCCCCGCACCCGGGAAGCCGGGGACGCCGCAACGGAGCCCCCGCTCACCCTCGACCTCGTCCGGCACGTTGGCAGCGGACGCTGGCGCTTGCTGCGCATCCACGACGCCGCCCAGTCCCGGACCGCGGAACCGGACGAACCGGCACAGTACGCATGAGCTTCACCCACCTGCATGTATCCACCGCCTTCAGCGCCCACTACGGGGTGTCCTGGCCCGAGGAACTCGCCCAGGCCGCGCACGCAGACGGAGCCACCGCGCTCGCCTGCACGGACCGCGACGGACTCTACGGCACCGTCAAGCACCTGAAAGCCTGCATGGAAGCCGGGATCGATCCGATCGTGGGCGTCGACCTCGCGGTTTTCGACGACGACGGCGACCACCGCACCCAGGTGGCGGGCCGCGTCGTCGTACTGGCCCACGGCCACAACAACGGCGCCGGCTACCGGGCCCTGTGCCGTCTGGTCTCGGACGCCCATGCCCGCACCTCGGGGAAGGCCGGCGGGCCCGTCCCCGTGGCCGTGACCCGGGCGGAGCTGGCATCGCGGACCCTGCACCCCGAAACCCTGGAACCGGTGCTGACGGTACTGATCGGGCCGGACTCCGACGTCGGACGCGCGATGGGCGGGCGGCGCTACCTTCGCCCCCGGACCCTTTTCAAACGCTGGCTCGACGCCATGCCACCCGGAACCATCGCCGCCGAGGCCGTCACCCAACTCAGCGCCCCCGGGGAGCCGTACAGCACGGCACACGCCGTCCGCATGCTCAAGCTCGCCTACGAACACAACGTCCCCGCCGTGCTGAGCAACGCCGTGCGCTACTGCGCCGAAGACGGCGCCGCCACGGCGGACGTCCTGGAATCGGCGCGCACCCTGAAATCGCTCCCGGAACTTTCGGCGGCGCCGATGCTCCAGCCCAACGGGCAGGGCTGGCTGAAATCCGCGGAACAGATGCTGGAACTGGGCAAGGAAATCATCGGCGCCGCAGGCTACGGTGCGGCCGCCCTGGGCACGCTGCTGGCCGAAACCGAGGCGCTCGCCGACACATGCCGCATTGACCCCGTCCTGGACATGGGCTGGAAGCAGCCGCTTGTCCCGGAAGCCTCAGTGATCGGCATTGGGGGAGACCCGCTCAGGGAGCTGTCCCAGCGTTGCGATGCCGGAATCACCAGGCGGTTCCCGGGAATCAGCGGCCAGGCCAAAGAGCGCATGCGCTCGCGGCTTGAGCACGAACTGGCGATCATCGGCGATCTCGGTTTCGCCTCCTACTTTCTCACCGTGGCCGAGGTCTCGAAGATGATCACCGGGATGGGTGTCCGCTCGGCGGCCCGCGGCTCCGGGGCCTCGAGCCTGGTCAACTACCTGACCGGCATCAGCCAGGTGGACCCGCTCCAGCATGACCTCATTTTCGAGCGGTTCCTCTCCGGGGACCGCTCCACACTGCCGGACATCGACATCGACGTCGAAAGCGCCGAGCGGCACAAGGTGTACAGGATGATCTTCAAACGCTTCGGCGCCGAACGGGTCACCCTGATGAGCATGCAGAACGGCTACCGGGCGCGCGGGGCTGTGCGGGACGCCGGTCTCGCGCTGGGCATGGACGACGGCGACGTCGGCGAAATTGCCAAGCAGCTGTGGCGCTTTTCGGCACGCAAATTCCGCGAAGCGCTTGTGGAGAAGCCCGAACTGCGGGACTTCGCAGGGCGGGTGGAAGCCGGCCGTGGGGAGCAGGGCGGCATGGAGGAGAACGAACAGCTGGACATGCTCGTGGACCTCACCGAACGGCTGGACCGGCTGCCGCGGCACATCTCCATGCACCCGTGCGGGGTGATCCTGGGGGACGCCACGCTGCTGGACCGGACCCCCGTGCAGCCAAGCGGGCTGGGGCTGCCCATGAGCCAGTTCGACAAACACGACATGGATCCCATGGGCATGCTCAAGCTCGACGTCCTGGGTGTCCGGATGCAGAGCGCCATGGCCTTCGCCGTCCGTGAGGTCATCCGGCTGCACCCCTCCAAAGCCGAGGTGGTGGAAGCGGGACGGCACCCGACAGGCCCGGACGGGACCGGCCCGGACTACATTTTCACGGACGGCACCATCGACCTCAATGCCGTGCCGCTCGATGACGAACCCACCTACGAGCTGATCCGCAGCACCCACACGCTGGGCTGTTTCCAGATTGAGTCGCCCGGCCAGCGCGAGCTCGTGGGCAAGATGGCGCCGCGGGACTTCAACGACCTCATCATCGACATCTCGCTGTTCCGGCCAGGACCCATGAAATCGGACATGGTCCGCCCGTTCCTGGAGCACCGGCACGGCTTCGCGCCTGAGGTCTACCCGCATCCCGACCTGAAGCCGGTGCTGCAGGAGACCCATGGCGTGACGGTGTTCCACGAGCAGATCCTGAGGACCTTCGACGTCATGACCCAGTGCGGGCTGGCGAAGGCCGACGAGTACCGCCGCCTGCTGGGCAGCGAAGCGGAACCGGAAGTGGAGGCAATCTTCCGGCGCGAGGCAAGGGCGCGGAATTACCCGGCCGAGGTGGTGGACAAGGTCTGGGGGACTTTGAAGGCCTTCGGCAGCTTCGGGTTCTGCAAGGCCCACGGAGCCGCCTTTGCGGTGCCCACCTACCAGTCGGCCTGGCTGAAGGCGCACCACCCGGAGGCATTCCTTGCCGGGCTGTGGGAACACGATCCCGGCATGTACCCCAAGCGGCTGCTCATGGCCGAGGCCCGGCGCCTGGGGATTCCCATCCTGCCGCTGGACATCAACCGGAGCCGGGCCGAATACCGGGTGGAACGGATCGAGGGAGGCCCGGAGCGCGGCAAGCTGGGAATCCGGCTGAGCCTGACCGGCATCTACGGGCTCTCCGGCACGGAACTGAAGCGCATCGTGGCCGGGCAGCCCTATGACTCACTCGCCGATCTCCGGGCCCGGGCGCGCGTGAGCAAGCCGAATATCAAACGGCTCGCCCAGCTGGGTGCCTTCGATGCGCTTCACCGGGACTCCGGGGGAGCAGCCAGCCGGGCCGATCTTGTGCACCACCTGCAGATGCTTCAGAACCGGCCTTCCAGGAAGGGCATCGAACTTGTTGAAGGGCAACTGGCCCTGCCATTGGGTGATGTGGAACTGCGGAACCTGGCGCCGGAACTGCCCGAGCCCACCATGGTCGACAACGTGCGCGCCGAACTGGACCTTATGGCGGTGGACGCGAGCGGACACCTCATGGAGAGCCACCGGCCGCTGCTGGACCGGCTGGGCGTCACCACCGCAGACAAGCTCCTCGGCCTGCGCAACGGCAGCGAGGTGCTGGTGGCCGGCGTCCGCATCGCCACGCAGACCCCGCCCATGCGCGGCGGCCGGCGGGTGGTCTTCATCAGCATCGACGACGGCACCGGCTGCGTGGACACGGTCTTCTTCCACGAAGCCCAGGAACAGTCCGGACCGCTGCTGTTCGGGACGCGGCTGCTGCTGATCAGGGGGACCACGCGCCGCACCGGACCGAGAGGCATCAGCCTCAGCGCCAGCATGGCCTGGGACCTCAGCCGCCCCGAAACGCTGCCCTTGGGCCAAAACCCGGCCGCCGGCGTCGGGATCCCGGAGGAATTCACGCATCCTGGACCCCTCGACGGCATCTCCCGCAACCTCGCGATCACCGGCCTTGGCAGCTGAATCCGGCGCGGCGGCGCCTGCTTTGGCCGCCCTCGCCGAAGCGGATACGATTGACGATGGCTGGCTGTGGTCCCCGTACGCCACAAGCTATGAAGCCTCCACCATGAATAGGAGACACCCGTGTCAGATGCCCAACAGATCACCCTCATCGTCGATGGCGAAGAGACCAAGGTGACGGAGGGGACTACCGGCGCGGAACTCTTCTTTGAGCGCCGCGACGTCGTAGTGGCCCGCGTCGACGGCGTTCTGAAGGACCTTGACCAGACGCTGCCCGAAGGCGCGCAGGTTGAAGGCGTCACCATTGATTCCCCGGACGGACTCAACGTCCTGCGCCACTCCACCGCACACGTCATGGCCCAGGCCGTGCAGCAGCTGCGCCCCGACGCCAAGCTCGGCATCGGCCCGTACATCACCGACGGTTTCTACTTCGACTTCGACGTCGCCGAGCCGTTCACCCCGGAAGACCTGCGCCAGCTGGAAAAGATGATGCAGAAAATCATCAACCAGAACCAGAAGTTCGTGCGCCGCGTGGTCAACGAGGACGAGGCCCGCGAGGCCATGAAGAACGAACCGTACAAGCTCGAGCTGCTGGGCAAGAAGAACGACGCCGCCAGCGCAGGTGAAGGCGTCAACGTCGAGGTCGGCGCCGGCGACATCACCATCTACGACAACGTGGACCGCAAGAGCGGGGACTCCGTCTGGTGCGATCTGTGCCGCGGCCCGCACCTGCCCAACACCAAGCTGATCTCCAACGCCTTCGCCCTGACCCGGTCCTCGGCCGCGTACTGGCTCGGCAACCAGAACAACCAGCAGCTGCAGCGCATCTACGGCACGGCCTGGCCCACCAAGGACGCCCTGAAGGCCTACCAGGAGCGCATTGCCGAGGCCGAGCGCCGCGACCACCGCAAGCTGGGCGTCGAACTGGACCTGTTCTCCTTCCCGGACGAGCTGGGCTCCGGCCTGCCCGTGTTCCACCCCAAGGGCGGCATCATCCGCAAGGAGATGGAAGACTACTCCCGCCAGCGCCACGTGGAGGCCGGCTACGAGTTCGTCTACACCCCGCACATCACCAAGGGCCACCTCTACGAGGTCTCCGGGCACCTTGACTGGTACAAGGACGGCATGTTCCCGGCCATGCACATCGACGCCGAGCTCAATGAAGACGGCACCGTGCGCAAGCCCGGCCAGGACTACTACCTGAAGCCGATGAACTGCCCCATGCACAACTTGATCTTCCGCTCCCGCGGCCGCTCCTACCGTGAACTGCCGCTGCGCCTGTTCGAATTCGGCTCGGTGTACCGCTACGAGAAGTCCGGCGTGGTGCACGGCCTGACCCGTGTGCGCGGCATGACACAGGACGACGCCCACATCTACTGCACCCGCGAGCAGATGAAGGACGAACTCACCAAGACCCTGAAGTTCGTGCTCGACCTGCTGAAGGACTACGGCCTGGACGATTTCTTCCTGGAGCTGTCCACCAAGGACCCGGAGAAGTCCGTCGGCGAGGACGCCGCCTGGGAAGAAGCCACCCGCACCCTGGCCGAGGTGGCCGAGGAATCCGGTCTGGAACTGGTAGCGGACCCGGGTGGAGCCGCGTTCTACGGCCCCAAGATCTCCGTCCAGGCAAAGGACGCCCTGGGACGCACCTGGCAGATGTCCACCATCCAGCTGGACTTCAACCTGCCTGAGCGTTTCGAACTCGAGTTCCAGGCCGCCGACGGCACGCGCCAGCGCCCCGTCATGATCCACCGTGCCCTCTTCGGCTCGATCGAGCGGTTCATGGGTGTGCTCACCGAGCACTACGCCGGCGCCTTCCCGGCCTGGCTGGCTCCCGTCCAAGTGGTCGGCATCCCGGTGGCCGAGGCCTTCAATGACTACATGTTCGACGTCGTTGACCAGCTCAAGGCGGCAGGCATCCGTGCGGAGGTTGATATTTCCTCCGACCGCTTCCCGAAGAAGATCCGCACCGCCAGCAAGGACAAGATCCCGTTCGTGCTGATCGCCGGCGGCGAAGACGCCGAAGCGGGCGCGGTTTCCTTCCGCTTCCGCGACGGCAGCCAGGACAACGGCGTGCCCGTGTCCGAGGCGGTCCGCCGGATCGTCGACGCCGTCAAGAACCGCGAGAGCTGACAGGACGGATCCAGGACGGTGCAGGAGAACACAGGCGCGTCAGGCGAGTATCCGGGCGACGCCGAAGCAACCGATGACTTCGGTCTGGCAGGTGTCCCGGACGCTTTCCAGCGCCTGTGGACTCCGCACCGCATGGCCTACATCAAGGGCGGGCAGGACCAGTTCAAGGGCAAGGACGACTGCCCGTTCTGCGTGGCTCCGCAGCGCAGCGATGAGGAATCCCTGATCGTCTACCGGGGCAAAACCTGCTACGTGGTGCTCAACCTGTTCCCGTACAACCCGGGCCACCTCCTGGTGTGCCCGTACCGCCATGTGCCCGACTACACGGACATCACGGCAGAGGAAACGGCGGAGTTCGCCGAACTCACGCAGACCGCCATGCGTGTGCTCCGCAAGGTCTCCAACCCGAGCGGCTTCAACCTGGGCATAAACCAAGGCATCACCGGCGGGGCGGGCATCGCTGCCCACCTGCACCAGCACGTGGTGCCGCGCTGGGGCGGTGACGGGAACTTCTTCCCGATCATCGCCCAGACCAAGGCCATCACCCAGACCCTAGACGAGGTCCGCCGGCTTGTTTCGGAAGCCTGGCCGGGGGAGTCGAATGCTCAATAGGCATGCACGCGGTTTCTTCACCTCCTTGTTTACCCCTCTTGCCCGCTGGCTGCTCAGGATCGGAGTCTCTCCGGACGCCGTCACGGTGGTGGGCACCGCCGGAGTCATGGTGGGGGCCCTGGTCTTCTACCCGATGGGCCAGCTGTGGTGGGGTTCGCTGATCGTTGCGGTCTTCGCGTTCTCCGACGTTGTGGACGGCATCATGGCCCGGCAGCTGGGTGCCAGCGGCCGCTGGGGCAACTTCCTCGATTCCACCCTTGACCGGGCGGCCGACGGCGCCATCTTCATGGGGCTGACCATCTGGTTCTTCACCGAGGGCGCGGACCGCCCCATCGCGGTTTCCGCAATCGTCTGCCTCGTCCTGGGAATGGTGGTCTCCTACGCCCGGGCGAAGGCCGAATCGCTGGGCTTTTCCGCCAATGTGGGCATCGCGGAACGGGCCGAACGGCTTGCCTCCGTCCTGCTGGTCGCCGGACTAACCGGCCTCGGACTGCCCCCGGTGGTGCTGCTGGTGACCCTCGTTTTGCTTGCAGTGGCCAGCGCGGTCACCATCGCCCAACGCATGGCGGCTGTCCGCAGACAGGCGATGGCCGCAGCCGAAGGCGCGGCCTCCGCATAGCACTGCGGGCCCCGCGCGGCGCCAGTGCACCAGTACGCACCGCCTGTCGACACCAGTGCAACGCCGCATGACGTGGCTGGTGAGTTTGGCCACCCGTCTGCACCGTATGATGAGATGTACTCCTTTTACCTACTCCTAGGGGCTTTTTGTGTCCAGCAGTGAAGAGACTTCAGCTCAGGTTCCCGTCACCGGCAGCAACCGCGTCAAGCGTGGCATGGCGGAGATGTTGAAGGGCGGCGTCATCATGGACGTCGTCAACGTCGAGCAGGCCCGCATCGCCGAAGATGCCGGTGCCGTCGCGGTCATGGCGCTCGAACGCGTCCCGGCCGACATCCGCGCCCAGGGTGGCGTTTCCCGCATGAGCGACCCGGACATGATCGACGCGATCATCGCCGCCGTGTCCATCCCGGTCATGGCCAAGGCCCGCATCGGCCACTTCGTCGAGGC
>NZ_JAFNLL010000027.1 GCF_017368795.1 Arthrobacter cavernae | reverse complement strand
GGCCTCCGGCGTGTCCGTGCCCTGGGCCCTGGACGCCCAGGCCATCCTCGCCGACGACTGGGGCGTGGCCGCGGACGTCTGGTCCGTGACCTCCTGGAACGAACTCCGACGCGACGGCCTCGCCGCCGAGGAGGAAGCCTTCCTCAACCCCGGCACCCCCGCCCGGACCCCCTTCGTGGCCGCCCAGCTCGCCGGCGCCACCGGACCCGTCGTGGCCGTCTCGGACTACATGAAGGCCGTCCCGGACCAGATCCGCCAGTTCCTCCCCCACGAGTTCGCCTCCCTCGGCGCGGACGGCTTCG
>NZ_JAFNLL010000026.1 GCF_017368795.1 Arthrobacter cavernae | reverse complement strand
GGCGTGCTCAAGGGCATCCACCGGATCTCGGTCTCGGAACAGGCCGGACCCAAGGCCCAGCTCCTGGCCTCCGGCGTGTCCGTGCCCTGGGCCCTGGACGCCCAGGCCATCCTCGCCGACGACTGGGGCGTGGCCGCGGACGTCTGGTCCGTGACCTCCTGGAACGAACTCCGACGCGACGGCCTCGCCGCCGAGGAGGAAGCCTTCCTCAACCCCGGCACCCCCGCCCGGACCCCCTTCGTGGCCGCCCAGCTCGCCGGCGCCACCGGACCCGTCGTGGCCGTCTCGGACTACATGAAGGCCGTCCCGGACCAGATCCGCCAGTTCCTCCCCCACGAGTTCGCCTCCCTCGGCGCGGACGGCTTCGGCTTCTCCGACACCCGCCAGGCAGCCCGCCGCTTCTTCAAGAACGACACCCACTCCATCGTCGTGAAGACCCTGCAACTCCTGGCGGCCAAGGGCGAAGTGGATTCCGGTGCACCTGCATACGCGATCGACCGCTACAAGCTGCTTGATGTCAACGCCGGCACCACCGGCGGCGCGGGCGGCGACGCCTAAAACCGGTTTCGGCAAAAGGCGCCCACATGACAGTTGGCGGCAGTGTTCTCGTGAACACTGCCGCCAACTGTCATTTCGCCACAGCCAGGAATCGTCCGTCAGCCTGCTCCCAGGTTCCGCCGGTCGACCACAAACCCCGTTGCCGCGTTCTCGCGCACCGCGTTGATTCCCGCCACCACAGCCTTCAGGCTGTGAAACCGGGGGGACACCGCAACCACGGTGCCGTCGGCTGCTGTCAGTCGGAACTGGAAAGTGTCTGTCCCAGCCGTAAGGATCTCAAATGTGCCCGCCATAGTGCTCCTCTTCGCCGTCAATGCGACCCTGCATTTCAGCTGAAGTCCCCCCATGACTTCATCAAGTCTTTACCGAGACTAACGTCAGGATCCAGCCTCCAAAAGGCCTACCCGCGGGTAGTTTCAACCTTTTCCGGTAGATTCTGCCACGATGACAGACCGGAAGCTAGAGACCGGGAGGTGGCCCGCAGGTATGGTGAGTTCATGAGCGAATCCAGCGTGGCCGCAACCACCGGAGTGCTGCTCGCCGCTGGGGCCGGCACGCGGCTCGGCCGGGGTCCCAAGGCGCTGCTTCCTTTCCAGGACCGGACCCTCGTGGAAGTCCTGTCGGATGTACTGCTCGACGGCGGCTGCACCGACGTCGTTGTGGTGCTCGGCGCGGAGGCCGAACGGGTGCGCGCCACCGCGGACCTGGCCCGGCACCGCACCGTGGAAAACACCGACTGGGCCAACGGCATGGCGGGTTCCTTCCGTGCCGGGGTGGCAGCGGCGGCGAATGGCAGCAACGTCCTGGTGGCCCTCGTGGACCAGCCGGGGCTCACTCCCGAAGCCGTGTCCAGGCTGCTCGAACGGCACCGACCCGGGCGGGTCACTGCCGCAGCCTACCCCGACATTTCCGGCAGGCTCCACCGCCGGCACCCCGTGATCATCGACGCCGGCCTCCGGGCCGAGGCAGCTGACGCCGCCAACGGCGACACCGGCGCCCGGTCCTTCCTCAAGGCACACCCCGGGCTCGTGGACCTCGTCGACTGCAGCGATCTGTGTTCCGGCGAAGACCTCGACACCAAGGACCAGCTGCACCTGCTGGGCTGAGGGGAGGAGCCGGTGTCGACCCACTGCCTTGGCAAGTTAACCGCTCGTCACCTCGAGGCGATCCGCGAGGAAGTCGATGATGATGTTATTGCAAAGCTCGGGCTTCTCCATGAGCAGCCCATGGCCGGTGCCGGGCACGATAGCGAGCTGCGACCGGCGCAGCCCGGCCCGAAACGCCAAGGTGTGCTCGATGGGAATTTCGTCCTCGTCATCACCGACCATCACGAGCGTCGGCCCGGGGTAGCCGGCCAGGTCAGCGACCGTGAGCGTGGGCTCCTCCTCGTGCATGCGGTCAAGCTTCGCGTTCAGCGCCTCAAATGCATTGGGCCCGTCGGGCGAGACAGCACCATGGAACTCGACGAAGAACGCGAGGCTTTCCTCGTCCAGATAGATGGCACCGGGTGCCCAAGCCGCGTGGTGGAAGACGCCCGATGCGACCACGAGCCGGCGCACGAGATCTGGTCGCAGCAACGCCGTTACCAACGCTACGGGCGCACCGTCACTGTGACCGACAAGGTAAGCCGGACCGCCCACGACCTGCTCGAGGAACGCGATGGTGTCGCGCGCCATCAGCTCGTATGAGATCGGCCCATCGACGTCCGGGGTACGGCCGTGTCCGCGCCGATCTGGCCGGAAGACGCGGAAGTGCTCGGCCAGGCCGGTGACGTTGTCCTTGAACATGCGGGAGTCGGCGCCGCCGGGGTGCAGAAGCACGAGCGGCTCTCCTTGCCCGTCCTCCTCGTAGTAGGTGAGTACGCTGCCGAGCTGGACGTAGTCGGACATGATCTCCTTCTCTCACCTCGGACATGCACATCGCGTCGTGCAGGTATGTTACACGCTGTGGCGCCCGACCCAGATGCGTGGATCTCACGCACTTAAGCATCAAGCTGCTCGAAGCGGCGACAAAAGAAGACGCTGAACGGATTGCAGCCTGCCTTCAGCGGAGCCTGACCAGCGGGGACGTGTCCATCATTAGCCCCAGAGGATGAAGCGGGCCTCTTGTCCGCTGTAGTCGTGGCTTGGCAACCGCGGTACGGGCATCTTGACTGCACCGAGACAGCCGGGAGAGCATCAAAAGTGTCGGACCAGCGGCCCACCGTCTGCTGTGGAACGGCAGGCGGAAGGTTCTCACATGGCTGCGGCTCGCGTCGGCGGATCGCCCAACCGGGTGGTCGTGTTGTTGAGCAGCGCCGCACTGCTGGCCAGCGTGTTCCTCGGCGGCTGCACCGGCGGGCCGGAGCCGACGCCGATCCTGCCAAGCCCACCACCGCCGACGGCGACAGCACGGACGACGGCGACAGCACCGCCGTCGTTCTCTCTCCACGAGCTGCAGGCGATGGTTGAGCTGTACAGCGCGGAAATGCTCCAGGAGGGTGCGCCGGCCGTTCTGATCGAGGCGAAAGTGGGACGCGAGGAGTGGTCTCATGCGGCAGGGGTCAGGAGCCGCGACGGCGGCGTACCCGTCCAACTGAGTGATCCCGTGCCGGTGGGCGGCATTACCCAGACCATGGTGGCGGTCTCCGTACTGAAGCTCGTGGACGAGGGCCGGCTGGCGCTTGACGAACCCATAAGCAGGCATCTGCCCGAGTTGGAGGGACTCCTGCACCCGCCCAAGCCCCTTTCAGTGCGCCAGCTCCTTGGCCACACGTCCGGCATGCCCGACTACTACGCTCCCCTGCTTGAGTCAGCTCCGCTCCGGCAAGTACTGACCACCCCGATCAGCCCTGAGCAGCGCCTCGCGGTGGCGGGGACTGTTCCCTGGCAGCAGCGCGAGCCGCTGGAGTTCAGCTATTCCCGCTCGGACTATGTGGCCTTGGGGCTGTTGGTGGAGCGACTCCGCGGTATGCCTCTCGCCGAGGTCCTCACGGCCGACATTGTGGAGCCGCTGGGTCTTCGCTCCACTGCGATGATTGGCGACGGCCCCGCCCCGGTCAACCTCGTCCACGGCTACACCATGGCTGACGGCGGACTTGTTGACGTCGCGTACTCAGCCTTGCAGCGCGGATCCGCGTCCGGCGGCATGATCTCCACGGTGGAAGACATCAACACCTTCTACGCCGCGCTGCTGCGGGGCGAGCTGCTGTCTCCGGCCAGCGTCATTGAGATGAAAGGCCGCATCTACGCCGAGTATGGTCTGGGCTTGGACCAATGGAATGACAGGTGTACCAACGGCTTCTACTACGGCCATTCCGGCGACATTCCAGGCTATGGGACGATCGCGATCAGCAGTGCCGACGGCAACCGCCAGCTCGCAATGTCGGTCGCATACCCGCCATCGCCCCTGCCGGCGCGGTCCCACGCCATCGTGCTGGAGATGACGGTACTCGCCCAGCGTGCGCTGAACGCAAGCTGCAGTTTCCAGTTTTGGCGGACGCCTACGGGTGATTAGACGATCTCCCTGAGCCAGCCACGAGCCTCCCCCCGTCACGCGGGCCCATCAGGAGCCGGTAGATTGTGGGCCATGATTCTCATCAACCGCGACGACCCCGCGCGCGGGGACGTCCACCAGCTCCTGAGCGAGCACCTGGCGGACATGTTCGCCACCTCGCCGGCCGATAGTGTGCACGCCCTGGATCCTTCGGCGCTGTCCGGACCGTCGATCACCTTTTGGACTGCCCGCGAGAACGGCGAGCTTCTGGGCTGCGGCGCGCTCAAGGAACTCACCTCCGGCCAGGACGAAATCAAGCACGGCGAAATCAAGTCCATGCGCACCACGGAAGCTGCCCGCGGACGCGGCGTAGCCACCCTTATGCTCAACCACATCCTGGACGACGCCCGGAGCCGGGACTTCGGGCGCATCTCTCTTGAGACCGGAACACAGGAGTATTTCGCACCGGCACGGCGGCTGTACGAACGGCATGGCTTCGCCGAGTGCCCGCCCTTCGCCGACTACGCCCTGGACCCCAACAGCGTCTTCATGGAGCTCCGCCTCTGAGCCAGGAACTACCCCGCCGCGGCCTCCCGCAGGCCCAGGTAGATCTTGTCCCGTGCGATGGGCAGCTCGCCGAACCGGACTCCGGTGGCGTTCCGGATGGCGTTGGCCAGGGCCGGGGCCACGGGGTTGAAGGGGCTTTCGCTCATGGATTTCGCGCCGAGCGGGCCCACCTGGTCGTTGGTTGAGGCGAAGTAGACCTCGCTGCGCGGCACGTCCGCGAAGGACGGAATATGGTACTGCCGCAGGATGTCCGTGGTGACCCGGCCGGCGTCGTCCACCCTGACTTCCTCGTACAGGGCAGCGCCCAGCGCCTGCGCGATCCCGCCCTCGATCTGGCCGCGGCACTGCCGCGGGTTGACCACCACGCCGGCGTCGGCGGCCTGCACGCTCTGCAGGATCCGCAGCTCGCCCGTGCCGGTGTTGACCGCCACCCGGAAACCGTGGACGTTGAACGCCACCGACCGCGGCGTCCCGTCCCAGCTGCCCTCGGCGGCGAGCTGCACGCCCCGGTGCCGCGCGGCGTCGTGGATGTCCTTGAGCGTAAGCCGCCGCCCGGCACAGTCCACGCCGCCGTCGTCGAGCACACACTCGGACTCCGCTGCGCCGCTGAGAACCGCCGCGACGGCGACGATCCGCGAGGCGAGCTCGGTCGCCGCCAGCAGCGTCGCCTTGCCGGCCACCACCGTCCCGGCCGAGCCGAACGCGCCCGTATCGTGTTCCACCAGGTCCGTGTCGGACTGCCGCACGGCCACCTTGCCGGCCGTCGTGGAGAGCGCCGTCGCGGCCAGCTGGGCGTGCACCGTGGTGGTGCCGTTGCCGAATTCGGCGGTCCCGACGTCGGCCGCGAACGTGCCGTCCGGGAGCAGGCTCACGCGCGTGTGGGCGAAGTGGCCGCGGGGCGGGACGGTGTCGATCATGGACAGAGCGGCGCCTTCACCGGTGACCCAGCCGGGGCCGAGGTCCTCGAGCCCGGCGACGCGGTAGCGCTCCTTGCCGCGGTCCAAGGCATCGCGCACCAGGGAGATGCACTGGTCCAGGCCGTAGCTGCCGTAGTGGACGTCCTCCTCGGGCTCGGGGGTGGTGGAGAGCATGTCGTCGCCTTCGCGCACCATGTTCCGGAGCCGGAATTCCAGCGGATCCATGCCGATGCCGACGGCCAGCTCATCGATGGCCGACTCGATCGCGAAGATCATCTGGCTCAACCCGTAGCCACGGAAGGCCCCGGCCGGCACGGTGTTGGTATACACGGCGTGCGCGTCCACCTTCTTGTTCCCGCACTTGTACACGGCCAGCGATTCGCCGCAGCCGTGGAACATCACGCCGGGAGCGTGGTTGCCGTAGGCGCCGGTGTTGGTGACCACGTCCAGCTGCATCGCGGTGAGGAGTCCGTCCCTGCTGGCGCCTGCCTTGAGCTTGATGGTGAAGGGGTGCCGGGTGGTGGTGGCCGTGAACTGCTCCGTGCGGGTGAACTCCAGCTGCACGGGCCGGCGCAGCGTCAGTGCCGCGAGGGCCACGAGGTCCTCGGTAAGGACTTCCTGCTTGCCGCCGAAGCCGCCGCCCACCCGTCCGGCGACCACGCGGATGCGGTCCTCGGGAAGGTCGAACACGCGGCCCAGGGTGCGGCGGACCAGGAAAGGCACCTGGCTGGAGGTGCGGACCACCAGGCGGCCTTCCTCGTCGAGCCAGGCGATGGAGGAGTGCGTTTCCATGGCGACGTGCTGGACGCGCTGGGTCCGGTACGTGTGCTCGTGGATGAAATCGGCGGCGGCGAAACCGTCCGCCACGCTGCCCAGTTCCGAGTGCAGCTCGGCCACGACGTTCTGCCGCGGGCGCGAGATCCGGGCCTTTTCGGGGTCCTTGTCCCCGTGCAGGGCCGGGGCGCCGGGGAGCATGGCCTCCTGCGGGCTGAAGACGGCGTCCAGCAGCTCGTATTCCACCTGCAGTGCGCGGGCACCGGCCTCGGCGGCGCCCACCGATTCGGCCACGACGGCGGCCACCCGCTGGCCGATGAACCGCACCACGTTGTCCAGAACGCGGGTGTCGTCGGGATCGTCCGTGTAGAGCTCGTGCTGGGCGGTGGAGAAGTGCTGCGCTGGGGCGTCCTCGTGCGTGAAGACCGCGACGACGCCGGGCACCTGGAGCGCGGCGTCCTTGTCGATGGAGACGATCCGGGCGTGGGCGTGCGGTGAGCGGAGCAGCTTCAGGTGCAGCAGGCCCTGGAGCTCTTCGGCCGGGACGTCCAGGGTGTAGCGGGCGGTGCCGGTGACGACGGCGGTGCCGGCCGGGGCGGGCACGTTGTCGCCGAGCTGCCCGGCGGAAGCCGCGGTGCGTGCTGCGGACGCCGGGCCGGCAACGCCAGCCGCCGCGCCGCCGTCGTGCGTGTGGCTCCCGGTGCTCCCGCACACGGCGTCCGCGATGGAGCGGTAGCCGGTGCAGCGGCAGAGGTTGCCCTTGAGGCTGCGGGGCAGGTTGGCCTTCTGTTCGTCGTCGAAGGTGGCAGCCGTCATCATCATGCCCGCGGTGCAGAAACCGCACTGGAAGCCCTGTTCGGCCAGGAACTGCTCCTGCACGGGGTGCAGTCCGCCGCCCTGGGACAGCCCTTCGATGGTGGTGACGGCTTTACCCTCGGCGCGGACGGCCGGGTAGATGCAGCTGTGGACCGGGGTGCCGTCCACGTGGACGGTGCAGGCTCCGCAGTCGCCGCCGTCGCAGCCCTTCTTCACGCCGAAACTGCCCTGTTCGCGCAGGAAGGTGCGCAGGCACTGGCCGGGGCGCGGGGTGGCCGGGGTGGCGGTGCCGTTGATTTCGATTGCCATGCTCAGGCCTCCTTCTGCTGGGTGTTCTGCTGGTTCTGGGTTGTTCCGGGTGGCTGAGCGCTCGGCTGCGGCGAGGTGGCGTGCGGCTGGCGTGGTCCGGTCCAGAAATCGCCCGAGACCACCAGCCGTTCGCCGAGCAGTTCCCCGCGGATTTCCTCCGCGAGCCGCAGGGTCATGTCCCGCCGCCAGGCCGGGAGCCCGTGGATGTCGTCGTGGTACAGCTCCTCAGGGATGGCATTCCCGACGGCGGCCGCCAGGGCGGCGGGACCCGCCATCTTGGCGGCGGCGAACCGCAGCTGCACGGGGCGCTTGGTGGCGGCGGTGACGGTGATGACCAGGCCGCCATCGGCGTCGAGCCGTCCGATCAGCAGCACCCCGGAACGGCCGAGGTTGCTGAGGGAGAGCCGCCGGAAGGCCACCTTCGCGGACAACGCCGACGCCGGCAGTTGGATGCTGCGCAGGAGCTCGCCTGGTGCCAGGCTGTTTTGCCCGTCCCCGGTGATGAACATGGCCACCGGGACCGTGCGGCTGCTGCCGCCGGGGCCGAGGATGGTGGCGGTGGCGTCCAGCCCTGCGCAGAGCGAGATCATGGGCCCGGCCGGGAGCGAGGTGCACAGGTTGCCGCCCACGGTGGACATGTTCCAGACCTTGAAGGACGCCACGAAGGAGTCGCAGCATGGACGGAGCAGGTCCAGGCCCGGCCACTCCCGCCCGGCCACGGCCTCGGAGGCGGGCAGCGCGTAGAGCTCGGCGACGGTGCAGGTGGCGGCGAGTTCGATCCCGGCGTCGCTCACGGTGACAGCAGGCCAGCCGGCCTGGCCCAGGTCCAGCAGCCTCTTCAGAACCGTGCTGCCGTAGGAGAACAGGACCGTGCCGCCTGCCAGCCAGGCATCGCCGTCGCGCCATTCGGCGGGGTCCGTGGTGGGGACGACGGCCTCGATGGTGTTCATGTCCATGGGTTCTCCTGGCGGGGTTCGTGCGTGGAGCACAGTTCGTTCGAGCGGGTTTCGTGCGTGGGATGTTCGGGCGTGGGGTGGATGGGGCCGGAGCCGTCCTTGAGGGGCGCCAGCGAGGCGTGTCCACGGCCGGCGCGGCCGCGGGAGGCGACGATCTCGGCCGTGATGGACACCGCGACCTCGGCGGGCGTGACGGCACCGAGGTCGAGCCCGATGGGCGAGTGCAGCCGTTCCAGCGCTTCGGCCGGGGTGCCGTCCGCGAGAAGTGCGTCGATCCGCTGGCGGTGGCTGCGGCGCGAGCCCATGGCGCCCACGTAGGCCAGCCGCAGCCGGAGCGCGGTTTCCAGCAGCGGGATGTCGAATTTGGGGTCGTGGGTCAGGACGCACACCACGGTGCCGCCGTCCACGCGGCCCGCGGCGGCCTCGGCTTCCAGGTAGCGGTGCGGCCAGTCGGTGACGAGCTGGTCCGCGGTTTCGAAGCGGCTTTGCCGGGAGAACGCGGGGCGGGCATCGCACAATGTGACGTCATAGCCGAGGAGCTTGCCGGCCGGGAGTAGCGCGGCGCCGAAGTCGTTGGCCCCGAAAATGAGCATGCGAGCGGCGGGGAGCCGGCTTTCCACGAACAACGTGATGGGCTCGGTCTGCGTTTCGGCTTCCCGGTCCGGGCCATCGGAGCAGCCATCGGGCGGGGCCAAGCGCACCATGCCGGCGCGGCCGCCTTGGAGGAGCGGTTCGAGCTGGGCGGCTGCCGCGTAGACAGTAGCGGGATGGTCACCGACCAGCCGGGCAAGGTCCGGGGACTCCATGGCGCGGAAGCGCACGGGGTCATGCACGACGACGGCTCCCCCGCCGGCGTCGAGCCTGCGGATCAGCGCCACGGCCGCGGTGGAATGGTGGCCCGCCAGGCTGGTCAGCAGGGCGAAATCCATGGCCTCCGGCGAGGACGCGAGAGGCTGGATGTGGACTTCCAGCTCCCCACCGCACGTCAGCCCGACGGCGAATGCGTCCTCGGCGCTGTAGCCGAACAGCTCGCGGCGGGTGCCGCCGTCGCGCAGTGTTTCCAGGGCGGCGTCCACCACGGCGCCCTCCACGCAGCCACCGGAGAGGCTGCCCAGGACATCGCCGTGTTCGGAGACCAGCATGGAGGTGCCGAGGGGCCGCGGCACGGAACCGCCGGTGCCCACGATGGTGGCCACGGCGCAGCGCTGGCCGGAGACCGCGGGCTGCCAGTTGCCCAGCGAAGGCATCAGATCCAGCATGGCTACACGTCCTATTTCAGAAGGTCCGGACGGTCGGGCCGACCGGAGAGTGCGCGATCTTGCCCCATCGTCTCACTGCGTGAGCCTGTTGAGGGGAAGTCGCGGTAAATGAATTCATAGGACCGGGGGCGGGGTTCACCATCCCCGTCCCCGGTCCATAGCGGAGCAAACACACCCGTCCCTGGGAGCCAGGGCCGCCGCCCGCCGTCGTGGATTCCGGTGCTGCGGACCACGGCGGCGGACGCCTATTCAATGCGGTGGGTGCGGATGGACCGCCGTCTTGGGCCGCCCCCGAAGGGGACGGATTGCGGGCCCGCCTACACGCCCATCAGGGCGTTGATGGGCCCCCGGGCGAAGTAGATGATGAAGCCCGCGGTGACCACCCACATGAGCGGATGGACTTTCCTGGCCCGGCCGGACGCCGCGCTGATGACGGCGAAGGAGATGAAGCCGACGCCGATGCCGTTGGCGATCGAGTAGCTCAGCGGCATGGTGACGATGGTGAGGAAGGCCGGCAGCGCGATCGAGAACTTGCTGAACTTGATCTCGCGGATCTGCGCCATCATCATCGCGCCCACCACTACCAGGGCGGCTGCTGCCACTTCGAGCGGCACCACCGAGGTCAGCGGCGTGAAGAACATCGAGCCGAGGAACAACACACCGGTGACCACGGAGGCCAGGCCCGTGCGGGCCCCTTCGCCGATCCCCGCCGCGGAGTCGATGTACACGGTGTTCGATGACCCGGACGTCCCGCCGCCCACCACTGCACCCATGCCTTCGACAATGAAGGCCGACTTCAGCTTGGGGAACGTGCCGTCCTTGTGGGCCACGCCGGCGCTCTTTGCGAGGCCGGTCATGGTGCCCATGGCATCGAAGAAGTTGGTGAACACCAGGGTGAACACCAGCATGGTGGCGGCGAGCCCGCCGATTCGAGCGAACGAGCCGAAGAGGTCGAACTGCCCCACCAGGCTGAGATCGGGAACGGAGACGAGCTGGCCGGCGAGCACCGGCACGTTCAGGTGCCAGCCGCCGGGGTTGTCGGCGGTGCCGGGACCGATGTGGAACACAGCCTCGGCAACAGCGGCGAGGACCGTGGTGGCGACGATGCCGATCAGCAGGCCGCCCTGGATCCTGCGTGCCACGAGGATGCCCATGACCAGCAGACCAATGATGAAAACAAGCGTGGGGATGGACGTGATGGAGCCATCCGTGCCGAGCTGGACCGGTGGGCCGCCCTTGGTGGGGCGGACGAAGCCGGAGTCGACGAAGCCAATGAAGGCGATGAACAGGCCGATTCCAACGGTGATGGCGGCCTTGAGTTCCTTGGGGACTGCTTTGAAGATCGCCGTCCGGGCGCCGGTGGCACCAAAGACGACGATCAGGATGCCGTTGATGACCACCAGGCCCATGGCTTCTGGCCATGTGACTTCCTGGATGACCGCGACGGCGAGGAAGGAGTTAATGCCCAGGCCGGCAGCGAGGCCGAAGGGCAGGTTGGCGACGAGGCCAAAAACGATGGTCATGACGCCGGCGGTGAGGCCGGTGACGGCACCCACTTGGGCTGCCGAGAGCCAGCCGCCGGCGACGTCGGTGGGGGCGTTGTCTGCGGAGAATCCGCCCAGGATGAGCGGGTTGAGGATCACGATGTAGGCCATCGTGAAGAAGGTGACCAGCCCGCCGCGGAATTCACGGGCCAGCGTGGAGCCACGCTTGGTGATCTGGAAGAAACCATCCAGGAAGGAGTTCGACGCCGGGGGCTTGGGTGCCGCCGTGTGCCCTGCGCCGGAGGGCGCAGCCTGCTTTTCAGCGGAGTTGTCCAGGATTGTCATGTCAGCCGCCGGGACCTAGTAGTCAATCCTGGAATCAAGCGTGTTCCAGGTGTTGAACGGTTCCAGAATGGCGGGAGCCTGGGGGTCGCCCAGTTCCAGTTTGGAGACCGGCATCAGTGCGTCCCGGTTCTCGTTCTCGAAGTACTCGTAGAAGACGGCGTCGTCGAAGCCAACGGAGGCGGCGTCGTGCCGGTCTGCGGCGAAGACCACGCGGCTGATCCGGGCCCAGAGTGCGGAGGCCAGGCACATGGGGCAGGGCTCGCAGCTGGTGTAGAGGGTGGCTCCGCTGAGATCGAAGGTGCCGAGTTCGCGGCAGGCATTGCGGATGGCGGTGACCTCGGCGTGGGCCGTGGGGTCGTTCGTGGCGGTGACGCGGTTGACGCCTTCGAAGGACTGTCCATCCGCGGTGACAATGACGGCTCCGAACGGCCCGCCGCTGTTGAGGACATTGGCTGTTGCCAGCTCAATGGAGGTGGCCAGGAATTGCTCGGCCGTGACGGTTGTACTCATGGTGCGACTTCCTTAGTGCTGTGGAAGCCGAGTAACCCCTAGAACGGGACGTACCAGTGCGACGGTTACCAGGCTTCAGCATGTGCTTTTGAAGGTTCGCCTGGTAGATAGCTTCCCCGAAGTCCGGGTGCCCGCCTTTGGCAAGATCGACAATAGCATCGGATCTGTGAGCCGCGCCATAGTTTTTTGAAAACTTAATTTCGTGATGTGAAATCCGCGTTTCGGCCGGTTAGCGGCCCGGTTGGCGGCCGAATGTGACCGGGACGTGCCCGCATGCGTTGACTGCCGCCGTCGGGCATCCTACGCTGGCCGAACCGAAGGCGGCAGCCTTGCGGCACACCCTGGATCAGCAGACAGGGCCTAACTGAGCTGGAACGCATTCATGCCGACCAGACAAGGAGCCATCCATGGCCCACCCGCACACCCCGTCCAGACTCTGGATCAAGAACCCGCTCGCCGTTTTCACGGCCAACCAGCTCGACGCCGGCGGCGGCCTGGTGGTCAGCGGCGGGAAGATCGCCGAGCTCGTCCCCGCCGGCCATCAGCCCTCCACGCACTGGGACTCGACGTTCGACGCCTCCGCGCACGTCCTCATGCCGGGCCTGATCAACACGCACCACCACTTCTACCAAACGCTCACCCGGGCGTGGGGTCCCGTGGCCAACGCCCCGTTGTTCCCCTGGCTGCAGAACCTGTACCCCGTCTGGGCGAGGCTGAGCCCACGGAGCCTGGAGCTCGCCGTCGAGGTGGCCCTCGCGGAGCTGCTGCTCTCCGGCTGCACCACCGCCGCCGACCACCACTACCTGTTCCCTGCCGGCATGGAGGACGCCATCGACATCGAGGCCGGGGTGGTGCGCCGGATGGGCATGCGGGCCACACTGACGCGCGGTTCCATGACGCTCGGCGAGGACGACGGCGGGCTGCCGCCCAGGACCACGGTCCAGTCGCCGGAGGTGATCCTCGCGGACAGCGAGCGGCTCATCCGCGCGTACCACGAGACCGGCGACGGCGCGGTGATCCAGATTGCCCTGGCACCGTGCTCGCCGTTCTCGGTGACCAAGGAGATCATGGCGGAAAGCGCTGCCATGGCCGAGCGTTTCGACGTGCGATTGCACACGCACCTCGCCGAGACCATCGACGAGGAGGACTTCTGCCAGTCGATGTTCGGGCTCCGCACCGTGGACTATTTGGAGAGCGTCGGCTGGCTGGGAAACCGCACCTGGCTGGGCCACGGCATCCACTTCAACGACGAGGAGATCGCCCGGCTGGGAGCCGCGGGCACCGCCGTCGCGCACTGCCCGACGTCGAACATGCGGCTCGCGTCCGGCACCGCACGGGTGCTGGAACTCGAGGCAGCCGGGGTGCCGGTGGGGCTGGGCGTGGACGGCTCGGCGTCGAACGATGCCTCCAACATGATCCTGGAGGCACGGCAGGCACTGTATCTGCAGCGGCTGCGCTACGGGGCGGACGTTCCCGTGGAGCGCGCGCTCGGCTGGGCGACCCGCGGATCCGCCGCCGTCCTGGGCCGCTCGGACATCGGCCAGCTGGCGCCGGGCCTGCAGGCGGACCTGGCCTTGTTCAAGCCTGACGAGCTGCGGTTCTCCGGCAGCCACGACCCCGTGGCGGCGCTTCTGCTGTGCGGGGCGGACCGCGCGGACCGGGTCATGGTGGGCGGGCAGTGGCGCGTGGTGGACGGGCAAATCCCGGGCCTGGACGTGGCCGGGCTCATCGCGGAGCACTCCGCCGCGGCGCGGAAGCTCGTGGCGGGGTAGCTGCCGGGACGCTCCTTCCTTGTCCGCACGCCCGGATCGATGGATCCCTGCGCAGCCGATGATTCGAATCACCGGATGCGCAGGGAACCATCGAAACGGACCCTAGCCCGCTTTGCCGAGAGTCCTGAGGACGCGCATTTTGAAGTCGTGCTCCTGGAACAGGTGCTGCCACTTGACCCTGATGAACGTCCAGCCTTCCTCGGTAAGGGCCTTTTCACGCTGCCGTTCCTTGTAAATGACCTCTTCCGTGGGCTCGTAGTCGAAGTACTTCACCTTGCCGTCGAATTCCAAGGCCACTGTCTTCGTCCGCCAAGCGAAGTCGAGCCGGTGTTGGCCTTCTGCCGACCATGCGACCACCTGGGGCTCAGGAGGTTCAATGCGGAGCCGGTGAATGAGCTCCCGCGTCAGCGTCTCACCGGGAGACTCCGAACGGGCATCGGCATTCTCCAGGGCCCGGCGCAACGCGATCACCCCGTTCCGCCCGGCCAACGAAGCACTCATCTGACGGATCTTGCCCGGATCAGCACCCTTCCTGAGTGCATGGTCCATGAGCACCAAGGATTGCCTGTAGTTGAGCATCAGGCAGCAGTCCACCACGGTGCGCTCCAAGCCAGTGCAGGGCATCCCGTCCACGAAGACAACGTCCCCTGTCCGCAGAGCGCGCGTGTGGGGCACGACGTCGCGACCGTGGGAGGTGCGTGAAGGAGCCGACTCCTGGGTGATGTGCACACGATCGTCAACGTCCCACAGGAACAGTCCGTAGAGTCGCGCCGCCGAGGTGTGGCTGTAGACGAAGCCGCCGCCCGACGTCGTCAGCGTTCCGTGGGCGTGCGCTGCGATCAGCTGCCGGCTGCGCACCCATGGCTTTTGGGCCGCCCACGTGCTGCCGTGGATATAGCACCCATGGCGGAGCCGTACCAAGTCGCCAGCCTGCACCAGGGAGGCTATGTTCCGGGAGTTGAACCCGGACTCGAGCAGCTCACAGGTCCGCCACAGGTCCATTCCACTCGGAAGCATGTCACGCGCCAATTTCGCCATGGGACAAGCCTCCAACGGCCAATCGGCCCATGACAGGCCGCAATCGTCCTATGTGGAGAACTCCGGATCGGTGGTTCCCTGTGCGCACGGTGGTTCGAAGCACCTGGCGGGCAGGGAACCATCGAAACGGCGGGCGGTCCGGGTCGCACCCGGGCACGAAAAAGTAGGCACAAAAAAGCGGGCGGCACCTCCCCAGGTGCCGCCCGCCCATTTGGCTCTGTTGCGCAGAGGCCGCGTCCGTCGAGGCAGGAACCCTAGGGACGCTGCCGGCCGAACACCGGGAACGCGCGGAGCCAGCGGGAGAACCCACTGCTCTTGCGGTCACAGTCGGCCGGAATGTAGAAGTCGGGGTCCGTGGCACCGAACGGCAGGTACAGCTCCTGGCCCGGGGCCGGGAATTCCACGACGTTGTTCTTATCCTTCGAGTCCATCTGTTCCTCCTCATTCATATTGCTTGGATTTTCCGCACTTCGGAAAACTTTTATTGTTATGTGGAAACTCTACGGCCGGGTGGGAGCAGGCGTCAAGACCTCGCCGGCAGCAGCTGCCGGGGCCGGTCACAATCGAAAAGTACATAACGATTCCCGGGAAGTGATGTACACCACTGGCGGGTGTGGGCTACGCTTTCATCAATTCGTGGCGCAGGCCACGTAACCTGGGAGCAGCAGGCAGGGTCGTAATGAGCTGGCATCAATGGATGCCGGCTCTTTTTTGTTGGGTCGGCTCCACCAGAAACGCGTGGGAAGCACGCGCTTAATTTCATTGGTGGACCTTAGGGTTCCACCTCGCAGAAGTTGGGATATGACCATGAGCAACAAGATCATCCTCGGTGACAACCAGTACGGCAAGGCAGAAGTCCGCGTCGTCAAAGTCACCCGCGACACCGACCGCCACCAGATCGAAGACCTGAACGTCACCTCGCAGCTGCGCGGCGACTTCCAGGCTGCGCACCTGCAGGGCGACAACGCCCACGTCGTCGCCACCGACACCCAGAAGAACACCATCTACGCGTTCGCCCGTGAAGGCGTAGGCTCCCCCGAGGCCTTCCTGCTGCGCCTCAGCGAACACTTCACCTCGGGCTTCGAGTGGGTGACCGGCGGGCGCTGGGAGGCCGAGTCCTACAGCTGGGACCGCATCCAGGCCCACGGCGCCGGACACGACCACAGCTTTGTCCGCAACGGCCAGGAAGTCCGCACCGCCGTCGTGGTCCGTGACGGCAACACGACGCACCTGGTCTCCGGCCTCAAGGACCTGACGGTCCTGAAGACCACGCAGTCCGGCTTTGTCGGCTACCCGCGGGACAAGTACACCACCCTCCCCGAGACCACGGACCGCATCCTGGCCACGGACGTCTCCGCCCGCTGGCGCTACAGCACGGGCCTGGACCTGGCAGCCACGGACTTCAACAAGAGCTACGAGGACATCAAGGCCCTGCTCCTGGAGGGCTTCACCGAAAACTACTCCTACGCCCTGCAGCAGACCCTCTTCGACATGGGCAAGAAGGTCCTCGAGGCACACGGTGAAGTGGACGAAATCAGGTTCTCGATGCCCAACAAGCACCACTTCCTGGTTGACCTCTCCCCGTTCGGGCTCGACAACCCCAACGAGGTCTTCTTCGCCGCGGACCGCCCCTACGGCCTGATCGAGGCCACTGTGCAGCGCGAAAACTCAGGCTCGGCCCCTGCCGCCTGGAACGGCATCGCCGGCTTCTGCTAAGCCCTCAGGTTCCCGCGGAGTTTATGTACAGTTCGCGCCCCTAAGCACGCCGCTTGGGGGCAACAACTGTACATAAACTCTGCGCACCCCAAAATCTCGAATTGTTAGCCAGACATTGTTAGCCAGACGAAGGCGTCTGCCATGAACCAGAAGGTCTGCCATGAACAGCAAGAAGAATCCACGCCCCGCGTCGATTAGATCCGCGGAAGCCCGCCCCGAGGACAAGCGCCTCTCCATCGGAAGCACGTTCGCCTACGGCTTCCAGCACGTCCTGACAATGTACGGGGGCATCATTGCCCCGCCGCTCATCATCGGAGCGGCCGCCGGAATGTCCTCGCAGGACATCGGCCTGCTGATCGCCGCCTGCCTGTTCGTCGGCGGCCTCGCGACCATGCTGCAGACCATCGGCATCCCGTTCTTCGGTTCCCAGCTGCCCCTGGTCCAGGGCGTGTCCTTCGCCGGCGTCTCCACCATGGTGGCGATCGTGAACGGCGGAGGGGGAATCCAGGCCGTCTTCGGATCGGTCATTGTGGCGTCCCTGATCGGCCTGGCCATCACGCCGCTCTTCTCCAAGATCATCAGGTTCTTCCCGCCGGTGGTCACGGGCACGGTCATCACCACGATCGGCCTGACGCTCATGCCCGTCGCCGCCAACTGGGCCATGGGCGGCAACGCCAAGGCCGAGAACTACGGCAGCATCGCTAACATCGGACTCGCCGCGGCCACCATGGGCGTGGTCCTGCTCCTCAGCAAGCTCGGCAACGCCGCCATCTCGCGCCTGTCCATCCTGCTGGCCATGGTGATCGGCACGGTCATCGCCGTGGTCACGGGCATGGCAGACTTCTCCAAGGTGGGCCAGGGGGACATCGTGGCCTTCCCCACGCCGTTCGCCTTCGGCGCGCCCACCTTCGAGATCGCGGCCATCATTTCGATGCTGATCGTCATCCTGGTGACACTCACGGAGACCTCGGCGGACATCATTGCCGTCGGCGAGATCGTGGACACCAAGGTGGATTCCCGCCGCATCGGCGACGGTCTCCGCGCGGACATGCTCTCCAGCGCGATCTCCCCGCTGTTCAACTCCTTCACCCAGAGCGCCTTCGCCCAGAACGTGGGCCTCGTGGCCATCACCGGCATCAAGAGCCGCTTCGTGGTCAGCGCCGGCGGGCTCATCCTGGTGGTCCTCGGCCTGCTGCCCATCCTGGGCCGGGTGGTCGCAGCGGTGCCGACGCCCGTCCTGGGCGGCGCCGGCGTCGTGCTCTTCGGAACGGTGGCCGCCAGCGGCATCCGGACGCTCGCCAAAGTGGAATACAAGAACAACATGAACCTGGTGGTGGTGGCGGCGTCCCTCGGCTTCGGCATGATCCCGATTGCCGCCCCGAAGTTCTACGATCAGTTCCCGTCCTGGTTCGGCACGATCTTCCACTCGGGCATCAGCTCGGCCGCCATCATGGCGATCCTCCTGAACCTTCTCTTCAACCACCTCAAGGCGGGCAACTCGGACAACCAGTCGGTGTTCGTGGCCGGCACCGGCCGCGTGGTCAGCGAGCAGGACATCGCCTGCCTGGCCGACGGCGACCGCTTCGAGAACGGCAAGCTGATCGACGCCGACGGCAAGGAAGTGCCGCTCAAGTCCTCCAGCGCCGCGGACCACTAAACGCAGGCGGACACGTGAGGCCCTGGATCTGCGGATTCGGGGCCTTAAGTGTCCGCCCGCGCAGTGGTTTAGCCCCCGACGGCGGCTCGTGAGACGGTTGTTTCATGAGGATCGACGAGCGAATCGAACGCCACTATCCGGAACTGGGCCCGCAGGAACAGAAGGCCGCGGATACCCTGCTGGACCGGCTGGGCGACCTCGCCGTGTACAATGCCGCGGAACTTGCCCAGCTCAGCGGTGTCTCAAAGGCCACCATGAGCCGGCTCTTCCGGCGTCTGGGCTTCGCCGATTTCAACGAGGTCAAGGAACACACCCGCGCACTGCGGTCCAGCGGCGTGCCGCTCGCCGCCCAGGACGCCGACGGCGGGCTGCCGCTGCACCTCGCGCTGGAGCAGCAGAGCCTGCAGCGCCTGTTCGAGAACCTCGACGAATCACGGCTGCAGTCCATCACCGGGCAACTGGCCACGGCGGAGCGGGTCCTCCTGATCGGCTTCCGCAACAGTTTCCCGGTGGCCCTTCACCTGCGGCAACAGCTCCTGCAGTGCCGGGGATCCGTGAACCTGGCCCCGCAGCCGGGGCAAAGCGTGGGCGAGGAGCTCGCGGGACTGGGCGGGAGCGACGTCGTCGTACTGATCGGTTTCCGACGCCGCCCGGCCGCTTTCCGCAGCATCCTCCAGGCCGCTTCCGCAACAGGTGCCGGTACTGTCCTGATCGGCGATCCGAGCGCACGCTGGCTCGCCGCGGAAGCCGGGACGTGGATCGAGTGCCCCGTGGATAACATCGGCGCGTTCGACAGCTACGCTGCCGCCATGAGCCTCATGAGCGTGCTGGCCGACGGCGTCCTGGCCGCCCGTGCGAAGGAAGGCCGGGATAGGGTCCGCGAAGTGACGTCCATGTTCGGCACTCTGGGCGAGCTCGAGTCCTGAAGCTGGTTCATGGGCTGCGGCCTGGGCCTGGTGGTCTTCCGGTACCTGGAGAACCGCTCCCCCATGATCAACCTCGATCCGATCGATGTCGAGGTCAACGACGGAACGCTCGCCGAGTAGCCGTAGCCGACGAACTGGCAGCTGTTGCCCCATATCCATGGGCAAAGGAGCAACAGCTGCCAGTTCGCGCTACGAGAAAAAGGTCAGTTCTGGTTCAGCTCGGCCGAGATGGCCAGGGCGGCCTGGCGCAGCAGCGGCACGGCACGGTCGGCGAAGCTCTTGTCCACGCGGGTGATCGGTCCGGAGACCGAGATCGCGGTGGGGGTGGGGGCATTGGGCACGGCCATGGCGAAGCAGCGCACGCCGAGCTCCTGTTCTTCCTCGTCGATCGAGTAGCCGCGTTCGCGGATCAGCTTGAGGTCGGCAAGGAGGGACTCGATGTCCCCGATGCTCTTGTTCGTGGGGGTCGGCATGCCGGTGCGGGCCACGATGCCGCGGACTACCTCGTCGTCCAGCTGGGCCAGGATCGCCTTGCCCACGCCGGTGTCGTGCGTGTGGGCGCGGCGGCCGACCTCGGTGAACATGCGCATGGAGTGCATGGACGGCACCTGGGCCACGTAGATGACCATGTCCGAGTCCAGCACGGCCATGTTGGAGGTCTCGCCAAGCCGTTCCACCAGGGACTTCAGCTGCGGGCGGGCCACGGCACCAAGCTGCTTGCTGGCGCCTTCGCCAAGCCGGATCAGCCGGGGGCCCAGCGCGTAGCGGCGGTTGGGCAGCTGGCGGATATAGCCGAGCGAGACCAGGGTGCGCAGGAGTCGGTGGATGGTGGGCAGAGGCAGGTCAGTGGAGGAGGACAGCTCACTGAGCGTGACGTCTCCGCCGGCATCCGTGATGAGTTCCAACAGTTCAAAGACGCGCTCGACGGACTGCACGCCCCCGGAGGCCTTTTCAGCCATTCCCTTGTCTCCAATGACTCAGATTCCGACAACTCTTATCCGCATCGTGAAAAGAATTGCTTAGAACACCCAAGATACAGCACATCCGGTCCGCAGGCGACGCCCCAAACATGACCGTCAGGGGGTTGTATTTCCACTTTGTAGATAATAATATCCATAATACGAAAACATTCAGTTGGACTGGTGGTCCGGGAACGGACCCCATGAGGAGGAATTTCAATGGCGAACCCGAGCCCCGGTAACTCGATCACCCTGCGCGTTGCCGCGCCGTCTAGCTTCACCGCCACGAGTGAACTCGCTGCCGCCGTCGGCGCCGTCGGCGCAGCCATCACGGCGCTTGACGTCAAGGAATCCCACCACGACACCCTTGTTGTGGACGTCACCTGCAACACCACCGACGACGACCACGCCGCCCGCGTCAAGGACGCCCTGAACGCGCTCGACGGCGTCACGGTCCAGCACGTCTCGGACCGCACCTTCCTCATGCACCTCGGCGGCAAGCTCGAGGTCGTCCCCAAGGTGGCCCTGCGCAACCGCGACGACCTTTCCCGCGCCTACACGCCCGGCGTCGCACGCGTCTGCCTCGCCATCGCGGAAGACCCGGCAGCGGCCCGCAACCTGACCGTCAAGCGCAACACCATCGCCGTCCTCACCGACGGTTCGGCCGTCCTGGGCCTGGGCAACATCGGCCCCGCCGCGGCCCTGCCCGTCATGGAAGGCAAGGCCGCCCTGTTCAAGCAGTTCGCCAACGTTGACGCCTGGCCGGTCTGCCTGGACACCCAGGACACCGAGGAAATCATCATGATCGCCAAGGCCATGGCCCCGGTCTACGGCGGCATCAACCTCGAGGACATCGCAGCACCGCGCTGCTTTGAAATTGAGAAGCGCCTGCGCGATGAACTCGACATCCCCGTCTTCCACGACGACCAGCACGGCACCGCGATCGTCACCCTGGCAGCCCTCGTCAACGCCCTGCGCGTGGTGGACAAGAAGCTGTCCGAGGTCAAGATCGTGGTCTCGGGCGTCGGCGCCGCCGGCTCGGCCATCATCCAGCTCCTCAAGGCCCAGGGCGCGCAGCACATCGTCGCCGCCGGCCGCTCGGGTGCCATCCACTCCGGCCAGCAGTACGACGACGAGCACCGCTCCTGGATCGCCGAGAACACCAACGAGGAAGGCTTCTCCGGCACCCTGCACGAAGCCATGGCCGGTGCCGACGTCTTCATCGGTGTCAGCGCCCCGCACGTGATCGGCGAGGAGCAGGTTGCCGCCATGGCCGAGAACGCGATCGTCTTCGCCATGGCCAACCCGACGCCGGAAATCGACCCGGTGCTCGCCTCCAAGCACGCCGCCGTCGTGGCCACGGGCCGCAGCGACTTCCCGAACCAGATCAACAACGTCCTGGCCTTCCCGGGCTTCTTCCGCGGCCTGCTCGACGCCGGGGCATCGGACATCACGCCGGACATGCTGGTGGCCGCTGCCGAGGCGATTGCCAGCCGGGTAGCTGACGACGAGCTCAACGCGAGCTACATTATCCCCAGCGTCTTCGATCCGCATGTCGCCGCTGATGTGGCCGCCGCAGTGGCAGCCGCAGCGCACGCCGCCCGCGCTCTCTAGTAAAGGACTTACGAACATGGCTATCACTGTCACTGACCGCCAGCCGGTCGACCGCGCCGAAGAGATCCTCACCCCCAAAGCCCTGGCCTTCGTGGAGGAGCTGCACCGGCGCTTCGCCGGCACCCGCAACGAGCTGCTCGAGGCCCGCACCGCCAAGCGCGACGGCGTTGCCAAGACGAGCCGCCTGGACTTCCTCCCGGAGACCCAGGAAATCCGCGACGGCGACTGGAAGGTCGCCGAGGCACCCGCCGCGCTGCGGGACCGCCGCGTTGAGATGACCGGCCCGGCCACCCCGGCCAAAATGGCCATCAACGCGCTGAACTCCGGCGCCAAGGTGTGGCTGGCGGACCTCGAGGACGCCAGCACGCCCACGTGGCCCAACGTCATCGACGCCATCCTGAACCTGCGCGACGCCGCCACCGGCACCCTGGCGTACACCTCGCCCGAGGGCAAGGAATACACGCTCCGCACCGACGCGCCGCTCGCCGTCGTGGTGGCCCGCCCGCGCGGCTGGCACATGGAAGAGCGCCACCTGCTGATCGACGGCGCCCCCGCCGTGGGTGCGCTGGTGGACTTCGGCCTGCACTTCTTCCACACCGCCAAGCAGCTGCTGCTCAACGGCCACGGACCGTACTACTACCTGCCCAAGATGGAGTCCCACCTCGAGGCCCGCCTCTGGAACGACATCTTCGTGTTCGCCCAGGACTTCCTCGGCATCCCGCAGGGCAGCATCCGCGCCACGATGCTGATCGAAACCATCCCCGCCGCGTTCGAAATGGACGAGTTCCTCTACGAGCTGCGGGACCACGCCTCCGGCCTGAACGCCGGGCGCTGGGACTACCTCTTCAGCATCATCAAGTACTTCCGCGACGCCGGCGAGGAATTCGTGCTGCCGGACCGCGCCACCGTGGCCATGACCGCACCGTTCATGCGCGCCTACACCGAGCTCCTGGTCAAGACCTGCCACAAGCGCGGCGCCTTCGCCATGGGCGGCATGGCCGCCGTCATCCCCAACCGCAGGCAGCCCGAGGTCACGGCCGCGGCCTTCGACAAGGTCCGCTCCGACAAGACCCGCGAGGCCAACGACGGATTCGACGGCTCCTGGGTGGCCCACCCGGACCTCGTCTCCACGTGCCGCGAAGTGTTCGACTCCGTGCTCGGCGACCGCCCGAACCAGTTGGACAAGCAGCGCCCCGAGGTCAGCGTCACGGCCGAGCAGCTGATCGACGTCGCCTCCGCCGACGGGGACGTCACCGAGGCCGGCATGCGCCTGAACCTCTACGTCGCCGTCGCCTACACCGCGGTGTGGCTATCCGGCAGCGGTGCCGTGGCCATCCACAACCTGATGGAAGACGCCGCCACCGCGGAGATCTCCCGCTCGCAGGTGTGGCAGCAGATCCGCAACAAGTCGGTCCTGGCGGACACGGGCAACACCGTGACCCGCGAGCTGGTCAGCCGCATCCTGGGCGAGGAAACCGAGCGCCTGCGCATCGAGTTCGGCGACGAGCAGTTCAAGGCCTACTACGAGCCGGCCTCCAGGCTGGTCGAGGACATCTGCCTGTCCGAGGACTACACGGACTTCCTCACCACGCCTGCCTACGAACTGGTGGGCTGAGATGAGCGAATCGTCCTTCAGCGCTTCCGACCTCGCCCGGATCGAGGAACAGCTGGCCGCAACCGACCAGCTCCTTGACCAGGGCTACCCCGGCGACGACGGCAGCCGCCAGCCCATCCACACCGTCTACGTGCCGGCCGACCGCTTCACGCCGCAGCTCGCAGCCGAATGGGGCGCCCAGGCGCTCGCGGCGGCGGAAGCCCACGGCGGGCTGGCCCGACTGGGTTCCCTGCTCGGCCAGGACAGCGAGCTCGCGTCCGCCGTCGCGGAGCGGGTTGCCGCGAAGCTCGCCAGCGAGCCGATCGAGGACCTGCGCCTGGACTTTGAGGACGGCTACGGCGACCGCGGCGACGAGGCAGAAGACGCCGACGCCGTTGCTGCCGCCAAGCAGGTGGCCGCGGCAGTTGCCGCCGGCACCGCCCCGCCGTTCATCGGCATCCGCTTCAAGTGCTTCGAGCTCGCCACCCGTGCCCGCGGCCTGCGGACGCTGGACCTGTTCGTGTCCACGCTGGCCAAGGCCGGCGAGCTGCCGGCCGGGCTGGTCCTGACCCTGCCCAAGGTCACCACCGTGGCGCAGGTCCAGGCCATGGACTTCGCTGTGTCCCGGCTGGAGGAAGTCCACGGGCTTCCCGCCGGCCGGCTCCGCTTCGAGGTCCAGGTGGAAACGCCGCAGCTGATCCTCGGCGCCGACGGCACCTCGCCGCTGGCCCGGCTGCCGCACATCGTCCCGGGCCGCATCAGCGCCCTGCACTACGGCACCTACGACTACAGCGCCTCGCTGCAGATCTCGGCCGAGTACCAGTCCATGGAGCACCCCGTGGCCGACTTCGCCAAGGAAGTCATGCAGCTGGCCGTCGCCGGAACGGGCATCCGCCTCTCCGACGGTTCCACCAACATCATCCCCGTGGGCGACGCCGTCGAGGATGCCTGGAAGCTGCACGGCCGCCTGGTCCGCCGCTCCCTGGAAAACGGCTACTACCAGGGCTGGGACCTGCACGCAGCCCAGCTGCCCAGCCGCTACGCCGCCAGCTACGCCTTCTACCGCGAGGGCCTGCCGGCAGCGGCACTGCGCCTGCGCAACTACGTCGAACGCACGGAAGGCGGGGTCATGGACGAACCCGCCACCGCCCGGGCCCTGGCAGCCTTCGTCCTGCGCGGCGTCCAGTGCGGCGCCGTCGGGACCGAAGAGGTCCAGGCGCTGGCCGGCGTCGAACTTTCCCAGCTGACCGCACTGGCGCACCCGCGGCTGGCACAATCCACCTCGAAGTAAGGATCCCATGATGGGCAACTACTACTACCCCCAGGGTGGCCTGCCGCCGCAGACGCACCTCACCACGGAGCGGGCCATCGTCACGGAGGCCTACACGGTCATCCCCAAGGGTGTGATGACGGACATCGTCACCAGCAACCTGCCGGGCTTCACGAACACCCGCTCCTGGATCATTGCCCGGCCGATCTCCGGCTTCGCCACCACCTTCTCGCAGCTGATCGTCGAGATCGCCGCGGGCGGTGGCGCCCCGAAGGCCGAGTTCGAGGCCGGCGTCGAAGGCGTCATCTTCGTCACTAAGGGCAAGGTCAACCTGACCCTCGACGGCGAGCTGCACCAGCTCGAGGAAGGCGGCTACGCCTACCTCGCCGCCGGTTCGGAGTGGGGCGTGGAGAACGTCTCCGATGACATCGTCTCCTTCCACTGGATCCGCAAGGCCTACGAGCGCCTCGAGGGCTACGAGGCCAAGTCCTTCGTCACCAACGAGAAGGACGTGGAGCCCACCGCGATGCCTGACACCGACGGCGTCTGGAAGACCACCCGCTTTACGGACTCCAGCGACCTGGCCCACGACATGCAGGTGAACATCGTCACCTTCCAGCCCGGCGGCGTCATCCCCTTCCCGGAGACCCACGTCATGGAGCACGGCCTGTACGTGCTCGAGGGCAAGGCCATGTACCTGCTCAACAACGACTGGGTCGAAGTGGAGGCCGGCGACTTCATGTGGCTGCGTGCCTTCTGCCCGCAGGCCTGCTACGCCGGCGGCCCCGGCCAGTTCCGCTACCTGCTTTACAAGGACATGAACCGCCAGGTCCGCCTCACTGGTGCCCCGCTGCCGGGCTAAGCCGGGGCTCCTTTAGATCGAAACCGTGGCTGCGGCCCGGTTGCTGTGTTCCAGAACGCAGCAACCGGGCCGCACCCGCGGTTTCGCCGTTAAGGGCCTCGCCGAGAGCGCTGCCTGCCGATCCGGTGCCCGGCCCAGAATGCCAGGACCAGCAGGCCCAGGACCGCGACAATGAGGCCGGTCTGCGTTCCCTGGCTGACGAAGGCCCCGCCGTTCACTGTGAAGGTCTCGTTGCTGAGCGGCGCATACGCGAACCAGCCAACGTTGCTTGTTGCGCTGTTCCACGCGAATACGCAGCCCGCCACCACAGCTACCAGGCCCAGTAAGGGCACGACGGCGGCAGAGACTCTGCGGGCGGGATTCGGTGTGGCATGTTCCCCATGAGTGTTGTGTTCCCCCATGCGCGCCAGCATAGCCGCCTGCCCTCGCTGTCCGGTTCCCCAGGGAACTCATCGACGGCACCGCGGGCCAGGAACCGGGCGATGCCAATATTCCGCCGCGCAGTTCCGAGGAATGGGCGACGCACCGTGCCCGCATCGAGGCCGCGGCGAGGGAGGCCGGCGCCGCTTCCTGAGCAGCGAGAAACCTTCACAGGCCCGCATATGTGCAGCAACCTCCGGCACTCACGTCGATCGGAGTTCCGCCTTTTGCCGGCCGAGTTCCTCACCAAGGCCGCGCTGCTGGGCGCAAGCTACGCCGTGCAGCACCGCGCCGGTAGTACCCGTCCCCGCCGGGGCGACGATTCTGCTGGATCATTCCGAGGAGCATCAGCTTCAGGCCCGGGATTGCGGGGCCGCGCCCCGGAGGGGGCACGGATGATCCAGCAGAATCGCAAGGGGCGCGGCGGCCGGGCCCAACCCCGGTCGCTCAGGACCTGCCCGGTCGCTCAGGACCTGCCCGGGCCGCCGGCCACGCGGTAGGACTCCTGCAGCAGCTCGTCCAGTTCTTCTACGTCGATCCGGTCCAGGAGTACCAGCACCAGCGTGGGCGAGTGCTCGTGGTGCGGGGTCCAGAAGAAGGTGCCCGGCGCTGTGCCGGCGAGCGCCTCGCGTTCCTCGCTCTTCACGGTGAGCACGCCCTCTTCCCACATCCGGGCCATGAGGGTCTTGCCGAACCAGGCGGGCTGGCCCCAACTGGGCCGTTCGCTGACTCCGGGAAACCCGCGGCAGATCCTGCGGACATCTTCCTCTGTGGCCATGGTTCACTGTGGCACCGGCGCCCCGGCCATGCAATGCCCTCCTGCAGCGACCTCCTGCAGCAATCGCGCCTCCCGACGGCGGCACCCGGCGGCCGTCGTCGGACCCTTCCACCGCATTTCCCACCGACTGGAAAGTAAATTCCCATATTGCGGGAACTTCTTAGTGCTGTCTGTGATTCCAGCCACTAACCTCAGTGTCATGCCTACAGATCCGAACCATTCCGTGATAACGGAAGGAAACGCCTCGCGGTTCGTCGACATCCTGCTCGAATTCGCGCGGCACCGGACCCTGACGGCAGCCCAGATCACCAAGACGACGGGCATCCCCGCCAGCGCCGTGTACCGGCACCTGGCACTACTGGTGCAGTCCGGACTCGTGGCGCAGACCAGGCGCCGCGGCCAGTACAGCGCCGGCCCGGAAACCCTGCGCCTCGCCGCCAACTTCCACCAGGAAGCCATGGTCAAGGGCCGCATCTCGGAGCAACTCCAGCTGCTCTCGGATGAAACCCAGGAACTGGCCGCCTACCTGGTGGTCCGTGGTTCGGAAGCCCTGTGCGTGGACGCCATCGAAGGTCCCCAGATGCTTCGCTGCAGTTACTCCCCGGGCCGCTCGCTCCCCCTACTCAAGGGCGCCAGCGCCCTGGCCCTGCTCGCGCACCTGGACCCCCGGGAGCAGAGCAGGATCGTGGCGGAATTCGGACTGAGCGAGGCGGACGCGGACAACTTGAACCACGAGCTGCAGATCGTCCAAGGCCGGGGCTTTGGACTCAGCTACGGGGCGGTGGATGCGGGCGTTTGGGGCGTCAGCTTCCCCGTGTTCGACGACGGCGGCCAGCTCTTGGGTGCCGTGAGCACCATGGCTCCGGCAGACCGGGCGGTCCGGCGCGAAAAGCAACTCATAGCAAGCACCCGCGACGCCGCACTGGCGCTCGGGCATGGAGAAGGAACCCGATGACCAACCCCACCATCCAGCACCTCTGGACAGGTCGAGACGACGGCCCCGGCGCCGAACACCGGCGCTGGCACCACGCAGTGAACACGGCCCAGGCCGGCACCACGGGGATCGCCATCCTGGGATTCCGCAGCGATGAAGGCGTCCGCCGCAACAAAGGCCGCGTCGGCGCCGTCGACGGCCCCGCAAGCATCCGCTCGGCACTCGCCCCCATGGCGGCGCCGGCGGAACTTCTGGTCCACGACCTTGGCGACACCAGCGTTGAGGACGGAAACCTCGAGGACGGCCAGGAGCGCCTCGGCGCGGCCGTCCGCCAGGCCCTGGACGCGGGCCACCTGCCCGTCATCCTGGGCGGCGGCCACGAAACCGCCTTCGGCACCTACACGGGCCTCCGCGCCAGCCGGCTCAGCGATGGACGCCGCATCGGCATCATCAACCTGGACGCACACTTCGACCTGCGCCCCGAGGCAATCCCGTCCTCGGGCACCCCGTTCCGGCAGGTGGCCGAGGCCGAGCGCGCCCTGGGACACGGGTTCAGCTACACGGTGCTCGGCATCAGCCAGCCCGGCAACACCGAGGCCCTGTTCCAGACTGCGCGTGATCTTGGCGTCAAGTACCTTCTGGACGAGGAATGCACCGAGTCCAGGACCGAGCAGGTCCGGCAGTTCACGCAGGACTTCATCGATTCCGTGGACGTCGTGTACCTGACAATCGACCTCGACGTCCTCCCCGCCTACGTCGCCCCCGGTGTCAGCGCACCGGCGTCGTACGGGGTTCCCCTCTCCGTCGTGCTGGACGTGTGCCGCCAGTTGGCCCGCTCCCCCAAGCTCGCCGTCGTCGACGTCGTCGAACTGAACCCCAGGTTCGACGACGACTCCCGCACGGCGCGCGCGGCTGCACGCCTCATCCACACGATCGCCACCGAACGAACCGGGAACCGGCATGCGTAGCCGGCTCACCGCCTCCCCTCCCCAGAAACGAGCACACATGAAGAACCGATTCTCGCGTTTCGGATGGGCTGCCACGACGGCAGCCCTTCTGGCCGCGTTACTCGGGCTGGCCGCACCGGCAGCCCACGCCGAGACCACCCCGGCCACACCTACCCCGTCGGCCGGCAAGATGGCAGACCTCCGCGCCGGCAAGACCACGCTCAAGGTCGGCACCGACGCCTCCTTCCCGCCGTTTGAATTCACCGATGCCAACGGCACCAAGATCGGCTTCGACATCGACGTCGTGAAGGATCTCGCCGCCAAGGCCGGCATCAAGAACGTCGAGTTCGTCCAGATGCCGTTCGGCAACATCGTCCCGGCACTGCAGGCAAACCAGATCGACGTCGGCGCTTCCGCCATCTACATCAGCGCCGAGCGCGCCAAGGTAGTGGACTTCTCCGAGATCTACTACCCCGGCGGCCTGGGCATGTTCGTTTCCACGGCCAATGACACTGTGAAGTCGCTGGCCGACCTCGCCGGCAAGAAGGTTGCCGTGCAGGTGGGCACCAAGTCCGTCGAGTGGCTACGCCAGAACCAGCCCCAGGCCGAGCTGGTGCAGGTCCAGACCAACGACCAGATGTTCTCCTCGGTCAAGCTCGGCCAGGCCGACGCCGTGGTCACCGGGCAGCCCGGCGGCCGGTACTTCATCCACGAGCAGGGCGGACTGAAGCAGGTCGGCGAGCGCCTGACCAACGAGAACTACGGTTTCGCGTTCCAGAAGGGCGACTCGGACATCCGCGAGGCGTTCAACGCGGCGCTGAAGGATATGCAGTCCTCCGGCGACTTCACCAAGGCCTCCGCCAAGTGGTTCGGCGACGAAAGCAGCACGGCTACCGGTCCCGCCAAGGAACGCGGCATCTTCAACATCTCCTCGATCACCAACTCCTGGGGCCCGCTCATGCAGGGCCTGGGAACCACGCTGCAGATCATCGCCCTTTCGCTGGCCCTGAGCCTGCTGTTCGGCATGCTGGGCGGCTTCGCCAGGCTTTCCCACCTCCGGCCCATCCGCTGGATCGGAAACGTGTACGTGTCCGTGGTCCGCGGTACACCGTTCATCGTGCAGCTGTTCTTCATCTACTTCGCGCTGCCGCAGCTGGGCCTGCAGCTCTCGCCGATGGTGGCCGGCATCCTGGCGCTGGGCCTCTACAGCGGCTCCTACGTCACCGAAATCGTCCGCGGCGCCATCCAGTCCGTGGACAAGGGCCAGATGGAAGCCGCCCGTTCCTGCGGCATGAGCTCCGCCTCGGCGCTGCGTCACGTGATCATCCCGCAGGCCTTCCTGCGTATGCTCCCGCCGCTCGGCAACGAGTTCGTCTCCCTAACCAAGAACTCCGCGCTGGTGTCCTTCGTGACCATCAGCGAACTGTTCCTGGTGGGCCAGACCATCATTTCCCGCACCTTCGATGCACTGACCGTGTACGTCTTCATCGGCCTGGTGTACTACATCCTCACCAACATCATCGGCATGGCCGCAAACGCAATCGAGAAGAAGATGGCGGTTTACATCTAATGGCACTCCTGGAAACGAAAGAGATCACCAAGTCCTACGGTGACCACCACGTGCTCAAGGGCATCGACTTCACCATCGAGCCCGGCGAAGTTGTCGCCGTCATCGGCCCCAGCGGCGGCGGCAAGTCCACCTTCCTGCGCTGCCTGAACCTCCTCGAGACGCCCAGCTCCGGCCACGTGGTGTTCGACGGCGAGGACCTCCTGGCACCGAAGGTTGACCTGGACCGCCTCCGTTCCCGCATGGGCATGGTGTTCCAGCAGTTCAACCTGTTCCCCAACATGACGGCACTGAAGAACATCATGCTTCCGCAGATGGACGTCCTGAAGCTCAGCAAGAAGGATGCCGAGGCCCGGGCCATGGAACTGCTCGAGAAGGTCAACATGACCCACCGGGCGCACGTCTACCCCAACCGGCTTTCCGGCGGCCAGAAGCAGCGCATCGCCATTGCCCGGGCCGTGGCCATGAACCCCAAGGTGATGCTGTTCGACGAGCCCACCAGCGCCCTGGACCCCGAAGTGGTCCATGATGTCCTGGACGTCATGGCCGGCCTTGCTGCCGACGGCATGACCATGGTGGTGGTCACCCACGAGATGGGCTTTGCCCGCAAGGTGGCCGACCGGGTGGTGTTCATCGACGGCGGGAAGATCGCCGCCGACCTCCCGCCGGAAGAGTTCTTCTCCGAAGCGAACACGAACCCGCGCATCCGCTCGTTCCTCGAAAAGGTCCTGTAGGCCCCGCAACCACCCTCCACACCCCCCAAAAATGAAGGGCGGTGGCACCGGATTCCCGGTGCCACCGCCCTTTGTCATGCCCTTGGGGCCTCCTCGCAGCCAAAGGAGCCGGCTATGCCAATGCGGGTTCCGTCAGCCCCCGGAGGGCCCGTCGTCGAGCGCGTAAACCCGGCGGGCGTTCCCGGACGCAATCATCTGCGCCACACGGATGGCGTCCGCTTCGGACCAGTCCTCTTGGCGTACCCAGCGCCCCAGCGTTTGCGCCATGGAGCGCCGCCAGAGGACCGAACCCAGGACATGGAGCTCCGGCAAGCCGAAGGCATCAGAGGAGTACAGTTGCTTCGCGAACGGGGCGAGCTCAAGTGACTCGGCCACAATCCCAGTGCTCCGGGCGCCCACGTAGTTCAGGCTCAGGCCAACATCGAAGTAGACGTTGTTGAACGCCTGGGCCAGGTAGCCCGCTTCCCGGTGGTACGGATAGCAGTGCAGCAACATCACGGGAGTGCCATGCAATGCGGGCTGGCGCAGCAATCCCAGTAGCAGCATGGGATTGGAGCGGTGCAGGTCCATGTCACGGTCACCCAGCCCCACGTGGAACTGGATGGGCAGCCGGTATTCGGCGGCGGCGTGGACGATGAAGGAAATGATCACCGGGTCCTGGATCCTCAGTGCGCCGCGGGTGTCCTGCTTCCACCGTGCCACTGCTTCCGCCAGCAGCGGGTCACCCGGGTCCGACCAGTCGATGTCAAAACCGCAGCGGTAGGCGGCAATCGTCTTGAAGCCGACGACGGCGGGCGCCGCCTGCCTGAGTGCCTCACGGAAATCTGCGGCAAATGAGGAGCCGGACTCCGTTGTGCCGGCCACTGTTTCGGCCAGCGGTTCCAGCCGAAGGATTTCAGAGCTTCCCGCGCCGGAGTCTTCGGACATCTCCGCGGGCGTGGAAATATCCGAGGAACTGAACCCCGTGTCGATGATCCAGTGCTCCACCCCCGCCTTTCGCAGCAGCAGACGATTCAGTTCCACGGGGGCCAGCTTGCTGCGGGCCGCCCAGTATTCGTCGGCAGTTGCATGCGGCGCCAGCCCCAGGAGGGGCGCGCACCACCGGCGGATGGCAAAGCCCAGCTGCGAGTCGAACTGGGTCATGAAATCCGGAATCGGGTCCGGGGACCCTTCGTTGATGGCCTGTTCGAATTCGCTTCGCGTCACGGTTCCCGTGAAGCACCCGTGGACGTGATGATCCACCAGGGGCATGGAGCTGATGGCGTCCGCCAGTCTGGCGGGGACGCCGCCGAGCCCGGCCAGAATATCCAGGTCACCAGGCTGGTCTAACGAGCTCATGGCAAAACCTTCCCGCTTGGCTCCGGCTCTTGCCCATGGAACGTAAGTCCAGCTCCGTTGTGAGGGATCAGACTGACCAGGCAAAGCGAACTGCGGCGGCAATTTCTGCCGCGGTGGAGTCTTCGTACTGTTTGGCTTCATGGCGGCGGACGGCAACCACAGCCTCCACGATGTCCGGGCCGAGGATCCGGTCCGCCAGCGCCGAGTTTTCGAGTGCCTTGAGAATCGTGGATTGTTCCTTATTGAGCGCCATGGCTGCGTATCCGGCGCTCTCAGCAGGATTGATTGCCACCTCAGCGGGCAGCGGAAGCTTTGCCCGGATTCCCTCCAGCGCGGAGCCCAGCAGGGCCGCTGCCGCAAGGTAGATATTGGCACTGGGATCCACGATCTTCAGTTCCACATTGGCGCCGTGCGGGTTGCCGGCCGTTCCGGCGAGGAAGCGGACGGCGGCCTCACGGTTCTCCAGCCCCCAGCACGCGGAGGCACCGGCCCAGCTCCCCGGCTGGAGCCGCTGGCCGGAAATGATGGATCCAGCGTAAATGCCCATGAAGTCGTTCAGGCCGGCCAGGATCCCGCCGATCGCTGAGCCGCCTTCGGCGGTGATCCCGTGCGGGCCGTCGCCGCCGTCGAACAAGGTCCCGCCCTCCCTGGCCAGGGAAAGATGCAGGTGCGCGCCGTTGCCGGATCCTCCAACCCATGGCAGCGGAGAGAAGGAAACGGTCATGTTGTGACGCGCCGCAACGATGCCGATCAGCAGGCGGGCCAGGATACACGCGTCTGCCATCCCCACCGGGGCGGCCGGGGCCAGGGAGACCTCAAACTGGTCCTCGCCATATTCCGCGTGGATCTGTTCAGGCCCCACACCGGCCTTTTCCAGCGTTGCTGTCAGGTCCACCAGGAATTCGCGGTGGGCCACCACTGATTGAAGTCCGTAGGCGGCCCACGAGGTCTTGGGCAGCCGGCCGCCGTCGGGCGTGCACAGGGTGAATTCAAGTTCCGTCCCCATCATCGGGAACAGCCGTTGTTCCGCTGCACTGTCCACGATGCCGGCAAGGCGTCCCCGGGCGCATAGAGGTGACGCGGTGCCGTCCTGATTGTGGAAGTTGGCCGGCCCCCAGGCCAGTCCGTCGTCCACCACGCGCACCTGCCCGGTGTCCAGCCGGAGGCGGAGATCCCCTACGACGCCGATCGAGGGGGTGAAGGCGATGCCGTTGTCCACGCAGAAAACGTTCCAGGACGGCGCGGCCCCCATCCCGGAGTCCTGGAAGGCGGCCAGCCGGCGCAACGGAATGCCCTTCGCCCGGGTGACGCCGGCAAGATCGACGACTGTCCCCACCAGCAGGGCCACCCCGGATGACTCGAGCTGCTTGAGGACGATTCCCACTGCGTCCGTTCCTGACCTGTCAACAACGCTGTTCACGGCTATTTCCTTCCGCTACCGTCTGGTGCTTTCCATCGTGCGCTTTTCGAATGTGTTGCGCTACGGCAGCGGAAAGGTTAGTGAAGACGGCCGACGCCGGCTCGAGTCCATCGAATGAATGCGCCTCCTGGCCGGTCCAGCCGCTCAATGGCCGCGAGGCAGCGCGGGTGGACCAGTAGGGTCGGCGACCCTGCGGTCACAATCGGGTTCCTGGGAAACCTTTGATCATTTGGGATACCAAAGTGTAATCTGAGTCACATTCCTTAATGTGATAATCCTATTCCGCATTATGGAATGCGTCCGCGAGGCACGGACGATACCTTCAGAGCTCAGTAAGGAGCGCACTGTGGATAAGGAACTTGCCCGGGAGGCCTCCGCATCACCGCGGACCGGAACCCTGGCCAAACAAATCGAAGGCGCGTACCAGCGGATCGGCGTGACCGGCGCCCACCGCCAGATCGTCTTCATGATCCTTCTGGGCGTCTTCTTCGACGCCCTCGAGCAGAACGCCGTGGGCATCACCGGCCCCGTTCTGCGTCAGGCCTGGGGGCTGGGAGCCACCGAGATCGGCCTACTGAACACCATGACGTTCACGGCCACGGCCCTTGGCCGGCTGGCCACCGGGCTGATCGTGGACAAGTACGGCCGCCGGCAGATGCTGGTCATCAACCTGATCATCTTCGCCGGCGGTTCACTGTTGTGCGCCGTCGCGCCCAACTACCCCATCCTCGCGGCGGGACGCTTTGTGGTGGGTTTCGGCCTGGGCGGCGAGATCGCGGTGGCCGTGATCATGATGGCGGAGTTCTTTGCCGCCAAGCACCGCGGCACGGCCGTGGGACTCATCAACGTGACAGCGGCAGGGCTCGGCAACATGCTGGCCCCGGCGTTCGGCATCCTGGTCTTCACCCTCTTTGACGGCCCGGACAAGTGGCGCTGGGTCTTCGGCCTGCTCTTCATCCCGGCCCTGCTGGTGATGTTCTTCCGCAGGTACGTCCCGGAAACACCTCGCTTCCTGGCCTCCAAGGGCCGGATCGACGAGGCCAACCTGGTGATCACACGCCTGGCCCGCAACAAACTGTCCGGCCCCATCAACGATCCCGAGCAGTTCATCACCGCAGTGCCCGACCCCGTCGAAGCGAAGAGCTCCGGCCACTGGAAGGATGCCCTGCGCGGCAAGCTGCTCAAGCGGACCGTCCTGCTGTGCATCGCCGTCTGCATGTCCTATGCAGCGCAGATCTCCATGCTCACGCTGATGCCCACGATCCTGGTATCCCGCGGCTACGCCGTGAACACGAGCCTGTGGTTCACCCTGATCATGCAGTCCGGCTCCCTGGTGGGCGCGGCGACGGCGGCCTACCTCGCCAGCCGCTTGCCGCGCAAGAAGGTGCTCACCGCGGCGGCCATCCTGGGCTGCGCTGCCGGCCTGTCCATGGCCTTCCTGGCCAACGACATCGTGCTGGTTGTCATCTTCGGCGCACTGTTCAACTTCGCCGTGATCATCCTGAACACCACCATCTGGCTCTTCGCGCCGGAGCTGTACCCCACCCGCACCCGAGGCTTCGGCACCTCGATCATCCTGGCTGCCGGCTCTCTCTCGGGCGGCCTCTTCCCGCTGATCTCCGGCGCCGTGTTCGACTCGTCCGGCCTGCCCGGCATGTTCACCACGCTGGCAGTCCTGTTCTGCATCCTGGCAGTGGTGGTTCAGTTCCCGCCGGAAACCTTCGGCAAGCCACTTGAGGAAGATGCCGACGCCGGCTCCGGCGACGAGGAGGCCGCGATCTATGGGCACTGACTCCTTGGGCACCGACGCCTTGGGTACCGGGCCTGCCACCGGCCGTCGAGGCACGGTGCTGCTCGTCAATCCCAACACGAACGCGAAAACCACGGAGATGATGACGGAGCTTGCCACCGCTGAGCTCACCCCGCAAGGGCTCGACGTCGTCGGTCTGACGGCCGCGGCGGGGCCAGCGATGATCATCGATCCAGGGTCGCTGGCCGAGTCCGCGGCACACGTCAGAACCGCGGTGCTGGACTACCTTGCGGGGCAGACTGGCGGAGACGTGGTGGCGGTGATCGTCGCCGCCATCGGGGACCCCGGCCGGGAGCAGCTCAGCAAAGAGCTGGCCATTCCCGTCGTCGGCATCGGCCAGGCTTCCATCCACGCGGCATCACGGAGCAACCGCAGCTTCGGCATGGCGACGAGCACTCCGCTGCTGGCCGGTTCCCTGGCCAAGCTGGTCGCCACACACGGCAAGTCGGAATGGTTCGCGGGAGTCCGCTTGACTCCCTCGGAGCCACTGGTGCTGGCCGCCGACCCCGAGCAGCAGTACCAGGAACTCGCTGCCGCCGTCCGGGAGTCCTCGGAGACGGACGGCGCCGGGGCAGTCATCATCGCCGGCGGGCCGCTGAGCGCAACGGCCCGCCGGCTGGCCGAATCCTCCCGCGCGGAGATCATCCAGCCGGTGCCCAGTGCATGCGGGCTGGTGCTGGAGATCCTCGGCTAACGCACCGCTGCTGACGCACGACGGCGGCACTCCGGTGCCGCCGTCGTTTTCGCTTCTGGTTTCAGACCGTGGCGGGGTCCGTGTTGGCGCCGCAGAGAATCACGGCCACGCGTTCCCCCTCCTCCGGGACGTAGGCGCCGGAGTGAAGGGCGGCGAAAGCCGTCGCAGCCCCGTGCTCCACGATGACGCGGTACTTCTCCCACAGGAGGGAGCGGGCCGCAACGATGTCGTCGTCGGAGACCAGCACGGTGCGGACTCCGGTGCGGATGGCGACTTCGAAACCGGCCCGCCCGATCTGCCGGGCCCCCAGGGAATCCGCGGCGACCCCGGACACGGGAACGTCAACAGGCGTCCCTGCCGCCAGGGCTGAATGGAGGGTGGGAGCATTGGCCGGCTCAACACCGACCACCCGTGCCCTGCCCTCGACGGCGGCCGCAACGCCTGCCATGAGCCCGCCGCCGCCCACGGCCACCACCACGGTGTCCACCTCGCCCAGCTGCTCCAGCAGCTCTGAGCCGATGGTGCCGGCCCCGGCAGCAATTTCGGGCTGGTCGTAGGCGTGGCAGTAGACTGCACCGGTTTCGGCGGCGTATGCCATCGCGGCCTCGTAGGCCTCTGCATACTCGGCCCCGTGCTGGACCACCTTGGCCCCGATGGCCCCGAGCTTCTTGACCTTCACGGCTGGCGCGGTCTCGGGCACAAACACGGTGGCGGGCACGCCCAGCTGTGAGGCGGCGTATGCGTTCGCCAGGCCCGCGTTGCCGCCCGAGGCCACCACGATGCCCACATCGTCCTTCAGCTCACCACGTTCCCGGCAGGCCAACACCCGGTTGAAAGCCCCCCGCGCCTTGAACGTGCCGGTGTGCTGCATGAACTCGCACTTGAGCCACACCTGTCCGGGGAAGCTCCCCGGATCCACCTCGATCACCGGCGTGCGGCGGACCTTCCCCGCGATGCGGGTGCTTGCTTCATCGACGTCGGCGCGTGTGATCATGTGGAAATCCTCTTCCGTTCGGGCAGATCCTGGGCAAAGCCAGCCTCAGGCTATCGCGATCAGGTAGGGCTGGAGCCCTAGCTGATCACGTACCAGAGCCTGGACTCCCCAAGGACGTGGCCGAACAATCGGACGTCAACCGGTGTTCGGCGCGGTCCGTATCAGGGCGTCACTGTCAGGGCGTCACTGCACGTTGGCAGTGACGGTGGCACTGCCGTTGATCGTGAAAGTGCAGGTCTTCGTCTTGTTTCCGCCGCTTGAGCACGTTCCGGACCACACGACGTCCCGGTTGTTGGTGGCTCTGAGGGTAATGGTGGTCCCCACGGCGAAGGACGCCGAACCGCTGCTGCCTACCGGTACGTTAATGCCGGCCGGGGTGGAGGTGATGCTCTCACCGGAGCGCCCTGTCGCCGTGACGGTCAGCGTTGCTGTTACCGGCTGCGGTGTGACGGTCAGGGTTGCCGTGCGAGTGATTCCTCCGGCACTCGAAGTGATGGTTACCGCCGTCGACGTCGTGACGGGGCTTGTGGAGACCGTGAAGCCGGCGCTCGTCGCCCCGGCCGGCACGGTTACGCTCGCCGGAACCGTAGCCGAGGTGCTGCTGCTCGACAGCGCGACCACGAATCCGCCCGAGGGCGCGGCCGCGGTCAGGGTGACTGTTCCCTGGGATCCGTTGCCCCCGACTACGGTGGACGGGCTCACGGAGAGCGCGGAGAGGGCCGGCGTCGGTGCCGCCGCTTGGGGGGTGAACTGGCGCACCGTGGACCATGCGCCGGCCGTCCCGGCCGAGTTGATTCCCTGTACCCGCCACCAGTGCTGCTGTGCACCCAGCACTGGAGCGGTGAACTGCGACGCCGTCACGACCTGGTTCACCACGATGGGCGCAGTGAAGGTGCTGGAGTCGTCGATCTGGATGCGGTAAGACGTGGCAGCGGTGACGTCGGACCAATCAAAGAACACCGGCTGCGGGGGGCTTGCACCCTGCGCCGGGGTCAGCAACGCCGGTGCGGCGGGTGTAGGGGGCGGCGTGACCCCTGTCGTGTTCCGCAAAACGGCGAAGGAAGGAGCCGCTCCCACAACTCCCAGCGCGAGATCCACCTTGCCGTCGGCGTTGAAATCGGCCGGGATGATGGCGAAGCCGCCGATGCTGGACCCCGAAGGCGGCACCAGGAACATCACCGGCGTCTGGAAGGTGCCGTCGCCGTTGCCGTTGCGGATCTCCATCAGGCCGTCGGTGCCGTTCCCAAGGCTAAGGGCCAGGTCCAGGAAACCGTCCAGGTTGTAGTCGGCCACCGCTTGGAACTGGGGGACGCGGAGCCCCGGCTCCTGCAGGAGCAGCGGTTGGCCAAAAGTTCCGTTTCCGTTGCCGAGCAGGACCGCTGTCTTGCTCCCGTTGAGCGCTACAGCCACCACCAGGTCCTCAATGGCATCCCGGTTGAAATCGGCGACGTCCACATCGGTGGCGTCCATGCCGAGGTTGTTCTCCGCAATCAGCGTGAGCGTCGGCTGCTGAATAAACGTTCCGTCCCCGATGCCGAGCAGGTTCACCACCCGCGCGCGTGAACTGGCAATGCTGAGGTCCTTGATACCGTCGCGGTTGAAGTCGCCCACCGCGATTTTCGCCGACTCCGTCCCGATGTCGATCTCCCGTGACGGCTGGAAGGTTCCGTTCCCGTTTCCGAGCATCACGCTGATTGTCCTCCCCACCACGCACGGCGCGGTGAAACAGGCGATCTGATGGCCGACGACGACGTCGGATTTGCCGTCGTTGTTGAGATCAGTCGCGACGATTGTGGGAGCGTCCAGGCCGGACGTGTTGGGGAAGTTGATGGCCGCGTTGAAGGTACCGTCGCCTTTGCCGGTTAACAGGGACAGACTGGTCTGCGGATTGTTAATGGTGACCATCAGATCCAGTGCCGCATCGCCGTTGAAGTCGGCTGCGGCAAGATCCTGGGTGAAATCCGCGACGGCGTACTCGGCTCTGGCTCCGAATGTCCCGTCACCGGCATTCAGGAGGACCGCGGCGGACTGCGCCCCCTGCCCCGCGATGTCTGCCTTCCCGTCCCCGTTGAAGTCGGCAGCGACGTGATTGTTCCCAAGCTGCTGATAATCGCTTCTGCTAAAGGTCGGGGCCGTGGTCGCGGCGTCGGCAGGACCGAGACTGACAAGCCCCGCCAAAAGTACAACTGCCACCGCCAGAGCGCTGCGGACGCTAAGCGCGTATTTCATCAGATCCTCCTCGGAGTCCCCAAGACCGCGCGCGACCATCATTGGTCCGCACCACGAAGCATCAACCAAAGACCTTGGAAATTTCTGAGGCTTCCCCGCATTGGTCACGCGTCCCCGTATTTTGTGCCGTCATCTTCCGGCAAACGGCAGGAAACAATGTCTGGCTAACGTTGAGTGCAGAATCTATTCGGGGGAGGCACGAATCATGCGTGTAGGACTTATCCGGGCATTGACGACGTCGGACCGGCGTCTGCTACACACCCATGGAAGGCTGCTGCAGAATACTTTCGGTTTCGACGTCACCACCCGCTGCATCCCTGACCAGCCATCCGGGGTTTACAACGAAGAGTCGCTCAGGGCCGCCGTGCCAAAGGTGGTGGAGATCGCCCTGGAAATGGCCGGCGGTGTCGACGCCCTGATCATCAGCTGTGCCGCCGACCCCGGGCTGGCCGAAACGCGCGCCCTCGTGGACATTCCGGTGATCGGTGCCGGTTCCGCCGCCGCCGCAGCAGCCCTGGCATTCGGCGGCGGGGTGGGCGTCCTTGGTTTGAAGCACCAGGTACCGGGCCCCATCTCTGAGCTCCTGGGCGAACGCATGTTGTTGATTGACGGGCCCGAAAGCGTGGAGACGCCCGATGGGTTCCTCATGCCCACCGGCATCTTCGAGGCTCTCGCCACTGCCCACATGCTGGTAGATGCCGGAGCCGATGTCATCGTTGAGGCGAGCACCGGCCTGACCAGCATCGGCATGGCTGACGTTCTCCGCCACAGGCTAGGCGTTCCGGTAATCGACGCCGTCGCGGCCGCAGGAGCCATGCTCGCCTCGGCGGTGGCAGCCCGCGAGCTGTAGACGGTCTGAGTGGGAGCCGCAACAGAGAACGCCTGGGGACGCGCCCACCCTCCCTATAGTGGATGTCAGCGCCACAGATCGATCACACCCACAGCGTCGAAGGGACCGCCGTCATGGCTTACATCACCGTCGGAAACGAAAACAGCACCAAGATCGAGCTCTACTACGAGGACCACGGCAGCGGCCAGGCGGTGGTCCTCATCCACGGCTACCCGCTGGACGGCTCGTCCTGGGAAAAGCAGACGGCCGCCCTGCTCGGCGCCGGCTACCGCGTCATCACCTACGACCGCCGCGGCTTCGGCAAGTCCAGCAAGCCCGCCGTCGGCTATGACTACGACACCTTCGCCGCGGACCTCAACACGCTGCTGACCACGCTGGACCTGAACAACGCCGTGCTGGTGGGCTTCTCCATGGGCACCGGCGAGGTTGCCCGCTACCTCGGCAGCTACGGCTCGGCCCGGGTGGCGAAGGCCGTGTTCCTCGGGTCCCTGGAGCCGTTCCTCCTGCAGACCGAGGACAACCCCGCGGGCGTTCCGCAGTCCGTGTTCGATGGCCTCACGGCGGCGGTCACGGCGGACCGCTACGCCTTCTTCACCGAGTTCTTCGAGAACTTCTACAACAGCAACGCCTTCCTGGGAACGCCGCGGCTCAGCCAGGAAGCCGTCAACGCCAGCTGGAACCTCGCGGCTCAGTCCGGGGCCTTCGCCTCGGTGGCCGCCCAGCCGACGTGGCTCACCGACTTCCGTGCCGACATCCCCCGGATCGACGTTCCCGCACTGATCGTGCACGGCACCGAGGACAGGATCCTCCCCATCGACATCACCGGCCGCAGGTTCGCCGAGGCCCTTCCCGGCGCCGAGTATGTGGAGATCGACGGCGCCCCACACGGCCTGCTGTGGACGCACGGCGCCGAGATCAACGAAGCTCTGCTGGGGTTCCTGGCGAAGAAGTAGCCGCCCAGCTCGCGAGGAGGCCCGTGCGGTAACAGCGCACCGGCCTCCTAGTTCCTGCCGTATTCCCCGTCGCTGAGGTGCTTGCCCCACTCGGTTTCCGGCCCGTCCTGCCCTTCGCCGAGGGCTTCCCACATGGCCAAGTGGCTCATGAAGTGCTCCGGTGCCGCGCCGTGCCAGTGCCACTCGCCCGGCGGCGTGTAGATCGTGTCACCGGGGCGGATCTCGATGACCTCACCGCCGCGCGACTGAACCAGGCCGATGCCCTGCGTGACGTGCAGGGTCTGCCCGTTGGCGTGCCTGTGCCAGGCCGTGTGGGCTCCGGGCGCGAAGCGGACGTGGTTCACGCGCAGCCGCGAGGGTTCCTCGCCCTTGGCGATGACGTCGAACCAGACCTCGCCGGTGAACATCTCCGCCGGTCCTTTGTTGCTTGGCCTCTTGGCTTGGATTTCCATTCGTTCTTCCTTCTTGATGGTGGATTTGGGGCCCGACGGCGGCGTCAGGCTTCGTCGGCGCTGCTCGCCTTTTCGAGTGGCTGGGTCTGCTCCGGCTGGGCGGCCCGTTCCGGGGTCACCGCTTGCCCCGACGTCGCCGCCCAGCTGCCCAGGAGCCGGAGCTTTTCCTCGGTGGCGGAACCGGGTTCGGCGGTGTAGACCAGCAGCGAGAGCCCGGGGTCGGCTGCAAGGTCCAATGCCTCGAACATCAGGTGGACGTCGCCCACCACGGGGTGGTGGAAGTGCTTGAGCCCGGTGCGGTGCTGGCGCACGTTGTGCGCCGCCCACCGGGTGCGGAACTCCTCGCTGCGCATCGAGAGCTCACCGATCAGCTCGGTCAGGCCGCGGTCGTAGGGGTCGCGCCCGGACTCGGTACGCAAGATCGCCACGGTGTCGTTCGCCGCACGGTTCCAGTCCGGGTAGAACGCCTTGGCGCGCGGGTTCAGGAAGGTGAACCGGGCATGGTTCACCGGCCGCTGCGGATCGCTGTACAGCTCCGAATAGAGGGCTTCGCCCAGCTTGTTGGCGCCGAGGACGTCCAGTCGTCCGTTGCGCACGAACGCCGCGGCGCCCGTGATCGCGTCCAGGGTGAACTGCACGCTTGGCCGGACCTGCTGCTGCCTGGGAGCGCGGCGCTGCCTCGTGGTGGTGCCCGCGGCCCGGGCGAGGTCCATCAGATGGGAGCGCTCGGCCTCATCCAGCTGCAGGGCCCGGGCCAGTGCTTCCAGCACGCTTTCGGAAACGCCGCCCAGGTTCCCCCGCTCGAGCCGGATGTAGTAGTCGATGCTCACCCCCGCAAGGAGTGCCACTTCCTCGCGGCGAAGCCCGGGCACGCGCCGGTTCCCGCCATAGGCGGGCAGCCCGGCCTGCTCGGGGCCGATCCTGGCCCGCCGGGAGGCCAGGAACTCACGAATCTCGTTGCGGTTGTCCACCCAGTCAACGCTAGAGGCTTTCCGGGGCCGGTGGGAGGGCCTGCCGGTACCTGTATCAACAGTCCCTCCCCCGCAAAGAGACTTCAGGGTTGTCTGGATGATGCCCCGCCCCACAGATGACCCCAGCAGCCAAGGAGTAACGCCTGTGCCCGCTTTCCTCACCTCACGCCGTCCAACTGCCCCGGCAGCAGCGGCCGCTTCCAGCCCACACGTTTCCAGTCCGGGTGCCGCCTTGGCCGTCGCGCTGCTCGGTTTCTTCGTCATCACCCTCGACGCCCTGGTGGTCAACGTTGCCCTGCCGGTGATCGGCCAGGAACTGGGCGGCGGCATGACCGGGCTGCAGTGGGTCCTGGACAGCTACACGCTCATGTTCGCCGCGCTGCTGCTCTTCGGCGGCACGCTCTCAGACCGGATCGGCGCGCGCCAAGGCTTTGCCGCCGGGCTCCTCGTCTTCGTCGCTGCCTCGGCCGCCTGCGCCTTGGCGCCCTCGCTCGGCTGGCTGGTGGCGGCGCGCTTCCTGCAGGGCGCGGGAGCGGCGTTGATGATGCCGGCCTCCCTCGCCCTGATCCGCGAGGCCTTCCCGGATCCGGCCCGGCGGGCCCGCGCCATCGCGGTGTGGTCGGTGGGCGGAGCGGTGGCCTCGGCGGCCGGACCCGTGCTGGGCGGCTTCCTGGCCCTGTCCAGCTGGCGGTCCATCTTCTTCATCAACCTGCCCGTCGGCCTGGTAGCCCTGTTCCTGCTCAGCCGCATACCGCGCTCACCCCGGCAGACGGTCCCCTTCGACTGGACGGGCCAGGCGGCGGCGGTCCTTGGCATGGGGGCGCTGACGTACGGGGTGATCGAGGGCGGCGCCGCGGGCTTCGACGCACCCCACGTGCTGGCGTCCTTGGGGATCGCGACGGCGGCGCTGCTCGCCTTCCTGCTCTCCCAGGCGCGCGGTTCCCACGCGATGCTGCCCCTGGACATGTTCCGCTCCAGGCCCGTGGCGGTGTCCATGTCCGTGGGCTTCGCCTTCACCGTGGCCTTCTACGGCCTGGTGTTCCTGCTCAGCCTGTACCTGCAGCAAAACAGGGGCCTGTCCGCCTTGGAGACGGGGCTGGCGTTCCTGCCGATGACCGCGCTGGTGGCCTTCACCAACCTGCTCTCGGCCAGGATCGCCGCACGGTACGGCCCCAAGGTGCCCATCGCCGTCGGGCAGGCCCTCATGGCGGCAGGCCTGCTGGCCATCGCCCTGGCCGCGGCGGAGGCGCCGACCCCGCTCCTGGCGGTGCTCATGATCCCGGTGGGGCTCGGCGGTTCGCTGTCCATCCCGCCCATGACGGCGCTGCTCCTGGACAGCGTCCCGGCTCAGCTCGCGGGGGCGACGAGCGGCGGACTGAACACGTGCCGGCAGCTGGGCGGCGCCTGGCCATCGCGGTTTTCGGAACCCTCATCGCCCACCACGGCTTCCCGGACGGTCTCCGCATCAGCCTGCTGGCCGCCGTCGGGCTGTTGGTCCTGACCACCGCCGCCAGCCTGAGCCTGCATCCTGCACGGCGGGGATGACCAGCCGGCAGCCAGAGGGGTACTGCCAGTACCCGGACCAGCAGGGACTCCCGCCCCGGGCAGGGTTCCTGTTTTCTTGAAGACAGACACGAAAGGAAATCCCATGAGAGCAACAGTGATGTACGGAGCTGGGGATGTGCGCGTGGAGAACGTGCCCGACGCAGCCATCAAGGAAGCCACCGATGCGGTGGTCCGGGTTGTGCTCTCCTGCGTCTGCGGCAGCGATCTGTGGCCGTACGGCTCCATGCCGCACTCCGGGCACGGCCGGCGCATGGGCCACGAGTTCCTGGGCATCGTGGAGGAGCTCGGCTCGGAGGTCCAAGGGCTCAAGCGCGGAGATCTGGTGGTGGCGCCCTTCGTCTGGTCGGACAACACGTGCGACTTCTGCCGCGAGGGCCTGCAGACCTCCTGCCGTCACGGCGGGGGCTGGGGACACGCGCTCGACGGCGGCCAGGGCGAAGCCGTGCGCGTCCCGCAGGCGCAGGGCACCCTGGTGAAACTGCCCGTCGCCGAGGATTCGGCGCTGCTTCCCTCCCTGCTGACACTCTCCGATGTGCTCTGCACCGGCCACCACGCCGCCGTCACGGCAGGCGTGAACGCGCGCACCACCGTGACGGTGATCGGCGACGGCGCGGTGGGCCTGTCCGCCGTGATCGCGGCCAAGCGGCTCGGCGCCGAACGCATCCTGCTCATGGGCCGGCACAAGGACCGCACGGACCTGGGCCGCGAATTCGGCGCCACCGAGGTGATTGCCGAACGCGGCGAGGAGGGCATCGAACGCCTGCACGAGCTCACCGGCGGCGACGGCACCCACGCCGTGCTGGAGTGTGTCGGAACGCAGGATGCCATCAACACCGCGATCGCCGTGGTCCGCGACGGCGGTGCCATTGGCCGGGTGGGCGCGGCCCAGTACAGCCAGGCCCCCCCGGATTTCGGGACCGTGATGCGCAACGTCACCCTGAGCGGCGGAGTGGCCCCCGCCCGCGCCTACATCGAGGAACTCATGCCCGATATCCTTGAGGGCCGGATCGAGCCCGGCCGGATGTTCGACCACACCGTCAGCCTTGACGACATCCCCTCCGGCTACCGCGCCATGGCCGGCCGCGAAGCCCTCAAAGTCCTTGTCCGCCCCTGATTTACGCTGAACTACTCACGACCACTCTGGAGAGACTTATGCTTACCGCCAACGCCTATGCAGCACCGTCCGCCACCGAGGACCTCATCCCCACCACCATTGAACGCCGCGACGTCGGCCCGCACGACGTCCTGATCGAGATCAAGTTTGCCGGCATCTGCCATTCGGACATCCACACCGTCCGTGGTGAATGGGGACCGCAGCAGTACCCGCTGGCCCCGGGCCACGAGATCGCCGGCATCGCCACCGAAGTCGGCTCCGAAGTCACCCGCCACAAGCTCGGCGACCGCGTGGGTGTGGGCTGCATGGTCAACTCCTGCCGCGAATGCGCCAACTGTCTCAAGGGCGAGGAGCAGTACTGCCTCGCCGGAAACACCGGCACCTACGGCGCCGTGGACCGCGACGGCACCATCACCCAGGGCGGCTACTCCACCCACGTGGTGGTCACCGAGGACTTCGTGGTCCGGATCCCGGATGCCCTGGAGCTCGACGTCGCGGCTCCCCTGCTGTGCGCGGGCATCACCACCTACTCCCCCTTGCGGCACTGGGGCGCCGGCCCCGGAAAGAAAATCGCCGTCGTCGGGCTCGGCGGACTGGGCCACATGGCCGTCAAGATCGCCCACGCCATGGGCGCCGAGGTCACCGTACTGTCCCAGTCCCTGAAGAAGATGGAAGACGGCCTGCAGCTGGGCGCGGACCACTTCCACGCCACCAGCGACGCCGGGACCTTCGAGACGCTCGCGGGCACGTTCGACCTGATCATCAACACCGTCAGCGCCCCGATCGACATCAGTTCCTACCTGCAGCTGCTGTCCCTCGACGGCGCCCTGGTGAACGTTGGTGCGCCTGCCGAACCGCTCCCCGTGAACGTGTTCTCCCTGATCCTGGGGCGCCGGTCCTTCGCAGGGTCGGCAATCGGCGGCATCCGCGAAACCCAGGAAATGCTCGACTTCTGTGCCGAGCACGGCCTCGGCGCGGAGATCGAGGTCATCCCGGCGGACAGGATCAACGAGGCCTACGAGCGCGTCCTCGCATCCGATGTGCGGTACCGCTTCGTGATCGACACCGCGACCATGAAGTAGGCAGTCAGCCGCGCGCGCCGTAGCGGAGGTAGACCACGCCGCTGCGGAAGCGGCGTTCGTCCAGCAGCTCGAGCCCTAGGCGGACGCCGTCGGGAAGGAAGCGTTTGCCGCCGCCCACCACAACGGGGGTGAGGAACTGGTGGTATTCGTCCACCAGGCCCGCCCGGATGGCATGGGCGGCGAGCGCCGGGCCGGCGATGGCGAGGTCGCGGGCCGCCGTCGTTTTCAGCTGCCGGACGGCGCCGGCGTCGAAGTTGCGCTCGATCCTGGTCCTGGCGCTGGGGGCCGTGTCCAGGGTGGTGGAGTACACGATCTTGTCCGCCGACCTCCACAAGCCGGCGAAGTCCCGCATGGCGGGCGGCTCGCCGTCCAACTCGAGGGTCTCCCAGGCGAGCATCACCTCGTACATCCGGCGCCCGAAGAGGTAGGTGCCCACGGTCCGCTCCAGTTCGTTGACGAAGGCGTGCACTTCCTCGTCCGGCATGCTCCAGTCGAAGTTGCCGTCCGCGTCGGCAATGTAGCCGTCCAGGGACGTGATTCCCGTGTAGATGAGCTTTGCCATGGCGTGCCTTTCTGCGTGCGCCCCTCAGCGGGCGTACCGTGCGGTGAAGTTCCTGAGGATCTTCATCGGCTCGGTGGCGGTGAACTTCCGGGCGTCCGCCATGAGCTGTTCCGCGCGCTCGGGCGGGAAGTAGCCGGCGTGGCGGTAGGTGTCGATCCGGGTGACGAGCCCATCGGCGTCGACCTCCGGGTGGAACTGGGTGGCGTAGAGGTTCTCCTTGATGCGGAACATATGCACCGGGCAGGCGGCGGAACTCGCGAGCAGCACCGCATGGCCCGGCAGGACGGTGCAGGCCTCCTTGTGGCCGGTGAAGGCGGTGAACCGTTCGGAGAGGCCCGCCAGGAGCGGGTCACGGACCCCCTCGGCGGTCAGCTTGATGGTCACCCCGCCGAGCCCTTCCCCATACGTCCTGTCGATCAGGGCCCCCTGGTGCAGGCCGAGGGTTCCGACGCCGTAGCAGGCGCCCAGAAACGGGAAGTCCGCAGCCACGATCCGGTCCAACAGCCGGGCCAGATCGGATTCCACGCGCTTCTGAGTCTCACTCTTGTGCTCCGGCGGGTCGCTCGAGGTGAAAGGGCTGCCGCCCACGATCACGCCGGAATAGTCCTGAAGATCGAGCTCCGGCAAGGGAGCGGCCTCCATACGGATGCGCTGCAGCTCCTCCGGAGCCAGTCCGCCAAAGCGCAGATATGCCCGATATTCTTCCTCGGCGGCGGCATCCTGGGCACGGGATGCAAGCAGGAGAAACGGCTTCACACGCTAAGTGTGCACCGGGCCGGGCCGGTCCGCTACTGCCCGTCAAGACGCTATATACAAAGCGGAATTCCGGCGTATCCTAAAGCATCGTCGGACTCGTGATGGCGGGGAAAAAGATGGTGCGAAAGAACCGACCGAAGCTTGGTCTTGCCGCAACCCTTGGCGGGGTGTTCGGCTTTTTCATGGTGAGTGCTCTGTGCGGTGTTCTGGCCGCCAGCCTCCTCCTTCCTGCTGTCGCTTTTACGCAAGCCACTGTGGGAAGTTCCGTGTCCTTTTTTGATACCCTTCCCGCTGAACTCGAGGTCAATGCGCCGGCGCAGTCAACAAAGGTCCTTGCCTCGGACGGCCAGCTGATTGCCAGTTTCTACGCGGAGAACCGCGTTAAAGTTTCCCTTGATCAAATCTCGCCCTACATCAGGCAGGCGATTGTCGCCGTCGAGGACCGCCGCTTTTACGAGCACAACGGCGTGGACACCCAGGGAATTGTCCGCGCGCTGAGCTACAACCTGACCAAGAACGGCAGACAGGGCGCTTCCACGCTGACGCAGCAGTATGTCACCAATGTTCTCAACGAATCACGGATTTCAGCTGACCGGGGCGATCTGGTGGTGCTCAGCGGGCAGAAATCCGTCGGCGACAAAGTCCGCGAAATCAAGCTCGCCCTCGAACTCGAAAAGAGATACACCAAGGACCAGATCCTTGAGGGATACCTCAACATTGTGTTCTTTCACCGGGACGCCTATGGGATTGAGGCCGCGGCCCGGTATTTCTTCAGCACCTCCGCCAAGGACCTCACCCTGCCGCAGTCGGCCCTGCTCGCGGGCCTGGTGAACAGCCCCAGCCTCTACAACCCCACCGTCAATCCCGAACTCTCGCTCAGCCGCCGCAACCGCGTGCTGGCCGACATGCTTGAGCAGGACATGATCCAACAAGCAGAGTACGACGCCGCCATCGCCACGGGCGTCGACCTCAAGATCACGCCCGCGAGGCAGGGTTGCGCTAACGCCGTGATGGCGGTGTACTTCTGCGACTACGTCTCCCACCTGATCTTGAACAACCCCGTGTACGGGGTCTCCCTCACGGAGCGGAGGAATTTCCTCTACCGCGGCGGCCTGACCATCACCACCACGCTGGACAGCCGGCTGCAGCCGGTGGCCCAGGCGCAGGTGGACGCGACGGCTGGCGCGAATCCTGACAAATGGGGCTCGGCCATGGTCTCGGTGGAACCGGGCACGGGCAGGATCCTCGCCATGGCGCAGAACACTGTGTACCTGCCCGAACCGGGGAAGTTCGACACCCAGCTGAACTTCAACGTGGATGCCAAGGATGCCAACGGCAACGACCTCAACGGCGCCGGCGGCTTCCAGCCCGGGTCCACCATGAAGCCCTTCACCTTCGCGCAATGGCTTAACGAGGGCAAGTCCATCACCGGCGTGGTGGATGCCTCCCGCCGCGTGTACCCGGTCGGATTTCCGTGGAGATCCAGCTGCGGGAGGGTACTTGGTGGCTACAGCACGGCGCAGATGAACGCGGGGCTGGGCGCCGATTTGGACCTGCAGAACAACGACCTCGGCTACTACCGCCCAATGCCCGTCAACTACGGCCTCTACAACTCCATCAACACAGCAACCTTCGCGTCCGCCGCACAGCTGGACTTCTGCGGCATCCAGAAAATGGTGGACACCGTGGGCCTCCACAGCGGCCTGGACAACGCCCAGATCAACATGCACCAGCTGGGCAACCTGCTGGGCGCCATCGGTGTGGCACCGCTCGTCCTGGCCAATGCCTTTGCCACCTTCGCGAACGATGGCAGGTACTGCGCTCCGATCGCCATTGCGGCCGTGACGGACTCCTCCGGACAGAAGTACCCGGCCCAGACCAGCGAGTGCCGGGCCGCCGTCAAACCCGAGGTCGCCCGGGGCGTTAACTCCGTGCTGCAGGACATGATGAAAGTCGGCTCCGGTTACTGGATCCAACCGAAGGTCCACAACGTGGTGCCCGTCGCGGCCAAGACCGGCACCAACAACACCAACGGCTCCACCTGGGTGGTCGGCTACACCACGGGCATCGCCACCGCCTCCTTCTTCGGCGACACCGTGGAAGGCCAAGGGCGGCTCGGCCGGGACCTCGTCATCAACGGCACGTACTACAAGAACCTTGACGGGTACATGCTCGCTGGCCCCCAGTGGGCCAACTACATGGTGGCCGTGGCCCCGCTGTACCGGGCGGATCCCTTCCCCGCGCCACCGGCATCCATGGTCCAGGCACCGGCACCCAAGGCACCGGCACCCAAGGCACCGGCACCCAAGGCACCGGCACCGTAGCCCAGACCTGTCGCCCCGCGGTGACGGCCGCGTTCCCAGCCACGTTTCTAGCCGCGGCAGGCGTCCCGGTTCGGATTCGCCCGTTCCACGTCGGCGGCACACTCGGCCTGCCCGCGGGCGCGCAGTCCCGCCACAACGCCGTCGACGTCGGCCCCGCTCCGGTTCTGGCTGAGCTTGGTCTTCGCCTCAATCCGGGTGATGAGCAGTTCGATGCCGACGGTCGCGCGCAGCTGCCCGGCGATGTAGCGCTCCGGCGCATCATCCACGGACCACGGCTTCTCGAACCCGGCTTCGTGGAGCCCGCTCAGCCGCCTGACGTGGTTGCCGAGCCACACCGGATCGTCGTGGATGACCAGGGTGCCGTACACATGGGCCGTGGAGTAGTTCCACGTGGGAACAACGCGTCCGTGTTCGGCCTTCGAGGCGTACCAGGAGGGCGAAACATAGGCGTCCGCGCCTTGGATGATGACGAGTGATTCTCCGATGGCGGGCTCGGACCATTGCGGATTGTTCCGGGCCAGGTGCCCGTGCAGGGCGCCGTGTTCACCGATGGAGGGCCCATGAATGAAGGGCAGCAGCGTGGCGATCATGCCTTGGGAGGTCATGGTGACGAGGTTGGCCGCGGCGGGCCGGACGAGGAGGTCATGGATGGCTTCGGGGCGGGCTGCGAAGTGCGCTGGGATGAACATGGGTCTAATCCTTTGCAGGCTCAAGTAACTTTATGGCGGAGATGCGGGGCGGCGCGGGCGCCGGCCTGAGCCGGACCCGGACGGCGGCGCCGGCGCAGAGGATGACGGCCAGGCCGCCGATGAGGGTCGTCCAGCCCAGGGCCTCGCCCAGCAGGAGTCCGGCCCAACAAATGCTCAGGACCGGCTGGATGAGCTGGATCTGGCTGACCTGGGCCATGGGGCCGATGGCAAGACCGCGGTACCAGGCAAAGAAGCCCAGGAACATGCTGACGATGCCCAGATAGGCAAACGCGGCCCACTGGACCGGGGTGGCGGCCGGCGGCTGCTGGGCCAGGGACAGCGCCGTCAGGGATACCATGAGCGGCGATGCGATAACCAGGGCCCAGGAGACGGTCTGCCAGGAGCCCAGTTCGCGTGCCAGCAGGCCGCCTTCGGCATAGCCGATGGCGGCGGCCACCACGGCGCCGAGGAGCAGCAAGTCTGCCGCGTGGAATTCTCCGAGGCCCCCGGCCTGCGCCAGCCCGCCGGCCTGCGCCGATCCGCCGGACATAGACGCGAAGCCGATCGCCGCGACTGCTCCAAAGGCGGTCATGGCCCAGAAGGCCCGCGGCGGACGTTCCCGGCTGCGCAGGACCACTGCGGTGGCCGTCGCGGCCGGCAGCAGGGCGATGACCACCGCGCCGTGGCTGGCAGGAACGGTGGTGAGCGCGTAGGAGGTGAGCAGCGGGAAGCCGATGACGATGCCGCCGGCAACCACGGCGAGCCTCGCCCACTGCACACCGTGCGGAAGCCGTTGACGGGTGAGTGCGAGGGCAAGGGCCGCCAGGACCGCGGCCAGCACCGCCCGGCCGGAGCCGATGAACAGCGGCGACAGCCCGCCCACCGCCACCCGGGTGAACGGAACAGTGAAGGAGAATGCCGCTACTCCGAGGAGGCCCCACCACAGGCCGGTAACCGGCTTGGACGATACCACTGGGCGAATCAGCCTAGTAGCGCTACTATTGTCTCTCATGAACAACGATAGCAGTTCCCGGATTGCGGCGCGACTGAAGGAATGGATCGCCGGAGCCGCACCGGGATCCCGGTTGCCGTCCACCCGGTCCCTGGTGGCCGAGTACCAGGCCAGCCCGGTGACCGTGCAGAAGGCACTACAAGCCCTCGCAACGCAGGGACTGATCGAGAGCCGGCCCGGCGTCGGGACGTTCGTGCGGGCCGTGAGGACCGCGCGCCCCTCGGACTACGGCTGGCAGACGGCGGCGCTGCGAGCGCCCCAGGCTCCGCTGCGCCCCGCCTCGGCCGCGATGCGCAGCACGGCGAACGATGTCATCGCGTTCCATTCCGGTTACCCGGACCGGGAACTCCTGCCGGAACGCCTGGTCCGTGCCGCTCTCACCCGGGCGGCCCGTGGCGACGCCGCCTTGTTCCGGCCACCGACGGCGGGTCTTCCAGAACTGCAGTCGTGGTTCGCGCACGAACTCGGCACGGCAACCCCGGTGGGGGTCATGCCGCCAACTCCGAGCGACGTCATTGTGCTGCCGGGGAGCCAGAGCGGCCTCAGCTCGATCTTCCGGGCGCTGGTGGGCGTCGGGCAGCCCCTGCTCATCGAATCCCCCAGCTACTGGGGCGCCATCCTGGCCGCGTCGCAGGCCGGCGTCCGGGCGGTCCCCGTGCCCAGCGGAGCTGACGGCCCCGATCCGGACGAGCTGGCCCGGGCCTTCGAGGAGACCGGCGCGCGGATGTTCTACGCACAGCCCAACTTCGCGAACCCCACCGGGGCCCAGTGGTCGGCCCAGCGGGGCCAGGAGGTCCTGGACGTGGTGCGCAAGCACGGGGCCTTCCTGGTTGAGGACGACTGGGCACACGACTTCGGCATCACGGCCAACCCCGTCTGCCTTGCCGCGCAGGATGACTCCGGCCACGTGGTGTACCTGCGCTCGTTGACGAAGAGCGTCTCGCCGGCCATCCGGGTGGCAGGGGTCATCGCCCGCGGCCCGGCGCGTGAACGCATCCTCGCCGCCCAGGCGGCGGAGTCCATGTATGTGAGCGGCCTCCTCCAGGCGGCAGCGCTCGACGTCGTCACGCAGCCCGGGTGGCAGACCCACCTTCGCGGACTCCGCCAGCAGCTCCAGGCACGGCGCGACCTCCTGGTCACCAGCCTGCGCGAGCACGCCCCGCAGGCCCACATCAGCAACCTCCCCAAGGGAGGGCTGAATCTCTGGTTACGCCTGCCTGACGGAAGCGATCTGGAGCGGCTGACCCGCGACTGCGAGAGCGCCGGGGTCATCATCGCCGCCGGCACGGAATGGTTCCCGGCCGAGGCCGCGGGCCCTTTCATCCGGCTCAATTACGCGGGGCCGAACCCCGGCGCCTTCCCGGAGGGCGCGCGCATCCTGGGCCAGGCCATCGCCCGCAACATCACCTAACCACAGACGCAGAAGGCCCCCGCCTGGAGAGGATCCGGACGGGGGCATTCTGCTGGAACGGCGCCTTAGCCGCAGAGCTGGCCGAACGTGGTGCCGGCCTTCTGGTACTCCGCCTGCAGTTCCTGGAGCTTCGCGGTGTCCGGGTGCTCCTTGGCGGACTCGTCCGTGAAGTCCAGGATGGCCTGCAGCACCGGCTGCATTTCGTCCGAGGACACAGCTTCGATCGGACGGATCTGGTTGCCGAGCCGGATCATTCCGTACTTGTCCGAGCCGCCCGTGGGGCTGGAAACGACGTTCTTGACCCGGTCGCAGGTTTCCGCGGTGGTCAGCTTCGTCGCGGAGCAGGCGGAGGCGGAGACGAGGAGCCCGGCAGCGAGCAGGACAGTGGTGAGTTTCTTCATGATTCCCTCAATAGTCGACTAGCTCGATTCTAATCAGAACGTCACCGCCTTGGCCTCCGCGACCCCGGCGGAGCGGCCGGGATCCCTTGGCACGCGCACTACTGCGGGTGGCTGTGATGAGTCTCACGGGCCAATGGACGTCATTTCGCTTGTGACGTTAGTACGCCGCTGTGCATCATGGGAAGACCATTTCCTGGCTCTGCACTGGCGCGGGGCCATGGCCGAATATGAATGAAGGTACCGAATAATGACGTTCGAAACCACGCACTCTGTCACGCTCAAAATCTGGGATCGCTCAGCCGTTGACCACACTCTCGACGCCGTCGTGAATGACATTTCGGCACGGGCCAACGCTCCCAAGCACCACATCGCGGTCACCTGCAGCGGACCCAACACGTACACGGTCAGCCTGAACCGCAACGCACCGAAGGCGCCCACGTTCGAGGACGTCACGCACTAAAAAACGCAAAGAGGACGACGCCGGGAGGTTCCCGCCGTCGTCTTCTTGCGTTAAGCAGGCACTTTAGACCGGCGCGCTCACGTCGCCGAGCTCGCGGTTGACGGTGGGCATGATCTCGGTGGCGAGGAGCTCGATGGACTTGGCGGTCTCCGCGAACGGCAGGCCACCGAGGCCGATCTGCGCCATGTAGCGGCTGTTGCCGAGGGTTTGGTGGATTTCGAGGAGCTTCTCGATGACCTGCTGCGGGCTTCCTACCAGCAGTCCGCCGCCCGGCTCGGCCCAGTCATCAAAGGTGGAACGTGGGAAGTGCTCGACCGCGCGCGGCATGTTCTGCTCGAAGTAGGCCCGGTAGTGCGGGTAGAACATGTCCCGCGCCTGCTGGGAGGTGCGCGCCGCGTAGAAGTGTCCGCCCACGCCAACAGCTAGGGCCGCGGCATCATGGCCAGCTTCCTCGGCACTCTGGCGGTACAGCTCGGCGAGACGGCGGAACCGCGCCGGGCCGGAGAGCAGCGCGATGAACAGGGGAAGGCCCAGCCTTCCGGCGCGGGCGAAGCTCGCAGGCGTCCCGCCGACACCAACCCAGACGGGGAGCTTTTCCTGCACGGGCCGGGGTGCGATGTCCATGCCCGGAACGTCTTGGGTCAGTTCCCCCTGCCAGTCCAGCACGGCGTTGTCGCGCAGTTCGAGGAGCATCCGCAGCTTCTCCTCGAACAGACCGTCATAGTCCGCAGTGTCGTGGCCGAACAGCGGATAGGACTCGATGAATGCCCCGCGGCCGGCGATGATTTCGGCCCGCCCGTCGGAGATCAGGTCCAGCGTGGCGAACTGCTCAAAGAGCCGCACGGGATCCTGCGTGGACAGGACCGTGACGGCGGTGCTGAGCCGCAGCTTGGTGGTCTCGCGGGCGATGGCTGCCAGCACGATTTCCGGGGCGGAGAGGGCGAAGTCCCGCCGGTGGTGCTCGCCCAGGCCCAGGAAGCCGAGGCCCGCCTGGTCCGCCAGTTTGGCGAGCTCGATGATCTCCTTGAGCCGCTGCCGGGGTGACAGCGCGCTGCCCGTGGTGATGTTGCGGGATAGTTCGCCGAAGGTGAAGATGCCAAAGTCCATGATTGCTTGAACATTCAAGCTTTGGTATTCATTCCCGCGGTGGGCAACGCCGGCAGGCAGCACACGGCAGAGAACGACGGCGGGAGGTTCCCGCCGTCGTCCTCTGCTGTTAAGTGGCGCCCGGCACTAGCGCTACCCGGCCAGGAGCGCGTCGATCTGGCCGGCCGCCTCCCGCATTCCTTCTTCCATGCCCATGTCGACCATTTTCTCCATCTGCTCTTCGGACTCGAAGTCGGACTGGATGGTCATCCGGGTGCGGCCGCCGAGATCGTCGAGGGTGACCGTGGCGTGAGTGGTGCCCATTTCCTCGACGCGGTCGCCGTCCTCGTCTGCGAAACCGTCGTCGAACTGCAGCTGCGTGGGGGCCTGGATGGCGGTGAAATCCCACCAGCCCCCGGCCTTCTCGCCCTCGGGGCCGGTCATGTAGTAGCTGGCCTTGCCTCCGGGCTGGAAGTCGAAGTCGTCAAAGGTGGCCGGCCAGGTGGGCGGTCCCCACCAGCGCTCGAGCTGGCGCGGGTCTTCCCAGATCTGCCAGACGCGCTCCACGCCGGCGTCGAACTCGGCGATCAGGGTGAAGCTCAGCGCCTCGGGATTCTTGGTGGAACTGATGACAGTCATTTCGGAACCTTTCCTATGCTTCAGCCAGAATGTCCGCGATCCGCTCGACGCGTTGCCGCCAGATCGCCTCGTACTCGTCAAGCAGCCGGCGGGCTTTCTGCAGTCCTTCGTGGTTTCCCCGCACAATCTGCTCCCTTCCGCGCTTCTCCTTGGTGACCAGGGAAGCCCGTTCCAGCACCGCCACATGCTTCTGGACGGCGGCGAAACTCATGGCGTAGAGCGCGGCGAGGCCGGATACCGAATACTCGCCCACCGTCACCCGACGCACGATATCACGGCGGGTAGCATCCGCGAAGGCCTGGAAAAGACGGTCGGCTTCTGCCTCACTGAGCTGATCTACAACCATTTGGTTGTACGATATGTCCGCGGGCAGGGGATGTCAATGGCTTCAACCAGGCGGCGGCTCCGGGCACGTTGTCCCGCGTGTTCAGTTGAGAATGGGGAACCTGGCCAGGGCTTGCTTGAGTTGCATCGCATCCCATGGAAGGTGCTCACAGATGCTCAGGCCAACCACCTCAGTCGCTCCAGTGACATCGGCGATAAGCCGGGTAACCTGCGAGAACTCCATCTCGCCGCCACGGTGCTGCCCATCCGGGCCGGATTCCAGACCTGGCTTGGCGAACATCACGGAACGGAACTGGGCGGGTGCGATCACGTCAAGGTCCAGATGAATAGCCAGGCGCTTGATACCGTTCTCCCGGACCCAGTCCAACACCGGAGAGCTGTCGACCACCAGAGATTCCGGGGTGGCATTTTTCAGGCCCAGCCTGTCGATTACCGCAGATTCAGCTGGTGAGAGGATCTCCTCCCGTAGCCCTGCATACATGACCTTTTTGGGGTTGAAGGTCCGGGCCACCTCCCTGCTGAAATCCCGATCCCCCTCCCCCAGCAGATTGCCCAGGACCATGGCGTGCGCATTCGGGGTATCGGCTGTCGTCTTGACGTCGGAGTGGGCATCGATCCACAGGATGCCCAGCCCGCCGCCGTACTTCTCATTCAGGTACGCGAATGGTGCTTGGGCCGCGAGGCAGTCCCCGCCCAGAACCGCTATTCTGTCGGGGCGCTCCCGATCGATCAGCTCCCGGGCGGTCCTCAGTTGGCGAAGCAGCGCAGAGCGGTACAGCATGCCGTCGTCGAGAGTGCCGTCTTGGCGGAACTCTTCGACCGGCACCCGAACCACGGGATCCTCCGTGAGTGGCGCCAGCCAAGCGAGCAGCTCTGATCCGAGTACATACAGCTCGTTGTTTCCACCTTGCCACTGCGGCAATACAAGCCTCATCGTTTTTGACGTGCTCACGTGGTCACTCCTTGGGGGCTAGACGTATGCCCGCTCGTATTGCGCAGGCTTGTAGGGCAACTCATAGCGGAGCTCATCGGCAGCCCGGATCGTGAAATTGGGATCACGCAGGGATTCGCGCCCTACGAGCACGACGTCCGCCTGGCCGGTGGCAACGATCTGTTCGGCCTGGTAGGGCTGGTCAATCATTCCGACCGCCGCCACGGGAACACCCGTATTGCTCCTGATGCGTTCAGCAAAGGGCAGTTGGTAGCCCGGACCGACCGGGATGGCAGCGTTGGCCACATTGCCTCCGGTGGAGACGTCGATCATGTCCACGCCGCGGTCCTTGAGCCAGAGGACGATCTGTTCCGTGTCATCGGGGGTGAGCCCGCCCTCCGTCCAGTCAGTCGCCGAGAGGCGCACGATCACTGGAACCGCTTCCCCAACCTCGGCACGGACGGCATCAACAACCTCCAAGAGAAGGCGCGCACGGTTTCCCAGGGAGCCTCCGTAGCCATCCTGCCGGTGGTTGCTCAAGGGCGAAAGGAACTGGTGAAGCAGGTATCCGTGTGCCCCATGAAGCTCAAGCACGTCAAACCCGGCATCGACCGCACGGCGGGCAGAAGAAGCAAAGGCCTCGACAATGAACCGGATGCCTTCAAGGTCAAGCTCAACGGGGACAGCGAGCCCTGGGAACGCAATCGGCGACGCGCCCAGCGGAGTCCAGCCTCCATGCTCCCGCGGAACAGTCCCCGCCTTGCGCTCACCCCAGCCGCGCCAGGTCGAGCCCTTGCGGCCGGCGTGCGCAAGCTGGATCGCGGCCACGGCCCCCTGCGAATGAATAAGGTCCGTGACGCGGCGAAACACATCGCGCTGCTCATCATTCCAAAGACCAAGATCCTGCGGGCTGATCCGCCCCTCCGGGACGACACCTGTGGCTTCAACAATGACGGCACCTGCGCCACCGCGCGCCAACGAGCCAAGGTGCATGAGGTGCCAGTCCGTCGGGACACCATCCTGGGCGTCAACAGCAAACGTGCACATCGGCGGGACCCAGATCCGGTTGCGGATCTCCACTCCACGAAGGCGGAATGGCTCAAACAAAGCGTGTGACACAAGTACTCCTCAGCGCGGCAATCTCTTTCACGGCAAGCATAGTACGGTCACAAACGTACTACGAAATGCGTCGTAGTACCGTTCGAATGAGAGAATGGTGGGGTGCGCATCCTGACCCACCCCTCCCGAGACGGCCTCCAAATAGACACCGTCCTTGCGGCGCTGGCCGATCCGGTCCGGCTCATGATCGTGAAGCAGCTCGCGAATGCGGACGCAGCGCAGGCCTGCGTGTCCTTTGACCTTCCGGTGAGCAAGTCGACTTCCACCCACCATTTCCGCGTCCTGCGTGAGGCGGGCCTGATCGAGCAGCAGTACTGCGGAACGTCGATCAACAGCACGCTCCGCCGCGAGGACCTGGACCGACGCTTTCCCGGCCTCCTCCAGGCCGTCCTCAACGCGAGCTAAAAACGCGAGTTCAGGGGAGCGGCAGCTGGGACGCGAGGCACTTCACGCAAGCGGACGACGGCGGGAGGTTTCGCCGTCGTCCGTGTTCAATTCGGCATCGACGTCACCAGCAGATTGACGTCCCATGAGGACAGTAATTGTCCGCAAGGCCCGGTATCGTCGAGCCCATGGAAATCGACGGCGCTGACATCCGACCCTTCCGCATCCAGATCCCGCAAGCCGAGCTGACCGCACTGAATGACCGGCTGGCCAACACCCGCTGGCCCGATGAACTGCCCGGCGTCGGCTGGGCCTACGGCGTCCCCATCAGCTACCTGAAGGGGCTGGCCGAGTACTGGCGGACCTCCTACGACTGGCGCAAGTACGAGGCGAAGCTCAACAACTTCCCGCAGTTCACCACCACCATCGACGGACAGAACATTCACTTCATGCACGTGCGTTCCCCCGAGCCGGACGCGCTGCCGCTCATCATTACCCACGGCTGGCCTGGCTCGATCGTTGAGTTCATGGACATCATCGGACCGCTCACGGATCCCCGCGCCCATGGCGGCGACCCCGCCGACGCGTTCCACGTCGTCGCACCGTCCATGCCCGGGTTCGGGTTCTCCGGGCCGACCCGGGAGACAGGCTGGGACATGGCCCGGATCGCCCGCGCCTGGGCGGTGCTGATGGGCCGGCTCGGCTACGAGAGGTACGGCGCCCAAGGTGGCGACACCGGTTCGGTGATCTCACCGATGCTGGGCCGCATCGACTCCGAACACGTTGTGGGCGTCCACGTCAACGGCAGCCTGGGGTTCCCCTCGGGAGATCCGGCAGAGCTGGCCGGTCTGAGCGACGCCGAGCAGGCGCGCCTCGCAGGCATGCAATGGCAGATGCAGGATGGCACGGGCTACGCGATTATCCAATCCACGCGGCCCCAGACGCTCGGCGTCGGGCTCTCCGACTCGCCCGCAGGGCAGCTCGCCTGGATCGTCGAAAAATTCAAGGAATGGACCGATCCCGCCGCCGAACTGCCCGAGGACGCCGTTGATCGCGACTTGATGCTCACCAACGTCAGCGTGTACTGGCTCACCGGCACGGCCACGTCGGCGGCGCGGCTCTACAAGGAGGGCCAGGCCAGCTGGGGGCAGCAGGAACAACGGTCCGAGGTGCCCTCCGGGGTGGCGGTGTTCCCCGGCGACTTCGGGATCCGCAGCATTGCCGAGCGCGACAACAACGTCATCCACTGGTCGGAATTCGAGCGCGGCGGCCACTTTCCGGCCATGGAGGTCCCCGATCTCCTAGTGGACGATGTGCGCACCTTCTTCCGCGGCCTCCGCTAATCTGCGAGTAGCTTGCGTCAGCGGGGTGCTTTGGCCGCGATGAACTGCCGGATCCATTCGATGGTCTCCGGATGGTCCAGATGGAGGCCGTGGCCGGCGCCGGGAACCTTGACCAGCGTGGATCGGCGGATGTGCCGGTGGAGTTCGACGGCGTTGGGCAGGGGTGTCAGCGCGTCGTCGGTGCCGTGGAGGATGAGGGTGGGCGACTGGATGGAGCCGAGCTCGCCCCACGCGTCGTGATCGCGGCTCGCCCGGAAATGGCGTGCCTTGGCCCAGGCGGAGGCCCGTGAGTTGAAGAAGGTGCGTACTGCGTCAGGGTGGTTCAGTGCCCATTCCGGGTCAAAGAACAGGGGTTCCAGCCGCGCGGCATCGCCGCTGACCAGCGCTTCCATGGCGGCCTGGGTGGGCCCGGCCCTGGAGAGTTTCCCGCCGCTCGTTGCGGCGAGGATCAGCGCGCGCACCCTGTGCGGATGGTCGATGGCCAGCCATTGGGCGATTCTTCCTCCCATGGAATGGCCGTACACATGGGCCGCATCGACGTTCGCGGCGTCCAAGACGGCGGCCGCATCGGCGGCGAGCAGCCTCGTGCTGTAGCGCCCGGCATCGCCGTCGCCGCTGGCGCCGATCCCCCGGTGATCAAAGCGGATGACGCGGTGATAGCGGGACAAGGCTTCCGCCGTCGGGCCCCAACCGTCCATGGCCGTTGCCTGGCCGGCGATCAGGAGCAGGGGCTCGCCCTCGCCTTCTTCGGCCCAAGCGAGCTCGGCGCCGTCGGGGGCCAGGGCAATCTTCACCGTGACACTCTATCTTTCCCGGTGGCGTTCAGGCTGTAGCGCGCCAGGCCTGGACCATCCAACGCCAACAAACGCCGCCGCCGTCGTCCGCTTGCTGTCTCGATTAATCGCCGCCGGCGCTTTGCTGTGCGCAGGCGATGAAGTGCCGGGTGATGGGCTCCGGCTCGCCGGCCCGGCTGACCAGGGACAGCTCCACCAGGTCCACGCGCTCGGAGAGTTCGCGGGCCACGGAACCGTGCTGGGCCACGCCGATGGACGAGTTCGGCGCCAGGGTGACGCCCAGTCCGCAGCCCACCATAGCCAGCTGCGACTGGATCGAGTTGGCGAAGTGCTTGGCCTGCGGGCTGAACCCGGCCCGGCGGCAGGCGGCCACCATCTCGTCGTGGTAGTCGGGCGAAATGGCGCGGGGCAGCCACACCCAGCTGTCATCCCGGAACCGGGCCAGATCCACCGCCCCCTGTTCGCCCGCCAGGGGATGCGAGGCGGGGAGGGCGATGACGAAGCGGTCCCGGTGCAAGGGCACCGAGCTGAGCCCGCGTTCAGATCCCGACTGCCGGATGATCGCAACGTCCAGCTCGCGCCGCAGCAGCCGGTCCCGGCCATGGTGCGTATCGATTTCCGAGACCTGCAGCTCGACGTCGGGCCAGTCGTTCCGGAAGCGCTCCAGCACCTCCGGCAGCACCCGGTCAAAGGCCGAGGTCACCGAACCGATCCGCAGCGTGCCCGCCATGCCGGACTTGGCCCGGGCGGCTACCTCCGCGGCCCGCTCGGAGGCCTGCACCAGCAGCCGGCATTCATCCAGGAACAGCTTTCCGGCGTCCGTCAGCAGCACCGAGCGGCTGGACCGGGTCAGCAGTTCCGTTCCGAGCTGGCGTTCAAGCTGCAGGATGGCCTGGCTCAGCGGCGGCTGTGACATGTTGAGCCGCTCGGCTGCGCGCCCAAAGTGCAGTTCTTCCGCGACGGCAGCGAAGTATCTTGCTTGGCGCACCTCGATCATTGAGTCGCTATTCCTCTTCCAGCTATATAGAACCAGACCTTCACTATATCGATCGGCGCCTGTCTACTGGAAGCATGACTTCGCAAACAGCTCTTCTGGAACACTACGCAGCCCTGGATTCGGCAGCCGTGTCGGACGCCCTTGACGCGCTCGGCCTTCCTCCGGGCCAGGCAGGCTTCCTGCCGGTGTGGGGCACGCCGAAGATCGTCGGTTTCGCCGTGACCGTCCAGCTCGAGCCCTATGTCCCAAGCCCGTCCGGCGCCCACATCGGAGCGACCGCCGTGGCCGGCGCCGATGAGACCAACGTGATCGTCGTGGCCAACGATGGCCGCACGGACGTGTCCTGCTGGGGCGGACTGCTCAGCCTGGGCGCCTCCCTGAACGGCGTCCTCGGCGTCGTTGCCGACGGCGCGTGCCGGGACGTCCACGAGGCCCGGGACATCGGCTTTCCCGTCTTCGCCAAGGGCCGCATTCCCGCCACCGCCCGCGGCCGGCTGCAGCAGCGCTCCACCGGCGAACCCGTCCGGCTCGGCGGGGTGACCGTCACCCCCGGCGACCTGGTCCTGGCAGACGAGACCGGCGTCGCGGTTGTCCCCCACAGCCACCTCGAAGAGGTGCTGGAACGCGCACAAGGCGTGGCCGCACGCGAGCAAGCAATCGCCGCCGAGCTGCGAGCCGGCGTCGCGCTTCACGAAGCCATGCGCGACACGCGCCTGGCAGGAACCCCCGAAACCGGAACCCCCGAATCCGGAATCACAGAGGAACACTGATGAACACCACCACCGAAGCCAGCGTCATCGACCGCCTGGCAGCTCTGCCCACCGCATCCATTTCGGACGCCATGGACTCCCTTGGCCTCCACGGCACGCTCCACGGCCTGGCCGGCCTGACGTACGATTTCCGGGCCACCGGACCGGCCTTCACCGTCCAATACGCACCGGCCGGCAAGTCCCGCGGCAGCGTGGGCGACTTCCTGGACGACGTCCCGCCGGGCGCCGTGATCGTCATCGACAACGACGGACGCACCGACGTCACGGTCTGGGGCGGCATCATGACCGCGGTCGCCGCCGAGCACGGCATCGCCGGAACCGTCATCAACGGCGTCTGCCGGGACATCTCCACGTCCCTGCAGCAGAACTACCCGCTCTTCAGCCGCGGCAGGTTCATGCGCACCGGCAAGGACCGCGTCCAGCTCGTGGCCGTCCAAACCGAAGTCACCATCAACGACGTCCGCATCTCGCCGTCGGACATCATCTGCGCCGACGCCGACGGCGCCCTGGCCGTGCCGCAGGCCCGCGCCGCCGAGATCGCAGGGATCGCCGAAAGGATCGAGGACACCGAGGCCCGCATCGTCGCCTCCGTCAAGAGCGGCGCCACCCTGGTCCAGGCCCGCAAGGACCTCGGCTACCACGACCTTCAGTGGAGGAACAAGTGAACAACGCAGCCCGGGGACATTCCTCGGCCACCCTGTACGAAGCATCCAAACTGCCCTGCGCCTGCGATCCAGGGCTGAAGCCGGCATGGCGCGGCGCCAAGGTGGCCGGGCCTGCCTTCACCGTCCGGGGCGTGGGCGGGGACAACCTCGCCCTGCACCACGCGGTCCTGAAAGCACCGGCGGGCAGCGTCCTGGTGGTTGACATGCAGGGCGCCGAGCACGGCCACTGGGGCGAAATCCTCGCCGCCGCGGCCCAGCACCGTGGCATCGCCGGACTGGTGATCGACGGCGGCGTCCGCGACAGCGACGAAATGGCCCAGATGGACTTCCCCGTCTTCTCCCGCAGCATCACCGTGGTCGGCACCGCCAAGGACTACGCGGGCGACTTCTCCTCCCCGGTGCGCGTGGGCGGCCTGACCGTCCGCAGCGGCGACTTGGTGGTGGGCGACTCCGACGGCGTCGTGGTCCTTCCCCGCGACGCAGCGGACACGGTCCTGGACAAAGCCGATGAGCGGGTGGCCGACGAGCAGCGCTTCCTCGCCGAGATCAGCACCGGCAAAACCACCCTCGAGATCTACTCGCTCTGATCGGAAGAAGTATCTTGAACACCATCACTGCTAACGCAAACCTGGGCGCCGCCGAGCGCATCGCGGCATCCAGCCGCCGCCCCGCCACCTTGGGCGCGGCGGCCCCCGGTGCCATCTCGCTCGCCATGGGAGAGCCCGACGCCGGCACCCCCACCGCGGTTGTCGAGGCCGCCGTCCGTTCCCTGGTTGAGGGACGGACGCGGTACTCCCCCATGACCGGCGCGCCCGCGCTGCGGGAAGCCCTTGCCGAAAAGATCGCCGCGGAGCATGCCCGGCCCACGACGCCACGGGAGGTGGTCCTGACCCACGGCGGCAGCGCCGGCCTCGCGGCGTCGATGCTGGCGCTGGTGGGGCCCGGCGAGCGCGTGTTGATCCCCGAACCGACGTATTCGCTCTACGCGGACCACGCGGCCATGGTCGGAGCGGACGTAGTGTGGGTCGCCGCCAATCCGGACGGCTCGCTGGACCTGGACACCCTGCGCCGGGAAGCCCCGACGGCGCGCATGGTCATCCTGTGCAACCCGGGCAACCCCACCGGCCGCGTGTATTCGGCCGCTGATCTTGCCGGGGTTGGCGCCCTTCTGGCAGAGAATCCAGACCTGTTGCTCCTCTCCGACGAGGCCTACGGGAGCATCGTCTTTGACGGACTGGAGCTGGTGTCAGCCCTGGACCTTGCCGGTGTTTCCGGCCAGGTGGTCTACTGCAGCACGTTCTCCAAGACCTATGCCATGACCGGATGGCGGCTTGGGTACGTGGTGGCCTCCGGCCCGGTTGCCGACAAGATCAACCTGATCCACCGCACCATCAACGGCCCACTGAACACCTTCGTCCAGGACGCGGCGCTGACGGCGTTGGGGACGCCCGACGCCGATCTTCGCGCCGCGACGGCCTCCTATCAGGAGCGCCGCGATCTGGTTCTGGAGGCACTCAAGGGGATTCCCGGCGTCGAGGTCCTTGCACCGCAGGGAGCCTTCTACGCGTTCCCGCGCATCGAGTCGCGGCTATCCTCAGACGAGATGGCGGCCCGCTTTGCCCAGGCCGGAGTGGCGGTCCGCTCCGGCAGCGAGTTTGGCCCTTCCGGTGAAGGCCATGTGCGGCTCTCGTTCGCCACCGACCATGCCAGCCTGAAGGAAGGGCTGCGCCGCTTCGAAACAGCAGTAAGGGACTTCCTGTGACCGCGAACAAGCTCGAATCGTTCAGGCTCCCGGTCACCATCGGGGGCACCGACCTCGAGATTGCGGGCATGTACCGCGCCGGCACGGGCATCCCGTTGGTGTTCCTACACGGCTTCGGGTCCACCAAGGAGGACTACGCAGACGTCATCCAACAGGAAGCCCTCGCCGACCGTCCTGTACTGGCGTACGACGCACCGGGGTGCGGGGCCACCACCTGCTCCGACCTTGGTGCCATTTCGGTGCCGTTCCTGGTGTCCGTGGCCCTTGAAGTCCTGCGGTCCAAGAACATCGGCCGGTTCCACCTCGTGGGACACTCCATGGGCGGGCTGACCGCGCTGCTGCTGGCCGACCAGGACCCGTCACGTGTGGTCAGTTTCATCGACATCGAGGGAAACGTGGCACCCGAAGACTGCTTCCTCAGCCGGCAGATCATCAGCCACCCGCACCCGGACCCCGAGGACTTCTTCAGGGACTTCCAGGACCGCGTATGGAAATCCCGGTACTTCTCCAGCAGCCTCTACGCGGCAAGCCTGCCCCACAAGGTGCGGGCCGGTGCCGTCAGGCCCATCTTTGAATCCATGGTGGAGCTGTCCGACAACGGAAACCTCCTGGACCGCTTCCTCGCCCTTCCGTTCCCCCGGATGTACATGTACGGCGCGCAGAACAACACGCTGTCCTACCTGGATCTCCTGACAAAAAAGGGTGTGGAGCTGGCCGAGATATCGCACAGCGCGCACTTCCCCATGTACTCCAACGCTCCGGAAATGTGGTCACGGATAACCTCGTTCGTCCAGGGCAGCGAGAGGGCGTGAAGCGACGAGGAGCACTGCCGACGACGGCGGGGCGTCCCGCCGTCGTCAGCTCTTTTTCGGCTTGGGGCTCTTGGGCGCCTTGGGTGGCAGCGTTGCAACGTGGTCCAGCGCCCGGGCCGCCCACGACTCGATCTTCGCGGCCGGGTCCTGAACGGGCAGCCCGACGTAGCCGGCCATGGGCCGTCCAGCCGGGCCGAAGGGCAGCGTCTCGCTGCTGGCCGTCAGCTCTTCGCGGTCCGCATCCGAGAGGCGCAGTCCGACGGTCGAGCCGAACAGCCCGGCGAACATGTTCCCGTTGACGAAGGCGCCCAGGTTCCCGAACATCGCTTTGATCTCGACACCCGGCAGCCCTGCCAGCAGCGTCTTGAACTGCTCCTTGTCAGCTTCGGTGGGCTTTGCGATTTCCATGGAGGCGCCTTCCGCTCGGGGCCTCCATTATCACCCCCGCGGCTTGGCGTGTCGCAGGAAAACCTCACCACGGCGGCCAAGTTGCTGGCACACTGGGCCAATGAAAGAGGCGCATTTTCCCTCCCGACGGCCAGGGCTCCGGGCCGCCATGTTTGTCGATTTCGACAACGTCTACCTGGGCCTTCAGGCCCTGGATCCACTGGCGGCCAAGCGGTTCGCGGAAGACCCCAAGCACTGGGCTGATGCACTGTCCGCCGGCGGGCCCGGTGAGAGCTCCCGCCGGTTCCTTATCCGCAACTGCTACCTGAACCCGGTGGTGTTCTCGAAGTACCGGACGTACTGGACGCGGGCCGGTTTTCGTGTGATCGACTGCCCGTCGCTGACGCAACGCGGAAAGAGCAGCACCGACATCAACCTGGTGCTGGATGCGATGGACACACTGTCCGGCAGCGCCGGCATCGACGAGTTCTTCATCGCGTCGGCCGACGCGGACTTCACCTCACTCATCCAGCGTTTCCGGGCCGCTGACAAGATGACCACGGTCATCGCCGCCGGCGCCGTAGCCTTCGCGTACCGCGAGATGGCGGACAACGTGGTGGAGTCCCACGACTTTGTGGCAATCCTCAACGGCACCACGGTGGAGCCGATCCACGCGGTGGCGTCCGTTCAGCCGTCGCAGGCAGGGGGCGCTGTGAAGGCGAAGGCTGTGTCCGCCGCGGTCAAGGAGGTTTGCGACTTTGTCCGTGCTGCCCCCGGCCCGGTTGTCGGGGCAATGGTGGCCCACCGGGCACTCACGGCAGATCCGTCCCTGAAGACGGACTGGGGCGGCTGCGGCAAGTTCGGGACCTGGGTGGCCCAGATCGGCCACGGCGTTGAATACTCGGCAACGCGTGGCGGCTGGGTCTGGGATGCGCAGAGGTTTTCCAGCGACGACCTGCCCGCCGAAACCGGCACCGAATCCGGCATCGAGGAACGGGTCGCCAGGGTCACGGATGTTCCTGCGCTTTCCGCCGCCCAGTTCCGGCAACTGTTCACGGCCATGGCGGCGAGGCTTCGCGAGCAGCCGGTCAACCGCAATGAGCTGGCAAAGCTTGTCAGGGATGACTGTGTCACCGCCGGTCAGCCGGTGTCCCGCAACGCCGTGAACTTTGTCATTCAGGGCCTGGGATACGTCGATTTCCAGCTCACCGACACGTCAACGGCGGAAGAGCTGGCGGCCGCCTGGACCCACGACGTGGAGGAGCTGTGCCGGGTGGCCTTGATGGAGTTCGACGACGCCGAGCGGCTGGCCCTGCGGCGCTGGGCCAGCGGCGGCTTCGTCGATGCCTGACGGCCGACGACGGCGGGAGGTCCCGCCGTCGGGCGCTTTCCGGTTTGCTCAGGCAGTCTTGCCGCGGTGCTCGCCCGCTGCGATCTCTTCCAGCAGTTTGGCGTTGAAGGCAGGCAGGTCGCGCGGATTGCGGCTGGTCACGAGGCCATGGTCAACCACCACTTCTTCATCGCTCCAGTTGGCGCCCGCGTTCTTCAGATCCGTCTGGAGTGTGCGGTAGGACGTGAGGTTCCGGCCGCGGACCACTCCGGCATCGATGAGGAGCCAGGGGCCGTGACAGATGGCTGCCACCGGCTTGTGCTGTTCAAAGAAGCTCCGAGCAAAGGCCTGGGCGTCCTTGTCCACGCGAAGGTGGTCTGCATTGACAACGCCACCGGGGAGTACCAGGGCGTGAAAGTCGGCGGCGTCGGCCTCCGCCGCCGTCATGTCGATGTGAAAGGTCTCGCCCTTCTCGGTGCCCTTGTAACCCTGAAGCGTTCCGCTTCTGGGGGCCACAAGGGTAGGTTCTCCGCCGGCATCCTTGACGGCGTTCCATGGGCTTGTCAGCTCCACTTGTTCCACACCGTCGGTCAGCAGGAAAGCAACCTTCTTGCCTGCAATATTGTGCCCTGACATGTGTCCTCCTTGGCCTGGCAGCAGGTACTGCACAAACCAGTCCCTGGCCAGAATCGCCGCCTTCTCCAGTGTCCCAGGTTCTTCGAACAGGTGCGTGGCTCCCCGGACAAGCTCCAGTCGGCTGGGGCAGTGCATGAGGGCCTGCGCCTGGCGGTTGAGTTCGAGGACCCTGTGATCCGCACTGCCGACAATCAGGAGCGTGGGGGCGCGGACAAGGGCAAGCCTCGGGCCGGCCAGGTCCGGACGGCCTCCCCTTGAGACGACTGCGCCGATCTGCGCCTCGTGTTCGGCCGCTGCCCACAACGCGGCTCCGGCTCCGGTACTCGCTCCGAAGTATCCCACGCTGCATGAGGCCGTGTCCGGCCGGCTCCCAAGCCAGCCCGCTGCCGCGGCCAGCCGGCGGGCAAGCAGTTCGATGTCGAACACATTCGCGCGGTTGAGCTCCTCCTCGGGGCTGAGCAGGTCAAGCAGTAAGGTGCCCAGCCCTGCCCGCTGGAGCGTGGTGGCGACAAATTGGTTTCGCGGACTGTGGCGGCCGCTGCCGCTGCCGTGGGCGAACACCACCACTCCAGTAGCCGGTACGGGAAGGTTCATGTGTCCCTGGAGCCACACCCCGTCCGTTTGGATCTGCACGTCTTCATCGAGGCCAGGGTTTCCGGCGGCTGCTGAAGGCGCACGCACCAGACGCTCGGCAGCAGCGTCCAGCAGCCATACGACTTCGTCGTCGCTCGTCGGCGAGAAGTTGCGGTAGTAGTAGCCGACAGCCGTGAGTTGCCGGGGCGTGGCAAGGCACACCACCTCGTCCGGCTCCGACAGGGTGGTGAGGGTGTCGGCAGGGGCAACAGGAACGGCCAGGATCACCCTCGCAGCCCCAAGCTTTCGCGCGATGCTGCATGCCACCCGGGCAGTCGACCCGGTAGCGATCCCATCATCGACGACGACGGCGATGCGGCCGTGCAGATCCATGCGGGTCCGGCCTGCCCGGAATCGTGCCACCCGGGCATCGAGCAGGGCCCGTTCCTGTCTTTCGACAGCCAGCAGTTCTTCCTGCTTGACCTTCATGAGGGAGAGGACATACTTGTCGAGCGCGTATGTACCATCTTCCCCAATGGCTCCCATCGCGAGTTCGGGCTCAACCGGTACGCCCAGCTTGCGCACGACGATCACATCCAGCGGCGCGTCAAGGGCCGCCGCAACCTCGAACGCTACCGGAACGCCGCCCCGAGGCAGTCCCAGGACAACTGCATCCTGGGCACGCAGATGCGCCAGGCGCAGCCCCAGCTGCCGCCCCGCATCACGCCTGTCCTCAAAAATGCCCATCGCCGAGACGTTCCCATCAGGACAGCGGCCGCAGCCCCGTCCAAACCAGCGATCAGCACGGAATGAACGACGACGGCCGCCTGCTCCAACTATCTCTCTATCCCTCAGGAATCGGAACCACGCGAGGCTTTTTGCGGCAACAAAGAACGGTGATGCTGGAAATGGTCTTGAGCCGGCGTGACCCAGCAAAAAACTGACGTGCCTGGCGGCACTGCCTTTTCGACGATTTGTCCGCCGGCTCAAGGTCCGTCAAAGGGGGTGTTGAGCCAGGCGGACATGACTTCATAGGACCCTGATTCGACCAGTCCCATTACCGTTTGTCTGCCCACCTGACCTGTGCCCCGTATCAGCCATTGATTCCGACTGGGGGCCATTTCCATCTTGGCAAACGAAACAACCAAAATCATCGCCGGTATCGACACCCACGCCAACACACACCGCGTGGCCATCATCAACGAACACGGCAAACCGCCTGCAGACCGGGAATTCCTGGCCGTAGGGGGACTTTCATAATTTAATGCGGGAAGATTTCCTTGGCTGCTGCGATCGCGGACATGGCTTTGGGCCATCCCGCGTAGAAGGCCAGGTGGATGATGGCTTCCTTGAGTTCGGTTTCGGTCAGGCCGTTGGTCTTTGCCCGGGCAAGGTGTCCGCGCAACTGCTCGGTGCTGCCGCTGGTGATCAGGCTGGCGACGGTGATGAGGCTGCGGTCCCGTGGGGAGAGTTCGCTGCGCTCCCATATGTCGCCGAAGAGCACGCCGTCGGTGAGTTCTACGAGTTTGGGCGCGAAATCGCCGATGAGTTGTTGGGCGCGGGTCTGGGGTATTTCGGTCATGGAGCGGTCCTTTTGGATTGGTGAGGGGCAGGGGTGCTGTTGTGGTCAGGCTGAAAGGAGGCCGGTGCGGCGAAGCCAGGAGTCGACCTGTGCGCCTGCGCTTTGGACTTCTTCGCCCCGTACGGCGAGTCCTTCGGCGATGTTCGCGCCCGGACAGGAGCTGGCGTAGTCCTGCTTTGTTGTTCCGAGCCCGCTCATGGCGTGCGTGGTGATGGGATGAATGGTTTTGCCGGTGAAGTCGTAGCTTCCGACGAACGTGGACATGATCATCGGTGCCCGGACATTCCAGATTCCGCTGGCAAGGAGAACGGTGCCGTACTGCTCGATGGAGGGCAGCGGGTTGGCGATGGCCGGGCGCGAATCGTTGTTCTGCTCGCGGACGTTCCGCGCGACGGTGGCATCGTAGCTTCCGGGGTATGGCTCGGCGGCTTCGATTCGGTGCACGTCACAGCCTGTGCGGTCCCTGATCATCCCGGCGAGCACTTCAGTGTTGCCGACCGTGAGGTGGGTCCGGCCACCGTAGTAGTAGTTCTCCCCGGCGCGCGAGAAATAGGCCAGCAGGAGCCGGCCTTCATTTTTCGTGGGCTTGGGCGTGTTTGGTGCCGTGTCGGCATCTTGTGAAGGCATGGGGTTTGGTCCTGAGGTGCAGCCCGATAGTGTGGCGCCCATGAGCGCGCTGGCCAGTGCTCCCGCTCCGAGGTGCAGCACGGAGCGCCGGCCAACGGCGTCCGGGGTGTTCATGTCCGTCAGGATCAGTCGAACCGTCGTCCGCCCAGCCAGCTGACCATGGCAGGGTCGCGGTGGTCGAAGAACAGGCTGGCGCCAGTGTCCAGTGCGGCGATCCGGCCCATTTGTTCTTCAGTGAGGGTGAAGTCGAAGGCGTCCAGGTTCTGCGCCATCCGCTCCGGCCGGACGGATTTGGGGATGACCACCACGTCGCGCTGGATGAGCCAGCGCAGCACCACCTGGGCGACGGACTTGCCGTGAGCTTCGGCGATGGCACTCAGGACGGGATCCGTGAACAGGTTATTGCGGCCTTCGGCGAAGGGCCCCCAGGACTCGATCTGGACGCCGCGTTCGCGCATCAGCGCCTGGTCGGCTTCGCGCTGGTGGAACGGGTGGGTTTCGATTTGGTTGACTGCGGGGACGATCTCGTTGTGGTCAATAAGGTCGATCAAACGGTCGGGGTGGAAGTTCGAGACACCGATGGCCCGGGCGCGTGCTTCCTTGTTGATCTCCTACATGGCCCGCCATTCGCTGTAGTAGTCCCCGAGGGGTTGGTGGATCAGGTACAGGTCGACGTAATCCATGCCGAGGCGGTGCAGTGAGTTGTCGAAGGCGCGCTTTGTTTCGTCCTGGACGTTGCCGTTTGGGGCGTGCTGGATCCAGAGTTTGGTGGTGACAAAGAGCTCGTCCCGTGCGATTCCGCTGGCTTTGATCGCCGCGCCGACGGCGGCTTCGTTGCCGTAGGACGCGGCCGTGTCCAGGTGGCGGTAACCGGCTGCGAGGGCAGCTTCGACGGCGGCCTGGGTTTCTTCCTCGGGGATCTGGAAGACACCGAAGCCGAGGATGGGCATTTCGACGCCGTTGTTCAGGGTCACGGTTTTCATGGTTTTCCTTGTGTTTGGGTAGGGGTGTGGGGGTTATCGGATTGCTTGGGTGTGGGCTGTTGCGTAGTCGAGGTCAGTGACGGGTTCGAGCCATGTGGCGCTCTGCCCGTTGTCGTGCTCGCCCATGGCCAGATGGCACATCAGGCTCTCGGGCACGGCACCGTGCCAGTGTTCTTCACCGGGCGGGGTGTGGACCGTGACTCCCGGGCGCATGAGGATGACCGTGCCATCGCGCGTGCCAACAAGCCCGGTTCCCTCGGTGCACCACAGGGTCTGCCCGAGGACGTGGGAATGCCAGTTAGTGCGGGCCCCGGGGGTGAAGTGCACCAACGCAGCAACCAGCCTCGACGGCGCCCCGCCGGCATGGAGCGGCGTCAGGTAAACGTCTCCTGTGAACCTCTCGGCCGGGGCCTTTGCAGCAGGTGCAAGGTCAACGAGTTTCATGATGCTTTCCTTTGATCGTGGCGCAGCCTCAGGGAGGCAAATACGAGAATGACGAGGATCAGCGCGGTCCACCCCAGGCTTGCCCGTAGCCCTTCCATGAAGCCCTGCGCTGTGAGGACGGCGCCGAAAATCGCGACGCCGAGAGAACCTCCCACTTGCCGGGCCGTATTGACGACGCCGCTGGCCGTCCCGGCGTGTTCCGTGGGCACATGGTCCATTACCAGCGCGATGATCGGAGGCACAGTGAAGGACCCGCCAACACCCACCGGCACCATCACGAATGCGACGAGCAGCACCGGCGAGTCATCCGGCAGCAGGCAGAGCCCGGCAAGGCCCAGGGCCATGACCAGCTGTCCAGCCACGATCATGGCCACCTGCCCGAAACGGGCCATGAGCCGGGCCACCAAGGGATTCAGGAGGGCAACCAGGGCGGTCATCGGCAAGAACAGCAGCCCGGTCTCCAGCGCCGTGGCCCCGCGCTGCTGCTGGAAGTACAGGCTTTGCAGGAATACGACGCCGTAGAAGGCCGCCATCGTGGCCACGGCAACGCCAAGTGTGGTGGAGACGCTGCGCGAACTGAAAATGTCCAGTGGGATCATCGGGGCCCGTCCCTTGGCCTGCGCCACCATGAATGCCGTCAGCGATGCGGCAGCCAGGGCAAAAGTGGCAAGGATTTCGGGGCCTCCGTAGCCGGCGGAGGCGCCCTCGATGATGCCGTAGGTCAAGCTTGCCAATGCCAGTACCGCGGTGACCTGCCCGGCCCAGTCGAAAGGCATCGGCCGGCGCGGCGATCGGGCCACGCGGGCAAGGACCATGAGCGCTGCGGCCCCGACCGGCAGGTTGACGAAGAAGATGAGCCGCCAGTCTATTTCTGTGAGGACACCGCCGAGCACCGGTCCGGCTCCGGCTGCGACGGAGCCGCCCAAACCCCAGTACACAATGGCCCGGCCCCGCTGCACAGCGTCGCGGTAAGCCTCTTGGATAAGGGCCAGGGATGCCGGGGTGATCAGCGCGGCTCCTATGCCCTGCAGGATCCGTCCCGCAACCAAAGCCGCGAGGTTCGGACTGAAGGCGCATGCAGCGGACGCCACGGTGAACAGGACCATGCCGATCCCGTAGGCGCGGCGGGCTCCCACCCTGTCAGAGAGCGTTCCCGAGAACAGCTGCAGCGCCGAGAACATCAGGGTATAGCCGGTTACCACCCATTGCAGCCCGGCCAGTCCTCCGCCGAAATCATTCCGGATCGCAGGGAGGGCTACGTTGAGGATCAGGGCGTCCAGGGCCACGACAAAGAAGCCCAGCATGGCAACAGCCAACGATGCGCGCGGACGGGTCGCCGTGATCGACGAGGTGACAGCAGACAAAGGCATGAAGTCCTTTCAGGCTGGAAAAGCAACTGATTCAAGAAGACCAGCTCGTTTAGACGCGTAAGAGTGCCTGTTGTACGGTGTACTGCCAGTTCCTGTTAGCCCGTTCCAAGCCGTCGTAGCGTAGAGGAATGGACAACAACAAGGACGTCCGCGAGTTCCTCATGACCCGCAGATCGCGGATCACCCCCGCCCAAGCCGGCCTGACCGCCTACAGCGGAACCCGGAGGGTCGCCGGACTCAAACGCGAGGAAGTCGCCCTGCTGACCGGCGTCAGCACCGAATACTACGCCCGCCTCGAACGCGGAAACCTGCGCGGCGTGTCCGACTCGGTCCTTGACTCGCTCGCCCGCGCCCTGCAGCTGGATGAGGCCGAACGAGCCCACCTGTTTGATCTGGCCAAAGCTGCCGCACCGTCCCGCCCAGCCGGCAACCGTAGAGCACACGGCGAATTACGGTCAAGCGTCGAACGGATCCTCGCCGGGATGACCGGCACGCCCGCGTACGTCCGGAACTCCCGAATGGAGATCCTGGCAGCGAACAACCTCTGCTTCGCCCTCTACACCGGCATCCTCAGCCCGGAAACCCTGCCCCTCAACCTCGCGCGGTTCATGTTCCTCGATCCCCGCTCACAGGACTTCTTTGTCGACTGGAGCACCCTCGCCGATGATTTCGCCGCCGCACTGCGCACCGAGTCCGGCCGCAACCCCCGAGACCGATACCTCAACAACCTCATCGGTGACCTCGCCGCAGGAAGCACCGAGTTCTCCACCCGCTGGGCCCGTCACAACGTCCGCTTCCACCGGACAGCGCGAAAAACCATGCGCAACCCCCTCGTCGGTGAGATTGAACTCACTGGCGACGCACTCGAACTTCCCGGAGAAGGCATGACCCTCATCGCCTATACCGCCGAACCAGACAGCCATGCCCAGGAACAACTCGACTTCCTCGCCAGCTGGAGCAACACCGGAAAGCTCCCGGTCGACCCAGCTGCCGCCAGCCCCGCAGTGCGCAACCCACACGAAGGGGACGTGCGGGCGTGACCACGTGGACCGAGTAGCACTGCCAAAAGCGCTTCAAACCCCGCCATAGCTGACCGGGCAAAGAGCCGGCATCATGATTTGACGCACCGAACTGGCACCAGACCAGGAAGCGGTCCATTCTGATAGAAAAGGCCCTGCCAACGTGGAGGTGGAGCATGCGGATCGCACTCCTGGGGGACGTCATGCTCGGACGGCTGGTGAACGAGCAGCTGAGAGTGGCCGATCCCGCCTATCCCTGGGGCGATACCCTCCCAGTCCTCCGGCAGGCGGACATCAGGTTTGCCAACCTCGAATGCGTCCTGGCGAACGGCGGAACGCCTGAGGTGGGCAAGGTGTTCCACTTCCGCTCGGACGTCAAAAACGTGGAGAGTCTGAGGTCCGCGGCGATCGACGTGGTGTCCCTGGCCAACAACCATGTGCTGGATTTCGGGGTTGATGCGCTTCGGGAGACGTTGCCGGCACTCGATCGGCACGGGATCCTGCGGGCAGGGGCTGGGATGGACGCCGAAGCTGCCCGGCGACCGGCAGTCCGGCGGGTAGGCCCAACCGCGGTCGGCTTCATTGCCTTCACCGACAACGAGCCGGGCTGGGAGGCGACCGCCCGGTCCCCGGGAATCCACTACGTGCCCGTGGACCCCGGTGACCAGCGGGTGACGGATTTGCTGGAACTGGTCCGGCGGACGAAGGTCCGGGTTCAGCTGCTGATCGTTTCGGCACACTGGGGCCCCAACTGGGGGGCCGCTGTCCCGACCGCGCATCAGAGTCTGGCGCGGGCGCTGATAGATGCAGGGGCCGATGTCGTGTTCGGGCATTCGGCGCACATTTTCCGCGGCGTCGAAATCTACGGGGACCGGCCCATTATCTACAGCGCTGGCGACTTCGTGGATGACTACGCCGTGGACCCAACTGAACGCAACGATCAATCATTCATCTTCCTGTTGGAAACCCTCGGAGGCGCACCCCGCAAGCTGCGCCTGCATCCGACGACAATCACCGAATTCCAGACTCGCCTGGCGCGTCGGAGCGCGCGGAATATTGCCGAGCGGATGCAGCGGCTGAGCCAGCAGCTCGGCACGCGGAGCGTCTGGATCGAGGGCGAGAATGTGCTGGAAATCCCGATCGGCTCGATCCGAGAAGGCTCAACGGACGCCTCCTCCGTGGTGTGACTGCGGCAGCTTAGCCCCGGGCGGCAGGCGAGATACATCGCTGTGACCGTGTCCACTACCGTCTGTTGTCAGTAAACTGGGACGCATGACCGAGCACGAATCGGCCCCGGCCGGGGTCGCTGCGGCTCCAGGCCTGACCGATCCGAACGCCATCGACACGTCCTTGCGCAGTCCGGCACAGCGGTCCCGCACGTTCGCCGGGATCCTGGTGAACACTGCCCTGGCCAACATCACCACCAGCTACCTGTGGTTCGCCCTGACGTTCTGGGTGTATCTGGAGACGCGCAACGTGATCGCCACCGGGGTGGTCGGCGGCGCGTACATGCTGTTGATCGCCCTTTCCAGCATCAGCTTCGGCACCTTCGTGGACCGCTACCGCAAGCTGGCCGTGATGCGCTTCGCCGCCGGTTTCACCCTGGTGATGTTCGTGCTGTCCGGGGTCATGTTCCTGATGATACCCACCGCCCGGCTGCTGGACCTGACACAGCCGTGGTTCTGGATCTTCACCATGGTCATCCTGATCGGCGCGGTGGTGGAAAACATGCGGAACATCGCCCTCTCCACCACGGTCACCATCCTCATCGACCCGGATCGTCGGGCCAATGCCAACGGGCTGGTGGGCATGGTGCAGGGACTGATGTTCATCGTCACCTCGGTGCTCTCCGGGCTGTCGATCGGGCTGCTGGGCATGGGCTGGACGATCGTCGTTTCCCTGGTGCTCACGGCGCTGGCCTTCGTGCACCTGCTCACTTTGCGCATGCCCGAGGAGGTGCGCGCGGCCGCCTCGGACGCGCACGGCGGTTTCGACCTGCGCGGCTCCCTCGCCGCCGTGCTGGCCATTGCCGGACTGTTCGCACTGATCCTGTTCTCCACGTTCAACAACTTCATTGGTGGCGTCTACATGGCGTTGATGGATCCCTACGGCCTGGAGATGTTCCCCGTGGAGCTGTGGGGGACCTTCTTCGCCGTCGGCTCCACCGGGTTGCTCGTGGGCGGCGCGCTGATCGGCAAGTTCGGGCTCGGGTCCAACCCGCTGCGCACCCTGCTCATCGCGGTGCTCCTGATGGGGTTCCTCGGTGCGGTGTTCACGCTGCGGGAGTGGGCATGGCTGTACGTCGCCGGCATCTGGCTGTACCTGGTCCTGATACCTTTCGTGGAGGCCGCCGAACAGACTGTCATCCAGCAGGTGGTGCCCCTGCCCCGGCAGGGCCGGGTCTTCGGATTCGCCATGGCGTTCGAGTCCGCGGCCGCGCCGATCACTGCGTTCCTCATTGCGCCGATAGCCCAGGTCTGGATCATCCCGTACGCGCGGTCCGCTGAGGGCGCCGCCCAACTGGCCCCGCTGCTGGGCGAGGGCGTGTCCCGCGGCATTGCCCTGGTGTTCCTGGTGGCCGGGATCATCATGATCGCGGCCGCGCTGCTGGCCTTCCTGACCCCGGTCTACCGCCGGGTCTCGGCGACGTATGCGCAGGCGGCTGCAGAAGCACAGGAGACGGCAGCACCGCCCCCTGTGGACGAGTAGGGGCGTACCGCCGTCCGCTTCCGGCGAACAGTGCGCTCTACGTTGCGGCTTCCGCTTCCGCCATCCTGACCATGCGCAGTTCGTCCACCACCGCACGGGAGGGCCAATGGTCCTTCGCCAATGCCCTCGCCCGGATTTGTTCTGCTCCCGGGAAGAGCCTGTCCAGCAGCCCTGCCGCATAAAGCAGGGCCGTCAGAGCCGTGGTCCTGGAATCGGACGGCGCACCGCCGAGTACGGCTTGGACCTTTTGCAGCAGCGCGGCTTCCGGAGCGTGGTCCTTCTCCGGATACCGCGTGGTCTTGAACAGGCCCAGGCGTTTTTCGCCGACATGCTCCACGACGCCCAGCGACGCCATCCCCTCGTAGAGACGGTGCAGTTCGGCGCGGCTCTCCAGCATGGCGACCCAGCGTTTGGGAGTGTGGGGCCGTGACTTTTCACGGATGAGTTCCAGCTGGTGCTGGAACTCCGATTCCGGGGCGGCGCCGGTGGCCCTGACGCGCTTCCCCTGCAGCTCTATTGCGCCGAGCAGTTCCAGCTCGGCCAAGACTGCGCCTGCCACTGCGACCCTGAGGACGAACGCCGGCAGTTCGGGCTCGCCGCCCTTGTCGTCCGTTGCCAGTAGTAGAAATGCCTGGGGAAGGCTCAGCTCCCCGTCTTTCGGTGTTTCAGCATCCATAGGATCATGGTGGCGCAGTTGGGCGGCCACTACAACGGCAGGCGAGAGTACGACGGCGGGAGCCTCCCGCCGTCGTACTCTTGCCTTGAGTGGTGCTCTGCATCAACGGCCCGTTGTGGGAGGGAAAATGACCGTTCGGAGCGCGGGCATCCTGCTGTACCGCCGGAGCGCTGCAGCGGAACTGGAGGTGTGGATAGCGCACATGGGCGGACCCTTCTGGGCGCACAAGGACGCCCGGGCCTGGTCCATTCCCAAAGGCGAGTACACCGAAGACGAGGACCCTCTGGCGGCCGCGCACCGTGAGTTCGCCGAGGAGATCGGCACTCCCGCACCCGCCGTCGACTACCTACTGCTGGGCGCCTTCCGGCAACCCTCGGGCAAGGTCGTCACTGTTTTCACGGCCGAGTCGGACTTTGAACCCGGACGAATCGTGAGCAACACCTTTGACTTGGAATGGCCGAGGGGCTCCGGCATAGTCCGGAGCTACCCTGAGATCGACGACGCCTGCTGGGCCAGCGAGACCGAAGCCCGCACCAAACTGGTGGGCGGCCAACTGCCGATCCTCGACGCCCTCATCCAGCACCTCCGCTAACCGGGCTGCTGACCATCTTCAGGTGTCGCTCTCTCCAGTTCAGTCAAACCGCAGAGGGGTCCAGCCAAACGGGATCGGGCCGCGGACTTTAGCCCGATCGCGGTCAGCTTCGTCTGACCACCCCTGCGCGGCTTTTACGGTGGGCTGCCCGCAGGCACTACGTGCCACCCGGAATCCGACGTCTTCCAGGACAGCGTCAGGCGCGCTGCCACGGCGCACCGACGCGCGCACGTTCCACGCGTCGTCAGCCCAACCTCCACCGCGGAATGTCCTGTAGTCCGCGTATCTGGCCGGATCGGCGTAGTCCCAGCACCACTCCCAGACGTTGCCCAGCATGTCGTACGCACCGAGATCGTTGGGAGCCTTGAGCGCGACGTCGGTTGGCGCAGACAGCCCGTCCAGCGCCGTCCAGGAGACCTCATCGAGCGGACCGTAGTGCGGCCCGGCAGTTTCCGCGCGGCAGGCGTATTCCCATTCGGCCTCCGTGGGCAGCCGGTAGCCATCGGCCGCCACGTCCCATTCGACCTTGCGGCCGCTCCGCGCGTAGGCCGGGGTGAGGCCCTGCGCAACAGACGCGGCGTTGCACCACTCGATGACGTCAAACCATGTGAGGCCGTGGGCCGGCGCGTGAGGGGAGCGCCCGCTCCCATACCTTGGCGCTCCAAACTCGGCCCACGTCACCGCGGTTCTTCCAATTTGGAAGGCCGTGAGGGTCACCGCGTTGCTGCGGCCAGTGCGTGCGTCACGGAGCTCAATTTCGCCGCCGGGCAGGCTGAGGAGTTGTGGCGGCTTGGTGTCCATGGGAGCTAAGCCTAAATGGCGCGCATGACCAGCGTCCGATGCAGCACGAGAGTTGACACTTATCGTTAGATGTATAACGGTTAGCGCTTTGACACTATTCGATAGACGCGTAACTATTAGTGCATGGCAGCAGCAGCAATCACGGCACTTACCGTCGCAGAGTCCGCCGACCGCCTCGGCCGCAGCAAGATGTCCGTCCACCGACTGTTGAGCTCCGGCCAGTTGACCTCGGCTGGGACAGCAGGGAAAACGATTCTCATCGACAGGTCCTCAGTCGAGCGAATCGCTGCCAGGGGGACCCGCCGCGGCCGGGCATGGACGGCCAAGACAGCCTGGGCTGCTTTGGCCCTGCTCTCGGGACAGAACCCCACATGGATCTCTTCCTCAGAGAAGTCCCGGCTGAAATCCAGGCTCCGCGAACTGGACGCCGACGCCGTGTGCATCCTTGCCAGGAACAAAGACAAGACGATCCGTTTCAGGATCAGCCCGGACGGACTCGCCGCCCTGAACGATCATTTGATCGCCAGCGGTGCCGCTGCCATGCGCGACAAGAACACAGCGGCAACATTCGGCATGGCCGGCGGCGGCGGTATAGCCGAAGGCTATGTAATGGCTGGGGACGCACAAGCCTTGGCCGACGCGTTCAGCATGGTCCAGGACCCCGAAGGCAACGCCATCATCCATGAGGTCGACTTCGCCGAACCCTTCGCGGCGGGCCGGGCACCGGTGGCCGCCATTGCCGTAGACATGATGAACTCCCTCGCCTCCCGTGAGCGCAGCGCCGGCCAGCGCGTCATCAGTGAACTCCTCCATGCCTGAGCCAGCCGATGACCGCGAATTGTGGGACGTCCCTGTCCCACCGGGCGGCTGGGGCACTCCCTGGCCGCAGTGCGTAGAACTGGCCAGGACACTCCCCTCCACGCAGTGGACCCTGGTCGGTGGCCTCATGGTCCAACTGCATGCCGCAGCCGCCGGCCTTGCCGTCTCCAGGCCGACAGCCGACGTCGACATCGTCCTCCACATCGAAACAGGCGCGGCAGCGACGTCGTCAGTTGTGGCCGTCCTGAGCAAGCTGGGCTATACGCTCCAGCAGTCGATCGACGACGACGCCCCGGCGCACCGGTTCGTCCGAGGGGCACAGCAGATCGATGTGATGATTGCCGATCACTTGGCACCGGCCAAGATCCCGCGTCTCGGAGGACGCAGGCCTTTCCAGATCCCCGGAGGCACCCAGGCTTTACAGCGCACCGTTAATTGCCGGATGACCGCCGATGACGACGGCCCGGTGCTCGTCAGCATCCCCAACCCCCTTGGCGCACTGGTCTTGAAGGGTGCCGCCTACAGGGAGGACTCCCGCGACAAGGACAGACACCTCGACGATGCCGTGGTCCTATGTGCGACCATCCGGAACCCGCTGGTAACCGTGGGACTGATGAAAGGCAGCGATAAATCCCGCGTCCTGAGCCTGCACAGGGTGCTCTCCGACGACGGGCACAGGTCCTGGCAGCTGCTGGAGCCGGCCGAGCGGATCATCGCCATGGATGCGCTCCGGATTCTGGCCGCCAACCACAGCCTGCCACCGGTGAACAGGCTCAAGAAGAGCTAGAGATTTGGCGGCTCCACCGCGGCTCTCCACGCCTTCCCTGATGCCGCTCCTTCCTGACCTTCTTTGCGAAGCTCAGCGTGCAAGTTCAACCCGTTTAGATTGAACTTCCGCCTTCGAGAATCCAAAGAAGGTCAGGAAGCAACGCGGCCCACGCGGAGCGCCTCAAGCCTCAGGGACCGGCACCGCGAACTGGCGAGACCCGCTGTCGGAGGGTGTCGGGGTGGGCCGTGCCTAGGGCTGGTAGATATCCCGCCGGTGGCCCATGGCGAGAACCAGGACGATGAGCTGTTCATCCCGGATCTCATAGATGATCCGGTAATCGCCTGTGCGGACACGCCAGTCGCCGCTGCTTCCGGACAGTTTCTTGGCGCCAGGTGGGCGGGGTGTTTCAGCGAGGAGCTCGATGGCGGCCTGGATGCGCCGGCGGGCGTCGGGCGGGAGCTTGCGCAGTTGCCGGACGGCAGCCGGCGCGAGCTGCACGGCATAGCTCACGCCAGGCCCAGCTCCGCCTTGACTTCCTCCCAAGGCACGGGGCCTTCGCCAGTCTCGGCCATTTCGGTCCGAGCCGTGTTAGCCGCCCGGAGATCCTCCAGATCCTCGGCAGCCTCAATCAGGCGGGCCAGGTCCTCGGCGTCGATCAACGCAGCCACGCGGCGGCCACGGCGCAGCAGGTACACCGGTTCATGGCTTACGCGCGCGGTATCGACGGCCTCGGAGAGCCTGCTCCGCGCATCGGTCACAGTCATCTCGCTCATGACACAATTTTAGGCAGCCTACGCTGAAATGTACATTAGCGCGAAATCGGCTAAGACGCCGTGTAGGCGGCACCGGCGGCGGACCCGCGCAGGCCGGCTTCGGAGGCGACGTTGACAACGGAGCCGGTGCCGGCTTCCAGCATCAGCGGCACCACGGCGCGGGTGAGGCGCATGAGGGCGGTGACGTTGATCCGGAAGACGCGGCCCCAGAGGTCGTCGTCCACCTCGTGGATCGGGGCGAAGTTGTCCATGATGCCGGCGACGTTCGCCAGGGCGTCGACCCGTCCGCCGGCGGCCGCGACGACGGCGGCCACGGTCTCTTCGGCGGAGATGTCGCCGGCCACGGGGACCAGGTCCAGTCCGGCGTTCTCGGCCACCAGGTCGTCCAGGCGTTCCTTGCTGATGTGCAGTGCCGGGCAGCGGCTCAGACGAGATTACCCGTGGTATTGCCGTGGAAAGCCCGCTGCTGTGGGCGACGGGCACGTCGCCCACAGCAGCGGGCTGCATGGCTGCCGCGGTCAGACGGCGGGCTGATGCTGGGTGATGCAATGGATGCCGCCGCCCCTGGCGAAGATGGGGCGGGCATCGACCATCACTACTTCGCGGCCCGGATACGCCTGCTCCAGGATCCGGCGGGCTCCCGCGTCCGCGGGGTCGTCGAAACTGCAGGCGATGACGCCGCCGTTCACCACCAGATGGTTGATGTAGCTGTAGTCGACCCAGTCGAGCTCGTCACGCAGCGTGTCCGGGGCCGGTACCTCCACGATGTCCCAGGCACGGCCCTGCGCATCCCGGGTCCCGGCGAGCATCGCGATGATATCGGCGGTGATCTGGAAGTCCGGGTGCGAAGGGTTGCGCTGGGAGTGGACCAGCAGCACACCGGGCGACGGGATGGCGGCCACGATGTCCACGTGTCCGCGGGTTCCGAGTTCCTGCGAATCACGGGTCAGCCCGCGCGGCAGCCAGATGATATGCGTGGCGCCGATGGTGCGGGCCAGCTCGGCTTCGACGTCCGCCTTGGTCAGGTGCGGGTTCCGGAACTTATCCAGCTGCACCGTCTCGGTGACCAGCACGGTGCCCAGACCGTCCACCTGGATCCCGCCGCCTTCATTGACCAGCGGGCTGTCCAGCAGCTCCGCCCCGGCCAGCCTCACCACTTCCGCACCGACCCCGGAATCCTTGCCCCAGCTGGCCCATTCCTGCTGCCCCCAGCCGTTGAAGACCCAGTCCACCCCGCCCAGCCGGCCGTCGTCTCCGGTCACGAATGTGGGCCCGATGTCCCGCATCCAGGCGTCGTCGAGGGGCGCTTCCACGAGGTCAATGCCAGCCGAAAGATAGGTCCGCGCGGCCGCCATGTCCGGCGGGTCCACGACCATGGTGACCGGCTCGAATTCCGCCACAGCATGTGCCACGGCTGCCCACGCTGTGCGGGCCTCATGGGTTTCTTCCGCGGTGTGCCCTATCGAGGATCTCTCCGGCGGAAATGCCATCCAGACCTTTTCCTGGCGGGCCGTCTCGCTCGGCATCATCCAGCTCATGGCTGGGCCGCGGTCTGCTTGGCGGATACCGCCCCGTACGGGCGGTCAAAATCGACTTCCCGGGTGAGCCCGGCGTAGGTGTCGGGGCGGCGCGTGGTCAGGAACGGGAACAGGTCCAGCCAGTCCTTGCGCTGGTCCAGGTCGAGGTCGGCTACCAGAACGGCTTCCCGGTCCCGCGGCGCCTGGACCAGGACTCGGCCGTAGGGATCGGAAATGAACGAGGAACCGTAGAAGTTGATGTCGCCTTCGTCGCCCGTCCGGTTGGGGACCACCATGAACGTGCCGTTCGTGATGCCGTGGCCTGTGATCACGTGCTGCCACAGCGGCTGGTGGTCGAACTCCGGGAAGGTCGGCTCCGAGCCGATGGCCGTGGGGTAGACCAGGATTTCCGCGCCGGCCAGCGAATATAGCCGGGCGACCTCCGGGAACCATTCGTCCCAGCAGGTGGGGAGTCCGACGGCGGCCCCGTCCAGTTCCGCGGGGCGGTACACGGGGTAGGCGTCGACGGCCGGTCCGGCGCGGAAGTAGGTGTCCTCGTAGTAGCCGGCGCTGACGGGAATGTGGGTCTTGCGGGTGCGTGCCAGCAGCTCGCCCTGGGGCGCGACGAGGATGGCGGTGTTGAAGCCCAGTCCGTCGTTTCCGTCTGAGCGCTCGTAGAGCGAGGCGTGCACGGTGACGCAGTGTTTCCGGGCCGCGTTGGCGGCGAACTCGAAGGTGGGGCCGTTGAGCAGGTCCTCGGCATTCCGGGCGGGGTTGCTGCCGGCCCGGACGTTGGCCGGATATTTGGACAGCGTAAGTTCCGGCAGGAACACGGCCCTGGCTCCGGCGTCGGCGGCTTTGCCGACGGCCCCGGTCAGCACCGACCTCAGCTCTGCGGCGTTTTCCCGCCAGCGGTGCTGGACCAGGGCCACGCGGAGGGGCCGGCGGGTGCTTTCCTGGCTCCGGGCGAAGGAGGCGGGCGGTTCGGTGTTGGCGATGATGTCCATGGTGGTGCTTCCTAACGGGACCCTAGGGGTCCTTGCATGATCGCGGGATTCCGCTGGAATCGCGTCGTTTGATAAGTGGTTGAGAGTTGGGTCGGTGGTTCATTTGCCCAGACCCTGTTCGGAAGGTTCCTTCAAGGTGGTCGGGCGTGCTGTGGTGAGTGAGTCGATGGCCGTCGTCAACAGGGAACGCGCGTGGTCTGTGGTGATGAAACCGTTGAGCCAGCGGCCGGAGATCCCTTCCACCAAACTGGTGAGGATCTCCGCGGTGACTGCGGCCTCGTCCTCGCTGGTGCCTTCGCTGGCGGCCACGATGGCCTGGGCGATCTCACGGTTCCATTCCGCCGTTGTCCGGGAAAGCGGTTCCGCCAGCTCCTGTTCGAAGATGGAGCAGGCCCGGAGCTCGTTCCAGGCCACCGAATTCCGGCGGACATCAGCGTCGTCTTTGATTTCGTCAAGGAGCAGGTGCCTGAAGTGCCGGGCGCGGTCTTCGGCGTCAGGGGAGGTGGGGGAGTCGTCCTTGCTGACCTGCTTGTTGATGTGTTCAAGTGTTGCGGCAAGCAGGCCGGCCCGGTCGGTGAAGTGGTAGTACAGGAGGCCTGGCGAGACACCGGCTTCTGCTGCCACATCGTTGACCCGCATTCCCCGGACGCCGTTCCTGGCGATGCAGGTGGTGGCGGCGGTGAGGATCCTGGCTAGTTTGTCAGTCATGGTTTGACAGTAATACGTGCTCACCCCGCTCTGGTGCGGCCTCGGCCAGGGAGGCAGGCGGTTCGGGCCAGAGCCGGAGCGCCAGGAGGTAGCCGGCGGCTCCGATGACCGTGGAGCCGATGAAGCTGAGGTCGATTCCACCGGCGAGCTGCGAGAGTGGGCCCGTGTAGAGGGATGTGTCCGTGGCCAGGACTCCGAAGAGCGAACCCGCGGCCCAGGGGATCACCGCGCGGAGGTTCCAGCCATTGCTGAACCAGTAGCGTCCGCGCGGGCCGCTTGCGCGGAAGAGCTGGAGATCCGCGGCGTGGTACTTGCCGCGGCGGGCGACCAGGAATCCGAGGACGTTGATGGCCACCCACGGCCCCGCGAATCCGTTGAGGACCAGCGTCATGGCCGTAATGGAGTCGACAGCGTTGAAGACGAAGACACCCACGTAGAGGAGCCCGACGGCGATCGCCGAGGTGATGAGGGTGGTGTGGATGCGTCGGAGCCGCGGGAACAAGGCTTCGAGGTCCAGACCGCTGGCGTAGAGGTTGAGCACGCCCTGGCCGAGGCCGCCGGCCAGGGCGATGATGAGGATTGGCATCAGGTACCAGGCCGGCGCGGACCGCACCAGGTCTGCGACGTAGGAGCCGCCGAGTTCCGGGATGGCCGAGGCTGTGAAGGCGCCGAAGAGGGCAGTAACGAACAGCCCGAGGAACACGCCGAGGCATGCGGACGTCACCACGGAGCGGTCCGAGTGCAGCGTCCGCGAGATGCGCCGGCTGTAGTCGCCCAGAGTGGGTGCATAGGAGAGGGGACCGCCGACGGAAATGACGGCGGAGAGGATCCAGGTGAGCCAGAAATCGCCCAGAAGGTAGTCGGCATGGACTGTTGTGGGGCTGAACGTCGGTGCGAAGGCAACGACGCCGATCAGCAGCAGGACGCCGACGACGGGTGCGACGAACTTCTGCATCGCCACCACGGTGCCGTGGCCAAAGAGCGCAACCAATACGATTTCCACGGAGATCAGGGCGTAGCCGATGGCGAGCGTGACGCCGTCGACCGGTACTCCCAGCAGCCGCTCGGCGGCGGCAACCAGCGCGTCACCCGAAGTCCAGACCGCAATGGCGGCGTAGGCAAGGGCGAACAACAGGGTCAGAGCGGAACCGATCAACCTCCCGCGGGTGCCGAAGTGTGCGGCGCTGGAAACGGTGTTGTTGGTGCCGGTCCGTGGCCCCAGGAGAGCCATCGGGGCGATCAGGGCCGTACCAACGAGGAGACCGGTGAGGCTGGCCGTGGCGGCGCCCACGAAGTCCAGGCCGAAGGTGATGGGAAGCCAGCCGAAAACGATGACCGAGAAGGCGAAGTTGCCGCCGAAGAACACGGTGAACAGGTTCCGGGGGCGGGAGGTGCGTTGTTCGTCGGGAATGAACTCAATGCCGGCCGACTCAATGCGGCCGAAGCGGTCCTTGTGCGCGGATGCGGCACCGACGGAATCCGCGTCTTTGCGGTTGCGCGTGCTGATCATGGCAAGCCTTTCGTGAGCTACATCATGTTGATGCATTGCATCAACCATAAGGCCTGACTGAATTTTCAGTCAATAGCTGGCAACTGGACGAGCCTTGGAAGCTGGTGGTTCCCGCGGGTGCCCTGCTCACCACAGAGAACATCGACCTTGGGAATCTGCCACTTCCCTGGCTCGGCGTTGACTCTTCAGCCGCCAACTCTGCGGTGCTCGGCCGGCTCCGCCAGTCCACGGGAGCCGAGCTGGAGACGGTGCATCAGTACCAGGAAACGCTGACCGCACTGGCACTCGTGGCGGCAGGCGAGGGTGTCGCCATCGTGCCCACCTGGCGTTGAGCGGCGTCAGCCATGACGGGGTGGACGTCCTGGACGTCCCCGGACTGGGCACGCGGCGCATCGTCCTGCGACGGTTCGACCGGCGGCGGGCAGCCAGCCTGCCCGTGGACACAGTGGCGCGCCTCCTCCGGGAATCGGCGGCGGCGTTCGACACTCGGTCGACATCCTGACCGACTACAGCAAGGTCATGCGGCCCTTGAAAGTGCACTCGTTACGGGTTAGGCAATAGTCTGGCCAGATGGGGACGAATGCCGTGAACTCCGGCGAACAGATGGACAGGCAGTCGCGCATTCTCGAGGCGGCGCTGGATCTGCTGTCCCGCCATGGGATTTCGGGTGTGAGCATGCGGGCTGTGGCCCGCGAAGCCGGCGTCGCGCTCGGCCTGGTGAACTACTACTACGACGACAAGACCAGCCTGATACGGGCAGCCCTGCGCCGGGTCGACGAACACGACCTCCTGCTGGTGGCACCCGACCCGTCGTCAGACCCGGAGGAACAGCTGCGCCGGTCCCTGCGGCGAGTGGCATCCGCAGACCTGCTGACCACCCGCTACCTGTCGCTGCGCCTGCACCTTTGGGCCCTCGCCCAGGCGGACGAGGGCTATGCACAGATCAACGCCGAGGCCTTCGACCGCTATCTCGACGGCCTCGCCGCGCTGGTTTCCAACGCCCAACCCGATCTGTCATGGGAGGCATGCAGGGAGCGGGCCGCTGACATTGTCGTCATCCAAAACGGCATGTGGCTGACCACGCTTCTCGGCGTTGATGAGGCCTCCATCCAGCGAAGCATCGCCCGCACGGAGCAAATCGCCTTCGCACCGCTTCATGACCACACCATCCAGGACCACGGGCTGCACGAGTCCTGAACCACCAGCACCGGGCACGTTGAGTTCCCGTAGGTAGCATTGAACGAGTGTTCAAAAAAACATTGAACACTCGTTCAATCTGCGTTAGTGTCCTTCGTATGACTTACGCCACACCAGCCCATAACGTCATTCGAACCTCAACAACCGGGACAGCATCCACCCTGTTCATCAACGGCGCCTGGGAGCCGGCCGCCTCCGGCGCTGTGCGCGCAATCCGCAACCCCGCCGACGGCGAGTTGGTGGCCACCGTCTCCGAGGCCGGCCGGGAGGACGCGGAACGGGCCATCGCCGCAGCCCGTGCAGCCTTCGACTCCGGCGTCTGGTCCTCCGTCCCGGCACCCGAGCGCGGCACCTTCCTGCTCAAGGTCGCAGCCGGACTGCGCGAACGCCGGGAAAAGTTCGCCCGCGCCGAGTCGCTGGACACCGGCAAGCGCATGGTCGAAAGCCGCATCGACATGGACGACATTGCCGCCTGCTTCGAGTACTTCGGCAGGCTCGCCGGGCAGCAGGCGGGCCGCATGGTCGACGCCGGGAACCCCGCTGTCGTCAGCAAAATCGTCTACGAACCCGTGGGCGTCTGCGGCCTGATCACCCCGTGGAACTACCCCCTGCTCCAGGCGGCGTGGAAGATCGCGCCCGCCTTGGCCGCCGGCTGCACCTTCGTCCTCAAGCCCTCCGAGCTAACCCCGTCCACAGCCATCCTGGCCATGCAGCTGCTGCAGGACCTCGGCCTGCCGGACGGCGTCGCCAACCTCGTGACCGGACCCGGCGCGGAGGCGGGCGCACCGCTCTCGGAACACCCCGCCGTCGACCTCGTCTCCTTCACGGGCGGGCTGGAAACCGGCAAGCGCATCGCGGCAGCCGCCGCCGGAACTGTCAAGAAGGTGGCCTTGGAGCTTGGCGGCAAGAACCCCAACGTGGTGTTCGCGGACGCGGACTTCGACGCCGCCGTCGACAATGCCCTGAACGGCGCGTTCGTCCACTCCGGGCAGGTCTGCTCCGCCGGGGCACGGCTGGTGGTGGAGGAATCGATCGCCGAACGCTTCGTGGACGAGCTGGTCCGCCGCGCCCGGGACATCCGGCTGGGCGGGCCGTTCGATGACGCGGCAGAATCCGGGCCGCTGATTTCCGCGGCCCACCGGGACAAAGTCAACGCCTATGTCCAGCGCGGCATCCAGGAGGGTGCGCGGCTGCGGACCGGCGGTGCGGCGCCGCATGGAGAAAAGTACGACGGCGGGTTCTACTACCAGCCGACCGTCCTGGACCGCGTCCAGCGGGGGATGTCCGTGGTCACCGACGAGGCGTTCGGCCCAGTGGTGACGGTGGAAACGTTCCGCACCGAGGACGAAGCGGTGGCCACCGCCAACGACACCATCTACGGCCTGGCCGGCGCGGTCTGGACCCAGGATGCCGGCAAGGCGCAGCGCGTGGCATCCCGGCTGCGGCACGGCACCATCTGGATCAACGACTACCACCCCTACCTCCCCCAGGCCGAGTGGGGCGGCTTCGGCCAGTCCGGCGTCGGCCGCGAGCTGGGCCCCACGGGCCTGGCCGAATACCAGGAAGCCAAGCACATCTACCAGAACACCAGCCCGCAGGTCACCGGCTGGTTTGCTGACCACGGCAAGGAGAACTAGATGCACTACGACAACATCGACGATGTCACCGAGCGCGGGTTCGACTACGTCGTCATCGGCGGGGGATCCGCGGGTGCCGCCGTCGCCGCCCGGCTGAGCGAGGATCTGGACGTGACCGTGGCCCTCGTGGAGGCCGGCCCGGATGACCGCAACCTGCCCGAAATCCTGCAGCTGGACCGCTGGATGGAGCTGCTCGAATCCGGCTACGACTGGGACTACCCGGTGGAACCGCAGGAAAACGGCAACTCTTTCATGCGCCACGCGCGCGCCAAGGTGATGGGCGGCTGCTCCAGCCACAACTCGTGTATCGCGTTCTGGGCTCCCCGTGAAGACCTGGATGAGTGGGAGTCCAAGTACGGCGCCACCGGCTGGAACGCCGACGCTGCCTGGCCGCTCTACCAGCGGCTGGAAACCAACGAGGACGCCTGCCCGGACGCGCCCCACCACGGGGACTCAGGACCCGTGCACCTGATGAACGTGCCCCCGGTGGACCCTGCCGGCGTCGCACTCCTGGACGCCTGCGAGCAGGCGGGCATTCCCCGTGCGAAGTTCAACTCCGGCACCACTGTGATCAACGGCGCCAACTTCTTCCAGATCAACCGCCGCGCGGACGGCACCCGCGCCTCCAGTTCGGTCTCCTATATCCACCCCATTATCGACCGCGACAACTTCACCCTGCTCACAGGCCTCCGCGCCCGCCAGCTGGTGTTCGACGCGGACAAGCGCTGCACCGGCGTGGACGTGGTGGACTCCGCGTTCGGCCGGACCCACCGGCTCTCCGCGCACCGCGAGGTAATCCTGTCCACCGGTGCCATCGACTCCCCCAAGCTGCTGATGCTCTCCGGCATCGGCCCTGCAGCCCACCTCGCCGCGCACGGCATCGAGGTGCTGGCGGACTCCCCCGGCGTGGGCGAGAACCTGCAGGACCACCCCGAAGGCGTGGTCCAGTTCGAGGCCAAGCAGCCCATGGTGCAAACGTCCACCCAGTGGTGGGAGATCGGCATCTTCACCCCCACCGAGGACGGCCTGGACCGCCCGGACCTGATGATGCACTACGGATCCGTCCCGTTCGACATGAACACCCTGCGGCACGGCTACCCCACCACGGAGAACGGCTTCAGCCTCACCCCGAACGTCACGCACGCCCGCTCCCGAGGCACCGTCAGGCTGCGCAGCCGCGATTTCCGCGACAAGCCCATGGTGGATCCGCGCTATTTCACGGATCCCGAAGGCCACGACATGCGGGTCATGGTGGCCGGTATCCGCAAGGCCCGCGAAATCGCCGCCCAGCCCGCGATGGCCGAATGGACCGGCCGCGAGCTATCGCCCGGCGTCGAGGCGCAGACGGACGAGGAGCTGCGGGAATATATCCGCAAGACCCACAACACCGTGTACCACCCGGTGGGCACGGTCCGGATGGGTCCGGCCGACGACGGGATGTCACCGTTGGATCCCGAGCTTCGGGTCAAGGGCGTCACGGGCCTGCGCGTGGCGGATGCCTCCGTGATGCCTGAGCACGTCACCGTCAACCCCAACATCACCGTCATGATGATCGGCGAGCGCTGTGCCGATCTCATCCGCGCCGGCTACACCGGTGGCGCTGTAAGGAAAGAGGTGGAGCTCAGCCCGTCCTTCGCCTGAGAGGCAAGTTCCGGAGGCTATTGATCCCGCGGCCAATGGCGCCGCGGGTTGCATCGTCGTACTTTTCTGACTTAGGAGTTCACATTTTGGAACCCAGCAAGAGTATTGATTCAAGCGGCATGGATGAATTTGGCTACACCCAGACCCTGGACCGGAGCATCGGCAAATTTGCCAGCTTCGCCGCAGGCGTGAGCTACATCTCCATCCTCACCGGCGTCTTCCAACTGTTCTACTTTGGTTTTTCCATGGCCGGCCCGGCGTATGCCTGGTCCTGGCCCATCGTCTTCGTCGGCCAGCTGATGGTGGCGCTCTGTTTCGCCGAGCTGGCCGGCCGCTACCCCGTGGCGGGATCGGTCTACAACTGGGCCAAGCGGCTCTCGTCGGGGACCTCGTCCTGGCTGGCCGGCTGGCTGCTGATGCTGTCCTCGATCATGGCGCTGGCGTCAGTGGCACTGGCCCTGCAGCTCACCCTGCCGCAGCTGTGGTCCGGATTCCAGCTTGTCGGTGACGGCACCGGCCCCTACGACTTCGCCATGAACGGCGTGGTGCTGGCCACCATCATGATCACCATCTCCACCCTCATCAACGCGTTCGGCGTGAAGCTGATGACCAGGATCAACAGCATCGGCGTTTTTGTGGAGCTGAGCGCGGCAGTGCTGCTGATCCTGGCGCTTGGCTGGCATGTGGTGCGGGGGCCCGAGGTCTTCTTCAACACTGCCGGCTTCGGCGAAGGGCACGACCTCGGCTTCTTCGGCGTCTTCCTCATCGGCGCCATGGCTTCGGGCTACGTCATGTACGGCTTCGACACCGCCAGCTCCCTCGGCGAGGAAACCAAGGACCCCAAGCGCACCGCGCCCAAGGCCATCCTGCGCGCCGTCACGGCCTCGTTCGTGCTGGGCGGGCTGATCCTGCTCTTCGGCATCCTCGCCGCACCGGACCTGGCCGACCCTCAAGTGGGAGCAGCCGACGGCGGGCTCCAGTACATCGTGCTCTCCGTCCTCGGCGGACCTTTCGGCAAGGCCTTCCTGGCATGCATCGTGGTGGCCGTTGTGGTCTGCACCCTGGCTGTCCACGCCGCCGCCATCCGCATGATGTTCGCCATGGCCCGGGACAACAACCTGCCGTTCAGCCGGCAGCTCAGCAAGGTGGATCCGGTCCGCAGGACCCCCAAGGTCGCGGCGATCGTGATCGGTGTCATGGCCGTCATCCCGCTGCTGGTCAACGTTATGCAGCCAGCAATTTTCACCATCCTGTCCAGCATCAGCATCGTCCTGATCTACCTGTCCTACCTCCTGGTCACGGTTCCCCTGCTGCGCAAGCGGTTCCTGAAGCAGTGGCCGCTGGCCGCAGACGGCTCCGAGCCCGGCTTCAGCATGGGCAAATGGGGGCTGCCCGTGAACATCCTGGCGGTCCTGTGGGGCGGGGCCATGACGGTGAATCTGGTCTGGCCCCGGCCGGAGATCTACAACTCCGTGCCGCCGTTCGAGTGGTACCTGCAGTGGGGCGGGGTGATCTTCGTGGCCGCCGTGATCATTGGCGGGGCCCTGCTCTACCGCCTGAAGATCCGCCACCAGACCGGGGTGCTGGCCGAGCACGCCGCGGCAGTCGCAGCACATCCGTCATCGGGCGGAGCGCAGCACGAAGCCGCGGAGGATGCGCTGGTGCCCGGGTCGGAAGCGTAGTAACACCAACGGAAAAGGTCGACGACGGCACTCACCTGAGCGCCGCCGTCGGCCTTTGCACTTCTAGAACTGCCCGGTCGGGCCGCTGTCCTTGACTTCACCACGCCAGGCGCCGGTTTCGGTACCGCGCGATTCGATGAAGTCCTTGAACTTCCGCATGTCGGCCTTGACCTGCATCTCGTCGATCTTCAGCGCCGCGCCTGCCTTTTCAGTGACGGTTTCCGGCGCCCATTCGAAATGGACTCTGACCTTCGTGTGATTGGCATCCAGCGGTGTGAACCTGATGATGCCGGCATGCGACTTTCCGTCGGTGCTGCGCCAGGCGATCCGGTCGTCAGGCTCCTGGTCAACTATTTCGGTATCGAATTCCCACTGGACGCCACCCACCTTGGTAACCCAGTGGTTGGTGGTGTCAGTCAGCTGGGTTACTGATTCCACACCGGACATGAACTGCGGAAAGGATTCGAACTGGGTCCACTGGTTGTACGCGGTCCGCACCGGAACTGCGACTTCAACGGTCTCTTCAACGTGTTCCATCTGCTTCCTCCTGTCATGACGGACGGCCGCAACAACGGACCGGCAGCGCTTGCCATTCTGCAAGTCAGGCAGCCGCCACCTCTGCACGATAAGTCCGGCGGCTACCCGTGTCCAGACCTTCGGAATCCCCGGACGTCGACGTCATCGGGACCGGAGTGAAGGGACTTAGCAAGTCGCGTCCTTCCGGACGGGTAATCGGAATTGTTGATGTCTGGTGCGAACAATCGGCCAAAGTCGGCCTTGACAATGGGTGTTCCCAGGCCGCCCACCCCCACGATGGTCCCCGCCAGAGTGTCCAGGACAGAGCTAGCAGCGCTGAAAAATCCGTAGAGATAAGACTTCAGTTTCAGATCGGTAGCCTCGTCCATTTTCCGTTGCCTCGAATCGCGGCTTACGGGGCTTCCTCCATTTGTCCGCATGCGACCCCGCAACAGGAAGTCAGCCGAATATCGCGTCTCGGAATATTCCTGCAGGAAAGAATCAGCGACTTCTAGGTTCGTGCCGATCCCATCCACAACGTCCAGCAGATAATCGGAGATTCCGTACAGGGCCTTAGTCGGAAGATCGTAAGCCGACCACCAGCGGATTCCGCCCTTTGCTTGGTCCAGATCCTCAAAGATGGCGGCAGACAAGGACGCTACTTCGAGCAGGGAACGCGGTGTTGCGGTATCCACCAAGACTTTTCTCCTCGGGCTTTAGCCAGACAGGATGGCCAGCGAGCGGCAACTGCATTTTGAGCAGGGCATCAGCTTGTTCTCTTTATACAGGGCGAAGCAGGCCCGGGACTGTTCCGGCCGGGGACTACGCTTCATCCCAACCCGTCGTTCTAAGACGCCAGCAGCCTCGCTCAAACCTCCGCCACCGGCGCCGCGAACTGGGCCTCGTACAGCCGCGCGTACGCGCCGCCCGCCTCCAGCAAAGAAGCGTGCGTCCCCTGCTCCACGATCTGCCCGGACTCCATCACCAGGATGAGGTCGGCGTCGCGGATGGTGGACAGCCGGTGCGCAATGACAAAGCTGGTCCGGTCTGACCTCAAAGCCCGCATTGCCTGCTGCACCAGCACCTCGGTGCGCGTGTCCACCGAGCTTGTGGCCTCGTCCAGGATCAGCACGGACGGCCGGGACAGGAACGCCCGCGCAATCGTGAGCAGCTGCTTCTCGCCGGCCGAAACGTTGGAACCTTCGTCCTCCAAAACGGTGCCGTAGCCCTCGGGCAGCGAGTGCACAAAGCGGTCCACGTACGTCGCCTGCGCCGCCTCCAGGATCTCCGCCTCGGACGCGTCAGGCCGCCCGTACGCGATGTTGTCCCGGATGGTCCCGCCGAACAGCCAGGTATCCTGCAGCACCATGCCCATCCGCGAGCGCAGCTCGTACCGCGACATGGAGGCGACGTCCAGGCCGTCGAGCGTTATCCGCCCGGCGTCGAGCTCGTAGAAGCGCATCATCAGGTTCACCAGGGTGGTCTTGCCCGCCCCGGTGGGTCCCACGATCGCGATGGTCTGCCCCGGCTCCGCCACGAGATTCAGAGAAGAAATGAGCGGCTTCTCGGCCGAGTAGGAGAACGAGATGTTCTCGAACACCAGCCGCCCCCGCCCGCCGTCGGGAGCACGAGAAGGAGAAGGCTCCGCAGACTCCTCCGGGGTGTCCAGCAGTTCGAACACCCGTTCCGCGGACGCGACGCCGGACTGCAGCAGGTTGGCCATCGAGCCCAGCTGGGCGAGCGGCATGGTGAACTGGCGCGAGTACTGGATGAAGGCCTGCACGTCGCCCAGCTGCATCGCCCCGGAGGCCACCTGCAGGCCGCCCACCACCGCGATCCCCACGTACACCAGGTTCCCGATGAACGTCATGGCGGGCATGATGAGGCCGCTGATGAACTGGGCGCCGAAGCTCGCGGCGAACAGCTCGGCGTTCTTCTGCCGGAACCGCTCCTCCACCTCGCGCTGCCGCCCGAACACCTTCACCAGGGCGTGCCCGGTGTACGTCTCCTCGATCTGCCCGTTAAGCTCCCCCGTGTTCTTCCACTGCGCCACGAACAGCTTCTGCGAGCGCTTGGCGATCAGCGCCGTGATCCCCAGCGTCAGCGGAACGGTCACCAGCGCAAGCAGCGCCAGCACGGGCGAGAGCAGGAACATCATCAGCAGCACGCCCGCCACCGTCAGCAGCGAGGTGACCGCCTGGCTGATGGACTGCTGCAGGCTCTGCGAGATGTTGTCGACGTCGTTGGTCACCCGGCTGAGCAGCTCACCGCGCTGGATGGAATCGAAATACCGCAGGGGGAGGCGGTTGATCTTCGCCTCGATCTGCTCCCGCAGCCGATACACCGTGCGCTGCACGATGCCGTTGAGCACATACGCCTGCACCCAGCCGAACGCCGAGGCCAGCACATACAGCACCAGCACCCACAGCAGCACAGAGGACAGCGCCGCGAAGTCGATCCCGACGCCGGGAGTCAGGTCCATGGCGCTGAGCATGTCCGCCCTCGCGCCCTCCCCGGCGGCCCGCAGCCCCGCGATCACCTCGGCCTTGCCCACCCCGGCGGGCAGCTCCTTGGACACGACGCCGGCAAAGATCAGGTTGGTGCCCTCGCCCAGCAGCCGCGGGCCGATCACTGAGAACGTCACGCTCGCGACGGCGAGCACCAGGACCAGCGTCAGCCACAGCCGCTCGGGGTGCAGGGTGCCCAGCAGCCGCTTGGCCGACGGCAGGAAGTTCATGGCCTTCTCGGCCGGAACGTTCATTCCGGCGAACGGTCCGCCTCGTCCCGGTCCGCCTGCCGGACGGGGAATGCGCACGACGTCGGCCGTCCCGGTTTTCGAGGCAGGTGCGGTGCCGCCGGGGGCGGCTCCGCCTCCCGCGGCGCCGCTTCCTCCAGCGCCCGACGGCGGCCGGCGCTGCCCTCTCACGCCGCGTCCTCCGCTGCCAGCTGCGAGGACACGATCTCCCGGTACGTTTCGGACGTCTCCAACAGCTCAGTGTGCGTGCCGCGCCCGACGATCCTGCCGTCGTCGAGCACCAGGATCTGATCGGCGTCGACGATGCTGGAGACGCGCTGCGCGATGATCACGATGGTGGCCCCGGCGGTGCTGCGTTTGAGGGCCTGTCGCAGCCGGGCGTCGGTGGCGGTGTCCAGGGAGGAGAAGGAATCGTCGAAGATGTAGAGCTCGGGCTGTTTCACGAGCGCCCGGGCAATGGCGAGGCGCTGCCGTTGCCCGCCGGAGACGTTGGTGCCGCCCTGTGAGATGGGCGCGTCCAGGCCGCCCTCCATCTCCTCGACGAAGTCCCGCGCCTGGGCGATGCCGAGCGCCCCCCAGAGTTCGTCCTCGCTGGCGTCCGGCTTGCCGTAGAGGAGGTTGCTGCGCACCGTGCCGGAGAACAGGTAGGGCTTCTGCGGCACCAGGCCGATGTGCCCCCAGAGCAGTTCCGGGTGCAGCTCGCGGACGTCCACGCCGTCGATCCGCACCGAGCCGCTGCTCGCGTCGAACAGCCGCGGGAACAGGTTCACCAGCGTGGTCTTGCCGGCGCCGGTGCTGCCGATGATCGCCGTCGTCTGCCCCGCGCGGGCCTCGAAGCTGATGCCGGAGAGGACCGGCTGCTCGGCACCCGGGTAGGCGAACCCGACATCCTGTAGTTCCAGCTGGCTGCCCAGTTCCAGTTCGCCGCGCCCGGCGGACTTGGTGACCGGGTGCTCCGGCGGCCGCACGCTCGACTCCGTCTCCAGCACCTCCCCGATCCGGTCGGCCGAGACGGCCGCGCGCGGGATCATCACGGCCATGAACGTGGCCATCATGACGGACATCAGGATCTGCATGAGGTAGCTGAGGAAGGCGATCAGTGTGCCCACCTGCATGGAGCCGTCCTCGATCCGGAACGAGCCGAACCAGATCACGGCCACGCTGGAGACGTTCAGCACCAGCATCACCACCGGGAACATGAGCGCCATGAGCCGCCCGGCGCGCAGGGCCATCTCGGTGACGTCCCCGTTGGCCTGGGCGAAGCGCGCCGTCTCCAGGTCCTCGCGCACGAACGCCCGCACCACCCGGATGCCGGCGAGCTGCTCCCGCAGGACGCGGTTCACGGTGTCGATCCGGAGCTGCATCTTGCGGAACAGCGGCACCATCCGCACCACGATCAGCCCGACGCAAAGCAGCAGCACCGGCACGCTGACCGCGATCAGCCAGGACAGCTGCACGTCCTGCTGGATGGCCATGATCACGCCGCCGATGCTGAGCATGGGCGCGGCCACCATCATGGTGCAGGACATCAGCACCAGCTGCTGGACCTGCTGGACATCGTTGGTGGAGCGCGTGATCAGGCTCGGCGCCCCGAAGCGCGTGACCTCCTGCTCGGAGAACTCCCCCACCCGCGTGAAGACCGCACCGCGCAGGTCCCGGCCCACGGCCATGGCCGCCTTCGCCCCGAAGTACACGGCCGTGATGGCGCAGGCGATCTGCAGCAGGGTGATGAGCAGCATGACGCCGCCCAGCCGCAGGATGTAGCCGGTATCGCCCTTGGCCACGCCTTCATCGATGATGTCGGCGTTGAGCGTGGGCAGGTACAGCGAGGCGATGGACTGCGCCAGCTGGAAAACCACGACGGCGACCAGCAGCCGCCGCTGCGGCCGCAGGTACTGAAGGAGAAGCTTCCAGAGCATCCGGTCTCCCACTCACGCGAAGTGATTCGAAACGCAGTGATTCGAAGGCCAGTCTACGACTGGTTGCTGAGGGCAACTAGGGGGAAATTGCCGCCGAAGACCTGGCCAAGACCGTAGCTCCCGCCGCGGCCCAGGCGCAGCCAATGATCAGGATCGGCAGCTCAATGTGAATGAGCGCCGTTGCAGCGGCAGGAACAGGAACCAGCGCGGCAAACAGCGCAATGAGCCCCAGCGTACTCTTGGCTGGCCTGCGCACCGGATGAACCCCCGTTAACACCCCCGAAACATCACAGTCATGCGATGTTCACGAAGCCGGGATTTCTGTAACTTTCCCGCAACTTGGCTCTTCGGAACCCGAAACAAAGCTCACCGAATATTGATCAGGGGGCGACACAGGGCCGGAACATGCGGGCCCGTTCACGGCTGGTTCGAATGGAAGGGACACCCTGTGGAACTCACTGCGGGAAATGTCTGGGTGATGATCTCCGCGGCGCTCGCGCTGTTCATGACGCCGGGCCTCGGCCTCTTTTACGGCGGCATGACGCGGGCCAAGGCTGCGCTCAACATGATCATGATGAGCTTCGTCTCCGCGGGCATCGTCGGCGTGGTCTGGGTCCTGTGGGGCTACTCCATGACAGGCGGCCAGAGCATCCTGGGCCTGTTCGGCAACCCCTTCGCCAGCTTCGGCCTGGCCAACGTTCCGGCCTCCGAGCTCATCAAGGTCGGCTTCAGTGGCACCTTCGCCATCGTCACCGTCGCCCTGATCAGCGGCGCCATCGCGGACCGTGCCAAGTTCGGCGCCTGGGTCCTCTTCGTCCCCGCCTGGATCACCCTGGTCTACTGCCCTCTGGCCTTCATGGTCTGGGGCGGCGGGCTGATGAGCGCCGGCGGCGCCGTCACCGCCGTTTTCGGCCAGGTCATCGACTTCGCCGGCGGCACCGTGGTGGAAATCAGCTCCGGTGTGGCCGCCTTCGTCCTGGTGCTCATCCTGGGCAACCGCCACGGCTTCAAGAAGGACCCCAGCCACCGCCCGCACAACGTCCCCTTCATCATGCTGGGAGCCGCCATCCTGTGGTTCGGCTGGTTCGGCTTCAACGCCGGCGCCGCCACCACCGCCGAGCAGGCCGGCCTGGTCTGGGTCAACACCCTGGTGGCCCCGGCCGCGGCCATGCTCAGCTGGCTGCTCACCGAAAAGATCCGCCACGGCCACCCCACCTCCCTGGGTGCAGCGTCCGGCGTCGTCGCCGGCCTCGTGGCCATCACGCCGTCGTGCGCGAACATCAGCCCGCTCGCCGCAGTGGGCCTGGGCCTGGTAGCCGGCGCCGCCTGCGCCATCTTCGTGGACCTGAAATACAAGTTCGGCTACGACGACTCCCTCGACGTAGTGGGCGTCCACTTCGGTGCCGGCATCGTGGGCACCCTGTCCCTGGGCTTCATCGCCCTGCCCGTCAACGGCGAAGGCGGCGGCCTCCTCTACGGCGGCGGCCTCCAGCAGCTCATCGCCCAGACCGTTGCGGTCCTCATCACCATCGCCGTCTCCGGCATCGGAACCGCCGTGATCGCCCTCGCCATCCACAAGACCATCGGCTTCCGCGTCAGCCACGAAAACGAAGTGGCCGGCGTGGACCGCTCCGAGCACGCCGAATCCGCCTACGAATTCGGCGAGATCCTCCGCGGCCACTTCCACGCCCTGTTCCAGCACCACACCCCGGCCGCCGGACGGGCCGGCGATGCCCGCGCCGCCCACTCGGCTGATGCCGAGCGGGCGAAGCAGGACAGCTTCGCGTAAGCCAGCACTTTCTGCTGGATCATTCCGCTGGTGCCACCCTTCGATGCCCGCAATGACGGGGGCATCCGATGGTGGCAACGGGAATGATCCAGCAGAATGTCCGCGGCCCCGGCGCGTCAGCCCGTTCCGGTCCAGATCCGACGCCACCAGGAGCGCTTCGCTTCCGGTTCCGGCGAAGGCCCGACGTCGGCAGCCACGGCCGCGCGGCGTTCACGCCAGCGTTCAAGCTCTACGCCCACATCACGGGTCTTGGTGATGACCGGCGGACCTCCCTGGAGCTGGCGCCGCGCGTCGATGACCCGGGCGTTGAAGTCCTCCACGATGTCGCGCACCTGCTTTTCGGAGAACTGGGCATCGAGCTTCGAGTCCAGCTCGGCGTCCTCGGTGCGCAGAAGAATCGCCTTGGGTCCGAGCCCGCTGAGGTGCTCGCGCTGGATCAGGCCTTTGACCCACCATTCGGGATCGTAGGCCTCCCCCAGCCCGGGAATCGGCTTGCCGGTGTACTTCAGGTTGTCGAACTTCCCCTGGGCCATGGCGTCCCGGATGAGGTATTCCACCCGGGCTGCGTCGTCCACCTTCTTGCGCTTCTGCCGGGTTTCCTCCTCGGCAGCCTGCAGCTCAGCATCTTCCTGGGCGTTCCCGCCGGAGGCCCTGACCGTCCGCACCTCCGCGGCCCGCTCCAGCCTCCGCCTGAAGGCACTGTTCTCTGCGCTCACCGTTGACCACCGTCCTTGGCTGCCGGAATCGTGGTTGTGCCTCCAGTATTCGCCACAACGGCGTGCCCTGTCCGCCGTCGCCGGGCGTAGCGCGCGAAATATCCCCACCGGCGCCGGTGTTGCCCCGGATATGACAACCATCGGAATCATCGGTGCAGGACACATTGGCAGCCAGATTGCCCGGAAAGCGGTCGAACTCGGCTACGACGTCGTGATCAGCAATTCCCGCGGACCGGAAACCCTGGCCGCGCTTGCGGCGGAACTGGGGCCGCGCGCCCGGGCCGCGACGCCGGCCGAGGCAGCAGCGGCAGGCGATTTCGCCGTCGTGACCGTCCCGTTCAGGAGCCTCGGTAGGATCCCGGCCGAACCGCTCGCGGGCAAGATCGTGATCGACACCGGCAACTACTACTGGGAGCGTGACGGCCATGTCCCTGCCCTCGACGCCGGCGAGGCTACCACCTCCGGGCTGGTGCAGGAACACCTGCCGACGTCCAAGGTGGCGAAGGCCTTCAACCACATCAACTACCGCGAGATCACCACGGACGGCACCCCCGCCGGCACGCCGAACCGCCGCGCCCTCGCCACAGCGAGCGACCATCCGGAGGCTTCGGAGCTGGTCACCAGGCTGTATGACGAGTTCGGCTTCGACACCGTGAACATGGGCCCGCTCTCCGAGAGCTGGCGTGCGGAACGGGACCGCCCTGCCTACGTCATTCGCCAGAACGCGGCCGAGCTCGCTGCAAACCTGGCCAAGGCACCGCGGACCATCTGAGGATCTTTGACTAACGGCTTGGGCTTAAGCGTTGGCCGGTTCGCGGAGCCTGGGGTCGTCGTCAGGCAGGTCCTCCTGGCGCAGATCCTCGTCCGACATCGTCACGTCAGTGGGCGCCTCAGGGCTGGCGGAGGTGTCCACGGGGCCGAGTGCCTGGACCATTTCCTCGTACAGGGCAGGCGCGACGTCGGCCTCCGGCTGGGCAGCCGGAGCGGCAACCGGAGTGGCCATAGGTGCGGGTGGGGACGTCGGAGCCGGAGCCGTCGGGACATGTACCGGGAGGTGCGAGGCCATGTATTCAGGCGCGTAGTAGGCCTCTTCGAGGGCTGCCCGTTCCACATCGGCCTGTGCCAGTTCTGCCTGCTCCTGGGCGGCCTGTTCATGATGCAGCTCGGCAACTTCCGCGCGCTTCTGGTACATGTGCACGGTGAGGTGGGTGATGGCGAGCAGTACAACCGGTGGCATGGCGGCCACGAGCGCGGAGACCACTGGCGGGATGCCGGAACGGATGGTGTCCACAGTAAGGATGGCGTGGACCGAGTTGGCGGCGGTGGAGACGATCGCGCCGAAGAAGAGCAGGGTCCACGGGTAGATCATGGCCCGGCGGCTGTGCCCGTTGAGCGCGACGATTGCCACGGTGGAAGCAACGATCATACCGTCCACGATGATCGGCCAGATCCAGGCAAGCTGCGTGTCGATGCCGGAGCGCTGGGCAAGGTCGGTCAGTGCCGCGAAGGACAGGATGAAGGCGCCGACGGCGATCAGGACGGTGGTGCCCACCGCAGTGAGGAGGACGGCCTTGTGCGGCTCGTTGGGGATCCTGGTGTTCATGTTCTCCGGCTTCTCTGCTGACGCATCCGTCGTGGGGGCGCCTGACGGCGCTGCCGGGGACCCGGACGCAAAACGCGACTACTGGATGATCTTACCGGCCTGCTCCACACTCTGGTTGTGCGTCAACGGCGCCGAGCCTCAGTACCCCTTCGCCGAGTAGGCTCCCAGCGCCCGGCTGATTTCCCGGGCGGTCCCGACGGCGGCCTCGCCGTATTCCTCGAACTTGGCTGGGACGATCCGGCTGGACGGGCCCGAGATCGAGATCGAGCCCGCCGGCACCTGGCCCGGTCCCAGGATGGCGACGCCAATGGAGGTGATGCCGGTGCTCAGGCCCTGTTCATTGATGGAGTAGCCGCGTGCCTGGGTTTCCGCGATCACCTTCCGCAGCGCCTTGGGATCGACCACGGTTTGCGGGGTCTCGGCTTCCAAAGGGCCGGCCAGATACTCGGAAACATAGCTTTCGTCCGCCGCGGCCAGGTAGGCGATTCCGTTGGCGGAAGCATGCAGGGGCAGGCGTGCCCCCAGTGGCAGGAAGGCGCGCAGGACGTGTGGCGTATCCAGCCGTTCGATGACCACCATGAACCGGCGATCAGGCACTGCCAGGTGCACCGTCTCCGTCGTATCCAGCTGCAGGGCGTTCATCGGGCCCATGGCCGCGTCGCGGATCAGCGAACCGCTGCTGCCCCGGCTGGCAACGGCAAAGGCGTGGTTCGTGAGAACCCATTTCCCGGCCTGCGGTCCCGATTGCGCCACCCAGCCAAGTTCGCCGAGCGTCCGCAGCATGCGCAGCACGGTGGCCTTGGGGACGTCGACTTCGCGGCTCAGCTCGGACAGTCCCGCCGGCTGGTTGTCCGACACCGCCTCGAGAACCCTCATTGCCGTGACGACGCTTTGCGTGCTCATCCAATCTCCTGTTCGCCAACTATTGACCGCTCACCTTTCGTGATCTAGATTACAGGCGAATTCCAAAAATGAACCGATGGTTCATCCAGTGAACCGAAGATGTTTGATTGGAGAAGGACCCTATGGGTGTTCAAATTGCGGCCCTCGTCATTTTTGTCGGCGTGTTCGTCGTCGGGACCCTGCGCAAGGTGCACATTGGTGTGCTCATGTTTGCCGCAGCGGCCGGCGTCGGTGTGTGGATGGCAGGCATGGGCATCGACAAGGTGGTGGCCGGCTTCCCCATCGGGATCCTGGTCCTGCTGGTCGGCGTGACCTACTTCTTTTCCATTGCCCAGGCCAACGGCACCATCGACCGCATTATCGACATAGCCATCACGAAGGTCGGGGACAGGGCCTTCTTCCTTCCCCTGGCGTTCTTCGCGCTCACCGTCGGCATCTCGGCGATGGGATCGCCCCTGGCCGGCCTGGTCATGGCACCCATCGGCATGCCGCTGGCGAAGAAGTACAACATCGACCGCATGCTCATGGGCATCGCGATCGGCGCAGGCCTCAGCGCGGGCGGATTCGCTCCGACAAGCCTCTACGGCATCGTCACGTACGGCACGGCACGGGCCGCAGGCATCGACCTCGATCCACTGGTGCTCTTCACGGTTGCCCTGGCCGCCAACGTGCTCCTCCTGGCCACCGCCTACATCCTGTTTGGCGGGTTCAAGCTGCTGAACAACCGCACCGTTGATGGGCTCGGAGGCAATGTTCCCCGCTTCAGTACAAACCGCCCGACGCCGTCGCACCCCTTTGAGCGCGAAGGCAACGCCGTCCGCAGCCGGCAGCTTGTCACGCAGGGCGTCCAGGTTCTCGACGACCCGCGCCGCACGCCGCCTGCCGCGGCGGAAAAGATGAACCGGAACCAGATCATCACCGTGCTGTGCATGGCTGGCCTGGTCCTGACTGTCATCCTGATGGCCTTCCTTGGCGCGAGCCCGGACATCGGCGTCCTGTGCTTCGCCTTCGCCTCGGTCCTCACGCTCTGCGATCCCAAGTCCGGCAAGACGGCGGTCTCCAAGATCGACTGGTCCACGGTCCTGCTGGTGGGCGGCATCATTACGTTCGTCGGCGTGCTTCAGACCATGGGAGCCGTCGCGCTGCTCGGCAAAGCAGCCAGCGGCGTCGGGACCCCCATCATTGCGGCACTGGTAATTTGCGCGATCGGCGGCCTCGTCTCGGCCTTCGCCTCGACCACCGGAATGCTGGCGGCGCTGGTGCCGCTTGCCCTGCCGCTGGTCGCGTCCGGGGATATCGCCGGCTGGGCAGTCATCGCCGCCTTGGGCGTGTGCTCTTCCATCGTGGATGTCTCGCCGTTCTCCACTGTCGGCGCCACCTTCGTGGCCACCGTCGATGAGGACGACCGGCCACGGATCACCAAACTGCTCACCCGCTGGGGCCTCTCCATGGTTGTCGTCGGCCCGCTCCTTCTGGTCGGCGCCCTGGTGCTGCCGTCCAGTTTCTGAGCGCACCTCCTGGCCTCACAAATGAAGGACTCCACCATGATCAAGCCACTCCACGGAATCACCGTGGTTGACCTCAGCCGCGCCCTCGCCGGCCCGTACTGCACCGCCCTGCTGGCCGACATGGGCGCCAAGATCATCAAGGTCGAAAGCATCAACGGCGGCGACACGGCCCGGCAGTGGCCGCCGTTCCAGGACGGGCACAGCCTGTACTTCGATTCCGTGAACCGGAACAAGGTGTCCGTCTGCCTCGACTTCTACTCCCCCGAAGGCCGCGAAATCCTTGGCAGGATGATCGCCGACGCCGATGTGCTGGTGGAGAACTTCAAGCCCGGCACCCTGGACAAAATGGGGCTGACGGCAGAGCGGCTCGAGGAGCTTAACCCGGGTCTCGTCGTCGGGTCCGTCAACGGCTTCGGCAACGCCGGACCGCTCAAGGACGACGCCGGGCTGGACCAGGTGATCCAGGGAATGTCCGGGCTCATGTCCGTCACGGGCGCAGGGCCGGGGAGCAACTACCGGGTGGGGGTCCCGATTGTGGACATCACCTCCGGGATGGTGTGCGCGTTCGGCATCGTGGCGGCGCTGCTGGGGCGGCGCAACGGTGAGCCGGTGCGGCGGGTCTCGACGTCGCTGCTGGAGACTGCGCTGAACCTCTCGGCGTTCCAGGGCCAGAAGGCCCTCAGCCTCGGCGAGGCCCCCTCGCCGCAGGGCAACAACCACCCGGTCATCGCCCCCTACGGCATGTTCGCCACGGCCACGGATCCCGTTAACATCGCCGTCGGCAGCGACAAGCAGTGGCGGGCCTTTTGCGGCCTGCTCGGCATCCCGCTGGCTGTGGGGGATCCGCGCTTCCTCACCGCGGCGGACCGTTCAGCGAACAGGGACCAGCTGACGGAGCTCATCGAATCGGCGCTGTCCTCGAAGGCGGCGGCGGAGTGGGTCCCGATGATCAGCCAGGCAGGCATCCCCTGCGGCCCGATCTACGACTACACGCAGGCCCTGGCGTCCGAGCAGGTGGCCGCCCTGGGGCTGGTCCAGCAGCGCCGGCGCCGTGACGGTTCCGTTCTGCCGCTCCTGCGGGGGCCCTTGAGTCTCGACGGCGATGCGAGCGAGATCCTGTCGCCGCCGCCTCTGTTGGGGGAACACACTGCAAGGGTGCTGCGGGAGATGGGATTCTCCGAGGAGGACATCGAGCGGCTCGAGGCCAACGGCAAGGTCATGAACAACGAAGTCATGAGCAACGAATCAACGGTAGGAGCACGGCGATGAGCAAGACCGAACGCAACCCCAGGATCAACGTCAGCGTCAGCGATGGCGTGGCGACCGTCGAGATCGACAACCCCACCCAGCGGAACGCCCTGACCAAGGCCATGTGCCTGGAGATCCAGGAGCTGATGCCCAAGCTTGAGGCCGATCCGGACGTCAACGTGGTGGTGCTGCGCGGCGTCGGCGATACCTTCTGCGCGGGCGCGGCCATCAGCGAGCTGTCCTCGGTGCTTCTGGACCGGCAGGACGATTGCACCAGCGTGGATCACCTGAGCCGGGCCGACCTCGCCATCTCGTCCATCACGAAACCCACGGTCGCCTTGGTGGACGGGGCCTGCATGGGAGGGGCCTGGCAGATCGCCGCGGCCTGCGATTTCATCATCGCGAGCGAACGGTCCGCGTTCGCCATCACGCCGGCCAAGATCGGCATCATCTACCCCAGGCCGGGCATCGAGCGGCTCGTCCGGCAGGTGGGCCACGCCAACGCGAAGTTCATCCTCCTCACTGGCCAGGCGTTCACCGCGGCCCAGGCCCAGGCGCTCAGCTTGGTTGCGGAGGCCGTTCCGGATGATGAGTTCGAGGAGCGCTGCAGCGCCGTTGTCGGCTCGCTCCGGAACCGCTCACGTTTCTCAATGCATTCCATGAAGCGCCTGGTGGACCTGACGGACATGAACCACCCGCGCATCGACCAGGAATGGGCGGACGCCTGGGCCGCCATGCCGGACAGCCCGGACATGGGCATCGGCATCAACGCGTTCCTGAACCGGGAGCAGCCGCAGTTCACGTGGACGCCGGTGGGGTGAGGGCAGCAGTGCGGGGAACGCAACTCAGCGGGCCGGTACCAGAACCACCTCGAAATCGGTGGCGCCAGGGGTGAAGAACTTCGCGTTGACCACGGCGAGCGTATTGCCCAACAGGGCCGCCGTCGTCGGGGTCTGGAAGCCGGGGCTCGCGATGACGCCCTGCACCACGCCGGAAGAGAGATCGGACGCGAGGCTGACGCGGCTGATCTGATTGAGCTGGTTCTGCACGGCCCAAAGGGTGTCGCCTTTGACCGTGGTGCCGTCGACGGCGGGGACGCTGACTCCGGCGATGGCCGCGCTCGCGCCGGTGGCGGGGTTGACCGTGTAGAGCGCGCCGTTGCCCGAATGCGCGACGATGAGCATCCTGCCGCCGGCGGCTGCAGCGATGCCGTTGAGGTTGAACGCGGAGGAGGTGTCCGCCGCCGGACCGCTCAGGGTGAGGGTCTCGACGTCGCCCAGCTCGCCGTGGTGCCCGACCGGCACGAAGTACAGTTCGCCGCGGTTTGAGTTGGTGAACCACGCGCCGTCCCGGGCCAGGGTGACATCGTTGATGAAGCCTCCCAGCGTGGTCAGCTGGTACTCGGCCACGGCGGCTCCGGTGTCCGTGTTGTAGACGTAGCCCTGGCCCGTGCCGCCGCCAGCGACGAACAGCAGGCTGTTGCGCAGGTCCGTTGTCATCCCGACGGCGGCTCTGCCGGCCGGGGCGTCGATGAACAGTTGGGCGGTGCCTTCGCGGATGTCGCCGAGGGCCAGGTCGCCGGCGAAAAACGTGCTTCCACGTCCGGCGGCGATCCCTTCGGCGGAAGAAGCGCCTGTCAGCTCAATGACCGACGGCGCAGCGGGCGGCTTGGCGCTGGCGAGTGGCGCGGGGATGACCAGGAGCTCCGCACGATTGTCCTGCCAGTTTAGGCAGGTGTGGGGATGGTTGCCAGAGGGCGATGGGGACAACTGACTCTTCGCAGAAGGGCCGACCGGTTGCTGCGGGCACATGCGAGCGGTAACAGCGATGCCATATACAGGACATGCGCAGGACTCCGGACTTTCGGCTCCCTGAAAACGAAGCGACCCTTGTCATCGCGAACATTCAAGCATCGCGCCACACGCAAACTGTCAGCCTCTAGCAACCTGATGCGACTGCCATGCCTCGACTACACGAGCTTCGCGGCTCGAACCGCCTAGACTGGAAGGCAACGACAGACTGCTGTCGATACTCGGCACGATTGTCCGTCGTTCGCAGGAAAGGCCTGATTTGCTGACCAGAATCGAAGTTCAGGGGTTCAAGAATCTTCAGGACGTCACGCTAGAGTTCGGATCCTTCACCTGCATAGCAGGTCCCAATGGCATCGGAAAATCGAATATCTTCGACGCGATAATGTTCCTTGCCCATGCCGCACGCAGACCTCTTCACGAAGCATGTCAACTGATTCGAGGGTCCGCCGAAACGCGCTCAGCAGATCCCCGCGAGCTCTTCTGGAACGGATTCTCCGCGACTCAGAGAGAGATGAATTTTGCCGTCGAAATGATCGTTCCTGGAGTAGTCGAGGACGACCTTGGTGCTATCACTGAGGTTAAGACCACATTCTTGAGGTACGAACTGGGACTCGGGTATGAGGAGCCTCATGGCCCCGCTGGCGTTGGCCGACTAATCCTGAGACACGAGCAGCTATCGCATATTAATAAGGGCGAGGCGAAGAAGCATCTGCGATTTCCACACTCTGCAAAGGAATTCCGCGACAGCGTCGTAACCAACGAGCGACGCGCCGGTCTGTTTCTGTCCACAGCCGAAAAGGACGGCGTCACGGTTATCAATATGCATGGAGATGGCGGCAGCTCAGGCAAACCATCCCCTCGAGCAGCACAAAAAACAGGCCGCACCATTCTCAGCACTGTGAATGTCAAAGACTATCCCACCATTCTTGCTGCCCGCCGAGAAATGGAGAGCTGGCAGCAACTAGCCCTTGAGCCATCTTCACTGAGGAAACCCAATAGCTTCAACGATTCCAAGCACCTGGCCTCAGATGGCAACTACCTAGCCGCGACACTGTACAGGATCGCCGCTGACGCAGAGTCGATCATCGGTGGTCGAAGTGCCGATGACCTCTATGCCCAGGTTGCGACGAGGCTGTCCGAGCTCATAGGGATCGACGTTGACAGGATCGAGGTTGAACTCGATCCTGTTCGCGAAGTCTTTACCCTGTTCATGACAGAACGCGGCGGGCTTCGCCTTCCGGCAAGGGCCCTGTCGGAGGGAACGCTGAGGTTCTTGGCCCTTTGCGTCCTTCTAGAGGACCCATCGTTCACGGGCGTGGTTTGTCTTGAAGAACCTGAGAACGGAATACACCCCGCGAATCTTCCCTCAATCGTGGAACTAGTGCGAGACATAGCAGTGGATGTCAGTGAAGCACCGGGCGACGGCAATCCTTTCCGCCAGGTCATCATAAACACGCACTCACCCGGCGTGATACAGCTGTGCGCGCCGGAGGATCTGATCATGGCCGATGTTCGACGGACTCGCTCCGACGAAGGCACTCCAGTGCGTGCACTTAGATGCTTGCCTTACAAGGGCTCATGGCGTTCTGAGATTAATGAGCCATCGTTCGAAAAGGGTGACCTCATCCCATACTTGACCACTCCCCACGGAGCTCAGCTTTCCCTGCCCGACGACCTATTTGCGGGCCTCAAATGATGCCAAGATCCCAGGGCTTGTTCATTGGCGAGGGATCCTCTGATGACCCCCTCGCCAGGCTCGTTTCAGATGCCTTTGGCGTGAGGGGCATAGACGCCGATATACGAAGCTTGGGCGCGGATCGACTGGGAGCTGCTGGTAAGAGCATCTCGGCAAAGATCCAGGCTGCGCAAAAACTCTTCTCCGGCTTCGAGTTCTTGGTAATTCACCGAGATTGTGACAATCAAGCACCTTCAACTCGACTAGAAGAAATATCTTCGGCAGTCGCGGACGCACTCGGACCAGAATTCCCCACGATCGCACTGGTCCCCCGAACCATGACTGAAGCATGGGCGCTTCTAAATCATGCAGCAATTCGAAGGGTGGCTGGCAAGCCAAGCTCCGGGGTTGATCTACGACTACCTGCGCCGAAGCATATTGAGGATGTCAGGGATCCAAAGAAACTCCTTCAGGAGGCGATACTTTTGGCCAGCCAAGAAACTGGGCGAAGACGGCAAAAAACCGCCGGAAAATTTAGCGCCCACCGACGCATTCTACTTGATCAATTGGATCTTGAGGCATTGTCGGCTTTGCCAAGTTGGCAGCACACCCTAGAGGGAATCGATCGATATGTTGCGGCCTTGAATTAGCGTCAACGTCGAGGCTAGTGGCCCTGGTGGGCAACTTCCAATTTTTCTACGTGGGCAGGAACTTCCAGTAGGTATTGTGAGATTAAGTCGGTCGGTTCGGTTGGAGTGGTCCAAACAATTTCTATCTCCATTCCCAACTTGGATTCACCTGCGCGCACGGCCCGCATCAATACAGTGCCGTATTCGTCGTGGCTGAGTACTCTGGCACCGATAACCCACTCCTCTTTATTCCATAAATTCCTGAATTTGAGGCCCAGGTCCCCCTCGAGAAATGCAAGAACTGGCCGGTCCAAGGGGAGGATAGTTGACGCCAGCGTAAAGCTAAACCTTGGACTCGATTCAGACGAGACAAACCGTGCTGCCTTGCTGCCTTCGAGGAGCTCGCGCTCCCACTCGGCCACCGGCTCTTCCGGAGCTTCCGTGGTGCCGGTTGCGCGCTGGTTGCGGGCAATGAGGCCCTCGGCAACGGCGTCGGCAACAACGCGGGTCAGCAGGTAGACGGAGCCGATGGCGTCGTCGTTGCCCGGGATCGGGAAGTCAACTTCGTCGGGGTCGCAGTTGGT
>NZ_JAFNLL010000025.1 GCF_017368795.1 Arthrobacter cavernae | reverse complement strand
TCGAGAGCCCCCAACCCCGGTTGGGGGCACTCCCATTTAACCCAAAAACAGGCATGCCAGGCACGGTCACGGAAGCTGGAATGGGCGCCGGCCTGCCACGCCGGCCACCCCGGCGTCGGGCGCTTGCGGTTCTTCAGGGGCATCCCGGCCGGGTCCGGGCCACCCAAGCGGCCCGCATCCAGGCTGTGAGACTTCCCACGGCGGGGGCGAAAGGGCACCTTGGCGTTCGGTGGTTGCAAGCGTGTCGCCTAGAATTGCATTAGACATACGAGCTGGTTCCTTTCGTGGTGCCCGGCGGCGTGACAACGAAATAAGGTTATGAGCGACTGCGCACGCGCCAGTGGTCGGCTCGCAACAGGAGGAATCCACCATGGCTGAGCACAACGGCGGCAATCGCAGCGGCGACCGCGGAAACTTCGGCGGCAACCGGGGAGACCGCGGCTCTTTCCGTCCTCACAACAACTCCGGCGGCGACCCCCGCGGCTTCCGCTCCAGGGACAACCGTGACGGCGACGCAGGCCGTTCCTTCGGTGGTGACCGCGATCGCAAGCCCTTCAGCGACCGTGCCCCGCGCAGCTTTGATGGTCCTGCCCGTGGTGGCGATCGCGACCGGAAGCCCTTCGGTGACCGTGACCGCAAGCCGTTCGGTGACCGTCCGGCGCGCGACGGTGACCGTCCGGCCCGTGGTGGCGATGAGCGTCGTTCCTTCGGTGGCGACCGCGACCGCAAGCCCTTTGGTGACCGCCCGGCCCGTGATGGTGAGCGTCGTCCCTTTACTGGCGACCGCCAGGACCGCAAGCCTTTCGGCGACCGTGACCGCAAGCCGTTCGGCGACCGCCCGGCCCGTGATGGTGAGCGTCGTCCCTGTACAGGCGACCGCCAGGACCGCACGCCTTTCGGCGACCGGGACCGCACGCCGTTCGGCGACCGCCCGGCCCGTGATGGTGAGCGTCGTCCCTGTACAGGCGACCGCCAGGACCGCACGCCTTTCGGCGACCGGGACCGCACGCCGTTCGGCGACCGCCCGGCCCGTGGTGGCGATGAGCGTCGTTCCTTTGGTGGCGACCGCCCTGAGCGCAAGCCTTTCAGTGACCGTCCTGCCCGTGGTGGCGATGAGCGCCGCTCCTTTGGTGGCGACCGTGACCGCCCGCCCTTCGGTGACCGCCCGGCCCGTGGTGGCGATGAGCGCCGCTCCTTTGGTGGCGACCGTGACCGCCCGCCCTTCGGTGACCGCCCGGCCCGTGGTGGCGATGAGCGCCGCTCCTTTGGTGGCGACCGTGACCGCCCGCCCTTCGGTGACCGCCCGGCCCGTGGTGGCGATGAGCGCCGCTCCTTCGGTGGCGACCGCGACCGCAAGCCGTTCGGCGACCGCCCGGCCCGTGGGGGCGATGAGCGTCGTTCCTTTGGTGGCGACCGCCCTGAGCGCAAGCCTGTCAGTGACCGTCCTGCCCGTGGTGGCGATGAGCGCCGCTCCTTTGGTGGCGACCGTGACCGCAAGCCCTTCGGTGACCGCCCGGCCCGTGGTGGCGATGAGCGCCGCTCCTGCGGTGGCGACCGCGACCGCAAGCCCTGCGGGGACCGCCCGGCCCGTGGTGGCGATGAGCGCCGCTCCTGCGGTGGCGACCGCGACCGCAAGCCCTGCGGGGACCGCCCGGCCCGTGGTGGCGATGAGCGCCGCTCCTGCGGTGGCGACCGCGACCGCAAGCCCTGCGGGGACCGCCCGGCCCGTGGTGGCGATGAGCGCCGCTCCTGCGGTGGCGACCGCGACCGCAAGCCCTGCGGGGACCGCCCGGCCCGTGGTGGCGATGAGCGCCGCTCCTGCGGTGGCGACCGCGACCGCAAGCCCTGCGGGGACCGCCCGGCCCGTGGTGGCGATGAGCGCCGCTCCTGCGGTGGCGACCGCGACCGCAAGCCCTGCGGGGACCGCCCGGCCCGTGGTGGCGATGAGCGTCGCAGCTCCTGGGAAGAGCGTCCCGCACGCGTCCCGAACGCCGCAGACCTGCGCAGCGCCAACCGCTCGGACCGTGACCGCTCTCCTGAGATCGACGAGGACGTAACAGGCACCGAGCTGGACCGCGCCACCGTGCACCAGATCAAGACCTTGGAAGCACAGAACGCCGGCTGGGTTGCCAAGCACCTGGTCATGGCTGGCCGTCTGATCGACATCGAGCCGGAGCTGTCCTTCCAGCACGCACTGGCAGCAAGCCGCCGCGGCGGGCGGCTCTCCTGCGTCCGTGAAGCCGTGGGCCTGACCGCCTACGCTGCCGGCCACTACGGCGAGGCACTGCGGGAGTTCCGCACGTACCGCCGCATCAGCGGTTCCAACGTCCACCTGCCGATCATGGCCGACTGCGAACGCGGTCTTGGCCGTCCGGACCGCGCCCTCGACGCCGTACGCTCGCCCGAAGCCCAGGATCTGGATGCCCCGGGCAAGGTGGAGCTGGCCATCGTTGCTTCCGGTGCCCGCACCGACCTCGGGCAGCTCGACGCTGCCGTGACCGAGCTTGAGATCGTGCAGCTGGACATCAACCGGGCCTTCTCCTACAGCCCGCGCCTGTTCCGTGCCTACGCCTCTGCACTGACGGCCGTTGGCCGCACGGAGGAAGCCGGCAAGTGGGACCGTCAGGCTGTCGTCGCCGAGAACGCCCTGGGCGTCGGCGAATTCGAGGAGCCGGACATCATGGACCTTGGCTGGGACGAGGAAGAAGAGCGGGCAGCACGCAAGCCGCGCTACGAACGCCCCGCAGGCGACGTGAACACCGAAGACGCTGGCTCCGAAGACGCCAACGAGGACCAGCCGGCCGTAGCCGCAGCAATCTCGGAGGCCTCCGCGGCGGACGTGGAACTGGCTGATACCGAACTCGATGACGCCGAGTCCGATTACTTCGAGTCCGACGATGCAGAGTCTGACCGCGACTCCGTGGAAGAAGACGAAGACGGCGACGCCGAAGAAGCGCCGTCAGAGGAAGCACACGAGGAAGACGGCAACGAGTCCTAGCATGACTGATTCCCTGATTTCTTCGTTCGACGCGGTTCTTTCCGATCTTGACGGTGTTGTGTACGCCGGCCCGCACGCCATTCCCGGTGCTGTGGAGTCGCTGCAGCGCCTCGGAACTGTGGGCGTGGGCTTGGGCTATGTGACCAACAATGCCTCCCGCACGCCGGCCCAGGTCGCGGCGCATTTGCGCGAGCTCGGGGCGCCGGCCGAAGATCATCAGGTAGTGAGCTCTTCGCAGGCGGCAGGCGAGCTTTTGGCCGGCCTGCTGCCTGCGGGCTCGCGCGTCATGATCACTGGCAGTGCCGCCCTGGCGCATGAAATTGAACTGGCCGGGCTGACCCCCGTGCACAGCCAGGCAGAGCACCCGGTGGCCGTGGTCCAGGGCTTCAACCCGGAGATCGGCTGGAAGGACCTGGCCGAGGCCGCGTACGCCATTGCGGCGGGCGCCCTGTGGGTCGCCACCAACACGGACATGTCCATCCCGCAGGCCCGCGGTATCGCCCCCGGGAATGGCACACTCGTGGCCGCGGTGGCCTCCGCCACCGGCCAGAAGCCGCTCGTTGCCGGGAAACCGGAGGCGCCGCTGTTCCATGTCGCCGCAAAGCGGCTCGAGGCCGATCGTCCCCTTGTCGTCGGAGACCGGCTCGATACCGACATTCTGGGCGGCAACCGTGCAGGCTATGCGACGGCGGCCGTGCTGACCGGCGTCGACACGCCCCGGACCATCCTGGCCGCCCGCACGGACGAGCGTCCTGCGTACCTGCTCGCAGACCTCACGGGGCTCTACGAGCCCTATCCGGAAATCGTCAACGACGCCGGACTGTTCCGCTGCGGTGCGGCCTCCGCCCGCGTGGCGGACGGTGCGGTCTCGGTCACCGGTTCCGAAACGGACCTGGATGCCTGGCGTGCGGCCTGCGCCGCATGGTGGACCGCCGTTCCAGAAGCAGCCGCGGCAACCACACCACGGCTGGAATGGCGTGAAAACTAGACTGGTGCCATGACCGAGCTGAACGACTCCCCGGAAACAGCGGAACGGACGCTCCCGCAATGGCCCGGCTCCGGCAACCCCACAGGCGATCCGGCCGTGGACGCTGTCCTCGAGCAACTGGATGGCATCCCTGCGGCGCCCGTCGCCGGACACAGCGGACTGTATTCCGGCATCCATCACGCCCTGCGTGAAGCCCTGGACGCGGAGCCGGCCGATGCCGGCACCCGCACTGACGGCGAAAGCTGAGCATGGCGCGACTCGATCAGGAACTCGTCGTCCGCGGACTGGCGAGGTCACGGACCCATGCCGCCAAACTCATTGCCGACGGCAAGGTCAGCTCCGGCGGCACCGTCCTCGTCAAGGCGGCCCAGCAGGTGGCCGCAGACGCCGTTCTCGACGTTGAATCCCACGCTGAGGACACCTACGTCAGCCGTGCCGGGCACAAACTTGCCGGCGCGCTGGAGGCGTTTCCCGCCGTCGACGTCGCGGGAAAGCGCTGCCTCGATGCCGGTGCCTCCACCGGGGGCTTTACGGACGTGCTGCTTCGGCAGGGCGCCGCACAGGTGGTGGCGGTGGACGTCGGGCATGACCAGTTGGTGCCGGTACTGCGGAACGATCCGCGCGTCATCGTGCACGAAGGCCTCAATGTCCGCTACATGACGCCGGAACAGATCGGCGGCCCTGCAGCAGTGACGGTCGCGGACCTGTCCTTCATTTCCCTGACCCTGGTACTGCACCCGCTCGCGGCCTGCACCGAGCCCGGCGGCGATCTGGTGCTCATGGTGAAGCCGCAGTTCGAGGTCGGCAAGGAACGCCTGAGCCGCACTGGAGTGGTTTCCTCCGACCATGAACGACGCCGCGCGGTCGCCCAGGTGGCGCGTGCCGCGGTGGATGCGGGGCTGGGGCTGCACGGACTGGCGGCGAGCCCGCTGCCGGGCCAGGACGGAAATGTCGAATACTTCCTGTGGATAAAACGCAGGATGTCCGCGGTCTTGCCTAAGATCGAAGAGCGGGACGAAGAAGTTGCTGCGCTAATGGAAACAATCTGGCCGAACAACTAGGAAGCGGAACCCGATGAGCAGGCGTGTATTGGTCCTTGCCCACACAGGGCGGGAGGAGTCGCTCCGCGCGGCCTGGGATGCCTGCACGCAGCTCCACGCCTCGGGCCTCATCCCCGTTCTGCAGAAATCGGAACTGGCCGACGTCGAGCGCTTCTTCGGTGCACTGGACAACCCGATCGGGATCCTGCACGAGGAAGTCTCGCTGGAAGACGTCGAACTCGTCATGGTGCTCGGCGGCGACGGCACCATTCTCCGGGCCGCCGAACTGGTCCGCGACGTCGATGTGCCCCTCCTGGGCGTCAACCTGGGCCATGTGGGCTTCCTCGCGGAAAGCGAGCGGGCAGACCTGGCGCAGACCGTGGAGTGGATCGCGAGCCGCGACTATTCCGTGGAAGAACGCATGACCATCGACGTCCAGGTCTGGGTCCGCGGGCAGAAGATCTGGCACACCTGGGCCCTCAACGAGGCCTCGATCGAAAAAGCCAACAGGGAGCGCATGCTCGAGGTGGTCACCGAAGTCGACGAACGCCCGCTGACCTCTTTCGGCTGCGACGGCGTGGTCCTGGCAACGCCCACCGGCTCCACCGCCTACGCATTTTCCTCCGGCGGCCCCGTGGTCTGGCCCGAGGTGGAGGCGCTCGTCATTGTTCCGATCAGCGCCCACGCGCTCTTCGCAAAACCCCTGGTGGTCTCGCCGCGGTCCAAGCTCGCCGTCGAAATCATGAACCGCACCGACGCCCAGGGGGTGCTCTGGTGCGACGGACGGCGGTCCGTGGACCTGCCGCCAGGCGCGCGCGTCGAGGTGACCCGTTCCACCACCCCGGTACGGCTCGCCCGAACCCACAAGACGCCCTTCTCTGCCAGGCTCGTGCGCAAGTTCGAGCTGCCCATCCACGGCTGGAGGGGCCCGGCACCCCACTCCGAGGACGTCAACACCGGACCAACGCCCATCATCCGGACCTTTACCCCGGCTCCCTTGCCCAGCCCCAGGGACGCCGGGCCCGGTGATCAGGCCGACCCCACGAAGGCGAAGTGAAGAATGCTGGAAGAACTCCGAATCCGTGACCTTGGTGTCATCGCCGATGCCACGCTTCCGCTGGGCCGCGGCCTCAGTGTCGTCACCGGTGAAACCGGCGCCGGCAAGACCATGGTGGTCACCGCCGTCGGGCTCCTCTTGGGCGCCAGATCGGATGCCGGCACGGTGCGCAGCGGCGCCAAATCGGCCTCTGCCGAGGCCGTGCTCAAGCTGGACCCGGGGCACGACGCCGTGGCCCGGGCCAGCGAGGCGGGCGGCGAAGCTGAAGAGTTCGACGGCGTAGCCGAGCTGGTTCTTGCCCGTACCGTCGGTGCCGATGGACGCAGCCGGGCCTTCGTTGGCGGGCGCTCCGCACCTGTGGGCGTGCTGGCCGAGATCGGTGAAAGCCTGGTGGTGATCCACGGTCAGTCGGACCAGATCCGGCTTAAGGGGGCCACCGCGCAACGCCACGCCCTGGACCGCTTCGCCGGAGCGCCGCTGGCCAAAGTACTGGGGGAGTACCAGGAGCTTTTCGCGCACTGGAAATCGATCCAGGCCGAGCTGGAAACCCTGCGCGGCGAGGCCAGGGAACGGCTGCGGGAGGCCGAGTCCCTTGAAGCCGCCCTCGCCGAAATCGACAAGGTGGACCCGCAGGCCCGCGAAGACGAGACGCTCAAGGCCGAGGCCGTCAAGCTCGCCAACGTGGAGGAGCTCCGCCTCGCAGCGGCCGCCGCCCATGAAGCCCTCATCGCCGAGGAATTCGGTGACACCGGAGACGCCACCACCCTCGTGGACGCCGCCAAGCGCGCCTTGGAACACGTTGCCGAGCATGACGAGGAACTGGGCGCCGCGGCGGCCCGCCTTGCCGAGGTGGGTTTCCTGCTCAACGACATCGCCTCCGATCTCTCCAGCTACCAGGCCTCCCTGGACACCGAGGGCCCGGAGCGGCTGTCCGAGATCGAGGAACGCAGGGCCGCCCTGGCAAAGCTGATCCGCAAGTACGCCCCGAGTATCGATGAAGTCCTGGAATGGGCCGAAGCCTCCCGTGCACGGCTGGACGAGCTGCAGGACGACTCGAGCAGGATCGAGGCCCTCGACGCGGAGGTGCTCTCCGCCGAGGCCACCCTGCGCAAACTGGCCGCGGGCATCAGCAAGGCGCGGCTCAAGGCCGCCAAGGATCTCTCAGCCCGTGTCAGTGCGGAACTGAAGGCCCTGGCCATGGCTGACGCCACCTTGGTGATCGACGTGGAGGCCGGCGGCCAGCTGGGCCCGCACGGCGTCGACGAGATCGCCTTCCTGCTGCAGCCGCATTCCGGCGCCCCGTCACGGCCGCTGGGCAAGGGTGCCTCGGGCGGCGAACTGTCCCGCGTCATGCTTGCCATTGAGGTGGTGCTCGCGGCGGTGGACCCCGTGCCGACGTTCGTCTTCGACGAGGTCGACGCCGGCGTGGGCGGCCGGGCCGCCGTGGAGATCGGACGCAGGCTCGCGATGCTGGCCCGGCACGTCCAGGTGCTGGTGGTCACCCACCTGCCCCAGGTGGCCGCCTTCGCGGACCAGCACATCCGCGTCACCAAGACTTCCGTTCGCGGCGCCGACGGCAAGCCCGCCACGGGGTTCACCTCGAGCGATGTGCAGTTGCTGGACGAAGCGGAGCGAGTCAAGGAGCTGGCCCGGATGCTGGCTGGCCAGGAGGACTCCGAATCGGCGCGCGCCCATGCCCAGGAGCTCCTGGACGACGCGAAGTTGCTGCCGCGGCCCTGAGGTGTTTCGGCTCACGTCGCCCTGTGTGCAGCTGCCTGCTCTTGCTCCGGGGGCGCCCCGTAAGCCACCATGGAACATTTGGGAAATCAAAAACAGACGCTTGGAAGGCGTAATTGATGATAAGCTCGAACTCCGTGGTGCAGCGATCAAATTCCCGTGTAAATTCCCGGTTCCCGGGCTCGTCCAAGACGACCAAACACATCTTCGTCACCGGTGGTGTGGCGTCCTCGCTCGGCAAGGGACTGACGGCTTCGAGCCTCGGCCACCTGCTGCGGGCACGCGGTTTGTCTGTAACAATGCAGAAGCTCGATCCCTATCTGAACGTGGATCCGGGAACGATGAACCCCTTCCAGCACGGCGAAGTCTTCGTGACTGACGACGGCGCCGAGACCGACCTCGACATCGGACACTACGAGCGCTTCCTCGACGAAAACCTCGAAGGTTCGGCCAACGTCACGACCGGCCAGATCTATTCGACGGTCATCGCCAAGGAACGCCGCGGCGAATACCTGGGCGACACTGTGCAGGTCATCCCGCACATCACCGATGAAATCAAGCGACGCATGCGCCTGCCTGCCGAAGGCAAGAACGCCCCGGACGTCATCATCACCGAAATCGGCGGGACCGTTGGCGACATCGAGTCCCAGCCCTTCCTCGAATCCGCACGCCAGGTCCGCCAGGACGTCGGCCGCGGCAATGTCTTCTTCCTGCACGTCTCCCTGGTGCCCTACATCGGCCCCTCGCAGGAACTGAAGACCAAGCCGACGCAGCACTCCGTTGCCGCGCTGCGCTCCATCGGCATCCAGCCCGAGGCGATCGTGATCCGCTCGGACCGTGAAGTCCCCGAGGCCATGCGCGAGAAGATCGGCCGCATGTGCGACGTCGACATCGACGCCGTGGTCAACGCCGCCGATGCCCCCAGCATCTACGACATCCCCAAGACGCTCCACGCCCAGGGCCTGGACTCGTACATCGTGCGTGCCCTCGACCTGCCGTTCAAGGACGTCGACTGGACCAAGTGGGACAAGCTTCTCGAGGCCGTCCACAACCCGAAGCACGAGGTCGAGGTTGCCCTGGTCGGCAAGTACATCGACCTGCCGGACGCGTACCTGTCCGTGACCGAGGCCCTGCGCGCCGGCGGTTTCGCCAACGAGGCTAAGGTCAAGATCCGCTGGGTCCCCTCCGACGAGTGCGAGACCCTCGCCGGGGCCACCAAGTCCCTGGCCGGCGTCGACGCCATCTGCGTGCCCGGCGGCTTCGGCATCCGTGGCCTTGAAGGCAAGCTCGGTGCGCTGAAGTTCGCCCGCGAAACCCAGCTGCCGGTCCTGGGCCTGTGCCTCGGCCTGCAGTGCATGGTCATCGAATACGCACGCAACGTGGTGGGCCTGGAAGGCGCATCGTCAAGCGAATTCGAGCCGGACTCCAAGTACCCCGTGATCGCCACCATGGAAGAGCAGCTGGACATCGTGGACGGCAAGGGCGACCTGGGCGGCACCATGCGCCTGGGCCTGTACGAGGCCAAGCTGCTTGAAGGCTCCGTGGTTGCTGAAACGTACGGTTCCACCAGCGTCAGCGAACGCCACCGGCATCGCTACGAGGTCAACAACAAGTACCGCGAGCAGATCGCGGCAGAGGGCCTGGTGTTCTCCGGAACATCTCCCGACGGCAAGCTTGTTGAGTACGTCGAACTGCCCCGCGAAGTCCACCCGTACTACGTGGCCACGCAGGCGCACCCCGAGCTCAGCTCCCGCCCCACGCGCCCCCACCCGCTGTTCGCTGGCCTCGTTAAGGCCGCGCTGGACCGCCGTGAAGCCGCCGGCACGGCTGCCAAGCCTGCTGCCCGCAAGGCAGCTGCCAAGTAACGGAAACACGAAACGAAGGACGGCGCGATGCCCGGCATTTCTGAAACCCCCAGCACGTCACGGCAGGTTTCGGACATGCCGAGCCCGCGCCGTCTTTTGTCTTCCAGCACGGTTTACGAGGGCCGGATCTGGGACGTCGTCAGCGACGCCTTCCAGCTCAGCGAGGACACGGGTACCCTGGTGCGCGACTACATCGACCACCCGGGGGCCGTGGCCGTCCTTCCCATGAACGATGACGGCGAGATCCTCCTGCTCAAGCAGTACCGGCATCCGGTGGGGATGGATCTTTGGGAGATTCCGGCGGGCCTGCTGGACATCGAGGGCGAGGACTTCGTGGTGGGGGCGGCCCGGGAACTGGCCGAAGAAGCGGACGTCACCGCCGCCACGTGGAACGTGCTGGCCGACTTCTTCAATTCCCCGGGTTCCTCCAGCGAGGCCATCCGGATCTACCTCGCCCGCGGCCTCGGTGAGGTTCCGGAAGCGGAACGGCACGTCCGTACCGACGAAGAAGCCGAAATCGAGCTGCGCTGGGTCCCGCTCAGCGACGCCGTGGCGGCGGTCCTGGAAGGGCGCCTGCACAACCCCTCGGCCGTCGTCGGGATCCTCGCGGCCGCCGCAGCGAAGGCCGACGGCTTCACGAACCTCCGCCCGGCCGACGCGCCGTGGCCGGCGCATCCAAGCCAGCGCTGAGCGGATCCCGCCTTGCAGCGCCAGTAACGTGCCAGCAGGTTAGCGAAGTACGTCGATGGTCAATTCAACACTGGCCAGGAGCAGGGCCAGAACAGAAGTGCCAAGCCCCGCCACGAGAAGCAGGCCAGGGTGCGCCAGTCCCACCACCAGCCGCCGCAGCCCGGGCCGCCCGCGCAGGAACTTCTTGGGCACCCTTGAGTTGGCCGGACTTTGGCTCCAGCCGCGCAGCCGGCGAAGGAACCACGCGCAGCGCACGATAAAGGCCAGCCACAGCACTGAGAAGACCAGCGGAACCGCGGCCAGCAAGAGGTTCAGGCCCAAGGACGTGACCTCTCGCTCGGAGTCGCCGGCCAGAACCTGCACGGTGCTGGAGATCGACGCACTTGCCACGACGGAAAAGCCCCAGACGAGGAACGCGGCGAGCAGGGCCAGGAAACGTACGAAGAAGTGGGCGAGGACCGATTCCTGCTGCGGTTTCAGATGACGCCTGGGTGTTGCCTTCAGCACCGCCAGCGTGGAAACCAGCGTCGGCAATGCTGCCATACCCACCAGCACGTACCACGTCCATCCTGCAAGATCCACGAATTCGTCAAGGACGATCAGGCCGGCCCAGAAGCCTGTCCACACCCAGCCCGCATACAGCGGGTGCCTGATCAGCCAGCGCGGCAGCCAAGCGTCCTTCGCCGGAACCGCCTCGGGTTGTGTTCCGCTGCCCTCTTCGCCTTGCATGCTGGCCTCCGGGAGGGCGTCGACGGCCGGCCCCTCGCCCGCTGGTACGTTCATGGCCCCACTGTAGCAAGGCGGCATCGCGTGCCTCAGGGCATGCGGTGCCGCATGGCCGGCGGTGATTCCTCGCCAAAGTAGGCTGGGCCCATGACAGCTGCGCACGTGACCCTTTGCTTCCTGCTCCGCGATGGTTCGGACGGGCAGGAAGTGCTGCTCGGAACCAAGAAAACCGGCTTCGGGACGGGCAAGGTGGTGGGCGTCGGGGGACACTTGGAAGCAGGGGAGACAGCCCTCGAAGCGGCGTGCCGCGAAGTGCGCGAGGAAGTCCATGTCACGGTGGTTCCGCAGGACCTTGTGTTCGCCGGAACAGTGGACTTCGAGTTCCCCCGCAGGCCCGAGTGGAACATGTTCACGACCGTCTTCCTGACCGGAAAATGGGAGGGCGAACCTTCCGAAAGCGATGAAATCACGCCGCGCTGGTACGGCCTGGAAACGCTGCCGGTTGAGCAGATGTGGGCCGACGCGGAGCACTGGGTGCCTGCCATGATATCCGGCCAGCGGCTTGCCGTCAGGGTGATCCTGGCCGACGACAACGAGAGTGTCGCCGAGGTCCATACTGCCGCCTGCGGGGATTCCGCGACATGCCTCCAGCCGGGGGCCTGACCCCCTTCGGCAGGACCGCCGGGGCGGCCCTGCGATTACCTATTGCCGCCCGCCGAACCGTGGCCAAGTAGTACCCGTCTTTTTTCGGCAGAGCTACTTGTTAATCGATTTTCTCCCACGAATCCCAGTCAATTGAGAGCTGGCAATCGTTAATTGCTGCCCAAGCGGGCTTGTATTCGCAATTCCGGGTGTATGGTCTGTGCTGTACGGACCAGGGAGCTGGGGAGCTGCCCGTTCAATGTTGTCAGGGGGACGCATTGAACTCTCGTGACAACTGATAGAGAGCGCCGCCTTATGGGCGCTCTATTGGGCAATCAGTTTCCCGGGAGATGTCATGAGACATGCAGTTCCCCGTCGGCGTACCCGCCGCGGTCCTATCACCTTGTTTACAGCCCTGGTCCTGGCCATCGCCGGACCCTATGGCCTGGCGGCTCCGGCCTTTGCCGCCCTGCCGGGCCACACGGCTGCGGGCGAATTTACGAAGTTTGAAATCGAAGGTCCAGGCGGTGCCAACCGCACGGGCGTCAACGACTGGGCGGGCATCGCCGCTTCCCCTTATGGGCCGTACACCACGGCCCAAGGCCGCCAGTCCACGGGCATAGTCGCGTACCGGGACATGCCTGACGCCTGTACAGGCACGGACCCGACCCAGGCCGTAGCCGGCACGAAGCTCGAAGACGACTGGGTCTTCATTCCTGGCGCGATCAGTCCGGAGAAAACGGACCTGTGCGGCTCGGAAGTCGCCTACGAGATCGTCAATGTCGGTGGTCAGTTGCACTACGTCCTGTACATGGACTGGAACCGCATTCCAGGAAAAAGCGGCACCATGACCACCTTTGTGTCCATCCTGGGCCCGATGGATCCGACCCCGGGAAACCCCTTCAACAAGGATGGCCGAGCAGACGATAAGTTGATCGAGTTCTTCCACGCAGAAGGTGGAGGGGGTTCCAACACGGTCAGGGTCGGCACCTGGAACGGCACCACCTGGCAATTCACGAATAACCTCACCTCCGGTGTGCAGACGGGTACTGATGATCCGGCAGCCGCCGTATTCGGAGAGCTCGCCATTGACCTGACCGCAACGGGTGTCCTTCCGGGAGACGTCTGCAGTTCCGTCACCTTGGGCGGCGTCATCACCGACCCCGGCGGAGGAAACCCGACACTCAAGGATCTGATTCTCCCGTCGAGCCCCTTGGTCATCAACACCTGTTCCAGCATCAGCATCACCAAGGAATCAAACCCTGCCGGCCTCACCGGAGCCGATGTCTTCGGTTACACCCTGGACGCGGCAGACCAGCAGCCGACCTTCGGCCCGGACCTCGCAGTCCAGGGCGCCGGCGCGACTACTCCGCAGCTGGACTCCTCCAAGATTGTTTCCGCCATCAAGGTCGGCGAATCCCACATCTGGAGCAACGTGACCGCCCAGCCGGACTACCGGCTCCGGGAAACCACGGTGCCGTCCGGCTGGTCTCTGCTGAACGTGAAATGTACGTGGTGGGATCCGTTTGCCGTGCCCTCGGGTGCACTGCGCTCACAGGAAGTCGTGACGGACAGCCTCAACAACGTCACGCAGCTGTTCCAGATTCCGCCGATCTCTGTGGACAACGGGGTCAAGACCTCTTGCGTCATTACCAACCAGACCTCGGGCGTGGTGATCAACAAGACGGGCGCCGGCGATACGAACACGGTGTTCAACTTTGATGTCACGGGCAAACCATCCATTCCATTGACCTTGGGCGACAGCTCGGGATTGCTGTCCTTCACTCCGGGCAGCCAGATCAATATCAGCGAATTGGTTCCTGCAGGTACGCCCAGCTGGGTACTGCAGAGCATCGTCTGTCTTGACGGCCAGCAGCAGCCGGTAGGAACCGTCGCAGGCTCCTCCGTGGGCTTGACCACCATTGGCGGACAGGTCATCACCTGTACGTTTACCAACAACCAGAACGGCCAGATCAAGGTCGTCAAGGACGGGCACGGCAAGACCGCCACGGATACGTTCGGCTTCGACAACAACTACGCGAATAACGCTGTTGCCCCCGATGGAACGGCCGAGTTCTCCCTGCAGATCGGGCAGTCCAACACCTCGCCCAACCTGGCGCCGGGGGCCTACACCATCGCCGAGCTCCTGACGGCGGCGAACACGCAGCACGATCCGGACTACGCCCTGGTCAACATTGCCTGCGTCATCACCACCACGGGGTCCGGCGGTTCCAGCGCCACCGCATATGTCCAGGGCAACCTTTCGACGACGGTCACGTTGGCTGCAGGTGACATTGTCACCTGCACGTTCACGAATGAACAGCAGGGCCGCCTGATCGTCAAGAAGGCAACCACCCTGCGCGACGGAACCTTCAGCTTCGATGCACGGGATGCCCAGAACACCCAGGTCATCAGCGGCAACATCACTACGGTGAACAACGTGACGCCGGGTGGATCAGAGCTCAGCAACGAGGTCAACGCCGGCACCTACTCGGTGACTGAATCAACGTCTGAGCTCTTCTGGACCAAGGTGTCCGCCACCTGTGTGGATGGAACTCAACCGCTGCCCGGAACGGCGTTCGATCCGGCCACGGGCAAGTTGACCAACATCAACATCCAGCCCGGCCATATCGTCACCTGCACGTTCAATAACGCGAAGCAGACGGCCAACGTCAAGGTTGCCAAGCAGCTTTCGCCGGCTGCCGACCCTGGCAAGTTCGACCTGAACATTAATGGCGCGCTGCAGAGCGGTCCCGACGGCGTGGGCAACGGATTCGTTTCCAACCCGGCCGTAGTGGTGGTGCTTGGTGAAAACGTCACGGTGTCCGAGGCTGCCCACGCAGGCACCAACGGCAGTTGGTACTCCTCGGTGTTGGTTTGTGACAACGGAATCGTTCCGGCGAACAACACCGGGGTCTCGGGGAACTTCACCGTGACTTCCCCGGATGTCACAGTCACCTGCACCTTCCAGAACACCAGGAAGTCGGCCCAGCTGACTCTGACCAAGGAATGGGTCAACGGGCGGACGGGAGACCAGGCGTCCTTGAGCGCTTCCGGAAGCAGCGGGCTTTCTCCCGTTGCGCAGGGAAGCTCCACGGCACCGGCCAGCACCACGCCGGCCGTGCTCACGGTATACGCGGGCGAGACGGTGAACCTTGGGGAGGTCCTGGCTCCGGCCAATGTGGGCTCCTACGCGGCGTCGCTGAGCTGCACGGACGCCAACGGCCTCAGCTACACGCCGCTGGCGCTGACAGGTAGTTACACGGTTCCTGCGAGCCCTGTGGCCGTGACGTGTACGTTCACCAACACGCGCACCAGCGCCCTGCTGACCCTTAAGAAGCACTGGACCAACGGTGCTCAAGGGGATACTGCCGATCTGGACATCACCGCCCAGCTCGGCCAGTCGCCTGCAGCCGGAGCCACCTCCGTCGCAGACGGATCGGCACAGTTCACGGACACCACGAACACCGTGACGGCGTCGGTGCTCTCCGGAGAAACCGTCTCCCTGGCTGAAGTCCTCGGCGCCGGAAACCTTGGTTCCTACACCTCCAGCCTGTCCTGCAGTGCTGCGGGTCTGGTCCCGGAGCCAACGCCAGGGCTGAGCGGCTCGTACACCATGCCCAAAACGGCCGCGCCGGTGAGCTGCACGTTCACCAACAACCGGAACAGCGTCCAGCTGACCCTCGAAAAGGAATGGATTGACGGAGCCGACGGCGACCAGGCAACCCTCGGGGCGACGTCGAGATTCCCGGGCCTCCCGGAAGTGTCTGTATCCACCGGCGCCCCGGGCAGCGAGGTGGATTCCCCGGTCAAGACCGTGACGGTTCTTTCCGGCGAAACCGTGGGACTGACCGAGTCCCTGGACGCAGCCAATGGGGCAGCCTACACAGCGTCTCTTGTCTGCACCGGCGCCTCGCTGACATACCAGGGCGGTGCCCTATCGGGCAGCATCGTGGTGCCGAAGGCGGCCACCGAGGACATCGTCTGCCGGTGGACCAATCAGGCAGGCCGCGGCACCATCGTGATCGTCAAGAACGTGGAAGGAGCCGACGGCACCTTCGACTTCAGCGGAAACTGGGCTGACCCGGCAACGGGCACTCCCGTCAACAACTTCCAGCTGACCACCGTGGGCGGCACCACCAGCCGCACCTGGACCGGAGTGGTTGTCCCCAAGGACGGCAGCCCCCTCACGGTCACGGAAATGGATCCGACCCCCGGGTACGACGGCACTAATCTGGTCTGCGCCGGCAACCTTGCCGGAGACACCAGCTCGGTCCAGGGCCTCGTGGGCACCATTGATCTCGATCCGGGCGAAACGGTGACGTGTACCTACACCAACACCCAGCGCTCCACGATCGTGATCGTCAAGGATGCCGTTCCGGACGACGACCAGGACTTCACGTTCAACGCCACCGGAAGCCCGCTGCCGCCGTCGTTCATTCTCGACGACGACGCGGACGCCACCCGCTCCAACACCTTCACCTCAGCACTGTTGCCGGCCAAGCAGCCGTACACGGTCAACGAAGTGACGGTACCGGGATGGACGCTCGATCTGGCCACCTCCGCCTGCAGCAACCAGGCAGCGGTAACGGCCAACGGCGTCTCCCTGACCCCGGCTCCGGGGCAGACCATCACGTGCACCTTCGTCAATCGTGCGGCCCCGGGCGCCATCCAGGTGACCAAGTCGGTTGAGGGCGTGGCGGATGACCACGCATGGTCCTTCGGCATCGCCATCTCCCCGGTGGAAGCCGGAGTGACCAGCCCGCAGGAAGCCTCGGGCACCGGAGACGGCAGCGACACCGTGACGTTCCAGCCGCTGGTCCTGAACAAGCAGTACACCATCACGGAGGAAGAACCGGCTGCCGGCTGGACCCAAGGCGAAACCACCTGCTCCACCGGCGCGGATGAGAACCCGCAACTGGCCGGCTTCCAGGTGACCATCACCCAGCCGGGCCAGCTGATCACCTGCAGCCTCGTCAACACCGCCGCACCCGGCGATGTCGAGGTCACCAAGACGGTCACGGGCGTCCTTCCGGACTTCGCCTGGTCCATCCCGTTCACCGTCTCGCCGGTTCCCGACGGCGAGACGGGCACCAAGAACGCGACGACGGCGGACCCGACTGTTGGGTGGGGAAGCCTGCTGACCGGTGAAAGCTACACCGTCACCGAACAGCTTCCCGCGGGCTGGACAGGTGGGGCCATCACCTGCACGGTCACGCACGCCGATGGGACCACGGAGGTCGTCGGGAACACCATCGTGGTGGAGGCCGGCGACAGCATCGCCTGTGCCGTCACCAACGCAGTCCTGCCCGGCGAGCTGACCATCGTCAAGACAGCGGTGGGCGGCAACGGTTCGTTCGACTTCACCATCACCGGTGCGGAGAACGGCGTCGAGACCCAGGAGACCATCGTCACCGCCGGCGGAACCGGAACAGCCACTGTGGCGCTGGTCCCCGGGGTCCACTACACCGTGACTGAGGTGAACCCGGGCTCCGGGTGGACGATAGATGACTTCACCTGCACGCTCAACGGACAGACAGTGACCATTCCGTTCACGGTAGGCCCGGACGCGCACATCACATGTGCCATCACCAACACCGCCAAGGGCAGGATCGTCATCGTCAAGAACGTCGACGGCGCCGACGGCACCTTCGGATTCAACGGCAGCTGGACGTCGGGAACCCCGGCCCTGGCTGACGGTGGCTTTGACGTCACCACCAACGAAGGCACCGGAAACCAGGCGTTCATGGACGTCCTGCCCGGCAGCTACACGGTATCCGAGGACAACGCGTTCCCGGCCTACCTGTCGAGGGTGCTCTCCTGCTCCGACTCTGTCGCGGGCGGAACTGCCAGCTCCATCGACGGACCCAGCAAGACCGGCAACATCAAGCTGGATCCGGGCGAGACGGTGACTTGCGTGTTCGAGAACACGCAGACCGCCACGGTCATCATTGACAAGAAGACCGTTCCTGCAGCGGACCCCGCACTGTTCGACTTCCTGTGGTTCCTGCCTAACAGCGAATTCGGCGAGAACTTCACGCTCACCGATACCCAGGAGCCGAAGGTGTTCGCCGGACTCAACCCGGTCCAGGACTGGGGCATCACGGAGCAGGCCAAGGATGGATGGCGCTTCCTGGACCTCGAATGCCTCAAGGGCGGGGTGACGTTCGGCGGTGCCACCATCGAAGGGATGGAGGCGATCCTGAACCCGGCACCGGGCGACGTGATCACCTGCACCTACACCAACGCCAAGCGCGGCCCGGTGGACATCAGGAAGACAGTCACCAGCGGACCGGTCAAGAACGCCGACTCGAGCTACACCGTGACGTACAACATCAGGGTCAGTTCGGCGTCGTTCGTCACCGAGCAGTACAACCTGGTGGACACGCTGAAGTTCGGCGCCGGCATCACCGTCACCGGGGCCAGTGCGGCCAGCACGGACGCTGCAGTCAACCCCGCATGGAACGGCACCACGGTCACCCAGCTGACGGCGGCACCGACCACGATCAACCCGGACGCGGTCCACACCTTCACGGTGACCACCACGTCCACGATCGCCCCGGCAACAGGATCGGATGCCAGGGATTGCACCCTCGGGGAGGGCGATGACGGCACAGGCTTCCTGAACAAGGTGGTACTGACCGTGGTTGACGGCACAGGCGGTGAAGCCGAAGCCTGCGTTCCCGCGCCGGACGAGGCGGACGTCGCCGTCGTCAAGACCGGTACCAAAAAGGTCCTGCTGCCCAACACGGGCGGCTCGGCAGCGATTTCCTACACCCTCAAGGTGACCAACAACGGTCCCACCGAGGCCAGGGACGTCGTGGTCACGGACACCATGCCGGCTGATGTCACGGCGGACACGCTGACTCCGTCCACCGGCAGCTGCACCAATTCTGCAACGTCGTTCACCTGCAAGCTCGGCGTAGTGGCCGCGGGACAGGAGATCACCATCGGGGTCCAGGCTTCGATCACCGACTACATGGGCAATGGCCCGTTCACCAACGTAGCGGTGGTCACCACCTCCACCCCTGAGACCGTGACCGGTAACAACAGGGCCACGCACGTGACCACGGTGGAACGTGCGGCGCTCGCCGTCACGGGCACCGGGGTCACCGCCTGGTTCTGGCCGGCGGCGGCCCTGCTGTTGATCGGGACGTTGCTGGTCGTCGCCGTGAAGCCCACGCGGCGGCGGGCCTTCCGGACCGCATAGTCCGGAAGTGCCTAACGGACCGCCTGCAGGTTTCCTGCAGGCGGTCTGTTGCGTCCGGGCCCCGGAGCGGATGACTGGTTGTCCAGGAACTGCTGGGCTGCAGACTGCAGGAAATTTTTTCCTGCAGCGATGTAATTTTCTCCCGTCGTGCGGACACTTAAGGGTCAAGGGGGAACTGTCCGCATGCAAGGGGAACACCATGTTGGCTACAAGGGAGCATCAGTTCATCGCGATGCACACCGAACACTTTGGCCGGGTATACAGGTACATCGCGTACCGGATCAGTGACGCCCAGCGGGCCGAGGAACTGGCTTCGGACGTTTTTCGCATCGCCTGGGAAAAGCAAAATCCGGACGTTCCAGGGATCGGCTGGCTCATAGCCACCGCACGGAACCTGGTGGGCAACGAGTACCGCGGACGCCAACGCGAGCGCTCACTCACCGAGCGCCTGGCCGACCAGGCCAGAGCGGCAGCACAGACGCACCGCAGTCCGGAGGCCGCCGCCGTCGCGGACGTCCTTTCGCGACTGAACGACAAGGACCGTGAGGTCCTCATGCTGAGCTACTGGGACGAGCTGACGACGGCGGAACTCGCCGCAAGTCTCGGTTGTTCCGTTTCTGCCGCGGGAGTGCGGCTGCACCGGGCGAGGAAAGCTTTTGCCAGCGCTGTCCCGTCTCATCTGATGTCCGAAAGGCAGGGTTAGCCATGGATCGCATTGAACAGCTCATGAGGGACGCAAAGCCGGTCGTGGCCGAGCCGCCGAGGCCGGCACTGACGGACCCGCAGGCTGTCTTCGGACGCGCCGGAACGGCACCTATGCTGTCTGAAGAGGTCAGGACGTTCTCGGATGACTATGCAGACGGGCCTCTGGATCCGCCCATTGACCTGCACCGGGCCAGCAAGCGTCGGTGGGGGCTGCGGGCCGCGGTTGTGGGGCTTGCGGCGGCTGCGGCAGCGGCCGCGGTTGTTGTGGCCGGCAACCTGGGGTCCCTGGTTCCGGCGCCTGCGCCGCCGGCCGTGAGCAGCACGGCAACGGGCCAGCCAACAGATGCAACGTCAACGCCAACGCCTTCGCCCGGTTTCCCGACGACGGGGTCAGCAGAATGCTCGTCAAGTAACATCTCCACCATCAATTCAGGCGCTCCTGGTGAGCTGCCGGCTCCACAATCCGACGTGATTGGATGTGCCGGTGGCTGGATGGGGTACAGCCGGCTGGAGCCAGGCTGGGACGGGGAATACTACTTCGCCAAGCTGCAGAACGGTCGTTTTGTCACCGATCTATCGGCCAAGTGGTCAAGGGTGATGTCTTGGAACTGCCGAGGAGTATCTTTCGATGTTGGAACGTGCGGCGTAGTCGTGACGAACCAGGAGATGGATGAGCGATTCGCCGCGGCGGGGATCCCCGTTGAACTCCGGCCGCAGCTGGTCGGTGACCAGCCGGCAACGCAGCCGGGGCCTACTGCGTCAGTGGCCGACGGCTGGAAGGTCTACGCCAGCGCCGACGGGAAATTGAGTTTCAGCCACCCGGAGAGCTGGCGCGTTGTTCCGGGCGAGCGAGGTCCTGGGGATAGCGGAGGACTCATCCTGGCTATCGAAGACGAGGGTAAGAAAATCGTGGCGCGGCTGGCCTACGGGACGGTTCAGAATCAGGGGCGGCCGGGACCTGGCGGCAGCGGCCCCGGTCTGGCGTATACGGTGTTGGACTACGTGGAAGTGCCACTTCCTTACCAGCCATTCGACGCCACTTCGCCTCTGGCGGTCTCGCCCCGTTTTGCTTACCGTGCACTTGAAAACGGTGATGGGAAAGTGCTCGCCTCATATGGGCTGACCAGCACGCTTGCAGGTTCCGAGGGGAGGGCTCCGTATCAGGTGATCAACGAAATCGACGGGCCGGGCTCTGGATTCGACCCCTACATGTTTGCCAGTGCCTTCGTTATCGGACAGGTAGATCCTCCTGAGATGACACGCGGGACGCTCACCTTCGGCACTATGGACGAAGCCATCGCCTACATGCAGACGGCGGAGTACAAGAACGCCAAGCGGATGATCACCTCGCTCCGGATCACGCCCTGACGACAACGAAACGGTCCGCGACGTTTTGGATTTGAACCCTCGGCTTTAGGACCGCCGGCCGGTTCGGCCTGCGACGGCGGGCCGGTCACCTCCAAGGTGACCGGCCCGCCGTCGTGCAGTCCAGAAAGCTACGGCAGGTGCCGCTCGTCCATGCCGTTGTATTCGCTCAACGGCCGGATCAAGGCGTTCGATGCCAGCTGCTCCATGATGTGCGCCGTCCAGCCGGTGATGCGGCTGGCGACGAACAACGGAGTGAACATGGGGGTGTCGAAGCCCATGAGGTGGTACGTGGGGCCGGCAGGGTAGTCAAGATTCGGCTTGATGCCCTTGGCCTCGTCCATGGCCTGTTCCAGCCCGTTGTACAGGCCCAACAGTTCCGGGCGGCCGTAGTGGGCAATCATCTTGTCCAGCGCGGCCTTCATGGTGGGGACGCGGGAGTCGCCGTGCTTGTAGACGCGGTGGCCGAAGCCCATGACCTTCTTCTTTTGCGCCAGAGCACCTTCCATCCAGGCCCTGGCCCGGGCCGCGGCTTCCTCGAGCGATTCCTCGCTGCGGATGCCGATTTCGTCGAAGGTATGCATGACGGCTTCGTTGGCACCGCCATGGAGCGGGCCCTTCAGCGCGCTGATGGCGGCGGTCACCGCGGAATGCAGATCGGACAGTGTGGAGGTGACCACGCGTGCCGTGAAGGTGGAGGCGTTGAAGGAGTGCTCTGCATAGAGGATCATCGAGACGTTGAACGCCTCCACGACTTCATCCACTGGCTCCTCGCCGAAGGTCATCCACAGGAAGTTCGCGGAGTAGCCGAGGTCATCCCGGGGCTCCACCACGTCCTGGCCGCGCCGGCGGCGCTGGTCGTAGGCCACGACGGACGGCATGGCCGCCCAGAGGTCTATGGCTTTCTTCATGTTTGCTTGGGGCGAGGCGTCTTCGGCCAGCTCGTGCCGGGCACCCAGTACAGAGGCTGCCGTGCGGCACACATCCATGGGGTGGGCGGTGGTCGGCAGGGTGTCGATGACCTGCTTCGCCACCGGGTCCAGTGGGCGTCCGGCGCGCTCGCGGGCGGTGAACTCAGCAAGCTGCTCCGCTGTGGGAAGTTCGCCGTTCCACAGGAGATAGGCCACTTCCTCGAAGCTGCACTTGGCGGCGAGCTCCTGCACGGGATAGCCGCGGTAGAGCAGCGAATTGGTGTCAGGGTTGACCTTGGAAACTGCGGTGTAGTCCACCACGACGCCGGCCAGGCCCTTCTTGATGTCAACAGCTTCCATGCTGTCCTCCTTCGTTCATTCGTGGATCCCAAGTCCTAGCGGACGCCAGGAATCTGGAAGTTGAAAACGCCGGTATCGAAATGGTTGTAGGCCTCGTAGTCCACCAGGTCGTAGAGCCGCGCACGGGTGAGCATGTTCTCCACCTGCGCCTCCTGCGACCCTGTGGCCTTGATCGATTCCAGCGTACGCTCTGCAGCCCCCATGGCAATGCGCAGCAGCGTGACCGGGTAAATCACCATGTTCACACCGACGCCTTGGAGCTGGTCAACGGTAAACAGGTCACTCTTGCCGAACTCTGTCATGTTGGCCAGGATCGGCACATCCACGGCATCACGGATGGCTTGGAACTCGCTGAGGTCCTTCATCGCTTCCGGGAAGATGGCGTCCGCACCGGCGTCCACCAAGGCCCGTGCGCGCTCCTGGGCGGCCTCGATCCCGTCCACGGCGCGGATGTCGGTCCGGGCCATGATGAGGAAGTTCGGATCCCGGCGGGCGTCCGCGGCGGCACGGATGCGCTTGGCGGCTGTGTCCACGTCGACGACGTTCTTGCCGTCCAGGTGCCCGCAGCGCTTCGGGTTGAACTGGTCCTCGATATGGCAGCCGGCCAGGCCGGCGTTCTCGAGTTCCTGGATGGTGCGGGCCACGTTCATGGGCTCGCCGAAGCCTGTGTCTGCGTCCACCAAGGAGGGCAGCTCGGTCATGCGTGCGATCTGCCCGGCGCGCGTGGCGACCTCGGTGAGGGTGGTCAGGCCGATGTCCGGCAGGCCAAGGTCATTGGCCAGCACTGCGCCGGAGATGTACACGCCGGCGAAGCCCTTTTCCTCGATCAGCCGTGCCGAGAGCGGGCTGAACGCGCCCGGGAACTGCTGGATGGTGCCGGAGGCGAGCATCTCGCGCAGGGCGAGGCGCTTCTGCTCCGGGGTTGTCTTGGAGTACAGCATGTGATTCTCCTGTCCAGGTTCGGTGGCGGAGCCTAGAAGAGGCCGGCCGGTGCGCTGCTGAGGTCGATGACGCCGGGGGCGGCGGTGATGTTCAGCTGGTCCAGCTCTCCCGGACCCAGATCTGCGAGGCCCTCGGCGGCGGCGAGGAAGCGCTCGATTTCGGCTTCGGCAACCAGGCCGGCGGCGAGGGTGCGGAACTTGTTGATGTACTGTTCGCGGGTGAACGGCCGGGCGCCGAGCGGGTGGGCGTCGGCCACGGCGATCTGGTCGGTGATGACTGTGCCGTCGTTCAGGGTGATCTCCACGGAACCGCCGAAGGCCTTCTCGGCGATGTCCAGCGAGTGGTACCGGCGGGTCCATTCGGCATCTTCCACGGTGCTGACCTTGTTCCACAGCTCCACGGTGTCGGCACGGCCGGCACGCTCCGGGGTGTAGGAGTCAACGTGGTGCCAGGAGCCGTCCTGCAGCGCCACGGTGAAGATGTACGGGATGGAGTGGTCCAGGGTTTCGCGGCTGGCCGCGGGGTCGTACTTCTGCGGGTCGTTGGCGCCGGAACCGATCACGTAGTGCGTGTGGTGGCTCGTCTTGATCAGGATCGACTGCACCTTGGATGGGTCCGTGGCCTCGGGGTGCTCGGCGTGCAGCTTGCGGGCGAGGTCGATCCAGGCCTGGGCCTGGTATTCGGCGGAGTGTTCCTTGGTGTAGGTGTCCAAGATGGCGCGCTTGGCTTCGCCGGCCTCGGGCAGCGGCACCTCATAGGAAGCGTCCGGGCCGTCCAGCATCCAGGCGATGACGCCGTCTTCGCCTTCGTAGATCGGCACGGGGGAGGTCTGGCCGCGCATGGAGCGGTCCACGGCTTCCACGGCCATCTTGCCGGCGAACGCGGGTGCGTGGGCCTTCCAGGTGGAAATCTCGCCCTTGCGGGACTGGCGCGTGGCCGTGGTGGTGTGCAGTGCCTGGCCGACGGACTGGAAGATCGTCTCGACGTCCAGGCCCAGGAGCGTGCCGATGCCGGCGGCGGCGGACGGGCCGAGGTGGGCCACGTGGTCGATCTTGTGCTTGTGCAGGCAGATGGCCTTGACCAGGTTGACCTGGATCTCGTAGCCGGTGGCGATGCCGCGGATCAGGTCCTTGCCGCTGGCGCCGACGTGCTGTGCGACGGCGAGGATCGGCGGGATGTTGTCGCCTGGGTGGGAGTAGTCGGCCGCCAGGAAGGTGTCGTGGTAGTCGAGTTCGCGCACTGCCACTCCATTGGCCCAGGCCGCCCACTCGGGGGAGACCCGGTCCGCGATGCCGAAGACGCCGGCGCCCTTGCCGTTGGTGCTTGGTGCATGGGTCAGCGCCTGGGCGCGGGCCGCGACAATGGGGCCACGGTTCAGCGAGGCAATGGCAACGGATGCGTTGTCGATGACCCGGTTGATGACCATGTCGGTGACCTCCGGGGCCACGTCGACGGGGTCGGCGGCGACCACGGCAATCTTGTGGGCCAACTGGTCCTCGCGGGCGAGGTTCTCTTCGCTCTTGTAGACACGGACGTGGTTGAGCTTAACCATGGTGCTCCTTCTTAGTGGGGTGAGTGGGTCGCTTTGACGTGGGAAAGGCTGCGGTGGAGGTGCAGGGTGGTGGCCGCTTCGGCGAGCTTGGCGTTGCCGGAAGCGATGGCCTCGGCAATCGCCGCATGCTCCAGGGCGGCCGCGTTCAGGCGCTGGGAGTCGTCGGCCGCGAGGCGGCGGACGCGGACCAGGTGGACGCGCAGGCTGCGCATCGCCTGGGCGAGGTAGGAGTTGGAGATGGCGGAGTCGATCGCTTCGTCGAGCCGCCCCACCAGGGCGTAGTACTCGTGCCTGGCCGGATCGCTTTCACTGATCAGCTCCGGCGCCCGCAGGAGGGCTGCGTGCAGCTGCTCGAACACTGTGCGCTCGCCGCGTTCGGCAGCGAGGGCGGCGGCCTTGCCCTCCAGTGTTTCGCGCAGTTCGAACATCTCGTCGATGTCGTCCAGGGAGATATCGGTGACGACGACGCCGCGGCCGCCCGCCGCCGTCGTGAGTCCCTCGGCGCTGAGCCGGCTGAGCGCCTCCCGGACAGGGGTGCGCGAGACGCCGAGGCGTTCGGATTGCTCCACTTCGGCAAGGACCGTGCCCGGCGCCAGGCGCCACTCGATGATGTCTTCGCGTAGCGTTGCATAGGCTTTGTCGCTGGCCCGCATGGTTCCTCCCCTCGATCTGTGGATGAGCACCAGTGTATACACAAATCGCCTTATGTTGCAGCAAAATTCGAAGAATCGGGGAGTTTTCTCCGCCTGTGTATACATAGATCTTGCCTGCGCCGCGATGCCCGCATAGCATGGGGCAACACAGTGACGTGGACGGGAGCCCAACATGGCCAGCGGAAATTACCGGGAAACATACTCGCGGAGCATCGAAGAGAAGGAAGCCTTCTGGCTTGAGGCGGCAGAGGGCGTGCAGTGGTCCGCGGTGCCGGACACCGCGCTGGATGAATCGGCCGCCCCGCTGTTCCGCTGGTTTCCTGACGGCGTGCTGAATACGAGCTACAACGCCCTGGACCGCCATGTTGAGGCCGGCCGCGGGGATCAGGACGCGCTCATCTATGACTCGGCGATGCTGGGAGTGAAGCGCAGGTACAGCTACACCGAACTGACCGGCCTGGTCGCACGTTTCGCCGGCGTTCTGCGTGCGCAAGGTGTCCGGAAGGGCGACAGGGTGGTCATTTACATGCCCATGATCCCCGAGGCCGTGATCGCGATGCTGGCGACGGCGCGGCTCGGAGCGGTGCATTCGGTGGTGTTCGGCGGCTTCGCCCCCAAGGAGCTTGCCGCCAGGATCAAGGATGCCGGCCCGTCGGCGGTTGTTACGGCGTCCGGCGGGATCGAGCCTTCCCGTCGTGTGGAATATCTGCCGGCCGTTGCCGAAGCCCTCGAACTCGCCGGCGCGCGCAATACGCCCGTCATCGTCAAGGCCCGGGAAGGCTTCGCGCATGTGGCAGCCGGGCATGGCGCGTGGGCGGACTGGGACGTTTCCATGGAAGCAGCCGTCCCGGCGGCAGCCGTGGACGTCGCGGCCACCGATCCCCTCTACATTCTGTACACCTCCGGTACCACCGGCACGCCCAAGGGCGTCGTGCGGGACAATGGCGGCCACGCTGTGGCGCTCAGCTGGACCATGGCGAACATCTACGACGTCGGTCCCGGTGACGTGATGTGGACGGCGTCCGACGTCGGCTGGGTGGTGGGCCACTCATACATTGTTTATGGCCCGCTGCTGGCCGGCGCCACCACAGTCCTCTATGAGGGCAAGCCGGTGGGAACTCCGGACGCGGGGGCCTTCTGGCGCGTGGTGCAGGACCACAAGGTCAATGTGTTGTTCACGGCGCCCACGGCCCTGCGCGCGATTCGCAAGGCCGATCCGCAGGCCGCAGAGCTGGCCCGCTACGACGTCTCCACCCTGCGAACCCTGTTTGCGGCCGGCGAACGGCTCGATGCGGACACCTACCGCTGGGCGGGCGAGGTCCTGGGGGTGCCCGTGGTGGACCACTGGTGGCAGACCGAAACCGGCTGGGCCATCTGTGCCAACCCGCGCGGGTTGGAGGATCTGCCTTTCAAGGCCGGTTCGCCTACCCTGCCCATGCCTGGCTTCGAGCTGAAGATTGTTGACGGATCCGGCGCGCCGGTGCAGCAAGGGGAGGAAGGCAACATTGTCCTGGGGCTCCCCTTGCCTCCCGGCACACTTGCCACCCTGTGGCAGGACGATGACCGCTATGTGTCCTCGTATCTGGCGGCCTTCGAGGGCAGCTACGCCACCGGCGACAGCGGCTACCAGGATGCCGATGGCTACGTCTTCGTCATGGGCAGGACCGACGACATCATCAACGTTGCCGGCCACCGGCTGTCCACCGGTGCGATTGAGCAGGTCATCGCGAGCCACCCGGCCGTGGCCGAATGTGCCGTGATCGGTGTGGCGGATCCCCTCAAGGGCCAGCACGCCAGCGGCTATGTGGTGCTCAAAGCCGGGGTCACGGCCGACGAAGGCGAGCTGCTCCGCGAGCTGATCGCCCTCGTCCGGAAGAACATCGGACCGGTGGCCGACTTCAAACACGCCACCGTGGTGGAGGCCCTCCCCAAGACCAGGTCCGGGAAGATCCTGCGCAAGACCATGCGGCAAATCGCCGATGGCGAGGACTATGTTGTGCCCTCCACCATTGAGGATCCGGACGTGATCGGGCAGTTGCTGGGCGTGTTGCGGCCAGAGAGTGTCTGAGCCTAGGCCCGGTTCCAGCCGTATTCGTTTTCCGGGCGGCCCGGGGTGCCGTAGCGTGGCGCCCGGGTGACAACGCCGGCGTCGGCGAGGTACTCGAGGTAGCGCCGCGCGGTCACGCGGGACATGCCCAGCGCTTCCATGACCTCGTTCGCGGAGACGGCCTGCTCCTGCCCCCGCATAAGCTCTTTGACCGAGTCCAGGGTGGACGCGGACAAGCCCTTGGGGAGCGGAAGGTCCGTGGGCGCGCGCAGGCTTGCGAATGCCTGGTCAACATCGCTTTGGGAGGCGCCGGCCTTGGAAATGCCCGACGCCGACGACGCCAGCTGTTCACGGAACGCCCGGTAGCTGCTGAGCTTGTCGGCGAACGTCGCGTAGGTGAACGGCTTGATCAGGTACTGGACCACGCCGATGGACACGGCGCTGCGCACAATGGTGAGTTCGCGGACCGCCGTGATGGCGATGATGTCGGCGAACAGCCCGGCGGCCCGCATCCGGCGGGCCACGTCGAGGCCATGGAGATCGGGCAGGTTCATGTCCAGCAGCACCAGGTCCACGGGGGTTCCGGCGGCGGTGAATTCGCCCATGATCCGCAGGGCCGACTGGCCGTCCGGGGCGGTTCCGGCAAGGACAAAGCCCGCCATCCGGCCCACGTACACGGCGTGGGCGGCGGCGGCGACCGGTTCGTCTTCGACCACCAGGACGCAGATGTCTGTCATGCGGATTCTTCCTCGGGGTCCGGCGCGGGCAGCACCACATGGAACTGGGCGCCGCCGGGGTTGGTGATGGTCATCGTGCCGCCGAGCCGCTGGACCGCCTGGCGGACCAGGGCGAGCCCCACGCCGCGGCCATGCCCGCCGCGGGGCGGGCCGGATGCCTTGGTGCTGAAGCCGTACTGGAGAACGTCATCAACCATACCGGGATCCAGTCCGGCGCCGGAGTCCCGGACGGCGAATTCCAGTGCGTCAAGGCCTGAGGTGACCACCAGCTCCACTTGGCGCGGGGCCTCCGCCGCCGCGGCGGCGTCGATCGCGTTGTCCAGCAGGTTCCCCAGGATGGTCACCAGGTCCTGGACGTCCAGGCCGTGCGCGCCGGTGCTGCCCGAGGTGCGGACCTGCAGTTCGACGCCCCGCTCATGGGCTTCGGCCGCCTTGCCCATGACGAGCGCGCTCATGATCGGCTCGTCCACGGAGGACAGCAGCTCATCCGTGAGCTGCTGGCTGAGTTCAAGGTCCTTGGTGGCAAAATCCAGTGCCTCCGGAGTCCGGCCCAATTCCATGAGCGAGACCAGGGTGTGCAGCCGGTTTGCGTGTTCGTGGGTCTGCGCCCGCAGGGCATCCGAGAGGGTTTTCATGGTCTGCAGTTCCGTGCCGAGCGATTCAATTTCGGTGCGGTCCCGGATGGTCGCCACCGAGCCGTACACCGCCGGCTTCTGGCGGCTTCGTACCGGAACAGGGCCCACGGCCGGTGCCTGGTTGACCACCAGGATGCGGGAGCCGGTCAGGTGGATCTCGTCGTGTGCCGTCCGCCCGGACTGGAAAAGTGCTTTCAGGCTGCCGTCGAGCGGCAGTTCCGAGAGCCGCGGGGCGGCGTCCGGCGCCCGGTCGACGTCGGCCGGCTCTAGTCCCAGCAGCTCTGCCGCCTGGTCGTTGTACATCACGGCCTTGCCCTGGGTGTTGATGAGGATGACACCCTCGCGGACGGAATGCAGCACGGATTCGTAGTAGGCGAAGAGCTGGGCGAGCTGCTCCGGCCCCCAGCCCCGGGTGACCGAGCGCAGGTACCGGCCCAGGGCCCAGGAGGCGAAGGAACCGGCCAGCAGCACGGCCAGGGCGATGGCCCCAACGGCCAGCAGCCGCTCGGAAACCGCGACGTCGACGGTGCGGACCGTGACGCCGGCAGCCACGAGTGCCTTCACGCTTCCGGCGGCGTCCTTGACCGGGACGATGGTCCGGACGGATGGCCCCAGGGTTCCGGCAGTGATTTCCGTGAAGGATTCGCCCTGGAGAGCCGGCTCAATCGTGCCGATGTAGGGTTTGCCGAGCTCTGCCGGGTTGGGGTGTGTCCAGCGCGTCCGGTCCGGGGCCATGATCGTGATGAAGTCCGTGTCCGCATCAGCCAGGAACGCCGTGGCATAGGGCTGGAGCATGGCCGAGGGGTCCGGTGTGGCGGCGGCCTGCAGCACCAGGGGGTTGGCGGCGACGGCGGCCGCGACGGCACGCATGCGGTGGCCGGCGTCGTCGTAGGCCCTGTCCCTGGCCTCGAGCACGGCGGCGGCGCCAAACGCGGCCGTCAGCAGCAGGACGAACAGCAGGTTCGCCACGAAAAGCCGCCGGGCGATGCTCCAGCTCTGAAACACAGTCACCTCCATGACCAATATGACCGCAACAGTGATGCATGTCACCGTCGGCCCAATGATGGATATCACACGGCCGGCGGAACGGACACAAGTGCAGGACCGCAGCGCCTTACACAGTATCCAAAAGGAGTAATCCCATGACCTCTCAACGAGGAGAGTCGGCACAGCCCGCCGCAGGCGGACGCAAGGGGCTCGATAAGTCGCACTACCTGTACATCGCGGTCATCGCCGCCGTCATCCTGGGCGCGCTGCTCGGCCTGCTGTTCCCTGAAGTCGGCAAGTCCCTGAAGCCGCTAGGTGACGGCTTCATCAAGCTCATCAAGATGATGATCGCCCCCGTGATCTTCTGCACCATCGTGCTCGGCATCGGCTCCATCGCGAAAGCAGCCACCGTGGGCAAGGTTGGCGGGCTCGCGCTTGGCTACTTCGTGGCCATGTCCACCTTTGCCCTGGGCATCGGCCTGGTGGTGGGCAACCTCATCCACCCGGGCGACGGCCTGAAGCTGGCGCCGTACGATCCCACCAAGAAGGCCGCCACGGACAGCACTGTCGACTTCCTCCTGGGTATCATCCCCGGCGACATTCCCGTCCTGCCCACGCTGCTCGCCGCGATCCTGGTCGGTTTCGCGCTGCAGAAGATGGGCAAGCAGGGAGCCCCCGTGCTGAAGGCCATCGGACATGGCCAGGCCCTCGTGTTCCGGATCCTCATCATGATCATGTGGCTGGCCCCGGTTGGCGCCTTCGGCGCGATCGCCGCCGTCGTGGGAGCCACCGGCGCGCAGGCCATCCTCAGCATGTTCACCCTCATGGTGGCGTTCTACATCACCTGCGCACTGTTCATCGTCGTCATCCTGGGCACGCTGCTGCGCGTGGTGGCCGGAGTCAACATCTTCAAGCTCATGAAGTACCTGGCCCGCGAATACCTGCTGATCTTCTCCACCTCGTCCTCCGAAGCCGCCCTTCCCCGCCTCATCGCCAAGATGGAGCACCTGGGCGTGTCCAAGCCGGTTGTCGGTGTTGCCGTCCCCACGGGCTACTCCTTCAACCTGGACGGCACCGCGATCTACCTGACCATGGCGTCCCTGTTCGTTGCCAACGCCATGGGCACCCCGCTGGACCTCGGCGCGCAGGTGTCGCTGCTGGTCTTCATGATCATCGCTTCCAAGGGTGCTGCCGGTGTCACCGGCGCCGGCCTGGCCACCCTCGCGGCAGGCCTTCAGGCACACAAACCCGAGCTCCTCGGCGGCGTGGGCATGATCGTGGGCATCGACCGCTTCATGTCCGAGGCCCGGGCCCTCACGAACTTCACCGGCAACGCGGTCGCCACCGTGCTCATCGGTACCTGGGTGAAGGAGATCGACAATGGCCAGGTGGGCCGGGTCCTCTCCGGCTCCGAGCCCTTCGACGAGCAGACCATGATCGCCCACGGCGCCGAGGCCGTGGATGCGGAAGAGGCAGCGGACGCGGAGCTGCGCGAGAAGATTCCTGCCTGACGATCAACTGACGCGATAAACATCAGCGGCGCAGGCCGCCGTCGGGATCCATTGCTCCGGATGCCACGGTTCCACCGGCAAGGCCGGCACCCCTGCGGGTGCCGGCCTTGCCGCGTCCGCAGGTGGCTTGGCGTGGACCAGCCACCACAACCTTCGACTTCAACTAGAGGGTAAGGCCAAAATGGCCGACATTGTCAAGTTCGTCAAACAGCGTGTCCGGGACTGTAGCCTAGGTGGGTAGTATCGCTGAAGCTGGCGCCAGCAGCAGGGACAAGATCGACGTCGAAAGTGTGGACAGATACGTGAGCAGCGAATGGGGTACGGCAACGCTGGAAGGCGCGGAGCTCGACCTGGAAGACGCCGTGATGGGGCCCACCGGCCGCCCACAGCGTGACTTCCCGGAGCCCGCGCCGCTGGCCTCGCACGGACCGGCACGGGTCATCGCCATGGTCAACCAAAAGGGCGGCGTCGGCAAGACCACGTCCACCATCAACCTCGCAGCGGCGCTCGCCGAATACGGCCGGCGCGTCCTGCTCGTGGACTTCGACCCCCAAGGTGCCCTCTCCGCCGGTCTCGGTGCCAACCCGCACGAGCTCGATCTCACTGTCTACAACGTCCTGATGGACCGCAAGGTGGACATCCGCGACGCCATCCAGCAGACCGGCGTCGACGGCGTCGATCTGCTGCCCGCAAACATCGACCTCTCAGCCGCTGAAGTCCAACTGGTCAACGAGGTTGCCCGCGAACAGGTCCTGGACCGCGCACTCAAGAGCGTCGAGGACCACTACGACGTCGTCCTCATCGACTGCCAGCCCTCGCTGGGCCTGCTGACCGTCAACGCCCTGACCGCCGCGCATGGCGTGATCATCCCCTTGATCTGCGAGTTCTTCGCCCTGCGCGCCGTGGCACTGCTGGTCGAGACCATTGAAAAGGTCCAGGACCGCCTCAACCCCCGCCTGCAGGTGGACGGCGTGCTCGCCACGATGTACGACGCCCGCACCCTGCACAGCCGGGAAGTGATCTCCCGCCTGGTCGAGGCCTTCGGGGACAAGGTCTTCGAGACCGTCATCAAGCGCTCCATCAAGTTTGCCGACGCCACCGTGGCCGCAGAACCCATCACCAGCTACGCCGGAAACCACATCGGCGCCGACGCCTACCGCCGCCTGGCCAAGGAACTGATCTCGCGCGGCGGCGCACCCTAGCGGACCGCGTGGCACAACCGCCCGCTCCGCCGGCGCCCGGCTTCGAAGTCAGGCTCGAGAATTTCACCGGTCCCTTCGACGTGCTCCTGGGCCTGATCTCCAAGCACCAGCTGGACATCACCGAAATCGCCCTGGCCACCGTCACGGACGAGTTCATCAAGTACATCCGCAAGCTGCAGGAGCTCGGCGAGGAATGGGCCCTGGACGAAGCCAGCGAGTTCCTCGTCATCGCCGCCACCCTCCTTGACCTGAAGGCCGCCAGGCTCCTGCCTGCGGGCGAAGTGGAGGACGCCGAGGACATTGCCCTGCTCGAGGCCCGGGACCTGCTGTTCGCCCGCCTGCTGCAATACAAGGCGTTCAAGCACGTTGCAGGCCTCATGAGCGACACCCTGGACCTGGAGGCGAAGAGCTTTTCGCGGCAGGTGGCCCTCGAAGCCCATTTCGCGGCGCTGCTTCCCGAACTCGTGTGGCGGCATACGCCGGAACAGTTTGCCGCGCTGGCCGCCAAGGCCCTCACGCCGAAGGACACCGCAGCCCCCCAGGTGGGCCTGGAGCATCTTCATGCCCCGGCCGTCAGCATCAAGGAACAGGCCGAGATTATCGGGCGCCGCCTGCGGCACGGCGTGCCGCTGTCCTTCCGCGCCCTCATCGCCGACGCCGGGGCCACCGCGGTGGTGGTGGCCCGCTTCCTGGCCCTGCTGGAAATGTTCCGCGACCGTGTGGTCGCTTTCGAGCAGGCGGCCCCGCTGGGCGATCTCACTGTGCGCTGGACGGGACATCACGAGGACTGGAGCAGCGAGAACCTCAGCGAGGAATACGGCCTCAGGGAGCAACATGGCAGGGAACAGGAGCAGCAGTGAGCGAAGCGACACAAACCCCGGACGGCCATGCCGGGCTGGAGGCCAGGCCCGGGGGAGTCCGTGCCGCCCTGGAGGCGGTGCTGATGGTTGTGGACCAGCCGGCGACGTCCGAGGAGCTCGCGGCAGTGCTGGACGTGACGGTCGCCGTCGTCGAGGAATTGCTGGCCGGACTGCAGCGGGAGTATGGCGGCTATACTGTTAAAGCCCCGGACGTGGACGCTGTCGGCTTTGCCGTCGCCAGTGCCGCACCCCGGGGTTTTGAATTGCGGAACGTGGCCGGCGGATGGCGGATCTATTCGCGAGCGGATTTTGCCGACGTCGTGGGCAGATTCGTCCTCGATGGCCAGACGAGCAGGCTGACCCAGGCGGCACTTGAAACGCTGGCGGTCATCGCCTACCGGCAACCGGTCTCCAGGGCCCGGGTGTCTGCGATCCGCGGCGTCAATGTTGATTCGGTCGTCCGGACCCTGACCCAGCGGGGTCTGGTCGAGGACGCCGGCAACGATCCCGAATCGGGTTCGGTCCTGTACCGGACCACCTCCTATTTCCTTGAACGGATGGGAATCGCTTCGGTGGCCGAACTGCCCGCGCTGTCGCCCCACCTTCCCGGGTTGGACGGCATCGAGGAGTTTTACGACGCCGGCCGGATGTAGGCAGCCACGCCGGCAACGCCTGCACCGCAGGACAACTTCATACAAGGCTCCGGATCCCTCGGGGCCACAGCAAAAAGAAGGGCAGATTTTGTCTGCCCGGCTGGCTAGTGTTGTTTACAGCAACGAATGCCGGCCATTACTACACAAGGACGGGTCATGACACAGGCGGGACGCCAGGGTTCACCACGTAACAGTTCGGGACGCAACGGTTCTGGACGCAATGAGGCACGCGGCGGCGCAGGCCGCACGGGCGCGGGCGGATTCTCCGGCCGCAGCAGTGCCGGCGGCGCAGCCAAGCGCGGCTTCAGCCAGGGCGGCGACCGCCCCTTCCAGGGCGAACGGCCCTTCAAAGCGGCCCGTCCGCGTGAAGCAGCCCCGTTTGACCCGGACAACCCCACCACGGCCGGCGATTACGACCGCGGCCGCGACACCAGGCCGGCCAAGCCGTTCCGCAAGCCCGGCTCCAATAAGCCCGGTTCCGGCAGGGCCCCCGGCACGCCCGGTGCGCCCAAGCGCAAGACCGGCAGCAACGCCAAGCAGTACGGCTCCCGCGCCTTCGGCAGCGAGCGTTTCGGCCAGAACCTTGGCCCCATCCGCAAGCCGTCCCGCGGCCCGCGCCAGGACGTGCCGCAGTCCGATCTGCACGACGTCGACGGCGTCCGCCTGCAGAAGGTCATGGCCCAGGCCGGCGTGGCTTCCCGCCGCGTCTGCGAGGAAATGATCCTCGAGGGCCGCGTCGAGGTGGACGGCCAGCTGACCACCGAACTCGGCGTGCGCGTGGACCCCGCAACGGCTGTCATCCACGTTGACGGAATCCGCATCCAGCTCGACGAAACCCTCGTCTACATGGTCTTCAACAAGCCCAAGGGCGTTGTTTCCACCATGGAAGACCCGGACGGCCGTCCGTGCATCAGCGACTTCCTGCGCAAGCAGGCCAAGGGCGAGCGGCTTTTCCATGTCGGACGCCTGGACGTCGCCACCGAGGGTCTGCTGCTGCTGACCAACGACGGCGAACTGGCCAACCGCCTGACGCACCCCTCCTACGAGGTGCCCAAGACGTACCTGGTCCAGGTCCGCGGGCCGTTCCCGCACGGCGTCGGCGCACAACTCAAGGCCGGCGTGGAGCTCGAAGACGGCATCGCCGCCGTGGACTCCTTTAAGCTGGTGGACTCCACCCCGGGCCACGTCCTGGCTGAGGTTGTGCTGCACTCCGGCAAGAACCGCATTGTGCGCCGCATGTTCGACGCCGTCGGCTTCCCAGTAGAGCGCCTTGTCCGCGTCAAGATTGGCCCCATCGGCCTGGGTGACCAGCGCCAGGGCAGCATCCGCAACCTCGGCAGGCAGGAAGTCGGCCACCTCCTGGCATCCGTGGGGCTCTAGGGCATGACGGCATTCCGCTCGCACGGTCGGGGACACCTTGATGGTCCGGTGGTCGTGTTCGGTACAGGGCTGCTCGGTGCCAGCATCGGCCTCGGCCTGCGTGGCCGGGCGGTTCCGGTCTACTTGTCGGACCCCTCGCCCACCAACCAGGCCGTGGCCGTGGACATCGGTGCAGGCCGTCCCTTGGCCGAGCTGCAGGAACAGCCCCAGCTGGTGGTTGTTGCTGCGCCGCCCGATGTGACGGCCGACGTCGTCGAGCGCGCGCTCCGGGACTACCCGGACGCCGTGGTGGTGGACATTGCCAGCGTCAAGGCGGGCATCCAGGCGCAGCTTCGGCAGCGGGGCGTGGACATGGCCCGCTACGTGGGAACACATCCCATGGCGGGCCGCGAAAAGTCCGGTCCCGTTGCCGCGCGCGGCGAGCTCTTCACCTCCATGCCGTGGGTCCTGTGCCCCGGCGAGGAAGCCAGCCCGGAGGCGCTCCGGGTGGCGCGCTCCCTCGCAGCTGACCTGGGTGCGATCGTTTCGCAGTTCACCCCCGATGAGCACGACGAAGCCGTGGCACTGGTCTCGCACCTGCCGCAGATCATGTCCTCGCTGCTGGCCAGCCGGCTGCAGGGCACTCCGCTGCATGCGCTGTCCCTTGCCGGCAACGGACTTCGGGATACCACCCGCATCGCCGCCAGCGATCCCACCCTGTGGGTGCAGATCCTCGGCGGCAACGCGGACAAGGTGGTCACCATCTTGCACGGCGTGCGGGAGGACCTGAACCGGCTCATCGGAACCTTGGAGGATCCCCTGGCACCCGGTGCCAGGCTGGACCTTGCCCAGCTGATCAGCGAAGGCAATGCCGGCCAGGCCCGGATCCCGGGCAAGCACGGCGGACCTCCTCAGGCATACTCGTGGCTGACCGTGCTGGTGGACGACCGTCCGGGCCAGATCGCCCGGCTCCTGACCGAGATCGGCGAGATCGGCGTGAACGTGGAAGACCTACGGCTGGACCACTCGTCCGGCCAGAACGTGGGCATGGTGGAGCTCTCCGTGCTGCCCAACAAGCACGACCTCCTTGTAGAAGCCTTGACTGACCGTGGATGGCGGGTACTCCAGTAATGACGCGTGAATTCTTCGGACCCGAGACGGTCGCCCGCCCCGGCAAGCCGCTGGTGATTGCCATCGACGGCCCCTCCGGATCGGGCAAGTCCAGTGTGAGCAAGGAAGTGGCCCGGCGGCTGAAACTGGCGTACTTGGACACGGGCGCCATGTACCGGGCGCTGACCTGGTACTGCCTCAACAACGGCATCGACCTCACGGACGGTGCTGCCGTCGAGCAGGCCTCCAAGACCATGCCCCTGGAAATCAGCACCAGCACCGGCACCGAGTATGTCGCGGTCAACGGCACGGACATCACCGAGGAGATCCGGGATCCACGGATATCCTCGTCCGTCAGTGCCGTGGCCACCACCCTTGGTGCCCGCACCGAACTGATCCGGCGCCAGCGCCGGCTCATCGAGCAGCACCACCACCGCATGGTGGTGGAAGGCCGCGACATCACCACCGTCGTCGCGCCGGGAGCGGAAGTCCGCATGCTGCTGACCGCCAGCGAGGAAGCACGGCTTCGCCGCCGCGGGATCCAGCTCGGCGGCACGCAGAGCAAGGCACAGCTTGCAGCCCAGGTCATCCAGCGTGACGCCAAGGACTCCACCGTGGTGAACTTCACCCAGGCGGCCGACGGCGTGGTGACCCTGGATTCCTCGGACCTGGACTTCGAGGAAACCGTGGACATCGCGCTCAATATTGTCGGCAAGGTCATCTATGGTGACTGAGCAGGCACTCCCGGCCTCGTGGACTAGGTTCTGGAGCCGGCCAGTCGGCTGGCTCATCGACCATGCGATCTACCGGACGTCCGTCACCGGCCGTGCGAACGTTCCAGCAGCGGGACCGGTGATTTTCGCGGGGAACCACATCAGCATGCTGGATGGCCCCGTCATGTTCGGGGCTTCCCCGCGGCCCATGCACATCCTCGTCAAGAAGGAGATGTTCACGGGCTTTCTGGGGCGGGTCTTGCGCGGCTCGGGCCAGATTCCGGTGGACCGTGCGGGAGACCGCGCGGCCCTGCACCTGGGCAAAAGACTGCTCGACGCCGGCCGTTGCGTCGGGATTCTCCCTGAGGGGACCCGGGGGAGCGGCACCGCTGAAAGCATCGGCAGCGGCGTTGCCTGGCTGGCCCTGAATTCCGGGGCCACTGTGATACCCGTGGCCATCCTCGGCACCAGGACCGGCAACGAGCACCGCGACCATATCCCCGGGCCGGGCCGCCGGCTCCACGTCAGCTTCGGCGAGCCACTCACCGTGCAGCGCCGGAACGGCGAGCCCGGGCGTGTTTCAATGGACAGGGCGGCTGCGGAAATCCGCGACGCATTGGCAAAGCACGTTCGGGATGCCATCCACACCACCGGGCAGGACCTTCCGCAGGACCCCGTGCCCCGGTCTACACACTCCGCAGCACCGTCAAAAAGCAGTAGCCGGGACGCCGGCAGACCACCACAAAGGAAAGTGCAATGAGCGATACGACTCAAAAATCCGGCAACCATGGAGCCGGCGACGACGAATACACGCCCACCGGCACCGACCAGGTGGCTGAAAACCTTGCCGCCCTGGACGACGACGAGGCCGAGCTCCGCGCCGCCACCCTGCTGGCCGGCCTGGATGACTACGAGCTGGACGAAGACGACGCAGCCCTGCTGCGCGGCGAATACGGCGACGAGGGCGAAGACGGCCCACTGAAGCTGGACCCGGTGCTGGCCATCATCGGCCGCCCCAACGTGGGCAAGTCCACGCTGGTGAACCGGATCCTCGGCCGCCGCGAGGCCGTCGTAGAGGACACCCCCGGCGTCACCCGTGACCGCGTCATGTACTCCGCCAACTGGAACGGCCGCAACTTCACGCTGGTCGATACCGGTGGCTGGGAGCACGATGCCAAGGGCATCCACGCCCGTGTGGCAGAGCAGGCCGAAATGGCCGTGGAGCTGGCCGACGCCGTGCTGTTCGTGGTCGACTCCGCCGTTGGAGCCACCGCCACGGACGAGGGCGTCATGAAGATGCTGCGCAAGTCCAAGAAGCCGGTCATCATGGTGGCCAACAAGGTGGACGACTTTGCCCAGGAAGCCGACTCCGCAACGCTCTGGGGCCTCGGCTTCGGCGAGCCGTACCCGGTCTCCGCACTGCACGGCCGCGGCGTGGCCGACCTCCTCGACCACGTCATGGACACGCTGCCCGAGTTCTCCACGGTGGAAGGCGTCGAGCGTTCCGGTGGTCCCCGCCGCATCGCCCTGATCGGCCGCCCGAACGTGGGCAAGTCCTCCCTGCTGAACAAGCTGGCCGGCACCGAGCGCGTGGTTGTCGACCCGCTCGCCGGCACCACGCGCGATCCCGTGGATGAATTCATCGAACTCGGCAACCGCACCTGGCGTTTCGTGGACACCGCCGGCATCCGCCGCCGCCAGCACATGGCACAGGGCGCGGACTTCTATGCCTCCCTGCGCACGCAGGCAGCGCTCGAAAAGGCCGAGGTCGCCGTCGTGCTCCTGGCCGTGGACGAAGTGCTCAGCGAGCAGGACGTCCGCATCCTGCAGCTGGCCATTGAATCCGGCCGTGCGCTGGTCCTCGCCTTCAACAAGTGGGACCTGCTGGACGACGAACGCCGCCGCTACCTGGAACGCGAAATCGAGCAGGACCTGGCCCACGTGGAGTGGGCGCCGCGCGTCAACATCTCCGCCAAGACCGGCTGGCACAAGGACCGCCTGGTGCCTGCGCTGGACATCGCGCTGGAGAGCTGGGACCGCCGTATCCCCACCGGCCGCCTGAACGCCTTCCTGGGCGAGCTCGTTGCGGCGCACCCGCACCCGGTCCGCGGCGGCAAGCAGCCCCGCATCCTCTTCGGCACCCAGGCCTCCAGCCGCCCGCCGAAGTTCGTGCTGTTCACCACCGGCTTCCTGGACCCCGGATACCGCCGCTTCATCACGCGCCGCCTGCGTGAGACGTTCGGCTTCGAGGGCACGCCCATCGAGGTCAACATGCGTGTGCGTGAAAAGCGCGGCAAGAAGCGCTAAATGAGACGCGCATCACAGTCGACTTTGGCTCTGATGGCGCAGGCAACCTCCAAGGTCGTGTAAGCTTTTGGAGGTGGTTCAGCCGGACTGCTTAGGTGAGAATCCACGGATGAAAACCTAGGCGGAGAACGGCGGAACTAACGGGCTGTAGCGCAGCTTGGTAGCGCACTTGACTGGGGGTCAAGGGGTCGCAGGTTCAAATCCTGTCAGCCCGACCAAATGAAAAACCCCGCCGTTCCCGAGAGGGAGCGGCGGGGTTTTTCGTGTCCCTGGAGAGGTGGGGGCTGGCCCGGCGTGCCCGGCCCAGCCTGACCTTCTTTGAGTGGCTACTCGATGTGAGTCGTGCGGCTGGAAGTCACTGGCGAAAGACGATGGCATGCTTGACCTCATGTCCGCAGCTCGAAATGCACGCCAGGGTGGTTGTGATTGCGCCCGATGCTTCTACTGTGACATGTACCTTGCCCGACGCCACGAACATGATCACTTCCCGGTTCCGCGCGCATTTGGGGGTGGAGCGGTTGTGCCTACGTGCATCAACTGCCACGACCTCAAGGACCGGATTGCCTTGGGGAATTGGCCAGTTGCTGGTGCGATCGCCGGCATTCAAGAACTCCTCAACGTTTTCGTCCCCTCCGGCGAAATGGAAGCACGTGCGGAGCAGCCGATTCCGAGAGGGTATCCGCACTGGATCTTTGAATACATGGCTTGGCGGGTCGTGCGGGAGAGGTGGTTGTCACTCTCCCCAATTGCGAGAGTGCTCTACGGGAAGCTGTCGGTCTTGGATCTTTCGTGGAGACGCGGTCCCACCTCTCGCCGAGACTGCGGCGACCGGACGTCCCCTGGGGGTCTCAGGCCGGTGGATGTCGGAGGGTCGCGTCCCGGCCTCGGCCGCAGTAGCCTTCCTGACCTTCTTTGAGTTCGGACCGTCGCCGACACGCCGCACGAACCGGCGTGTCGGCGAGCCGCCAGGCTCAAAGAAGGTCGGGGCGGTCGCCCTGCAGGGACTACACCCCCTGCAATGCCCCCAGCGCCTTGACCAGCGGCTCCAGCTCCGGAACCAGCTCCGCCGAGGCCAGCGCCGCGGCCAGGGTCTCGTCGTGCGCAGGTTTGGCCTCCAGTAGCAGCTTCTGGCCGGCGGATGTCAGCTCCGTGTATATGCCGCGGCGGTCGTCGGCACACAGGATGCGCGTCAGCAGGCCGCGGTCCTCCAAGCGGTTTACCAGGCGCGTGGTGGCGCTGCTGGACAGAGCGGTGGCGCGGGCCAGCTGCTGCATCCGCATATGCCAGCCGTCCTGCCGGCTCAGGGCGTCCAGGACCGTGTACTCCACGACGGAGAGCTCGACGGCGGACTGAAGCGCCTTTTCGAGCTCCGCCTCGATGCTCCCGTGCAGTGCCGCGAGCGTCCGCCAGCCCTGCGCGCGTACTTCTACGGCGTCGTCCTTGATGCCCATGCCTTCTGTGCTCCTGCCTGAATCTCGAAAATGGCGGCGCCGCAAAGTAGTTGCTTGCGCAAGTATCTGGCGCGTGCAACTATATACGAAGCGCCTGCAACTAATATTCTACGGTTCCCGGCGGCGCACATCCACTTCCCAAGGAACCGGCCCCATTTAAGGAGCACCACATGCCCGCAGGGTTGATTGCCCTGGCTCTCGGCGGATTCGGCATCGGCCTGACCGAATTCGTCATCATGGGCCTCTTGCCCGAGGTCGCCGCCGACTTCAACGTCAGCGAAGCCTCGGCCGGCTGGTTCATCTCCGGCTACGCACTCAGCGTCACTGTCGGGGCCCTGCTGGTTACCGCAGCGGTTACCAGGCTGCCGCGAAAGCCCGTGCTGATGGGCCTTCTGCTCCTGTTCATTGTGGGCAACCTGCTCTCGGCCATCGCCGACAGCTACCCGGCGATGCTGCTCGGCCGCATCATTGCCGCCCTCTGTCACGGCGCCTTCTTCGGCATCGGCTCCGTGGTGGCAGCGAGCCTCGTGCCGGCGCACAAGAAGGCCGGCGCCATTGCCATCATGTTCACAGGGCTCACCGCCGCCAACGTCCTGGGCGTTCCCTTCGGAACCCTCCTGGGGCAGAGTCATGGCTGGCGCTCCACGTTCTGGGCCATCACGGCCATCGGCGTGGTCGCCCTGCTCGGCATCGCTTTCCTGGTCCCGCGGAGCAGTGCGGAGCCCAGCAAGGGCCTGCGCAGCGAGCTCGGCGCCTTCACATCCGGCCAGGTCTGGCTGTCCATCCTGGTCACGATCCTGGGCTACGGCGGCATGTTCGGCGCCTTCACGTACATCGCCTTCACCCTGACCGAGGTCTCCGGCTTCGACTCAAGCGCGGTCCCGTGGCTCCTGGCGATCTTCGGCGCCGGATTGTTCGTCGGCAACGTCATCGGCGGCAAGGCGGCGGACAAGGCCCTGGACAGGACGCTGACCACCGCGCTGCTGGCCCTCGTGGCCGTGCTGGTGTTCTTCGGGCTCACGGCAGCCAACCCTGTTGCCACGGTCTTCTCCCTGGCCCTCATGGGCGGCATTGGATTCGCGGCCGTTCCGGGAATGCAGATGCGCGTCATGCATTTCGCGGCCTCTGCCCCGACGCTCGCTTCCGGTGCCAACATCGGCGCCTTCAACCTCGGCAACGCGCTCGGCGCCTGGCTGGGCGGCGTGACCATCACCCTCGGCCTCGGGTACACCTCGCCCATCTGGGCGGGGGCCGCGATCACCGTCGTGGGGTTGCTCGTCATGCTGGCCGCGGCAGCCGCCGCCCGACGCGCGGGAACTGTGGCCGGAGAGCCAACGGCCGACGTCGAACGCGAACCCCAGGCGGCCGGCGTCGCCTGAGCCTGGACAGCAAGGCAGCAAAAAAGCCCGCTGCGGGATCTCCCTGGCGGGCTTTTTGCCGTTCCCGGTATCTACTTCTTGTCGGGCTTGCCGTCCACGTCCGGCTTGCCGTCGAAGACATCGGTGACGCGCCGCTTTGCGTCGTCGAGGAACGCTGCAGGGCCCGACGTCGGGCGGCCACCTGCCGCGCGTTCGGCGTCGCGGGCTTCCTTCTCGGCCTGCTTGGCGGCCTTGAGCCGTTCGCTGTCGGCCTGCTTCAAGGCCTTGACCTTCTTGCCCCGGCTGCGCCACACCGTCCAGAGGATGACTACCATCACGAAGGCGACTGCGGCCGCAATCGCTGAAATGGCTGTCCAGGTGGTGAAGAAGCCTGCGTCCACGCTCAGCGTCCGCTGGCCGGCATGTGCTGATTCCGAGGAGCCGAAAACAATGCCGGCCGTCAGGAGGTTGGGTGTGGCGATGGCTACGGCCAGCAGCACGATGACGATTTTCCACGGCCATTTGATGGCCTTGTGCGTCGCCTGCCACGCAACCAGAAGCGGGAGGAAGGTGAACACGAAGCCGTAGAACATGCCCACGAGCACGCTGGCACCGAGATCGCGGCGGATCTGGCCGGCAATGACGTCGGACCACCAGCGGGGAAGTATGGCGGACAGGATGAAGTAGCTGGCTACGGCGATGAGCAAGGCAACAAGGACCAGAATGATCTTGGCTCCCCAGTTGCCTTTTTTCCTGGCAGGTGCCTGTGCTTGTTCAGTCATGCGTCCATCATGGCAGAGGCCCCGCGCGCACTGCCGCAACTTCGCCAGGATTGCCTAGCCGGCCTTCCCGCGGCGCCGCTTCTCGAGGATTTCCCCCCGGTCTGGCAGGTGGGGCAATACTGCAGCGAACCGCTGGCATACGCGACTTCCCGTACCGTGTCCCCGCAGTCAGGGCATGCTTGTCCCGTCCGTCCATGGACCCGCATGGAGGACTTCTTCAGGGCCTTGAGGTCTTCGGGTGGTTTGCCTGTTGCCTCCTGCACGGCGTCCGCCAGGAGAGACCTCATGGTGGTGAAGAGGCGCTCAATCGTCTCAGAGTCCAGGGTTGAAGCAGCCACAAACGGTGAAAGCTTTGCTGCGTGCAGGATCTCGTCGCTGTATGCATTTCCGATCCCTGCGAGGACTTTCTGATCCTTCAGGAGTGCTTTGAGCTGCTGCCTCGCGCTGAACAGCCTGCTGAACTCCTCCAGGCCAAAGCCGGGTGCCAGCGGTTCCGGTCCCAGTTCGGCCATGCCATGGATGTCCGCCGGATCACTGACGATGAAGACGGCCAGGCCCTTCCACGTCCCGGCGTCAGTGAGGTCGAAAGACACGTCCTGGCCGTTCCGCGCGAAATTCAGCCGCGCGGCAATGAAGCCGGGCTTGTCCACGGGACCCACGGCCTTCTCCATGAAGTGCAGCCAGCCCGCCTGCGCCAGGTTGAAGGCCAGGAACATGGCCGCGGGGTAGCTCGCCGCGGGCGGCGTGTCCGGGCCCGGAACCGTCTTGAGGAGGACGAACTTTCCCCGCCGGGACACCGAATCGACCATCCGCCCCGGCAGCTCCTCCGGCGGGGGATTCTTGGTCTTCAGCGAGAAGTAGTTCGGGAACTGCACTTGCGTGATCACGGCGCCCCTGAGCTTCCCGTCCAGAAATGTGGCCATTGCTGCGAGTTCGGGGAGTTCGGGCATGGTCAGCTTCCTTTGCGGACATGCCGGTGAGGGCCGGATCAGACACACTCCCATGATCCCAGACGCCTCTGGGGAGGGAAGGCGATTGTGCATATACTTTCAGCGGTGGCCGGAAGCCCGGTCCGCCGTCGAGGTCAGTAACAGTCCCGATGAAAGGCGACCGATGAGCAACATTCCTGCCGATCTTTCCTACACCGCCGAACATGAATGGGTCACCGCCCCCAATACCGAGGGCATTGTGCGGATCGGAATCACCGATTTTGCCCAGGACGCGCTGGGCGATGTTGTGTACGCCCAGATGCCGGAAGCCGGCACAACAGTGGCCGGAAACGACGTCGTCGGTGAAGTCGAGTCCACCAAGAGCGTCAGCGACATCTACGCGCCGGTATCCGGTGAAGTGGTGGCCCGCAACGAGGCGCTGGACACGGACCCGTCCCTGATCAACTCGGACCCTTACGGCGAAGGCTGGCTCCTTGAAGTCAAACTGGCCGAAGCAGACGCTGTGGAGTCGCTGCTCAGTGCATCTGAGTATGAACAACAGGTAGGCTAAAGTTATCTGGCCCGCCCGGCTGGTACTCCCCTGTTAAGGGGAGTCGGGAAGGCGGGCCAGCCAACCGATTTCCCGGCGGAACCGGGCGAAGGTGTGGCCGGCAGCGAGCAGCAGCCGGCGGATGAGGAGGAATTTCCATGGTTGGCGGCGAACAGAACCAAACCAATGGCGAGAACGGTGCGGACGAACAGCCAACGCCGGAGACCACTTCGATCAGCCTGACGCCCGTATGGGATGAACCCAACATCGCGCCCAAGCTGGCCCCCGAAGAGCGGGCGTCCGTGGAGGCGCTGCCGCCGGATTCTGCGCTGCTCATTGCGCACAGCGGACCGAACGCCGGTGCCCGCTTCCTGCTGGACTCGGACACCACCACGGCAGGCCGGCACCCCGATGCCGACATCTTCCTTGATGACGTGACGGTTTCCCGCAAGCACGTGGAGTTCCACCGCACGGAATCCGGCTTCGAGGTCGTGGACATGGGCAGCCTGAACGGCACCTACGTCAACCACGACCGCGTGGACAGCGTGCAGTTGAGGACCGGCAATGAAGTCCAGATCGGCAAGTTCCGGCTGACCTACTACCTGAGCCCTGCCCGCGCAGCTGGCCAAGTCTGATTCCGGGGAACCACTCTGTGGCAATGGCCCAGCCGGAGCGTCGAGGGCCCCAGGTCCTGAACATCGGGGAAGTTCTCGCTCAATTAAGCGACGACTTTCCCACCATGACGGCGTCCAAGATCCGTTTTCTGGAGGAGAAGGGGCTTATCAACCCCAAACGCACTCCGGCGGGATACCGTCAGTATACGGACAGCGATGTGGAGCGGTTGCGCTTCATCCTGGCCCTGCAGCGGGACCAGTACCTGCCGCTGAAAGTCATCAAGGACTATCTTGACGCGATCGACCGCGGAGAGCGGCCGGACAAGCTGCCGGAGGGGGTCACCGTGTCTCCACGGATCGTTTCCGACGCACTTGCTGCCGAGATCCACGGACATGCCCGTGCCCTGACCGAGGAGCAGCTGCGCACGGAGTCCGGTGCCAGCGTTCCACTGCTGCAGTCGCTGCTCAGTTTCGGGCTCATCAGCCACGCCAATGGAAAGTTCGACGAACATGCACTCCAGGTGGCCCGCGCCTGTGTCCAGCTCGAGGACCATGGCCTGGAGCCGCGCCACCTGCGCCCGTTCCAGGCGGCGGCCGAACGTGAGTTCAGCCTTGTTGAGCGGGCCGTTGCGCCGCTGACCTCCCGGAAGGACGCATCCTCGCAAGCCCGGGCTGCCGAAGCCGCGCGCGAAATCAGTGAGCTTTGCCTGAGCCTGCACCGGGCGCTGGTGCAGGACCGTATCTCCCGCATGGATACCTGATGATCGAAGTCGAAATTGTCGGCGTCCGGATCGAGCTGCCGTCCAACCAGCCGCTGGTTCTCCTGCGCGAGATCAACGGTGAACGGCATGTGCCCATCTGGATCGGGACGCCCGAGGCCAGCGCCATCGCCCTGGCGCAGCAGGGGGTGGTTCCGCCGCGGCCCATGACGCACGATCTCCTGATCGATGTTGTCGAATCCCTCGGACACTCGATCATCAGCGTCAACATCGTGGCCGTGGAGGACAACATCTTCTACGGTCAGCTGCAGTTCGACAACGGCACCGTGGTCAGTTCCCGGGCGTCGGACGCGCTGGCACTGGCGCTGCGTGCCAAATGCCGGATCTGGTGCGCCGATGCCGTCATGGAGGAAGCCGGGGTCCGCATCACCGAGCATGACGAAGGTGAGGAAGCCGAGCCGGGCCCTGCTGTTGACGAAGAAGGCGAACTGCGCAGGTTCCGCGAATTCCTGGACGACGTGGAGCCAGAGGATTTCGAGGGCTGACCCAGAATAAGGTTGAAGTTAAGGCTGAAGGTTTCGACACGACCCGAAATTGCTCCCGACGTCTTTGACCTTGGGCCTCCACAGGCCTAACGTCGAAGGTATCAAGTTCCCGTTGCATACACTGCCTGCGCAAGTCACACTGGAAAGTGGGCCTGCGCGGAAATGACACGGATGGGTTTCGGCCCCGTGTTGTGTGCTGGATGCACCTTCCCCAAGGGAACTTACTACAAGGAGGGTCACGTGAGTCCGAAAGGCGATGCAGGCGAGCTAAAGCAGGCCTCGACCGGCACTGCTGCGCACGCGGGCGGTGCCCAGGGTCTCCTGTTTACGGAGGACCTTCCCGTGCTGGACGAGGACGCGGGCTACCGCGGTCCCACGGCATGCAAGGCCGCAGGCATCACCTACCGCCAACTCGACTACTGGGCCCGCACCGGCCTCGTTGAACCAGCTGTCCGCGGGGCCGCAGGCTCCGGTTCCCAGCGCCTCTACGGTTTCCGCGACATCCTGGTCCTGAAGGTCGTTAAGCGGCTGCTGGACACCGGGGTTTCCCTCCAGCAGATCCGTACGGCTGTGGAGCACCTGCGCGAGCGCGGTGTGGAGGACCTGGCCCAGATCACTCTCATGAGCGACGGCGCCAGTGTCTATGAATGTACGTCTGCGGACGAAGTCATTGATCTTGTGCAGGGCGGACAGGGCGTGTTCGGCATCGCTGTCGGCCGCGTCTGGCGGGAGGTCGAGGGCAGCCTCGCCGCGCTGCCCAGCGAGCGCGTAACGGAGCAGTCCTTTCCCGATGACGAATTGAGCAAGCGCCGCGTCGCACGCCGCATCAGCTAGCGGCTTTCCTATTTGCTGCGCTGCTTGGGTTGCGTCGGCGGAGCTGCCGCCCCGGGGTTTCAGTGCTGGCGGCGGTCCCGCAGGCCGCTCTTCGCGGACAGCATGTTCTCCAGGAGCGTGTCGAAGAGTTTGGCGGCGTTCTTGGCCGAATCGCCGGGCCAGTGGTGCACGGCATGGGCCGCACCCTGGATCTGCTGCCAGTTGGCCTGTTCCGGGATGTGCGGGGCGAGCAGCAGCTCACCGAACATGGATTCCATTTCGCCCAGGCGGAAGGTGTGTTCGGCGGAACCGCTCCGGACACGGTTGGCAACAATCCCTGCCGGCGCCAGGTTCGGCGCGAACTCCTTCCGGAACAGCTGGATGGCCCGCATGGTGCGCTCCGTGCCTGCTACGGAAAACAGTCCGGGCTCGGCCACCAGCACCACGCGGTCGCTCGCGTTCCAGGCCATGCGTGTGAGGCCGTTGAGCGACGGCGGGCAGTCCACCAGGACGAGTTCGTACTGTTCGCCGGCGGCGAGGACGGCGGACAGGCGGCGGAGATCCCTCCGGCCAAGGTCCGGTCGGTCATAGATGCCGGTGTACGCGGATCCCACGGCAACGTCGAGGACGCGGGCGTGTGCGCCCCTGCCGTTGGCGTTGGAGACCCAGCCGCTGCTGGCCACGTTTTCGCTCAGCCTGGCCTTGCGGGGGTTCTTCAGCATTCGGCCGATGTCGAGTTGCTCGCCGGGCTGTACCCCGAGGGCCGTGGTGGCGTCTGCGTGGGGGTCGAGGTCGACGACGAGCGTGGGGATTCCGGCAGCCAGCGCCGCCGAGGCCAGTCCGGTGGTGACGGACGTCTTTCCCACTCCGCCCTTGAGGCTGCTGATGCTGACTACTTGCACTTGAGAACCCAAAACCTAACGCCGGTTGCCGTGTCGCGGTGTTTTTGCCCCGGGCAGAGCCGGTGCGGGGCATGCCGAAGCCCCCTCAACATCATATGTTGCGCGGGGGCCGATTCCCGCCTTTGCCTGTCTGCCCCCGCCGGGTCCCGGCCCGGCACTAGCATGGTGCTCGCCCGCGCGCACGCTTATACAGCCCACATGACGATTGCTTTGTGATGGTTGCCACAAAGATTTGTGTTTGCCGCTGGTGGCATTACACACTGTGACCACCGACCGATACACCCGCAATGATGCAGGAGAAGTATGTTTTCGAAGATTCTGGTGGCCAATCGCGGAGAAATCGCGATCAGGGCATTTCGCGCTGGTTATGAACTGGGCGCCAAGACCGTTGCCGTCTTTCCGCACGAGGACCGAAACTCGATCCACCGGCAGAAGGCCGATGAGGCCTATCTCATTGGCGAGGCCGGCCACCCGGTCCGCGCCTACCTGGACGTTGCAGAGGTTGTCCGTGTAGCCAAGGAATCCGGTGCCGACGCCATCTACCCGGGCTACGGCTTCCTCTCCGAAAATCCTGACCTGGCCCGCGCGGCCAAGGCCGAGGGCATCACCTTTGTCGGTCCGCCGGCCGAGGTCCTAGAGCTTGCAGGCAACAAGGTTGCCGCGCTCGAGGCCGCCCGCAAGGCCGGCGTGCCGGTCCTGAAGTCGAGCAAGCCCTCGAAGGACCTCGACGAACTCATTGCGGCCGCCGATGAAATCGGTTTCCCGATCTTCGCCAAGGCCGTTGCAGGCGGCGGTGGCCGCGGCATGCGCCGCGTCGAAACCCGCGAAGCGTTGCCGGACGCCCTGCAGGCGGCCATGCGCGAAGCAGACGCCGCCTTCGGCGATCCCACCATGTTCCTTGAGCAGGCCGTGCTCCGGCCGCGCCACATCGAGGTCCAGATCCTGGCCGACGCCGAAGGCAACGTCATGCACCTCTTCGAGCGCGACTGCTCGCTGCAGCGCCGCCACCAGAAGGTCGTGGAAATCGCTCCGGCCCCGAACCTGGACGAATCCATCCGCCAGGCCCTCTACCGCGACGCAGTGGCCTTCGCGAAGGCCCTGAACTACGTCAACGCCGGCACCGTCGAGTTCCTCGTGGACACCGAGGGCGAACGTGCGGGCCAGCACGTGTTCATCGAAATGAACCCGCGCATCCAGGTCGAGCACACCGTGACCGAAGAAATCACGGACGTTGACCTCGTCCAGGCGCAGCTGCGCATTGCCTCCGGCGAAACCCTGGCCGACCTCGGCCTGAGCCAGGAGACGGTCGCCATCAAAGGTGCCGCGCTCCAGTGCCGCATCACCACAGAAGACCCGGCCAACGGCTTCCGCCCCGACGTCGGAAAGATCACCGGCTACCGTTCCGCTGGCGGCGCCGGCGTAAGGCTCGACGGCGGCACTGTGTACTCGGGTGCCGAAATCAGCCCGCACTTCGACTCGATGCTGGTCAAGCTCACCTGCCGCGGCCGGGACTACCCGGCAGCCGTGGCCCGTGCGCGCCGTGGCCTCGCCGAATTCCGCATCCGCGGTGTTTCCACCAACATTCCGTTCCTGCAGGCCGTGCTGGCCGACCCGGACTTCATCGCAGGAAACGTCGCCACCGACTTCATTGACAAGCGCCCCGAGCTGCTCAAGTCCCACGTCTCCGCGGACCGTGGAACCAAGCTGCTCACCTGGCTCGCGGACGTCACTGTGAACAAGCCGAACGGCGAACTCAAGGTGCACTCCGACCCGGCAAGCAAGCTCCCCGCCGTCGAAGGTCCCGTTCCCACCAAGGGCTCCCGCCACAAGTTGCTGGAACTCGGTCCGGAGGGCTTCGCCAAGGCCCTGCGCGAGCAGCAGGCACTGGCCGTCACGGACACCACGTTCCGTGACGCCCACCAGTCGTTGCTGGCCACCAGGGTCCGTACCCGCGACCTCGTGGCCGCCGGCCCGGCCGTCACCTCGCTGCTGCCGGAGCTCCTCTCGGTCGAGGCCTGGGGCGGTGCCACGTACGACGTCTCCCTGCGCTTCCTCGGCGAAGACCCCTGGGACCGCCTGGCCGCGCTCCGCCAGGCAATGCCCAACGTCTGCCTGCAGATGCTCCTGCGCGGCCGCAACACCGTCGGCTACACGCCGTACCCGGAAGAAGTGACGGAGGCCTTCGTCACGGAGGCAGCGGCCACCGGCATCGACATCTTCCGCATCTTTGACGCCCTCAACGACGTCAACCAGATGGCCCCGGCCATCCGCGCCGTCCGGGCCACAGGCACCGCCGTCGCCGAAGTGGCACTGTGCTACACCGGCGACATGCTCAATCCGGACGAGACCCTGTACACGCTCGACTACTACCTCGAGCTTGCCCAGAGGATCGTCGACGCCGGTGCGCACATCCTGGCCATCAAAGACATGGCCGGCCTGCTCCGCCCTGCGGCCGCGGCGAAGCTGGTCGCGGCCCTTCGTGAGCGTTTCGATCTGCCGGTCCACCTGCACACCCACGACACAGCAGGTGGCCAGCTGGCCACGCTATTGGCCGCCGTGGATGCAGGAGTCGACGCCGTGGACGTCGCCTCGGCGTCGCTTGCCGGCACCACCAGCCAGCCCTCGGCGTCCGCGCTCGTCGCGGCGCTTGCCCACACGCCGCGCGATACGGGCCTCAGCCTGGCCAACGTCAGTGCCCTGGAGCCGTACTGGGAGGCCGTGCGCCGCGTGTACGCACCGTTCGAATCCGGCCTGCCGGGCCCGACAGGCCGCGTCTACCAGCACGAAATCCCCGGAGGCCAGCTCTCCAATCTGCGCCAGCAGGCCATTGCCCTGGGCCTCGGCGAGCAGTTTGAAGCCATCGAGGACATGTACACCGCAGCGGACCGCATCCTGGGCCGCCTGGTCAAGGTGACTCCGTCCTCCAAGGTGGTGGGCGACCTCGCGCTGCACCTCGTGGGCCTGAACGCGGATCCCGCCGACTTCAACGAGAACCCGCAGAACTACGACATCCCGGACTCCGTCATCGGCTTCCTCTCGGGCGAATTGGGTGACCCTCCCGGAGGCTGGCCCGAGCCGTTCCGCACCAAGGCCCTGCAGGGCCGTAGCATCAAGGTGCGCGACGTCGAGCTCAGCGCCGAGGACAGTGCCGCGCTTAAGTCCGATTCGAAGACGCGCCAGCACACGCTGAACCGTCTGCTCTTCGACGGCCCCACCAAGGACTACCTGAAGAGCGTGGACAACTACGGCAACATCTCCGTGCTGGACACCCGTGACTACCTGTACGGCCTGCAGCGCGGCGCCGAGCACGTGATCGAGCTGGAGAAGGGCGTCCGCCTGATCGCCCAGCTTGAGGCCGTGTCTGAGGCCGACGAGAAGGGCATGCGCACGGTCATGTGCACGCTCAACGGCCAGTCCCGCCCCGTGGTGGTCCGTGACCGCTCCGTGGTGAGCAACGTCAAGGCCGCCGAGAAGGCAGATCCCGCACAGCCCGGCCAGGTCGCCGCGCCGTTCGCGGGTGCCGTCACGGTCACGGTCAAGGCCGGCGACATCGTCAAGGCCGGCGATACGGTTGCCACGATCGAGGCCATGAAGATGGAAGCCTCCATCACGACGCCGGTTGCGGGCACTGTCTCGCGCCTCGCCGTATCGGCGGTCGAGCAGGTCCAGGGCGGCGATCTGTTGCTCATCGTCGAGTAGCCCCGAAGCTGCATAGACGAAGGAACCCCGTCCGGATATTCCGGACGGGGTTCCTTTTGCTTGTGCGGCTTAGGAAACGCGGGGTGCCGAGTACATGTCCTCGATGACGGACTCGAAGTCCTTCATCACCTGGGTGCGCTTGACCTTCATGGAGGGGGTCAGATGGCCCGAGGCTTCGGTGAAGTCGGCGGGAACGATCCTGAAGGATTTGATGGCTTCGGCCTGGGACACCGACTGGTTGGCACGGTTGACCAGATCCTGGACGGCTGTCTGGACCACGGCGTTGTCGGCTGCCTGCGCCAGCGTGGTGGACGCCGGCAGCCCATGGCGCTCCAGCCACCCCGGGAGTGCCTCCTCGTCCAGTGTGACCAGGGCGGCGATGAACGGCCGGTTGTCGCCCACCACGAGCACCTGCGACACCAGGGCGTCGGCGCGGATCTGGTCCTCCAGCAGGGCAGGAACCACGTTCTTGCCGCCGGCAGTGACGATGATTTCCTTCTTGCGTCCGGTGATCTTCAGGAAGCCTTCGTCATCCAGCTCGCCGATGTCTCCGGTCCGGAACCATCCATCCACAAAGGTTTCTGCGGTGAGGTCCTCGCGCTTGTAGTAGCCCTTCATGACGCAGTAGCCCTTGGCGAGGATCTCGCCGTCGTCCGCGATCTTGACCGAGTTGCCGGGCAGCGGGGCCCCCACAGTGCCGATCTTGATGAGGGACGGCCTGTTGACGGTGATCGGGGCGGTGGTTTCCGTGAGTCCGTAGCCTTCGAGGATCTGCAGGCCGATGCCCTGGAAGAAATGGCCGAGGCGTTCGCCCAGCGGCCCACCGCCGGATACGGCGTGGGCGACCTGTCCGCCCATGGCTGCCCGCAGCTTGCCGTAGACCAGTTTGTCGAACAACGTGTGCTTGAGCCGCAGCCCCAAGCCAAGGGAACCGGACTGGCGGGCCTTGGAGTATTCGATCGCGGTGTCCACGGCCCGGTGGAAGATGGCCCCCTTGCCGCCGTCCTCGGCCTTGGTGAGCGCCGAGTTGTAGACCTTCTCGAAGACCCGGGGGACGGCCAGGATGAACGTGGGCTGGAAGCTCTGGAGATCGGCCAGGAGGTGCTTGATGTCCGGCGTATGTGCCACCTGCACGCCGCCGGCAACGGCCAGCACGGAGATGAACCGGGCGAAGACGTGGGCCAGGGGAAGGAACATGATGGTCTTGGCGTTCTCGTTCACGACGTCGCCGAGGGCTGCCCTCGCGTTCTCCGAGAGTTCCACGAAGTTTCCGTGCGTGAGTTCGCAGCCCTTGGGCCGGCCCGTGGTGCCGGAGGTGTAGATGATGGTGGCGAGGTCGGCCAGGCCGGCCGTGCTGCGCCGGGCTTCGAGCTCTTCGTCGCTAACGCCCGCGCCTGCTTGGCGAAGGGTGTCCAGACCGCCGCCTTCGAGTTGCCAGACGTTGGTCATGGCGCTGATGTCCTCGGCAGCGACCGCCTGCCTGATGATGTCTTCGTGGTGGGCTGCCTCGCCGAACGCGGCAACCGCGCCGGAATCTCCGAGGTTCCAGGCGACCTGCGACGGGGAGGACGTCTCGTAGATGGGGACGGTGACAGCGCCGGCGAACCAGATGGCGAAGTCCACCAGTGACCATTCGTAGCGGGTCCGGGACATGATGCCCACGCGGTCACCGGGTCCCACTCCGCTGGCGATCAGGCCCTTCGCGATGGCCTGCACATCGGCGAGGAACTCTGTGGCGCGGATGTCCTGCCACTGCCCGTTGCCGTCGAGCTTGGAGAACAGGGCAGGGTTGGACGGCTTGGCGGCCTGGCGGATCACAAGGTCCGTCGTGTTGGTTTCTGGGGCGATGCTTACAAGGGGCGGAACACTGATTTCACGCACGATAGCTCCTTCGATATCAACAGACCACATTGGGGCTGCTCTTACTCTAGTACGCCGGTTTCCCGGGGTGTGTCCTATTTCACCTACTGGCGAGTAACTTTACGGTTTGGCCCCCGGCCCCGCCAATCGGCAGCTCACGGAGGCACGGCAAATCCGCCGGGTGGCCATGGCGAAGCGGCCTTGCAGAATAGGATGTCTGAATGCCCCTTCGCCCGCCCACTCAACAGCCCGGACCCCGCCCATCGGCCTGGTCCGGCTCCGCTGCGGTCCGCTGGCGGCCCGCGGCCCGCTGGGGTGCCGTGCCGTGGGCCAGCTGCAGGACGCATCTGGGCCGCAGGGGACTGGCCATCGGAATCGACATCGGAGGCACCAAGGTCGCCGCCGGAGTGGTGGATGCCGAGGGCCGGGTCCTCGCGGAGGCCCGCCGCTCCACCCCGGGAAGCGACCCCCGTGCCGTGGAGCAGGTCATCGTGGACCTCGTCCACGAACTCGGCGCCGGGCACCGCATCGCCTCGGTGGGCATCGGTGCGGCCGGGTGGATGGACCTCGACGGCGGCACGGTCCTGTTCAGCCCGCACCTTGCGTGGCGGAACGAGCCACTCAGGGCTAATCTGCAACAGCTCCTGCGCCGACCGGTTCTCTTGACGAACGACGCCGACGCCGCAGCCTGGGCGGAATGGCGCTTCGGTGCGGGGCAGGGGGAGAGCCGGCTGGTCTGCATCACCCTTGGCACCGGCATCGGCGGCGCCATGGTCATGGATGGCCGCGTGGAGCGCGGGCGCTTCGGCGTGGCGGGCGAGTTCGGCCACCAGATCATCATGCCCGGCGGCCACCCCTGCGAATGCGGCAACCGCGGGTGTTGGGAACAGTACGCTTCGGGGAATGCCCTGGGCCGCGAGGCGCGCGCCTTTGCCAGCTCGGGCACTGCGGAGGCGCAGGAGCTCTTGGCCGGCAGCGGGGGAAAGCCCGAAGGGATCACAGGCCTCACGGTGAGCGGATTTGCCCTGGCCGGCAATGCCGCTTCCAGGGAACTGCTGGCGGAACAGGGCCGGTGGCTCGGGCTGGGCCTGGCCAATCTGGCCGCAGCCCTGGACCCTGGCATGTTCGTCATCGGCGGCGGGATGTGCGACGCCGGGGAACTGCTCGTCGCTCCGGCCCGGGCCGCATTCGAAGAAAACCTCACCGGCCGCGGATTCCGCCCCGCCGCACGGATCGAACTGGCAGCCCTGGGCCCGCGGGCCGGAATGATCGGGGCCGCAGACTTGTCACGGGTCAGCGGCAGGACCCACGGCTAAGCCAGGGGCCGGCGCAGCCCGGCGGCCCGCTCAGATGCGGGCGCCGTCGTCGTCCTCGTTCTTTTCCTGGGGCAGCTTCATGATGAGGTAGACCACCGACGCAACGAAGGCCGCCACAATGCCGAGGATGGCAACGAGCGGCGCGGACCGCCAGAACATGGCCGTGAACACGAGCGCAAGTGGCCCGCCGATGGCACCCAGCCACGCCAGCATGGTCAGGGGCTCCGTTCCGGCCAGACTCGGCGGTTCCTCGGGCACGAAGCCCTCTTCGCCGTCCACCTCATGGTCACGCGGGCCGGGCGCCGGGGGCGCGTCCTCAGCTGCGGCCGGATTCGACAGGCCCAGGGGATCAAAGTCGCGGAAGGAAGCCCGGGCCGGTTCCTCGGAGACCGGCTCCGGCGGTGTCGCCTCGTGGATCTCACCGGGCCCCGCGGACGGGGTCGCCTCAAGGCGGGCCACCAGGTCAAGCCAGACGGCGTCGTCGTCGTTGTTGGCGCTTTGGTCCGCTGAGTTGGGGTCAGGCCTGTTCATGGGCTGCGTCCTTGCTGCCGGCATCCGAGGGCCCGGTACGGGCCGCCATGGTCTTCCGGATGAAGTCGACCGAGCCGCGGAAGATCTCCCCGGCATCGTTGTCGAGGGTGGCCACATGGTAGCTGTTACCCAGCAGGCTGAGTTCCAGCGGGGCCCGCAGGTGCCGGCGCAGCAACTCGATGCTGTGGTCCGAGACGACGTGGTCCACGGTGGAGCGGAACACCCGCACGGGCGCGCTGATCCGTGGCAGCAGGGTGACCGTGTCCTTAAACATCTTCTTCAGTTCGTGGGCTGCGGCCACCGGGGTACGCTCGTAGGCGCCCTCGTCCATGCCGGGCTTAAGGATGTCGTTGGCGATCGCCGGAGTGGACTTCTGGAAGTGCTTCAGGATGCCGACCACGGCCGAACGGGGATCATCGATGACCAGGCCCGGATTCACCACCACGGTGCCCGCCACCGGACGGGTTGCGGCCACGCGCAGGGCTAGGGTTCCGCCCATGGACAGCCCGGCGGCAAAGACAGCATCACAGCTGGCTTCGAGCTGCCGGTAGGCGTGGTCCACGGCCTCGTGCCACTCCTGCCAGCGATGCGTGGCCAGATTCTGCCAGCTGGTGCCATGTCCGGGCAACAGGGGCAGGCGGACCGCGAAGCCCTCGGCTGCCAGGTGTTCGGCCCAAGGGCGCATGCTGTGGGGGCTCCCCGTGAACCCATGGGACATCACGACGCCGATGCGGGGCCCGGAACCGGTGGATTCGCTCTCGAACGGTGATGGATCAGGAAGAGTTGTCATGATGACTCGAGGCTACTCCGTTGGCGGCCACCGTGTCGCTGTTCCCGGCAATTCCCCCAGGAGTAGGGTTGCACTTGGGTGCCGGCCGGCCCTTCCCTGGAGCCCTCCAGCCGCCGGACGTGAGAGGACAAAAGTGTTCTATTGGGTCATGAAGCGGATCTTCCTAGGTCCCATCCTTAGGCTGCTCTTCAGGCCCTGGGCCAAGGGTCTGGACAACGTCCCGGCCGAGGGCGCCGCAATTCTTGCCTCCAACCATTTGTCGTTCTCCGACTCCATCTTCCTGCCCCTCATGGTGCACCGGCCCGTCATCTTCCTGGCGAAGTCCGAGTACTTCACCGGAACGGGTCTCAAGGGAAGACTCACGGCCTCGTTCTTCCGCCTGAGCAAGCAACTGCCCATGGACCGCTCCGGAGGCGCGGCCTCGGAACTGTCCCTGCAGGCCGGCAAGGACGTGCTGGGCAGCGGCGGGCTGCTGGGCATCTACCCGGAGGGCACCCGCAGTCCCGACGCCCGGCTCTACCGCGGCAAGGTGGGCGTGGCCCGTCTCGCTCTGCAGACCCGTGTCCCCGTGGTTCCAGTGGCGATGATCGGCACCGAAAAGGTCCAGCCGATCGGCAAGAGGCTCCCCAGTATCCGGAGGATCGGCGTCATTTTCGGGCAGCCCCTGGACTTCAGCCGCTACTACGGGATGGAGGATGACCGGCTGATCCAGCGTGCCGTTACGGACGAAATCATGTACGAGCTCATGCGGCTGTCCGGGCAGGAATACGTAGACGACTACGCGGCCGTGGTGAAGCAGCAGCTGGCCGGAAAAGGACCGGAACCGTTGCCCGCTGCAGAGCCTCCCGAAGAACCCGAGCCCGACGGCGGAGCAGACACCGGGAAAGTGTGACGGTCCGCGGAGGGACGGTTACGCCGGAGGTGCCCCAACGGTGACACGGGCAACTACTCTTGTAGGGTGACTGAGCTAACCACGAACAACGCACCGTCCGTAACCGGGCCCCTGGCCAGCACCGCCCAAAGCGGAGCGGCAAACTATCCCGGACTCGACCACTGGCGGGAGCTGCCCATCTCGCAGCAGCCCACCTGGTCCGACAAGGGCGTCTACGACGCTTCCGTCAAGGAACTTTCCGTGTTGCCGCCGCTGGTCTTCGCCGGTGAAGTGGACGTGCTGCGCGAGCGCCTGGCTGCCGCGGCCCAGGGCAAGGCCTTCCTGCTCCAGGGCGGCGACTGCGCCGAGACCTTCGAGGGCGCTACCGCGGACAAGATCAGTGCCCGCGTCAAGACCATCCTCCAGATGGCTGTGGTCCTGACCTATGGGGCCGCCATGCCCGTCATCAAGATGGGCCGCATGGCCGGCCAGTTCGCCAAGCCGCGGTCCTCGAACGACGAAACCCGCGACGGCGTCACCCTGCCGGCGTACCGTGGCGACATCGTCAACGGCTACGACTTCTCCCCGGAGTCCCGCTCCCACGACGCCAGCCGCATGCTCAAGGCGTACCACACCTCGGCTTCCACGCTGAACCTGATCCGCGCATTCACGCAGGGCGGCTTCGCCGATCTGCGCCTGGTGCATCTCTGGAACAAGGGCTTCACCGAAAACCCGGCGCACGCCCGCTACGAGTCCCTGGCCCGGGACATTGACCGCGCCATCAAGTTCATGGACTCCTGCGGCGCCGACTTTGAAGCGCTCAAGCGTGTTGAATTCTTCGCCAGCCACGAGGCACTCCTGCTCGACTACGAGCGTGCCCTCACCCGCATCGACTCGCGCACGGGCCTGCCTTACGACACCTCGGGCCACTTCCTGTGGATCGGCGAACGAACCCGCGAACTCGACAACGCCCACGTGGACTTCCTCTCCCGCGTACGGAACCCGATCGGCGTCAAGCTCGGCCCGAACACCAGCGGCGACGACGCACTGCGCCTCATCGACAAGCTGGACCCGAACCGCGAACCCGGCCGCCTGACGTTCATCACCCGCATGGGCGCCGGGAACATCCGCGAGAAGCTGCCCGCGATTGTCGAGCGCGTCACGGCCTCCGGCGCCCAGGTCCTCTGGGTCACGGACCCGATGCACGGCAACACCGTCACCTCGCCCAACGGCTACAAGACCCGCAACTTCGACGACGTCATCGACGAAGTACGCGGCTTCTTCGAGGTGCACCGGGCCCTGGGCACGGTCCCTGGCGGCCTGCACGTCGAAATGACGGGCGACGACGTCGCCGAGTGCCTGGGCGGTGCCGACCCGATCGACCAGGATGCCTTCCTGGACCGCTACGAGTCCGTGTGCGACCCGCGCCTGAACCACATGCAGTCGCTTGAGATGGCGTTCCTCGTCGCAGGAGCACTGGCCAAGCACCAGTAGTCCCTGCTGCAATGCCAAAGAGGGGCGGTCCGGACATTCCGGACCGCCCTCTCTTGTTTAGCGTGCTGCGTTGGATCGTGGCTATCAGACGACTGTGAGCGTAACGACGGAGTCTTCCGGCACGTCGGTGTCCACAGGGCTCTGGTCCCGGACCGTGCCGAAGAAGCCGCCCAGGACGTTGTTGACGACCACTTCGAAGCCCAGTTTCTCCAGGGCTGCCCGCGCGGCCGCGGCCTGCTTGCCGACAAAGCTGGGGACCTTCACCATTTTGGGTCCCTTGGAGACGGTGAGTGTTACCGTCTCCCCGCGGATGAGCGTGCCGTTGGCCGGGGACTGGCCGACCACCGCCCCCTTGGGCACCTTCTTGTCATTGACCGTTTCCGGCGCGATCTGCGCCGTCAAGCCTGCATCCTGCAAGGCCTTCGCGGCGTCGTCCTGGTTCATTCCGCGCACGTCCGGTACCGGAATGGGCTGGGGGCCCTTGGAAAGCACCAGGGCCACCGCCGTGCTGTGCCGGGCTGGCGTGGTGCCGGCCGGTTCCTGCGAGAGAACCGTTCCCGCCGGTGCCTTTTCGTCGTGGGCCTGCGTGACGATGCCCAGGGTCATTCTTGCCTTGTTGAGCTCGTCCTTGGCCTGGTCCAGGGTCAGTCCGGCCAAGGACGGGAGCGGAAACAACTGTGCACCCTTGGACACGAACAGGGCGATCGGCTGGAACTTGCGCACCACCAGGCCCGAGGCAGGGTCGGTGCCGACCGCGAAACCCGCCTTCACGTCGTCGTCGAATACGTCCCGGGGCTCGGACTGGAAACCGGCGGTGCGCAGCAGTTGCTGGGCCTCGGCCACGGTCCTGTTCTTGACATCCGGGATGGTGCCGGGGGAACCGGGGCCCATTCCAAAGAACCACCCGGCAGAGGTGGCCAGCAGGGCCAGGACGATCACCACGATGGCCCAGATCAGGCCACGGCGCCGGGGGTTGCCCTCGCGCAGCGAGCGGACAGAGGTCGCCGCAGCCCGGGCCCGGTCCTTCTCTTCCTGGCGCTCAAGTCGCCTGAGTTCGCGCTTGCCGGGCCGGGGAACCTGCTGTGTGGCGGTGGAGCCGGCGGCGTGCACACCAGGGATGCCCGACGGCGGGATCACCGTGGTCGGGTTGCTCTGGCGGGAGATCACCTCGGTGGGGCGGCCGGTCACGGCCAGGGCCTCGGTGGGCTCGTTCCGGGGCGCGCCCGGTGTGACGATTGCGGTCTGTGCCTCTGCCTGCGCGCCGGGGTGGGCGGGAGCACGCATCAGCGGCGGCTGCAGGTCGAGTTGGGCGTCGCCCAGGGTGGTCCGGATATGCCGCAGTTCCGCGAGGAGCGCGGCGCCGTCAACGGGGCGCTGCTCGGCGTCGTTTGCCGTGCACCACTGGACGAGTTCGTCCAGGTCGACGGCGAGTCCGGGCGCGGCCCCCGATGGCGGCCCCACCACTGAGTTCACGTGCTGGTAGGCCACCTGGATGGGCACGTCGCCCTCATAGGGCCGGCGTCCGGTAAGCATTTCGTAGAGCATGATGCCCGCCGAATAAACGTCGCTCCGCGCATCGGCCGGTTTCCCCAGGACGAGCTCGGGCGCCACATAGGCGACGGTGCCGATCAGGGAGCCGGTGCTGGTGGTGGACGTGACGGCCCGGGCCAGGCCGAAGTCGCCCACCTTGATCCGGCCGTCGTCGGCGATCAGGACATTCTCAGGCTTGACGTCGCGGTGGATGAGTCCGGCCGCATGGGCCGCCGCAAGTCCCGCGATGACAGGGTCGATGAGTGCCAGCGCTAGCCGCGGCGTCAAGGCCCCTTGCTCGTTCAGGAGATCCCGGAGCGTGTGGCCCTTGACGTACTCCATGACCAGGTAGGCCGTGTGGCCGTCCTGCCCTTGGTCCAGGACCCCCACGACGTGCGGGTGGGACAGGCTGGCTGCGGCCTTGGCCTCCTGGCTCAGGCGCTGCAGGAAGGTGTGGTCGTTGGCCAAGTGCGGGTGCAGGACTTTGAAGGCCACGTCCCGCTCGAGGCGTTGGTCCGTGGCCAGGTAGACAGTGGACATGCCGCCCCTCGCCAGACGTGAGCGGACGAGGTAGCGCCCGTCCACCAGGGTCCCGAGAAGTTGGTCCTGCACTTGTTCCTGCACCCTACGATCCTAATGGAGGCACAGAACGGGCCCGAACCGTCCAGCGGTCCGGGCCCAGTCCGTGTCTGGCCTTCCGGCCTAGCCGAAGGTCTTCTGGAGAGCCTTCACCGAGGCAACATAACGCTTGGTGTCCTCGTACATGCCGTACTTGCTGACCGAGTACTGGCCCTGGTAGTAGCCGGCGATGGCATTGTCCAGGCTGCTGCTGGTGGCCACAAGGGCCCGGATGATCGCGACACCGGCGGTGGCGTTGTCATAGGGGTCCAGGAGGTTGAGCTTGCGGCCCACCAGATCGGACGCCCACTCGCCGGAGGACGGGATGACCTGCATGGTGCCGATGGCATTGGCGGGGGAGACTGCGCGCTGGTCGAAGCCCGATTCCTGCTGCGCGAAGGCCAGGGCCAGCGAAGGGTTGACGCCCATGCGCCGTGCAGTGTCCGCCACGATCCCCTTCATCTGCTCGCGGCTGGGAACCGGGGACGCGTTCAGCAGCGCTTTGTTCTGGTTTGCGGAGCTGACCACAGCCGCCGGGTACGTGAAGCCCAGGAATGAGCTCGGAACCAGCGGGGCCGTGCTGCCTGCCGGAGCGGTGCTGCTCGCTGGCTGCAGTGCGGTGGTGCCCGGAATGACCAGCTTCTGGCCCGGGTAGATGATGGTGGTCATCGACAGCTTGTTGGCCGTCAGGAGCGAGGACAGTGAAACGCCGTTCCGCCCGGCGATGGCACCCAGGGTGTCGCCGGGCTTGATCGTGTAGGAGCCGCCGCTGGCGGGCACTGCTGGGGCTGGCGCAGGGGCGGACGGAGCCGGAGCTGCGGGTGCAGGCGCGGGTACGGCCGGTTGTGGCGCTGCCGGGGCCGACGGCGCCGAGCCCGCGCCCACCTTGACTTTCTGGCCGGGGTAGATGATGGAGCGCATGTTCAGCCCGTTCCAGCTGAACACGTCGGAGAGGGACACCCCGTGGCGGGCCGCGATGGCGCTGAGAGTGTCCCCGGACTTGACGGTGTAGCTGGCTCCGCCCGATGCCTGCGGAGCGGCCGGTGCCGCGGGAGCAGGAGCGGGGGCGGCCGGGGCGGCCGGTGCCGCGGAACCGCCCAGCTTGATGGACTGGCCCGGGTAGATGATCGTGTTGGGGCCCAGGCCGTTCAGCTGCAGCACCGCCGTGGTGCTCAGGCCGAAGCGGCCGGCAATCGCGCTGATGGTGTCGCCGCGGACGATCGTGTAGCTGCTGGGAACTGCAGGTGCCATGGGGCGAAGCGAACTCGGAATGGCTGCCGGTACCGCGGATGCGGGAATGAGATTGGTGGTCTGCGCGGTTGCTTGCGCCTTCATGGCCGCGGTGAGTGTGGTCGGGATCTTGCGGGGCTGCGATGCAGCGTCCGCAGTGGCCGGCTGGGCGAGGGCCAAGGAGGACAAGACGACGGCGGGAAGTGCGGCGGTCGTGGCCGCAATTGCCGGCATGCTCATGGTCCTCTTTGGCGAGCGGGGGGGCGTCGTCATGGGATTTGTCCTCATCTCGGCAGCGGGTCCCGAAGGACAGCCGTTCCTGATATCAGTGGTGCCAATGTTACTGAAGTTAGCAATGGTGCAAGAGTGATCAAAATGAATCTCTCACATTTATGGAATCCGCACAAGAAATTCTGAGGTAACCAGCCAGGGGAATTATTCGCATAAAGCTGCCCCTTGCTGGCTCCGGGAAAGTCCGGTGCGGCGCCGGCTAGGCGCGGAGCGGGCCGCCGTGGCAACCTTGATGCGTGAGTAATGTAGAAAGCCTTGTTTCTGATTGGCTGCCGCTGCCCGATATCGCCGAGCTGCTGGAAGTTTCCATCACGAAAGTCCATGGACTGCTGGATGAGCGTGCGCTTGTGGCCATCAGGCGGGGAGAGCGGAACATCCGTTCTGTTCCAGCCCTGTTTATCCAGGACGGTCATGTGGTGGACAGCCTCAAGGGCACCATCGCCGTCCTGAGCGATGCCGGCTACACGGATGAGGAGCTTATTGTGTGGCTCTTCACCCCGGATGAGTCGCTCCGGGGCCGTCCGGTGGACGCCCTGCGGGAAGGTCGCAAGACCGAAATCCGACGCCGCGCCCAGTCCCTGGCCTGGTAGTCCAAGCCATCAAGCTATAGAGACTCTTGGCGGCGGCAGTGATCTGCCGCCGCCAAGAGGGTCAGGCAGCCCGGCTGATTGCTGCCTCGGCGAGTTGCCGCAAGGCAGTCAGGGGCAATTCGTCCAGCGGCAGCCGCTCAAGGGCCTCAAATGCCGTATCGCTGAGTCCGTCGATCAGCGACTCCGCAGCCTCAAGGGCCCCGCATTCGACGATGATGCGTCGGATTTCCGCTACCTCGGCCTCGCCCAGGTCCTGCCGGCCCAGCATGCGGTCAATGTATTCCGATTCCGGGGCAGGGGCCTTCTCGATCGCCAGATTGACCAGTACGGTCCGCTTTCCTTCGCGGAGGTCATCTCCGGCAGGTTTGCCGGTGGTGTCCGGGTCGCCGAAGACCCCGAGGACGTCGTCCCGCATCTGGAACGCCTCGCCCAGCGGCAGGGAGAACGCCGAATAATTCCGCAGAAGTTCCTCGTCCGCGCCGGCCAGGGCGCCGCCGAGGGCCAGCGGATGCTCCATCGAATACTTTGCCGACTTGTAGCGAATGATCGACTTTGCGCGCTGCACTGCGCCGGCGCGGTCCCGGACCGGGCCGGCCACTTCCTCGAGGATGTCCAGGTACTGTCCGGCCATGACCTCTGCCCGCATGAGGTTGAAGATGCGCCGGGCCTCGGTACCCGAGGCCGCGCGGCTGCCGATCTGCGTGAAGGACTCCTCGCTGAAGGAAAGGCAGAGGTCTCCCGTCAGAATTGCTGCGGCATGGCCGAACCGTTCGCTGTCCAGCGCCCAGCCTTCGCTCTCATGAAGCAGGCTGAACCGCCGGTGGACACTGGGTCCTCCGCGGCGCGTGTCGGAGCGGTCGATGATGTCGTCGTGGATGAGTGCTGCAGCCTGGAACAATTCAAGGGCACATCCGGCAGTCACGACGTCCGCATGGCCTGCACTGCCTCCAGCCCCCCGCCAGCCCCAGTAGCACATCAGTGCCCGGAGCCGCTTGCCGCCGGTGACCAGATTTGAGATGGAGCCCATGAGCGGAGCCACATCCGGAGAAATCCCGGCCATGATGGCCTCCTGGCCGGCCAGGAATCCGTAGAGCTGGCCGGCGACGCCGCCGATGAACAGCTCCTGCTCCTCGCGGAGTTGCTGGAACGGCGTCACTTGATGGATCCTCCGCTCACGTTGGCGCCGATGGTGAATGTCGCCATGCCGTCTATTTCCGTGATGGAAACGTTCACGGTTTCAATGTCGCCGCGAAGGAAGTCCTTGGTGGTGACATCACCCACCGCATCACCTGGAATGGCCTTGAATCCCTGGTCCTCGAAGGCCTTCGTGTAGAAGGCTGCGACTGCCGACGCGGTGCCCTGGACGCGTCCAACCAAGGCCGCCGACGCCGGGGACGAATTCTTGTCGTAGCTGCTTGACTGGACGGTTACACCCGGGATGAGGGGGATCAGCTGTTGCGGAAAGCCGGCCACGAGTTCGCCCACTGCGGCGGTGGCGCCGGCAACCGGCGCGCTGGGAGTCGCTGCCGGCTGTCCCGAGGGCTGCGAGGCCGACGGCGACGGGGCCGCCGTCGTGACGGACGCCGTCGACGGCGACGTGGCGGAGCCGCCCGGCGCGGCGGGCGAGCAGGCCGAGACGGCCACGGCAACGCCGACGGCGAGCACGGCCAGTCCTTGCGGACGAGGCCTTCCAAAGAGCTTCACAGGGATTTCCCTCCTGGGGTGACGCCGGATTGTGCCTCTAGTTTAGTCAGTGCCCCGGCATAGTATTGCCGGTGTGAGGCCGGAGACATCCGGCGGTGCCCCCAGCGCCGCCCCAGACCCCGCCCGCGGCCCCGATGAGGCGCTGCGGGAACTCCGGCGCGCCAGCATCATGCATGTGGACATGGACGCGTTCTTTGTCTCGGTCGAACTGCGCAGCCGTCCCGAACTCCGGGGCAAGCCCGTCATCGTCGGCTTCCCTGCGGAGCGTTCCGTGGTTCTGTCGGCCTCCTATGAGGCGAGGGCGTTGGGCGTCAAATCTGCCATGCCCATGGCTGTGGCCATGCGGATGAGTCCCACCGCAGTGGTGATCAACCCCAGGCACAAGCTGTACTATGAGGTTTCAGGCCAGGTGATGGATATTTTCGGATCCATCACCGATCTGGTGGAACCAATAAGCGTCGATGAAGCATTCCTAGGCGTTGGCGGCGCGATCCGCCGGCTGGGACCGCCGCTCGAAATCGGCAAACTGATACGGCGCCGCGTGGCGGCGGAATTGGGCATCACCGCCTCAGTAGGGATTGCGGCGAGCAAATTTGTGGCCAAGATCGCATCCACGCGTTGCAAGCCGGACGGTCTGCTGCTCATCGACGCCGGGCAGACGGTCCCGTATCTGCACAGCCTCCCCGTCAATGCGCTGTGGGGAGTCGGCGGCAAGACGGAAGAAGCCCTTGCCCGCCTCGGCATCCGCACCGTGGCCGATGTCGCTGCCACGCCTGTGGCCTCGTTGAAAAAGATGCTCGGAGCCAGCGGGGAGCATGTGTACCAGCTTGCGTGGGGGATAGACCCCCGCCCCGTGACGCAAACGCGCCTGGAGAAGAGCATCGGTTCCGAGGAAACCTTCGCCGTGGATACGGCCGATGCTGCGTTGCTGCACCGTGAGCTCCTGAGGCTGTCACACCGGACCGCTTCCAGGCTCCGCGCGGCCGGGATGCTGGCGCGGACCATTGCGTTGAAGCTCCGCTATGCGGATTTCTCCACCGTGACGCGCAGCCGGACGGTGCAGACTCCCGTCGACAGCGCACAGCTGATCTACCAGGTGGTGGTCCAGCTTCTTGATTCGCTGGGGAACCGGCCCATGACCGTGAGGCTGGTGGGCGTCCGGGCGGAGCAATTGGAGCCGGCTGATCAGACCTCACTCCAGCTGAGCCTGGACCGCCGGGACGACAACTGGCGTGCGGCGGAGCAGGCCCTGGACAGGGTTTCCGAGCGCTTCGGTTCGAAGACGCTGCTTCCCGCCAGCTTGCTGGAGCAGGGTAAAGGTCACAAACTGCCGGAGAATGACTGAATGGCATGGCCGCGGCCTGTCGTCGTCTTTCAGAACAGGCCGCGACAAACTATCCTAGATGTACAGAGATTTAAAACGTCTGGACAAACTGTCCCTTGGCTGTGGGTCGCTCGGATGTACCTGAAATTCCCCCAGGATTCTGGGAACAATACGGGAGGCCCATCCGTTTTGGGAACAGGCGCACAGGCCGCGAACGCGTCCAGATGCTGGCCGACTTAAGGAGGTCGTGATGCCCCTCTCGGAGCATGAACAGAAGCTGCTTGAGCAGCTCGAAAAGCAGCTTCACGAGGACGATCCGAAGTTTGCCAATTCAATGGGGTCTGACCCCATCCGTAGTTGGTCAACCCGGCACGTCATCATCGGAGTCTTGGGTGCCATCGTCGGCATTCTTCTGCTCCTTATCGGCGTGACGACGCAGCTCATCGCCTTGGGCGTCCTCGGATTCGTCGTCATGGGGGCCGGCGTCTACTTTGCAACAATGCGTGGCGCAGCCTTCGGCAAAGCCGGAGCGCGCAACCGCAAGACCGGCAAATCGAAGAGTTCATTCATGAGCAGCCTCGAAGAGCGCTGGGACGAACGCCGCCGCGACGACACCTGATCCAGGCGACTCCTGATAAATCAGGCGGCGCAGGCATCCCGAGAGATCAGGTGCCCGATGTTGCTGCCACCTGACCTGGCAGCCTTTGGGCGCCCCTCCACTTTGTACCCGGAGTGCCAGGCCATGTGTGAAATAGACCCGCCCTGCGGGTCTTTCGCGTTTAAGGGCCATTTGCCCTCCGCTTCTCCCCACAGCCATGGTTCCCTGCGTTCCCGGGGCGATCGAAACTCAAAGTGGTGGAGAAACACGCCCGCTTGCGTTGACGGGGGAGTGTTGTGGAGTAAAGTGGAGCGCGTAAGAGGGTAGTGGCAGTGCTGGGGCTGGAACGGTACCTGAAGGCAGGCGGGGGTGGCGATGTTTCTCGGAACCCATTCGCCGCGTCTTGATGAAAAAGGCCGGATTATCCTTCCTGCGAAGTTCCGCGAGGAACTTGCCGAGGGCCTGGTTCTCACGCGAGGCCAGGAGCGCTGCATCTACGTCTTCAGTCAGCGGGAATTCGAGCGTATTCACGAGTCCATGCGGGAGGCGCCAATTTCCTCCAAGCAGGCTCGCGACTACATCCGGGTGTTCCTCTCTGGAGCCTCTGACGAAGTACCTGACAAGCAGGGGCGCGTGACGATTCCGCTGGCGCTCCGGTCGTATGCAGGGCTCGGCAGGGAACTGGCGGTCATTGGCGCCGGAACCCGTGCAGAGATCTGGGACGCCCAGGCTTGGGAGGAGTACCTCGCCGAGAAGGAAGCCGCTTTCTCGGAGACCGATGACGACACCGTCCCTGGATTCATCTAGGGGCAATGGGGCGGCAGCCCCGCTTCTTGGACGGGACCTCCAGCCGCCCATCGGAACGTTTTCCTGGCTCACCTTCCCCGGAGCCAGGCGGACCGGAAGACAGGCGCGGATGGGGATCCGGTTTAAGAAGCAATCAGTGCAGGCCCGCAGCGAACGACTGAGGAATGAGGAGGCAGTGTGGAAGATCAGGACGCGGCAAAGCCCACATCGGAGCGGCACGTGCCCGTCCTGAAGGACCGCTGCATCAACCTGCTGGCGCCCGGTTTCGAAGCGGCACGCAGCCGCGGCGAAACGCCTGTGGTCATCGATGCGACGCTCGGCATGGGCGGCCACTCCGAAGCCATGCTGCAGCGCTACCCCGATCTGCACCTCATCGGCATCGACCGGGATGAGGAGGCCCTGGCTCTGGCAGGAGCGCGGCTGGAGCCCTTCTCGGACCGCATCGACCTGGTCCACGCCGTGTACGACGAGATCGCCGACGTCTTGGAGGACCTCGGTGTGCCGGAAGTCCACGGCATCCTCATGGACCTGGGTGTCTCCTCCTTGCAGCTGGATGAGCGGGAGCGCGGGTTCGCCTACTCCTACGACGCGCCACTGGACATGCGGATGGACACGAGCCAGGGGCAGACCGCCGCCGACGTTGTCAACAACTACAGCGAGGAAGAACTGGTCCGTATCATCCGCAAGTGGGGTGAAGAGAAGTTCGCCGGCCGCATCGCCAACCGCATTGTGGCCGCCCGCGCGGTCGAGCCCTTCGCCACCACGGGGGAGCTCGTGGAACAGATCCGCAGCGTGGTCCCTGCCGCGGCGGCCAAGAGCGGCGGACACCCGGCCAAGCGAACCTTCCAGGCACTCCGGATTGAGGTCAACGAGGAACTGGACGTTCTTGAACGGGCCGTTCCCGCCGCCGTCGCAGCTCTCGCGATGGGCGGCCGCATCGTAGTGATGTCCTATCACTCGCTGGAGGACAAGATCGTGAAGTCCGTCTTCCAGTCCGGTTCCAAATCCTCCGCCCCGTTGGGCTTCCCCGTGGAGCTGGAGGAACACAAACCGGAACTGAAGACCGTTACCAAGGGCACCGAAGTGCCCACGGCAGCGGAAATCGCCGAAAACTCCCGCGCGGCGTCTGCCCGCCTGCGGGCCGTGGAGCGCATCAAACCGAGGAGAGACGCATGAGCAGCGCAGCAGCGAAGACCCTGCCCTCTGTGGACGGCAACACCGCCCGGGCCCTGCCGGCACGCGGTATACGGCCGGAGACCAAAGGGCTCGACGCCGGACGGAAGTCCCGTACGCCGCTGTCCCTCGTGCGCAGCATGCCGGGCAAGCGCCGCGCCCCGTTCGTGGTGCTGTGCTTCACCGTCCTCGCCGCCGCACTCCTGACGGTCCTCGTGCTGAACATCTCCGTCTCCACGGCGCAGTACGAACTTGTGCAGCTCAAGGCCGATGCGGCCACGCTGGGCAAGCAGAACCAGGACCTCACACAGAAGAAGCAGAACTTCGAGGCTCCGCAGAATCTGGCTGCCAAGGCCGCCGAGCTGGGAATGGTGGCATCGACCGTCAAAGGCCAGATCGACCTGGACACCATGACAGTCACCGGAAAGGCGACTCCGGCAGTCAAGGGCGACAACCCCGGCGCGGTCCTTGCGGCCCCGGCCGTCGCGGGCCAACTCGACGTCGTGCCGCCGGCAAGCACCAAGGGTCCCTTGGAAAACCACCGGCCCCCGGCACCGGCCGCTCATGCGGCCACACCGGCCACACCGGCCACGCCGGCCGCTCATGCGGCCACGCCGGCCACGCCGGCAGTCCCGGCAGCCCCGGCCGCGGACCTTAACGGCGGCTCCGTACCTGTCCCGCAGCAGAAGACCCCCGGGCGGTAGCCAACGGTTCACCGACAGCCAACAGTTCACTGACGCAGGGCCAGCAGCAAGGAATCAACGTGGCGCACACCCCCGGCAAATCAACATCAGGCAAGGTGCCGGCGGCGAAGAAACGCCTGCGCATCGGATTGGGCATCATGTTGACCCTGCTGCTCGTGGTGGGCGGGAAGCTCTTCATGGTCCAGGGCCTGGACGTGGGAGGCATGGCCGAAGCCGCCTTCAACAAGCGTCTGACCGCCACCACCCTTCCGGCGGAGCGCGGCCGGATCATCGACGCCAACGGCACGGTGCTCGCCAACAGCGTCCTCCGCTACAACATCGTGGTGGACCAAGTTCAGAACGGCGAAAAGGACTCCTTCAGGCGCTACAACCGGGCTACCGAAGAAGTGGACACCATCTCGCGCGATCAGGGAATCGTCGAACTGGCCAGCGCGCTGGGCATGGAACCTCCGAAACTCAAGGAACTGCTGACCGGCGACAAGAAATACTTCATCGTGGCCAGGGATGTGAAGCCCGAGCTGGAAGCCAGGATCATCGAGCTCGGAATCCCGGGCGTCGGCTCCGAAGGCATCAGCAAGCGGGTCTACCCCAACGGCAGCGTGGCAGGCGGGGTGGTCGGTTTCCTGAAGGACGGCACCACCGGCCAGGCCGGCATCGAGCAGACCCAGGACGAACTCCTGCGCGGCACGGCAGGCAAGCGGGTCTTTGAGATCGGTGCCGACGGCCTCCGCATCCCCATCGCCACCGACGAGCTGACCCCTGCCGTGGACGGCACCGACGTCAAGCTCACCCTCAACTCGGACATCCAGTACTTCGCCCAGCAGGCCATCCAGAGCCAGGTCAACAAGCTGAGCGCCGAGTGGGGCGTCATCATCGTCATGGACATCAAGACCGGCAACCTGATCGCGCTGGCCGACACCAATGCCCCGGACCCCAACAACCCCGGCGGCGTCGAGGCAAAGGACCGCGGCGTCCGTGCCGTGACGGCAGCCTATGAGCCTGGGTCCGTGGAAAAGATGATGACGGCCGCGGCAGCCATCGAGGAGGGAAAGTCCAGCCCGCTGGACAAGTTCACCATTCCGCCGTCGCTGGTGATCGACGGGCAGCAGTTCACGGACTCCTTTGAACACGGCACGGAAGAACGCACCCTGGCCGGCATCCTGGGCTGGTCCATGAACACCGGCACCGTGATGGTGGGCAGTCGCCTGAGCAAGGAGCAGCGCTACGACTGGCTCCGGCGCTTCGGCATCGGCGAAGCCCCGGAGATCGGCCTTCCTTCCGAGGCCACGGGCATCCTTGCCACCCCCGACAAATGGGACGACCGCCAGCAGTACACGGTGCTGTTCGGCCAGGGCGTCTCGCAGTCAACACTGCAGACGGTGCGGGCCTACCAGAGCATCGCCAACGGCGGCGTCATGCTGCAGCCGCGGCTCATCGACAGCTACATCAAGCCCGACGGCACGGAGGAGAAAGTGCCGGCCAAGGAACCCCGCACCGTGGTGTCCAAGGAGACCGCGCAGCAGGTCCGGGACATCCTGGAAAGTGCCGTCACGGAGGGGCAGATCAAGGACGCCGCGATCGACGGCTACCGGGTGGGTGCCAAGACCGGCACCTCGGAGGCGCCGCGCGAGGACGGGCTGCCCGGTTTCGACGGTTACACGGCCTCCATGGTGGGCATGGCCCCGATGGATGATCCGCGCTTCATCGTTGAGGTCGTCCTGCAGCGGCCCAAGGGGAGCATCTACGGAATCACCAACGGACCGGTCTTCCGCTCGGTCATGAGCCAGGTGCTGAGGACGTACAACGTTGCCCCGTCAACAGGGACCCCGGTGCGGCTGCCCCAGTTCGTCAAGTAAGCTTTTTGGGCGTCCGTATCGGCCAAAAACACGATCCACCCCATGCCGGACCGGGCGCCATTGGCCTCCGGGCCGCCAGTTCCACGAGCACCAACGGAGAACGATTTGTCAGAGCAGAACCAGGCCGCTTCCACCCCTGCCCCCAGCGGCGGGCCGGCCGCGGGCACCACGGGGTTCCGCCCTGCCTTCGTGGCAGCCGTGCCGCTTGGAACCATCGCGGAAGAGCTCGGCGTTGCCCTGCCGGCAGGCTCCTGGAATGCCGGTGTCACCGGCATCTCGCTGAACTCGCGCACCGTTGAGCCGGGGGATCTGTACATGGCACTGCCCGGTGCCTCCCGGCACGGCGCGGACTTCGCCCGCCAGGCCGTCGATGCCGGTGCCGTGGCCGTGGTGACGGACGACGCCGGAGCCCGCCAGCTCGCGATGTCCGGCGACCTTGCCGTTCCCGTCTTGGTCGTCGGGACGCCGCGGACGGCAGTGGGGCCGCTCGCAGCCCTGATCTACCGCAGCCAGCCCGCCGACGGCGCGTTCCCCACGCTCCTGGGCGTCACGGGCACCAATGGGAAGACCACCACCACATACTTCATCAATTCCCTGCTGCGGGCCCTGGGCAAGACGCCCGGGCTCATCGGCACCATCGAGATCCTCGCCGGCGCGGAACCCATTCCCAGCCTGCTGACCACCCCCGAATCCACCGATGTCCACGCGCTCCTGGCCCTCATGCGCGAACGCGGCCTGGAAGCGGCCTCCATGGAGGTTTCCTCGCACGCGGTGTCCTTCCACCGCGTGGACGGTGTGGTCTTCGACGTCGTGGGCTTCACCAACCTGACCCAGGACCACCTGGACCTGCACGGCAGCATGGAGGAGTACTTCCGGACCAAAGCCGAGCTGTTCACGGCCGGCAGGGCCCGCCAGGCCGTGGTCACGGTGGACGACGCCTGGGGCCGGCAGTTGGCCGCGGAGGCCGGGATCCCGGTCACGACGCTTGCCACGAACGGCCCGGACGCCATCGCGGACTGGGCGGTCGCCGCGGTGGCCGCCCGCGGCCTCGGCGCCGACTTCGAACTCAGGAGCAGGGACGGGCGCGTCATCCGCCTTCACACCGGCCTGCCCGGCGACTTCAATGTGGCCAACGCCGCCTTGGCCGCCATCATGGTCCTGGCCACTGGGGTTGAAGCCGATACCCTGCAGGCAGCCCTGGACGAACACGACCCGTTCACCGTGGCCGTTCCCGGCCGCATGCAGCTGATCTCCAACGCACCGGCCTCGGTTGTTGACTTTGCCCACAACCCGGATGCCCTGGCGCGTGCCCTGGAGGCCGTCCGTTCCCCGGAACCCGGCTCCAAGGTCATCGTCGTCTTCGGTGCCACGGGGCAGCGCGATCAAGGCAAACGCCCCACGATGGGTGCCATCGCGGCCCGCCTGGCCGACGTCGTGATCGTCAGTGACGACGACCCCCACGACGAGGACGCCGCCGCCATCCGTGCCGACGTCCTGGCGGGCGCGTACGCCGCGCGCGACGCCGAGAAGCTGGGCTGCGAAATCCTTGAGGCCTACCCGAGGGACGCCGCCATCCGCCAGGCCGTGGACACGGCCACCGCCAGGGACACCATCCTGGTTGCGGGCCGTGGCCACGAAGTCTGGCAAGAAGTGAAGGGCGTCAACCTGGCCCTTGATGACCGTGTTGAACTCAGGGCCGCCTTGGCAGCCAAGGGATTCAGCGTTTCCACGGACCACCGGATAGAGTCCTGAACCGAGATGATTGCACTTACTGCGGCGGAAATCGCCGACATCACCCATGGCCGCCTGACGGGGGATTCGGACATTGCGCCGGTCTCCGTTGTTACCGATTCCCGGGAAGCAACCGCCGGCTCGCTGTACGTCGCGAAGCCCGGTGAGCACGCCGACGGCCACGACTACATCGGCGCTGCCTTCAGCCGCGGCGCGGTACTGACCCTAAGCGAACGCGAGGTCCTCGGCGAGGACGGACAGCCGTACCCCGCCGTCGTCGTTGACGACGCCGTTGCGGCCATGGGCGCACTGGCCGCCGAATCGGTCCGCCGCATCCGGGCCATCCGCGCACAGCGCGGCGAGGACTTCACCGTCATCGGCATCACCGGCTCGGCCGGCAAGACCACCACAAAGGACCTGCTCGCAGGGATCCTGTCCCGGGCCGGGTCCACCGTGGCGCCGCAGGGCTCCTACAACGGTGAAGTCGGCGTGCCCCTGACCGTCTTCGAAGCCACGGCCGACACCCGCTACCTCGTCATCGAAATGGGCGCAACGGGCGTGGGCCACATCAGCTACTTGGCGGGCATGGTGCGCCCGGAAATCGGCGTGGTCCTCGGAGTGGGCACCGCCCATGCCGGTGAGTTCGGCGGCGTGGACAACATCGCGAAGGCCAAGGGCGAGCTCCTGGAGGCACTGCCGGCGTCCGGAACGGCGATCATCAACCTTGACGATTCCCGCGTCGCCGCCATGCGGCCGCGCACCACGGCCAAGGTCCTGGGGTTCAGCGCCGACCCCTCCGCCGATGCCGATGCTGGTGCCGCGGTCCAGGCGACAGTCCAGGCCCGCAATGTGACGGTCAACGCCGGGGGCCACCCCTGCTTTGACCTCGTGCTGCCCGACGGCGGACCCGCCGTTCCGGTGGCGAGCCGGCTGATCGGTGCCCACCACGTCACCAACCTCCTCGCGGCGGCGGCCGCGGCATCCGCCGCCGGCATCCCGGCGTCGGACATCGCAGAGTCCCTCAGCGGGCAGGCAGCCGCCAGCCGCTGGCGGATGGAACGCACCGAACGGGCCGATGGCGTCACCATCATCAACGATGCGTACAACGCGAACCCGGAATCGATGCGCGCCGCCCTGCGCACCCTGGCCGACCTTGGCCAGGGCCGGCGCACCTGGGCCGTGCTCGGGGCCATGCTGGAACTCGGCGAGGACTCCATCCGCGAACACACCGCCGTGGGCACCCAGGTGGTGCGCCTGAACATTTCCCGGCTGGTAGTGGTGGGCCGTCCCGCCCGCTCCCTGTACATTTCCGCGATCCAGGAAGGATCGTGGGGCGATGAATGCAGTTTCACGGAGACCCTGGACGAGGCCTACGAGCTCCTGCAGGCCGAGCTCCAGCCCGGCGACCTGGTCCTTTTCAAATCGTCGAACGGAGTGGGGCTCCGGCATTTGGGCGATCGGATAGCATTACCCCCACAAGCCAAGGCGACAGGGGAACTCGCGGCCGAAGCTGCCGCAACTGAAGGGAAAGAGCTGCTGTGATTGCACTTCTGGTCGGCGCAGGCGTCGCTCTCCTTGTGTCGCTGATCGGCACACCGCTCTTCATCCGTTTCCTCGTTGCGAAAAGCTATGGCCAGTTCATCCGCGATGACGGGCCCACCTCGCACCACACCAAGCGTGGAACCCCCACCATGGGCGGCGCCGTGGTGGTGCTCGCCGTGCTGATCAGCTACGGGCTGACGCACCTGATCATGTGGATGATGAATCCGCGCTCCCCGGGCCCTTCCGCGTCCGGACTCCTCCTGCTTTTCCTGATGGTGGGCATGGGGTTCGTGGGCTTCCTCGATGACTTCATCAAGATCAGCAACAAACGCAGCCTAGGCCTGAACGCCAAATGGAAACTGATCCTCCAGGCCGCCGTCGGCATTGTTTTTGCGGTGCTGGTCCTCCAGTTCCCGGACGCGGACGACGTCACGCCAGCTTCCACCCAGATTTCCCTGGTCCGGGATATCCAATGGCTGGATCTCGCATTCGGCGGAACAGTGCTGGGCGCGATCCTGTTTGTTGTCTGGTCCAACCTGATCATCACCGCGGCCACCAACGGCGTGAACCTGACCGACGGCCTGGACGGCCTGGCCGCGGGGGCATCCATCATGGTCTTCGGCGCCTACACGCTCATAGGGATCTGGCAGAACAACCAGGCCTGCGGTTCGCCGCGGGAGGCGGGCAGCGGCTGCTACACGGTCCGCGACCCCCTGGACCTGGCCCTGCTGGCAGCCATCCTCAGTGCCGCCTTGGTGGGCTTCCTGTGGTGGAACACCTCTCCGGCAAAGATCTTCATGGGCGACACCGGCTCCTTGGCCATCGGCGGCGCTGTGGCCGCCTTCGCTATCCTGTCCCGCACGGAACTCCTGCTCGGCATCATCGGCGGGCTCTTCGTGCTCATCACGCTCTCGGTCATCATCCAGGTGGGCTACTTCAAGATGACCGGCGGTAAACGATTCTTCAAAATGGCGCCGCTGCAGCACCATTTCGAGCTCAAGGGCTGGGCCGAGATCACCGTGGTGGTCCGGTTCTGGATCCTCTGCGGGCTCTTTGTGGCCGCCGGCCTTGGTATTTTCTACGCTGAATGGGTGGTGCTGCTGTGAACGTAAACCCTGAATCCATGACGGCCAATGACCGGCTCGCGGACCTCACCAGCTGGGACGCAGACTGGAGCGGACTGCGCGTTGTGGTGACCGGCATCGGAGTCTCCGGCTTCGCGGCCGCCGACACCCTGATCGAACTCGGCGCCAAAGTGGTGGTGGTGGACGCCGCCACCACGGCCAAGGCCGCAGCGCAGGCGGACACCCTGAAGATCGTCGGGGCCGTGGATGTCCTGCTCGGCCAAGACGCCGTGGACTCCCTTCCCTTAGTGGAGGGCACGCTGCCCGAGCTCGTGGTGACCTCGCCGGGCTGGCGCCCGGACCAGGCCCTGCTGGCAGCCGCCAAGCGCAAGCACATCCCGGTGTGGGGCGACGTCGAGCTGGCATGGCGCCTGCGGGAACGCAAGGGACGCAAGACGGCGGACTGGCTCGCCATTACGGGCACCAACGGCAAGACCACCACCGTTGGCATGACCGAATCCATGCTCCAAGCCGCAGGACTCAAGGCCATTGCCGTCGGGAATGTGGGCACACCCATTCTGGACGCCCTCCGCGATCCCGTGGAATACGACGCCTTCGCAGTGGAACTCTCCAGCTTCCAGCTGCACTGGAGCCACTCGCTGTCCCCGGTGGCCAGCGTGTGCCTCAATGTCGCCGAGGACCACGTGGATTGGCACGGCTCTTACACCTCCTACCTGGCCGACAAAGCCAAGGTCTACGGGAACACGCAAAAGGCCGCCATTTTCAATGCCGAGCAGATCGAGACCGAGCGGATGGTGGAAGACGCCGACGTCGTCGAAGGCTGCCGTGCGATCGGTTTCACCACGCTGACCCCGGCGGTCAGCATGCTGGGCGTGGTCGAAGGACTCCTGGTCGACCGCGCGTTCATCGCCGAACGCAAGGACTCGGCCGCGGAACTCGCCTCGATGGCGGACCTTGGCCCGGTGGCACCGCGCCACATGGTGGCCAACGCACTCGCCGCGGCCGCACTGGTCCGCGCCTACGGTGTTGAACCGGCAGCCGTCCGGCAGGGCCTGCTCAACTACCTGCCCGGGGACCACCGGATCCAGCCCGTTGCCAAGCAAAACGGCGTGCTGTGGGTCAACGACTCCAAAGCGACCAACCCGCACGCAGCCTCGGCCGCACTGTCTGCCTTCCAGAACGTTGTGTGGATCGCGGGCGGACTGTCCAAGGGCGTCAACTACGACGAACTCGTCAAGGAGCACGCGCCCCGGCTCAAGGCCGTGGTGCTGATCGGCACCGATACCGCAGACCTCGAAGCCTCCCTGCAGCGACACGCACCGGATGTCCCGGTGATCGGCCAGCCCAAGGGCGACACTGAAAAGGTGCAGACCGCTGGAGCCGCCGCTTCGCCGATCTTCGGCGACACCGTGATGGCCCAGGCCGTTGCCTCTGCGGCGGAAGTGGCAGTTTCCGGTGACACCGTGCTCATGGCCCCCGCGGCTGCATCCATGGATCAGTTCTCTTCCTACGCTCACCGTGGCGACGCTTTCATCCAGGCAGTTCGCGAGCTCGTGGAAGGGCAGGCACAGGCCACCGAGGAGTAGCACATGGTCAGCACGCCCACCCGTACCCGCGACAAGGAACCCGCGGGAGGGAAGACCCGGCCCGTGGCGAAGGATGCCAAACGGCCCTCCGGGCTCCGCGGACACCTCCGCGGCTTCTGGGACCGGGTTGAGGGCAAGAGCAAGGCCCCCAACAGCTCCACGTACTACCTGATCCTCGGCTGCGCGCTGGCCCTGACGGCCATCGGCATCATGATGGTGCTCTCCGCTTCCAGCGTCGAAGCCATTTCCGAGGGCAAATCGCCATACGCCGACGCCATGAAGCAGGCCGTCTTCGGGGCGATCGGCGTGGTGGCGATGTACGTCATCTCCCGCACCGACGTCAGCTGGATGAAGAAGCTGTCCTGGTGGGCGCTGGGCGCCGTGATCGTGCTGCTCGTGCTCGTCCAGGCCATGGGGCGCAGCGTCAACGGCAACAAGAACTGGATCGACTTCGGCGGGGTCACGCTCCAACCCTCGGAGACCGCCAAGCTGGTCCTGTGCATCTGGATCGCTGCCGTGCTGGCCCGGAAGCAGAAACTGCTCCACCGCTGGTGGCACGTCATCATCCCCGTTATTCCGGGGGCCGTGCTGGTCATTGGCCTCGTCATGCTGGGCAACGACCTCGGCACCGTCATCGTCATTGCGGCCATCCTGGCGGCGGGGCTCTTCTTCGCCGGCGTTCCTGCGCGGATGCTGGCGATCGCGGGCATCATCGTTGTCATCGGTGCCACGGTGGCCACCGCCAGCAGCGCCAACCGCATCTGCCGCATCACGTCCTGGCTCGGCAATGCCTCCGAAACCTGCAAAACCGAATACGACTTCGATTTCCAGTCCACCAACGGCATGTACGGACTGGCCCAGGGCGGCTGGACTGGCCTGGGGCTTGGGCAGAGCCGGCAAAAGTACAACTGGCTCCCCGAGGCCCACAACGACTTCATCTTCGCCATCATCGGCGAGGAACTGGGACTCGTGGGCACCACCGTGGTGCTGGTGCTGTTCGCGATCCTGGGCGTGGCCATCTTCCGGGTGGTGGTACGCCAGAAGGATGCCTTCCAGCGGACCCTGGCCGGTGGAATCATGGTCTGGCTCCTTGGGCAGGCGTGCATGAACATGGCGGTGGTCATCCAACTGCTACCGGTCATCGGCGTGCCGTTGCCGTTCATCTCCTATGGCGGTTCCGCGCTGGTGATGTCGCTGTGCGGCGTGGGCGTAGTGTTGTCTTTGGCCCGGTCCCAGCTGGCTCCCAGCCACCGCCCCCGTCTGTTCCCGTGGCGTCCTTCGAAAACCGCACGAAAGCGTATTAGCCCTTCATGAATCGCGAGTCCTTGCCCCAGCCAACCGCAGGGCCCCAGCCAAGCACCGAGCCCCAGCCAGCCGCAAGGCCCCGGCCCCTGTCCGTGGTCCTTGCAGGCGGTGGAACAGCAGGCCACATCAGCCCGCTCCTGGCAATCGCCGACGCCGTGAAAGCAGCCCGCCCGGACGCGGCAATGCTCGCCGTGGGTACCCCGGCCGGCATGGAGACCCGTCTGGTGCCCGAGGCCGGCTACGAATTGGCGACGATCGACCGCGTGCCGTTCCCGAGGAAGCCGTCCCTGGACCTCCTGAAACTCCCGGCCAGGCTCGCGGGCGCCGTCCGGCAGGCCGGCCGCATCCTGGACGAGGCACACGCGGACGTGCTAGTGGGCGTCGGAGGCTATGTCTGTACGCCCATGTATCTGGCCGCGCGCCGCCGCAGGATCCCGATTGTCATCCACGAGGCCAACACGCGGCCCGGCCTGGCCAACCGCGTTGGCGCGCTCTTCAGCAAGCACGTCGCCGTGGCCTTTGCCGGCACCCGCCTGCGCCATGCCCGCCACGTGGGCATGCCGATGCGCAAAGCCATCTCCGGCCTGGACCGCGCAGCTGCCGCCCCCGCGGCGAAGGCAGCCCTCGGCCTCGATGCCGGCCGGCCCGCCCTGATCGTCACCGGCGGGTCCTCCGGCGCCCTGAGCATCAACCGCACCATCTCCGGCGCCCTCGACGCCCTGGCCGCTGCCGGCGTCCAGACACTGCACATCACCGGACGCGGCAAGGCAGTCCTGGACTTCGACGGCGGCCTACTGGCTGCCGAGGGCTACCGGCAGGTGGAATACGTGGACGGCATGGAAAACGTCTATGCCGGCGCCGATGTCCTGCTGGCCCGGGCCGGAGCCGCAACGGTCAGCGAAGTGGCAGCCGTCGGCGTGCCCGCAGTCTTCGTCCCCCTGCCGATCGGCAACGGCGAACAGGCCCTCAACGCGGCCGCCCTGGTGAAGGCCGGAGGAGCGCTCCTGGTCGAGGACAAGGCACTCAGCGCCGCCTGGCTCGCGGCCGAGCTGATCCCCCTGCTCGGGGACAGGTCCCGGCTCGACGACATGGCCCGGAAGTCCGAGGCACTCGGCATCAGAAACGCCGATCAGCGCATGGCTGATCTTGTCCTGGAAGCGGTATCCGCATGACACCCCAGCTTGAACTCGCGTCCCTTGGCCGCGTCCACTTCATCGGTATCGGCGGCGTCGGCATGTCCGCCGTGGCCCGGATCATGGTGGCACGAGGTGTTGCCGTGAGCGGCTCCGACGCCAAGGATCTCCCGGTCATGCAGGACCTTGCAGCGGCCGGTGCCAGGATCGCCGTCGGCTATGCCGCGGAGAACCTCGGCGATGCCCAGACGGTCGTTGCCGGATCCGCCATCAGGGCGGACAACCCCGAACTCGCTGCCGCCCGGGCTGCCGGCCTCCCGGTCCTGCACCGCTCCGAGGCCCTGGCGGCCACCATGGCCAACGACCGCGTGGTCACGGTGGCCGGAACGCACGGCAAGTCCACCACCACTTCCATGGTGGCCGTCCTCCTGAAGGAGGCCGGACTGGACCCGTCCTTCGCGATCGGCGCGAACGTACCGGCCCTCGGCGTGAACGCGGCCCACGGAGCCTCGGACATCTTCGTGGCGGAAGCGGATGAATCCGACGGTTCCTTCCTGAACTACCGGCCGCTGATCGCCGTCGTCACGAACGTCGAGGCCGACCACCTGGACCACTACGGCACGGCAGAGGCCGTGTACGCCTCCTTTGACAAGTTTGTGGGCCTCCTGCCCGGCAACGGTGCCCTGCTGGCCTGCGCCGACGACGACGGCGCCCGGGCCCTGGCCGGGCGCACCGCGGCGCGTGGCACCACGCGTGTGCTCACCTACGGCACCACCGACGACGCCGACATCCGGCTGCACGACGGCGGTCCCGGCGACGTCTGGGTGTCCGACGGCGCCGAACGCTACCGTTTGGACCTTCAGGTCCCGGGGCGGCACAACGCCCTCAACGCGGCCGCAGCCTTCGCCGTCGCCGTCGAACTCGGGGTGGATGCCGCCGCTGCTGCTGCCGCACTGGGCCACTTCACCGGCGCCTCGCGCCGTTTCGAGTTCAAGGGCGAGGGGCGCGGGATCCGGGTCTACGACGACTACGCCCACCACCCCACGGAAGTACGGGCTGCGTTGTCGGCAGCCCGTTCGGTGGCCGGCGGGAACAAAGTCCATGTCCTCTTCCAGCCGCACCTCTTCTCCCGGACGCGTGAGTTTGCCCGTGAATTTGCCGAGGCGTTGAACACGGCCGACACCGCGCTGGTCCTGGACATCTACCCGGCCCGCGAGGACCCGATCCCCGGCGTCACCAGCACCCTGATCACCGAGTATCTGACTGCCGGGAGCCTCGTGGCTGCAGGCGAGGACGCCGTGGCCGCAGTGCTGGCCGTGGCCGGCCCGGGCGACATTGTGCTGACAGTCGGAGCGGGGGACGTGACTGCCTACGGGCCGCGGATCGTCGAGTCGCTCGGTGGCTAGCCCCCGGAAGCCGGGCCTCCGGCCGGGAGCGACGTCCGGGCCGGGCACTCCGTCGGGACCGGGCGCCGTCATCAGCGCCGAGCGGGCCATCGAGCCCGAGGCGCCGCCGGCCAAGACTCCGCTTCCCAGCAGCAATGTGATCGAGTTCCCGGAGCCCAAAGGGCGCCGGAAACGCCGCATCCTCCTGTGGGTCGTAGCGGCCGTGGCCGCATTTGTGGTCGCCGTGGTTGCCGGCGCGGTCTACTCGCCGGTCCTGGCTGTCCAGACCATCACCGTGGACGGGACCAAGCTGCTGACTCCGGCTGCGGTGCAGAAGGCCCTCGCCGCCGTCGAGGGCAAACCGCTCCCGCAGCTCAGCGAGCAGGAAGTCGCGGAGCTCCTCAAGCCCCTCGTCCAGGTCCGCTCGGCCACCATCGAAGCCAGGCCGCCGTCGGAGCTGCTGGTGCACATTGTCGAACGGGTGCCCGTGGCATTGGCCAAGCAGGGGGAGTCCTACGTCATGGTCGATGTGGACGGCATCCACCTCGGCGCCACCAAGGACCCTGCCGAGGTTCCGCTTCCGCTGATCGATGCAGGCGCCGGCACTACCAACACCGAGCTGTTCAAGGTCATCACCGCCGTCCTGGACACCCTGCCGGCGGACGTGCTGGCAAGGCTCTCCGCGGCCTCGGCCAAGTCGGCTGACGCCGTGGAACTGCGCCTGAACGACGGCAAGACGGTAGTGTGGGGCAATGCCGAGGACAAGGAACTCAAGGCCAAGGCGCTGGAGGCTCTCCTGAAGATGCCGCCTGACCCCAAGGTTCCCATCAACGTCTACGACGTCAGCACACCGCGGCATCCATTCACCAAATAGAAGCAGCAGCAAGTAACAAGTGACCGGACACGGCCTTATTTCGCCCCATTCAGGCGACACGCGGAAGCGGTCATTGAATGTGCGAACCATAGGAAATACCGTCACCGGTAGAGTTACTTGACATAACAACAACCTTCAACTAGAGGGTTAAGGTCCAGGAATTCACGTTGGACTCGATCAGTTTCGCTATAGGACACAAGCAAGGGGCACGAAACGTGGCAGCACCGCAGAACTACTTGGCCGTCATCAAGGTCGTCGGCATCGGCGGCGGTGGCGTGAACGCAGTCAACCGGATGATCGAAGTCGGCCTTCGCGGCGTCGAATTCATCGCCATCAACACCGACGCGCAGGCGCTGCTCATGAGTGATGCGGACGTCAAGCTCGACGTCGGACGCGAACTCACCCGTGGTCTGGGCGCCGGCGCCAACCCCGAGGTCGGCAAGCAGGCCGCCGAGGACCACGCCGATGAGATCGAAGAAGTTCTCCGCGGTGCAGACATGGTCTTTGTCACCGCCGGTGAGGGTGGTGGCACCGGTACCGGTGGCGCACCCGTTGTCGCGCGCATCGCCCGCTCCCTAGGTGCGCTGACCATCGGTGTTGTCACCCGTCCGTTCACCTTCGAAGGCCGCCGCCGTGCGGGTTCCGCCGAGGCCGGCATCGACGCCCTGCGCGACGAAGTCGACACCCTGATCGTGATCCCCAACGACAGGCTCCTGTCCATCAGCGACCGCAACGTCTCCGTCCTGGACGCTTTCCGCTCCGCTGACCAGGTGCTCCTCTCCGGCGTCCAGGGCATCACGGACCTCATCACCACCCCGGGCCTGATCAACCTTGACTTCGCCGATGTCAAGTCGGTCATGCAGGGTGCCGGCTCCGCGCTCATGGGCATAGGTTCCGCCCGGGGCGAAGACCGCGCAGTGAAGGCTGCGGAACTGGCCATCGCGTCCCCGCTGCTGGAAGCATCCATCGACGGTGCCCATGGTGTCCTGCTCTCCATCCAGGGTGGCTCCGACCTTGGCCTGTTCGAGATCAACGAGGCCGCACGCCTTGTCCAGGAGGTAGCCCACCCGGAGGCCAACATCATCTTCGGTGCCGTCATTGACGACGCCCTGGGTGACGAGGCCCGTGTCACCGTCATCGCCGCCGGCTTCGACGACGTCAAGGCCACCTCGCCGTCCATGGACCAGTCGCGTCCCGCGGTTGCTCCTGCCGAACGCCCGCTCGTTCCGGTTGCTGCTCCGGCACACGCCGCCGCACCGCAGCACGTTCCTGCCGGCATCGGCGCCTCGGGCCTGAGCAACTGGGGCCAGCAGCGCCCCTCGGCCCTGCCCGCGGACTCGGGTTTCGACGTCGATCTTCCCGCCGTGGTGGAGCCGGACCTGTCCGGCAGCCGCACCGACGACCTCGACGTTCCGGACTTCCTGAAGTAGGAAGCCCTCCGCAAAGTTCAGGAGACCCAGTTACCGGTGTTTTGGTGGCGGAATGAAGTGCGGCCTGGTGTTTCGGTCGCCTTCACGGAGGCGGGCGCCGGTAATCTGGCCCTGCATGTGGGGGATGACCCCGTAAATGTGATGGCACGCCGGGCCGCGCTGGAAACAGCAGCGGGGCTCGGCGGCCGGCAATTCCAGTTCATGGATCAGGTCCACGGCAATTCCGTGGAATTCATTGGCACCCTGGGTGCAGGCCCCACTGCCGATGCGATGGTCTCCGACGGCCAGCCCCTCGCCGTCATGGTGGCCGACTGCGTTCCCGTGGTGTTGCTCGGCGCGGGTCCCGTCCAGGACAAGCCCATCCTGGCGGTGGCCCATGCCGGCCGCCCCGGCGTGGCCTCGCATGTGGTTCCGGCAACCGTCGCGGAAATGCGGCGCCACGGAGCCACGGGTATCCGCGCCTGGATCGGCCCGTCCGTGTGCGGCGCCTGCTACGAGGTCCCCGCGCACATGCGTGCGGCCGTCGCCGCGATTGAGCCGGCCACTTGGTCGGAGACGTCGTGGGGAACGCCCGGTCTCGACCTGCCGGCAGGCGTGCGGGCGCAATTGGCGGTCCTCGACGTCGAACTCGCGTATTCCGGCGAATGTACGCTGGAAAACGACTCCCTTTTCTCGTACCGGCGCGACGCGCAGACCGGTCGATTCGCAGGTTTGGTATGGACGCATGACTGATCACCCCCCCCACACGGCACAGGCCTCGGCCGACGATGCCCGGAGCGCAGTGCTCCAGGAACGGCTGGCCGCCGTCCGCCACCGCATCAGTGCGGCCACGAGCGCTGCGGGGCGCCTGGATGAGCCCCGGCTGATTGTCGTCACCAAGTTCCATCCCGCAGCGGATGTCCGCCGTCTCGCAGCCCTGGGGGTCGCCGACGTCGGCGAGAACCGCGACCAGGAAGCATCCGCCAAGGCAGCCGAACTGGGTGGCCTGGATGTCCGCTGGCATTTCATCGGCCAGCTCCAGAGCAACAAGGCCAAATCCGTGGTCAAGTACGCGCATTCGGTGCAGTCCGTCGACCGCCTCCAGCTTGCCGATGCCCTCGCCAAGGCAGTGGCGCGCGAACAGGACGCGACGGGACGGCCGGACCTGTACTGCTACATCCAGGTGAGTCTCGAGGACGACGGCGGCGAGCACCGCGGCGGTGCCGGCCCGGACGACGTCGGGCTGCTTGCGGACCGGATCGAAACTGCCGCGGGCCTGCACCTTGCCGGTGTCATGGCCGTTGCGCCCCTCGGCGCGCACCCTGACGCGGCCTTCGAGCGGCTTGCCGGGATTTCGGCGGCATTGCGAGCCAACCACCCGGCCGCCGTCGGGATCTCCGCCGGCATGAGCCAGGACCTTGAAGCGGCGATCAGATTCGGGGCGACACACCTGAGAATCGGCTCCGATATTCTCGGTTCGAGACCGGCCGTGCGGTAGCGTCAAAGTATTGGAACGACGGGCCGGGATTCCAACAACGTCAAGTCATGGCGGCCCGCCTACTGCAGACACGATAGGAGTCCACCATGGCTGGCGCTTTGCGCAAGACAATGATCTATCTTGGGCTGGCCGACGGCGAGGACCACTACGAGTCTGAGCCCCACGCAGCGCACAAGGACGAGGACCACTCCGAGGACCGTGAGCGTGAAGAACGCCGCGCTCCTGCCCCCGTCCGGGAAATTGTCCGTGAAGTACCCCATGTTGTCGCCGAAGAGGAATACCGCGCACCCGTGACACCCATCAAGCGTGCGGCATCAAGCCGCGAAGACGTCTCTGGCCTGAGGCAGATCACCACCGTCCACCCCCGCTCCTACAATGATGCCAAGATCATCGGCGAGAGCTTCCGGGATGGCATCCCCGTCATCATGAACGTGACCGACATGGGGGAGGCGGATGCCAAGCGGCTTGTCGACTTTTCCGCGGGCCTCGTGTTCGGCCTGCACGGCAGCATCGAGCGGGTGACGAACAAGGTGTTCCTGCTGTCGCCGTCGTACGTTGAGGTCATCGGGGACGACAAGAAGGCCAGCGAAACGCAGGCCAGCTTCTTCAACCAGAGCTGACAACAGAATATCCAGATGCCAGGCGGGTCGACCGGCCTGGCATCTGTGTTGCAATAATAGGGACCGAGCAACAATCCAAAACAAGTGGGAGATCTGAGCTAACTCGTGGGCATTGTTTTCGGCCTTATCCATATTGCGCTGCTGCTGTTTTTCATCACGCTGATCATCAGGCTTGTCTTTGAGTGGGTCCAGATGTTCGCCCGGCAATGGCGGCCGCGCGGCGCCGCCCTGGTCACCGCGCATGTCGTGTATTCGGTCACTGATCCGCCGCTCAAGCGGTTGCGGCGGATGGTGCCGCCCCTGCAGCTGGGCGGTGTCTCCCTTGACCTCGGCTTCCTGATCCTGTTCATCGTGGTCTACATCCTGATGAGCGTGACACTCGGCTTGACATAGATTTTCCCGCGAAGCGGGGCCCGGGAACGGCAGCGTTCCTGATGGTCCAGGCCCGTGAATTCTCCAATCCAACACGATGGTGTTGAATTGGAGGAACCAGACGATATTTAGGTACCGTAGTTTTGAACGGCCGGAAGGCCTACTGACTAACTAGACCAATGAGGTGACCAGATGGCTTTGACGCCAGAAGACGTTGTCAACAAGCGCTTTCAGCCGACCAAGTTCCGCGAAGGCTACGACCAGGATGAGGTGGACGACTTCCTCGACGAGATCGTCGTAGAACTCCGTCGCCTGAACCAGGAAAACGACGAGCTTCGCAAGAAGCTGGGCGAGAGCGGTACCGCCGTTCCCGCAGCTGCCGCCGCAGCTCCCGTGGTCGAAAAGGTTCCTGCCCCCGTCAAGGTGGACAAGGAAGCCGAGGCGAAGGCCGAGGCCGAAGCCAAGGCTGCCGCCGCCAAGGCAAAGGAAGCCGAGAAGGCTGCTGCCGCGGCTGCTCCGGCCCCCGCTGCGCCTGCTGTCACCGCCTCTGCCGAATCCGCTGCAGGCCTGCTGGCCATGGCCCAGCAGATGCACGACAAGCACGTCGCAGACGGTGCACAGCAGAAGGACAAGATCATCGCCGAGGCACAGATCGAGGCCTCCGGCCTGGTCAACGATGCCCAGGAGAAGTCCCGCAAGATCCTCGGCGCCCTGGAACAGCAGCGTTCCGTCCTGGAGCGCAAGGTTGAGCAGCTCCGCGGCTTCGAGCGTGACTACCGCTCGCGCCTCAAGGCCTACATCGAAGGCCAGCTGCGCGATCTTGACGCCCGTGGTTCCGTTGCGGCCCCCGAGGTCGGCGAAGCGACTGCTGACGTCTAAGCAAGTATTCTGAAGGCCGGTGGCTGAGGACTCCTCGGCCGCCGGCCTCTGCTGTTAACGCAGAGTCAGCAGCCCGCCACGGTTCCCGAATGAAAGCACTATGACCGACGAACACACGGACGGCACCACACCGCCGGCCCCCACAGTCCGCCACACCTGGCGCCCGGCCATGCTCTGGCTGTTTGCCGGTTTTGCCGTCTTCGCCTACGCCTTCGACCAGTTGACCAAGCTTTGGGTCACCAGCACCATGGTCGAGGGTGAGCGGATTCCCGTACTCCCGCCCCTGCTGCACTGGTATTTCATCCGCAACTCGGGAGCGGCCTTCTCGATCGGCGAGAACGTCACCTGGGTCTTCACGATCATCATGGCGGGCGTGTCCGTGGCCATCCTCTTCCAGCTCCGCCGCCTTGGTTCGGCCTGGTGGGCCCTTTCCCTGGGGCTGCTGCTCGGCGGCGCCCTGGGCAACCTGACGGACCGGTTGTTCCGGGAACCCTCCTTCGCCATGGGACACGTGGTGGATTTCATCCAGCTGCCCAACTTCGCGATTTTCAACATCGCCGATTCCGCCGTCGTTTCAGGCGTGGTGATCATCTGCCTGCTGACCCTGCGGGGGATCGGCCTGGACGGTTCGCGCCAGCAGCGGGAAGCCAAGGCAGGCGACCCCGCGGCTGCAGCAAGCAAAGAGGAGACCGCCGGTGAGTGAGTCCGTTGCAGTTCCTGAGGAGCTCGGCGGGACACGGGCCGACGCCGGCCTGGCCAAGCTCCTGGATATTTCCCGCTCTGCCGCCGCCCTGTTGATCTCGGAAGGCAACGTCAGCTGCGCGGGTGCCGCCCTTGGCAAGTCCGCCAAGCTGGTGGCCGGCACCATGCTGGACGTCACCATTCCCGAACGGCGGGATCCCCTTGAAATCGTGGAGGAAGTTGTGGAAGGCCTGAAGATCCTGCTGGACGACGAGGATTTCGTTGTCATTGACAAGCCCGTGGGCGTGGCGGCACACCCCTCGCCGGGCTGGGTCGGGCCCACCGTGGTGGGCGGCCTGGCCGGTGCCGGGTACCGGATCTCGACGTCCGGCGCCGCGGAACGCGCCGGGATCGTCCACCGGCTCGACGTCGGCACGTCCGGCGTGATGGTGGTCGCCAAGACCGAGCACGGCTACACCGTCCTCAAGCGCGCCTTCAAGGAGCGCACAGTGGACAAGGTCTATCACACCGTCGTCCAGGGTCTGCCCGATCCGCTGGAAGGCACCATCGACGCCCCCATCGGCCGCCATCCCGGCCACGACTGGCGCTTCGCCGTGATCGAGGACGGCCGCCCGTCCGTGACCCACTACGAGGTCCTGGAAGCCTTCGGCAAGGCAACCCTGGTGGAAGTGCATCTTGAGACGGGCCGCACCCATCAGATCCGGGTGCACTTCGCCGCACTGCGACACCCCTGCGCAGGCGACCTCACCTATGGTGCGGACCCCCGCCTGGCCGCCAATCTGGGGCTCACCAGGCAGTGGCTGCACGCGCGCCAACTTGGCTTCACCCACCCCCGTACCGGCGACTGGGTGGAAGTCACCAGCGACTACCCTGCAGACCTGCAGTACGCCCTGGACCTGCTCGCCAGCGGGGACGCCTGAGCGGAACGTCCGGTTCACCGTACACCGTTGACGCGGCCCGCGGCCGGGGCTAGCGTTTTGGAACCAGCACGCTGATAGATCAGCACACCAACACACCAGCACACCAGGCGGTCCGGCAGGAGGCACGCGGTGCACGGAGCCCAGGGCGGAACGCTCAACAGGCCGGCGGCGGCCGTCGTCGCCGGGGCCGTGCTCTGGGGTGTGGGGATCTCGCCGGCCCAGCGCGTGTACCTCAGGCAGGACCCCGCAGCCCGCCTGGCAATCCTCGATAAATCCGGCTGGCGCTGGGTTGCCGGGCAGCATCTGGCAGCGGTGGGAACCGCCGTCGTTCCCGCTGCTTTTGCCGGGCTTGCCGCCGGGCTGCCCCACGGAAAAGCGCGGAAGCTTGCGGGCCTTGCAGCCGCGTCGCTGCTCGCCGGGGCGCCCCTGTTCGTGTGGTGCCTGGCCGACAGGGCCAGTGATCTGGAGCGCTTCGCCCACCGCCGGGGCGCCACGTGGCCCTTCCTGGCCTACTCCTGGCTCCATGTGGCCGGCCTGTCGGCCCTGGCAGGGGCGCTGGCGTGCCTGCCGGCCCCGCGCGCGGCCGTGATCGCGGCAGCGGTGTCTGTGCCCGTTTTCGGCACCGTTCTGGCGATCAACAAGGACATCCCGCCCTTCGTGTTCTATGCCGTTGAGGCCGGAGTTGCGGCATCGCTGCTCCGGCGGCAAACCGGGCAGTAACCCGGACAGGCGAAAGCCGTTCCGGCCCCGCGACGGTAGACTGTCGTGGTGACTTCCAGCAATGCCTCGTTCGTCCACCTGCACACCCACACAGAGTATTCAATGCTCGACGGCGCGGCCAGGCTCGGTGAGCTGTTCGACGAGACCGAGCGCCTCGGGATGCCCGCACTCGCCACCACGGACCACGGCTATCTCTTCGGCGCCTTCGACTTCTGGAAGAAGGCCACGGACAAGGGGATCAAGCCGATCATCGGCATTGAAGCCTACGTGACTCCCGGGACGGCCCGGGGCGACAAGAGCCGTGTGCGCTGGGGTGACGAGAGCCAGCGCAAGGACGACGTCTCCGGTGGTGGCTCCTACACCCACATGACCCTGCTGAGCTACAACAACGCCGGCATGCGGAACCTGTTCAGGGCCTCGTCCATTGCCTCGCTGGACGCGGTTTTCGGCAAGTGGCCGCGCCTGGACCGGGAATTGCTGAACACGCACTCCGAAGGCCTGATCGCGACCACGGGCTGTCCTTCGGGTGAAGTCCAGACCCGTCTCCGGCTGGGCCAGTACAAGGAAGCCGTGGCAGCCGCCGCCGAGTTCCGGGACATTTTCGGCGCAGAGAACTACTTCTGCGAACTCATGGACCACGGGCTGGACATCGAACGGCGGGTCACCGGCGATCTGCTGCGCCTGGCGAAGGAACTGAAAATTCCGTTGGTGGCCACCAACGACCTCCACTACACGCACGAGCACGACGCGAAGGCACACGAGGCACTGCTGGCCATCCAGTCCGGCTCCACCCTCCTGGAGCCCACGTACGACAACGGCGGCTCCCGCTTCGCCTTCTCCGGCAGCGGCTACTACCTGAAGTCCCCCCAGGAGATGCGCGAGCTGTTCCGGGACCACCCGGAGGCCTGCGACAACACCCTGCTCATCGCCGAGCGCTGTGAAGTCTCCTTCAACACCGGCGCCAACTACATGCCCCGCTTCCCCTGCCCGCCTGGGGAGGACGAGACCTCCTGGCTCGTCAAGGAAGTGGCCACCGGCCTGGAATACCGCTACCCCAACGGCATTCCGGACAAGGTCCGCAAGCAGGCCGACTACGAGCTCGACGTCATCACCTCAATGGGCTTCCCCGGCTACTTCCTGGTGGTGGCCGACTTCATCAACTGGGCCAAGAACAACGGCATCCGGGTGGGTCCGGGCCGTGGCTCCGGCGCCGGTTCCATGGTGGCGTACGCCATGCGCATCACCGACCTGGATCCGCTGGAGCACGGCCTCATCTTCGAGCGCTTCCTGAACCCCGACCGCGTCTCCATGCCCGACTTCGACGTTGACTTCGATGATCGGCGCCGCTCCGAAGTGATCGACTATGTCACCCGGAAGTACGGCGACGAACGTGTTGCCATGATCGTCACCTACGGCACCATCAAGACCAAACAGGCGCTCAAGGACTCCTCCCGTGTGCTGGGCTACCCGTTCAGCATGGGTGAAACCCTCACCAAGGCGCTGCCGCCCGCGGTGATGGCCAAGGACATTCCGCTGGCGGACATCCAGAACCCCGAAGCCAAGCGCTACTCTGAGGCCGGCGATTTCCGCCAGCTCATCGCCACCGACCCGGAAGCGGCCAAGGTCTTCGAGACCGCGCTCGGCATCGAGGGCCTGAAGCGGCAGTGGGGCGTGCACGCGGCCGGCGTCATCATGTCCTCGGACCCCATCATCGATGTCATTCCCGTCATGCGCCGCATCCAGGACGGGCAGGTCATCACCCAGTTCGACTACCCCACCAGTGAGGGCCTCGGCCTGATCAAGATGGACTTCCTGGGGCTGCGGAACCTGACGATCATTTCCGACGCCCTGGAAAACATCAAGATGAACCGGGGCACCGAGCTCGACCTCGAGGGCTTGGCGCTGGACGACGCCGCCTCCTACGAACTCCTGGCCCGCGGCGACACCCTGGGCGTCTTCCAGCTCGACGGCGGGCCGATGCGGTCCCTGCTCAAGCTCATGAAGCCTGACAACTTCGAAGACATCTCCGCCGTGCTGGCCCTGTACCGGCCCGGCCCCATGGGCGCCAACGCGCACACCGACTACGCCCTCCGCAAGAACAAGATCCAGGACGTCATCCCCATCCACCCGGAGCTTGCGGAGCCCTTGGAAGACATCCTCGGCGGGACCTTCGGCCTGATCGTGTACCAGGAGCAGGTCATGGCCGTGGCGCAGAAGCTGGCCGGCTACTCCCTGGGCCAGGCAGACATCCTGCGCCGCGCCATGGGTAAGAAGAAGAAGTCCGAACTGGACAAGCAGTTCGCCGGCTTCTCGCAGGGCATGCAGGACAATGGCTACTCCATGGCCGCCGTCAAGACGCTGTGGGACATCCTGCTCCCGTTCTCCGACTACGCCTTCAACAAGGCGCATTCGGCCGCCTACGGCGTGATTTCCTACTGGACCGCGTACCTGAAGGCGCACTACGCGCCGGAGTACATGGCCGCCCTGCTCACTTCGGTGGGCGATGACAAGGACAAGTCGGCCATCTACCTCAACGAGTGCCGGCGCATGGGCATCACCGTCCTGCCGCCGGACGTCAACGAGTCGGCCCTCAACTTCACCCCTGTGGGTGAGGACATCCGCTTCGGCATGGGGGCCATCCGCAACGTTGGCGTCAACGTCGTCGAAGCCATGGTGGCCGCCCGCGCCAGCGAGGGCGCCTACACCTCGTTCAAGGACTTCCTCATGAAGGTCCCGGCCGTGGTCTGCAACAAGCGCACCATCGAGTCCCTCATCAAGGCCGGCGCGTTCGACTCCTTGGGCCATCACCGCCGCGCCCTGGCCATGATCCATGAAGAAGCGATTGACTCCGTCATCACGCTCAAGCGCAACGAGGCGATCGGCCAGTTCGATCTGTTCGCAGGCTTCGAGGACCAGGAACCCGAGGCGTCCCTGACCACGGAGATTCCGGACCTGCCCGAATGGGAGAAGAAGGACAAGCTGGCCTTCGAACGCGACATGCTGGGCCTCTACGTTTCCGACCACCCGCTGCAGGGCCTCGAGGGGCTGCTGACCCAACACTCGGACCAGTCCATCACCACGATCATCGGCGAAGAAGGACCCCACGACGGCGCGATCGTCACCATCGCCGGCATGATTACCTCGCTGAGCCGCAGGATCGCAAAAGCCAGCGGCAACGCCTATGCGCGCGCCGAAATCGAGGACCTGGGCGGCTCGATCGAAGTCATGTTCTTCGGCCAGGTCTACGGGCCCATCGCCTCGGTACTGGCGGAGGACCTGATCGTGGTGGTCAAGGGACGCCTGCAAAGGCGCGACGACGGTGCCGTCACCCTGAACTGCATGGAAATGTCCGTCCCAGACCTCAGCGAAGGGGTCAACGGGCCCCTGGTCATCACGCTTCCCACGCACAAGGCCACCGAGGCCGTGGTGACAGACCTGCGGGATGTGCTCCGCACGCACCGCGGCAACTCGGAAGTGCGGCTGCACCTGACGGGGGACACCAGGGTGGAGGTCATGGCCCTGCCGGTGCACCTGCGGGTCAACCCCACGCCATCCTTGTTCGGCGACCTGAAGGTCCTGCTCGGCCCGGCCTGCCTGGACAACTAGCGCAGGGTCGGGCCGGGTCAGCAGCCCGGGCCCACGGCCGCGGGCCGACTACGGCTAGATTTCGTAGTCGATCGGTGCCGGCTGGCTGTAGGCGCCGTCGTGGTACAGCAGGGGCGTTCCGTCGCCGCCGAGCTGTCCTTCGACCACCTCCACCACCACCACGGCATTGTTCTCGAAGGACAGCCGCATCTGTATCTTGCCGATCAGCCAGCCCGTGACGTCCTTGAGGATGGGGACATCGAACGGTCCCGGCTCCCAGTGGTCGCCCTCGAAGCGGTCCCGCGTCCGGGCGAAGCGGTTGGCGAGTTCCTGGTTGTCCAGGCCCAGCATGTGCACGCCGATGTAAGTGGAGTTGGCCACGGCAGGCCAGGAGCTGGCACTGCGCGCCATGTTGAAGGTGAAGCGTGGCGGCTCTGCCGACAGGGACGCCACCGAGGTAGCGGTGAAGCCGAAGGGCTTGCCGTCCAGATTGGCCGTAATGATGGCGACACCGGCGGCATGCCTCCGGAACATCTCCTTGAAGGTCCGTTCAAAGGCGGGATTTTCCGGTGCCACTGTGCTCAATCTCCTGTACGATGCGGTATTTCTGTTTCTCTACCCAGCGTATCCCTGGCCGGACAAGGCCGTTTGTTTGTTGAGCGGCGGTGAAGGTTTGTTAATGTGAATTGCATGACCCTGCCCGTATGGAACAGCCAGACCGACGCCGCGCCCGCCGGCGGCCTCCCTCGCCCGGGCCGTCGCCAACTCAGTTGGCTCGCCATCCCCGCCGCCTCCGGCGTCGTCCTTGGCCTCGCCTGGTGGCTGCTTGCCCCGGGCGGCCTGAACCTGGTGTCCGGAAACCCAGAGCTGGCCGCGACGGCCAACCCGGACTCCTGGCTGCCCCGCGATCTTGTCCTGGCGGCCTTGTTCCTCTTGGCCGGCTGCTTTATTGCAGTGCTCCTTGATGGCAAGAGCAGGAAACCGGAGGCGCTGCAGCGCATGATTCTCGCCATCGCGGGCGGGGCCGTGGGTGGCCTGATCGCCTGGCTGTCCGGACTGCTGGCCGCCCAGTGGTGGGGGCCCGCCGTCGATCCCGCCCTGGGCACGGACCCCGGCTTTTCCCTGCGTTCGCTCGCCGTGCTTTGCCTCTGGCCCGGCTCCACGGCACTCATCACGTTCCTGCTGACCTTGTGGAGCCTCATGACGAACAGGCCGGATTCCGGCGCCCCGGCCCGGCCGTAGCAAACCGCCGGTAAACCGCAGGGCGGTGCGCGCACCGTAAAATGGGCGGGTGACCACTTCTTCGGATAACTCTGCCATCACCACCGCCCAGCCGCTGGACTTCCGCAGCCTGGACCTCCGCGGCCGCCGCCTGACGCTGGCGGAACTGCGCGCCGCCGTCCCGCGGGCGCAGCATCACACGATGGCCGACGCCGAGAGCAAGGTCCTGGACATCATCACGGCAGTGCGCTCGCGCGGCTTCGCGGCACTCGGCGAACTGGCGCAGAAGTTCGACGGCGTCGAGCAGTCCCACACACGTGTTCCGGCTGCGGCACTCGCCGGAGCACTGGCGGAGCTTGACCCCGCTGTCCGCTCCGCCCTGGAGGAATCCATCAGCCGTGCCCGGCGCTTCGCCGAGGGGCAGCGCCCGGCAAATGTCGACGTCGAACTGGCGGACGGCGCCGTGGTGAGCCAGAACTGGATCCCGGTGGGCCGCGTCGGCCTGTACGTCCCCGGCGGCCTGGCCGTGTACCCGTCCTCCGTGATCATGAACGTGGTCCCTGCACTGGCCGCAGGCGTCGAGTCGATCGCCCTGGCCTCGCCGCCGCAGAAGGACTTCGGCGGCCTGCCCCACCCCACCATCCTTGCCGCCGCAGCGCTGCTGGGCATCGATGAGGTCTACGCCATCGGAGGCGCCCAGGCCATTGCTTCCTTCGCCTACGGTGTTCCCGGGGCCGACGGTGAGGAGCCCATCGAGCCCGTGGATGTTGTCACTGGCCCGGGAAACATTTTCGTGGCCACGGCCAAGCGGCTCGTCAAGGGTGTGGTGGGCATCGACTCCGAGGCCGGCACCACGGAGATCGCCATCCTGGCCGATGCCACGGCCCGCCCGGAACTCGTTGCCGCGGACCTCATCAGCCAGGCCGAGCACGACCCCAAAGCGGCCTCGGTCCTCGTGACCGATTCCGCTGAACTTGCCGACGCCGTCGCGGTCGAACTTGCGCGGCAGACCGCCACCACCAAACACAGCGACCGCGTGCGCGAAGCGCTGTCCGGGCCGCAGTCCGGCGTGATCCTGGTGGATGACCTCGAGCAGGGCATCGCTGTGTGCAACGCCTACGCGGCGGAGCACCTGGAGATCATGACGGCGGATGCGCCTGCCGTGGCCGCCCGGATCCGCAACGCGGGAGCCATTTTCGTGGGCGACTACAGCCCGGTCAGCCTCGGCGACTACTGCGCAGGTTCCAACCACGTCCTGCCGACCAGCGGCACCGCGGCCTTCTCCTCCGGCCTGAACGTCACCACGTTCCTGCGCGCGGTCCAGGTGATCAACTACAGCCGGGCGGCCCTCGAACAGGTCAGCAGCCACATCGTGAGCCTGTCCGGTGCGGAGGATCTGCCCGGCCATGGTGACGCCGTCAAGATCCGCTTCGCCAGCGAAGGCTGACTACTACATCTATGGGTAGCCGACACAACATGTAGTAATGACAAGCTTGTCATTACCGTAGTTTCGGACGTAAACTGGTGCCGGAAGCAAAACTTCCGGCACCAGTTGCGTTCCCGCCCCGTCGGGCGCCGCAGGGCTGCCGGATCCGATCAGGGAGGCCCAACGTGTATTGTCCGTTCTGCCGCAACCCTGACTCCCGCGTCGTGGACAGCCGCATGGCCGACGACGGATCCTCCATCCGCCGTCGCCGGCAGTGCCCGGAATGCGGACGCCGCTTCACCACCGTGGAAACCACCAGCCTGTCGGTCATCAAGCGCTCAGGTGTGGGCGAACCGTTCAGCAGGATCAAGGTCATCAATGGCGTGCGCAAAGCCTGTCAAGGGCGGCCCGTCACGGAGGACGACCTCGCCATGCTGGCCCAGGAAGTCGAAGAGGTCATCCGTTCCAACGGCGCGGCGGAAATCAACGCACACGAAGTGGGCCTGGCCATCCTTGGCCCGCTCCGGAAGCTTGATGAAGTGGCCTACCTTCGCTTCGCCAGTGTCTACCAGGCCTTCGAGTCCCTTGAGGACTTCGAGTCCGCCATTTCGCTCCTGCGCCACGAGGCCCAAGCTCAAGGCCAAGCCCAGGTCCAGGCCAAGGACGCCGCCGCCGGGCGGGAAGTCCAGGCACAAGGCTCCGGAAAGAGCCAGCTCTAGCTCCGGTGGCGGCTGCGGAGGGGAAGTCGCAGCCTCCACCGGTCCCCAACCACCGGCAGATGCCGGTGTGCATCCAAGGACCGTCGGGCCGTCCGCGCCAATGCCCCGGCCGTCCCGGTGACAATCGCCACCGGGACGCCGGAACGGCCGGCATGGAATCAGGGCCGGGGTGGTTCAAACCGCTACTTGGCCAGCTTGTGGTGCAGTGCGACTTCGAGTGCGGCACCCACGATGCCGGCGTCGTTCTTCAGCTCTGCCGTGACGATCTTGGTCCGCAGTTCCAGGTGCGGGAAGTATTCGTCCGAGCGCTTGGAGATCCCGCCGCCGATGATGAAGAGCTCGGGGGAGAAGAGGAACTCCACGTGCTGGAGGTACCGGTTCAGCAGCACCCCATACTCGTCCCAGCTCAGCTCATCCCGTTCCCGTGCGACGGCGGAAGCCTTGGTTTCGGCGTCGTGTCCGTCCACTTCGAGGTGGCCCAGCTCGGCGTTGGGAACGAGCTGGCCGTTGAAGATGAAGGCCGAGCCGATGCCCGTGCCGAGGGTGATGACCAAGACGGTACCGTCCACGCCTTCGCCGGCACCGTAGCGGGCCTCTGCCAGGCCGGCGGCATCGGCGTCGTTGATGACCTCAACGGGGCGGCCGAGACGCTCGGTGAGCACCGCGTCGATATCGGTTTCGAGCCAGGACTTGTCCACATTGGCGGCCGAGTGGACCACGCCGTGCTGGATGATGCCGGGGAAGGTGACGCCGATCGGGGATCCTTCGGCGGGGGCCTCCGGCCGGGCCGAGAGCTCCTCCACGATCTGGGCAACAACGTCGGCAATGGCCTCGGGGGTGGCAGGCTGCGGCGTGGGGATGCGGCAGCGGTCTCCGAGCAGCTTGCCCTTCTTGAGGTCGACGATGCCGCCCTTGATGCCGGTTCCGCCGATATCGATGCCGATCAGCGGGGCGTTGTTGTGGGTCTTCTCGTCCTTCTTGGTCAAGTCATTTCCGTTCATGGCAGGAGGGGTGGGCATGGCGCAGCCCCGGTGGCTGCAGACGACCTTCCGGAGGGCTTAGGGGAGGGTCAAGATTTCGGCGCCGGTCTCGGTGACCAGCAGCGTGTGTTCGAACTGTGCCGTGCGCTTGTGGTCGCGGGTGACGACGGTCCAGTCATCCGCCCACATGTCCCACTCGATGGTGCCGAGCGTGAGCATGGGCTCAATGGTGAACACCATGCCCGTTTCGATCACCGTGTTGTAGGCCGGGGCGGCGTCGTAGTGCGGGATGATGAGGCCGGTGTGGAAGGCCTCTCCCACACCATGGCCGGTGAAGTCCCGGACCACGCCGTAGCCGAAGCGCTTGGCGTAGGACTGGATGGCACGGCCGATCACATTGATTTCGCGGCCCGGGGCCACGGCCTTGATGGCGCGGTTGAGCGACTCCTGCGTACGCTCAACCAGCAGACGGGACTCCTCGTCCACGTCGCCCACCAGGAAGGTGTAGTTGGTGTCTCCGTGCACGCCGCCGATGAACGCGGTGATGTCGATGTTCAGGATGTCGCCGTCCTGGACAACCGTGGAGTCGGGGATGCCGTGGCAGATCACTTCGTTGAGGGAGGAGCACAGGGACTTGGGGAAGCCCCTGTAGCCCAGTGTGGAGGGGTAGGCCTGGTGGTCCAGGAGGAACTCGTGGCCGATCTTGTCCAGCTGGTCCGTGGTGACGCCCGGCTGGATGTGCTTGCCGACTTCCACAATGGCCTGGGCTGCGATCCTGCTGGCGATGCGGATGCGCTCGATGGTTTCCACGGATTTGATCTCGGAACCCGTGAACTTCGCCGGGGCCTTCTTGCCCACGTATTCGGGGCGGGGGATCGACGCCGGTACGGGCAGCCCGGGGCTGACGGCTCCTTGGGTGAGCGTGCCGATGGGTGCAGTCGAAGCGAGAGAAGGCATAGATTGATCATATAAGGCACCCACGAGACGCAAGTAACAAAAGCCCGGCATTTGCCGGTGAGCCTGCCTACGTTACGCGCAGGCGTGGCCCACGCACCGAGGAGGAAACGTGACGGAGTTCTGGTACAACGTCAAGACCCATGAGGTCGAAGAAGACGCCATGTCTGACTGGACGCAGCTGATCGGGCCGTACAAGACCCGCGAAGAAGCCGAGCACGCCCTGGAAAAAGTCAAGGCGCGCAACGAAGCCTGGGAGAAGGGCGAGGAAGACTAGTGTTGCGTTCCCGGAGTGCGGCTCGGGCAGGATGTTAGTGTTTAGGCAATTCCGGAACGTCCGTGGCGTACCGGATCCGTGCACAGGAGGATTTCACAATGACCGAACTCATGTCGGATTATTCCGGAGAGTGGCGCTTCGACCCCACTCATACGAGGATCGGCTTCTCCACCCGTCACGCCATGGTTACCAAGGTCCGCGGTGCATTCAATGACTTCGACGGCGCCATCAATGCGGATGCCGAACATCCGGATAAGTCCTCCGTTCGGCTGACTATCAAGGTGGCGAGCATTGATACGCGCAACGCAGACCGGGACCAGCACCTACGTACCAACGACTTCTTTGACGCGCCGAACTTCCCCGAGATCACCTTTATCAGCAACCGTGTTGACCAGGTGGATCAGGGCCACTTTATCGTCAACGGGGACGTCACCATCCGGGGCGTCACCAAGGAGATAGCGGTTCCGATGGACTTCATCGGCGTGGAGCGCGACCCCATGGGAAACCTGCGGGCGGGATTTGAAGGATCACGGCGCATCGACCGCCAGGACTTCGGTCTCAAATGGAACACGGCTCTGGACTCCGGCGGCGTGCTCGTGTCGGACAAGATCACCCTAGAATTTGAAGTCTCCGCCATCAAAGTCGAGGACAGTGCCGGCACACCGCAAGGGTGAGCCGGCCCCAGGAATCTCCGTCCGGCCCTAAGAATCCACCCAAGCTCTAGAAGGAGTGCTCGGGGCCGGGGAACTGGCCCGAGCGGACATCCTCGCCGTAGGCCGTGGCGGCCTCGCTGAGGATGCCGCGCAGGTCCGCGTACTGCTTCACGAACTTGGCCATCTTGCCGCCGCGCAGCCCGGCCATGTCCTGCCACACGAGTACCTGCCCCGTGGTGACGTTGCCGGCGCCGATGCCGACGGTCGGAATGCGCAGCGCGGCATCAACGGCCGCGGCGGTTTCGGCGGGCACCATTTCCATGAGGACGCAGAACGCGCCGGCGTCCTGGAGCGCCACGGCGTCGTCAACCAGTCGCTGTGCGTCGTCGCCGCGGCCTTGGACCCGGTAGCCGCCGAGCGAGTGTTCGCTCTGCGGGGTGAAGCCGATGTGGGCCATGACGGGGATGCCGGCCTGGACCATGGCGCGCACGGTGCTGGCGTAGAACGCGCCGCCTTCGATCTTGACGGCGTGGGCCAGGCCCTCCTTGAGGAATCGGACGCCGGTGGCCACGGCCTGTTCTGCTGAGACCTCGTAGCTGCCGAACGGCAGGTCCGCCACCACCAGGGCGCGGTGCGCGGAGCGCGCAACTGCCCGGCACAGAGGGAGGAGTTCGTCCACAGTGACCGGAAGGCTTGTTTCGTTGCCGAAGACATTGTTCGACGCCGAGTCGCCCACCAGCAGCACCTCGATGCCGGCCTGGTCGAAGATCTCGGCCGTGTACTGCTCGTAGGCCGTGAGCATGGCGAAATGTCCGCCGTCGTTCTTGGCCTGCTGCAGGTGGTGCGTCCGGATCCGGGCAAGGGGTTTCTTTGCGTCGCCGGCTGGCGGCGCGGCGGCGGCTGCCGGGCCGGTGCCATAGGGCGCCGTGGTCTCGCTGGGCGTGCTGGACTCGGGATGGTTGCTTGGGGCCATGGATAGAGCCTAAGCCGTGCCGGCGGCCCGGGCCACCGGGACAGCCCCGGAGCCCCGTTTGTAAACGCTGTGTTACGTGGTGTCCGCGCCGCCGCCATTCGGCGCCAATGCTTAGTAGAGTAAAAGCTGAGCTGCCGCGCGCCTCCGTATCCTGGAGCCGCGGCGTGGACGTTAGAACCGGAGAAAGAGGCCCCATGGACCGCCAGCAAGAGTTCGTTTTGCGGACGATCGAAGAGCGTGACGTGCGCTTCGTACGCTTGTGGTTTACCGACGTCGTGGGTTCGCTGAAGTCAGTGGCGCTGGCTCCGGCGGAAGTCGAGGGCGCCTTTGAGGAGGGCCTGGGCTTCGACGGTTCCGCCATTGAAGGACTGGCCCGTGTGTTCGAATCCGACATGCTGGCCCAGCCGGACCCCTCCACCTTCCAGATCCTGCCCTGGCGCGGCGAAACCGAGCAGACCTCCAGGATGTTCTGCGACGTGCTGACGCCGGACGGTGAGCCCTCGGCCGCCGATCCCCGCAACGTCCTCAAGCGCACCCTCGCGAAGGCCGCCGACATGGGCTTCACCTGCTACACGCACCCGGAGATCGAGTTCTACCTCCTGAAGTCCAAGGAGCTCGACGCCAGCGGCTACCCCGTTCCCGTGGATGAAGGCGGCTACTTCGACCACGTCCCCGGCGGCGTGGCCCAGGACTTCCGCCGCACCGCGGTGACGATGCTGGAGTCGGTGGGCATCTCGGTCGAGTTCAGTCACCACGAGGGCGGCCCCGGCCAGAACGAAATCGATCTGCGCTACGCCGATGCCCTGCAGACCGCGGACAACATCATGACGTTCCGCACCGTCATCAAGGAAGTGGCCCTGCAGCAGGGCACCTACGCCACGTTCATGCCGAAGCCGTTTACGGACCACCCGGGCTCGGGCATGCACACGCACTTCTCCCTGTTCGAAGGCGACACCAACGCCTTCTTCGAGGCCGGCGCCGAGTTCCAGCTCTCCAAGACGGCGCGGCAGTTCATCGCCGGCATCCTCAAGCACGCCCCCGAATTCACGGCAGTCACCAACCAGTTCGTGAATTCGTACAAGCGGCTCTGGGGCGGCGGCGAGGCACCAAGCTACCTGAGCTGGGGCCATAACAACCGCTCCGCCCTGGTCCGCGTGCCCCTGTACAAGCCGGGCAAGGGCCAGTCCGCCCGGATCGAATACCGCGGCATCGATTCGGCCACGAACCCCTACCTCGCCTACGCCGTGCTCCTGGGCGCCGGGCTCAAGGGCATCGAGGAAGGCTACGAGCTTCCCCCGGCGGCAGAGGACGACGTCTGGTCGCTGACCTCGGCGGAACGCCGGGCCATGGGCCACGCCCCGCTGCCGGCCAGCCTGCACGATGCCATCCGGGCCATGGAGGAATCCGAGCTTGTGGCACAGATCCTCGGCGAGCAGGTGTTCGAACACTTCCTGCGCAACAAGCGGGCCGAATGGCAGGACTACCGCCTCCAGGTGACCCCGTACGAGCTCAAGCGCAATCTCGGCATTCTCTAGGCGCTCCGCATGAGCCTTGCACGTCGGCTCATCTCGGCCGGTTTCAGTGATCTTGAGAAGGGCGAGAGGTTCCTTGGCGCGCCCGAGCTGGAGGGGATCGACCAGGACACCCTGTTCGCGGGCCTCTCGATTGCCGCGAACCCGGACACGGCCCTGCAGTCCCTGGTCCGGCTGATCGAGAAGCACCCGGCACTGAAGGACCTTGCCGCGGCCGATCCGGACACCAGCGAGCCGCTCTTCCGCCTGCTGGGAGCCTCCGAGGCCCTCGGCGAATTCCTGATCCGGCGCCCCGAGCACCTGGACGTGTTCAACGTCCGGGTCAGCCCGGAACCGGTGCCGACTGATGCCGAGGAGCTGCGTTCCCGGTTCCTGCGCAGCGTCCGGGCCGAGCCGGGTTCGCCCCGTCCGGTGGCCGGGCTGACTGGTGTGCCCGCCTACGCGGCCCTGCGCACCGCCTACCGCCGCGGACTGGCGGAACTGGCCATCAAGGACCTGTGCGCCGCGTCGCCACAGGACTACATGCCTGCCGTCGGGGCCGAACTCGCCGATCTCGCCGGCGCCGCGATCGAGGGCGCCCTCGCGGTGTCTCGCGCCGAAGCCGCCGGCCAGTTCGACGCCGCCGAGATCGCCGCCGTCGGGCTTGCCGTCATCGGGATGGGCAAGTGCGGTGCCCGCGAACTGAACTACATCTCCGACGTCGACGTCATCTACGTCATCGAGGCGTCCGGGCTGGAAGACGCCCGTGCGGCCACGATCGGGACGGCCCTTGCGGCCGGCATCTCCCGGGTGATTTCCTCCCCGGCCCCGGAACCCGGGCTGTGGGAAGTGGACGCCAATCTGCGGCCGGAAGGAAAGTCCGGCCCCCTGGTCCGCACCCTCGCCTCGCACCTGAGCTACTACGCGCGCTGGGCTGAAAGCTGGGAGTTCCAGGCGCTGCTCAAAGCCCGGACGATCGCCGGAGACAAGGAACTGGGTGCCCGCTACGAGGACGCCGTGCAGCCGCTCGTCTGGGCTTCCGCCGGCCGTGAGGGCTTTGTGGAATCCGTCCAGGCCATGCGCCGCCGCGTCACCGACAACATCCCCGCCGCCGAGGAACAGCGCCAGATCAAGCTGGGGCGCGGTGGGTTGCGGGATGTCGAATTCACTGTGCAGCTGCTCCAGCTGGTGCATGGCAAGTCGGACGAATCACTGCGCCGCCGGGACACCACCTCAGCCATCGCCGCCCTGTCCGCCGGTGGTTACATCGGACGGGCGGACGCCGCTGCCTTCGACAACGCCTACCGTTACCTGCGCCTGCTCGAACACCGGATCCAGCTTTTCCAGATGCGCCGCACGCACCTCATGCCGGCCAGCGCCGAGGCGCAGCGGTTCCTGGCGAAAGCGGTCCTGGGCCCGTTCAGCACCGAACGGCCGCACCCGGACCAGTTGATCGGGACCTGGCAGAAGACCAAGCGCTCGGTGCGGGAACTGCACGACCGCATCTTCTACCGTCCGCTCCTGAACACCGCAGCGGCGCTGAGCAGCGAAGACGCCCGGCTGACGCCCGAGGCGGCCCAGGGCCGCCTCGCCGCACTGGGCTACCTGGATCCGCCAGGTGCCATGCGGCACATCGAGGCCCTGACCGGCGGCGTCAGCAGGCGTGCGGCCCTCCAGCGGCAGCTGCTTCCTGTCCTGCTCAGCTGGCTCGCCGAGGGGGTGGACCCCGACGCCGGCCTGCTTGGCTTCCGGCGCGTCAGCGAGGCGCTGGGAACCACGCACTGGTACCTCGGCATGCTCCGGGATTCCCAGGCAGCCGCCGAGCGGCTCTGCCACGTCCTGGCCAACTCACGGCTGATGGCGGACCTGCTGGAGGTCTCGCCCGAATCGGTGGCCTGGCTGGGCAACGACAAGGAACTGTTGCCCATCTCCTTCGAGGCACAGTGGCAGGAAATTCAGTCCAAGATGTCCCGGCATGCCGAGCCGGAGAAGACCATGCGCCTGATCCGGCTCATCCGGCGCCGCGAGACACTGCGCATCGCCATCGCCGACAGCTCAGGTCTTCTGGACCAGGAGGAGGTGGGCCTCGCCCTGGCCGACACGGACCGCGCCGCCGTCCTGGGCGCCCTCCACGTGGCCGAGAACATCGTCTCGGCCACAGCACCGCTCAAGACCGAAGTCCTGGTGGTGGCCATGGGCCGGCAGGGTGGTCGCGAGATCGGCTACGGCTCCGATGCCGACGTCATGTACGTCCACCGCGCCTTGCCCGGGTTCCCGGAGGAAGAGGCCCAGGAGCAGGCAACGGCGATCGTCGGGCACATCTCGAGCCTGCTGACGCAGCCCCTTAAGCCGGCCATCATGGCCGAGCGCGTGCTGGTGGTGGATGCCGACCTCCGCCCCGAGGGCAAGAACGGTGCCATGGTCCGCTCGCTGGAGTCCTATGCGGAGTACTACCGGCGGTGGTCCTTGATCTGGGAAGCCCAGGCATTGCTGCGGGCCCGGCCGATGGCGGGCTCGGATGGACTGGCTGCCGACTTCCTCTCCCTGATCGATCCCATCCGCTACCCGGAGGCCTTGGCCGAACAGGACCTCCGGGAGATCCGCCGGATCAAAGCCCGCGTGGAGTCCGAACGGCTGCCCCGCGGGGCCGATCCGGCACGGCACGTCAAGCTGGGACGCGGCGGGCTCAGCGACGTCGAGTGGCTGGTGCAGCTGCTCCAGCTGCAGCATGCCGGCAGGCATCCGGAGCTGCGGACCAGCTCGACGCTCGAGGCGCTGGCCGCGGCGGAGTCCCTGGGCCTGTTGGGCAAGGGGGACGCAGGACTGCTGCGGAAGGCCTGGTGGCTGGCCAGCAGGATCCGCTCGGCCAATGTCGTCGTGACCGGGAGGGCCTCCGATGTGCTGCCCTCGTCCCGGCGAGATCTGGAAGCCGTGGCACGCTGGTGCGGCTACACGCCGGGCATTGCGGCCCAGTTCGAGGAAGACTACCTGCGCCTGAGCCGCCGCGCCCGTGCAGTGTTCGAGAAGCAGTTCTACGGCACCTGATGCCCGTCAGCCGGGGTACAGACCCACGGTAAATGCGGGTTACCCACGGTAAATAACGGGTAGCCTCCATAAGTACTTTGCCGGTCTCCTGGAGTCCGGCGGAACTGAAGTCGAAGGGCCAGTACCAGGCTATTCTGATCGGCTTGTTCAGGGGTTTCCAGAAGACTTCCACGAGCGTGGGTGTTCCGCGGTTGGCGTTGACACGCGGTATCGCCACCATGTTCGTCAGCGTCTTCCGCGGCACGCCGCTGCTGGTATGGCGGTCTTCTTCTACTTCGGCATCCCGCAGCTGATAGGCCAGCCCATCGACTTCTGGGTGGCTGGTGTGCTGACACTCAGCCTGAACTCCGGCGCGTATCACGGAGATCGTCCGGGACGGCATCCGGCAGGCCAAGGCGAAGAGTTCCGGCACGCGGCCATCCTCCACAGGTGCCCGGCTCAGGAAAGCAGAGAATCGCCGCTCGGGTCCCAAGGGTTTTCCCAAGCTTGCAACAAGGGTTTTCCCAAGCTTTGCAAAGCACAGTGAGCGGACGGGCAACCGCGGGCTGAAGTGGTTTCCCTCGACGACAAGGAGATTGTTCCATGGAGCAGACGGAATTTCGCAGGCCAGGATCAGACAGGGGACGGCACCTACTTCGAAAGGTGGTGACGGGGCTGGCAGCCGGGACCTTGCTGGCGACACTGGTGTCAGGTCCGGCCGGTGCGGCCCTTCCCCAGGCGGAGGGCCCCGGTCCAGGCGAGGGCCCCAACATTGAGCAAGAGGGCCAGCTCGAAGGGCCGTTCATCGACGTCTCCGCGGCCCACCAGTTCGCCACTGAGATCACCTGGATGAAGGACCGGGGTATCACGGAAGGTTTCACCGACGGCACCTTCCGTCCGCTGAGCTCGGTCAACCGCGCCGCCATGGCAGCGTTCCTGTTCCGTTTCTCGGGATCCCCCAATGTCGACTTGCCGGCCACGTCACCGTTCACCGATGTCCCGACGGACCACCAGTTCTTCGAGGAGATCGTATGGCTCAAGAACACCGGCATAACCATGGGAATCACGCCCACCACGTTTGGACCGCAGATGGCCGTGAACCGCAAGGACATGGCTGCCTTCATCTTCCGGCTCGAGGGTGAACCTGAGTTCACGCCGCCGGCCGTCTCGCCCTTCAGCGATATGACACCGGCGAGCCAGTTCTACAAGGAAGTCACCTGGCTGGCGTCCAACGGCATCACCACCGGTTTCCCGGACGGCACCTTCCACCCATTTGAAGATGTACACCGCGATGCCACGGCCGCGTTCCTCTTCCGCTTCGACCAGGCCTTCTGAGCCCCGGCTCCGTAGATTCATCACCGAGTTAGGCCGAAGTGACGGGGCTTTCCGCCCGGATTCGTTCAGTTTCCGGGCGGGAGGCCTCTTTTACGGAAAACGTGATGCCGTAGGTTAATCGTTTCTCTATCAGTTGCATGTCGACCGCAGAGTGCTTCCGGTTTCTGCCAACGCCCGAAGCTCACTGATGAGAATGCGCCTGCATGATTCTCAATGACGACGCCTCCGTCGGCACCGAGGTGATCATGTCGCTCCGCGGAAAGCAAGGAGGCCTGTGACGACATGCTCGCCAAGGCGCTGGCTTCCGGCGGTTCCGTGTCCAACGACGCCCAGGACGTGGGGTGGATGTACACGCAGAGCTTCCAGGACCGGGACGGCCGCCTCTGGGAGATCGCGTGGATGGACCCTGCCGGCATGCCCTCCTACAGCGGGCCGAGGCGAAGCAGCTCTGCGGCCGCCACCGCCCATGTGGCGGTCGCCTTGGCATAAATCCGGCGGGCCCCGCCGTTCGGTAGGCTCGGGGGATGCTTGACTCTGTATGGCTCATCCCGCTGAAAATGCTCGACGACGACGCCCGCGCCATCCAGCTCGGTGCGGTCGCCGGGATGGAGTTGGCCGCGGGGCAGATCGACTTTGTCGGCGACCCCTTCCGGATGATGCTCCTGGGCCTCGAGGAGGAGGCCCGGCTGCCGTATGTCATCGAAGCCCGAGGGACGGCCGTGGGCGTCCTGACCCTGCAGCCCGGGGCGGCGCGGCTTGCAGGCTGGCCGGACGACGATTCGGCCTGGCTGCTGCGCGGCTTCCTGATCGACAAGCGGCAGCAGGGGAGAGGCCTCGGGACACTGGCCGCGGCAGCCGCGGTGGAGGAAGCCCGGAAACTGACGCGGCGGCTGGGTGGCGGCCAGGCCGGCGTCGTGCTCTCCGTCAATGAACGGAACCCGGCCGGGCAGGCCGCCTACGTGAAGGCCGGGTTCACCGACCACGGGCAGTACCTCGGCGGGGATGCCGGGCCGCAGCGGATCATGTACGTGGCGTTCCGGGGTGACGCGCCCTGACTGGAGCGCTTCCTAAACAATTGCGGCCCGCTGGAAGATGCCGTGGGAGCCTATAAGTAGGCTGGTCCAAGCGGTACAATTGCGGCATTCCAGACCCCGCGATGGCTGGTAACGGGGGCGTAACCGACCGACAGGACTCGATATGAGCAAGGCGTTCACAGCCCACCAAGTAGCCCCGCTCGAACTCAACGGATTCGGGGACGTCCGCCACCCGCTGCACAGGGGGTCGTGATGCACCCGTACGTTGCCGACATTGTGTGGGCCGTGTTCCTGTCCTGCGGGCTTTTCGTGGCGTCCGTGAACCTTGTCCGCTCGTGGAAGACGTGGACGCGCGACCGCCCAAGCCGTTAGCAGGGGGCGTTCGGTCCCGCTGGCCTCCTTGAGTGTCGTTGCGTGGCTAAGGCTTCGAACACCTGGCCGAAACGCAGAGAAGGGGCCACAGGCGTGATGCCTGTGGCCCCTTCTCGTGTGGGGAATCCAGATTTCTCCGGACTAAACCCCGTTTAGCCGCGTGTTCTGACTAGCAGCTGTAGTAGAGCTCGAACTCGTACGGATTCGGGCGCAGCGCGAGCGGCTTGATTTCGTTCTCGTACTTGTATTCGATCCAGGTGTCGATCAGGTCCTGGGTGAAGACGCCGCCGGCCTGCAGGAACTCGTTGTCCTCGCGCAGTGCTTCGAGGGCTTCCTCGAGGGAACCCGGAGCCTTGGGGATGTCCTTGGCTTCCTCGGCGGGGAGCTCGTAGAGGTCCTTGTCGATCGGAGCCGGGGGTTCGATGCGGTTGCGGATGCCGTCAATGCCGGCCATCAGCTGGGCAGCAAATGCCAGGTACGGGTTCGAGGAGGGGTCCGGAGCGCGGAATTCGATGCGCTTGGCCTTCGGGTTGGAGCCCGTGATAGGGATGCGGATACCGGCGGAGCGGTTGCCCTGCGAGTAAACCATGTTGACCGGAGCTTCGAAGCCCTTGACCAGGCGGCGGTAGGAGTTGACGGTCGGGTTGGTGAAGGCCAGAACAGCCGAGGAGTGCTTCAGCAGGCCGCCGATGTACCAGCGGGCCATGTCTGAGAGGCCGGCGTAGCCCTTCTCGTCGTAGAACAGCGGCTCGCCGTTGCTCCACAGCGACTGGTGGCAGTGCATGCCCGAGCCGTTGTCACCGAAGACCGGCTTCGGCATGAAGGTGACGGACTTGCCCCACGCGTCAGCGGTGTTCTTGATGACGTACTTGAACTTCTGCAGGTCATCGGCAGCCGAGGTCAGCGTGGTGAACTTGTAGTTGATTTCTGCCTGGCCGGCGGAGCCAACTTCGTGGTGCGAGCGCTCAACTTCAAGGCCGGCCTTGTCCAGCTCGACGCACATGGCGTCGCGCAGGTCAGCCTGCTTGTCGGTCGGGGCAACCGGGAAGTAACCGCCCTTGACGGGGGTCTTGTAGCCGAGGTTGCCTCCTTCTTCCTTGCGGCCCGTGTTCCAGTGGGCTTCTTCGGAGTCGATCTTGTAGAAGCTGCCCTGCGGGGAGGACTGGTACTGGATGTTGTCGAAGACGAAGAACTCGGCCTCGGGAGCGAAGAACGCGGTGTCGGCGATGCCGGTGGAGGCGAGGTAGGCTTCAGCCTTCTCAGCCACGCCACGCGGGTCGCGGTGGTACGGGTCACCGGTGCGCGGGTTCACGATGGAGAAGTTCAGTGCGAGCGTCTTCTCGATGCGGAACGTGTCCACGAAGGCCGAGGTGACGTCCGGGATGAGCTGCATGTCGGACTCGGCGATGCCCTGGAAGCCGCGGATTGAGGAGCCATCGAACAGCTGACCGTGGACGAAGAAGTCGAGGTCTACGCTCTTGGCCGGCACATTGAAGTGCTGCTGGACGCCCGGCAGGTCGGTGAAGCGGATATCGACGAACTTGATGTCTTCGTCTTTGATGAACTGGAGGACTTCGTCCGCGGTCTTGAACATCTATGCTCCTTACGCATATCAAGTAACAGGCCAGGAGGCCGTCTGGTCCAGCGCAATGCGATAGGGGGAGACACAAAAATCTCCCCCTTGCCGCCGTGGCTAGCAACTTATACAACCTTAGGGACATGGGATTTCCCTGGAGTATCCGTATTGTTTCGGGCAGGTTACAGAAACATCTGCCGCGTTAACGCTAGCCGCACTCCATATTCACTGGCGATTGCCGTCCAACGGGTGAACAGCCCAGGCAGCGCAAGGCGGGCGGACACCCCCGAAGAAGCCCCCGCCGTCGGGCACTGAAAGCCGCAGCCGTTAGTCTTGAAGGGTGGTAGATCGCAAAGACATTGGCTCATGGCTCACCGGACCGGATACCTCCGGCATCTCCAAGTACCCGGGCGAGAGGCTCGGCCTTCCCGAGTCCGGCCCCGGTTCGATGGCGCGGGCAGGACGCCGCATCCTGGCGATCGCCATTGATTGGACCCTTGCCCTGGTCATCAGCAACTTCGCCTTCGGCGGCAACCAGTGGGCCACCCTGGCGGTGTTTGCCGCCGAGCAGATCCTCCTGATCGGCACCCTCGGCTACAGCATCGGGCACCGGATCGCCGGAATCCACGTGGTCCGGCTCGGCGGCGGCTCTGCGGGCCCGCTCGCGGCCCTGGTCCGCACCCTGCTCCTGTGCCTCGTGATCCCCGCGGTCATCTTTGATCCGGACCAGCGCGGCATCCATGACAAGGCCATGAACACCATCCTCATCCGGATGTAGCCTTCCCTCCGACAAAACTGCAGACACGAAAGCGCAGCTGCACACGAAAGCGCCCCGCCTCCTGGACACCAGGAGGCGGGGCGCTTTTACGTGGAACGATCAACGTCCGCGGGCGGCCTTGCGGTCCGGGCGGGCCTTGTACGGGTCGATGCCCTTGGGGATCGGCAGACGGTTGCCCAGCGAGTTGATGCGCTTGCTGACGGCGTTGACCTCGATCTTGGTGAGTTCCTTCTTGAGCTTGCCCATGTTCTTGGCAATCTGGTTGAGGGGCACCTGGCCTTCGCCGCGGCCGCTTTCAATGACGTGGATGGTGACGTTCGGGAGGATGCGTGCCAGGCGCTTGCGCTCGGCGTCGACCAGAGGCTTGATGCGGTGCGAGGGCCCTTCGGCGACAAGAACGACGCCGGGGCGGCCGATTGCCATGAACACGGCGTCCTGGGTGCGCGGGTTGACGGCAACCGGCTGGTCCTGGGTGATCCAGCCACGGCGCAGCGTGCCCAGAGCCGCGCCGGAGGCGCCCGGCTGGTTCTCGATCTGCGCGAAAGCGGCGCGCTCGGCCCGGCGCGAGAGGATGAAGACGGCGGCGAGCAGACCCAGCGGAATGCCGATGATCAGGCCGGTGACCCAGTTTTCCAGGAGGAAGCCGACCAGGAAGCTGACGGCGACGATGGCAAGGAAAGCGAGGAGCATCAGCCAGACGACCTGGGGGTCGTTGCGGCGGGTCATCTTGAAGACCTCGCCGATCTGCTTCAGCTGGCTCGGCTTCTTGGCCTTCGCTTCCTTGCGCTTGCGGTTGAACAGCCCACGCTTGGGAGCGTCGGCCGACGGGGTCGTCTTGCTGGAATCAGGGGAGTTCGCCATAGTGCCTTAATTCTACGTGATGTACGTCTAGGACCGGACTCCGGTCTTGCCGGGGTCCGGTCCTTATGACTTGATGATGCTGCTCCTAGCCGGCGTGGGCGGCGAGGATGGTGCGGGCTTCCTGGCGGGTGGTGCCGGAGTCCTGGATGCCCTCGGCGATGTGGGCCAGGTGGGCGGGGATCTGCCGGCCTTTTTTGCGCATGGCGGTGGCCCAGAGCCGGCCGGCGCGGTAGGAGGAGCGGACCAGGGGCCCGGACATGACGCCCAGGAAGCCGAGTTCCTCGGCCTCGGTGGCGAGGTCCACGAATTCCTGGGGCTTGACCCAGCGGTCCACGGGCAGGTGCCGCTCGCTCGGGCGCAGGTACTGGGTGATGGTGACCAGGTCGCAGCCCGCGGCGTGCAGGTCCGCGAGGGCCTCGGAGATCTCCTCGCGGGTTTCGCCCATGCCCAGGATGAGGTTGGACTTGGTGACCATCCCGTGGTCCCGGCCCTGGGTGATGACGTCCAGGGAGCGCTCGTAGC
>NZ_JAFNLL010000024.1 GCF_017368795.1 Arthrobacter cavernae | reverse complement strand
GATCCCGCAGCCGCACCGCCTCGCCGAGCGCGGCTGGTAGGTCTCACTTCTGGGCGCCGGACGGCGCTGATCCTTGGCGGCAATCGGCTCTAGCTCCTTTGTCTTAATAAGAGAGACTGCCGAGGCTCCATAGACGAGGCGCCTCGGCGCCGAGTTTGTGGAGAAGCAGTCGAACGCGCTGCCGGATTGCCATTGCCCTCGGCTTGAGGTGCTTTGGTTATGAACGACGCCGGGCGGTCACCTTCTTGGGTGACCGCCCGGCGTCGTTGTTTTGGGGAAAGTTACTCGAGCCCTCGGCGTTTCAGCAGCGGCTCCAGCCTGGCGTCGCGGCCGCGGAACGTCCGGAACGAGTCCAGCGGGTCCCGGCTGTTGCCGCGGGCCAGCAGCTCCGTGCGGAAACGGTCCCCGTTCTCCCGGCTCAGTCCGCCGTTTTCGGTGAACCATTCGACGGTGTCGGCATCCAGGACTTCGCTCCAGATGTAGGAGTAGTACCCGGCGGCGTATCCGGCGCCCGCGAAGATGTGCTGGAAGTAACCGGTCCGATAGCGGGGCGGGATCAGGCTGTGGGCCACGCCCGCCGCAGCGAGCGCCTTGGCCTCAAACGCCGCCGCGTCGGCGGGCACGTCCTCGGCCGCCAGGACATGCCAGGCGAGGTCGAGCAGCGCGGCCCCCAGGTATTCGGTGGTGGCGAAGCCCTCGCCCCACAGCCGGGACTCGTTCAGCCTGTCCACCACATCCTGCGGCAGCGGCTCGCCGGTGGCGTGGTGCCGTGCATAGTTGGCCAGGACCTCCGGCCACATGATCCACATTTCATTGACCTGGGAAGGGTATTCGACAAAGTCCCGGGGCACGGAGGTGCCCGAGAAGCGCGGGTACGTGACATCGGAAAACAAGCCGTGCAGGGCGTGTCCGAACTCGTGGAAGACCGTCCGGACCTCATCAAGGGTCAGCAGCGTGGGCTCACCCGCGGGCGGCTTCGAAATGTTGAGGTTGTTGATGACCACGGCCTTGGTGCCCAGCAAGGAAGACTGTTCCACGAGTGAATTCATCCAGGCGCCGCCCCGCTTGGTTTCCCGCGTGTAGTAGTCGCCCAGGAACAGGCCGAGCTCCGAGCCGTCGGCGTTGCGGACTTCCCAGACCCGGACGTCGGGGTGGTACCCGGCCAGATCCGCGCGTTCGTGGAACGTGATCCCGTACAGGGACGTCGCCGCGTAGAAGACGCCGTCGCGCAATACCTTGTCCAGGCTGAAGTAGGGCCGGATCGCCTGTTCATCCACCGCGTAGCGTTCGCGGCGGACCTTGGCGGAGTAGTACGACCAGTCCCAGGCTTCGAGAGGGTGGCCGGCGGTCTCCGCCAAGGCGGCGGCTTCCGCGTCGGCGTTCCGGACGGCGGCGGGTGCCAGGCGGTCCATCATGGCCTGTACGGCTCCGAAGTCCGGGGCCGTCTGCCGGTCCACGGTCAGTTCGGCGTAGTTGGCAAAGCCGAGCAGCGTGGCCTTCTCCGCCCGCAGCCGGGCCATGGACGTCACCAGTTCGAGGACGTCCAGGCTGCCGCCGGCACTGCCACGGGCGAGCGAGGCCTCGTAGAGGCGGCGGCGCACTTCCCGGTTTTCCAGGGCGGACATGGCCGGCTGGTTGCTCGGCTGGATCAGGGTGAGCAGGTACTTGCCCTCGTGCCCTGCCGTCCGGGCGGCCTCAGCGGCGCTGGCGACGTCGTCGGCCGGCAGCCCTGCCAGCTCGGCGGCGTCGTCCAGCAGCAGGGCCGAGGATTTCATGGCCTCCTTGACCCGCTGGCCGAACTCGGTACCCAGCCGGGACAGCTCGGCGTTGATGCCCTTGAGCCGTTCCTGGCCGGCGTCATCCAACTGGATGCCGGACTGGCGGAATTCCTTGAGGTATTCCTCCACCAAGCGCGTAGATTCACTGTCCAGCCCGGAGACATCGATCGCTGCAAAGCGCTCGAACAGTGCCCGGTCCATGTACACGGCATCCTGGTGCGCCGAAAACTTCGGCGAGAGCTCGGTCTCCAGTTCCCTGATGGCGTCCGTGGCGTCCGCAGAGACCAGTGTGTAGAAGGAAGCCGCGGCGCGTTCGAGCAGGCGTCCCGCCCGTTCCATGGCCACGGCTGTGTTCTCAAAGGTGGCAGCCTCGGATTGTCCGGTAATGGCCTGGATTTCAGCAAGGTGCTCGGCGAGACCGGCGCCTACGGCTTCGGCGTAGTGGGCATCTTCGATCCCGGCGAATGGAGGAAGCCCGAACGGCAGGGGACTGGGACTCAGGAGAGGATTGGTCATGAAGTGACTCTTTCACGTAAGAATCCGGCTCTCAATGGCGGCGCGCGCAAAGTGTCGTAGCCACCCCCGTAGGATGGCTGGCATGCGTCTCCCCTTGACTTTCCACCGGCCAACGACGGCGTCACGCACCGCGGCGGCCCTGGCCGCCTTGGCTCTGGCAGCGTCCCTGGTGTCCTGCGGGGTGGTAGCGGACCCCGATGCCAACAGCTCCTCCAGAGCGGCCGCCCCGGTGACCCAAAGCCCGACGCCCACGCCGACCCCCACGCCGACGCCCGGCAAGGGGCCGGCCTGCCCGGAGCTGCGCTGCACCTCCATCACCGTCACCGGCGACATGCTGGTGCACACGCAGCTGTGGCAGCAGGCGCGGCAGGATGCAGCCGCCGCAGGGCAGCCCGGCTACACCTTCGTGCCCCTTCTGGAAGGCCAGCGCCGCTACATCCGCAACAGCGACCTCGGCGTCTGCCACCAGGAAACGCCCGTTGCCGGGCCTGAGGGTCCGTTCTCCGCCTACCCTTCGTTCAACGTGCCGCCGCAGATCATCGCAGCCTCCAAGGACGTCGGCTACCAGGCCTGCACCACGGCCAGCAACCACACCATCGACCGGGGCACGGCCGGCCTGCTCCGCACTTTGGACGCCCTGGATGCCGCAGGCCTCAAGCACACTGGCTCCTACCGTACGGAAGCAGCTTCCAAGGAAGTGCTCATGCTGAAGACCGATGCGGCAACCGTGGCCGTCATTATCGGCACGTATGGCCACAACGGACAGATCCCGGAGTACCCGTGGCTGGTTGACGAACTGGATCCTGCGGCAATGATTGCGAAGGCCACGCAAGCGCGGGCGCTCGGTGCGGATATCGTGCTCGGTGTCATGCACGCCGGCGACGAATACGCGAGCGAGGCCAACGCCCAGCAGCAGGAAGTTGCCCATGCCCTCGTGGACAGCGGCCAGTTCACCATGATTTACGGGCACCACACACACTCGGTGCTGCCGATCGAGAACTACAAGGGCACCTGGATTGTGTACGGCCTCGGCAACGGCGTCACCGAGCTCTCGCCTTGGTACGTGGTCAACAACGAGGGCCTGCTGGTCCGCGCCCAGTTCAGCCAGAACGCAGCAGGAGTCTGGAAGGCCTCGGACCTGGCGTGGGCGCCGTCTGTCATTGTCCGCGACCCGTACCGCTGGTGCTCGGTGGCCAGCGATGCACCGCAGGGCGTCTGTGCCACGCCGGCGGCCGACGCCGAAACCCGTCTGCGCACCAAGACGGTGGTCGAATCCATGGGAGCGGCCACGGCCGGAGCCCACGAGCTCCTCATCACCAAGGAGAAATAGCCGGGCTTTGAGTCCCGGCGGAGTCCCGGGGGTCTACCGCGGGCGGCGGGCCGCGTGTTCGCGCGCGAGGCGGGCGTAACCGTCGTCGGGCGTTCCGGGCACAAAGGTGCCGTACTTGCGTTCGACGGCGGTCCGGATCAGGAAGTCTGCGATGGCCGGGTTCTTGGGCAGCAGCGATCCGTGCAAGTAGCTGGCGACGACGTTGCGGTAGCGGGCGCCTTCATGCCCGTCCTTGCTGTTGTTGCCTGCACCCCTTGAGACGCTGCCAAGGGGTTCGACGCCGGGACCCAGCGTGGTCTGTCCGCTGTGGTTCTCGTAGCCGAGGATTTCGCCGAACTCGGGGGAGTTGAGCGTGACGTTGCCGATGAGGCGCTCATCCGTGCCGTTGGTTTCGACGTCCAGGATGCCGATGCCCGGGATGACCGGGCCGGCGCTGGTCTTGAAGAACTTGCCGAACAGCTGGTAGAGGCCGCAGATAACCAGCATGGGCGTGCCGTCCGTGGCCAACTGCCGCAGGGTCTCGCCGCGTGCCTGCAGATCGTCCTGGATCAGCAGTTGCCCGCTGTCCTGGCCGCCGCCGCCCACAATGACGTCCACGTCCTCCGGGAATTCGTCGCCCACGTTGTATTCGATCAGTTCCGGGGTGTAGCCGTGCCAGCGGAGCCGCTGCTGCAGGACCAGGGCGTTGCCCCAGTCGCCGTAGATGTTCATTTCGCGCGGGTACAGCTGGAGCACGCGGATGGTGCCCTTCCCGGGCTGTGCCGTGGTGTCGGGCCGTGCTGCGGTGTCGGGCTGTGCTGTGGCCCCGGGCTGTGCTGTGGTGTCGTCTGCCGGGGTCATGAGACCACCTCTACTGTGGTGATTTTGGCGAGTTCGCGGCGGATCGCCAGCATGGACGTGTAGGTGCAGAAAATCCGCTTGGGTTTGCCCTGCGAGCCCCGGATGAAGGCTGCCAGCGCCGCAGGGATGTCCGTGTCCACGGCGCCGATCCGCACCTCGTCATACTGCAGGCGCAGTGCCATGTCGTAGGCGCGCACCCCGGTGAGGACCTCCACGCCGTCTTCCCGCAGGGAGTCGAACTCAACGTCCCACAGCCAGGACATGTCCCGGCCGTCGGCGTAGTTGTCATTGATGGCGATCATGGAGGCGTAGCCCTTGGCCGGGAAGGACTTCAGGCCGAGCCGGAAACCGCTCGGGTTCTTGACCAGCACCAGCTCGAGCGGCTGGCCGTCCACGGTCAGGCTCTCGCCGCGGCCGAACGCCGGGGCCACCTCGGAGAGCGCCTTGACCAGCTTGGTGGTGTCCGTGCTGCCCGTGCCGGCGATGGCCCGTGCCAAGGCCAGTGCGGCGGCGGCGTTGAAGATGTTGTACACGCCGCGCAGCTTCATGTGCGTGGTGATGGTTGCGCCGTCGAACTCGAAATCGGCGTCTTCGGCACCCACCCGGCGGAGCACGACGTCGGCCTCAGGGGCGGTAGGAACGGCGACGGCGGGAATGGCAGCAGCGGTGCCGGCTACGTGAGCGGTGGCCGCCCCGTGCGCCGTAGCGGCGTGCGGGGCACGCATGTCGTCGTCGTTGGGGAACGTGCTCCGGAGCGATTCATCCAGGCCGAAGTAGAGGACTTCGGGTCCGGTCACTGTGGCCGCAATCCGGGCCACGCGCGGGTCCTCGCGGTTCAGGACAACGGTGCCGCTGGTCTTGGCAGCAATGTGCTGCAGGAGCCGGGCGGTCTTGTCGATCTCGCCGAAACGGTCCAACTGGTCACGCAGCACGTTGAGCAGCAGGCTGAAGCGCGGGGGGACCTGGTTGACGAAGTGCACCGCGTGCGCCTCGTCCAGTTCCAGCACCGCGACGTCGGCATCCAGCCGGCCGCGCCAGTCCACCTCGCCCAGCAAGGAGGCGGCAACGCCGCGGGTGAAGTTGCTGCCGGTCCGGTTGGTGAAGACCTTCAGTCCCTGGCTCTCGAGCAGTTCCACCACCATTTTGGTGGTGGTTGTCTTGCCGTTGGTGCCGCTGACCACAGCCACGCCCTGGGGGAGCATGGCCAGCGTGCGCTGCATGAAGCCGGGGTCGATTTTTTCGACCACCAGGCCGGGCAAAGCCGAGCCTCCGCCGCGGAGCCTGGACAGTGCACGGACCAGCTTGCCGAGCGGAACGCTGAAGGAAAACATGTTCTGTAATATATCCCAGTTGAGGCATGGACCCCGGCCCGGAGCCGGCCCCGGGCCTACTGCGCGCACGCCGGCCGCGGCAGGCGCATTATGATGGTCAAATGACCAACCCCCTTTCCAACGCGTATTCGCGCGTGGGTGCAGGCCTGCGGATCGGCGTCCTGGCGCTGCAAGGCGACTTCCGCGAGCACCTCCACGCCGTGGAAGACGCGGGCGCCACCGGCGTGGGCATCCGCCGCCCGGCCGAGCTCGACGACGTCGACGGCCTGATTATCCCCGGTGGCGAATCCACCACGATCGACAAGCTGTCCCGCATCTTCGAGCTGGCCGATCCGATCCGCAAGCGCATCGCCGACGGCCTGCCCGTGTACGGCTCCTGCGCGGGCATGATCCTGCTGGCCCACGACATCGCGGACCCGGCCAAGGACCTTGCCGGCAACCCCCAGCAGACCTTCGGCGGCCTGGACATCACCGTCCGCCGCAATGCCTTCGGCCGACAGCGCGAGTCCTTTGAAACGGACCTGGACTTCAAGGGCCTTGACTTCAGCGCGGGCGAGAACGGCGTGGACCCCGTTCACGCCGTGTTCATCCGCGGCCCCTGGGTGGAGCGCGTCGGCCCCAGCGTGGAAATCCTGGCCCAGGTGGACCCTGCCCACGCCAGCCACACCGCGACGTTGCACGGGTTGGCTAGAATTGTTGCAGTGCGTTCCGGTCATTTGCTGGCCACCTCCTTCCATCCGGAAGTGACGGGCGAGAAGCGCGTGCATGAACTCTTTATTCGAATGATCAGAGGAGAAGCGTAAAGCATGTCAGGCCACTCCAAATGGGCAACCACCAAGCATAAGAAGGCCATCCTCGACAGCCGCCGGGCCAAGTCGTTCGCCAAGCTGATCAAGAACATCGAAGTTGCGGCACGCATGGGCGGACCGGACCTGGCCGGCAACCCGGGCCTGGAACTGGCCGTCACCAAGGCCAAGAAGACCTCCGTCCCGGCCGACAACATCGACCGCGCCATCAAGCGCGGCGCCGGCCTCACCGGCGAGGTCGTCGATTACACCGAGATCATGTACGAATGCCGCGGCCCGCAGGGCTCGGCGCTGCTGATCGAATGCCTCACGGACAACAGGAACCGCGCCGCTTCGGAAGTCCGTCTCGCCATCTCCCGCAACGGCGGCACCATCGCCGACCCCGGCTCCGTCAGCTACCTCTTCAGCCGCAAGGGCGTCGTGAACCTGCCCAAGAACGGGCTGAGCGAGGACGACCTCCTGATGGCCGTGCTGGACGCAGGCGCGGAGGAAGTCAAGGACAGCGGCGAGAACTGGGAAATCCACTCGGAGCCCCAGGACCTGCAGGCGATCCGCGACGCGCTCAAGGAAGCCGGCATCGACTACGAATCCGACGAAGCCGAATTCGTGCCCTCGATGCAGGTGCCGCTGGACCTCGACGGCGCTAAGAAGTTCATGAAGCTCGTGGACGCCCTCGAGGACCTCGACGACGTCCAGAACGTGTACACCAACGCGGACATGAGCGAGGAAGTCCAGGCTGCGCTCGAAGCCGAGTAGCACACTCATTGCGGCAGAAGCTGGCAACAAACAGGGAGGCCCGGACTTGACTCTTCGCGTATTGGGAGTCGATCCGGGCCTCACCCGTTGCGGCATCGGCGTGGTGGACGTTGAACGGAACCGCCGTGCCACCATGGTCGCCGTGGGGGTGGTGGGCACCTCGGCCGGGCAGACTCTGGACAGGCGCCTCCTGGTCATTGCCGAGGCCATCGACGAATGGCTGGACCTGTACAAGCCGGACGTCGTCGCTGTCGAACGCGTTTTCTCCCAGATGAATGTCAGCACCGTCATGGGGGTGGCGCAGGCCTCCGGCGTGGTCATCGCTGCAGCCGCGCGCCGCGGCCTCCCGGTGGCGCTCCACACGCCGTCGGAAGTCAAGGCGGCCGTGACCGGCAGCGGATCGGCCAACAAGGACTCCGTCACCAAGCTGGTGACTAAGATCCTGCGGCTCGATGCCCCGCCCAAGCCCGCCGACGCCGCGGACGCCCTCGCCCTGGCCCTGACGCATGCCTGGCGTGCCGGCAGCGGGGCGGCCGCATCTGCCACAGGCCCGGGGAAGGACTCCCTGACCCCGGCCCAGCGGGCCTGGGCCGAAGCCGAAGCGAAAGCGCGCCGCGGGCGCTGAATCAGCGCTGCTCTTGCTAGTCTGTTCGTAGATATGTTCGGATAGTCCGCCCCTGCTGCTTCCTGCTTGCCGGAGGGTGGACGGTACTTCAGGAGCCGGGTCTTGATCAGTTTTCTCCGCGGAACCGTGGCACACGTTGGTCTGTCGACGGCGGTCATCGACCTCAACGGTGCCGGAATGAGCGTCTTCGCGACGCCGCAGACCCTGGGCCACCTGAAGCTCGGCGAGGAAGCGAAACTCTTCACCTCCCTGATCGTCCGGGAAGACTCGCTGACCCTTTTCGGCTTTGCCGACGACGACGAACGGGAAGTTTTCGACGTCCTGCTCAGTGTGAGCGGCGTGGGGCCGCGCCTGGCGCTTGCCGTGCTGGCCGTCCACGAACCCGAGGCCATCCGCGTGGCCGCGCACACCGGCGACAGCAAGACCTTCACCAAGGTTCCGGGCATCGGCCCCAAGGTAGCGGGCCGCATTGTGCTCGAACTCGCCGGTAAGCTCGTGCCGCACGGCACCGGCGCCGCCCCAACTCCGGCGCTTTCTGCGGAGACGGTCTGGAAACCGCAGGTCGTCGCCGCGATGACCAGCCTGGGCTGGTCCGAGAAAGATGCCACCGGCAGCATCGACAAGGCGCTGGCGGATTCCCCCGGGTTGGCAGAGGACGGCAACGTCGCCCAGATCCTGCGGGCCACCCTGCGCTGGCTGGGCCAGGACGGTGCCCGTGCGGGGAACCGGGTAGGCAGCCGTGGCTGAGCCGTCCCTTGTAGGCGGGGGGGAAGAGCCGGAGGAACGCGCCATCGAGGCGGCACTGCGGCCCAAGAACCTGCACGACTTCGTGGGCCAGCACCGGGTCCGCAAGCAGCTTTCCCTGGTTCTCGAGGCATCCCGCATGCGCGGGCGCAGCGCGGACCACGTGCTGTTTTCCGGGCCTCCGGGCCTGGGCAAGACCACGCTCGCCATGATCGTCGCCTCGGAAATGAATGCGCCGCTGCGCATCAGCAGCGGCCCCGCCATCCAGCACGCCGGTGACCTGGCCGCCATCCTGTCCTCGCTTTCGGAGGGGGAAGTGCTCTTCCTGGACGAGATCCACCGGATGTCCCGGCCCGCCGAGGAAATGCTCTACATGGCCATGGAAGACTTCCGCGTGGACATCGTGGTGGGCAAGGGCGCCGGCGCCACCGCCATCCCGCTGGAACTTCCCCCGTTCACCCTGGTAGGGGCCACCACCCGGGCCGGGCTCCTTCCCGGGCCGCTGCGCGACCGCTTCGGGTTCACCGGCCACCTTGAGTTCTACTCCGTCGCGGAACTGGAGCTGGTGCTGCGCCGATCGGCCGGACTTCTGGACCTGAAGGTCAACTCTGCGGGGTTCAGCGAAATCGCGGGCCGCTCCCGGGGGACCCCCCGCATAGCGAACCGCCTGCTGCGGCGTGTCCGTGACTGGGCCCTGGTGCACGGCATAGAGCAGATCGATTCCCATTCGGCGTCCGCCGCGCTGGACATGTACGAGGTCGACAAGCGGGGGCTTGACCGCCTGGACCGCTCCGTCTTGGAAGCCCTCATCACCAAGTTCAACGGCGGACCGGTGGGCCTGTCCACCCTGGCGATCGCTGTCGGCGAAGAACCCGAAACGGTGGAAACCGTCGCCGAGCCCTACCTTGTCAGGGAAGGCCTCCTCGGCCGGACCCCGAGGGGACGGATTGCCATGGCCCCGGCCTGGACCCACCTCGGCTATGCCGTGCCGGCCGGCGTTTTCGGCCAGGAAGCACTGGCCCTCTTCGCGGAAGAGGAAACGGAAGCCGAAACAGCCGACACCGGCCGCTAACACCTTGTGTCCAGCTTTTCCCTCTAGACTGGTATGACACTCGGCACGTCCGAGTCCTTGGATCTGTGCACCGCCCTGCGGAGCAGCATGCGGCCGGCGGGCAACGCCTCACAGCCGCAGGGTCCGCCGGGACGATGCCGCGAACCAGAAACGTAAGTACAGAACGGAACTTCCCTGTGGACCCAATGACCATACTGCTGTTCGTCATGCTTGGACTTTTTGTCTTCATGATGTTCCGCCGCAACAAGAAGACCCAGCAGCAGCAGGCCACGCTGCAGTCCAAGTTTGCCCCCGGAGTGGACGTCATGACCAGCTTCGGGCTGTTCGGACGCATCGTCTCGATGGACGAGGCCGAGAATAAAGTCGTTCTCGAACTGTCTCCCGGCAACCAGGCCACCGTGCACCGCCAGGCCGTGACCAAGATCATCGAGCCCACCGAGGCAGCCCCGGTGGTTCCGGACGACGCGTCCTCCCTCACGGGTTCCGAGGCTGAGGCTCCGGCCACTCCTGAAACGCCTGCCTCCTCCGAGACCCCGGACGAGACCATCGCGCGCCCCAACGGTGAGGACAAGAAGGACAGCTAGACCGTAAGCCGCGGGAACACCGCGCGAACAACCTCTACGGCAGCGGACCGCCGCCGGCAGGCGCTCACCAGCGCCCGCCGGCGGCCGTTCCGGCATCAACAGGAAGATCGATAATGGCACGGACCGGCCCCAAAAACACAGCCCGCAGGGTGCTGACATGGCTTGGAGCAATTTTCGTTGTACTGACAGCAGTCCTGGGCGGCGGCGTCATCTCGGGTCACGCGAGCTGGGCGCCCAAGCTGGCCCTGGACCTTGAAGGCGGCACCCAGATGATCCTGGCGCCCAAGGTTGAGGGCTCGGGGGACATCAATGAGGAGCAGCTGAACCAGGCCGTTGCCATCATCCGCCAGCGCGTGGACGGTTCCGGTGTTGCCGAAGCCGAAATCAGCACCCAGTCCGGCCGCAACGTGGTGGTGAGCCTCCCGGGAACTCCTTCCAGGGAAACCCGCGCGCTGATCCAGGCCTCGGCGGACATGAACTTCCGTCCGGTCATTGCCGTCGGTGACGGCGCTGCCATTCCCGTTGAGTCCCGCACTCCGGAGGACCAGCTGCCCGTGCCCGCCGCGGCGCCCACCAATGCGAGCGACTCGAACTGGGTCACCGCCGACGTCGTGAAGGCCTTCGAGGCCCTGGACTGCGTGAATCCTGCGACGGACAGGCAGGAGCGCTCCGACCCGGCCAAGCCGCTGGTGAGCTGCGAGCCTTCCACCGGCCTGAAGTACATCCTCGGTCCCGTTGAGGTCAAGGGCCAGGACATCACTGAATCTTCCTTCAGCCAGGTGCAGGGCGCCCAAGGATCGGTCACCAACGCCTGGGGCGTCAACATCGTTTTCAACGGTGATGCCGCTTCCAAGTTCAAGGCCGTCACCGAGCGCCTGAACCAGTTCTACATCGCTGCCGGCGGCGAGATCGGCAACGACCCCAAGTCCCAGTTCGCCATCGTCCTGGACGACCAGGTCATTTCGGCGCCGCGTTCCCTTGCTGTCATCACCGACGGCCGTCCGCAGATCACGGGCAACTTCACCCAGGCATCGGCCAAGGCGCTCTCCGACCAGCTGCGCTACGGTGCACTGCCGATCAGCTTTGAAATCCAGTCCGAGCAGCAGATTTCGGCCACGCTCGGTGGCGAACAGCTCCGCCTCGGCCTGCTGGCCGGCCTGATCGGCCTCCTGCTGGTGGTTGTCTACTCGCTGTTCCAGTACCGGGCGCTGGGCTTGGTCACCATTGCCTCCCTCGTGGTGGCCGGTGCCCTGACGTACCTGGCCATTGCCATCCTTGGCTGGACCGAGAACTACCGCCTCTCACTGGCCGGTGTCGCCGGCCTGATCGTGGCCATCGGCCAGACTGCGGACTCCTTCATCGTCTACTTCGAACGCATCCGCGACGAACTGCGTGAGGGGCGCGGCCTCGTGTCCGCCGTCGAGAACGGCTGGAAGCGTGCCAAGCGCACGGTCCTGGCCTCCAAGGCCGTCAACCTGCTGGCGGCACTGGTGCTGTACTTCGTGGCCGTGGGCAACGTGCGTGGCTTCGCCTTCACCCTGGGCCTGACCGCCGTGGCCGACCTCCTGGTCGTGTTCATCTTCACCCACCCTGTGCTGCAGCTGCTCGCCCGCACCAAGTTCTTCGGCGATGGCCACCGGTTCTCGGGCCTTTCCCCGGACCGCCTGGGCGCCGTGCCCCTGTACCGCGGTGCCGGCCGGCTCCGCACACCCACGGAGAAGCCCGCCGTGGTCCGTGCCCGCAACACCGGTGCCGTGGCTGAGGCCGAACGCCGCATGACCATTGCCGAACGGCGCCTTGCTGAAAAGCAGGGCCAGCTGGCCGGTTCTTCCAACGGCACCAAGGAGGAGAAGTAATGACATCGAGCTTCGCAACCTTCGGCAATGAGCTCTACACGGGCAAGCGCTCGTACAACTTTGTTGCCGCCAAGAAGATCTGGTTCATCATCGCCGCCGTCGCCGTGGCCGTGTCCATTTTGGTTCCCGCCGTCAAGGGAGGATTCAACCTGGGCATCGAATTCCGCGGCGGCTCCGAATTCACCGTCTCCAACGTGAAGACCACCTCGGCTGCGCTCGGCGAAAAGGCCGTCCATGACGTGGTTTCCGGTGCCGTGCCCCGCGTCGCCAACGTGGCAGGCACCACCATGCGCATCCAGACGGACAAGCTGAGCGAGGACGAGACCATCCGGGTCAAGGAAGGCCTCACCAGCGCCTACGGCGTCACCGACAACGAGGTCACCTCGACCTTCATCGGACCCACCTGGGGACAGGACGTGACCAAGCAGGCCCTGATCGGCCTGATGGTCTTTGTCGGCCTCGCCGCCGTGCTCATGGCCCTGTACTTCCGGACCTGGAAGATGTCGCTTTCCGCCCTCGTGGGCATGCTCGTCACGATGTTCACCACGGCCGGCGTCTACGCCCTCAGCGACTTCGAAGTGACGCCGTCGGCGATCATCGGCTTCCTGACCGTCCTGAGCTACTCGCTGTACGACACCGTGGTGGTCTTCGACAAGATCCGCGAGAACACTGCGGACGTCACCACCTCCAGCCGGCGCACCTTCGCCGAAGAAGTCAACCTCGCCGTCAACCAGACGCTGGTCCGGTCCATCAACACCATGATGGTCGCCGTCCTGCCGGTTGCCGCGATCCTCTTCATCGGAGCCGGACTCCTCGGCGCCGGCACCCTGCGTGACCTCTCGCTGGCACTGTTTGTGGGCATCCTGATCGGCACCGCCGCCACGATCTTCATCGCGGCCCCGCTCTACGCCTGGCTGCGGCAGGGCGAGCCGGAGCTGGTCAAGCAGGCCAAGAAGGTGGCCCAGCGCCGTGCGGATGCTGCCTCCGAGGCAGCCACCGTCTAGCGGACACCGCAATGCAAGGGCCGGCCCCCGCCACCACGGCGGGGCCGGCCCTTGCCGTTGGCGCGTTCGTCATGGTGCCGTCCGGTTGTTGGAGTGTTAACCTGCGGGAATAGACTGGAAGAATTAAGTCAGTCGTGAGGGGTGCTTCTGTGGAAGAACGTGCGACGTCGGCGCCACCGGCGGGCGGGGATGACGGTTACAGCAGTGTGCCCGGTACGGGGTCAATGGACACGGGCCACGCCTCCGGCGCGGTGCCCTTGGATAGTCCTGGCGTGCGCCCCACCTTCCCCGGACGCCGTGAACGCACCCGTTCGCGGCTCGCCAGGCTCACAGGCCGTGGCGTGACGCCCTATTCGCCGATCCTTGAGCCGCTGCTGCGGACGGTACGTGCCAACAACCCCCGGGAAGATCTGGAGCTGATCCAGCGGGCGTTCACCGTCGCCGAACGCAGCCATCAGGGGCAGAAGCGCAAGAGCGGCGATCCCTACATCACCCACCCCGTTGCCGTCGCCACCATCCTGGCGGAACTGGGGATGACGGGGACCACCCTGGCGGCGGCCCTGTTGCACGACACCGTCGAGGACACGCCCTACACGCTGGCAAACCTGACGGCGGACTTCGGCCCGGAAGTGGCCATGCTGGTGGACGGCGTGACCAAGCTCGACAAGGTCAGCTTCGGCGAGGCAGCGCAGTCCGAGACCGTGCGCAAGATGGTTGTGGCCATGGCCAAGGACATCCGCGTGCTGATGATCAAGCTCGCCGACCGTCTCCACAACGCGCGCACCTGGCGCTTCGTTTCGGCCGAGTCCTCGTCCCGCAAGGCCCGCGAAACCCTGGAAATCTTCGCCCCGCTGGCCCACCGCCTCGGCATGAACACCGTCAAGTGGGAGCTCGAGGACCTTTCCTTCGCAGCCCTGTACCCCAAGGTGTACGAGGAAATCGTCCGCATGGTGGGGGACAGGACGCCCGAGCGCGAAAAGAGCCTCAGCGTCATCCGCAACCAAATCGCGGACGACCTGCGCGCCTCCCGCATCAAGGCCACCATCACGGGCCGGCCCAAGCACTACTACTCGATCTACCAGAAGATGATCGTCCGGGACAAGGACTTCGACGACATCAACGACCTCATGGGCGTGCGCGTCCTGGTGGATTCCGTCCGCGACTGTTACGCGGCCCTCGGCACCCTGCATTCGCGCTGGAACCCCCTGCCCGGGCGGTTCAAGGACTACATAGCCATGCCGAAGTTCAACATGTACCAGTCCCTGCACACCACAGTCATCGGTCCGGGCGGCAAGCCCGTGGAGATCCAGATCCGCACCCACGAAATGCACCGCCGGGCCGAATACGGTGTGGCGGCGCACTGGAAGTACAAGGACCAGCCGAACCGCACCGCGGTGGGTCCCGGCAGCCCGCGCGACGGCGACATGGGCTGGCTGCGTTCCCTGGTGGACTGGCAGCAGGAAACCTCCGATCCCGGGGAATTCCTGGACTCGCTCCGCTACGAGATCAACGCCCGCGAGGTGTTCGTGTTCACGCCCAAGGGTGAGGTCATGGCCCTGCCCGCGGGTTCGACCCCCGTGGACTTTGCCTACGCAGTCCACACCGAAGTGGGCCACAGGACCATCGGTGCCCGGGTCAACGGCAAACTGGTCCCGCTCAACAGCGAACTCAACCACGGCGACTGGGTGGAGATCTTCACCTCCAAGGCCGAGGGTGCAGGCCCCAGCCAGGACTGGCAGCATTTCGTCAAGTCCGCGCGTGCACGCAACAAGATCCGGCAATGGTTCACCAAGGAACGCCGCGAGGAAGCGATCGACCGCGGCAAGGAAATGCTGACGCGCGGGATGCGCAAGCACAACCTTCCGCTGCAGAAGCTCATGACGCATGACGCCCTGTCCAAGGTGGCGGAGGATTTCCACTACGTCGACATTTCCGGGCTCTACGCCGGCGTCGGCGATAACCACACCTCCGTACAGTCCGTGATGGAAAAGCTCATGGAGCATCTCGGCAGCAAGGAGACTCCGGACGAGGACCTCGACGAGGTCAGCATCCCCACCCAGGTGGCGAAGTCCAAATTCGCCGACTCCGGTGTGGTGGTCCGCGGCGTTGACGACGTGTGGGTGAAGCTGGCCCGTTGCTGCACGCCCGTCCCGCCCGACCCCATCCTGGGTTTCGTCACCCGTGGCGCCGGCGTGTCCGTGCACCGCACGGACTGCACCAACGTTTCCGAACTGCGGGACCAGCCGGACAGGATCGTGGAAGTCGAGTGGGCGCCCACGCAGTCCAGCGTCTTCCTGGTTGAGATACAGGTCGAAGCCCTGGACCGGAAGTCGCTGCTTTCGGACGTCACCCGGGTGCTGTCCGAAAACCACGTCAACATCCTGGCCGCCTCGGTGCACACCTCCAGCGACCGCGTGGCGATCTCCAAGTTCGCCTTCGAAATGGGCGACCCCAAGTACCTGCACCACGTGCTCAGCGCGGTGCGCAGGATCGACGGCGTGTTCGACGTCTACCGCACCACCGGGAACCGCCGGCGCGGCTAGGCACAGCCTTCCTCGCAGACGCACGTCCTGCGAGGCAACACGCATCAGGCGAGTACTTTCAGCTTGGCCAGGGCCGCCTTCTTGTGGGGCACCCTGGGGGAGGCCTCGACGGCCAGGGTCAGCAGGCGCAGCCGCACGCCCAGGTCTTCGTGCGCAAGCAGCAGTCGCAGGACGGGCAGGGCGCGTTCGGCTTCCACATGCAGGGCCACATCCACGGCCGTGCGCAGCGGGCTGGTGACGAGCATTCCGCCCATGCTCACGACGTCGAACTTGCCAAGCTTGACTTCATGGAGCATGCAGCCGCGCGTGGAGCGCAGGCTGGAGATCCGGTGCTTGGCATCCACCAGCAGAGACAGCCGGTCCGGTGGCTCACCGCAGCCGTAGATCCACGCCGCCGTCATGCGGCCGGCCACCACCTTGGTCCGGATCTTCTCCGGCACCGTCAGGGCCGCAGCACGGGCACGCAGCCGCGGTGTCACGCTGACGCCCGGGGCGGTGAAGCTGCGGCCGTACAGGGGCTGCAGCACGCCGTCGGCAGCCATTGACTGCAGTTCCGCCCAGCTGAACAGCGGACTCGGAGCGTAGAGCTCCAGGCATTGGGCTTCCTGCTGTTGCGGCGGGGACTCGTTGACCATTCAGCCATCTTTTCCTGCCTGCCCCAACGAGTACAGGCCCCGTCGCGGTTATGTGGATAACCGCGACGGGGCCTGTACGTGAAGAGCAACGCCTCAGAAGGAAGCCTTCAGCGGCGGGTGGTCCGGCCTAGGCGAGGTCACTGGCCGAACGCTGGATCTGGTCGAGCCAGGATTCGCGGGCTTCGAGTGCTTCGCGGGCTGCCTTGATGCGGCGCTGGTCGCCGGCCTTTTCGGCCTTCTCCAGGTCGTCCCGGAGTCCGGCGATGGCCGATTCCAGCTGTGACAGCGCGCTGTTGGTGCGGGCCTTGGTCTCCGGGTTGCTCCGGCGCCACTTGTCGTCCTCGGCCTCGCGTACGGCGTCCTCCACCTTGCGCAGGCCGGCTTCGATGCGTCCCATGTCTGCACGCGGGACCTTGCCGGCTTCTTCCCAGCGTTCACGGATGGACTGCAGGGCCTTCTTGGCGGCGTTGAGGTCCGTGACCGGCAGCAGGGCCTGGGCCTCAACCACGAGCTGTTCCTTGACGGAAAGGTTGGCCGTGTACTGCTGGTCGATCTCGTCATTGGCAGCCTGGCGGTTGCTGAAGAAGACATCCTGGGCGGCACGGAACCGGGTCCACAGGGCATCGTCATCCTTGCGGCTGGCGCGCGGGGTGGCCTTCCACTGGTCCATGAGGCGGCGGTATTCGCCGGCCGCATAGCCCCAGTCAGTGGAGGATGAGAGCGCCTCGGCCTCGGCGATCAGGTTCTCCTTGGCCGACTTCGCAGCCGTGTTGGTGCTGTCCAGCTGGGAGAAATAGGCGCGGCGGTGACGGTCGAACACGGTCCGTGCGGAACGGAACCGCTTCCACAGGGCGTCCTCGTTGCTGCGGCCCAGGCGGATGCCGCTCTTCTGGGCGACCTTCCAGGTCTCGAAGAGCTCGTTCATCCGGGCGCTGGACGTCTTCCACTGGATCTGGGAAGGATCCTGGGCGGAGATGGCTTCAGCCTCGGCCACAATGGCCTCGCGTGCTGCCAGCTCGGTGGCACGGACGGCGTCGTGGGCAGCCTTCTCGGACTTCTCCAGTTCGGCGATCCTGACGGACAGCGACTCAAGGCGGGCCTCGGCGGAGCGGATGTCGCCCACCATGCTGCCCTCGGCCAGCTGATCGCGCAGATGGGCCACGGTCTTCTGCATGTCGGTGGCAGGAGCCTTTGACTCCACCCGGTGCTCCATGAGGACAACCTGGGCGATGACGTCGTCGAACTTCCGGGCGAAGTAGCCCAGGGCTTCCTCGGGGCTGACCCCGGGGTACTGGCCCACGGGCCGTTCGGCGCCGTCGATGGTCAGAAAGACGTGCCCATCGCCTTCGGCGCGCCCCCACTTGGCGGCCTCGGCCAGCGAGGCTGCCGATACTGCCGGGGCGGCGGGAACAACACCAGCTGCGGCCTTGGGCCGGGCGGCGAAAGCCGAAGGGGAGGGGGCCGGTCGCGGCGCTGCCGGAGTCGCGGGGCTTGCCTCCGGAGCCGCCGGGGGCTCTGCCGCCGGGCTTTCCGCGGGTGCTTCCGTCCCGGTGCCGTTCTCCTCGGGAGCCGTTGCCGGGGTCCCGGGCGCTGCTGCCTCGGGGGCCTCGACTGCTTCATCGTTGGCCACTACTGCTGTTTCGTCGGATTTCTGACTGTCTGTCACCGCTAAAAGTCTTTCGCTTGGAGGGACTGCTAAGGCAATGCGCCGCGGACCGTGGGCCCGGAGCAAGTTACTTCAGAGAGAACGAGTCTATCGTGACAGGTGCCACAGGGGCGCCGTCGGAAGGGCTGTCGCCGGGAGTGATGCCTGCTGCGGCGATCGTGGTGATGACGTCCAGTCCGCTGGTGACCTTGCCGACCACTGAGTAGCCGCCGGCCTGGTCGGCCGGGATGACAGTGTCCTTGTAGACGATGAAGAACTGGTGGCCGTTGCCGTAGGCATTCCCGGAGGTGCGCGCCACGGCGATGGTTCCGGCCGCGTATTTGTTGTCCGCCGGGGTGTTCTCCAGGGGTCCCCAGCGGTAGGCGGGATCGTCCGAGCCGTCCGGATTCCTGGCCCCGCACTGCAGCAGCCCGAAGGTATCCCCGGTGGTCAGGCGGTGGCAGTTGGCCCCGGTGTAGTAGCCGGCGTCGCTCAGCGACTTGTAGACGGCCGCCGCCTGGGGCGCCGTGTTTCCGTCAAGTTCGACGCCAACCACGCTGCCGTTGAGCTTGAGCTCGCCGGTGAAGGTCTTTCCTGCCGCGGTGTCCGGCGCGGGAATGTCCGGTCCGTTGGAGGGCGACGGCGACGGCGACTTCAGTCCCGCTTCGGTCGCGGCGAACTCCTCTTCCGTGGGGTTGGAGCTGAAGACTGTCAGTTGCAGGACGACGGCGAGAACCACCGCAATGGCACCGGCACCCGCTGCCAGGATGTTGTCACGGCGGCGCCGCTTCCCCTGTTCCTGCCGCAGTTCGCGCTTGGCTTCCATCTGCCGGATGCGCCGTCTGGCTTCGCGGTCATCCCGCGACCTTGTTGCCAAGAGTCCTCCTGATTGTGTGGACGTATTCCATCGCCGGCAGCAGAACGCGGGCACGGCCCATTAGATGTGCACGCGCCGAAAGCATAAACTGGCTGCCGCACATAGTTTATGCATGACTGGCTGGACGCCCGCCCACAAACGCCACCGGCGTCGAGCGCGGCGCGATTGTCCGGGCCGCGCAATCTTGAGGAGAAAATTCCACCATGGCACGTACCGCCTCCTTGTCCGGATTCCCCGAGTGGCTTCCCCAGGAACGGTTGGTGGAGCTGCACGTGCTGGACACGCTGCGGAAGACCTTTGAACTGCACGGATTCTCCTCGATTGAAACGCGCGCCGTGGAGACCGTCGGACAGCTGCTGCGCAAGGGCGAAATCGACAAAGAGGTCTACGGCTTGAGCCGCCTGCAGGATGACGAGGCCCCGGACGCCAGCACCTTAGACAAGCACGACCCCCACGCCCTGGCCCTGCACTTCGACCTCACCGTGCCGTTTGCCCGCTACGTGGTGGAAAACGCCGGATACCTCGCGTTTCCGTTCCGCCGTTACCAGATCCAGAAGGTCTGGCGCGGGGAGCGCCCGCAGGAAGGCCGCGCCCGGGAATTCACCCAGGCGGACATCGACGTCGTGGGCGACGGCGAGCTGCCGTTCCGCTACGACGTCGAGATCGCCCTCGTCATCGCCGAAGCGCTCAGCGCTCTCCCCATCCCGGACTTCCGCCTGCGGATCAACAACCGCAAGCTCGCCGAAGGCTTCTACCGCGGCATCGGCCTCACGGACACGGCAGGTGTCCTGCGCAGCATCGACAAGCTCGAGAAGATCGGCGCTGCAAAGGTCGCCGAACTTCTCAAGAGCGAGCTCGGCGCCAGCGATGAACAGGCCGCCCTGGCCCTCCAGCTGGCAAGCATCCGCACTGAGGACACCTCCTTCGTGGCCCAGGTCCGCGCCCTGGGCGTCAGCGATGACCTTCTCGAGGAAGGCCTCAGCGAACTCGAACAGGTCATCGAAGCCGCCGTGCACCGCGCGCCGGGCAAGGTCATCGCCGACCTCAGCATCGCGCGCGGCCTGGACTACTACACCGGCACAGTCGTCGAAACCGTCCTGGTGGGCCACGAGCAGCTCGGCTCCATCTGCTCCGGCGGCCGCTACGACGCCCTGGCCAGCAAGGGCAACCGCACGTTCCCCGGCGTCGGCCTGTCCATCGGCGTGACCCGCCTGGTCTCGCGCATCCTGAGCCAGGAACTCGCCACGGCGTCCCGCTCGGTGCCCACCGCAGTTCTGGTGGCCCTGAACGATGACCAAAGCTGGTCAGCAGCGCAGGACGTCGCGGCGCAGCTGCGCGGACGCGGCATCGCCACCGAAGTGGCTGCCAAGGCCGAGAAGTTCGGCAAGCAGATCAAGTTCGCCGACCGCCGCGGCATCCCCTTTGTCTGGTTCACGGACGACGACGGCAAGCACCAGGTGAAGGACATCCGCTCCGGCGAGCAGGTGGACGCCGACCCGGCCAGCTGGGCGCCGTCCGCGGAAGACCTGCACGTCCGCGTCACCACGACCTGAACCGCGACCTGTGCCAGGGCCTGAACCGCGGGCCCGGCAGGGGCACGGACCCCGTCCAGTGGCGGCGAGCCGCTGCGGGGGCGGGTAAACTCGGACGGGATCGTTTTTTGCAATGGTCCTATGAAACTTCATGCTGAAAGGAATGCTGTGCTGCGCACACATGACCTCGGATCACTTCGCTCCGAGCACATTGGACAGACCGTTACCCTGGCCGGCTGGGTGGGCCGCCGCCGCGATCACGGTGGTGTCGCATTCGTTGACCTGCGTGACGCCTCCGGTGTGTCCCAGGTGGTTGTCCGCGAGGAAGAGGTCTTCCACGGACTGCGGAACGAGTACGTGCTGCAGGTGACGGGCACCGTCAGCAAGCGTCCTGAAGGCAATGAGAACGCCGCCCTCGCCACCGGCGAGATCGAGGTCATTGCCGAGAAGGTCGTCATCCTCAACACTGCGGAACCCCTGCCGTTCCAGATCGATGAGCACGTCGAAGTGGGCGAGGAAGCCCGCCTCAAGCACCGCTACCTGGACCTGCGCCGCCCCGGCCCGGCCCGCAACCTGCGCCTGCGCTCCGAGGCCAACCGCGTGGCCCGCGAGCTGCTCCACCAGCGGGGCTATGTGGAAATCGAAACCCCCACGCTGACCCGCTCTACCCCGGAAGGCGCCCGCGACTTCGTCGTTCCCGCCCGCCTGGCTCCCGGCTCCTGGTACGCCTTGCCCCAGTCCCCGCAGCTGTTCAAGCAGCTGCTGCAGGTTGGCGGTTTCGAGAAGTACTACCAGATCGCCCGCTGCTACCGTGACGAGGACTTCCGCGCCGACCGCCAGCCGGAATTCACCCAGCTCGACATCGAGGCCAGCTTTGTGGAGCAGGACGACATCATCGAGCTCGGCGAGAGCATCGTGAAGGCACTGTGGCAGCTGATCGGCGTCGAGATCCCGACGCCAATCCGCCGTATGACCTACTTCGACGCCATGGCCAAGTACGGCTCGGACAAGCCGGACCTCCGCTTCGGCCTCGAACTGACCGAACTGACCGAGTTCTTCAAGGACACCAACTTCGGCGTCTTCAAGGCTCCCTATGTTGGCGCCGTTGTCATGCCCGGCGGCGCCTCGCAGGCCCGCCGTGCGCTGGATGCCTGGCAGGAATGGGCCAAGCAGCGCGGCGCCAAGGGTCTCGCCTACGTCCTGTTCAAGGAAGACGGCGAGCTGGCCGGTCCGGTTGCCAAGAACCTGACCGACGAAGAGCGTGCAGGCCTGGCGGACGCCGTGGGTGCCAAGCCGGGCGACTGCATCTTCTTCGCCGCCGGCGAGAAGTCCCCGTCCCGTGCCCTGCTGGGCGCAGCCCGTGTGGAAATCGGCCACCGCACCGGCCTGATCGACCCCAAGGACTGGGCCTTCGTCTGGATCGTGGACGCGCCCATGTTCGAACCGGCTGCCGCGGCCGTCGCTTCCGGCGACGTCGCAGTGGGTGGCGGCCAGTGGACTGCCGTCCACCACGCCTTCACCTCGCCCAAGCCTGAGTTCCTTGACACCTTCGACAAGGACCCCGAGTCCGCGCTGTCCTACGCCTACGACATCGTCTGCAACGGAAATGAAATCGGTGGCGGTTCCATCCGTATCCATGAGCGTGACGTCCAGGAGCGCGTTTTCGAGCTCATGGGCCTCGACAAGCAGGACGCCCAAACCAAATTCGGCTTCCTCCTCGAAGGATTCAAGTACGGCGCCCCGCCGCACGGCGGCATGGCCCTCGGCTGGGACCGTGTGGTGGCGCTGCTGGCTGGCGTGGACTCCATCCGCGACGTCATCGCGTTCCCGAAGACTGGCGCCGGCTACGACCCGCTGACCGCTGCACCTGCGTCCATCACCGCGCAGCAGCGCAAGGAAGCCGGCGTCGACTTCAAGCCCGAGGCGAAGTAGCAGGCCGCGCCTGCAGCCAAGTCCGAGTAGCAGCACCGCCCGAAGGCCCCCGTTCCGGCGGGGGCCTTCGGCGTACCATGGCGGCGTCACCCAGCGTGCCAATTCGGTGTGCCCAAGAGCCAGTCAGATGACCCTGAAGCAGCTGTCCGGGCCGCCTCCCTGTGGTACCGCTCCCGGCGCCTGCTGTTGATCTTCCAGGTCTTCGACAACCAGCGCAGTGCGGCCCTGAACTCCTTGCTCGATGCCCAGCGCTTCACGCGGCAGTCCGAAACCTTGGTCATGGTCCGGGATGCTGAGAACCTGCCGGAAAGCCGGCCAGCCGGCGTCGAACTCTCGGAAGAACCCTCGGCGGAGTGGTTGCAGTCGTGGTGGTCCGTGGACGGGCGCGGCGGCGACGCCGAACGCGTGACCGCCCGCCGCATTCTCGCGGGCTGCCCCTCGCTGTACGCGCTGGTGCGGGACGACGACGGCGTCCCCGCCGCCGTCGGGCCTCGCTATTCCCGACGGCGGGGCAGAAGGCTGGGGCGGGCTCTACGGCATGGCAACCGCTGCGACGCAGCGGCGTCGCAGCTATGGAACGCGTGTGCTGGATGCCTTGATGCTGGAAGGCGCAGCCCGCGGTCTGGAAGGCTTTTGGCTGCTCGTCACGGCTGCCAACCATGGCGCCCAGGGACTTTACCGGCGTGCGGGCTTCGCCGGTAAGGGGCGCTATCTCTACCGCCAAGCGCCCTTGAAGCGGGCTCCCGGCGGCTGCTAGCAAGCAGCGGGACATCCTGGGGTCAGGCCGGCGGGTCCGTCACCAGGATCCGGACGGAGCACGCGTCCGCGGCCGCTTTGGCGAGGGCTGTGGCCTTGGGCCCGGGGATGTCCAGGAACGCCAGCCGGGAACGCACAGCGAACTGCTTCATGGCGGGCTGCTCCAGGACCTGCTCCACCAGGAGCCTGTCACCGCCGGGTACCAGGTATTCCACGCGGTGGGCCCCGAATACCTGTGCCGCGTGTTCGGCCGCGGACTCGACCAGGGCGTCGGCCTGGTTGCCGCGCCGCCGGGCATAGCGTTGCTGGGACTGGCCGCCGGCGGCAGTCCGCGACTGCACGTAGCGGGTGCCCGTCTTGGATGCGAGGACTGTGCCCCCGCTGGCCGCGGCCACGGCGAAACCGCCGCGCCGCACCAGCAGCAGCCCCAGACCGCGTTCCTGGGCGGCCAGGGAAGCCAGCCGTTCAAGCAGGTCCGCGCCCGTGCCGGGCCGCCCGTCCACGGGCCAGGGGGCCTTCAAGAGTGCAGTGGCGCCGTCCGCGGCCTGCAGCAGGATGCCGCCGTCGACCTGCGTCTCGGCAAGCCGCCCGTGGCTCGCGGCGAACCGCTCCACCCAGCCGGACAGCCGTGCGCCCTGGACGAAGGCGGTGCGGCTCACGGGCCGGGCCTCTGCGGCCTGCTGGCCGGTGTGTGGGCGCTCCACGTCGATGTCTCCTTTGTCAGATGTACTGAGTAGCCTATCCATGTGGATGATCTCTTTGGTGCGGGCACAGACGGCGACGACGAGTCCGACGACGACTCCGGCGTGACCGGCCGTCCGGACGCCGGGCGGGCACAGTCCCAGCGCAGCCCCCTCGCCGTCCGGATGCGGCCGCGTTCGCTTGACGAAGTAGTGGGCCAGCAGCACCTGCTCGGCCAAGGATCGCCGTTGCGCCAGCTCGCCGCTGGCGTCGATGCCACCGGCCCCGCGGGGCCGAGTTCCCTGATTCTCTGGGGCCCTCCGGGCACCGGCAAGACCACGCTCGCCCATGTGATCGCCCGCGGCCCGGGCCGGAAGTTCGTGGAACTGTCTGCGATCACCGCCGGCGTCAAGGACGTGCGGCGGGTCATGGACGATGCCCTGACCGCGCGGGACCTGTACAAGACCACCACCGTGCTGTTTCTCGACGAGATCCACCGCTTCAACAAGGCCCAGCAGGACGCGCTGCTTCCGGGCGTCGAAAACCGCTGGGTGGTCCTCGTCGCCGCGACCACCGAGAACCCGTCATTCTCCGTGGTGTCGCCCCTGCTCTCGCGTTCGCTCCTGCTGACCCTGAAGCCCCTGGAGGACAGCGACATCGAGGGCCTCCTGCAGCGCGCCGTCGCCGACGCCCGCGGGCTCGGCGGCCGCGTCGAGCTGGGAGCCGAAGCACTCGAGCACCTCGTCCGCCTTTCCGGCGGCGATGCCCGGCGGGCCCTGACGGCGCTCGAGGCCGCCGCCGGCGTCGCCTTCGGGGATGTTCCGCCCGACGACGGCGAACCCGGGCTCGCGGACGACGGCGCACCGGCGGCGCCGGTCGTCGTCGAGCTCCGCCACACCGAACGGGCGCTGGATGTTGCCGCGGTCCGCTATGACCGCGCGGGCGACCAGCACTACGACGTCGCCAGCGCCTTCATCAAGTCGATCCGCGGCTCCGACGTCGACGCCGCCCTGCACTACCTGGCCCGGATGCTGGAAGCCGGCGAGGACCCGCGGTTCGTGGCCCGCCGGATCGTGATCTCCGCCGCCGAGGACGTGGGCATGGCCGATCCGACGGCCCTGCAGACGGCCGTTGCCGCCGCTCAGGCCGTGCAGTTGATCGGCATGCCGGAGGGCCGGATTGTGCTGGCCGAAGCCGTGGTCCACCTGGCCACCGCGCCCAAGTCCAACGCCGCCTACATGGGCATCAACAAGGCGATCGCCGACGTCCGCGCCGGCCTGGGAACCGGCATCCCGGCGCACCTGCGCGACGCACACTATCCCGGGGCCAAGCAGCTGGGCCACGGCCAAAGCTACAAATACGCCCACGACGCACCCCACGGCGTGGCCACGCAGCAGTACCCTCCCGACGACCTGGTGGGCAAGGACTATTACGAGCCCACCGCAAACGGCGCCGAACGCGACATTGCGGCACGGCTCGAACGGCTGCGCAGGATCGTCCGCGGGGAGTAGCCCGCCGCCAGCGGTCGGCGGTGCCCGGCGCCGGAGGCCGGGCCCGTGGTAGGATGGTTGCTTGTCTGGCAAGGCCCGGCGCACAATCCCTTGAATTTCGGTTCGACAGGTCTGTGCCCTGCGCCCAGTAGCAAAAGGCAGCGGTTGGCCGATGCTCTCCATCGTGGAGGCCAGTAACACTGACACACCGCAGTTATTTGGAAGGACACAAGTGGCTAACAACACTCGTGCTCGCCGTACCGCACGCCTTTCGCGTGCACTCGGCATCGCTCTGACCCCCAAGGCCGCCAAGTACATGGAGCGCCGCCCGTACGGCCCCGGTGAGCACGGCCGTGCCCGCAAGAAGCAGGACTCCGACTACGCCGTACGTCTGCGCGAAAAGCAGCGTCTGCGCGCCCAGTACGGCATCCGCGAGGCCCAGATGACCCGTGCCTTCGAAGAAGCACGCCGCACCAAGGGCCTGACCGGTGAAAACCTGGTTGAACTGCTCGAAATGCGCCTCGACGCCCTGGTCCTGCGTGCCGGCTTCGCCCGCACCATCGCCCAGGCCCGCCAGCTGGTTGTGCACCGCCACATCCTGGTTGACGGCATCCGCGTTGACCGCCCGTCCTTCCGCGTCGGCGAAGGCCAGCTCATCCACGTTCACAGCCGCAGCGAAGTCATGCCGCCGTTCCAGGTCGCAGCAGCCGGTGCACACGTTCTGAACACGGTTCCGGCCTACCTGGACGTCAAGATCGACGCCCTCCAGGCTCGCCTGGTCCGCCGCCCGAAGCGCTCCGAGGTCCCCGTGACCTGCGAAGAGCAGCTCGTCGTCGAATTCTACGCTCGCTAAATTCCAGCAGCGCATACAAAGAAGCCCGTGGCACACGCCACGGGCTTCTTTGTATGTAAGGTACTTGGGGAAGCCTTGACGGGAGCAGAACGCAACGGCCGGGCACCAGTGCACCGCAACGATCCAAGGGAGATGAGTGACATGTCTGGTGGCGATATTGCCGGCCTGATCGCGGCAGGAGTGTTTGCGCTCCTTGTGCTGCTGCTGGCCGTGCCCATCCTGAAGCTCGGCGGCGTCCTGGACGAAGTGCGCCAGTCGATCCGTAGCATCAGCGACGGCGCCACGCCGCTCATGGACGAGGTCACGGCCACCGTCTCCACTACCAACCAGCAGTTGAAGAAGGTGGACGGCATCGCTTCGAACGTCTCCGACGCCTCGGCCAACATTTCCGCGTTATCCTCGCTCGTGGCCGCAACCGTCGGTTCCCCGCTCATCAAGGTCGCCGCGTTCAGCTATGGTGTCCGCTCCGCCCTCGCAGGCCGGCGGACCCCGTCCCGCGGCCGCCGCAGCCGCTGAATCCGCCGGAAGGCCAACAACCGTGAAAAGAATTGTCTGGATGGGAATCGGCGTCGCCATCGGCGTCATCGCCTTCCGAAAGATCACCGAAGCCCAGGCCAACATCGGCCCCGACGGACTCAACCGCGCCGTCGGCCGGCTTGCCGACGGGTTCCACGATTTCGCCGATGCCGTGCGCGCCGGAATGCGCGAACGCGAAGGGGACCTGCGGTCCGCCCTGGGGATCAACGAGCCCGACGCCGGCGCACGCTAGCCGCCGCGGTTCGCCCCCGCGCCCGGAACAGGGCAGAATTAGAAGCTGCGGAACGGCAACGGCCGGTTCCGCGCACAAACTCATGCAGTGAATTGAGAAGGGTAAGTAATCAGCTAATGAAGTCGCAGGAGATCACCAAACGCTGGGTGGACTTTTTTGTCAGCAAGGGCCACACCGCCGTTCCCTCCGCGTCGCTCGTATCCAGCGACCCGTCCCTGCTCTTCACTGTGGCCGGCATGGTGCCCTTCATCCCTTACCTGACCGCGCGGGAAGAACCGCCTTTCAAGCGTGCCACGAGCATCCAGAAGTGCATCCGCACCGGTGACATCGAGGAGGTGGGTAAGACCGCCCGCCACGGCACCTTCTTCCAGATGTGCGGCAACTTCTCCTTCGGCGACTACTTCAAGGAAGACGCCATCAAGTTCGCCTTTGAGCTGCTGACCACCGGCGTGGATGACGGCGGCTACGGCCTGCCCGCCGAACGCCTCTGGGTCACGGTCTACGAAGAAGATGACGAAGCCAAGGAACTGTGGCTGAAGAACACCGGCATCCCCGCCGAGCGCATCCAGCGCATGGGCAAGGCTGACAACTACTGGTCCACGGGCCAGCCCGGCCCCGCAGGCCCTTGCTCCGAGATCTACTACGACCGCGGCCCTGCCTACGGCATCGAAGGCGGCCCGCTGGCCGACGAAACCCGGTACATCGAAATCTGGAACCTCGTGTTCATGCAGTACCAGATCGAGAACGTCCGCTCCAAGGTGGACTTCGACATTGCCGGCGAACTGCCCCAGAAGAACATCGACACCGGCCTGGGCATGGAACGCCTCGCAATGATCCTGCAGGGCGTCGAGAACATGTACGAGACCGACCAGGTCCGTCCGGTGATCGACAAGGCAGCTGCGCTCTCCGGCAAGGAATACACTTCAGCCGAATCCGCCGAGGACCCTCACCACACGGACGATGTCCGCATGCGCGTTGTGGGCGACCACATCCGCTCCGCACTCATGCTGATCGCCGACGGCGTGTCCCCGTCCAACGAGGGCCGTGGCTACGTGCTGCGCCGCCTCATCCGCCGCGCGGTCCGCGCCATGCGCCTGCTGGGTGTCGAGACTGCCTGCCTGCCCGAGCTCCTGCCGGCCTCGCGCGACGCCATGAAGGGCGTTTACCCCGTGGTGGAGACCGACTTCGACCGCATCAGCCGCATCGCCTACGCCGAGGAGAGGGCGTTCCTGCGCACCATCGCCTCCGGCACCGCGCGCCTCGAGGATGCCGTGGCCGAGTCCAAGGCCGCAGGCGTCCAGCTCTCCGGCGCCGACGCGTTCGCCCTGCACGACACCTACGGCTTCCCGATCGACCTCACCCTGGAAATGGCCGAAGAAGCCGGACTCAAGGTGGATGAGGCCGGCTTCCGCGCCCTCATGCTCGAACAGCGCCAGCGCGCCCAGGCCGATGCCAAGGGCAAGAAGGGCGGCCACGCCGACCTCAGCGCCTACCAGGAGCTGCTCGGCGAGGGCGAGACCGTCTTCACCGGCTACGGCGAGCTCGACGGCGAATCCCGCGTCCGCGGCATCGTCAGCGGCGGCCAGCGCGTCGCCCACGCCTCCACCGGCGACGAGATCGAGCTCGTCCTCAACGAGACCCCGTTCTACGCCGAGGCCGGCGGCCAGTCCGCCGACACCGGCCTCATCACCGGCGACGGCTTCGTCGTCGAGGTCCTCGACGTCCAGCGCCCCGTCAAGGGCCTGAGCGTGCACAAGGCGATCGTCCGCGAAGGCGAGATCTCCTCGGACGCCCTGGTGCGCGCCGCCGTCGACCGCGAACGCCGCCACGCCGCCGAGCAGGCCCACACCGGCACGCACATCGTGCACGCGGCCCTGCACCAGATCCTCGGCCCGGAAGCCACGCAGCGCGGCTCCTACAACAAGGCCGGCTACCTGCGCTTCGACTTCGCCTGGGGCGAAGGCCTGAGCACGGCCACGAGGTCCGAGATTGAAGAGGTCTCGAACATCGCCATCCGCAACAACTTCCGCGTCGACACGAAGGTCATGGGCCTGGCCGAGGCCAAGGCCCTGGGCGCCATGGCGCTGTTCGGCGAGAACTACGGCAGCGAAGTGCGTGTTGTGGAGATCGACGGCGCGTGGTCCCGTGAGCTCTGCGGCGGCACCCACGTTGCCAACACCTCGCTGATCGGCAGCCTTTCGCTGCTGGGCGAGCAGTCCGTCGGCTCCGGAAACCGTCGTGTGGAGGCCTTCGTGGGCCTCGACGCTTTCCGCCACCTGGCCGCCGAGCGCGCCCTGGTCACCGAGCTCACCGAAATGCTCAAGGTTCCGTCCGGCCAGCTGGCCGAACGCATCGCCGGCACGCTGAACAAGCTGAAGGCAACGGAGAAGGAACTCGACCGACTGCGCAAGGAACAGCTCACCGCGGCCGCCGCCACGCTTGTCGGCACGGCCCAGGATGCTGCCGGCGTCCGGGTCATCGCGCACGACGCCGGCCAGATCGGCGGCGCCGACGACGTCCGCAACCTTGCCCTGGACCTGCGCAACCGCCTCGGTTCGGAAGCTTCCACCGTGGCCGTGGCCGGTGTCAGCAACGACCGTCCGGTCATCCTGGTAGCCACCAACGAGGCGGCCCGGGAAGCCGGCGTCAAGGCCGGCGCACTGGTGCGGCTGGCCGCCGGAATCCTCGGCGGCGGCGGCGGCGGCAAGGACGACGTCGCCCAGGGCGGCGGCACGGACGCTGCGAAGGTCCCCGCGGCCCTCGCCGCCGTCGTGGATGCGATCGCCAAGCGCTGACGGTGGATTCCACGTTGAGCAACGACGTCTACCCCCGCGGCATCAAGCTGGGGGTAGACGTCGGTACCGTCCGGGTCGGGCTTGCGATCTGCGACCCGGACGGCATCCTCGCCACGCCGTTCAAAACGGTGAGCCGGGACGCCAAGAAGAACTCCGACGTCCGGGTCATTGTGAAGCAGGCAGCCGAGCGCGGCGCGGTGCAGATCATTGTGGGGCTGCCACGCACCATGAAGGGCGAAGAGCACGCCTCGGCACGGATGGCCAGGGACTACGCGGACCTTCTGGTGGCGGAGTTGCAGCGTGCCGGACTCGACGTTCCCGTGAACCTCGTCGATGAGCGCCTGACGACCGTGACGGCGCACCGTAACCTGCACGAAGCTGGCATGAGCAGCAAAGACCATCGTAAAGTGGTGGATCAGGTTGCTGCTGCCGGAATACTGCAGCATGCGATCGACATGCAAAAAGCCAGGGGATCGGACGCTGGCCGCCGTGTACATGCACCGGCGCCATCCGAACCAGCCACCAGTGCCCCAACACTGCAGGCTGCCCCCGGCTCTGACCCGCACTCTTCTACGAGGGGAAGTCAATTGTGAGCCCGGTCAACAGCGACCCCTCAAACCAGGCGTCCTCAGGCGGCGGCATGCCCCTGACCCGCAAGGAACTCCGCGCCAGGGAACGGTTCCTGGCAACGCAGAACCAGGACATCGTCGAGGTTCCCGATTTCGTTCCGGAGGAAGTGACGGTGCCCGCCCCGGTTGCGGCCGCCGCCGTCTTGCCGGCGCCTATCTCCGCGGCCCGTCGTTTCTCCGCCCCGGAAGCACCGGAAGCACCGGCCGCCGCGCCCCAGGCCGCTTCTGTGCCGGCGGCTGTGCCCGAAACGGTGCCCGAGCCTGTGCAGCATGTTGATGTCCGGCAGGGCGACGCCGGCCGGCAGGGCGACGCCGCTGTGGCCGAACTCCACGGCGATGCGGAGCCGCGCCACGACGTCCACGGCTACGCCGACGTCCACCTGGACGGGCATGCGGACGTCCACTACGACGATCACGCGTACCTTGAACACCACGAACATGACGAACATGGCTATGACGAACACGGTTACGTCGAACACGATGAGCATGCCGCGCATGAGTACGATTCCCACCACGGCTACGAGGCGTATGAAGGGCATGGCCACGAGGTCCTCGACAGCCCGGCCGCTGCCAAGGCGCCGTCCAAGAAGGTCCGCCACCGTCGCCGCGTCGTCGCACTGCTGATCACCCTGGGTGTCTTCGTTGCCGCCATTTCCATCGGGGCGCAGTTCCTCCGGCCGATCCTGGGCATGGACAGGCTGAGTGACTACCCGGGGCCGGGCACCGGATCGGTGACGGTCACCGTCCCCGCCGGCTCGGGACCCAAAGCGATCGCCGGCGAGCTCGAGGAAAAGCACGTCGTGGCCAATGCGGACACGTTCCTCAAGGCGTTCATCGCCGCGGGCGGCGAGTTGTCGCCAGGTGACTTCCAATTCAGGACTGAAATGACGAACGCCGACGCCGTGGCCGTGCTGCAGAACCAGGACGCCTCCAAGGTCATCTATTTCGCCCTCAGCGCAGGCCTGCGGATCAACGAATCCCTCGAGGCGATTTCCAAGGGTTCGGGCATTCCGGTGCAGCAGCTCAAGGCACTCAGCGATGCCCCCGCCCAGTTCGGCGCACCGGCCAAGGCCAAGAACCTTGAAGGCTTCCTGGCGCCGGGGGAGTACCGCTTCCCCCTGGGTACTGCCGGCAAGGACATCATGCAGAAGCTGGTCAGCACCACGCTGGACGAGCTCAAGGCGCAGGGGATCACCGACCCCGCCAAGCAGTTCGACACCGTGATCATCGCCAGCATCGTACAGGCCGAAGGCGGCCAGGCTGACTACGGGAACGTGGCCGGCGCCATCTACAACCGCCTGAAGCCGGGCAACAGCGAGACCAACGGGCTGATCCAGTCCGACGCCGCGGTGACCTACGGGCTTGGCACCAAGAGCTTCAACTTCACCGAGGAGCAACGGCTGGACAAGGCCAACCCGTACAACACCTACGCCATTGCCGGACTTCCAGTCGGCCCCATCGGTTCGCCCGGAAAGTCGGCCATCGACGCGGCGGCCAAGCCCACCGCCAACGAGTACCTCTACTGGGTGACCATCAATCTGGACACCAAGGAGACCAAGTTCTCCAAGACGCTGGCCGAACACAACGTCTACGTTGCGCAGTACAACGCGTGGTGTGCGGCGAACGCCGGCCGATGCGTGTGAGAAGGCGCGCAGCGGTCCTCGGACACCCCATCTCGCACTCGAAGTCTCCGGCACTGCACCTGGCCGCCTACGCCAAGCTCGGCGTCGACATCGAATACACGGCCATCGACGTCACCGTTGAGGGGCTGCCCGCCTTCATGGCCGAGGTACGTTCCGACGATTCCTGGTGCGGGCTGTCCGTCACGATGCCGCTGAAATCGGCGATGGTCGCGGAAGTCGATGAGATCCGCGGCGCAGGGGCCAGCCTCGGCGTCATCAACACCGTGGCCTTCGAGCGGGACGGCAAGGGTGTCCGGCGCATCGGCTACAACACCGACGTCGCGGGCATTGTCGAAGCCGTGCGCCATGCCGGGGCAGTGTCCCGGCCGCGGGCGGCCATCCTGGGCGGCGGAGGCACCTCTGCCGCCGCCATTGCCGCCCTGCACGAACTGGGCTCCAGCCACGTTGACGTGTTCGTCCGCGATGCGTCACGTGCGGGAGATGCCCAGGCGGCCGCGGCCGCCGTCGGGATCTCGCTTGCCCTGCGCCCCCTCAGCGAGGTGGCCACGGCACTGGCCGGAGCGGAACTGGCCATCTCCACGCTGCCGCCGCGTGCGGCGGACGGCATTGCCGCGGAACTCGCCGGACTTCCGGCCACGGCGGCGGGAGTCCTGCTCGACGTGGCCTACGATCCGTGGCCCAGCCGCCTTGCCGAGGTATGGCAAGGGCATGGCGGTGCCGTGGTACCGGGCCTGGAGATGCTGATGTACCAGGCCGTGGAGCAGATTCGGTTCTTTACCGGCGGCGAGGTAACCGCCGGTGTCATAGATGTGATGTGTGACTCAGTCGGGCTTCCCCGGCGGGTGTTCTAGTGGCCTTACATGGCAGGATTGGTTCTTATGTTGCGTTGGTTGACTGCCGGTGAATCCCATGGTCCGGCTCTGATCGGAATTATTGAAGGCGTCCCCGCCGGTGTGGAACTCACCAGCGGGCAGATCCGTGATGCCCTGGCGCGCCGCCGCCTCGGCTACGGCCGTGGTGCCCGGATGAAGTTCGAGCAGGACGAGGTCACGGTCATGGGCGGTGTCCGCCACGGGCTGACCCAGGGCGGCCCCGTTGCCATCCAGGTGGGCAACACCGAATGGCCCAAGTGGGAGCAGATCATGTCTGCCGACCCCGTGGAGCCCGAACTCCTCGCCGACCAGGCCCGCAACGCCCCCCTGACGCGTCCGCGCCCCGGCCACGCCGACTTCACCGGCATGCAGAAGTACGGCTTCGACGAAGCCCGTCCCGTCCTGGAGCGGGCCAGCGCCCGCGAAACCGCCACCCGCGTGGCACTGGGCACCGTCGCCTCGCAGTTCCTCAAGCAGCTCGGCATCGAACTCGTCAGCCACACGGTCTCCATCGCCAGCGTCGCGGTCCCCGAAGGCCGCCCTCTGCCGATTCCCTCGGACGTGCTGGCCCTCGACGCCGATCCCTTGCGCTGCCTTGACCGCGAAACCTCGGACGCCATGGTGGCCGAGGTGGACGCGGCCCACAAGGAAGGCGAAACCCTGGGCGGCGTCGTCGAGGTCCTTGCCTACGGCCTCCCGCCGGGTCTCGGCAGCTACGTGCACTGGGACCGCCGCTTGGACTCCCGCCTTGCCGCCGCCCTGATGGGCATCCAGGCCATCAAGGGCGTGGAGGTCGGTGACGGCTTCCTGACGGCCGCCCGCCGTGGTTCGGCTGCCCACGACGAGATCCTCAGGGACGAGACCGGCCGGATCATCCGCAAGACCAACCGCGCCGGCGGCATCGAAGGCGGCATGAGCATCGGCGAGGTCCTCCGGGTCCGCGCCGCCATGAAGCCCATCGCCACGGTGCCCCGCGCCCTGCGCACCATCGACGTCAGCACCGGCGAGGCCGCCAAGGCGCACCACCAGCGTTCGGACGTCTGTGCCGTCCCGGCTGCCGGCGTGGTGGCCGAAGCCATGGTGGCACTTGTCCTGGCCGAGGCCGTGGCCGAGAAGTTCGGCGGCGACTCCGTGGCCGAGACTTCCCGCAACCTGCAGAGCTACCTGGCCAGCATCCCGGCAGCCCTGGACTCGGTCGGCCACTAGTGGTCCGTGTTGCCCCGGCTGGCACTCCCGGCTGGCCTGTGGTGCTGGTGGGGCCCATGGCCGTCGGCAAATCGGCCATCGGCCAGCAGCTGTCCCAGCAGTTGGGCGTACCGTTCGTGGACACGGATGCCGTGATCGTGGAAGGCCACGGCAGCATCGCCGACATCTTCGCGGGACGCGGCGAGCATGCATTCCGCGAGATTGAGGCCCGCACCGTTGCCCGTGCCATTGAAACCGGCAAAAGCAACGGTTCCGTGATTTCCCTCGGCGGCGGGGCTGTCCTTGATTCGGGAACGCAGCAGCTCCTGGGGGAGTGCACTGTGGTGTACCTCGAATGCGATGCCTCAACCGTGGCCGAGCGCATCGCCCGAAACACCGGCCGGCCCCTGCTGGCCGGCGATGCCATGTCACGCTGGGAGGCACTGTTCGCGGCACGCCGTCCGGTGTACGAGCGCCTGGCAAACATCATTCTCGACGTCCGGTCCGGAACCGTGGCGGAAATTGGCCTCCACTTGGAGGAAAGGCTGCGCCAGCATGCGGCCTTGACGAAGGAAGTTGAAAAGTGAGCAACGAAGCAACCGTCATCAAGGTGACCGGCCAGTCCGCCAACGAGAACTACGACGTCGTGGTGGGCAATGGCCTGCTCGGCAGCCTTCCAGCCGCGCTGGGCGAGCGCGTACGCCGCGTGCTGGTCATTCACCCGCGCGCCCTGCGCCTGACCGGCGACACCGTCCGCGACGAGCTCGAAGCGGCCGGCTTCACGGCACTGACCGCCGAAATCCCGGATGCCGAGGAAGGCAAGCACATCCAGGTGGCGGCCTTCTGTTGGCAGGTCCTGGGGCAGAACGACTTCACCCGTTCCGATGCGATCGTGGCAGTGGGCGGCGGCGCCGTCACCGACCTCGCCGGCTTCGTTGCAGCAACATGGCTGCGTGGCGTCAAGGTCATCCACATGCCCACCAGCCTGCTCGGCATGGTGGACGCTTCCGTGGGCGGCAAGACCGGCATCAACACCGCGGAAGGCAAGAACCTCGTCGGTTCCTTCCACCCGCCCGCGGCCGTGCTCGCGGACCTGGACACGCTCCAGACCCTGCCGAAGAACGAACTGATTTCCGGCATGGCCGAAGTCATCAAGTGCGGCTTCATCGCCGACCCGGCCATCCTTGACCTGGTTGAACAGAACCCGGACGCCGTCACGGATCCGGGCTCCGCCGTCGTGCGTGAACTGATCGAGCGCGCCATTGCCGTCAAGGCAAAGGTGGTCTCTGAGGACCTCAAGGAATCCGGCCTGCGCGAGATCCTCAACTACGGCCACACCCTTGGCCACGCCATCGAACTCGTGGAGCGGTACTCCTGGCGCCACGGCGCGGCAGTGTCCGTCGGCATGATGTTCGCCGCCGAACTGTCCCGCAGCGTGGGGCGCCTTTCCGACGCCGACGCCGACCGGCACCGCACGATCCTCGAGGGCCTCGGGCTTCCCGTCACCTACCGGCGCGACCGCTGGCAGGGCCTGCTGGACGGCATGCGCCGCGACAAGAAGTCCCGCGGCGACCTGCTGCGCTTTGTGGTGCTCGACGGCGTCGCGAAGCCCGGAATCCTCGACGTTCCGGACACCTCGCTGCTCTTCGCCGCCTACCAGGAGATCGCATCATGACCGCTGTTTGCAACGAGTCCATCAGCGACTGGCCCACCGCCGGCTTCCCCGGTGTGCGGATGAACCCGGACACGCTGCTGCCGGTAGTGGTCGACGAAGACGTGCTGGAAGCAGCCCTGGCCGATTCCGTGGACCCGGCGGACCGCATCATGGCCCTGCTCCTGGAAGGCCAGGCAAAGGAAGCCGCCGAACTGTTGGCCGAGGCGCGCTACAAGGACCCCGAATCCTTCAGGCTCCGGATCTTCGAAGCCGAAGTGCACCGGGCCACCAACCGCTTCGACCGCGCCACGCAGCTGCTCCGGCACCTCATCAGCGAGGTGCAGGGAACACACCGCGAAGCGATCGTGCACCAGTACCTGGGCCGAGCCTACTTTGTCAGCGGCAACGCCGTGGCCGCGGCAGAGTCGTTTACCAAGGCCCTGGATCTTCGCGTGGCTTTCGCCGCCGACGCCTCCCTCATTTATTCGTCTGCGGTGGCCCTGCAGCGTGCGCGGAACGTGCTCGAACTCGCCTCCTGACAGGCCTCTTGAACGCCTCCTGAAGAGCCTTCGGCGGCCGCATCGCAGGCCACTGCCCATTTGCCGGTAGAATAGTTCTTGGATTTTTGATAAATACGCGCTGGCGGGCCGTTTGGCATGCTTGCTTGGCATAAACAGCTGGCAGCTAGAACCAGTGAGAGAAACCTGAGGATACGAGTGGCAACCACAAACGACATCAAGAATGGAACCGTCCTTAAGCTTGAGGGCCAGCTCTGGAACATCATCGAGTTCCAGCACGTGAAGCCTGGCAAGGGCGGCGCCTTCGTTCGCACCAAGATGCGCAACGTCATGTCCGGCAAGGTAGTCGACAAGACCTTCAACGCCGGCCTCAAGATCGAGACCGCCACGGTTGACCGCCGCGACTACCAGTACCTGTACCAGGATGGCGAAGACTTCGTCTTCATGGACACCCAGGATTACGACCAGATCCACGTTTCGGGTGCAACGGTCGGCGATGCCACCAACTTCATGCTCGAAAACCAGATGGTCAACATCGCCATCCACGAGGGCATCCCGCTCTACATCGAACTGCCGGCAAGCGTTGTCTTGGAAATCACCTACACGGAGCCGGGCCTGCAGGGTGACCGTTCCTCGGCCGGCACCAAGCCTGCCACCGTTGAAACCGGCTACGAGATCCAGGTTCCGCTGTTCGTTGAGCAGGGCACCAAGGTCAAGGTCGACACCCGCGACGGCAGTTACCTGGGCCGGGTCAACGACTAGTGAGTGCCCGCGGTAAGGCCCGTAGCCGGGCCCTTGAAGTTCTTTTCGAGGCGGAGCAGCGCTCCGTCTCGGCTTTCGATGCGCTCAGGGCGCGCCGGGAGAAGACGGATCTGGTGATCAACCCCTACACGGTGGAAATCGTTGAAGGTGTTGTGTCCAGGCAGGCCACCATCGACGAATTCCTCCAGACCTATGCCCAGGGCTGGACCTTGGACCGCATGCCGTCCGTTGACCGGATCATCCTGCGCATCGGCACCTGGGAACTTCTCTACAATGACGAGGTTCCGGACGGCGTGGCTGTCAGCGAAGCGGTGGCACTGGCCAAGACCATGTCCACGGACGAGTCGCCGGCCTTCATCAACGGCCTCCTTGGCCGTCTGCAGAAGCTCAAGCCGTCCCTGCTCGCGTAGGCATCGGTACAGCACAGGCGAAAACACGACGCTGATACCGCAAGAGGGCCCGTGGCCGCAGGAAACTGCAGCCACGGGCCCTCTTTGCGTTTCCGGGCGGGCGGGCGGGGCCGGGTGGCCGCCGCCCCGGAACTCAGGCCAGGACTTCAGGCCAGGACGGCAGCCCGCAATTGCGGGACGCCGGCCAGTTGGCCGAGCTCGTCCTGCTGGTGGACCGGCACGTCGCGCCCGCTCAGGATCCGCTGCCGGGTGCAGGCCAGGGCTGTGGCAGCCTTGATGAAGGCGCGCATCTGGGCGGCACGGCCGCTTGATGCGGCCCAGCGGATGGCGGCCTTGCGGCCCCGGGCCGTGGCCAGCATGTCCACCTCGGCGGGTGTGAACCAGCCCGCCCTGGCATACTCCAGCAGCCGCTGCCGGGTGAGCTTGCCCTCAGCGAGGCGCAGGAACACGATGCCCAGTGCAGCCATCAGGAAGATGGGAACCTGCACCACGAAGTACTCCACCAGGAAGTCCCCACCCATGCTGTTCCATCGGTTGTGCAGGAACATGGCGGGTAGCAGGCCGATGAAGAAGGCCAGCACCGAATAGCCGGGGTGCCACCGCCGCGCCGCAAACCCCATGATGAGCCCGGTGGTGCTCGTGAACAGCGCATGCGCGAACGGCGACATGACGCCGCGCAGGATGAAGATCCTGACAAGGTCCGTGCCGGGATCGCTGGATTCGGCAATTTCCCGGCCGAAATAGAGGATGTTCTCCGTGAACGCGAAACCGCCAGCAATCGTGAAGGCGAAGACCACGCCGTCCACGGGCCCGTCGAAGTACTTCCGGGCCCCCAGCAGCAGGAGCAGCAGACCCAGCGCTTTCGTGAATTCCTCAACGATCGGTGCTTGCACGGTGGCCATGAAGTATTGGAACTCGGCTTTGTCCGCGGTGGGTGCCGCCAGGACGAAGAGCGGCTGGATCAGCAGTGTTCCGGCGATGGAGACGGCCGCACCCCAGCTGAAGGCGAACCACAGCAGCCGTTTGGGCTCGGGTTCCCAGCGGTCAATGAGGAATACGGTCAGCAGTACGGCGGACAAGGGGACCAGTGAGGCGATGAATCCGATGACGAAGCCCGCCACGCCCGTGCTGCCCAGCAGGAACGGAACCACCAGCAGGAGGCTGAGGAATGCGAGCACGCCCCCGGTCACCAGCAGGGGCAGGGTGCTCGACGCCGGGAAGCGCCGCCGCGCGGCCTCCGGACCTGGCCAGACGGGCTGGGGGAGCGCTGCCGGGTTGCCGGGCGCCGGCTGGTAGTTCCGGGGGTCCACGCGGCCCATCCAGGTTGGATTCGCACCGGGCTCCAGGTAGGGGCGGGGGTAGGGCCGCGGACCACCGTGATGCCCGGGTTGGTTCATCGTCATGGCCACGAGCCTATGCGGGGCAACCCCCGGATCCAAGGCGGCGCGGCCCTGGCGCCGGGCCCGGGGAGCCGCCGGGGATGTGACCTTAAGCGCAGTGCCCAGGGCGGGCTTCCGGGCTTCCCCGGACGGCCATTGTGGTAGTTTTGTGGGGCAATGTCCTTTTTTAATTCCGTCCCGTGAGGCGGGGAAAGGGGAGACGAGCGATGACTGAAGTCACTTCAGCGCAGCTGCCGTCGCGGGTTGTCCTCAACCAGGCCGACATCGACCGTGCGCTGACTCGTATCGCCCATGAGATCCTCGAGTCCAACAAGGGCTCCCAGGACCTGGTCCTGCTGGGCATCCCGCGCCGCGGCTATCCGCTCGCCGTGCGCCTCGCCAACAAGATCGCCGCCGCAGACCCTTCGGTCGACGCTGCCGTGATCGTCGGCCAGCTCGATGTCACCATGTTCCGTGACGACCTCTCGCACCAGCCCACGCGGCCCCTGCACCGCACCCGGCTGCCGTTGTCCGGCATCGACAACAAGGTTGTTGTCCTGATTGACGACGTCCTGTACTCCGGGCGCACCATCCGTGCGGCCCTTGACGCCCTGGTGGACATCGGGCGCCCCCGGATCGTGCGCCTCGCCGTCCTGGTTGACCGCGGCCACCGCGAACTGCCCATCCGCGCAGACCACGTGGGCAAGAACCTGCCCACCTCCTCCTCGGAAAAGGTCCGCGTCCACCTTGAGGAGCTCGACTCCGTGGACGGCGTCCCCGTCAACGAAGTAGTCATCGAGGCCGGCGCATGAAACACCTGCTCTCCACCGAAGACCTCAGCGCCGTCGACGCCATCAGGATCCTCGACACCGCTGAGGAAATGTCCGCCGTCGGCGACCGCGAGGTCAAAAAGCTGCCCGCCCTGCGCGGCCGCACCGTGGTGAACCTCTTCTTCGAAGACTCCACCCGCACCCGCATCTCCTTCGAAGCCGCGGCCAAGCGCCTCTCCGCGGACGTCATCAACTTTGCTGCCAAGGGCTCCTCGGTCTCCAAGGGCGAGTCGCTCAAGGACACCGCCCAGACCCTCGCGGCCATGGGCGCCGACGCCGTCGTCATCCGGCACTGGGCCTCCGGTGCCCCGTACCGCCTGGCAGCCACGGACTGGATCGACGCCGCCGTCATCAACGCCGGCGACGGCACGCACGAACACCCTACCCAGGCCCTCCTGGACGCCTTCACCATGCGCCGCCACTGGTCGCAGCTCCACGGCACGGCGTCCACCGGCGTGGACCTGCGGGGCATGCGCGTGGCGATCGCCGGCGATGTCCTGCACTCCCGCGTGGCGCGCTCCAATGTCTGGCTGCTCCGCACCCTCGGTGCGGACGTCACACTCGTTGCCCCGCCCACGCTCCTGCCGGTCGGCGTCGAGCACTGGCCCTGCAAGGTCAGCTACAACCTGGACGAAACCCTCGCCGCGGGCGTGGACGCGATGATGATGCTGCGGGTCCAGGGGGAGCGCATGAACGCCTCCTTCTTCCCGTCCACCCGCGAATACTCGCGCCGCTGGGGCTTCGATGACGCCCGCCTGCGGGCCCTGGATGACCTTGGCCTCAAGGACACCATCATCATGCACCCCGGCCCCATGAACCGCGGGCTCGAGATTTCCTCGGCCGCCGCGGACTCGCCCCGGTCCACCGTCCTGGCGCAGGTGCGCAACGGTGTGTCGGTCCGCATGGCCGCCCTGTACCTGCTGCTCTCCGGGGACTCCCGCGAAGCAGCCACCACCAATGCTGCAAACCAGCCCAGCAAGGAGAGCCACTGATGGCAGAGAACACTTACCTGATCCGTGGAGCAGCCATTCTTGGCGGTGCCGCCGAGGACCTGCTGATCAGTGCCGGAGTCATCGTCGAACGCGGCACCGGAGCAGCCACCCACAGCGCCGCCGCAGGCGCCACCGTGATCGAGGCCGCCGGCCTGGTGGCCCTGCCCGGCATGGTGGACGTGCACACCCACCTGCGCGAACCCGGCCGCGAAGACGCCGAAACCGTAGAGACCGGTACCCGCGCCGCAGCACTGGGCGGCTTCACCGCAGTCCACGCCATGGCCAACAGCAACCCTGTCGCGGACACCGCCGGCGTGGTGGAGCAGGTCCACAGCCTGGGCCGCGCCGCCGGCTGGGTGGACGTCCGTCCCGTCGGTGCCGTCACCGTGGGGCTGGCCGGCGAGCAGCTCGCAGAGCTCGGCGCCATGGCCGACTCCCGCGCCCAGGTGCGCATGTTCTCCGACGACGGGATCTGCGTCCACGACCCCGTGCTGATGCGCCGCGCCCTGGAGTACGTCAAGGCGTTCGACGGCGTCGTAGCCCAGCACGCGCAGGAACCCCGCCTCACCGCCGGGGCCCAGATGAACGAAGGCGCCGTCTCCGCTGTGCTCGGCCTCGCCGGCTGGCCGGCCGTCGCTGAGGAAAGCATCATCGCCCGCGACGTCCTGCTCGCCCAGCATGTCGACTCGCGCCTGCACGTCTGCCACGTGTCCACCGCCGGATCGGTCGAGATCATCCGCTGGGCCAAGGCGCGGGGCATCAACGTCACCGCCGAGGTCACCCCGCACCACCTGCTGCTCACCGACGACCTCGTCCGCAGCTACGACCCCGTCTACAAGGTCAACCCGCCGCTGCGCACCGACGCCGATGTCCAGGCCCTGCGCGCCGGCCTCGCCGACGGCACCATCGACGTCGTGGGCACCGACCACGCCCCGCACCCGAGCGAGCACAAGGAATGTGAGTGGGCGCAGGCCGCCATGGGCATGACGGGGCTGGAGACCGCGCTGTCCGTGGTCCAGGCAACCATGATCGAAACCGGACTCATGGGCTGGGACGACTTCGCCCGGGTCACCTCCATCGCCCCGGCCGTCATCGGCCGGGTGGCAGACCAGGGCCGCCCGCTTGAGGCCGGCGAGCCCGCCAACCTCATCCTCGTGGACCCGGCTGCCCGTTGGACCGTGGATCCCCATAAGATGGCGACCATGGGCCGAAATTCACCGTTCAAGGGCAAGGAGTTGCCCGGCGCCGTCGTGGCCACCTTCTTCAGGGGCCACCCCACCGTCCTGGACGGCAAGCTCAACGCCCCCTACCGCTACCCGGCATACCAGGAAACAACCGGTGCCGCCGGGGCAGTCAGCGGGAACTGATGGACAAAATCCTCCCCGGCCTGCTCGTCCTGTCGGTCATCGTCATCGCCTTCGCGCTCGTCGCGGCGGGGTGGCGGAACCGGCTCAGGCGGCAGTCCGACGTCGAACGCCTCCCGGAGGTGCCGGCACAACTGAGCCCGGCCGCCGTCGTCGTGGACGGCCAGTACGTGGCCACCACCACGGCGGGCGACTGGCTTGACCGGATCGCCGTGCAGGGACTCGGGATCCGCAGCAATGCGGAGGTGAGCATCCACGCCGAGGGCGTGCTGTTCGACCGCCCGCGTGCCGCGCCGGTGTTCATCCCGCGTGCAGCCCTCGAGGGCAGCCGCGAGGACAACGGCATGGCCGGCAAGTTCGTCGAGAAGGATGGGCTGGTGGTCATCAGCTGGAAGCTGGGCGGCCGCGGGCTGGACACCGGCTTCCGGGCCCGGCACGCCGCCGACAAACAGCCCCTCCTCGACGCCCTCCAAGAATTGATCTCCGCAGCCCCTCAGGCAGATGCCGATAGTGGAAAGTAACAAAGTGACGGATAGTAACGCAGTGACCACACCCACCTCCACAGCAGCCGTTCTGGTTCTGGAAGACGGCCGCATGTTCCGCGGACGCAGCTACGGTGCGCAGGGCACCGCCCTCGGTGAGGCGGTCTTCGCCACCGGCATGACCGGCTACCAGGAGACCATCACCGACCCCTCCTACGCCCGCCAGCTCGTGGTGCAGACCGCACCGCACATCGGCAACACCGGCGTCAACAGCGAAGACGCTGAATCCCGCCGCATCTGGGTTGCCGGCTACATCGTGCGCGACGCCGCCCGCCGCCCCTCCAACTGGCGCTCCGAATGCAGCCTCGACGAGGAACTCGTCGAGCAGGGCATCGTGGGCATCCAGGGCGTCGACACCCGTGCCATCACCCGCCACCTGCGCGAGCACAAGACCATGCGCGCCGGCATCTTCTCCGGCGACGCCGCCACCGCCACGGACAAGGAACTACTGGACATCGTCCTGGCCAGCGCCCCCATGGAAGGCGCCAGACTTGCCGAGGAAGTCAGCGTGGACGAGGCCTACATCGTTGAGCCGAAGGACCACGGTTGGGACGGTGAGCCCGCGTTCACTATCGCCGCCATCGACCTCGGCATCAAGGCCATGACGCCCATCCGCTTCGCCGAACGCGGCGTCCGCGTCCACGTCCTGCCGGCCACCGCCACCCTGGACGAGGTCAAGGCAGTGAACCCGGATGGCTTCTTCATGTCCAATGGACCCGGCGACCCCGCCACGGCCGACCGCCAGGTCTCGCTGCTCCGCTCGGTGCTGGACGAGAAGCTGCCGTATTTCGGCATCTGCTTCGGGAACCAGATCCTGGGCCGTGCCTTGGGCTACGGCACCTACAAGCTGCGCTACGGCCACCGCGGCATCAACCAGCCGGTCATGGACCGCCGCACGGGCAAGGTGGAGATCACCTCCCAGAACCACGGCTTTGCCGTGGACGCCCCGATGAACGGCGCCACCGTGGCCCCCGAGGAGCGGTACGGCCGCGTCGAGGTCAGCCACGTCAGCCTGAACGACGACGTCGTTGAGGGCCTCGCCTGCCTCGACATCCCCGCCTTCTCGGTCCAGTACCACCCCGAGGCCGCGGCCGGCCCGCACGATGCCGCGTACCTTTTCGACCGCTTCATCGCGCTCATGGCCGAGACGAAGTCCGGCGCCGCAAACACCACCGAAACCAAGACTGAGGACACGAAGTAATGCCCAAGCGTACAGATCTCAAGAGCGTCCTTGTCATCGGTTCCGGCCCGATCGTCATCGGCCAGGCAGCCGAGTTCGACTACTCCGGCACCCAGGCGCTGCGCGTCCTCAAGGAGGAGGGCCTGCGCGTCATCCTCGTGAACTCCAACCCGGCCACCATCATGACCGACCCCGAGTTCGCCGACGCCACCTACGTCGAGCCGATCACCCCCGAGGTCGTCGAAAAGATCATCGCCAAGGAACGCCCGGACGCACTCCTGCCGACCCTGGGCGGCCAGACGGCCCTCAACACGGCCATCGCCCTGGACAAGAACGGTGTGCTGGAGAAGTACAACGTGGAGCTCATCGGCGCCAACATCGCCGCCATCGAACTCGGCGAAGACCGCGAGAAGTTCAAGGGCGTCGTGGAACGCTGCGGTGCAGAGTCGGCCCGCAGCCACATCATCCACACCATGGACGAGGCCCTCAAGGCCGCTGAGGACCTTGGCTACCCGATGGTGGTCCGCCCTTCCTTCACCATGGGCGGCCTGGGCTCCGGCCTGGCGTACAACGAAGAGGACCTGCGCCGCATCGTCGGCCAGGGCCTGCAGTACAGCCCGACCTCCGAGGTCCTGCTCGAAGAGAGCATCCTCGGCTGGAAGGAATACGAGCTCGAGATGATGCGCGACAAGAACGACAACGTCGTTGTGGTCTGCTCCATCGAAAACTTCGACCCCGTAGGCGTCCACACCGGCGACTCCATCACCGTTGCCCCGGCGCTGACCCTGACGGACCGCGAATACCAGCGCCTGCGCGACATCTCCATCGCCGTCATCCGCGAGGTGGGTGTGGACACCGGCGGCTGCAACATCCAGTTCGCCATCGAACCGGACACCGGCCGCGTCGTCGTCATCGAGATGAACCCGCGTGTTTCGCGCTCCTCGGCCCTGGCATCGAAGGCCACCGGCTTCGCCATCGCCAAGATCGCCACCAAGCTCTCCTTGGGCTACACCCTGGACGAGATCCCCAACGACATCACCCAGAAGACGCCGGCCTCCTTCGAGCCGACGCTCGACTACGTCGTGGTCAAGGTTCCGCGCTTCGCCTTCGAGAAGTTCCCGGCTGCGGACCCCACGCTGACCACCACCATGAAGTCCGTGGGCGAAGCCATGGCCATGGGCCGCAACTTCACCGAAGCGCTGCAGAAGGCCCTCCGCTCCCTGGAACAGAAGGGCTCCCAGTTCGACTTCAGCCCGGTACCGGAATACGACGTCGCCGAGCTCATCGAGAAGGCCAAGCGGCCCACCACCGAGCGCCTCTACCAGGTGCAGCGGGCCCTGCTGGGCGGCGCCACCGCCGAGGAGCTCTACGCCGCCACCAAGATCGACCCGTGGTTCCTTGACCAGCTGCAGCTGCTCAACGAAACCGCCCAGGAGATCCGCGGATCCAAGACCCTGACGCAGGACATGCTGAAGAACGCCAAGCGCCACGGCTTCTCGGACGAGCAGATCGGTGCCCTGACGCACAACTCCGAGGCCGTGGTCCGCGGAGTCCGCCAGGCCCTGGGGATCCGTCCCGTCTACAAGACAGTGGACACCTGCGCCGCCGAATTCGCCGCGTACACGCCGTACCACTACTCCTCCTATGACGAGGAGGACGAGGTGGCGCTGCACGCCAAGCCGTCCATCCTGATCCTCGGCTCCGGCCCCAACCGCATCGGCCAGGGCATCGAGTTCGACTACTCCTGCGTCCACGCCTCCATGGCGCTGCGCAAGGCCGGCTACGAGACCGTCATGGTCAACTGCAACCCGGAAACCGTCTCCACGGACTACGACGTCTCCACGCGCCTGTACTTCGAACCGCTGACCCTTGAGGACGTCCTCGAGGTCATCGCGGCCGAAGAACGCACCGGCGGCGTCATGGGCGTCTTCGTGCAGCTCGGCGGCCAGACCCCGCTCAAGCTCGCCCAGCAGCTGGCCGACGCCGGCGTGCCGATCCTGGGCACCTCGCCCGAGGCCATCGACCTCGCCGAGCACCGCGGCGAATTCTCCCGCGTGCTGGACAACGCCGGGTTGATCGCCCCGAAGAACGGCACCGCCGTCTCCTTCGAGGACGCCAAGAAGATCGCCGACGAAATCGGCTACCCCGTCCTGGTCCGCCCGTCCTACGTGCTCGGCGGCCGCGGCATGGAAATCGTCTACGACGAGGCCAACCTGTCCCGCTACATCGCCAACGCCACGGAGATCACTCCGGACCACCCGGTGCTGATCGACCGTTTCCTGGAGGACGCCGTCGAAATCGACGTCGATGCGCTCTTCGACGGCACGGACATGTACCTCGGCGGCATCATGGAACACATCGAGGAAGCCGGCATCCACTCCGGCGACTCCGCTTGTGTCCTGCCCCCGATCACGCTGGGCAACAACGTGATCGAACGTGTCCGCACGGCAACCCGCGCCATCGCCGAGGGCGTGGGCGTCCGCGGCCTCATCAACATCCAGTTCGCGCTGGCCTCCGATGTGCTCTACGTTCTGGAAGCCAACCCGCGCGCCTCCCGCACCGTGCCGTTTGTCTCCAAGGCCACCGGTGTCCAGATGGCGAAGGCCGCGGCCCTCATCGGCACCGGCGTGACCATCCACCAGCTCCGCACCGCCTACAAGATGCTGCCGGAAACGGGCGACGGTTCCACCCTGCCGCTGGACGCCCCGGTCTCCGTCAAGGAAGCCGTGCTGCCGTTCAGCCGCTTCCGCACCCCGGAAGGCAAGGTCGTGGACTCCCTGCTCGGCCCGGAAATGCGCTCCACCGGTGAAGTCATGGGCATCGACAAGCACTTCGATACCGCCTTCGCCAAGAGCCAGGCCGCCGCGAACAACGCCCTGCCCACGGAAGGCAAGATCTTCGTCTCCGTGGCCAACCGTGACAAGCGTGCGGTCATCATGGCCGTCAAGCGCCTCTCGGACCTCGGCTTCGAGATCGTCTCCACCGGCGGCACCGCCGAGGTCCTGCGCCGCAACGGCATCCAGGCCAGCACGGTCCGCAAGGTGGCAGAGGGCAGCAGCGCCGAGGGCGAAGGCACCATCGCCGACCTCGTCATTGCCGGCGAGATCGACATGGTCTTCAACACCCCCTCCGGTGGCGAGGCCCGCAGTGACGGCTACGCCCTGCGCGCCGCAGCCACGTCCATCGGCATCCCCTGCATCACCACGGTGGCCGAGTTCAACGCGGCTGTACAGGCCATCGAGGCCATGCGCACCTACGAATGGTCCGTCACCAGCCTGCAGGAGCACGCGGCCAACCTGGCGGCCTCGCAGAGTGCAGTCTCACAGAATGCAGCCGCGCAGAATGCCTGAGGGCGCAGCTGCCCAGCGGCCGGCCCGGGAGGCGTTCGGCTCCCGGCTGGCCGCGGCCATGGCCGCAAGGGGTCCCTTGTGTGTGGGCATTGACCCGCACCCGGGCCTCCTGGCGGACTGGGGACTGAACGACGACGTCGCCGCGCTGGAGCGCTTTTCGCTCACGGTCGTGGAGGCTGTGGCTTCGCTCGCTGCCGCGGTGAAGCCGCAGGTGGCCCTCTACGAACGGCATGGCTCCGCCGGCATGGCCGTGCTCGAGCGCACCCTGGCGGCGGCTGCCGACGCCGGTGTGCTGAGCATCGCCGACGCCAAGCGCGGCGACATCGGCTCCACCATGGCGGCCTATGCCGACGCGTGGCTGCGCGATGGTTCGGCCTTGGCCGCGGACTCGGTCACGCTGAGCCCGTACCTGGGCTTTGAGTCCCTGCGCCCTGCCCTGGACCTCGCCGCTGAATATGGCCGTGGAGTCTTTGTGCTGGCGCTGACGTCCAACCCGGAGGGCAAGTCTGTGCAGCATGTTGGCGGCGCGGATTCCGTGGCCCGCCGGATCGCGGCAGCGGCCGCCGTGGAGAACCAGCGGTACGCCGGCAGCCTGGGCTCGGTGGGGCTCGTGGTCGGTGCGACCATCGGCAGCGCGCTGCAGGATCTCGACGTCGATCTCGGCGCCGTCCGCGGTCCGCTCCTGGCCCCGGGGCTTGGTGCCCAGGGCGCCACGCCGGCGGATCTGCGGGCGACCTTCGGGAACGCCTACCCATCAGTGCTGGCCACGTCCAGCCGCGGCATCCTGGCTGCCGGGCCGTCCTTGGCCGGTCTCCGTGCGGCGACGCAGGAAACGCTGGACGGATTGCTCGCAGCCTGACACCTCCTGCAACGCGGGGTCGCTTACGGCCCATCCGGGGCGCCCACATGGGCCGTAGGTGACCCGGCGTTGATTCATCCCGGGCCATTTTCATTGCGCTGCATGTGGCTAGGCGGTAGCTTCGGGAGCAGTCCATATTGCCGGGCCCGGCGTCCGACCGGAGGGGGAAGTGTTCCGTGAGTCTGAAGGCATTGACACCGCAGGAGCGTTCCGACGCCCTGGAGAAGGCCGCCAAGGCCCGGGCCGCCCGTGCGGCGGCCAAGGAACGCCTCAAGCGCGGGGAACTGAGTGTCGCCGAGCTGATCCGGAGCGGCGCCAGCGACGAAGCTATTGCCCGCATGCGCATCATCGAGCTTCTGGAAGCCCTTCCGGGCATCGGCCCGGTCCGGGCGGCCGCCATCATGGCCGACATCGGAATCGCCGCCTCGCGCCGCGTCAGGGGCTTGGGAATCCACCAGGCCCGGGCGCTGGTAGATTTTATGGATACCCAGTAAAGCGTTTGACGCATCTCCCCGAAGGATTTTGTGAGCAAGAAACCGGGACTGACAGTCCTCGCAGGCCCCACTGCCGTTGGCAAGGGAACCGTATCCACGTACATCCGTGACACCTACCCCGAGGTCTGGCTGTCCGTTTCGGCGACCACCCGTGCGGCGCGCCCGGGCGAACAGGACGGTGTCCACTACTTCTTCAAGTCGGCCGAAGAGTTCGATTCCCTCGTGGCCGATGGCCAGATGCTCGAATGGGCAGTTGTCCACGGCAGGAACCGCTACGGCACGCTGCGCAGCAGCGTGGACGCAGCCATCGCCGAGGGCAAGTCCGTGCTGCTGGAGATCGACCTGCAGGGCGCGCGCCAGGTCAAGGCTGCCGTCCCGGACGCCACGTTTGTGTTCCTGGCACCGCCCACGTGGGAGGAAATGGTCCGCAGGCTCGTTGGACGCGGCACGGAAACTCCCGAAGAACAGCAGCGCAGGCTGGAAACCGCTAAACTGGAACTTGCCGCTGAACCGGAGTTTGACCACACCGTCATCAATGACGACGTACGCCGGGCAGCGGACGAGCTTGTTTCACTCATGGGTCTTACCCCGCACGGGCGCTAAAGCGCCTGCACTTGTCGGACCGCTAGAATTTGGAGATTTCGTGTCCACGAACCTTGAAGGCATCATCAACCCGCCGATCGATTCGCTGCTTGAGGCTGCCGATTCCAAGTACGGTCTGGTGATTTTCGGCGCCAAGCGTGCGCGCCAGATCAACGCGTACTACGCCCAGTTGCACGAGGGCCTGTTCGAATACGTCGGCCCGCTGGTCGACACCAAGCTGAACGAAAAGTCGCTCTCCATCGCCCTGCGCGAGATCAACGAGGGCATGCTGGTTTCCACCCCGATCGAACCCGCAGAATAAGCAGACTGCCTGCTGACGGAGGTCACGTGCGCATAGTCCTCGGAGTCGGGGGAGGGATCGCAGCCTACAAGGTTGCATCGCTCCTCCGGCTTTTTACTGAAGCCGGCCACAAGGTGACGGTCATCCCCACGGAGGCGGCCACCCGTTTCGTCGGTGTCGCCACCTGGGAAGCCCTCTCCGGAAACCCCGTCAGCAACAGCGTCTTTGACGACGTCGAGAAGGTCAACCATGTCCGTCTGGGGCATGAGGCCGATCTCATTGTCGTGGCTCCGGCGACGGCGGACCTGCTGGCGAAGGCGGCCACCGGCCAAGCCGGGGACCTGCTCACCAATACCTTGCTCATGGCGCACGGGCCGGTGCTCTTTGCGCCGGCCATGCACACCGAGATGTGGCAGCACCCCGCCACCCAGGCCAATGTCGAGACCCTGCGGAGCCGCGGCGTCACGGTGCTGGAACCCGCCGTCGGCCGCCTGACGGGCACCGATTCCGGTCCTGGCCGCCTGCCCGAACCGGAGGCGATCTTCGCGGCGGCGTTGGCCCTGGCCGGCCCGGCTGTGGGCCCCCGTGCTGTGGACTCCCGGCCTGTGGAGCCGCCCGCAGGAGCCGGGCCGCTGGCCGGCTGCACGGTAACGATTTCCGCAGGCGGAACACGCGAGGCCCTGGATCCCGTACGTTTCCTGGGCAACCGCTCCTCCGGCAAGCAGGGCGCCGCGCTGGCCGCTGCCGCCCTTGCAGCCGGTGCGCATGTCAGGTTCCTGGCTGCACACATGGACGTCCAGCCGCCTGCCGGCGTCGAACTTGTCCGCGTTGAGTCCGCCCTGGAACTGCGGGAGGCGGCACTGCAGGCTGCGGCGGGCTCCGACGTCGTGATCATGGCTGCCGCCGTGGCGGACTTCCGCCCGGCGGAAGTCTCGCACACGAAGATCAAGAAGTCCGACGGCGAGGACGCACCTGTGGTGCGCCTGGTCCGGAACCCGGACATCCTGCACGAGCTGGTGGAACGCCGGAACGCCGACAGCGGCAAGCAGCTGATCGTCGGCTTCGCCGCCGAGACCGGCGATGAGCACGGCAATGTCCTCGAACACGCCGCGGCCAAGCTCAAGCGCAAGGGCTGCGACCTTCTCGTGGTGAACCACGTCGGCGTCGGCCGCGTGTTCGGCCAGGACGAGAACTCGGTGGTCATACTCTCCGGCCACGGTGTGGAACCGCAGTCGGCGTCGGGCTCCAAATCCGATGTTGCCGCGGCGGTCATTGACCGCATCGGCGACGAATTGAGTCGTGTCTTCCCGGCGCCGTAGGCCCGGATGCAACACGGTTTCTTAGCACAGGGACACACGGCAGAAGCTGCCGGCCCGCAACCCAGTAAGGTAGTCGAGTGACTTTACCCCTGCACCATCCCCACCCGCCGCAGTCCAAGCTCCGCCTCTTCACGTCCGAGTCGGTCACTGAAGGGCACCCGGACAAGATCTGCGACCAGATCAGCGATGCCATCCTGGACGCGCTGCTGGCCGCCGACCCCGAGTCCCGCGTCGCCGTGGAGACCATGGCCACCACCGGGCTGGTGCATGTGGCAGGTGAAGTCACCACGGACGCCTACGTGGAGATCCCGCAGATTGTCCGCGAGACGATCCTGGGCATCGGTTACGACTCTTCCGCCAACGGCTTCGACGGCGCACGCTGCGGCGTGTCCGTCTCGATCGGCCAGCAGTCCCAGGAAATTGCCGGCGGCGTCTTCAATTCCCTCGAAGCCCGTGAAGGCCGTGAGGAGGACGACTACGACCTCCAGGGCGCGGGCGACCAGGGCATGATGTTCGGCTACGCCAGCGACGAAACTCCGTCCTACATGCCCACCCCGATCTGGATTGCACACCGACTCTCCGAGCGGCTCACCGAAGTCCGCAAGAGCGGCGAACTGGACTACCTCCGTCCGGACGGCAAGACCCAGGTCACGGTGGGATACGACGGCGACCGCCCCGTGTCCGTGGAGACGGTTGTCATTTCCAGCCAGCATGCCGAAGGCACCCACCTCGACCGGCTGCGCGCCGATCTGGCAGCGCACGTCATCGACCCCGTTCTGGCGATCTCCAACCTGGACATCTCCCGGACCGCCAACATCCTGAACCCCGCCGGACCCTTCGTCATCGGCGGACCCGTCGGCGACGCCGGCCTGACCGGCCGCAAGATCATTGTTGACACTTACGGCGGCTTCTCCCGCCACGGTGGCGGAGCTTTCTCCGGCAAGGACCCGTCCAAGGTGGACCGTTCCGCAGCCTACGCCATGCGCTGGGTTGCCAAGAACGTCGTGGCTGCAGGACTCGCCAAGCGCGCCGAAATCCAGGTCGCCTACGCCATCGGCCAGGCACGCCCCGTGGGCACATACGTTGAAACCTTCGGTACGGAAACCGTTGACCCGGCCATGATCAGCGAGGCCATCGCGGAGATCTTCGACCTCCGTCCCCGCGCCATCATCGACGCCCTGGACCTCAAGCGCCCCATCTATACCAAGACGGCGGCGCACGGCCACTTCGGCCGCGACGAGCCCGACTTCACGTGGGAGCGCCTGGACCGCGTCGCGGAGCTCAAGGAATTCTTCAACGCCTGATCCGCCAGGTTCCGCAGCGAGCCTAAATTGTCGGCGGCATGTGCTTTTCTTGAATCAAGAATCCCGCAGCGGGACTGGCCCGATATCGGAGCTCAGCCCGCTGCGGGGGCTCAGCCCGTCCCATGACGCCGACAGCCCCGGGAGGTGAATCCATGGCAGAGCCCGTCCTGCAGCCCTCCCTCCTCCTGGGTTTTCCCGAGCCGCAACGGCCTACCGCCGGACCGCCCCTGGCCACCAGCGACCCCGTGGCCCGCGTGCTGCTGGAGTCCCCGTTGCCGCACCTGGACCGGCCCTTCGACTACAGCGTTCCGGCCGAGCTTGCCACGGCGGCGGCAGCGGGCGTCCGCGTCAGGGTGAAGTTCAACGGCCAGGAACTCAACGGCTACATTCTTGAACGCCGTGGGTCCTCCGACGCCGGCCACCCCCTCACACCGCTCCACAAGGTCGTCTCGCCCGTGCAGGTCCTGACGCCGGGCCTTGCCGCCCTTGCAGGCGCGGTGGCAGCCCGCTACGCGGGAACCCTGAGCGACGTCCTGCGCAGCGCCATCCCGCCGCGCGTCGCCAAGGTGGAGAAGGAACTCCTGGGCGGGGACCTCGCCGCCGAAGCCTCCGGGCCCGGCCCTGTGCCCCACGTCCCGGATGCCTCAGCCTGGGCCATGTACGGCAACGGGGCGGCGTTCCTGCAGCACCTCGCCGCGGGCGGCTCTCCCAAAGCCGTCATGACCGCCCTGCAGGGATTCGGCCCGGCCGCATGGCCGGCGCTGGTGGCGTCCGCCGTGGCCGCCGTCCGCTCCTCCGGGCGCGGCGCCGTCGTGGTGGTGCCGGACTACCGGGACCTCGGCCAGGTGGAAGCGGCACTCTGCGCCGTCCTGCCGGCTGGCGACGTCGCGCGCCTGAGCGCCGACGACGGCCAGACGCCGCGCTACCGCAGCTACCTGCGGCTGCTCAGCGGCGAGGCCAGGGTGGCCGTCGGCACCAGATCCGCTGCCTACGCACCCGTGCAGGACCTCGGCCTGGTGGTCTGCTGGGACGACGGCGACGACCTCCACATCGAACAGCGGGCACCCTACGCCCACGCCCGCGAGGTGCTGTTGCTCCGCGCCGGGCAGGACAACGCCGCCTGCCTCATGGCCGCCCACAGCCGGAGTACCGAGCTGCAGCGGCTCGTCGAGAGCGCCTGGGCCGTGCCGATCGAGGCTCCGCGCAGCGTGCTGCGTTCCACCGTCCCGCGGGTACTCAACACCGCGGACAGCTTCGAACAGGAACGCGATCCGCTCGCCCGGATTGCCCGTCTTCCCGGCGCGGCATGGAAGGCCGCTCAGCAAGGCCTGGAACGGGGGCCCGTGCTGGTCCAGGTGGCCCGTTCGGGGTACGCACCCTCGCTGGTCTGCGAGACATGCCGGGAACCGGCCCGCTGCAACGCCTGCACCGGCCCCCTGGCCATCTCCGGACCGGCCGGGTCCTCCGCCGTGCCGCAATGCCGTTGGTGCTCCACACCCGCCCCGCAATGGCGCTGCAGCCACTGCAACGGTGTCCGCCTGCGCCGCGGTGCCGCGGGCGTCCTGCGCACCGCTGAGGAGCTCGGCAGGGCGTTTCCGGGCAAGGCCGTGGTCACCTCGTCCGGGGACCACGTCAAGGCCACCGTGCCGGATGCCGCCGCGCTCGTGGTCGCCACGGTCGGCGCGGAACCCGTCGCCCCCAACGGCTACGCCGCGGCGCTGCTGCTGGACGGCAACTCGCTGCTGCGGCGCGAAAACCTCAGGGCCGGAGAAGACACGGTCCGGCGCTGGTTCAACGCGGCTTCGCTGGTCCGTCCGGCCGCCGACGGCGGCCTGGTGGTCATCACGGCGGACGACACCACTGCGACGGGTGCCCTGCTGCGCTGGGACGCTCCCGGCTACGCCTCGCGCGAGCTGGCCCTGCGCCGGGACCTGCAGCTTCCGCCGTCCGTGCGGGTGGCCTCCGTGACGGGCAGCCCCGCCGACGTCGCGCACTTCACGGAGGCGCTGGCCGCCACCGTCACGCTGCGTACCGCCGGTCCGGCCCCCGTGCTGATGTATTCGGCGCCGGCCGCGGCAACGGGCCTGGCCACGACCTCAACTGCCGACGCCGAGGTCCGTACCCTGTTCTTCATTCCCTACGCCGAGGCCGCTGAGGCCACCCGGGCCATGCGTGCGGTCAAGGCGGCAAACGCCGCCAAGCGGACGTCCGGTCCCGTGCAGTTGCGGCTCGACGGCGTCGACATCCTTTAGCCGCAGGGTCCTCTAGGCTGCCTGGCTGCGGGTGCGCCTGCGCAGCGCCACGACTTCTTCGGCCGCCGCCAGCAGCTGCCGGGCCGATTCGTCCCAGTTGAAGTCTGCTGCACGTTCCACCGAGCGGCGCGAGCGGGCCTGCCACAGCTGCTCGTCGCCCAGCTCCCGGACGGCGGCGCTGAAGGACGCCGGTGACTCCGGATCCACGTAAGTGACGGCGTCGGCGCCGACTTCCCGGAAGATCGGGATGTCGCTGGCGATCACCGGGGTGCCCAGGGACATGGCTTCCACCAGCGGCAGCCCGTAGCCTTCGGCCCGGGACAGGCTGATCAGCGCCGTGGAGCGGAGCAGCAACTCCGCATACTCGGCGTCGGTCACGCCGTTGTGGAACTGCACCTTGGCGCCGGGCGGGACCATGGGCTCGAGTTCGGCGCGCCGTTCCGGGGTGATGCGGCTCAGCAGGTGCAGCGTGAAGTCCGGCAGGCCGGCCATGCCCCGGATCATGGTTTCGACGTTCTTGTACGGCATGAACGATCCCATGTAGAGCAGCGACCTTTCAGCCCCGGCTGCGGGATCGCGGGGTTGCTGGGCCGGCTGCGGGGCATTGCCGACGATCCGGACCGGGCGCCGTGTCAGCCGGTATTTGGCGATGAGGGACTCGGTGGTCCGGCTGATCGTGGCCACGACGTCGGCGCGGTTCAGCAGCAGGCGCTGAGGCCAGTACGCCTTGTGGTACAGCCGCCACAGCAGCCGGACGGGGCCCGGCAGGAAACCGGGCGGGGCGGGGTGTTCGTAGTAGATGAGGTCGTGCAGGGTCAGGATCAGGCCGTAGTTGCGTCCCCACGTGCCCATGGTCTGCATCGGGGACACCACCACGTCGGCGCCGAGCGGGTTGACCTTCCGCGCCACGAAGAGTTCCAGCGGGGACAGCGGGCTGTTGGCCATGACGTAGGGCACGTCCGGAAGCAGGGCGAGCTGGCGTTTGTCGCTGATGAGCATGGTCACATCGGCGATCCGGGAAGTTGCCGCAATGAGGCTGGAGCCGTAGCGGCTGATGCCATCGTGGTGGTCCGTCCGGGTGAAGCGGGCGTCGATGACAATTTTCACGCGGGGTGTTCCTCAAGGAAGGTGCGGATGGCGGCGGCGGCCGGGGCCGGCGTCTCGTAGTGGATCAGATGCCCGACGCCGGGGATGACTTCCAGCGTGCCGTCGGGCAGCCGGTCCAGCAGTTTGTGCTGGTCCGGGAGTGTGGCGATCTCGTCTTTTTCGCCGGCGATCAACAGTACGGGGAGCGTGAGCTGTTCGGCGATCTCGGCCACGTTGCCGGAGACGGAAGCGCGGAAGGACTCGAGCAGGCTCTTGCGGTCGGCAAAGGCACTGAAATAGGCGTCGTGCTGTCCGTGCACGAAGGCCCGCAGCTGCTTGTCCTGGGTCTTGGCCATGGTGACGCTCATGATGCGCACAATGGCACGGTTGCGCAGCACCGCCAGCCCGAGGCGGCGGGGAAGCTTCGCGGAAACCTGGTAGTAGAGGACCGCCAGCCTGGTCATGAGGCCCTTTGGGCCCTCCAGTGCCGGAGCGGCGATCGGGTTGACCAGGATCAACGGGTGGACGGCCCCGGGATGCGTGGCCGTGAAGTGGCCGGCGATGATCGAACCGAAGGAATGGCCCAGCAGGACGGTGTCCGGGCCCAGCCCGAGGGCTGCCATGAAGGCCGAAATGAACCTGCCGTAGCGTTCCACGGTGTGTTCGTCCCGGAGGAACGGCTCGGAGCTGCCGAAGGCCGGGAGGTCCGGCATGATGATGCGCATTTCCGGCAGCTGGTCCACCACGCGCAGCAGGCCATGGTGGTCGCCCCGGAAGCCGTGGATGACCAGGATGGTGCGGGTCTGTGCCGTGGGGTTCACCGGCTCGTAGGACCAGTAGGCAACGTTGCTGCCGTCGAGATCCAGGTCCGAGGCGCGGGTGCGCGCCGGCAGGGAGCTGCTGAAGAACCCCATGGCCGGGGCCTGTGCGGGCTCGGGGGAGTGTGCGGTGTCCACGTGTTCCATTCGAAGGATCCTAGTTCACCCGGATCCTAGTTCACATTGTCCGGGTGCGAGCCCGTGCGGTGGTGCCGTTCCAGTCCCGCGATGCCGTCCATGTCCCCGGCGTCCAATTCGAAATCAAAGACGTCGAAGTTCTCCTTGATGCGCCCGGCCGAACTGGCCTTGGGAATCACCACGTTGCCCACCTGGAGGTGCCAGCGGATGATGATCTGCGCCGGAGTGCGGCCGTGCTTCTCCGCGAGTGCGCCGATGGCCGGATCGGTCAGGACGTGTCCCCGGCCCAGGGGGCTCCAGGCCTCCGTGCGGATGCCCAGCTGTTCGTGGAGCGTGCGCAGTGCAGTTTGCTGGAGCCAGGGGTGGAGTTCGATCTGGTTGACCGCGGGGACTACCTCGGCCTTGTGCATGAGCTGCTCGAGATGGCCGGGCTGGAAATTCGAGACGCCGATGGCCCGGACACGGCCTTCGCGGTAGAGCGTTTCCATGGCGCGGTACGTTTCCAGGAACAACCCCCGCCCGGCACAGGGCCAGTGGATGAGGTAGAGGTCCACGTAGTCCAGCCCCAGATTGGCCATGGAGGTATCAAAGGCGCGCAGGGTGGCGTCGTAGCCGTGGTCGTCGTTCCAGACCTTGGTGGTGACGAAGATGTCCTGGCGTTCCAGGGAATGCACGCCCTCCCCCGAGCCGCCCGTTCCGCCATCCGAGGCCATGGACGTGCCAATGGCACCGCCGATGCCGCGGCCGACTCCGGTCTCGTTGCCGTACATGGCCGCGGTGTCGAAATGCCGGTAGCCCTCGCCGAGCGCCGTGGCCACCAGCGCGGCGGCATCCTGGGGAGGCACCTTGTACAGCCCGAATCCCAGTTGGTCGATGTGTACGCCGTTGTTGAGAGCCGGCCGGGGCGAGGGTTTCATAGCAACGACTTTACCCATTCCGGGCTGAATGGTTCAGGACTGCGCGCCGAAACTTACCAGGCGCCGTGCGGAGGCCTCGTCAAGGATCAGCTCCGTGGCAAGGCCTGCCGCCAAAGCTCCCTGCAAGCCGTTGATCTTCGAAGCCCCGGAGACCACGCAGATGCGGCGGCGGACCTGCCTGAGCTGATCGTGGCTGGGGCCGGTGGAGCGTTCGTTCAGGGTGATTCCGTCCGAGGATCCGTCGCTGCGGAAAAAAACGGTGGCCACGTCGCCCACCACGTCATCGGCCGCCAGCAGGCTGAGCTCGCGTTCATCCAGGTAGCCGCCGGCGTAGACGTGGCTCGGATAGTCGGAATCCACGGAGCCGACGCCGAAGATGGCGATGCTCATGCGGGCCTGCAGGGCCAGGATGCGCTGCACGCTGCGCTCATTCCACATGGCCGTCTTGGTTGCGGCGTGGTCGAAGAATGCGGGCACGGGGAACTGTTCCACGCGTGCACCATAGGCGCTGCCGAAGCGGCGCATGATGTCGCTGGCGTAGGTGATGCCCGTGGTCTGCATGTTTCCCGCGCCGTTGAGCTGGACCACGATGCTGTCATGGGTGATCTTGCGCGTCAGGTGCCGGCTCACGGCGCTGAGCGTGGCGCCCCAGGCCACGCCGATGATGGCGTTCGAATCCACCAGGGGGCCGATGGTCCTGGCCGCCTGCATGGCCACCCGGTCCAGTGTTTCCGCCTCATTCAGGGTGTCCAGGACCGGCACAACGTGCACATCCACGCCGTATTGGCTGCGGATCATCCCCTCAAGTTCCGGTGCCGTGTCGAGGGGACTGCGGATCTGGATCTGCACCAGCCCGGTGTCCCGGGCCGAGGAGAGCAGCCGGGACACGGTGGAACGGGAGGTCCTCAGCTCCCGGGCGATGGCGTCCATGGTGAGGTCCTGCAGGTAGTACATCTGGGCTGCCCGGAGGGCGTCCGAGTGGCGTGATCGTGGCATCTCACTTCCGTTCTGCACGTTTGTGCAATTGGCTTGACTCCATTTTCCACTGTTTCAAACAATTGAGGTGAACGGTGCGGCGGCCAGTGGCGGCAACACACAACACCAAGCCCAAGGGAGCAGTTTTGGGACACAACAGGAATTCCGGCCCGTCGGCGGCGCGTCGGCGCGAATCGGCTGCGGCCCTCCGCGAACGGCCCAGTGCGAAGGTGCTGATCATCGGGGGCGGCATCAACGGCGTCGGGACCTTCCGCGAGCTGGCATTGCAGGGTGTTGACGTGGCGCTCGTGGAGCGCGGCGACTACTGCCAGGGCGCCAGCGGCGCGTCCTCCCACATGATCCACGGCGGCATCCGCTACCTGGAAAACGGTGAGTTCCGCCTCGTGCAGGAATCCGTGGTCGAGCGCAACAGGCTCCTGCGGATCGCCCCCCACTACGTGAAGCCGCTGCAGACCACCATTCCGATCTTCAGCACCTTCTCGGGCATCCTGTCCGCCCCCATGCGCTTCCTGACGCACAAGCAGGGCAAGCCGCAGGAGCGCGGCGCTTTCCTGATCAAGCTCGGCCTGAGCATGTACGACTTCTTCTCCCGGGACGGCGGCAGCGTTCCCCGCCACCAGTTCCGCGGCCGCACCAAGGCCCTCGCGGAACTGCCCAGGCTGCACCCCGGCATCAAGTACGCCGCCACCTACTTCGACGCGTCGGTCCACAACCCGGAGCGGCTCACCCTGGACGTCCTGCAGGACGGCGAGAAGGCAGGCATCGGCGGCGGGCTGCCGGGCGGCACCGCCCGCGCCAGCAACTACGTATCCCTCGTCTCCATGGACGCCGCCGCAGGCGCAGCCGGAACCGTGCGGCTCCGCGATGAGCTCACGGGAGTGGAGTTCGATTTCCAGGCGGACGTCATCGTCAACACCACCGGCGCCTGGGTGGACCTCACCAACGAGGCCATGGGCGCGGCAAGCACTTTCATGGGCGGCACCAAGGGCTCGCACATCGTGCTGGACCACCCGGAGCTTCTCGCAGCGTGCAACGGCCGGGAAATCTTCTTCGAACACACCGACGGCAGAATCGTCCTGATCTATCCGATGGGAGACCGCGTCCTGGTGGGCACCACGGACGTGGACGCCGACATGTCCCAGGACGCAGTCTGCACCGAGGAGGAGGTGGACTACTTCTTCGACCTCGTGGGCCACGTCTTCCCGAGCATCACCATGGACCGCAGCCAGATCGTCTACAGCTTCTCCGGGGTGCGCCCGCTGCCTCGCCACGATGCCACCCAGCCGGGCTTTGTCTCCCGCGACTACCGGATCGAACGCAGCGAACGCCCCGCGGCCGGTGCCGCAGGCATCCCCGGCGGCAAGACCGCCGTCGTGCTCAGCCTGGTCGGCGGCAAATGGACCACCTTCCGGGCGCTCGCAGAGCACCTGGGCAACGACGTCCTGCGCGAACTGGGGATGGAGCGGAAGGTCTCGACGGCGAAGCTCGCCATCGGCGGCGGAGCCGGCTTCCCGGCCACCGAGGAGGGCGTGCAGGACTGGATCAAGATGCACATGGGCCCCGGACTTGACGCAGCACGCGTCGCCGGGCTGCTCACCCGCTATGGCACCCGGGCCGAAGCTGTCATTGCCTACCTGAATGCCGGCCACGACACCGCGTTGCGGTCCACGCGTGAACTGAGCATCCGGGAACTGGAGTTCATGGCAGAAAACGAGCAGATCGGACACCTGGTGGATGTGCTCATCCGCCGCACGTCGCTGGCTTTCCGCGGCCTGGTCACCGGCGAGCTGCTGAATGAAATCGCAGCAGCGCTCGCCGGGCCTCTCGACTGGGATGCCGCGGCATGCGAGGCCGAGATCCGGCACGCCCAGGAAGTTCTCCGCCGCTTCCACGGTGTGACTGTTCACAGTCTCGTCGCGTGAAGGTAGCCTGCGTCACAAGAGCTTGACCGTCCGGGCCATGGCCCGGACACAAGGGCTGCGGCGTTCCCTCCGGTGACGGGGCGCCGCGGCCGGGCCCGCGCTGAAAGCAGCGCCGCCCACACGGCCCTCAGACCCGCGGGGGCCGACAACAGAAGAAAATGAGGAGTCAAAGATGTCTCTTGGAATTGTTTTCCTTTCCGAAGTATTCGGAACCGCGATGCTGACCCTGTTGGGTTGCGGTGTCGTGGCCAACGTTGCGCTCAAGGGGACCAAGGGCAACAACGGAGGGTTCCTGATGGTGAACTGGGGCTGGGGTATCGCCGTCTTCGCGGGCGTCTTCGTCGCGGCCAAGTCGGGTGCGCACCTGAACCCGGCCGTGACGCTCGGCCTGCTGATCGAAGGCAAGAGGCCGTACGCGGCCGGTGTCCCCATCGATTTTGCCTCGACGATGACCTATTTCGGCGCGGAAATGCTGGGTGCGTTCCTCGGCGCTGTCGTGTGCTGGGCCGCCTACAAACCGCACTTCGACGCAGAGCCGTTGGCTGCCAGCAAGCTCGCTGTCTTCTCCACCGGCCCGGCCATCCGCTCCACGCCGTGGAACCTCGTCACGGAAGTCATCGGCACTTTCGTGCTGGTCTTCGTGATCCTGGCTTTCGGCGGAACTCCCTCCGGCCTGGGCCCGCTCGCCGTGGCCCTGCTCGTCGTCGGCATCGGCGCGTCCCTCGGCGGACCCACCGGCTACGCCATCAACCCGGCGCGCGATCTTGGCCCGCGCATCGCCCACGCCCTCCTGCCGATCAAGGGCAAGGGCAGCAGCGACTGGGCGTACTCCTGGGTCCCTGTAGTGGGGCCCCTCGTCGGAGGTGTGGTGGCCGGATTTGCGGCCAAGTACCTGCCGATTGTTTTCATTGCCGCAGCCTGACCGCACACCCGCCAGTTGGACCTCAAACCATTCAAGACAAGGACGTCAACCGTGAACCAGTACGTAATCGCCATTGACCAGGGCACCACGAGCTCCCGCGCCATCGTTTTCGATCACGCCGGGAACATCGTTTCCAGCGGCCAGATGGAACACGAGCAGATCTTCCCGCAGGCCGGATGGGTTGAGCACAACCCGGCCGAGATCTGGGACAACACCCGCGAGGTCATCGGCTCCGCCCTCTCCAAGGCGAACCTGACCCGGCACGACATCGCCGCCGTCGGCATCACCAACCAGCGCGAAACCACCGTCGTGTGGGACAAGAACACCGGCGAAGCGGTGTACAACGCCATCGTCTGGCAGGACACCCGCACGCAGGCAATCGTGGACGAACTGGCCCAGGACGGCGGCCCGGAGCGCTTCAAGCAGAAAGTCGGCCTTCCGCTGGCCACCTACTTCTCCGGCACCAAGATCAAGTGGATCCTGGACAACGTGGAAGGCGCCCGTGCCCGGGCCGAGGCCGGAGACCTGCTCTTCGGCAACACCGACTGCTGGGTCCTGTGGAACCTGACGGGCGGCGTGGACGGTGGCGTGCACGTAACGGATGTCACCAACGCCTCCCGCACGCTGTTCATGGATCTCGAGACCCTGCAGTGGGACCAGGAGATCCTGGATGCCTTCGGTGTTCCCGCGTCCATGATGCCCGCCATCAAGTCCTCCTCCGAGGTCTACGGCCACGTCCACACCTCGCAGCTGCTGCGCGAAGTGCCCGTGTCCGGCATCCTTGGTGACCAGCAGGCGGCAACGTTCGGCCAGGCGGCGTTCCAGGCGGGCGAGGCCAAGAACACCTATGGCACGGGCTGCTTCCTGATCTTCAACACGGGCGAGGACATCGTCCACTCGAAGAACGGCCTGCTGACCACGCTCGGTTACAAGCTCGGCGACGACAAGCCCCACTATGCGCTGGAGGGCTCCATTGCCGTCACCGGTTCGCTCATCCAGTGGCTGCGCGATAACCTGGGCATGATCAGCTCCGCCCCCGAGGTGGAGGAGCTGGCAGCGGGTGTGGAGGACAACGGCGGCGTGTACATCGTGCCGGCCTTCTCGGGCCTGTTCGCGCCGTACTGGCGTGCGGACGCCCGCGGCGCGATCGTCGGCCTGACCCGCTTCGCCAACAAGGGCCACGTCGCCCGGGCGGCGCTGGAGGCCACGGCCTTCCAGACCCGTGAAGTGCTCGACGCCGTGAACGCGGATTCGGGTGTCCCGCTGACCGAACTGAAGGTCGACGGCGGCATGGTCGCCAACGAGGCGCTCATGCAGTTCCAGGCCGACATCCTGGGTGTCCCTGTTGTTCGTCCGAAGGTCGTGGAGACCACGGCTCTGGGCGCAGCGTACGCGGCGGGTCTCGCCGTCGGCTTCTGGAAGGACCTTGGTGAACTCACAGCAAACTGGGGCGAGGACAAGCGCTGGGAACCGAAGCTGCCGGCCGAGGAGCAGGAACGGCAGCTGCGCCTGTGGAAGAAGGCAGTGACCAAATCCATGGATTGGGTCGACGAGGACGTGAAATAGGCCGGGCGAAACGACGCCCTGGCTGTTGAGGGGGTCCGAAGCCGCTCCCGGGCCTCCTCAACAGCACGTCATCTCCGGGCCCGCCATATTCGGCCGCTCGCACGTGGGGATATGAAGGTGCGCTAGAGTAGAACCATGCGTGCGATCCTTCTGCTTAGCTAGCCGCCCGGCAACCAACAGCCGAGCGGCCGCCCCTCCATTGTCGAGGGGCTTTTGTGTGTCCGGGGCCTTCCGGGACCCGCAGCAGGAGGCAATACCGTGATGGAAGAACAGAAGAGGGCAGCAGTGAGCGTTCAGCCGGAGACAGAGACCGGAGCAGCACAGACAGCCGGGGCCGAGGCGCCCGAAGAGGGCGTCTACAGTTTCGCGGCCATGGAGGCCAAGTGGCCGCAGGTCTGGGAAGACCTCGAGGTCTTCACCCCGGCCGACGACGGCTCGCGCGAACGCCGCTACGTGCTGGACATGTTCCCGTACCCCTCGGGCGACCTCCACATGGGCCACGCCGAGGCATTCGCCATGGGCGACGTGGTTGCGCGCTACCTGCGCCAGAAGGGCTTCGACGTCCTGCACCCGATCGGCTGGGACTCCTTCGGCCTGCCCGCCGAAAATGCCGCCATCAAGCGCAACGCCCACCCGAGCGAGTGGACCTACGCCAACATCGACACCCAGGCGGCCTCGTTCAAGCGCTACGCCATCTCGGCCGACTGGTCGCGCCGCCTGCACACGTCCGACCCCGAGTACTACCGCTGGACCCAGTGGCTGTTCAAGCGCTTCTACGAGCGTGGCCTGGCCTACCGCAAGGACTCACCCGTCAACTGGTGCCCGAAGGACCTCACGGTCCTGGCCAACGAGCAGGTCGTCAACGGTGCCTGCGAACGCTGCGGCACTCCGGTGACCAAGAAATCGCTGAACCAGTGGTACTTCAAGATCACCGAATACGCGGACCGGCTGCTGGACGACATGTCCGAGCTGCGCGGGCACTGGCCCGAGCGCGTGCTGGCCATGCAGCGCAACTGGATCGGCCGCTCCGAGGGCGCGCACGTGCGGTTCGCGATCGAAGCGTCGGACGGCCGTGCCGAGCGCGAAGTCACCGTTTTCACCACGCGCCCGGACACCCTGTACGGCGCCACCTTCTTCGTCGTGGCCGCGGACGCGCATCTGACCCTGGATCTGGTCACCCCCGAACACCACGACGCCCTGATGGCCTACCGTGAAAAGGTCAAGGCCCTTTCGGACATCGAACGCCAGTCCACCGAGCGCGAAAAGACCGGTGTGTTCACCGGCCGCTACGCCATCAACCCGCTCAACGGTGAAAAACTGCCCGTCTGGGCTGCCGACTACGTCCTGGCCGACTACGGCACGGGCGCCATCATGGCCGTGCCCGCGCACGACCAGCGCGACCTCGACTTCGCCAAGGCGTTCGGGCTGCCCGTCCGGGCCGTCCTGGACACGGGCGAGGAAGACCCCGCAGAGACCGGCACGGCCACCGCCGGCGAAGGCACCCTGATGAACTCCGGCGAGCTGGACGGACTGTCCAAGGCCGAGGCCATCCCGGCCGCCATCGAGATCCTCGAAAAACTCGGCACCGGCGAGAAGTTCGTGAACTTCCGGCTGCGCGACTGGCTGCTGAGCCGCCAGCGCTTCTGGGGCACGCCCATCCCGATCATCCACTGCGCCGAATGCGGCGAGGTGCCGGTCCCGGACGAGCAGCTGCCGGTTACCCTGCCCGAGGACCTGCGGGGCGAGGCTTTGGCGCCGAAGGGCACCTCCCCGCTGGCCGCGGCCGTCGAATGGGTCAACGTCGAGTGCCCCAACTGCGGACGGGCCGCCATGCGGGACACGGACACCATGGACACGTTCGTGGACTCCTCGTGGTACTTCCTGCGGTTTGTCTCCCCGGACTACACCGAAGGCCCCTTCGATCCCGCAAAGATCAACGAATGGATGCCCGTGGGACAGTACGTTGGCGGCGTCGAGCACGCCATCCTGCACCTGCTCTACGCCCGCTTCTTCACCAAGGTCATCCACGACATGGGCCTGCTGGCGGCGGACGAGCCCTTCAGCGCCCTGCTCAACCAGGGCCAGGTGCTCAACGGCGGCAAGGCCATGAGCAAGTCGCTCGGCAACGGCGTGGACCTCGGTGAGCAGCTGGACAAGTTCGGCGTGGACGCCGTCCGCCTGACCATGATCTTCGCGTCCCCGCCCGAGGACGACGTCGACTGGGCCGATGTTTCGCCGTCCGGCTCGGCGAAGTTCCTGGCCCGCGCCTGGCGCCTGGGCCAGGACGTCAGCAGCGAACCCGGTACCGACGCCTCCACCGGAGACAGGGCCCTGCGCGTCGTCACGCACAAGACCATCGCCGACGCCGCCGAACTCCTGGACAACAACAAGTTCAACGTTGTTGTTGCCCGCCTCATGGAGCTCGTCAATGCGACCCGCAAGACGATCGACTCCGGTGCCGGCGGCGCCGACCCCGCCGTCCGCGAAGCCGTCGAGGCCGTGGCCGTGATCCTGAGCCTCTTCGCCCCGTACACGGCCGAAGACCTGTGGAACACGCTGGGCCACCCGGCGTCCGTCGTGAATGCGGGCTGGCCTGCGCACGAAGCATCCCTGCTCGTCCACGACACCGTCACCGCCGTGGTCCAGGTCCAGGGCAAGGTCCGCGACCGCCTTGAGGTGTCCCCGGACATCAGCGAGGACGAACTGCGCGAGCTGGCCCTGGCCAGCGAAAACGTCCAGCGCGCCATGGACGGCCGCGGCATCCGCACTGTGATTGTGCGGGCGCCTAAACTGGTCAACATCGTCCCGGCCTAGCCGGACATCCGGCCGCCGGCACCAGCCGGCGGCCGGCCACGACCGCTGGAGGTACCGTTGCCGGACCGCGAACCGCCCGCCTGGGTGTGGCTCAAGGAAAGACTCGCCCGCCTCCGCCAAAGCACGACGCCGGTCCCCGCCGCCGGGGAAGCGGCCCCCGCCGTCGTGCGTACCGCCGTCGTCACCGACTCCGCCGCCGCCCTGCCGGCCGCCTGGGTCACGGATTTTGCCGCGGACGGACGGCTTGCCGTGGTGCCGATGCCCGTGATGGTGGGCGAGGAAATCTACGGCGAGGGCGAAGACGACATCATGGAGACGCTCGCCCTGGCGCTGGCCTCGGGCTCCTCTGTCAAGACCTCGAGGCCTTCCCCCGGGCAGTTTGAGCAGGCGTACATCGCCGCACAGCGCCGCGGCTTCGAGGCCGTCGTCTCCATCCATATCTCCTCCGAACTATCGGGCACCGCGGACGCCGCACGGCTTGCCGCGGCCCGGGTGGACATTCCCGTAGACGTCGTCGATTCACGCACCGTGGGCATGGCGCAGGGGATGGGCGTGCAGAGCGCGCTCGTGGCGGCGGCCGATGGGCGTTCCGCTGCTGAGGTCCACGCTTTCGCCGAGGAACGCATGGCACGGACCAAGGTCTATTTCTATGTGCCCAGCCTCGAACAGCTCCGCCGCGGCGGCCGCATCGGTGCGGCGGCGTCCCTGCTCGGCACGGTGCTCGCCATCAAGCCGATTCTCGCCGTCGACGACGGCAGGATTGTGCCGCTGGAGAAGGTCCGCTCGGCGGCGCGGGCCATTGCCCGCCTCGAGGAGATCGTCGCGGCCGACGTCGCCTCCCGCACGGCCGGCCAGCAGCGTCTGGCGGTCCACCACTTTGGCAATCTGGCAGAGGCAGAACTGCTCGCCGCCCGGCTCGCCGAGAAATGCCCCGGATGCCCGCCCGCCCAGATCAGCGCCCTTCCGGCCGTGCTGGCCGCCCATGCGGGACTTGGGGTCCTGGCTGTGATTGTGGGGGAAAGCAGCACGCCTGCCCCGTCCGGACCGGATTCGGCTGGCCCGGTGGACCTTGCGGTACCTGCGGCCCCATCGGACGCAGAACCTGCTCCCGCAGCGGGGCGACTGATCCTCCACAACCGCCCCAGGGGCGGTCTATCCACATAGGCCCTCGGCGGGGCTGTGTCCGGCGTCCGGAAATCCTAGGCTCAATCACATGCCACGCTGGAACCGGGATGACTCAGCCGATGCGGCTGCTCGTGCTGTCCGGCATCGCTTCACGGCGCGGCTGGGTGCCCCGGGTGGCCAGGAACCGCTGCTGCCCCTGGGCAATACCGAAGACCCGCCCGTCTCCGGGGAAGGTGACCCCGGCGACGGCATCGCCGGGGACGAAGGCGGCTCCGAGCAGCGGCCCGCCCGCGTCCGCTGGCGGACACCGGGCCGCGTGGCCGTGCTGCTGGCCCTTGCCGCCATCGTCCTGCTTGGCTTCCTTGCCTGGCGCGCCGCGGCCCAGACAACCACCTTCGAGCCGCTGAACCATGTCACGCCGTCAGGGGGCAGCAGCTCCGGGGCCGAAGGGGCTGACGGAACCGGCGATGCGGCCGCTGGCGGCGGCACTGCCGGCGCCGGCGGGGCGGATTCCAGGCAGATCGTGCTGCATGTTGCCGGAGCGGTGCAGCATCCCGGCGTGGTCCGCCTCCCGGAGGGCAGCAGGGTCTTCGAGGCCATCGCGGCGGCCGGCGGCGCCACGCCTTCGGCCGAGCTGAACGGCCTCAATCTCGCCGCGGTGGTTCAGGACGGCACCAAGGTCCATGTACCCGCCGTGGGCGAGGCACCTTCTGGTGCTGTTGCCGGGGACGGAATGATGGGTGCGGACGCGGGCGGCAGCGGTGTCGGCAGTGGTGGAAAGGTGAACCTGAACAGCGCTTCCGTGGAAGAACTGGGCACGCTTCCACGCGTCGGCCCCGTGATGGCCCAACGGATCGTGGACTGGCGCCGGGAACACGGGCCTTTCGCCTCCGTCGAAGAGCTCGACGCCGTTGACGGTGTCGGCCCCAAATTGATGGAATCGCTCAAGGACCTGGTGACGGTCTGAATGGCACTCATAGGAGAGCGCAGGCCAGTGCCGGAGGGCAGCCCCGCCGGAAGCGGCGCGGCCCGCCGCCGGGCCGACCTGCGGCTCGTTCCGGCCGCCCTGTGCCCCTGGGCAGTTGCCGTGGCCGGGGCCTTCCTGCCAGCCTTCTGGACCCTGCTCCTGAGTGCCGGGCTGGCCCTCGCCGCGGTGCTGTTGCTTGCCAGGCGCCGGAAGATGCCATGCCGGAGCATTCCGGCCACTGTGGGGCTCGCGTGCATCCTTGGTGTGGTGGTGGGAGCCCATTCGGCCCTGTCCGGATCCCAGCGCGACGGCGCCCTGGCGGATGCCGTGGCCGAGGGCGATGGCGTTGTGGTCCAGTTGCTGGTGGCCGGCGAGCCCAGGGAGGCCTCCCTGCCCGGCGCCGCAGGGGACCGCGAACGTTGGTCGGTCCCCGCGGACGTCATCGAAGTGACGGCCAACAGCATGCTGGTCCGGGGCTCGGCAAGGATCGTCGTTGTGGGCGGCGAAGCCTGGCGCCACACCGCCCCCGGCCAGCGGATCAGGACCACGGGAAAGCTCAAACCCGCCAAGCCCGGCCAGCCCGAAGCCGGCATTCTGTCTGCAAGCTCCCGGCCCACGGTGCTGGAGCCAGGCTCCGGTTTCCTGCAGGCGCCGGGCGAGCTGCGCGAACAGTTCCGGCTGGCCGCCGGCTGGCTTCCGGCCGACGCCGCCGGGCTCCTCCCCGGCATGGTCACCGGCGACACTGCCTCGCTCGATGAAGGCCTCGAAGCGGACATGAAGACCACAGGCATGACCCACCTGACCGCCGTCAGCGGCGCCAACTGCAGCCTCGTGCTGGGCGGTTTCGTGCTGCTGGCGCGCAGCCTCCGGCTGCCCCGTCCAGGCGCGGCACTGCTGGCGCTCGGCGGGCTGGGTGCCTTCGTGTTGATGGTAGGCCCCGACGCCAGCGTGCTGCGTGCCGCCGTCATGGGCGCCGTGGGACTGGCCGCCATCACGGGAGGACGGCAGGGGCGGTCCCTCAGCTTCCTCTGCACCGCCGTCGCCGGGCTGTTGCTGCTTGACCCATCGCTCGGCGTTGAGTTCGGATTCCTGCTGTCCGTCCTCGCCACCCTCGGGATCGTCCTGCTGGCATCCCGGATTGCTGCGTGGCTGCCGGACGCCGTACCGCGCTGGCTTGCGGCCGGCATCGCCGTGCCGTTGTCTGCGCAGCTGCTGTGCGGGCCTGTCATCGTTGCCCTGCAACCGCAGTTCACCAGCTATGCCCTGGTGGCGAACGTGGCTGCGGCGCCCCTGGTGGCGCCTGTGACGATCCTTGGCACCGCGGCCGTGCCGCTGGTGGCCGTGGCACCGGGACTGGCTGCGGTTCCTCTGGGCCTTGCAGGGTTCAGCGCAGGCGGAGTCGCCGGAATCGCCCGCTTCTTCGCCGGCCTTCCGGGTGCGGCGCTGCCCTGGTCAGAGGGAGCCGGGGGCATGGCCGCCATGTTGCTGCTGTCTGCCGTGACCGTCCTGCTGCTCTGGATGGTGCTGCACCCCGCAGCGGTACAGCGTGCGGTGCTGGCACTGCATGCACTTCTTGCCTGGCTGATCGCGGCCTTCGAGGAGGCAGTGCGTCGCGCCCTGCGGCACCGCCTGGGATCCCGCGGCCCAGGCCATGGCGCAGCCCAGCGTCCTGCCCATGGCAGACTTGAAGTCTGCAAAAACCCTCCCGGAAGGAACCAACTGTGGCTGCTGCCCAAACGACGAGGGCCAAGAGTGTCGCGGCGAATACCGCCAGCTGGCGGGACGTTGCGCCGGCCGCCGTAGTCCTCATTACGGGGCCGGAGGACTATCTCGGAATTCGCTCCATGGACCGGATCCGGGCCCAGGTGCGGGCCGCCGCGCCGGAGGTGGAACTCAGTAGGCTCAACGCCTCCAGCTATGAGCCGGGCTCGCTGGCCATGGCCGTGACGCCCTCCCTGTTCGGCGAAGCCAAGCTCATTGAGATCGATGGCCTCGAGGCCATGAATGACGACTTCCTGGCCGACGCCCTGGGCTACCTCGGACACACGGACGCGGACGTGGTCCTGGTCCTCAGGCATGCGGGTGGGGTCCGTGGCAAGAAACTTCTGGACGCCGTCAAAGCGGCGGGCTGGCCGGTCGTTGACTGCCAGCCGATGAAGAAGGACGCGGAGAAGACCGCTTTCGTCATGTCCGAGTTCAAGGCCGGTGGCCGGCGGATCGAGCCGGAGGCCGTGCAGGCCCTGGTCAACGCAGTGGGTTCCAGCCTCTCCGAGCTCGCGGCGGCCTGCAGCCAGCTCATCGCTGACGCCGCCACGGCCGTTGATGCGGCAACCGTGGAGCGGTACTACGGGGGGCGTGTGGAAGCGACGGCCTTCAAAGTGGCGGATGCCGCGATGGCCGGCAACGGGCCGCTTGCCCTGTCCACCCTCCGCCATGCCCTGGCCACCGGAGTCGACCCCGTTCCGCTGGTGGCGGCACTTGCCGCCAAGCTGCGCACCCTGGCCAAGGTGGCCGGCGCGCAGGGATCCTCGGCACAGATCGCCAAGCAGCTGGGCATGCAGCCCTGGCTCGTGGAGCAGGCGCAGCGTGACGTCCGCAAATGGACCCCTGAAGGCCTGATCCGCTCCATCCAGGTCACCGCTGAGGCAGACGCGCAGGTCAAGGGCCTCTCACGGGACCCCGTGTACGCCGTCGAGCACGCCGTGACGGTTATCGCCACCTCGGTCCGCCGCAACTGACGTGGCCGGAGCTGACACGGAAACTGAAGCAGTCCGCTTA
>NZ_JAFNLL010000023.1 GCF_017368795.1 Arthrobacter cavernae | reverse complement strand
GGGCCTCTCACGGGACCCCGTGTACGCCGTCGAGCACGCCGTGACGGTTATCGCCACCTCGGTCCGCCGCAACTGACGTGGCCGGAGCTGACACGGAAACTGAAGCAGTCCGCTTAAATCCAAGTGGCCGGCACCCAACGGGTGCCGGCCACTTGATCAGCTCAGTCGAACTGGAGAAACCTTAGAGTGCGTTGACCTTCTTGGAGATCGCCGACTTGCGGTTTGCAGCGTTGTTCTTGTGAATAACGCCCTTGCTGACAGCCTTGTCCAGCTTGCGGCTGGCAGCAACAAGAGCAGTTGCAGCAGCATCCTTGTCCGAGGACTCAACGGCGACGGCAACGGCGCGGATGGCCGTCTTCAGCTCAGACTTGACTGCGTTGTTACGCAGGCGGGCCTTCTCGTTGGTGAGGATGCGCTTCTTCTGGGACTTGATATTAGCCACGTGTGTGAACTCTCTTTTTAATGCGGAAATGGTCTAGAGGGTTTTCAGGTTGGCCATCGACTGAGCGGCGTGGGGATGCCTATGGCAGCCAACCATGAGTGGCCGTCGACCTGCACGGACACACAGCTACAAAGGATAGCAGATTCGTGCGGCCGGACCGGGAATGCGGCTTAGCTCCAGCCGTGTCGCGTCCGCAGTTCCCGGGAGACCGTCTGGAATGTGGCGTTGTCCAGGATGGCGCCTTCGCGCCGGACGGTGGACGGGTTGACCCGGATGATCCTGTCCAGCTTCACCTCGCTCGGACGCCATTGGCGGTCCCAGGGACCGGCGCCGATGTCCACGTAGTCTCCGGACCGCGTGCCGTTGTCGTGGTCCTTGCTGGTCAACATGAGCCCCAGCAGCCACTTGCCGTCCCGCGCCACCAGAAGGACGGGACGGTCCTTCCCCCGGGAGTGGTCGTCCTCGAACGGCACCCAGCTCCACACGATTTCGCCCGGATCGGGCTGGCCGTCCGGTTTGGGGGAGTAGTGGATGGACGCCACGCCCTGGAAGTCGCCCGGGTAGGAGCCTGCGGACTCCCCGATGGCCGGACGTCCCGGCGTCGGGTGTCCCGACGCCGGACGCCGCACCTTGGTGGGGGCCGCCGCTTTGCCGCCCAGGAACCGCAGTGAACGCTTGATCAGATCGCCGAATACGCGCAGCTCGAATGCCATGGCACTACCGTACTGTGCCTTGCGCGGCATGCTCCCGCCCGGGAGTCGCTGGGCCCGGCCGGACCGCTGCGGGATTCCGCGTCCTTGCCCGGCCGGCCAATGTACGGCGAACCGCGCGTTCATGGGACACTGGAAGTTCAAATACGCGGCAAGAGCCGGGTGGGCATCGCCACTCCGGTAAACGGCCGTGTGAGTGTCGACAGTAAGGACCCTGCGTGTCTCCCATGGCCCGCACCGCACCGGTGCCCGCCGCGACAGATCCGGCCATCATCCGGAACTTCTGCATCATTGCCCACATCGACCACGGTAAGTCCACCCTGGCCGACCGCATGCTGCAGTACACCGGCGTCGTTCAATCACGCGACATGAAGGCCCAGTATCTGGACCGCATGGATATCGAACGTGAGCGTGGCATCACCATCAAGTCCCAGGCAGTCCGCATGCCCTGGGAACTGGATGGCACCAGCTACGCGCTGAACATGATTGATACCCCCGGCCACGTCGACTTCACCTATGAAGTCTCGCGCTCCCTGGCAGCCTGTGAAGGTGCAGTGCTCCTGGTGGATGCAGCGCAGGGCATTGAGGCCCAGACCCTGGCCAACCTCTACCTGGCGATGGAAAACAACCTCACCATCATCCCGGTGCTGAACAAGATCGACCTCCCGGCGGCACAGCCCGAGAAGTACGCGGCGGAACTGGCCAGCCTCATCGGCGGCGATCCGGAAGACGTGCTGCGCGTCTCCGGCAAGACCGGTGCGGGCGTCGAGGCACTGCTGGACAAGATCGTCCGCGATCTCCCGGCTCCGGTCGGCGACCCGGATGCCCCGGCCCGCGCCATGATCTTCGACTCGGTCTATGACACCTACCGCGGCGTGGTCACTTACGTCCGTGTGGTGGATGGCATGCTGCACCCGCGTGAGCGCATCCAGATGATGTCCACCCGTGCCACTCACGAGCTCCTGGAAATTGGTGTCAGCTCCCCGGAGCCCACCCCTTCCAAGGGCCTGGGCGTCGGCGAGGTCGGCTATCTGATCACCGGCGTGAAGGACGTCCGCCAGTCCAAGGTCGGCGACACCGTGACCAACCTGGCCAAGCCCGCATCGCAGTCCCTGGCCGGCTATGCGGACGCCAAGCCCATGGTCTTCTCCGGCCTGTATCCGCTGGACGGCACGGACTATCCGGTGCTCCGCGACGCCTTGGAAAAGCTGATGCTCAACGACGCGGCGCTCGTGTACGAGCCCGAAACATCCGCCGCGCTGGGCTTCGGCTTCCGCGTGGGCTTCCTGGGCCTGCTGCACCTGGAAATCACCCGTGAGCGTCTCGAGCGTGAGTATAACCTGGACCTGATCTCCACGGCCCCCAACGTGGAGTACGAGGTGACGCTGGAGGACAAGAAGATGGTCCACGTCACCAACCCCAGCGAATACCCCACCGGCAAGATCGCCGAGGTCCGCGAGCCCATGGTTTCCGCCACCATCCTGGCGCCGAACGAGTTCGTCGGCGCCATTATGGAGTTGTGCCAGAGCCGCCGCGGCGTCATGGGCGGCATGGACTACTTGTCCGAGGACCGGGTGGAAATCCGGTACCGCCTGCCGCTGGCCGAGATCGTCTTCGACTTCTTCGACATCCTCAAGTCCAAGACCCGCGGCTACGGCTCGCTGGACTGGAAGGCCGACGGCGATCAGGTGGCCGATCTTGTCAAGGTGGACATCATGCTCCAGGGCGAGCAGGTCGATGCCTTCTCCGCCATCACCCACCGTGACAAGGCCTACGCCTACGGTGTGATGATGACCACCAAGCTGCGCGAGCTCATCCCGCGCCAGCAGTTCGAAGTGCCCATCCAGGCCGCCATTGGCTCCCGGATCATCGCCCGCGAAAGCATCCGGGCGATCCGCAAGGACGTTCTTGCCAAGTGCTACGGCGGTGACATTTCCCGTAAGCGCAAACTTCTCGAGAAGCAGAAGGAAGGCAAGAAGCGCATGAAGATGGTGGGCCGCGTCGAGGTGCCGCAGGAAGCCTTCATCGCTGCCCTGACCACGGACGAGTCGAAGGACAAGGCCAAGAAGTAATGCGGCTGTTCGCCCAGAAAACAGCGGTACCGGCGCACGGCGGCACCCATGCCTAGCGTCCTTCCGCTCGGCGACCCGGCACCTGCGGACGGCCTCTTGCCGCCGCAGGTGCTCGACGGCGTCGGGCAGCGCAAGTTCGGGCTGTACGTGCACATCCCCTTCTGCGCTGTCCGCTGCGGCTACTGCGACTTCAACACCTACACGGCCACCGAGCTCGGTGGCGGGGCCTCGCAGGATGCCTACGCCACCACGGCAGTGTCCGAAGTGGACTTCGCCGCCCGCGCCCTGGCGGCGTCCGGGCTCCCGCACCGGCCCATGGGCACCGTCTTCTTCGGCGGCGGCACCCCCACGCTGCTCCCGGCGGAAGATCTCGCGCGGATCCTGGCTGCCGCCGTCGGGCACTGGGGCCTGGAAGCCGGCGCCGAAGTGACCACGGAAGCAAACCCGGACTCGGTCACGCCCGAATCCCTGCAGCTGCTGGCGGATGCCGGGTTTACCCGGGTTTCCTTCGGCATGCAGTCCGCGGTTCCCCACGTCCTGAAGGTCCTGGACCGTACCCACACGCCCAGCCGCGTTCCGCAGGTGGTGCAGTGGGCGCGCGACGCCGGCCTGGCCGTCAGCCTCGACCTCATTTACGGCACCCCCGGCGAGTCCATGGACGACTGGCGGCTCTCCCTGGAGACCGCATTGTCCTATGGTCCGGACCATATCAGCGCCTACGCGCTGATCGTGGAGGACGGCACCAAGCTTGCCGCCCAGATCCGCCGCGGGGAAGTTCCCGGAATCGACGACGACGACCATGCCGACAAATACGAACTCGCCGATCAGCTGATCATCGAGGCAGGGCTCAGCTGGTATGAGGTCAGCAACTGGTCGCGGACACCGGAGCAGGCCTGCCGGCACAACCTCGCCTACTGGCGCGGGGACGACTGGTGGGGCATCGGCCCGGGCGCGCATTCCCATGTGGGCGGCGTGCGCTGGTGGAACGTCAAGCACCCCACCGCCTACGCTTCCCGGCTGGCCGGCGGCGTGTCGCCCGCGGCAGGCCGGGAAACCCTCGACGCCGGAACCCGGCAGGTGGAGCGCATCATGCTCGAGGCCCGCCTTGGCGCTGGTCTCGCCGTCGACGCCCTCGACAAGGTCGGCCGCCATGCCATGGCGGGGCTCATCGCCGACGGGCTCGTGGATCCTGGGGCCGCGTTCAAGGGCAGGTTGATACTGACCCTGAGAGGCCGCCTGTTGGCCGACGCCGTGGTGCGCCGGATCCTCCCGGAGTAACTTTCAGGCTTACTTGATCCAGCGCAGGTTCAGTCGGTACCTGTGCGGCTGGCCGTGGTTGACGCGGATGCCGGCGGAAACCGAGAAGCAGGTCAGCGCGATCCAGATGCCGGTGGCAAGAATGGCAAACAGGTTTCCCACCACGGGCAGCAGCACCAGGATGTTCGCGAGCACGGCGGCGATGGTGGGCGGAAGCGTGAAGTTCAGGGCTTCCTTGGATTCCTGCGCCGTGAAGGGGCCGCGGTCGCGGAAGATCAGGTAGATCAGCAGGGAAGGCAGGCAGCCCAGGATGCCGCCGAAGTGGGCCAGCGTGGCCCACTGCCGGTCTTCGCTTGCTGTCAGGGGGAGGGCGTTGGCAGGAGCGCCATGGTACTGGGGCTGGCCTGCGGCGCTGCCCGGTTCTTCAGGAGCGTTCTGTGCCACTGTTTCTTCCTTAGGCTGTAAAGACGGTGCGGTCGTGCTGTCCCAGAATACTTCCTCGGCGCTTCATCGGCGGACCAACTCCCCGCTGCGCCATGGCAAATTGCCGAGGAAGCAGGGCCAATTGCTCAGGGAACAGTCAGGAAGTCGATGACTTCCTCCACCCTTCCCAACAGCGATGCTTCCAGATCCGCATAGCTGCGCACGGCGCCGAGGAGCTTTTGCCAGCCCAGACCAACGTCCTCGGCGGTGCTCGACGGCCAGCCAAAGGCCTTGAGGATCCCCGTTTTCCAGTCCATGCCGCGCGGGACCTCGGGCCATTGTTCAATGCCCAGCACCCTGGGCCGGATGGCCTGCCACACGTCCACATAGGGGTGGCCGACAATCAGCACGTTTCCCGCCGCCCCGGGCAGGGACATGGCGTCCGCGGCGATCCTGGATTCCTTGGAACCCGGCACCAGGTGGTCAACCAGGATGCCGAGCCTGCGGCCGGGGCCGGGGGAGAAGGCCGCGATCGCGGCCCTGAGGTCGTCGACGCCGTGCAGCGGCTCGACGACGATGCCCTCCACGCGGAGGTCGTCACCCCAGACCTTTTCCACGAGTTCGGCGTCGTGCTTGCCTTCAACCCAGATGCGGCTGGCCTTTGCCACCTGGGCGCGCTGGCCCTCGACGCGGACGGAGCCGGACGCCGTCCGGCCCGCCTGCGCACCGGCGGCGGGAGGGCGGGCGGCCGGCGGCATGAGGCGGATGGCCTGGCCCTCGAGCAGGAAGCCGAAGCCCAGTTGGAAGGACTTGGTCTTGCCGCGCCGGTCCTCGAGGGCCACCACGTGCATCCCGCCGGACTTCTCCACCCGCGTGACTTCGCCCACCCAGCCGGACTGCACGTCCTCAAGCACCATGCCGCGCTGCACGGCCACTGCGGGAAGTTGGCGTTTGGCCGGAGCAGACATGTCCTGCGGGCCCCAGTTGTCGTAGGACACAGAATTCACACCACTTTGCATCGGATCCTCACCGGCCGGACGGGCCGGCGGCTCCCGCGTGAAGGCATTCTCGGCGCAGGCGGTTCAATGCTAACAACGGCTTGGCTCATACTAGACTTGTTAGCACTTGGGCATGTTGAGTGCTAAGCAGAGGTCCGGCTGACAGCCACATCCGGGCCCGGGTTGGTCTGACGGGAGGTGTTGCAGTGAGCGAGCCACGAAAGCTGGAAGTGCTGCGCGCCATCGTTGAGGACTACGTCCACTCACGGGAGCCCGTCGGTTCCAAAGCGCTGGTTGAGCGCCACCACCTGGGCGTCTCCAGCGCCACTATCCGCAATGACATGGCCATCCTCGAAGAGGAAGGCCTGATCGCCGCGCCCCACACCAGTGCCGGCCGGATTCCCACGGACAAGGGCTACCGGCTCTTCGTCGACCGCATCTCGGCCGTCAAGCCGCTGTCGGCCGCGGAACGCCGAGCCATCCACTCGCTTCTGGAGGGGCCGGACGAGCTTGAGGACATCCTCGAACGCACCGTGCGGCTCCTGTCGCAGCTGACCAACCAGGTCGCCGTCGTGCAGTATCCGCACCTGAGCCGCGCCCGCGTGCGGCACGTCGAATTCGTGCTGCTTGCCCCCCGCCAGGTCCTTGTGGTGTTGATTGCCGATACCGGCAACGTGGAGCAGAAAGTCATCGACGCCGGTTCGGACGTGTCGGACGAGGCCCTGACCGCACTGCGGGCACGGTTCCTGGGCAGCATCTCCGGTTCGCAGTTGGACCTGATGCCCCAGGTCCTGCCCTCGGTTGTGGCGCTGTGCCCGCCCGCGCTCCGCGGCCTGGCCCAGGTCCTCGCCCACGGACTGGAAACGCTGACAAGCAGCAGCCGTGAAGCACGGATCCTGATGGCCGGCACGGCCAACCTTGCCCGGTCCAACGTTGACTTCCCGCTGAGCATCGGACCAGTGCTCGAGGCACTCGAAGAGCAGGTGGTCATGCTCCGGCTGCTCTCGGACATGGGCGATGACCCTCGCGGCGTAACGGTCAGCATCGGACGCGAGAACCCCTACGATGGCCTCTCCGAGGCGTCCGTGGTGGCAACCGGCTATGGTCCCGGCACCAACGCCAAGATCGGCGTCCTGGGGCCCACCCGGATGGACTATCCCACCACCATGGCGGCCGTCCGCGCCGTCGCCCGCTACCTTTCCCGCATTCTCGGCGGCTGAAAACCCCGCCGCCCAGCAACGATCGCAGTACAACCAGGAAGAGATACCGATTTTGAGCAGCCACTATGACGTTTTGGGAGTCTCATCGGAAGCCACCGGTGAAGAGATCAAGAAGGCGTACCGCAAGCTGGCACGCAAGCTGCACCCCGACGTCAATCCCGGAGAAGAAGTAGCCGAGCAGTTCAAGGCAGTCACCCACGCCTACGAGGTCCTCTCCGACCCGCAGAAGCGCCGCGTGTACGACACCACCGGCAACGAGAACGGCACCGACAACGGTTTCGGCGGAGGCTACTCCGGCCAGGGCTTCGCGTTCCAGGACATCTTCGATACCTTCTTCGGCGGCGGTGGCGGCCATGGCGGCCCCGCGTCGCGCATCCGCCGCGGCCAGGACGCCCTCATCAGCGTCCGCATCGATCTGCGCGATGCCGTCTTCGGCGTCAACAAGAAGCTCGAGGTGGACACCGCGGTGATCTGCCCCACCTGCAACGGCTCCTGCTGCCGCGAGGGCAGCCACCCCGAACGCTGCGACATCTGCGGCGGCAGCGGCCAGGTCCAGCGCGCGGTCCGCTCCATCCTGGGACAGGTCATGACTGCGGCCCCCTGCGGCTCCTGCGAAGGCTTCGGCACCATCATCAAGGACCCCTGCAACGAGTGCAGCGGCCAGGGCCGCATCCGCAGCCGCCGTTCGCTGACCATCAAGGTTCCCGCTGGCGTTGCCACCGGCACGCGCATCCAGCTGTCCGGCCAGGGCGAGGCAGGGCCCGCCGGCGGCCCCGCCGGCGACCTGTACGTCGAGATCCGCGTCAACAACGATCCCACCTACATGCGCGACGGCGACGACCTCCACGCCACGCTCAGCGTCCCCATGACGGCCGCAGCACTTGGCACCGAGCTGCGCCTGGAAACTTTCGACGGCACGCAGACCATCGACGTCAAGGCCGGAACGCAGTCCGGCGAGGTCATCACCCTGCACAGCCTGGGCGTCACCCACCTGCGCGGCTACGGCCGAGGCGACCTGAAGGTGCACCTGCAGGTGGAAACCCCCGGCAAGCTTGACGCCGCCCAGGAAGAACTCCTGCAGCAGCTGGCCAAGCTGCGGGGCGAGCAGTTCACCGAGGGCAAGCTCGTGGCCAGCGGAGGAGTCTTCGCCAAGCTCCGGGACAAGCTCGGTAACCTGTAACGGTGAGCAACCCCGTATTCTTCGCCCCGGCCGGCAGCTTGGACGGGCTGGGGCCCGGTTCGGTGTTTGTCCTGGACGGTGCCGAGGCCCGGCATGCCGTGACCGTCAAGCGCCTTGCCGTGGGCGAGCCCGTGGACATCGCCGACGGCGCGGGGAAGCGGCTGACAGGGAAGGTCTCCGAGGCCGGATCCGGAACCTTGGCCGTGGTGGCCTCCGAGGTCCTGGAGGAAGCCCGCCCGGCCATCCGGCTGGTGCTGGTCCAGGCCCTTGCCAAAGGCGACCGTGACGAACTTGCCGCAGAGACCGCCACGGAACTCGGCATCGATTCGGTGGTTCCCTGGCAGTCCGAACGCTCCATTGTGCGCTGGAAGGGCGACCGCGCCGCGAAAGCCCATGCGAAATGGCAGTCCGTGGTCACTGCCGCAGCCAAGCAGGCGCGCCGTGCCTGGATCCCGGACGTCCGCACCATCGTGGACACTGCCGGGCTGGCGAAGGCCGTGGAATCGGCGGACCTGGCCATCATCCTGCACGAGGACGCCCGCAGGCCGCTCAGGACGGTGCTGGAACAGTGGAGGGAACAGCTGCCGGAGCACGGCTCCGAGGAGCAGCCGCCCCGCGAAGTGCTGCTGATTGTCGGGCCGGAGGGCGGAATCTCGCCGCGCGAGGTAACCCGCCTGAGCGACGCCGGTGCCGTCACCGCCCTGTTGGGCCACCACGTGCTGCGGTCGTCGACGGCGGGACCCGCCGCCGTCGTACTGGCCAGCGACATCCTCGGCCGCTGGTGAGCAGCGGAAGGTGATCAGCGGACGCTGAAGGTCCGCGTATCCGTGTTCAGTTCCGTGGCATCGGCCGGGCCGGCCGGCTGGGAGACACGGAGTTCGTACTTTCCCTGCCCCAAGGCCACGGTAAAGGTGAATACGCCGCCCTCGCCGGGAACGGTGGACGCGGTCGTCTGCCCGTTGAGATAGTCCGACTTCTCGCCGTTTCCGTTCTCGCGCAGGATCTGCCAGCGCAGGGCCTTGGCTGTGTCGGTGCTGCGGCCGTTGAACTTGACGGGGCCCGCGGGCAGTGACATGTCTTCCTGCGGATCGATGATCCAGACCGGGGCCACGAGTGAAGCGTCGCGGGCCATGGGTTCACCAACTTTGACCTGTCCGAAGGCCATGAAATCCTTGTGGCCGTCGACCAGGATGACCACTTGGATCTGCTGCCCCGAGTTCACCAGGCCCGAGGTGGCGGCCGCCGCGCTTGCGGTGTAGACCAACTGTTGTACGGCACGCTCGGCCATGCCGGCATCCAGATTCGAATTGAAGGCATCACGGGACATGTCCACGGTGATGATGTTCTTGCCCGAGATCGATGTCGCCAGGCTGGCCGGATCCTGCCACGGCGTGAAGAAATCATGGTCGAGGGGCTTCTGGGCCATCATGATCCGCAGGGCCGTCGTGATGGGGTTCTCATCGCCGGTGATGTCCCGGAATTCCCGGTAAAGGGAGATATCGGCGCCGCTGCGACCGATCCAGTAGACCGGAACCTTGGTGGAGGCCTGCGTCGTTTCCAGGGGGGCGTTGCTGGCCGGTGCGGACTGTGCCACAACCGACGGGGTGGCGGAGGGGAGCGGAGTGCTTCCGCCGCTGGCTATGCAGCCGGTCAGGAGGAGCGCAGCAAGCAGCACGGGTGCCGCCTTGGCGGACCGGGTCCGCTTCCGGGCGCCCTTGAGGGTGCTCGCCTGCTGGGTGATGTCGTTTTCCTTGCCTCCGGGCCGCGTTGGGGCCTGCCCTGTCCAGATCGGCTTTTTGGTGCCGTAATGCCAGCTTGACACACGGCCGGGGCAGCCGGCCGGGCTTTTGGGGAAGGCCAGTTAACTGCAATCGGATTGATATGAGGCCGATGCCGAGTTGAGATCAAAAACCGGGAACACCCCGGAAATGCCGCCGCCGTCCCTGTCCCATGCGGGGCCCGGGGCCGCAGGCTGGCGTAGGATTGAAGGCATTCCGGCATGCGTGCGGGACCTCCGGGTTCAGGACGTTGACGGAACCAAGAAGCGGAAATTTCCGAACCGGAGGAGTACGGGCCGAACGGCCGGCACTATGACTGAATCACTGAATGGGCGGCCGCGGGCCAACAACGGCAACATCGCGCAGACGGAATTTCCGCACAGCGTTCCGGGTACCCGTACGGAGGTTGTCGTCTTCGACAACTCCGACCAAATGGTTCAGTCGCTTGGCAGCCACGATGAGGCCCTGCGTTTCATCGAGGAACAGTTTCCCGGTGTCGACTTCCATGTGCGGGGCAACGAACTCTCCATGAGCGGCCCGTCCACCATCATGCCGCGCATCATGCGGCTGCTGGAGGAAGTGAGGGGACTGGTTGCCAAGGGGACCATCATCACGCCGAACATTCTCCAGCAACTCGTGTCCCTGTTGCGCAGCCAGTCCGTGCAGAACCCCGTGGACGTCCTGACCCACAACATCCTCTCCAGCCGGGGCCGGACCATCCGTCCCAAGACCCTGAACCAGAAGAACTATGTGGACGCCATCGACGCGAACACGGTGATCTTCGGGATCGGCCCCGCTGGCACGGGTAAGACATACCTTGCCGTAGCGAAGGCGATCCAGGCGCTGCAGCTAAAAGAGGTCAGCCGCATTATCCTGACCAGGCCTGCCGTGGAGGCAGGGGAGAAGCTTGGCTTCCTCCCCGGCACCATGAGCGACAAGATCGATCCGTACCTGCGCCCGCTCTACGACGCCCTGCACGACATGATGGATCCCGAATCCATCCCGCGCCTCATGGCGGCCGGCACCCTCGAGGTGGCGCCGCTGGCCTACATGCGCGGCCGCACCCTCAACGACGCCTTCATCATTCTCGACGAAGCCCAGAACACCACACCGGAACAGATGAAGATGTTCCTCACGCGCCTCGGCTTCGGGTCCAAGATGGTGGTGACGGGGGACGTCACCCAGGTGGACCTGCCCTCTGGCGCCACGTCCGGGTTGAGGATCGTCCGGGAGATCCTCAAGGGGATTGAGGACATCAATTTCACGGTCCTTGACGCCGCCGACGTCGTCCGGCACCGTCTGGTGGCCGACATCGTGACCGCCTACGGCAACTGGGACGAAGCGCACCCGATCGGTGCCCACCAAGCAGGCACCCAACACAAACGTGGAGAACACAAATGAGCATTGAAGTCAACAACGAGTCCGGCGTCCAGGTGGACGAGGCCCAGTTGGTAACCCTGTCCCGCTTCATCTTCGAGCGGCTCTACATCCACCCACAGGCCGAACTGTCCATCCTCCTGGTGGACGAGCCCGCCATGGAAAAGCTCCACATCGAGCTGATGGATGAGCCCGGCTCCACGGATGTTTTGTCGGTTCCCATGGACGAACTGACGCCGGGCACGCCCGGCAAGCCGACGCCCCAGGGCATGCTCGGCGACATCGCCATCTGCCCGCAGGTTGCCGAGGTCCAGGCTCGCAACGCCGGGCACACAACACAGGATGAGATGCTCCTGCTCACCACCCACGGCATCCTGCATCTGCTCGGATTCGATCACGCCGAGCCGGAGGAAAAGGAAGAGATGTTCGGTCTGCAGCGCGATCTGCTGTCTGAGTTCCTGGGCAAGGAAGCCCCCACGGAGACCATGACGTGACCTCTGTCATCCTCGTCGGCATGGCGCTGGTCTTCCTGAGCTTCGCCGCCTTGTTGACTGCGGCGGAGGCCGCCTTCAACTTCCTGCCCCGGCACGAAGCAGAGCAGGCCGTCGTTAAAAGCAGGGGGAACGCCCTGCGCCGGATTCTCGCAAACCCGGTGGCACACATCCGGGCCCTGCGGTTTTGGCGCGTCTGGTTCGAAATGGCCGCGGCCGTCGCTGTCGCAGTCGTCCTCCACAGCCTGCTGGACAACGTCTGGCTCGCCGGGCTCGCTGCCACGGGCATCATGGCCGTCATCGGTTTCGCGCTGGTCGGCGTCTCACCGCGCCAGCTGGGACGCACACATTCCGGCGGCGTTGTCCGTGTCACAGCCCCGCTCATCAGGTTCCTGTGCTGGGTCCTGGGGCCCATCCCCAGCTGGCTCGTCACGCTGGGCAGCGTGGTGGCGCCAGGCGCCCCGGCCGGCGACGATGCCTTCGTCAGTGAAGAAGAGTTCCGGGAGTTCGTGGACCGCGCAGCCGAGTCGGACATGATCGAGGACAACGAGGCCGAACTAATCCACTCTGTCTTTGATTTCGGCGACACTCTGGTCCGCTCCGTCATGGTTCCCCGGACGGACATCGTGAGCCTCGGCACGGGTACCGGGCTCGAGGAGGCCATGACGCTGTTCCTGCGCTCGGGCTACTCCCGCATCCCGGTCATCGGGGAGAACACCGACCAGATCCTGGGCATCTTGTACCTCAAGGACGTGGCTGCCGCCCTGCACCGTGGCGACCCCGCCCAGCAGCCTGGCGATGTCGATTCCCTGGCAAGGGAGGCACGCTATGTTCCCGAGTCCAAGCCGGTCAGCGATCTCCTGAAGGAACTGCAGCAGGAATCCACGCACGTTGCCATTGTCATCGACGAATACGGCGGAACCGCCGGACTCGTGACACTGGAGGATCTCATCGAGGAAATCGTGGGCGAGATCGTGGACGAGTATGATGCCGCCGCCGACGAGGTTGTCGATTTGGGTGACGGCAGTTTCCGGGTGAGCGCCCGGATGAGCATCGACGATCTTGGGGAACTGTTTGGCATCGACCTTGACGACGACGAAGTGGACAGTGTGGGCGGTCTGTTCGCCAAGGCCCTCGGACAGGTCCCGATCGCCGGCAGCGCCGTCGAGGTCAGCGGGGTGTCCCTGAAGGCAGATAGGCTGGAGGGTCGCCGAAACCGGGTCAGCCACATCATTGCGGCAGCCATGCCAAAGGAAGACACTGACCTTGAAGACCTTCTTGACGAGGCCGACACAACGCAACAGGGAGTTCCACGTGAGCAAGCAAAATAAGAAGTCTGACGCCGATGACGCTTACGGTGGCTTCCACGCCGGGTTCTCGGTTCTCGTGGGCCGGCCGAACGCCGGCAAGTCCACGCTGACCAATGCCCTGGTGGGCCAGAAGGTTGCGATCACCTCGGCCAAGCCGCAGACCACCCGCCACACCATCCGCGGCATCGTCCACCGGGAGGACGCCCAGCTGATCCTCGTGGACACCCCGGGCCTGCACCGCCCGCGCACGCTTCTGGGCAAGCGCCTCAACGACCTCGTAGCGGACACGCTCGCCGAGGTCGATGCCATCGGCTTCTGCCTGCCGGCCAACGAGAAGATCGGTCCCGGCGACAAGTACATCGCCGCCCAGCTGGCCGCCGTCGGCCGCAAACCGATCGTTGCGATCGTGACCAAAGCCGACACCGTGGACCGCCAGGCCCTCACGGAACAGCTCCTTGCTGTTGCTGCCCTGGGGCGGGACGTCATGGGCGAGGCTGGCTGGGCTGACATCGTGCCCGTTTCGGCCACCGATGGCTTCCAGGTCTCCACCGTGGCCGACGTCCTGATCGGACACATGCCTTCATCGCCCCCGCTGTACCCCGACGGTGAGCTCACGGACGAGCCTGAGGCCGTCATGATCGCCGAGCTCATCCGTGAAGCGGCCCTCGAAGGTGTCCGCGACGAGCTTCCGCACTCGCTGGCCGTGGTGGTGGAGGAAATCGTTCCCCGTGAAGGCCGCACGGAAGACAATCCGCTGCTGGACGTCCGGGTGAACCTGTACGTCGAGCGTCCCTCGCAGAAAGCCATCATCATCGGCAAGGGAGGCAGCAGGCTCCGTGAAGTCGGAACCAACGCCCGCAAGGGAATCGAGACGCTCCTGGGCACCCGGATCTACCTCGACCTGCACGTCAAGGTTGCCAAGGACTGGCAGCGTGACCCCAAGCAGCTGGTGAAGCTGGGCTTCTGATTCCCGGCCCAGGCCCCGGCCCGGGACGCTGCGTGCGTCCGGGGCACGGTAAGGGACTTCCCAGATTCGGCCACTATGATGGCCGGAATCCAATGTTCGAGGAAAGGTACACCGAGTAGTGCGACGTCGCAACGCCCGCGAACGGGTCTCCGGCGCAGCCGGTCCCCGTGCAGCACGCCACGGGGCAGCCTCCGGCGCGCCCCGCCACATGAACCCGCAGAAGGGTCTTCCCCTCGGGCTGAAGGTCGTGACCGGCGTGGTTGCCGTGGTTGTTGTTGCCGGTGTTGCCTTCGCATCTTTCTGGTACATCCGGCTCCAGATGAACATCACGAAGGAACCACTGACGGCGGGCCAGAATACGCAGTCCGCGGTCAACGACAGCACTGACCGCCTGCAGATCCTGGTTCTCGGCTCGGACACCCGTGACGGAAAGAACGCCCAGTACGGCAATGTCGATGATTCCACCGGCTACGGCCACTCCGACGTCATGATGCTGCTGGATATCTCTGCGGACAACAAGCGTGTGAGCGTCATCAGCTTCCCCCGCGATCTCCTGGTGGATGTTCCCCAATGCACCGATCGGAAAACGAACACGGTATTCCCGGCCCGCAACGGGGTCATGATCAACGAGGCCATGGCCGAAGCCGGCATCGGCTGCGCCGTGGACACGGTCAACAAGTTGACCGGCCTGGAGATCGACCACTTCATGATGGCCGACTTCAATGCCGTGAAGGAACTGTCCAAGTCCGTCGGTGGTGTCGAGGTCTGCGTCAGCGATGCGGTTTTCGATCCGGACTCCCGCCTGCGTCTGGCCAAGGGCACCTCCATGGTGGAAGGCGAGCAGGCACTGTCCTTCCTCCGGAGCCGCCATGCGTTCGGCGACGGCAGCGATCTCGGCCGGATCAAGGCCCAGCAGAGTTTCCTGTCCGCCCTGACGCGGAAACTGAAGGCTGACGGCACGCTGGGCAACCCCCAGAGGCTCCTGACGATTGCCGACGTCGTGACCCAGAACCTCACCGTTGATGAAGGCCTGGCCAATGTGCCCGCGCTCCTGACCATCGGCGGCAGGCTCAAGGACATCGATGTTTCCAAGGTTGCCTTCGTCTCCGCGCCGATCACCGCGGCACGGACCGACGTAAACCGCCTGGAACTTCTGGAGCCCCACGCCTCCCAGCTGTTCGCAGCGCTCCGCGCCGATCTTGACCTGACAACCCCCGGAGCCACCGCCAGCCCCACGGCCAGCGCTTCGGCCCCGGAAACAGCCGCACTGCCCGCATACAACAAGGCCCTCCAGCCGGTCTCCGTGGCCGACGGCAGCGGCCTGGCCGGGCGGGCCCAGGAACTGATGGCGACGCTGACCGGTGCCGGTTTCACCCAGGCCATGGCCTATGCCGCCAACCCGGTCGCACAGACCGTGGTCTACCACGGGGATGGTTTTGCGGATGTGGCTGCCGATGTTGCTGCCCTCTACGGCATCCCGGCGTCCCAGGTGCAGCTCTCGTCCGCGGTGACCGGCGTCCAGCTCTATGTCGGCGGGGACTTCAGCAGCGGAAGCAGCTACGGTGCGGCATCAGTGCCTCCGGATGTCGTCAACCAAACGGCAAGCGACACGGTTTGCCAGACTGTCAATCCCTTCCTGATCACGGGCTAGAAACCCGGGCTGGAACCGCTGCAGAGCGCTGCGAGAAAGCCTGCCGCCCGTTTCCGGGCGGCAGGCCGTCGTCGTCCTACCAGATGCTGACGCGCTCCTCCGGCGACATCCACATGGCGTCATCCTGGTCCACGCCGAAGGCCTCATGGAATGGGCCGAGATTCCGGGCGATGGCATTCGTGCGGAACTCGTTGGGGGAGTGGGGGTCGGTGGCGAGGCGCCGGATGGCCTCTTCCGCCCGGATGACCTGCCGCCATCCGGCCGCCCAGGACATGAAGAAGCGCTGCTGCCCGGTCAGTCCGTCAAGTACCTCAGGCTCGGCGCCGTCCAGGCTCAGCAAGTATGCCTTGTAGGCGATGGTGAGCCCGCCGAGGTCGCCGATGTTCTCGCCCAGCGTCAGTTTGCCGTTGACGTTGTGCTCCGGGGCGGCGTACGGGAACAGGGCATCGAATTGGGCAACGAGCTTGGCTGTCAGTCCTTCAAACGCCGTGCGGTCATCCGCGCTCCACCAGTTGCGCAGCGCTCCGCTGCCATCGAACTGCGAGCCCTGGTCATCGAAGCCGTGTCCGATCTCGTGTCCGATCACGGCTCCGATGCCGCCGTAGTTGACGGCGTCGTCGGCATCCGCGTTGAAGAACGGCGGCTGGAGGATCGCGGCGGGGAAGACGATCTCGTTGAGCATCGGGTGGTAGTAGGCGTTGACGGTCTGCGGTGTCATAAGCCACTTGCCGTGGTCCACGGGCTTTCCGATTTCATCGAGGTGACGGTCGACGTCGGCGTCGTGCGCCCGCTCGACGTTGCCCAGCAGGTCCGCAGGATCGATGTCCACCGCGGAGTAATCGATCCATTTGTCCGGGAAGCCGATCTTGGGGCGGAATGCGGCGAGCTTCTTCAGCGCTTCCTGCTTCGTGTCCTGCCCCATCCACTCCAGTCCGGTGATGCTTTGCCGGTACGCCTCGATCAAGTTGGCGACAAGAGTCTGCATCCTGGCCTTGTGGCCTTCCGGGAAGTGCCGGTCCACATAGATCTGGCCGACGGCCTCACCGAGGGCGGCCTCGACGACGGCGACACCCCGCTTCCAGCGGTCCTTGTTCTGCGGCGTGCCGCTGAGGGTGGTGCCGTAGAAGGCGAAATTGGCATCCACGAACTCCCGAGACAGGTACGGAGCCGCCGAATTGACCACTCGGAGCGCGAGCCATTCCTGCCACGTTCCCAAGTCCACCGTTTCGAGCAGCCCTGCTGCTCCGGAGAAGAAGTCCGGGGTGCTGAACACCAGTTCAGTCCGCTTGTCCGGAACAATCCGGGCGGCCTCGAACCAGGTGTCCAGCAAGGGGAAGAGCTGGCTGCCTTCCTCTGCCGTCTTCAGGTTGTAGGTCTTTTGCGGATCCCGCATCGTGACGTTGTCCCAGTGGTGCGAGGCCAGCGCGGTTTCCAGCGCCACGATGCGGCCGGCTGCGGCCTCGGCATCGGGGACTCCGGCCAGGCCAAGAATCCCGGCGACGTAGTCGCCGTAGGCTTGCACGATCGGCGCGAATTTTTCCTCGCGGTAGTAGGACTCGTCGGGCAGGCCCAGGCCACCCTGGCCGGTGTAGAGGAGCACGCGTTCCGGATTCCCGGCGTCGGGGGCTGGGTAGATCGAAAAGAGTCCCGATACATCGCAGCGGAACAGGCGTCCCACGAGCGCCATCAGCTCGGCGGCGGAGCCTGTGGCAAAGACTTCGGCCAGGCGGGCCCGTATCGGGTCCAGCCCTTTCACCTCCGCGGCGGCCTCGTCCATGAAGCTCGCATACAGTGCGCCGACCTGGCGCTCGACGCCGGTGCCGGCCCCGCCCTGCGCTGCGGCCTCCTCGATGATCGCCTTGACGGCCAGCTCGGCGCCGTCCCGCAATGAGGTGAACGTTCCCTCAAGCGGCCTGTCATCGGGGATCGTGGTGCTCTTCAGCCAGGCGCCGTTGACGTGCTGGTAGAGGTCGTCCTGCGGCCGGACGCTGTGATCGATGTTGGACAGGGTGATCCCCGACTGTGGCACAAGAACTCCTTGAACGACGCTGTGCAGCCGGCGTTGCCACCGTTGCCGCGTCTGCATAGTGGACGTTGCGTAGGGTGTTGCACTGTCATCATACGCAACGTGTTAGTGTGAAAATGTGCGTGCAGGAATGCTTCTTCTTAGCTGCCGCGGCGAGGCCTAAAAGCGATCTGACGCTGGGCCATCCTCGCCGCGGAGTTTCGTGTTGCCCGGCCAAGCTTCCGTAGTTTCTGAGAGAAAAGGCCTCCACGCCATGCGTAATGCACAAAAGCCCTCCGGCATGCCGATCCACCGTTACATTCCCTTCCAAGACCAGATCTCCGTTGAGCTCCCGGACCGCACTTGGCCGGACAAGGTCATCACCCAGGCTCCGCGGTGGTGCGCCGTGGACCTGCGGGACGGCAACCAGGCACTGATTGATCCGATGAGCCCGGCACGCAAGCTGAAGATGTTCCGGCTGCTGGTCAAGATGGGCTTCAAGGAAATCGAGGTTGGTTTCCCCTCCGCCTCGCAGACGGACTTCGACTTCGTGCGCCAGCTGATCGAGGGCGGTCACATTCCGGACGACGTCACCATCCAGGTCCTGACGCAGGCCCGTGAGCACCTGATCGAGCGGACCTACGAGTCCCTGGTCGGCGCCAAGCAGGCCATCGTCCACCTCTACAACTCCACGTCCGTGCTGCAGCGCCGGGTCGTCTTCAACCAGGACGAGGACGGCATCCTCGACATCGCCCTGCAGGGGGCGCGCCTGTGCAAGAAGTACGAGGAAACGCTCTCCGACACCCACATCACGTACGAATACTCGCCCGAGTCCTTCACCGGGACCGAGCTCGAATATGCCGTCCGGGTCTGCAACGCCATCGCCGATATCTTCGAGGCGTCCGCTGACAAGCAGGTCATCATCAACCTGCCCGCCACGGTCGAAATGGCCACGCCGAACGTCTACGCAGACTCGATCGAGTGGATGCACCGCAACCTGCACCCTCGCGAGGGCATCATTATCTCCCTGCACCCGCACAATGACCGCGGCACCGGCGTCGCCGCCGCGGAGCTCGGCTACCTGGCCGGCGCAGACCGCATTGAAGGCTGCCTCTTCGGCAACGGTGAGCGCACCGGCAATGTGGACCTTGTCACCCTGGCCCTGAACATGTTCGTCCAGGGCGTCGACCCGATGATCGACTTCTCGGATATCGACGAGATCCGCCGCACGGTGGAGTACTGCAACCAGTTGCCCGTACCGGAGCGCGCACCCTACGGTGGCGACCTCGTCTTCACCGCTTTCTCCGGCTCCCACCAGGACGCTATCAAGAAGGGTTTCGAAGCCCTGGAGAAGGACGCCGCGGCCGCCGGCAAGGAAGTCGACGACTTCACCTGGCAGGTTCCCTACCTGCCCATCGACCCCAAGGACCTGGGTCGCAGCTACGAGGCCGTCATCCGTGTCAACTCGCAGTCCGGCAAGGGCGGCGTGGCATACCTGCTCAAGAACGAGCACAACCTGGACCTGCCCCGCCGTGCACAGATCGAGTTCTCCGGTGTCATCCAGCGGCAGACCGACGCCGTCGGCGGTGAAGTCAGCGGAGCCCAGCTGTGGCAGGTCTTCCAGGACGAGTACCTGCCCTCCGACGACGCCGCCAGCCAGTGGGGCCGATACTCTCTGGGCAGCGTCAGCACCGAAACCGATGAAACCGGCTCCATGACCATGAACGCCACACTGCGCATCGACGGCACGGAAGCCCGCCGGACCGGCCACGGCAACGGCCCCATCGCCGCCTTGCTCGACATCCTGCACCATGACGGTGTGGATGTCCGTGTCCTCGACTACAGCGAGCACGCCCTCTCGGAAGGCGGCAGCGCCAGCGCGGCCGCCTACGTCGAGTGCGCCGTCGGCGAGCGTGTCCTGTGGGGCGTGGGGATCGACCCCAGCACCACGACCTCCTCGCTGAAGGCCCTGATTTCTGCCGTGAACCGCGCAGTCAGGCTGCCGTGAACCGCGCAGTCAGGGACGCCCAGGCCTAAGCCTGCGCTGTGTGGTGCCGGGAATCCCGGCACCACACAGCGCCGGTGGTGCACGGCAACAGCGGCATGGTGCGAAGATTGACTGTGACCAATCCATCCTTTGCAGCACGGTCCTACCGGGACGACGCCGTGGTGCTGCGCACGCACAAGCTGGGTGAGGCCGACCGCATCATCACCCTCCTGACCAAGCACCACGGGCAGGTGCGGGCGGTCGCCAAGGGCGTCCGCCGCACCAGCAGCCGCTTCGGCGCGCGGCTCGAACCGTTCATGGTGGCGGACCTGCAGCTCGTCTCCGGCCGCACGCTCGATATCGTGACCCAGGCCGTGGCAAAAGGCGCCTACGGCAGTAGCATTGCCGCCGACTACGGGCGCTACACCGTGGCTGCCGCCATGACAGAAACCGCCGAGAAACTGACCGACGCCGACGCCGAATCGGGCACCGCACAGTACAGCCTCCTTGTTGGTGCGCTGGCCGCGTTGAGCCGTTCGGACCATCCGCCGGAACTGATTCTCGATTCCTATTTGCTGCGTGCCCTCGCCACCGGTGGCTGGGCACCGAGCTTCACCGACTGCGCCCGCTGCGGGGCTGCGGGCCCGCACAGCGCCTTCGCGGCACCGCTGGGCGGTATGGTCTGCGCCGAGTGCCGCCCGCCGGGATCACCGGCACCGGCGCCAGAGACAGTCATTCTGCTGGGCGCACTGCTGACCGGCGACTGGAATACCGCAGAGGGTTCCGATTCCCAGCACCGCCGCGAAGCCGCCGGCCTCGTGGCCGGCTACCTGCAATGGCACCTTGAACGAGCATTGAAATCCCTTAGACACGTGGAGCGAAGCTGACTGTGGCACTCGGAAAGAAGAGCAAGACAAGCCAGGCCCGGACTGCCCCGGTGACCGCGCCCTATCCGCACCCGTCCGGGGCCGTGCCCCCCGCCATCCCGGCCGAATTGATACCGCAGCACGTCGCCATTGTCATGGACGGCAACGGCCGCTGGGCCAACCAGCGCGGCCTGCCCCGCATCGAGGGCCACAAAGCAGGCGAACCAGCCCTGCTGGATGTCATGGCCGGTGCCATTGAACTGGGCATCAAATACGTCAGCGTCTACGCCTTCTCCACGGAAAACTGGCGGCGGTCGCCGGAGGAAATCCGCTTCCTCATGGGATTCAACAAGGACGTGCTGCGCCGCCAGCGGAACCAGCTCGACGATTGGGGCGTGCGCATCCGCTGGGCCGGCAGGCGCCCCCGGCTGTGGGGTTCGGTCATCAAGGAACTTGAGGAAGCCGAGGACTACACCCGCGGCAACGACACCTGCACGCTGACCATGTGCGTCAACTACGGGGGCCGGGCCGAGATCGCCGACGCCGTGTCCGCCATCGCCCACGATGTGGCGGCCGGGAGGCTGAAACCGGGGTCCGTCACTGAGAAGACCATTCAGAAGTACCTGGACGAACCGGATCTGCCGGACGTGGACCTGTTCCTGCGCAGCTCCGGCGAGCAGCGGCTGTCAAACTTCCTGCTGTGGCAGTCCGCCTATGCCGAGTTTGTTTTCATGGACACGCTCTGGCCCGACGTCGACCGCCGCACCCTGTGGGACGCCGTCGAGATCTATGCCAAACGCGACCGCCGCTACGGCGGTGCGGTGGATGCCGCCCCCGCGCAGTAGCGCAGCGCTGAATGCCGGCCGGACGGACGGACAAGTCAGTAGGGGTACGAGGCCAGCCAGATGGCAACATCGCGGTACGCCTGCTGCCGGATGGTCCGCCGCGACAGGAACACGTCGTGCAGGGCGCCAGGGTAACGGAACACGGCAGTGCGGCGGCCGAGCCCCAGGGCCCGCCGGGACGTTTCCTCGACGTCGATCACGGCATCCGCGCGCATGAGCTCCGCGGACCACTCCGCCTGGATGCGGGTGCGTCCGGACAGCAGCACCAGCACCGGTGCGTCGATGTTGAGTTTGCGTTCGACGGCGCTGTGCCCGGTCAGGACGGCTTTGCTCCAGCCCGCCCGGATGGGGAACGAGGCTCTGGGCCGCCAGTCGGGGTCGAGGAGCCATTCGCCGTGCGCCTCGCTGCTGACACTTTCCCAGTAGGCGGGCATCTCGGGAAAACGGAAGGGACGCTTGGGGTCCGTCCGGGCGAAGGGTTCCACCAGGTGCATCGCGATGCTGCGGATGAGGCTGCTGCCCTGCAGTTCGAGCCACGGTGCGTTGAGCGTCAACGTGCCGATCCGGCCGGGGTGGCGGTCTGCCCACAGGGCTGCCACCAGGCCACCCAGGGAATGGGCGATCATATGGATGGTGGGGACCGTGGTGTTCCCGGTGCGGGTGGAGACGTCCTGCTCAATCGCGAGCAGCGCCGCCGCGATGTCTTCGTCGTAGGCAGCCAGATCGGTTGTATAGCCCGGGGTCTGCCCCGGCAGCAGGCTGCGGCCGAACTTGCGCAGATCGAGGGCATAGAAGTGGAACCCTGAGGCGCCCAGGTACTCGGCCAGTTCAGTCTGCAGGAAGTAGTCAGCCCATCCGTGCAGGTAGAGCACGGCCCGTGGCGGGCCCGCCGGATCCACAGGCATGGTCCGCAGCCGGCGTTTGGTGAAGGCGGACAGGGCATCGAGGATCCCGTGCGGAGGCGCAGGGGCCGGCGCAAGGTGCCGGACGAGGGTTGCCTTCACGGGTCCCTCGTCGTCGGGGAGCAGGGGGAGCTCCAGGGCTTCAAACCCCTGTCCCAGCACATCCGGTGTCCAGAGCGGACGAGTGGTTTCGTTGACGGTCATTGCACCCCTTCAGGCCGGCGGTCCGGCTCCTCGTACTCAATGAAGCCCCGGATCCACCGGGCCAGCCTGGCATAGGCATCGGCCCGGACCGGCGCCGCGGACAGGAAAACATCGTGCAGGCCGCCATCCACGCGTTCCAGCGTGACAGTACGGCCCAGCGCCATGGCCCGTACGGCAATGACGTTGACATCCAGGACGGCATCGGAGCGCCGCATCACTTCCTGCCAGACCATGCCGTTTGCGCTGGCGGACGAGGTCAGCACCAGCACCGGAATATCGATGCGCAGCCCGCGGGCCACCTTTGAATGGCCGGCCAGCACGGCCCGGAGCCAGCCCGCGCGGACGGGAAAGGCCATGGGCGGCCTGATTTTGTCGTCCACCAGCCATTCACCCTCCGCGGAACGGCTGATGCTGCGGTAATAGAAACCACGCTCGGGCAGCCGGAGCACTGCGGTGGGGCGCAGCCGCGCAATCGGGCCCACCATGGTCTGTGCCGCACGCCGCACCAGCGAGCTGCCATGCATTTCTAGCCAGGGGCTGTTCAGCACCAGGTACTGGACGTCATCGGGGTTGCGGCTGACCCACAGGGCCGCGATGAGGCCACCGGTGGAGTGGCCCATGAGGGTGAGCGCATGCGTGCCGGCCGGTGCCTGGGCCTGCTCGGCGCGGATGAGTTCGATCGCCTTCCTGATCTCGGCGTCGTAGTCGTCCAGATGGGCAACGTAGCCGCCAGGGGTTTCCGGCTGCAGGCTGCGCCCATGGTTGTGCATGTCGAGGGCATAGAATATGAATCCGTGCCTGCTCCAGAACCGTGCCAGCTCCACGTTGAAGAAGTAGTCACTCCAGCCGTGCAGGAACAGTACGGCGCCGTTGCTGCCCGTCCGGACGGAACCACCCGGGACGGCGGCTGAACTGACATGGCGCACCAGCGTGGCCCGGCGGACTACGCCGTCGGAACCGGTTGCGTCAAAAGTGCAGGCCTGGAAGTCCTCACCCAGGATGTCGGTTTCCCACTCCATGGCACCAGCTTAGACACCGGCCGCTGCTGCGCGGCCGGCAGCCGGCGCCGAACACTCCCGACGTCGGCCTTGATCCGTCCGCCGGCATGAGCCGGCATGATGTGTGTCACGTTCAGGGATCGGCATGCGTACATGCTAGCCCGCGGCCTAGTCACCGGTTTGGTGCGCGGGTGGGAAACCGGAAAACTAGGAGCATGCGCGTTTATCCCACCTTCTTCAAACTGGCCTTCTCCTGGATGGATGCCGAAAAAGCCCACAAGATCGGCTTCCAGGCGATCAGGACTGCCCACCGCACGGGTGCGGGTCGGATTCTTGCGAAGATGACGGCGCCGGATGCCTCGCTGCGCACGGAGGCGTTCGGCCTGACCTTCCCGTCACCGTTCGGCCTGGCCGCGGGCTTCGACAAGGAAGGCCACGGCATCGAGGCCCTCGCCGAACTCGGCTTTGGGCACGTTGAGGTGGGCACCATCACTGGCCAGGCGCAGCCCGGCAACGACAAGCCGCGTCTCTTCCGCCTCATTGAGGACCGGGCCGTGGTCAACCGCATGGGCTTCAACAACGACGGCGCCGCGGCCGTGGCACCCCGCCTCAAGGACGCGAGGGCCGCGCTCCAGCGTTCCTACGCTGGGGTCCGGCCCGTCATCGGCGTCAACATCGGCAAGACCAAGCTCGTGGAGCTCGAGGACGCCGTGGAGGACTACCTCGTCAGTGCGCGGAGCCTCGCGCCCGCAGCCGACTACCTGGTGGTCAACGTCAGCTCGCCCAACACCCCCGGCCTGCGCCTGCTGCAGAACGTGGAAACCCTCCGGCCATTGCTCCGCGCCGTCGGCGACGCGGCCGACCAGGCCGCCGGCCGCCACGTGCCGCTGCTGGTGAAGATCGCGCCGGACCTCAGTGATGAGGACATCGACGACGTCGCGCGCCTTGCGCTCGACCTCAAGCTGGACGGCATCATTGCCACCAACACCACGATTTCCCGCGACGGCCTCGTGGCGGACTCCGGGAAGGTGGAAGCCCTGGGTGCCGGCGGCCTCTCCGGTGCCCCGCTCAAGCAGCGTTCCCTTGAGGTCCTCCGCCGGCTCAAGGCAGCGGCAGGGGAGGACCTTGTGCTCATTGCCGTGGGTGGAGTGGAATCGGCAGAGGATGTCCAGAAACGCCTTGACGCCGGCGCCACGCTGGTCCAGGGCTACACGGCCTTCCTCTATGAGGGGCCGTTCTGGGCAGCCGGCATCAATAAGGCCCTGGCGAAGCGCCGCAGGACGAAGTAGCAGGACCATGTAGCCATGGCCGCCGGCGATCCGCGCCGGCCTGCGGACAAAGAAGCACCCCGGACCATCGGTCCGGGGTGCTTTTTCAATAGTTGGCTGTCTGGCCGTCCGGCCATTGCCTAGGACGGGAACTCGCCGCGCTTGACCAGCGGCTTGGGCAGGCGGAGCTTGCGGAACTGCAGGGAGCGCATGCTGCCGTACCAGACGGTGCCGCGTTCCACCTCGCCGAACTTGTCGAGCAGCCGCTTGCGCAGTTTCCGGGACAGGATGAAGACATCCACGAAGACGGCCAGGAACATGACCCAGAAACCGATCAGCACGTAGCTTAGCTGGTCGCTGGACGAGGGAATGATCAGCGAGATCACCACGAAGAGCAGGGCGCCGAACATGAGGTACTCGCCGAGGCTGAAGCGGGCGTCCACGTAGTCGCGGGCGTAGCGCTTCTGGGGTCCCTTGTCCCGCAGCGGCAGGTACTTTTCGTCCCCGGTGTCGAGGGCCTGGCGCATTTTCTGGCGCTGGTCCTGGATTGCCACACGCTCGGCTTCCTTGGAAGCCTTGCGGTCCGTTGGCACCAGGGGACGCTTGCGGGCGGCCTCCTGGTCCTTGCGCTTGGGTGTCGGGGTACCTTTGCCGGCACCTGACTCCTGCGCGGCGGCGTGGGCCTGGTCAACTACGTCTTGAGCGCTGGGCTCTTCCTTTTTACGTCCAAACACCCATAAAGAATACCCCGCGGGATAGTGGCGCGGATTACGTAACGATGGTGATGACGGGGCGCCCGCTCCGGATGGCACCTCGTACTGGTGCGCGGTTCCCCCGTTGTAGTGTTTGGCCATGACTTCAACGAACGCGGAGATCCCGCAGAACCAGCAAGGGAACCCCGGCACCATCAACGTCGAGGCCCTGCGCCAGGCCGTCAATTCCTCCTTTGACAGCACCGTTGCCCGTCTGAAGGACCTGGTGGCCATCCCCGGCATTGCCTGGCCGAGCTTCGATCCGGCCGAGCTGGAGCGCAGCGCCGAAACGGTGGCGGAGCTGGTCCGTGCCGCCGGCATGGACGATGTCCGGATCCTGCGCTGCGACAAGGAAGACGGCACCCCCGGCGGACCCGCCGTCGTCGCGCGTCGCCAGGCGGCCCCGGGCAAGCCGACCATCCTTCTCTATGCACACCACGATGTGCAGCCGCCCGGCGACCGCGCCCTCTGGGAATCCGAGCCCTTCACGGCAGAGGAGCGCAATGGGCGCATCTACGGCCGTGGTACCGCTGACGACAAGGCTGGCATCATGGTGCACCTGGCAGCCCACGCCGCTGTGGCCGCGGTCCTCGGCGCCGGCTTCGGACTGGGTGTGACGTTCTTCTTCGAAGGCGAAGAAGAAGCCGGCTCGCCGACATTCCGGACGTTCCTGGAGACGCACCGGGAGTTGCTGCGCGCCGACGTCATCGTGGTGGCCGACTCCAGTAACTGGAAGGTAGGCGTGCCGGCACTGACCACCAGCCTGCGCGGGCTCGTTGACGGGACCTTCGAAGTCCGGGTCCTTGAGCACGCCGTGCACTCCGGGATGTTCGGCGGTCCCGTTCTCGATGCCCCCACGCTGCTGTCCCGCCTGATCGCCACCCTGCACGACGACGACGGCAATGTCGCCGTCGCCGGCCTGGTCGCCAAGGACGAGGCCGGCGTCGACCTCACCGAAGCCGAATACCGTGCCGATGCGTCAGTGCTCGACGGCGTCCGGCTGGCCGGCTCGGGCACCATTGCCTCCCGCCTGTGGACCAAGCCGGCGCTCTCGATCATTGGCATTGATGCGCCCGCCGTGGATGTCGCTTCGAACACTCTGGTCCCTTCGGCCCGCGCCAAGTTCAGCCTGCGCCTGGCTCCGGGCCAGGACCCGCAGTCCGCCATGGAAGCCATGCGGCAGCATCTGGAAAGCCATGCACCCTTCGGTGCCCGTGTGACCTTCACACCGGGGGAGTCCGGCAACGCGTTCTCGACGGACACTGCCTCCCCTGCAGCCCGCATCGCCATGTGGGCGCTCGGGGAGTCCTGGGGGGTCAAAGCCGTGGAGATGGGCATCGGCGGTTCCATCCCCTTCATTGCGGACCTGACCGAGATGTATCCGGACGTCCAGATCCTGGTCACGGGTGTTGAAGACCCGGATTCGCGCGCCCACAGCGCCAACGAGTCACTGCACCTTGAGGACTTCCGCCATGCCGTCCTGGCCGAGGCGCTGATGCTTGCGCGTCTGAATGCCGAAGGCCTTGAAGGCTAGGCACGCCGGCCTGGCCCTTGCCCGGCGGCCTCAGTCAACTTTTGGGAACAAGTCAATGGTGGTGGCGGTTACGTCAGGAGTTATAGCTATGCGTCCACTCGACGTAGCATGGAGCTATAGCCCGTACGTAATTTGGTAAGGGCAGGCAGCGCGGAAGCGCCGCCGCCAGGAGCGTCATAAGAAGGTAGGCCAATGAGCACTGCAACCAACGAAAACAGCACCGGAGCCACGCTCGCCGCAGGCGAGGAGCTTCCCACGCACGAGGTCCAGCTGACCGACGTAGCAGCAGGCAAGGTCCGGAGCCTCCTCGAGCAGGAAGGGCGTACCGATCTGCGACTTCGCGTTGCCGTGCAGCCGGGCGGCTGCTCGGGCCTCATCTACCAGCTCTACTTCGACGAGCGCCTCCTTGACGGAGACGCTGTCCGCGACTACGACGGCGTCGAAGTTGTTGTCGACAAGATGAGCGTTCCCTACCTGAGCGGCGCGAGCATCGACTTCGAGGACACCATCTCGAAGCAGGGCTTCACCATTGACAACCCGAATGCCGGTGGCTCCTGCGCCTGCGGCGATTCGTTCCACTGATCTGAGTCTTTCGCCGCATGTCGGCCCAGTTCGCAGCGGGTTTCGACCCGATCCGAACCAGTGGGCCGACATGTCTGCGAAAACCGCCGCGTAGCGGTAAGCTCTACATCGGGTAGTAAAACTTTTAGTGTGCCCGGTGGGCCTTTGGCCTGCCGGGAGACAGCAACAAGAGGAAGGGCCGTCTGTGAGTTCGCAGAACCGAACCGGCAGCCGACGCATAAAGATCACATCGATCACTGGCTTGGCACTAGCCGGCGCGTTGGTTTTGACCGGATGTTCGCCAGAGGTAGAGAAGGGTTGGCTGCCGACAGAGCGCGGCACCACCAACCACACCGACCGGATCATGGACCTCTGGGTCAACTCATGGATCGCCGCCCTCGCCGTCGGCATCATCACGTGGGGCCTGTTGGTCTGGTGCATCATTGCCTACCGTCGCCGCAAGGGCACCACGGGATTCCCCCGGCAGCTCAGCTACAACCTGCCGCTCGAGGTCTTCTATTTGACGATCCCGCTCTTCATGGTCCTGGTGTTCTTCTACTTCACCGACCAGGACCAGCGTGCCATCGATGACCGCTCCCAGCCGGCCGACGTCGTCGTCGACGTCCGCGGCAAGCAGTGGGCCTGGGACTTCAACTACAAGCAGGGCCAGGTCATCCCCGAGGACCTCTATGAGGCCGGCGTCCAGGCGCATCTCACGGGCAATGAGGTCGACAAGGAGAAGCTCCCCACCCTGTACCTGCCGGTCGGCAAGTCGGTGGACCTGGAGCTCAACTCCCGCGACGTCATCCACTCTTTCTGGGTTCCCGCCTTCCTCCAGAAGCGCGACATGATCCCCGGCAAGACCAACTACATCAGGTTCACCCCCACCAAGGAGGGCACCTACGACGGCAAGTGCGCTGAACTCTGCGGCGAGTACCACTCCGAGATGCTGTTCCGCGTCAAGGTTGTCTCCGAGCCTGAATTCCAGGCCCACATGGACAAGCTGCGCCAGGACGGCAACACGGGCCTGCTCGGCGAAAAGTACGACCGCAACCCGAACCTGAACGAAACCAAGTAAGGGGAGCGACGTGGCTACTTACACTCAATCCGCCGGGATCCTCGAGGCTCCCGTAGTTCCTAAGTCCAAGGGACGCATCGTCGTCAACTGGATCACCTCCACGGACCACAAGACCATCGGGTACATGTACCTCATTGCGTCCTTCGTGTTCTTCTGCCTGGGCGGCGTCATGGCGCTGCTCATCCGGGCGGAACTGTTCGAACCCGGCATGCAGATCCTGCAGACCAAAGAGCAGTACAACCAGATGTTCACCATGCACGGCACCGTGATGCTCCTGATGTTCGCAACGCCGCTGTTCGCAGGCTTCACCAACGTCATCATGCCGCTGCAGATCGGTGCACCCGACGTCGCCTTCCCGCGACTGAACGCGCTGGCCTTCTGGTTCTTCCTCTTCGGCTCCACCATCGCCGTCTCCGGCTTCATCACCCCCCAGGGTGCTGCATCCTTCGGTTGGTTCGCTTACGCTCCGTTGTCAAACACGACGTTCAGCCCCGGCGTCGGCGGTGACCTCTGGGTCTTCGGCCTAGCCCTGTCCGGCTTCGGCACCATCCTCGGTGCGGTCAACTTCATCACCACCATCGTCTGCATGCGCGCCCCGGGCATGACCATGTGGCGGATGCCCATCTTCACGTGGAACGCGCTGGTGACGTCCATCCTGGTCCTGATGGCGTTCCCGCCGCTGGCTGCAGCCCTCTTCGCGCTCGGCGCTGACCGTCGCTTCGGCGCACACATCTTCGACCCCGAAAACGGCGGCGCAGTCCTGTGGCAGCACCTGTTCTGGTTCTTCGGCCACCCCGAGGTATACATCATCGCCCTGCCGTTCTTCGGCATCGTGTCTGAAATCTTCCCGGTCTTCAGCCGCAAGCCGATCTTCGGCTACAAGGGCCTTGTCTACGCGACGATCGCCATTGCTGCTCTGTCCGTGACAGTGTGGGCGCACCACATGTACGTCACCGGTTCCGTGCTGCTGCCGTTCTTCGCCTTCATGACCATGCTGATCGCGGTACCCACCGGCGTGAAGTTCTTCAACTGGATCGGTACCCTCTGGCAGGGTTCCATCACCTTCGAAACCCCCATGCTCTGGAGCATCGGCTTCCTAGTGACCTTCCTCTTCGGGGGCCTGACCGGCATCATCCTGGCCTCCCCGCCGCTGGACTTCCACGTCTCCGACTCCTACTTCGTGGTTGCGCACTTCCACTACGTGGTCTTCGGCACCGTTGTGTTCGCCATGTTCGCCGGCTTCTACTTCTGGTGGCCGAAGTGGACGGGCAAGATGCTCAACGAGCGTCTGGGAAAGATCCACTTCTGGCTCCTGTTCCTGGGCTTCCACGGCACCTTCCTGATCCAGCACTGGCTCGGTGTAGAAGGCATGCCCCGCCGCTATGCCGACTACATGCCGCAGGATAACTTCACGTGGATGAACCAGTTCTCCACGATCTCCTCCTTCGTCCTGGGCGCCTCGCTCCTGCCGTTCTTCTGGAATGTCTACATCACCTGGCGCAGCAACAAGAAGGTCGAAGTTGACGACCCGTGGGGCTTCGGCGCCTCGCTCGAGTGGGCAACTTCCTGCCCGCCGCCGCGTCACAACTTCACGTCCCTGCCCCGCATCCGTTCGGAGCGCCCGGCACTGGACCTGCACCACCCCGAGCTGGCCCCGTCGCACAGCGTCGCTGAACTGAAGGAGAGCGCCAAGTGAAAGTAGAATCGTGGCTCTTCGGAGCCGGAGTCTTCTTCTTCATCCCCGTCTCGCTGGCTTACGGCTTCCTGACCAACTGGTCCGAGTGGGTCGGCATCCTGGGCATCCTCCTCGTCGGCGGCCTCGCCGGCATGATCGGCGCCTACCTCGGTTTCACCGGCAAGCGCATCGGCATGCGCCCCGAGGACCGTCCCGACGCTGAAATCCACGAAGGCGCCGGCGAGCAGGGTCACTTCAGCCCCTGGAGCTGGTGGCCGCTGGTTCTCGGCCTGGCTTGCGCCGGAGGCTTCCTCGGCCTGGCCGTGGGCTTCTGGGTGATGTTCGTCGCTGCCGGCCTCGCCCTTGTGGCACTGGTCGGCTGGGTCTTCGAATACAGCCGCGGAGACCACGCGCACTAGCAAGTCCCGCAAGACAACGACGGCGGGCCCCACCAATTTGGTGGGGCCCGCCGTCGTTTAAGGCCGGTACAGAAGCCGTCAGCGGCTTTCGCTGGCCTGCAGGAGGGCCGACAATGCGGCCAAGGCACCTTCTGCGTCGCGTACGGTACTGCCGGCCGGCAGGGCGTCGGCGGAGACCTCAAGCAGCACTTCGCAGCCATGACCGAAGTCCTCGGTCATGACCTCCAGCAGTGAACGGGCGTCCACCGGATGCTGGCCGGGCTTCCTGATGGTGACGGGCAGGCCCGTGTCCGTGACTGCCCGGACAAACACGGCAGCTGCGCGGGCGTGCAGACCTATCTCCGCGGCAACGATGGCTTTGTGCTCCGGCAAGCGGGCTCCTTTGCTCTGACGGACGTGTGCCGCCACTGGAATCAGTTCCATACAAGCGTAGCGCCGCCGCGGCCACTGCGGCGCCTGCCCGGTCGCTGGTCTAGACCTGAGATCGGCGTGGCCTACCCTTGTTGTATGAAGCAAAGTGAGCAGGCGCGGCGCTGTGGCTGAAGCATCCGCGATCGCAGGCGAAATCGACCGGAACAGTGGCGTGCCCATCTACGTGCAGCTGCGGGAAATCCTGCGGGGATTCATCGGGCAGTCTTGTCCGCCGGGCTCGGCATTGCCCTCCGAACGCGATCTGTCGGAGCGGTTCGGACTGGCCCGCATGACCGTGCGTCAAGCTATCGACGCCCTGGTTGGTGAGGAGGTCATCGAGCGCGTCGTAGGGCTTGGAACATTCGTCAAGAAGCCCAAGCTGGACCTCCAGGTAAAGCTGACGTCCTACAGCGAGGAAATGCAGCGGCGCGGCATGGTCCCCGCGGCGAAGGTCCTCAGCTTCGAGCAAATCGCCGCCAGCGCCTTTCTGGCGCGCGAACTGCAGTTGGATGAAGGAACACCCCTGGTCCGTTTCCGGAGGCTCCTGCTGGCCGATAACGAGCCGATGAGCGTGGATGAGAACTTCATTCCGGCGCACCGTGTCCCGGGCCTGCTGGACGAGGCTCCGCCCACGTCCCTCTACAACGTCCTGAGCGAACGCTACGGACTGGTCATGGAATGGGGCGAGGACATGATCGAGGCGACTGCCGCCTCGCCGTCCACCGCCCGGCTCCTGAACGTCGACGTCGGTTCGCCCCTGCTGAAGATCCAGAGGCACGCCTTTGTTGCCCGGGCCATGGTGGACTATTCCGTCTCGTACTACCGGGCGGACAGGTACAAGCTCTGGATCCCGCTGCAGCGTCCCGGAACCAGGCCAACGCGCAACTATTCGACGGGCTACCGCACCACGTAAGGCATACGCTGCGTATTGAGAAACGAAAAGAGGGGCCCGGTCCAATGGACCGGGCCCCTCTTTCTTGAGCGGTGTCAGCTAGTGGCTGAGGCTCTTCTGTTCTTCGCCGGATTCAATGGCTTCGTGGTGGCCGTGGGCATGGGCCGCTTCGAGTTCCGCGGGCGTTGCCGGGGCAACACGGTCCTCGAAGAACCACTTGGAGAGCGCGGCGCGGCGCTTTTCCTTGTTGGTGACCACGCCGTGTTCGTTCGGAACGGCCGGCAGCGGAGCCGGGGATTCGAAACCGACCAGCTTGTAGCGCTTGTACTCATCCAACGGTGCGTGGACTTCGATAAACTCGCCGTGCGGCAGGCGCACGATGCGTCCGGTCTCGCGGCCGTGGAGTGCGATCTCGCGGTCCTTGCGCTGAAGGGCCAGGGCCACGCGCTTGGTCACGATGAACGCCAGGACCGGGCCAAGGAAGAACAGCGTGCGCAGCCAGTAGGTCACGTCGTTCAGCGAAACGTGGAAGGCGGTTGCGATGAGGTCGGAACCCGCTGCCGCCCACATGACGCAGTACCAAGTGAAACCGGCCACACCGATCGCCGTACGGGTGGGGGCGTTGCGTGGGCGGTCCAGGACGTGGTGCTCACGGTTGTCCTTGGTGACCCAGCGTTCGATCCACGGGTACATGAACAGCACCGTGAAGATGATGCCTGCAGGCACAAGGGCCGGGAGCAGGACGTTCAGCGTCAGGGTGTAGCCGAAGACGACGTACTCGAAGTGGAAGTCGTTGATGACACCCGGCATGAGCCGGAGTGCGCCGTCAACGAAGCCGATGTAGAAGTCAGGCTGGGTACCGGCGGAAACCGGCGAGGGGTCATACGGGCCGTAGTTCCAGATCGGGTTGATCGTGAATGCGGCAGCCATCAGGGCGATAACGCCGAAGACGATGAAGAAGAAGCCACCGGCCTTCGCAGCGTAAACCGGCCCCAGCGGGTAGCCGACGACGTTGCCGTCGCTGCGGCCCGGGCCGGGGTACTGGGTGTGCTTGTGGACGACAACCATGAACAGGTGGATGACGATCATCAGCAGGATCAGTGCCGGCACGAGCAAGATGTGCAGCACGTAGAGGCGACCGATGATGGCGGTGCCCGGGAATTCCCCGCCGAACAGGAAGAACGAGGTGTACGTTCCAATGACCGGGATTGACTTGACGACTCCGTCGATGATGCGCAGGCCATTGCCGGAGAGCAGGTCATCGGGGAGGGAGTAGCCCGTGAAGCCGGCAGCCATGGCCAGGATCAGCAGAACACCACCGACAACCCAGTTCATTTCACGCGGCTTGCGGAAGGCACCGGTGAAGAAGACGCGCAGCATGTGCACACCCAAGGACGCCACGAACAGCAGCGCGGCCCAGTGGTGGACCTGGCGCATGAACAGACCGCCACGGATATCGAACGAAATGTTCAGCGAGGAACTGTAAGCTACGGACATTTCGACGTTGTACAGCGGCGTGTAGGAACCCTGGTAGTGGGTCTCGGCCATGGACGGGTCGAAGAAGAACGTCAGGAACGTGCCCGACATCAGCAGGATGACGAAGGAATACAGCGCCACCTCACCGAACATGAAGGACCAGTGGTCGGGGAAGACTTTGCGTCCGAATTCGCGCAGGATGCCGGAGCCGCCTACACGCTCGTCTACGAAGTCCGTGAAACGGCCCACTTTGGTCTTGGCGACGAAGGGGGCTTCAGCTGTTGATGCGGCGCTCATGCTCGTCACGCTCCCAGTAACTCGGTCCGACAGGTTCTTTGAAGTCGCTCGTGGCTACGAGGTAGCCCTCAGCATCGATGGCGATGGGCAGCTGGGGGAGCGGACGGCTGGCCGGGCCGAAGATGACCTTGCATTCCTGCGTGAGGTCGAACGTCGACTGGTGGCAAGGGCAGAGCAGGTGGTGGGTCTGCTGCTCGTAGAGAGCAACGGGGCAGCCAACGTGCGTGCAGATCTTCGAGTAGGCAACGATGCCGTTGTAGCCCCAGTTTTCGCGGCCCGGTGAGGGGTTGAGCGATTCCGGGTTCAGGCGCATGAGCAGCACAACGGCCTTGGCCTTTTCGTTCAGCTTGCCTTCGTGGAGCTCGTTGAGACCTTCGGGGATGACGTGGAACGCCGAACCGATGGTGACATCCGAGGCCCTGATGGGGGTGCCGTCGGGATCACGCGTCAGTCGCTTGAGCTTGCCGCCCTCCGGTGCCCACATGGTGTGCGCCAGCTTGTCGTCAGGGCGCGGACCAAGGTCGCCGAAGACGGCCAAGGCCGGCAGCGGGGCAAGAGCCACGGCACCCAGAAGGGTGTTGCGGATCAGGGGACGGCGCTTGATGCCGGTTTCCTCGACAATGTCGTCGACGATGCGTACGGCGGCCTGGCGGTCTTCCTCGCTGCGGATGCCGTGGCGCTCTTCCGACACTTCGTGGTCCGGCATAAGGGCCTTGGCCCAGTGCACAATACCTGTGCCGATGCCGAGCATCGCGAACGCCGTGCCCAGACCCAGCAGAAGGTTCTGCGTGCGGATCGTGGCAATCGAGGAATCGTGTCCCAGATCGATGGCGAAGTACGCCACCAGGAAGATCACGGTACCGAAGATCGAGCTGCCAAACAGAATGGCAACCTGACGCTCGGCACGCTTTGCGGCTTTCGGGTCCGTGTCAGCCAGGCGCAAACGATGCGGAGGCAGTCCAGGATCCTGGAACTTCTCCACCTCATTCTGACCAGCCGTAGCTACGGTGCCCGAGGGGTTCGGACTGCCGTCACTATGGTTGCCCATAATTCGCCTCATCCTTCTCTCGTTGTCTCGGCCTGAGCCGAGTTAATTATCAGTTCCAACCTGCTGACCGTGCAGCAGAAGTTTTTGTGGCCGTGGTGCGGCTACGAAGTGCGTGACGTCAGCCAGATGGTGAAGGCAATGATGACGCCGAGACCGGCGACCCACACGAACAGACCTTCAGCCACCGGACCCAAAGCACCGAGGTCGGCACCGCCCGGGGAGCCGTTGGCCTCGATCGTCTTCAGGAAGGTGACGATGTCGCGCTTGCCCTCCGGGGAGACATTGGAGTCGTTGAACACGGGCATGTTCTGCGGGCCCGTGACCATGGCCTCGTAGATGTGCTTGCCGCTCACATCGGCCAGGGCCGGCGCGAACTTGCCGCGGGTCAGGGCACCGCCAGCTGCCGCCGCATTGTGGCACATGGCGCAGTTGACGCGGAAGAGTTCGCCACCGTTGGCTGCGTCTCCCTTTTCGTCAAGAAGGTGCTCTTCGGGAATGGCCGGGCCAGCGCCCAGGGAGGCAACGTAAGCCGACAGCTCGTGCGTCTGCTCATCGTTGAACTGCTTGGGCTTCTTCTCGGCCTGGGGGCCGTTCATCTGCATGGGCATACGGCCGGTGCCAACCTGGAAGTCAACTGCGGCTGCACCTACGCCGACCAGCGAGGGGCCGTCCTTGGTTCCGCTGGCACCCATGCCGTGGCACGTGGCGCAGTTGGCGGCAAAGAGCTTGCCACCCTCCTCTGCGTCATTCGCACTGAAGCTTGTGGTGTCGGCCTTGGCCTGGTTGACGGTTGTGGCAACGGCGTAAAGCCCACCAGTGAGGAGGAGCCCCATCAGCAGCAGCGCTATGGCTGCCAGTGGGTGACGTCGCTTCTGCGAGAGTGCCTTCACGTGGTGGTTCCTTTATTCGATCCTGCGTCGGCTCCGTGAGCCGCTTCTTGAAATTCTGCCTCTTGTAGAAAAAGAGTCAAAGCCGGGCTTACTTGAGGACGTAGATGACCAGGAAGAGGCCGATCCAGACAACGTCAACGAAGTGCCAGTAGTACGAGGTGACAATGGCCGACGTCGCTTCAAAGTGCCCGAACTTCTTGGCAGCAAAAGCGCGGCCGATGATGAAGAGGAAGGCGATAAGGCCGCCGATCACGTGCAGACCGTGGAAGCCGGTCGTTATGTAGAACGCGGAGCCGTAGGCGTTGGACGACAGGGACACATGCTCTGAGACGAGCATGGCGTATTCCATCGTCTGGCCGGCCACGAAGAACGAACCCATGATGAAGGTCAGGACGAACCATTCGGTCATGCCCCAGCGGGTGAACTGCAGCGGGCCGCCCGTGCGGCGCGGTTCAAGCCGCTCGGCGGCGAAGACGCCCATCTGGCAAGTAAAGGAACTTGCAACGAGGACGATGGTGTTTACGAGCGCAAACGGGAAGTTGAGCTTGGCGGTCTCTTCGGCCCACATCAGTCCGGATGTGGAGCGCAGAGTGAAGTACATGGCAAAGAGACCGGCGAAGAACATCAACTCACTGGACAGCCAAACAACGGTTCCAACAGAAACCAGATTGGGGCGGTTCAGCGTCGGGTGCGCCGGGGTACTGGGGGCATGGGTCGCAGATGTCACAAGGACATTATGTCTGTAAAAGTCCAGACTTCCCAATGCGAACCACCGAATCCGGAGACTTTTTCTACAAAGACGCGAAATCGCGCTGAAAAGTTCCCGGTGGGGCCGGCATTGGTCATGGGAGCCGCTCGCTCGATAGCATCAGGAGGTGACTTCACCGGCATCGGCACAGCAAACCAGCACCTGGCCTGGGATCATCTCAGCGCTCATCAACGGGACCGACCTTGAAGTCGACCATACGGCCTGGGCCATGAACAGCATCATGTCCGGCGAAGCGACTCCGGCGCAGATCGCGGGGTTCCTGGTGGCCCTCCGGGCCAAAGGTGAAACCGTGGAAGAGTTGACCGGCCTGGTTGAGGCCATGGTCAGCCACGCCAATCCCATCTCCATCGCCGGCGAGAAGCTCGACATCGTCGGAACCGGCGGCGATCAGCTGAACACCGTGAACATCTCCACCATGGCCGCGCTCGTATGCGCCGGGGCCGGCGCCCGTGTGGTCAAGCACGGCAACCGGGCGGCGTCGTCGTCGTCGGGCTCTGCCGACGTCCTTGAAGCCCTCGGTGTGCGCCTCGACCTGCCGATTGACAGGGTTGCCCGGAACGCGGAAGAGGCGGGAATCACCTTCTGCTTTGCCCAGGTCTTCCACCCTTCTTTCCGCCACACGGCAGTCCCCCGCAAGGAACTGGCCATTCCGACGGCCTTCAACTTCCTGGGTCCGCTGACCAATCCCGCCCATGTGCAGGCATCGGCAGTGGGTGTTGCCAACGCCAGGATGGCGCCGCTCGTGGCCGGCGTCCTGGCGAGGCGTGGCAGCCGCGGCCTCGTCTTCCGTGGCGATGACGGCCTCGATGAACTCACCCCCACGGGTCCTTCCACTGTCTGGGAAATCCGGAGTGGACAGGTAACTGAGCAGACGTTCTCGCCGGCCGGGCTTGGCATCCGTGCATCCACCGTGGCGGATCTGCGCGGCGGGGACGCCACCGCCAATGCCGTGGTTGTCCGCGACGTGCTTGCCGGCCGGCCGGGCCCCGTCCGTGATGCCGTGCTGCTCAATGCCGCGGCGGGCCTTGTCGCCTTCGATACGCAGGCTGACGGAACCCTGACAGAGCGGATGCATGCCGCGCTGGGGACTGCCGCGGAATCCATCGACTCCGGGAAAGCGGCTGCCGTCCTGGCGAAATGGATCGAACTCAGCCGGGGATAGGCTGCGTTCCCACCGTCAATCCAGTCCCACCGTCAATCGAGTCCCACGGCACTGCAAAAGAGCCGCCGACGTGGTGTGCCGGCGGCTCTTTGACGTTAAGGTCCCCTACTGCTCGAACCCCAGGGCAAAAGCCGCGTCAAGATCGTGCTGCGAGTAGGAGCGGAAAGCGATGTGGGTGGTGGTGTGGACCACGGCCGGCACTTTGGAGAGCCGGTCGGCAATGACATCGGCAAGTTCCTCATGCTGGGATACGCGGGCCACTGCAATGAGGTCCCACTCGCCGGTGACTGAATAGACCTCGCTGATGCCCTCGATGGCAGAGATTTCCTCTGCGGTTTCCGGGATGCGCGAAGCATCCGTCTTGATCAAAACGAAAGCGGTGATCACGTAAGGCCTTTCCGGAAAAGCATCGTTGCGGTTGCTTTCAAGCCTAGTACATCAGGCCCTTCGGCGAGGCGCTTCAGGCGCGTGGCCGGGACCTTCGGAAGCGCCTTCCCAGGGCGATGATTCCGCGGTAGCCGAGCAGGAATACGGCCAGGCTGATCAGTGCAACGATCACGAAGGGAAGAACCACGGACTGCCCGGTGATTGCCCGCAGCAGCATTCCACCTGCCACGGCGCCGATCCACACTGCCACCCCCGCTGGCCAGAGGGCCAAGGGGGCGCGCCACGCCCGCACGGCGAGCCAGGCAATGGCTGCACCGGCCAGGAAAGGCCATGCCGTTGCGAAGACGCCTGTGATGACATCTCCACGTGCATGGGCATCGCGGCCGATGGCAGCGAAGACGAGGATCAGCAGTGCATCAACTGCCGCCGTGAACACGGCTGCAGGAACTGTGGTGCGGGAAGGTGAACGCATGCTTCCGACACTATCCGGGGTGCTGCCCTTGTACGAAGCCGGCAAGCCGTCCAAGCTTGCGTCAAGGAGAACATGCCGCAGACCGCCCGGGAGGAACCGTTGAAGCTCATTCAGGTAGCCCAGTACGCCGAGGACCTTGAGCGGGCGTCGGCGTTCTATTCGCAGCTCCTGGAGGCGGAGCCGCGGGCCGTCTTCGATCCGCCGGGCCTGCTCTTCTTTGACCTCGGCGGGGTGAGGCTCCTGCTGGAGAGGGGAGCGCCGTCGTCGCTGTTCTACCTGGAAGTTGCCGACATCCATGGCCGGATCGAGGACCTTCGGAGACGGGGCGTGAGAATCATCACCGATCCTCACGTCATCTTTACCCATGAGGACGAGCGCCTTGGTCCTGCCGGATCCGAGGAATGGATGGCCTTCTTCGAAGACAGCGAAGGCAACACCGTCGGTCTGGTCAGCCGGATGCGCGCCGCCGGCGATTAGGTGCAGACGACCCGACGGCGTCGTGATGAGCGCCGCCGTCGGGCGTTGTGTGATGAATGCCTCGGTACTAGCCTCGAACAGGGGCCAAAAAGGGACCCCGACGGACTCGAAGGGTGGGCGCCATGCAGAAGATTTCCACGTGTCTCTGGTTCAACAGCGAGGCCGAAGAGGCCGCCGCGTTCTACACAGCTCTGTTTGCCGATTCATCCATCGGCCAGACCATGCCTGGACCCGACGGCAAGGCCATCACGGTGGAGTTCGAGATTGAGGGCAGGGAGTTCACGGCATTGAACGGCGGTCCGGCGTTCAACTTCACCGAAGCTGTTTCACTGGTCGTCAACTGCGCAACTCAGGAAGAAGTCGACAAGTACTGGGATGCGCTGGTTGCCGGTGGCGAGCAAAGCCAGTGCGGCTGGCTCAAGGACAAGTACGGGCTGTCCTGGCAGATCGTCCCGACTGCCCTGCCCGGGCTGCTGACCGGCCCGGACGCAGCCGGTGCCCAGCGTGCCATGGAGGCCATGCTCCGGATGCAGAAGCTCGACATCAACGTCCTGCAGAAAGCGTACGACGGCGACTGAATGTTCGGGGGCAGTTGCCTTTGTGCACTGCTAGCATGTCCGCACGGCGACGCACGGCGCCGCCCATCGAATGAGGAGAACCGATCATGACAACCCGCCTCAACCCGTATCTTTCCTTCCGGGACAATGCCAGAGACGCCATCACGTTCTATGAGACCGTCTTCGGCGGCGAACTCACCATTAGTACCTTCGGTGAATTCCACGCCAGCGAAGATCCCGCCGAAGCCGAGAAGGTCATGCACGGCATGCTGGTTTCCGGGAACGGACTCGTGCTCATGGCTGCGGACACGCCCAACAGCATGGATTTCACGCCGGGCAACAACTTCTCGGTCTCGCTGAGTGGCGAGAGCGCGGATGAAGCCGAGCTGCGTGGCTACTGGGACAAGCTCTCCGACGGCGGCACGGTCACCATGCCGCTGGAGCCGGCGCCGTGGGGTGACACCTTCGGCATGTGCATCGACAAGTTCGGCATTGCCTGGCTCGTCAACATTGCAGGGGCGCCGGCCGCATAGTCCGGGTGCTTCATCCACAGTGCGAAGGGGCTCCGTCCGGATTGAGTGTGGACGGAGCCCCTTTCGCGTTCATGCGCCGGAGCGAGCATGGCTGCGTGCCGTGGCCCAGGCGGCGGACCCGTGCGGTTCTAATTCTTGAGATGTTGCGTGAGGACTTCGTACTCCTCCACGCCGAGGATCTGCATGTGTTGTGCTTCGCTGCTCTCCGTCCGGATCGCGTTTGCGGCTTGCTGGCTTCCGGTCAGAGTCTCCTCGCTGTCCCATAGTGTGATGGAAAGGGAGGTAGTTCCGGTTCCCTTGAGGTAGTAGATCCCCCGGCATCCGGGGAGCTCGAGGACCCGGTTGACGGTGTCTTCGGTGGGGGCTCCTGTGGAGTCTGGGCCCGGCTGGTAAGTGCTGACTCGAGCGAACATTGTTTCCTCCGGTCGTCATCCTTGGCGTCTGCTGCCGTTGGGAGCCCGTGAAGGCGTGGCTGGAATGAACTAGCTCCTGGGCCTGTGATGTCGGGTTCCTTCCACTAGTAAGCACCGAATAGGGCCCGTGGGCAAGCATCCAGCCCTGCCCGGCTGCAGGGCCAGTACCGGACCGGAGGGTGGGCGTGTTGTGGTGCGGCCGTTGGATACCTTCGC
>NZ_JAFNLL010000022.1 GCF_017368795.1 Arthrobacter cavernae | reverse complement strand
GCCTCATGCCACCGAACGACTACCGACCCACGCTCCTAGGGAGCACAGCGATCCGGCCGCCTGATCCGCCTTCCGTGTGCCGGCACAGTCCCCGTCGTCATCGCTGGCCGGTGAAGATAAAGGCCCTCCATGGAGTCAAAGGGCTCTCGCAGCTAGCATGGGTAGAGCGGCCTAAGTTTGTGGCCAGAGATAGTCCGGGGCGGGGCTCCGGTGGGGCGGGGAGTCGTTAAAGGTCAGGTCTCTTGGACTTAGATTCCAAGTCCAAAAGAGACCCTGATATGTCGAATCCCACGTACTGCCTGGGCAGGCGCTGAAATGATGCGATCCTTGATGCCGGCCATGAATGAGTTCACTGAGGCTATGAGGAATGGCATTGTAAATCCCCCAGATAAATGGAATTTCTTCCTTCGGATATCCTGACTCCAATGTTGCTTTAGCCGCTGGATATTCCCTAGCTAGAAATTACACTACTATTCGTCGGGCGAACAGCATCTGGGAGTACTCGAGTTTCTGGGGGGCTGATACTTGGTACCCCAAGGGGTGTACTCAGTTTTCGCGGGGTCCAGACCAAGTACTACTTGGATGTCCGGAAGGGGCAGTCATGGCTCCTCGATCCACGGCAGCAGCACCAGGGAGAAGCGACCGCCGGCAACAAAAGCCCATGGCGCCTCTGAAGTTCGCCGCGTTGAAGCCGCATTCACCCGGCGCCACCCTGCTACTCGCTGGCCGTGTCCTCGGCGGATACCGGTGTTTCGTCAGCCGGCGCTCCGGGCTCTCCGGCGGAAGGGGCGGCGGCGCGGGCGGCCTCGCTCCGGCGTCGGGCAATTTTCGACTCAACCCACATGGCAACGGCGACAAACACCACGCAGGCGAACGTGAACGCGGCCACGAAGTTCAGCCCCATGGCGTAGGCGACGGGTATGGCGCAGGCCATGGCGGCTGCGCCGGCCACGATATGCCACCCTCTGAAATTGCCCACATTCAAGCGTAACCCCGGCCATTCCAGGCATCACCCTCCAGGCAGGATCGTTGCTTGATCCTTATCACTCCGTCACGTTGCGCCGTTGGCCGCGTCATCCGCGGCGTTGGCGGCATCGGCGGCCGCCTTTTTCTTTTGCGATTCCAGCCAGGACATGATGTCCGCGAGCCGGATGCGCCGGTGCGTTCCGCGGTATTCAACGGGGATCTCGCCGCGGTCCGTCATGTTGCGCAGGTAGGTGTGCGAAATGCCCGCGAGTTCGGCCGCCTGTGAGGTGGTCAGCATCTCCTCGACGCTGCTCACGGTCACCGCTTCGCCGCGGCTGAGCCGGGCGAGGAGGTCGACGACGGCGTCCCTCGCCTCGGCCGGGAGACAGTGGACCGTGCCGTCCACGAACACGGTAATGTCGTTGCTGTCCTGGAGGGAACGCGCGAGGTTCCGGGCGTCGTCGGCGGCCAGGCCGGCCGTGACGCGGGGAGCTATCAATGCCATGCCAGAAGCCTATCCCGCGCAGCTTCCGGGGCCGATCCGCGCGGTGCCGGGCCCCATGTTAGATTCACGCCTATGGTCAACAACCCCTCCACCCCGGATCCCGGCCCGGCGGTAGCCGCGGCCCTTGAGCTGCTGGTGCGCCAGGGCTACGACGCCACTTCCGTGGACGATCTAGCCGGCGCCGCGGGCATCAGCCGCAGCACCTTTTTCCGCAAATTCGGTTCCAAGGAGGACGTGGTCTTCGCCGACCACGATCGGATCCTGGCCCGGGTTGAGGAGCACCTTTCGCGTCCGACGGCGGATCCGCTCGGTTCTGTGGTGGAGGCGGCCCTGCTGGTTTTCGACCACCACGTCCGGAACCGCGGCACATCCCTGACCCGGCACGAGCTGCTGCACCAGGTCCCGGCCCTGCGCGACCGCGAACTGGTGATGACGCACCGCTACCAGCGGGCCTTCCACAGGTACCTGCAGGGGGCCCTGCCGGGGGGTGCGGTTGCCGGGGGTGGGGAGTACGGTGCTGTGGCTTTTGCCGCGTCCGTGGTGGCCGTGCACAACAGCGTCCTGCGCGAGTGGTTGGGGGAGGCCTCCGCCGGGGCGCCGCCGGAGCTGGACCGAAGGCTCGCCGCACGGCTGGACCGCGAACTGCGGGCCTTGGCCGAGACCTTCCGGCCCGTGCTCGGTGGTGCGGGGCTGGGTGGTGCTGGGCTGCGTGGCCCCGCGGCGGTAAACGCCAGCCGGCCCGCCGTCGTAGTTGCCGTGCTGGATCGGGAAGCGGGAACGGAGCAGATCCTGCAGGCTGTCCGCGAGGCCCTGGGCTAGCAGGCCGGGAGCCCACAAGCCCTCGGCGCGGGCGTCGGATTTTGCTCAATCATTCGGGGGCCACAGGACGTGGCCGCGTGGTTCCGGGGTCGGCGTGGGTCTGGAACTTCAAAATGGCTCCGGAAGATCATCAACGCCTCAACGCACTGTGTGCCAGGGAAGATCGAAGCATCCAATACATGCTCAACAAGATCGTTTGGCCAGCAGTCGATCGGTATGAAGCGGTGGCCGTATTCGTTCGTTGCGGCCCTGGAACCGGGCCGCACGTCCTGGACGGCGGTGCTCGATGCGGTGCGCCTGCGGCCTGACGACGACGAGACCGAGGTCACCGCCGCTCAGGTGCGTGAGGTGGTGACACGGTTGCGCGAGGCCGGACACTGGATGGACGGCGACCCCGAGATCCTGCTGGTCTTCGACACCGTGTACGAGCTGGCCCGCCTAGCGTTCCTGCTCGCCGACCTGCCGGTGCAGGTGCTGGGCCGGATGCGCTCGGACCGGGTCCTGTGTTTCCCGGCGCCGCCGTGCCGCACCGGGCGCCCGCCGCGGCACGGCCCGGAGTTCCGGTTCACCGACCGGCAAGCTGGCCCGAGCCGGAGGTCACCACCGGAACGGACACCGACCGCTACGGCATGGCGGTGGCCGCCGCCTGGCCCGGGCTGCACCCGAAGATCACCCACCGCGGATCGTGGGTGCAGCACCAGGGCCCGCCGCCGATCGTGGAGGGGACGGTGATCCGGCTGACCGTCGAGCACCTGCCCGGGGACCGGCATCCGGAGCCGGTGTGGCTGTGGTGCTCGGACCCGGAGGCCGGCTCCGACCGCGTCGACCGGCTGTGGCAGATGTTCCTGCGCCGTTTCGACCTTGAGCACACCTTCCGGCTGTTCAAGCAGACCCTGGGCTGGACCGCCCCGAGGATCCGCAGCCCGGAGGCGGCCGACCGCTGGACCTGGATCGTCATCACGCGCACACCCAGCTCCGGCTCGCCCGGCCCCTGGCCGAGGACCTGCGCCGCCCCTGGGAGCGCCCCGCCCCGCCGGGACGGCTGACCCCGGCCCGGGTCCGGTCCGCCGGGGGTTTCCGCGCATCCGCGCGACCATGCCGGTTCCTGCCGGCGCGCCAAAATCCTCACGACCCGGCCCCGGACGCCCTGCAGGCTCCAAAAACAAGCACCCTGCCACCATCCACCCCGTCGGCCAGCACCGCCAAGAGGTTAAATAACAAGCTAAGGGCTCACTTGAGAATTACTCAGGTGTGTCCGAGACCTGAACGACTGGTGGCCCGCGTTGGAGGTGATCATCACCGGCCGGGTCACCAACGGTCACCAACGCCCGCACCGAAGCCGAGAACACCGCCATCAAACACATCAAGCGGACCGGGCGTGGCTATCGCAACAACGAGCACTACCAAGCCCGTATCCTGCTCCGCAGCGCCCACCGGGTGCGGCAACACCGTTGACCAGCTAAGGCACCACGGTCAGATGCGAATAGCCGATTAGCCAGCATCAGCTGGAACCGCCGCAGGCAAATGTGAGTTCCTCCTGAAGGAGAACGAGCTGGGAGCGGTCGAACTCCAGCTCGGCCTGCAACTCGCGAACCCTGCCCTCAAGTACCGCGATGAGCGCCAAGTCGGGCTGGGGTGCGCCCTGCAGCTTCCGGATCCTCTCCAGCAGCATTTCTGTCCGTTGTTCCTTCTGTGCGATGGCCTGCATGTCCGCGGCAACGGCCTTCTCCAACAGCTCGCAGATGCCCAGCCCAGGCGCGGTCGCTGCATCGTTGGAGCCGTTCGCTACCCGTTCCAGCCCAGCCGCGAAGAGCCGCTCGGCTGCGGCCCTGAACTCCGGCTGCAAAGTGTTCCCGTCGAGGCGCTCGGCCGCGGTCAGGAACCTCGCACCGACCATCAAGAGGGAGGAGCCGGTGAGCGAACCACCAACGAGGGGATGGCGCAGTAGTGGCCACGCGAGCGGCCACCTCGGTGGTGTGCCGCACACGCCGTCAATGAGACTCTCGGCCTCCGCATGATTCATCGCTAGGGCCGCCGCCGACCCGTCGCCTCCGAGCGCCTCACCGAGGCGTTGTTGACCCAGCATTCGGTCAATCGCGATGTCTGTGGCGCGCACGACGGCAACCATCGAACGCCAATGCTCGCATCCCTCCCGGTCCGGCGGGATAGTGCCTGGTATCGGCTCCTCCCCCGGCAGCAACGAACTGCACGGATCAAGCATCTCGGTGAGCACAACCGCGAAGTCGGACGCTGACATGGTGATCTGGTCTGGCATGGCTACCTCCTTGTGTAGAACGGCCCGATACAAGCGAAGATGAACCGGCAGGGTCTGCGCCCCTTGCGACATTGAGGGCAGTGGGGAAGCGGGCCCGGACGGCCCCAGGCGCGTAGGAGGGCCGGCGGGGCAGCGAGACCGCGTGAGCGTCGTAACGGATCCTGACGGTCCGTAGACCGCCAGGAGCCGTCCTTCGCCCAGCTACCGACCAGATGGTCAGCTGGATCCGGCGGTGGCGTCCACCGCCGCGGAGGGCATCGCCGGGGCGCCGGCGTGCCGCTGGCCGTCGGGCATCGCGCTTTCGCCCATGGCGCCAGGCAGCATCTCGACCGTGTGGGGGACGGTGCGGCCGAACGGCGCCGTCTCGCCGAGTTCCTCCATCGCGGTTACGAGTTCCATGAGGGCGGCAGGCTCTTCCGTGAGGAAGGGCTGGTTCTGCCACTTGTGCCACAGGGCGTTGTCGGTGCCGCGGACGAAGACCTCGAGACGGCCGTCCTGGTTGGACGCGGCGGTGATGCGGCTGGTGAGGGGTCCGCCGAGGGAGTACCTGTCCGACCAGCCGCCCGGGGCGGTCTGCCACTAGTGCCACAGGGCGTTGTCGGTGCCGCGGACGAAGACCTCGAGACGGCCGTCCTTGTTGGACGCGGCGGTGATGCGGCTGGTGAGGGTTCCGCCGAGGGAGTACCAGTCCGACCAGCCGCCCGGGGCGGTCTGCCACTTGTGCCACAGGGCGTTGTCGGTGCCGCGGACGACGACCTCGAGACGGCCGTCCTTGTTGGACGCGGCGGAGATGCGGCTGGTGAGGGTTCCGCCGAGGGAGGACCAGTCCGACCAGCCGCCCGGGGCGGTCTGCCACATGTCCCACAGCGCGTTGTCGGTGCCGCGGACGACGACCTCGAGACGGCCGTCCTTGTTGGACGCGGCGGAGATGCGGCTGGTGAGGGTTCCGCCGAGGGAGGACCAGTCCGACCAGCCGCCCGGGGCGGTCTGCCACTAGTGCCACAGGGCGTTGTCGGTGCCGCGGACGAAGACCTCGAGGCGGCCGGTCTTGTTCCTTCCCAGGGCAACGTCCGAGGTGAGGATCCCGCCGAGGGATTGCCAGCCGGACCAGCCGTTGCTCGGGGCGGTCTGCCACATGTGCCACAGCGCGTTGTCGGTGCCGCGGACGAAGACCTCGAGGCGGCCGGTCTTGTTCCTGCCCAGGGCACCGTCCGCGGTGAGGATCCCGCCGAGGGATTGCCAGCCGGACCAGCCGGTGCTCGGGGCGGTCTGCCACATGTGCCACAGCGCGTTGTCGGTGCCGCGGACGAAGACCTCGAGGCGGCCGGTCTTGTTCCTGCCCAGGGCACCGTCCGCGGTGAGGATCCCGCCGAGGGATTGCCAGCCGGACCAGCCGGTGCTCGGGGCGGTCTGCCACATGTGCCACAGCGCGTTGTCGGTCCCGCGGACGAAGACCTCCAGACGGCCGTCGGCATTGTTGCCGACCGTGATGTTGGACGTGAGGATCCCGCCGAGGGATTGCCAGCCGGACCAGCCGGTGCTCGGGGCGGTCTGCCACATGTGCCACAGCGCGTTGGCGGTCCCGCGGACGAAGACCTCCAGCCGGCCGGCGGCCTTGCTGCCGACCGCGATGTTGGACGTGAGGATCCCGCCGAGGGATTGCCAGCCGGACCAGCCGGTGCTCGGGGCGGTCTGCCACATGTGCCACAGCGCGTTGTCGGTGCCGCGGGCGAAGATTTCCATGCGGCCGTCGGCATTGTTGCCGACCGCAATCTCCGAGGTGATCACGCCGCCCAGGGAGTGCCAGCCGGACCAGCCGCTGCCCGGGGCGGTCTGCCACCTGTGCCACACGGCCCCGTCGGTGCCGCGGGCGAAGACCTCCAGACGGCCGTCCGCGTTGCGCCCAGATGCAGCGGGGCCGGTGATGACACCGCCCAGGGAGTTCCAGCCGGACCAGCCGCTGTTCGGTGCGGTCTGCCATCTGTGCCAGAGGGCGTTGTCGGTGCCGCGGGCGAAGATCTCCATGCGGCCGTCCCTGTTGCTGGCGACGGAGATGTCCGAGGTGATGACGCCGCCGAGAGAGTTCCAGCCGGACCAGCCGTTGCTCGGGGCGGTCTGCCACCTGTGCCAGAGGGCGTTGTCGGTGCCGCGGGCGAAGATCTCCATGCGGCCGTCCCTGTTGCTGGCGACGGAGATGTCCGAGGTGATGACGCCGCCGAGAGAGTTCCAGCCGGACCAGCCGTTGCTCGGGGCGGTCTGCCATCTGTGCCACACGGCCCTGTCGGTGCCGCGGGCGAAGATTTCCATCCGGCCGTCCGCGTTGGTGCCAACGGTGATGTTGGAAGTCAGGCTGCCGCCCAGCGAGTTCCACCCGGACCAGGCCTGAGGGGCGGCCGGGTACAGCGACCGGAACCCGTCGGTATCGTCCTGGGTGAGGGCGCGTTTGGTGAAGTTCGACGCGACGGTCGGCGCCATTACGGCGTTCGGGACGCTGGAGTGCGCGAGCCCGACGATGTGGCCGAACTCGTGGAGCGCGACCGTCTCGATGTCGAAGGCGTTCGCCGCGGCGCCGACGCTCCACACGGTTTCGCTGTCGTCGAAGTGGACCGGTTTGGGCAGCGTGTTCGTGACGACGCTGCAGCCTGGCGGGAAGTCGGCGTGGGCCAGGACGCCGCCGACCATCGAGTGGTCCGGGTCCGCCGCGGGCCGCCAGCCGATGCGGATGTCCGGGCTCGATCCGAGAGCAACCTCGGTGAATGTCAGTCCGCCCACGTTCTGCCAGGTCTGGATGGCGCGGCGGACGGCGTCAAATTCTGCGTTGCCCGCGACATCGTCGGTCCCGGTGTCGAAGGCATAGGTCAGCGTGCGGTCGGTCCACGCGCACGTGGTCGCGAAGGCGAGCTCGCCGGCCTGCGGGTCCGGGAGGCCACAGCGCGGCCGCATCATGGACTCGCGGGTGGCGTCGTCGAAGATGCCGGTGATCGGCAGCTCGAAGAACTCCTGGTACTTTCTGAGGGCGCCTTCGGTGGGGTCGTCCAGGACACCGACTTCCCTGACGATCGACTCCCTCAAGTAGCCGAAGCGTTCGAGGTACGCCTGGACCTTGTCGAAGCCCACGTTACGTTCACCGGGGGCCGTGTCTGCGACCGCGGCGAGGTACGGGGCCGCACGGTATTTCTCTTCAGTCATCGAACTCTCCTTGATCTGTTCGGATACTTCGCAGGATCTGCAGTGCGACGCTCCTATCGGCGTCGGCGGGTATATGGACGACGGCGGTCGCCCGGCCGGCGATATTGGTGGCGACGATGCGGGTGCCCTGGTCCTCGAAGGAGACGAAATCCGCGGGGAGTCCACCGACGATCTCCCGCCAATGCTCGTAGCCGGGCTTATCGGTATAGCGAGTGAGCGGGTCAGCGAAGGGACTGGCATCGAGGGTGAGCCGCAACTTGGAACCCTCAAGGACGGCGGCCCCGCCCTCGACGCCGCGTTCGTCTGTGGGTGCGAGCTCATCCGGGATGTCCAGCGCCACGCCAGCCACCCGGAGAGTGCTCCACGCAGGATCCACGGCAGCCCCCTCATGCATCGCCACCCTCGCTGCCCCATTTAACTAGGATGCGGTTGGCATATGCCTTTGCGTTACGCGCAAAACGTAGCAGCAGCCGAAGGTCGAGGCAAGGTTCCACTGTTGACTCATCAGAGATGCCCGCGAAGTGGGGTGCTTGCCTCATTTAGGAATACTCGCGAAACTCTGGCGGCCGGCCGGGCACCGGGGTCTGCTGGAGGGATGAAGCAGGGGATGTCGATGGGCATGCGGCGGGAGATCACGCAGGGCATGGCCGCCGAGTACGTGAAGGCCAGAAAGGGTGAGAAGGCGGTTCTGCTGGACTACCTGTGCGCGGCGATGGCTTCATGTTGATGTTCTTGCCGTAATCAACTTCCGTGGGCGTGGACATCCGGGCGCCACTTCCTTCAAGGACACCTCGCGCGTCCTGCTGGCGACCCGGCTCGGGGTGGCGTGGTCCGCCGTCGGGCATGCCACGGCCTGCTACGAAACGGCGGTGCAGTACGCCGCCCAGCGCCGGCAGTTCGGCCGGCC
>NZ_JAFNLL010000021.1 GCF_017368795.1 Arthrobacter cavernae | reverse complement strand
CGACCCGGCTCGGGGTGGCGTGGTCCGCCGTCGGGCATGCCACGGCCTGCTACGAAACGGCGGTGCAGTACGCCGCCCAGCGCCGGCAGTTCGGCCGGCCCCTGGCCGCCTCGCAGATCGTGCAGGAACGCCTGGCCCGCATGCACTCGGAACTGGCCACCATGCAGTTCATGGTGATGCAGATGACCAGGCTGGACGAGGAAGGCGTGCTGACCCCCGCGCAGGCCTCGCTCGCCAAGTTCACCTGCACCCGCACGGCCCGCAGTATCGCCTCCAATGCCCGCGACCTGCTCGGCGGCAACGGCATCCTTCTGGCCAACCGCGTGGCCCGGCACTTTGCCGACATCGAGGGCATCCACACCTACGAGGGCACCGAGACCGTGCAGGCCCTGATCATCGGCCGCTCCATCACGGGAATCTCCGCCTTCGCCTGAGCCTCAGAGCCCGACGCTCTCTCACTTTCGTGAAGCAAGCGAGAGAGCGTCGGCTGGAATGGCGCCATAAGTGAGTTCCCCGTGGGTTCACGAAATCTGAAGCCCCGGTTGACAGGATCCCAAGCAGGGCGTCGAGGCTGAGGGCACCAATACGTTGTGCGGACACTGCTCGCGGCCGGGTCGGTCTGGGATGCCCAGCTCCTCGAGGACAAAGACGGGCAGCTGTCCGGGCCCCATGCCAAGGAACTTGGTATTGACCGTGGGGCGCCGGCGGAGGATTCTCATTCCAGGCGTCCTACGCCGGGGCGCCAAAGCCCTGTGCCCCAGTCCGAAACTCGTAACACGATCCGAGGAGATCCCGATGCCCACGTCTAAGTTCAACGAACTGCTGGCCCGCCAGGTCGGCAACGAGTTTGCAGCATCCCACCAATACATCGCCATTGCCGTCTGGTTCCACGGGCAGGACCTGCCCCAGCTGGCCAAGCACTTCTACCGTCAATCGCTGGAGGAACGAAACCACGCCATGATGATGGTCCGCTACATCCTGGACCGCGGACTGAAGATCGCGATCCCCGGCGTGGAACCTGTCCGGAACGACTTCAACAAGGTGGAGGAAGCGCTGGCCCTTTCCCTCGCCCAGGAACAGGAAGTCACCGAGAGCATCAAGGAACTCTTCGCCGCGGCCCGCTCGGAAAACGACGCTCTGGGCGAGCAGTTCATGCTCTGGTTCCTCAAGGAACAGGTCGAAGAGGTCGCCGCGATGACCACGCTGTTGAATATTGCCCGCCGCGCGGACAACCTCTTCGACATCGAAAACTTCCTCGCCCGTGAACGGGTCGGCGACCACGGACAGCATGGTGGCCACCATGGCGGTCATCACATACACGGCGTACACGGCGCACACGGCGGACACCACGGCGGCGGTTATGGTGGAGGGGCCCACGACTCCGGCGCGCCGGAAGCCGCCGGAGGGTCACTCTGATAACCCTCCTGTCGTCCGTTTCAGGCCATGCCGAGCTTAGGTAAGCCTTACCTTGCTATCCTAGGCAGTATCAAGATTTTGAAAGGACGGGTGAAGACACAGCCCGCCCCTCTTGTTCCACACGTCAGCGACCCTGGCCGTGTATCAGCTTGTCTGCATAGAGGGACCCATGACCGAGACTGAAATCAGTGCATCAAGGGCGATCAACCTCGAGCCTCCTCCCCTTAGGGATGTCCAAGTCGCCCTCAAGGACGTCGTTGACCCCGACCTGGGCGCGAACGTCGTCGATCTGGGGCTCCTCTATGGCCTTGAATACGGGGATAACAACGCACTGGTGATCACCATGACCCTGACCTCAGCCGCTTGCCCTTTGGCTGGGATGATCGAGGAGCAGGTCGGCAAGGCACTGAGCGGCATCGTCGGCAGATGGCAATTGAATTGGGTCTGGATGCCGCCATGGGGTCCCGATCGGATCACTGATGCCGGCCGTAACCAGATGCGCGCCTTGGGGCCTCCACCGTCAGCCACCACATGTTCTGAGGTCGGGAGATCGTGAAGTGGTTGGGCACCCAGCACGTTGCCCTACGACCTGCGGGATTCCAGGCAGAGAGGGTCCTACTCGGCGTCGAGGTCCGTTTCGAGCAGCGCGACCAGGGAGTCCAGGGCCGCATCGGCGCCGTCGCCCTCGGCCCGCAGCACCACGACGTCGCCCTTCGCCGCGCCGAGCGTCATGAGCGAGAGGATGCTGGCGGCGTCGAGCGCTTCCTCGGCCGGCTCGCCTACGCGGGCGATGGTCACCTCCACGGGTGACTCACCTGCGGCTTCGGCGAAGAGGGCGGCGGGGCGGGCGTGCAGGCCGGAGCGGCTGGCGATGGTGGCGGTGCGTTCGGGCATGGGTTTTCTCCTTGGTGTTGGGGTTGGAAGGGCCTAGAGCCCGAGCTCTTCGAGGATCGGCAGTTTGGCGCGGACCCAGTCGCGGGCCTCGGTGGCGCTCGGCGCGGACAGTGCCAGGCGGGCCAGATCCTGGGCCTGTTCCAGGGTGACGGTCTTGAGGACGGTCCCGACGGCGGCCAGCGAGCGGGCGGTCATCGACAGCGTGGACACGCCGAGTCCGGCGAGGACGACGGCGAGGGCCGGGTCCGCGGCTGCCTCGCCGCAGACGCCCACGGGCTTGCTGCTGCCTTCCTCGGCGGAGCCGGCGACGGTGAGCTGGACGAGGCGCAGCACGGCGGGCTGCCAGGGGGTGTTGAGTTCCGCGAGGGGGCCGAGCTGGCGGTCGGCGGCCATGGCGTACTGGGTGAGGTCGTTGGTGCCCAGCGACGCGAAGCCGACCTCGGCCAGCACGGTGGCGGCGGTCAGGGCGGCCGAAGGGACCTCCACCATGACGCCCGGGGTCTTGATGCCGGCCGCGGCACAGAGCTGGGCGAAGCGCGCGGCTTCGGCTGCCGTCGAGATCATGGGGGCCATGACCCAGACGTCGGCCTCGGAACCGGCTGCCGCCAAAGCAATCGCTTCGAGCTGGCGCTCCAGCACGCCCGGGGTGGTGAAGTCGGTGCGGTAGCCGCGCACGCCCAGGGCAGGGTTGGGTTCGGTGGCGTCCGTGAGGAACGGGAGGGGCTTGTCCGCGCCGGCGTCGAGCGTTCGGAGCACCACCTTCTTGCCGGGGAACGCGTCGAACACGGCCTTGTACGCGGCGGTCTGCTCCTCCACGGTGGGTTCCGTATCCCGTTCCAGGAAGCAGAATTCGGTGCGGAACAGGCCAACACCCTGGGCGCCGAGCGCCGCGGCGGCAACCGCGTCCTTGGCCCCGCCCACATTGGCGAGCAGCGGCACCAGGTGCCCGTCCGCCGTCGTGCCGTTTCCGTCGAAGACCGCCAGCGTCGCGGCGTTCTCGACCCAGGCAAGAGCGGCGGCGCGCTGCTCGACCGTGGGGCCAACCGTGATGCTGCCGGCCGCACCGTCAACATAAACCTCGGTCCCATCCACCACGGAATCCACGCCGTGCGCCGCGACCACCGCGGGCAGGCCCAGGGAACGGGCAATGATGGCGGTGTGCGACTGCGGCCCGCCGCCGGAGGTCACCAGCGCGAGCACGACGGCGGGATCCAAGGTGGCCGTGTCCGCGGGGGCCAGGTCCTCGGCCACCAGGATGAACGGCGTTTCGGAGGAAGGGATCCCCGGGGCCGGGACGCCGCGGAGTTCGGCGACGATGCGGGCGCGGACGTCCAGGACATCCGTGGCACGCTCGGCCATGTAGCCGCCCAGGTTGTGCAGCATCTCAGCTACGGATGCGCCGGCTTCCCAGGTGGCGCGCTCGGCCGAGGTGCCCGCGTTGATCAGCTTGCCGGCGGCCTTGAGCAGCATGGGGTCCTTGGCCATCAGGGCGGTGGCCTCCAGGACCGCCTTGCCGTCCCCGCTGGCCCGCTCCGCCCGCGCCTTGAGTTCGTCGTGGACGGCCCTGGCCGCGGTTTTCAGGCCCGCGACGGCGTCTTCCGCCGTCGTGTTGGCGGCCAGGCGCTCGCCCGACGGCGGTTCACTGACTGGCCTGGGCATCTGGCGGATGGTGCCGATGATGCGGCCGGGGCTGACGCCCACTCCCTGGAAATTCTGCATTGAATCCTCTGTCCCTGCTCTTGGTCGGACCTGCCGGCTGCGGCGCCTCGAGGTCCAAAAAAATCCCCTGTGACTGACTTCATATAGCGTTGCTATAGGTGCTAGGGTAGCGGTTATGAGTTTCGATGACCAGCTTCCGCCCAAGATCCGGCTGCTCCGTGCGGCAGCCGAACTGCTGGCGAATTCGGACGGGTTACCGGTCTCTACGCGACAGATCACCAAACTTGCCGGGGTCACGGCCCCCACGCTCTACCACCACTTCGGCGACAAGGAGGGGCTGTTCGACGCCGTCGTTGCGGCCGGCTTCGAGGAGTACGTGGCGGGGGAGCGCGACTTTGCGCCTTCGGGAGAACCCCTGGAGGACATCCGGCGGATGTGGGACAACCACGTCCAGTTCGGCCTGACCCAGCCGCACCTCTACCTGGTGATGTTCGGCAACATCCGTCCTGAAAGCCGCCCGGCCATCGTGGCTGATGCCGAGGCGCTTCTGGAGGAGATGCTCAACAAGGCCGCCATTGCCGGCCTGATCAACGTGCCGCCGCGGGAGGCGGCCAGAAGCATCCTTGCGGCCAATGTGGGCGTCACGCTCATGCTGATCGCAGATCCGGTGGAAGACAGGAACCTCGAGCTCTCAACGATGACCCGGGACTCCATGATCTTCGCCATCTCCACGGAAAAAACCCGTGGCGCCGCGGCCGACGACTCCGGCAAATCGTCGGTGGTTGTAGCGGCAATCGCCCTGAATGCGGCCCTCCAGGCCTCGCATTCGGACCAACTTTCCAGTTCGGAGCTGAAACTCTTCCTCGAGTGGCTGCACCGCATCTCCAGCAGTTCCTAGTCTGCTGGTCGACTTTGACTGATTCCGCACAGCTGCGGGACCCACGTTAGGAATTCACATGGCAACAGAGACAGTTGCGAAGCCGCGCACCAGCCTGCGCGTAGGTATCCAAAAGTTCGGGACGTTCCTGTCCGGCATGATCATGCCCAACATCGGGGCATTCATTGCCTGGGGCCTGATCACGGCCCTGTTCATCGAGAAGGGCTGGATCCCGGTTCCGGCCTTGGGCGGCTTCGGCACCAATGCCGCCGGTGACCCCAACGTCGGGCTCGTCGGACCCATGATCACCTACCTGTTGCCACTGCTGATCGCCTACACGGGCGGCAAGATGGTCTACGACGTCCGCGGCGGCGTGGTGGGCGCCATCGGCACCATGGGTGTCATTGTGGGTGCCGGCATCCCGATGTTCATCGGCGCCATGATCATGGGCCCCCTCGGCGGCTGGACCATGAAGAAGATCGACCTCCTGTGGGAGGGGAAAATCCGCCCGGGCTTCGAGATGCTGGTCAACAACTTCTCCGCCGGCATCTGGGGTGCGCTGCTGGCCATGCTGGGCTTCTACGGCATCTCCCCGCTGGTCCAGGCCTTCAGCACCGGCGCCGGCAACGTGGTCCAGTTCCTGGTCAACAACGGCCTGCTGCCGCTCACCAGCATTTTCATCGAGCCCGCCAAGGTGCTGTTCCTGAACAACGCCATCAACCACGGTGTGCTGACCCCGCTGGGCATCCAGCAATCGCTGGAGCAGGGCAAGTCCATCCTGTTCCTGCTCGAGGCCAACCCCGGCCCCGGCCTGGGCATCCTGCTCGCGTACATGTTCTTCGGCCGGGGTGTGGCCAAGGCCTCAGCTTCCGGCGCGGCCATCATCCACGCCCTCGGTGGCATCCACGAAATCTACTTCCCGTACGTCCTGATGCGCCCCATGCTGATCCTGGCCTCGATTGCCGGTGGCATGACGGGAATTGCAACACTGGCCGTCACCAACTCCGGCCTCGTCGCTCCGGCGGCACCAGGCTCGATCATCGCCGTGCTCGCCCAGACCTCCCGCGACAGCTACGTCGGCGTGATCCTCGCCGTGGTGCTCGCCACGGCGGTTTCCTTCCTGGTGGCGTCCGTGATCCTGAAGACCACCAAGCACAGCGATGAGGGCGACCTCAACGCCGCCACCTCCAAGATGGAAGCCATGAAGGGCAAGAAGAGCTCCGTCTCCTCCACCCTGACAGGTGTCGGCACCGCGGTGCTGGCCGGACCCATCAAGAACATCGTGTTTGCCTGCGACGCCGGCATGGGCTCCAGCGCCATGGGCGCCTCGGTGCTGCGCAACAAGATCAAGGCGGCCGGTTTCCCGGACGTCAAGGTCACCAATGCGGCGATCGCCAGCCTCAGCGACACCTATGACGTCGTCATCACGCACCAGGACCTCACCGAACGTGCCCAGCCGGTCACCGCCAGCGCCATGCACTTCTCCGTGGACAACTTCATGAACAGCCCGCGGTACGACGAGATCGTCGAGCTCGTGAAGAGCAGCAACACCGAGGAAATTACGACGGCGGAGCCCGCTGCCGCGCCGGCAGTCACCCATGGTGCGCATGCCGCTGAGCCCGCTGCCGCCGTCGGGCCGGCCGCCGCGCCCGCCGCCGGGGCCAAGGGCGTCCTCCTCGCCGAAAGCGTGGTCCTCAACGGCACCGCCACGGACCGCGATGGCGCGATCGACGAAGCCGGCAAGCTACTGCTGGACCGCGGTGCGGTGGACATCAGCTACGTGCACGCCATGCACGAACGCGAGGAATCCGTCTCCACCTACATGGGCAGCTTCCTGGCGATCCCGCACGGCACCAACGCCGCCAAGGACCACATCATGCACTCGGCCGTGTCGATCGTCCGCTACCCGCAGGGCATCGACTGGAACGGCAAGCAGGTCAAGTTCGTCGTCGGCGTGGCCGGCATCAACAACGAGCACCTCCACATCCTGTCCTCCATCGCCAAGATCTTCACCAACAAGGCCCAGGTGGCCCAGCTTGAGGAAGCCGGCACGGTCGAGGAAGTGCTGGATCTGTTCGGAAAGGTCAACGCATAGTGAAGGCAGTCCATTTTGGGGCCGGGAACATCGGCAGGGGCTTCGTGGGCCTGTTGCTGCACGAGGCCGGGTACGAGGTGGTGTTCGCCGACGTCGCGGACGCCCTGATCAGCCAGCTCGCCGCAGCGGACAGCTACGAGGTCCATGAGGTGGGCGAGAACCCGGCGGTGAAGACCGTCTCCGGTTTCCGTGCCCTCAACTCGGGCACCGAGGAGGCAGCCGTCGTTGCCGAAATCGCGACGGCGGATGTGGTCACCACCGCAGTGGGGCCGCACATCCTCAAGTTCGTGGCTCCCGTGATTGCGCGCGGCCTGGCCGGCCGTTCGCCGTCGCTGCCGCCCCTGCAGATCATGGCCTGTGAGAACGCCATCAACGCCACTGACCTGCTTCACCTGGAAATCCGTGGTGCGTGGGACGCCGGTGCCGGCGAGGGGGCGGGCAAACTCGACGCCGTCGCGGTGTTCGCGAACACCGCTGTGGACCGGATCGTCCCCAACCAGGCGCCGGGCCAGGGCCTGGACGTCACCGTGGAGACGTTCTACGAGTGGGTCATCGACCGCACGCCGTTCGACGGCAAGGCGCCCGTGATTCCCGGGGCAACGTTCGTGGACGAGCTCGGCCCGTACATCGAGCGCAAGCTGTTCACGGTCAACACGGGCCACGCTTCGGCCGCCTACTTCGGCTACGCTGCCGGCCTGGAGAAGATCTCCGACGCCATGGCCGATTCCGGGGTCGCGGCGAAGGTCCGGGCCGTGCTGGAGGAGACCAAGCAACTGCTGGTGGCCAAGCACGGCTTCGTGGAGGCCGAACAGGAGGCGTACGTGCAGAAGATCCTGTCCCGCTTCACCAACCCGCACCTGGCGGACACCGTGAACCGGGTGGGCCGGGCCCCGCTGCGCAAGCTGGGCCGGCACGAACGGTTCATCGGCCCGGCCGCGGAACTGGCCGAACGCGGCGTCACGCCCGTGGCCCTGCTCGAGGCCATGGCTGCCGCCCTGCGCTTCGACGACGGCGCGGACGACGAAGCCGTGGAACTCGCCCGGATGCTTGCCGAAATGGACTCCGCCGAGGCCGTGGAACGCATCACCGAACTGCCGCCCGCGCACCCGCTGTTCGCCCAGGTGCAGAAGCTGATCGAGGACCGCAAGGCCGAATAGCCAGACGCTCTCTCACCTTTGGGGCCTTCTGGCCAGACGCTCTCCCACTTGCATCAAGAAAGCCCGACGTCGGCACTCACGGTGAGTGCCGACGTCGGGCTTTAACTTCTGGTGGGTTAGCGCGCTGCCGCGGTTTCGGATTCGGCCATGGCCTTCCACTCGGCCACGCGGGCCTGGTGAAGCGGGGACTTGCGGACCACGGCGTAGGCCACGCCCAGGATCGCGAACCAGATGGGCGTCACCAGCAGCGCCGTGAGCGTGTCCGGCTGCGTGGTCAGGGCCCAGATCAGGAAGGCGAAGAACGCGAAGACCACCCAGATCATCGGGATGCCGCCGGGCATCTTGAACGGCGAGGCCTGGTGCTGCTCGGGGCGGCGCTTGCGGTACACGAGGTAGCTGGCCAGGATGATGGACCAGACGAACATGAAGCAGACCGCGGACACGGTGGTGACCATGTCGAACGCCGCTCCGATGTCCTTGCCCGCGTAGAGCAGCACGACGCCGGCCAGCAGCAGCACGCAGGACAGGAACAGGGCGTTCTGCGGAACCTTGCGGCTGGACAGGCGGCCGAACAGCTTGGGGGCGTCGCCGTCGTTCGCCAGTCCGAACACCATGCGCGAGGTGGAGTAGATGCCGGAGTTGGCCGAGGACATCGCCGAGGTCAGGACCACCAGGTTGACCACCATGGCGGCCATGCCCAGGCCGGCCAGGGAGAACATGCCGATGAAGGGGCTGTGGCCTGCCTTGAATTCGGTCCACGGGGTGACGGACATCAGGATGATGAGGGCGCCTACGTAGAAGAGCATGACGCGCAGCGGGATCGCGTTGATGGCGCGCGGCAGGTTGTGCTCCGGGTTCTTGGTTTCGGCCGCGGCGGTGCCCACGAGCTCAATGCCCACGAACGCGAACACGGCGATCTGGAAGCCGGCCACGAAGCCCATGAACTCCTTGGGGAAGAAGCCGCCGTGGCTCCACAGGTTGGTGAAGCTTGCAGTTCCCGCGGAGGACTGGAAACCGGTGAAGATCATCACGAGGCCCACGGCGATCAGCGCCACGATGGCCACGATTTTGATGAGCGCGAACCAGAACTCGGTCTCGCCGAAGGCCTTGACCGTGGGCAGGTTCAGCAGGAGCAGGATGGCGATGGTGGCGATCCCCGGGATCCAGAGGGGGATGCCAGGCATGAGCTCGTTGGCGTAGCCCGCGATCGCGATGACGTCGGCAACGCCCGTGACCACCCAGCAGAACCAGTAGGTCCAGCCCGTGAAGAAGCCGGCCCAGGGGCCCAGGAGGTCGCCCGCAAAATCGCTGAAGGACTTGTAGTTCAGGTTGGAAAGCAGGAGCTGGCCCATGGCGCGCATGACGAAGAACAGCATGAAGCCGATGATCATGTATACGAAGATCACGGAGGGCCCGGCCACGGAAATGGTCTTGCCCGAGCCCATGAACAGGCCCGTTCCAATGGCGCCGCCGATGGCCAGGAGCTGGATGTGGCGGTTGCTCAGCGAGCGTGACAGGTGGGGCTCGCTGTCCCGGCTTGAGGCAGTGCGCTGCCCCGTTGTTGTCTGTTCGGACATGTTCTTGAATCCTTCGTGTGATTCGCCGTAATGGTGACCCGGCTAACAAATCGGCTAGTCCAAGGTAACTCTAAGCATTCAAAAAACTGTGATTGAACGTTTAACAGTGAATTCATGAAGGAGAATTTTTCGGCCGCCCGAGGCCGCCCGCGGGGCCCGTTTCATGCTGGCGGCCACCCAGCTGAGTCGCAGCAGGTGTCGTTATGAGCGCTCATAACGACACCTGCTGCTACTTACTTGGGGGTGGTGGGAAGCTACTTGTGGGCCACCTACTTGGAGGCCAGTGCGGCCACCTTGGCGCCCTTGGGCACGAACAGTGTCTCGGCCTGCTCCAGCGACATGCCGTTCGTTTCCGGCACCTTGAACACGACAAAGAAGAACGACGCCGCCGCGAACAGTGCGTACATGGCGTATGTCAGCGGGAGCGAACCGGCGGCCATGACCGGGAAGCTCAGGGTGATGACGAAGTTCGCGATCCACTGCGCGGCCGCTGCCAGCCCCAGGGCCCGGGCGCGGATGCGGGAGGGGAAGATCTCGCCTAGGAGCACCCAGACCAGCGGGCCCCAGGAGGCGCCGAAGCTGACCACGAAGACGTTCGCGGCGACGAGCGCTACCGGACCCCAGGCACCGGGCAGGGAAATCTCGGACCCCGTGCCAACCGAGGAGGAGAAGGCCAGGGCCATGGCACCCAGCGAGGCGGCCATGCCGATAGAACCTGCCAAGAGGATGGGGCGGCGGCCGATCCGGTCCACGAGGGCGATCGCCACGAGGGTCACCAGGATGTTGGTGACGGAGGTGGCCACGGAAATGGCCAGCGAATCCTGCTCGTGGAAGCCCACGGCCTTCCACAGCGTGGTGGAGTAGTAGAAGATCACGTTGATGCCCACGAACTGCTGCAGCACGGACAGGATGATGCCGATCCACACCACGGTCTGCAGTCCGAAGGTCTTCCCGCGCAGGGAGCCCTTCTTGGAGGAGAGCTGGTCCTGCTCGATCGATTCGCGGATTTCCCGGATGTGCCGTTCGGTGTCGTCGCCGGGCATGAGCGTGTCGAAGACCTTGCGGGCGGCGTCCTCCTTGCCGTTCAGGACCAGGAAGTGCGGGGATTCCGGAAGCCGGAACGCGATCCAGCCGTAGATGCCGGCCGGGAGGGCGCAGGCGATGAACATCCAGCGCCAGGCTTCGATGCCCAGCCAGAACGGCTGGTCCGCGCTGCCCGCCGAGGTGGCCAGGACGGCGTCGGACAGCAGCGCCGCAAAGATGCCCGTGGTGATGGCGAGCTGCTGCAGCGACGCGAGGCGGCCGCGCACGTGCCGCGGGGAGATTTCGGAAATATAGGCCGGCGCAATGACCGACGCCAGGCCGATGCCGAGCCCGCCCACCAGGCGCCACGCGATCAGGTCCCACACGCCGAACGCCAGGCCGGTGCCCACGGCGCTGACCAGGAAGAGCAGGGCCCCCAACTTCATGGCGGGGATGCGGCCGTACTTGTCGGCGACCTTCCCGGCCAGGTAGGCGCCGGCGGCGCAGCCGAGCAGCGCCACCGCCACCGCGAAGCCCGTAACGGCCTCGCTCATCAGGAACTCGTCCTTCATCGCATCCACGGCGCCGTTGACCACGGAGGAGTCGAAGCCAAACAGGAATCCGCCCACCGCGCCAGCGACGGCAAGGCCGATCACCTTGCGGGGTACCGGGGGCAGGCCTTCGGAGCTGGAATTGGACATGGGTCTCCCTTGGGGATGGGGGGTGGGTTGCTGCGGTGCGGACGTCGTCGGCAGTTCCGACGGGACGCCGGTGCACTCGCGCTAAACAGTGTGGCATGTCATAAGAAGAAAGATCCAGCCAACGTGACGTGCATGACATGCATTCACTCTGTTAACACAAGATCACCATAGATCAGCGGAATGCTCAGACCACCTATTCCATGTGCGTTCAGGACTTGAAGCCAACTAGTGCGCGGGCACGGACACGGTGTCTGTGTCCTTCGGGGCCGCCTTCGCAGCCTCAGCCGGGTCCGTGAGCTTCTTGTTCGGCAGCGCGAAGCTGATCAGGAACGCGAGGAGCGTCAGCGCCGCTGCGGTGAGCATGACGGCGTCGATCGCCTGGGCGAAACCCTCCGTGATGGGCCGCGTGAGCACCGGGTTGGCCGAATGCAGCCAGCTGGTGTCGTTCAGCGACTCGTTGTTGGCGCCGTTCTTGAAGAAGTCGTACAGCTTGGCGTTGGCGGGGTCCGCGGCCACGGCCGGGTCGCGCAGCACGGCCTGGTAGTCCGGGCTCACGGCGGCGGCCTTCATGCCCTCGGCGATCTTGTCCGCGGCCAGGCTGAACAGCATGGAGATGAACACGGCGGTTCCCGCGGCGCCGCCCATGGAACGGAAGAACGCCGCGGAGGAGGTGCCCACGCCCATGTCCCTCGGCGGCACCGAAACCTGCATGGCCAGGGTGAGCGGCTGCATGCAGAAGCCCAGGCCCATGCCGAAGAACACGGCGATCAGGCCGGGAACCCAGAGCCCGGTGTCCACGCCCAGGGACAGGCCCATGACGACGGCGGCGGCCGTCAGGATGGCCGTGCCGAGGATCGGGAAGATCCGGTAGGTGCCCGACGCCGAGATGGTGCGGCCCGCGGTGATCGAGCCGAACAGGATGCCCACGGTGAAGGTGATCATCATCAGGCCGGCCTCGGTGGGGGTGAGGCCCTTGACCAGCTGCAGGTACATGGGCAGCATCGCGATGGCGCCGAACATGCCGATGCCGATGATGAAGTTCAGCAGCGAGGACAGGCCGAACGTGATGTTGGTGAAGAGCCGCAGCGGGATCAGCGCGTAGTCGCCGGCACGCTTTTCGGCCAGCAGGAACCAGACGATGCCGGTCACGCCCAGGCCGTAGCAAAGGAAGGAATTCAGCGAGGTAAAGCCCCAGCTGCGTCCCTGTTCGGCCACAAGCAGCAAGGGAACAATGGCCAGCGTGATCGCGGCCGCGCCCCAGTAGTCGATCTTCTGCTTCACGTGCCGCGCGGGCAGGTGCAGGTAGAGGAACACGACGGCGAGGGCCGCCAGGCCGATGGGCAGGTTGATGAAGAAGACCCAGCGCCAGCCGTCGAAGCCCAGGATGGTGGAGGTGCCCGCGAAGGCACCGCCGACCACGGGCCCCAGCACGGAGGAGATGCCGAAAACGGACATGAAGTAGCCCTGGTACTTGGCCCGGTCCTTCAGCGCCACGATGTCGCCGATGATCGTCAGAGCGAGGGCCAGCAGGCCGCCGGCGCCCATGCCCTGGATACCGCGGGCAATGGCGAGCTCGGTCATCGAGTGCACCGAGCCGGCGTACAGCGAACCGCCCAGGAAGATGAGGATGGCGGCCAGGTACAGCGGGCGGCGGCCGAAGATGTCGCTCAGCTTGCCGTACAGCGGCGTGGTCACCGTGGACGTGATGAGGTAGGCGGTGGTGGCCCAGGCCTGCAGGGACAGGCCGTCGAGGTCGTTGGCGATCGTGTAGATGGACGTCGAGACGATGGTCTGGTCCAGGGAGGACAGGAACATGCCGAGCATGAGGCCCACCATGACCGTGAGTGTCTGACGGTGCGTCAGGACCTCGCCGGCGGCCCGCATGGGCGTGGTTTTGGACATTGTTTCTCCAAGCGGTGGCAAAAGTAGGGATGAGCAGGATAGTTGCTTTCAGTAACTATCCTGCTCCCTCATTCATTCCCTCCCGCAGAAAGAATTTTCCCAGCCCCCGCCCGACGCCGCCTGTCAGCGCTCCACAAGTACGCCGTCGGGATCGCAGTAGATCATGACGCCGGGCTGGATGTGCACGCCGTCGATCACCACTTGGACGTCCACCTCGCCCACGCCGGTCTTGGCGCTCTTCTTGGGGTTGCTGCCCAGCGCCTTGACGCCCAGCGGCAGCTTGGCGATGGCCTCGCGGTCGCGGATGGCGCCGTTGATCACGACGCCGGCCCAGCCGTTCGCCACGGCGCTCTCGGCAATCATGTCCCCCATGAGGGCCGTGCGCACCGACCCCTGGCCGTCCACCACCAGCACGGCGCCCTCGCCGGGCGTGCCGAGGACCGCCTTCACCAGGGCGTTGTCCTCGAAGCACTTCACCGTGCGGACGGGGCCGTTGAAGTGGCTGTTGCCGCCCAGGTTCTGAAACTGGATGGCGATCGATTCGACTTCTTCGCCGCGCTCGTCATAGAGGTCGGCGGTGTTGATTTGCGTGCTCAAAATGGTTCTCCTCGCTCGGATATGGCCACCCTAAACCCTGCGGCCGGGCGCCGCCTTGTCAAAGGTCTCTGTGACAAGGATGGACGGGCCCTTCCCAGCCCGCCTAGGCTGGCTGCAGACGCATCGAACCAAGGGGAGCGCACCATGGCCCTATCCGAACCGTCCGGTCCGGTACCGGAGCCTGCCGGACTCCGGAAAACCCCGACGACGACGGCGCTCGCCGAGCCCGTTGACCGTGTCCGCGCACTGTGGGTCACCGGAGTGGTGCTCGTCAACCTGGGCATCAACGCTGCGTTCTTCGGGCCCATCCAGGTGCTGCTGGGGCAGCAGGCCGCGCACTTCGACGAAGGCCAGAAGGAAGCCATCCTGGCCCTCGTCACGGGCGCCGGAGCCGCGGTCTCCCTCGTGGCCAACCCTCTCTTCGGCGCGTTCAGTGACCGGACCACCTCCCGCTTCGGCCGCCGCGTTCCGTGGGTGGTGTTCGGTGCCGTCCTGGGTGCGGTGGCCCTCGTGGGGCTGGCCGGCGCACCCAACGTTGCCGTCATGACGCTCCTGTGGTGCCTGGTCCAGGCCGGCTGCAACGGGGCCTACGCCGCCATCACGGCGGCGATTCCGGACCGGGTTCCGGTGCCGCAGCGCGGAATCGTGGGCGGCCTGGCCGCCATGGGCCAGACCGTGGGCATCCTGCTCGGTGCGGTGATCGCCGCAGCCGTGGCCGGAAACTTTGCCGCCGGCTACCTGGTCTGCGCGGCGGCGCTGATTGCCGGCGTCGTGCTGTACTTCTTCAAGAACGACGACGATCCTCTGCCCTCGCAGGCCCGTCCGCCCTTCAGCCTGGCAGGGTTCTTCAAGGGATTCTGGGTTTCCCCGGCCAAGTATCCGGACTTCGGCTGGGCCTGGCTGACGCGCCTGCTGGTCAACATCGGCAACCACATGGTCACCCTGTACCTGCTGTTCTTCCTCAGCGATGCCGTCCATCTCAAGGAGACCGAGGGCATCGAACCCGCGTTCGGCGTCCTGATCTTGACGGGAATCTATGCGGTCATGGTGATCGTCACGAGCGTCCTGGGCGGATCGCTGAGCGACCGCATGGGCAAGCGGAAGCCGCTGGTCATCACGTCCTCCGTGGTCATCGCCGTCGCCTCGCTCATCCTGGGGTTCGCTCCCACCTGGGCCGGAGCGCTCGCGGGCGCCACCGTGCTGGGCATCGGCTTCGGGGCGTACCTGGCCGTGGACTTTGCGCTGATCACCCAGGTCCTGCCGACCGCCCTGGACCGCGGCCGGGACCTGGGTGTCATCAACGTGGCCAATTCCCTGCCGCAGGTGGTGGCGCCGCTGATCGCCTTCCCGTTCGTGGCGTACTGGGGCGGCTACGTCTCGCTCTACGTGGCCGCAGCGGTGATCGGACTGCTGGGCGCGGTGTTAGTGGTGAAGATCAAGAGCGTGGCGTAGGGCTGCGGTCCTCAGGAACCGGAGCCTTCCGGGAAACCGGGGCCCTTTCAGGAAACTGACATATTGCTGCCGTATCATTGTCACGGTCGGCTGGCTGTGTGGTCCTGGGGAACCCGGCAGCCGCTTCCCTGCAAGCCCTCCCAAGAGATCGCCGGAAATGTCCGAATCGTATTCCCTGGAACCGTACTCCCTTGATCTGGCCGCCGGATTGCCGCACATGGCCGCAGCCCCCACCGCCCCGCGCCAGCAGCTGCGCTACGCCCGGATCCTGAAGACCGCGGCAGGGTTCGCGCAGCGCCGCTTCGATACGCTCAGCCTGTCCGACGTCGCCGCGAGGGCCGATGTCCCGCTCGGCACGCTCTACCGCTACTTCCCCTCCACGGCCCACCTCATGCTGGCCGTCTACCGTCAGCAGCTGCGTGAGCTCCGGGACGGCGGCCGGCCCGGCCCTTCGCGCGGCCGGCAGCATGTGCTGACGAGCCTTGTCATGGAGATCTTCCACCTGCGCGTCATGCAGCCCGGCGTGGAGTACTGCCTGATCCGCCCTTACACCAGCAAGGACGGGGACACTGCGGCGTTGCTGCGGGAGATTGATGGACTTGCGGAGGAAGTGGTCACTGCCGCAACCGACGACGCCGGCAAGGCCCGGATCCTGCTGCATCTGGTCAGTGGTCTGGTCCAGTCCGTCCGCTGCCGCCGGTTGTCGCTGTTCGAGGCCGAGCAGGACCTCAAGCGGGCCTGCAGCCTGCTGGTGGAGTCCTAAACTTTTTCGTAACTGGTCTAGACCGCCGAGGCAATAAGTCGGCTTTTTTGTCCCATTTAAGTCATATTTAAATTTGGATGAACGTTTAACTCTCGAATCGTCTTGCTTTGTATGGAATCAGTACGTATGCGGCGGCTGCCTACGATGGCGAAACCGAAGCGGCTAGCAGCCCATTCCTGCAGACGATTCACCGAACAGGCCAGCCACCCTTGGCCATCGGCGGATTCCTGCCCTTGCCGTATTGATGCCGTGGGTCCACGGCTAGCCTGAGGAGACAAAGACGTGTCCATTGAGACAATCCCCGCCGAAACCGAATCCGCCCTTGTCCTGAGCGACGAGGAAATCTTCGACGCCCACGTGGGCGGCAAGCTGACGATTTCCAGCACCGTTCCGCTGAACAACAAGCGCGACCTCTCCATTGCGTATACCCCGGGCGTTGCCCAGGTCAGCCGCGCCATCCACGCGAACCCGGAGCTCGCCCGCACCCACACCTGGGCCGAGCGCCTGGTGGTGGTGGTCAGCGACGGCACCGCCGTCCTCGGACTGGGCGACATCGGCCCCAGCGCATCCCTGCCCGTCATGGAGGGCAAGTCCGCCCTGTTCAAGACCTTCGGCGACTTGGACTCCATCCCGCTGGTGCTCAACACCACCAACGTGGACGAAATCATCGAGACCCTGGTCCGCCTGCGCCCGAGCTTCGGCGCCGTGAACCTCGAGGACATCTCGGCTCCCCGTTGCTTCGAACTCGAAGAGCGACTCATCGAAGCCCTCGACTGCCCCGTCATGCACGACGACCAGCACGGCACCGCCGTCGTGGTCCTCGCGGCCCTGACGAACGCCGCCAAGGTGACCAAGCGCGAGCTTGAAGGCCTGAAGGTGGTCGTCTCCGGCGCGGGTGCCGCCGGCATCGCCGTCGCCGAGATCCTGCTGACCGCCGGCGTCAAGGACGTCATCCTGCTCGACTCCAAGGGCGCCATCAACGCCGAACGCGCCGACATCGCCGCCGATCCCGCCAGCAAGAAGGCGCAGATGGCCCAGCGCAGCAACCCGCGCGGCATCTCCGGCGGCCCGGGCGAGGCCCTCCTCGGCGCCGACGTCTTCGTCGGCGTCTCCTCCTCCAAGCTGGACGAAGAGCACCTGAAGCTGATGAACCACAGCTCCATCGTGTTCGCCCTGTCCAACCCGGACCCGGAAGTCCTGCCCGAGGTCGCCGCCAAGTACGCCGCCGTGGTTGCCACCGGCCGCAGCGACTTCCCGAACCAGATCAACAACGTCCTCGCGTTCCCGGGCATCTTCCGCGGCGCCCTCGACGCCGGCGCCCGCCGCATCACGCCGGCCATGAAGATCGCCGCAGCCCGTGCCATCGCCGCGCTGGCCGAGGAAGACCTCGCCGCGGACTACATCGTGCCCAGCCCCCTGGACGCACGCGTGGCCCCGGCCGTGACCGCGGCAGTTGCCGCCGCCGCAGCCGAGTAACCACCGCATCAGCCGACGACGGCGACGCCTCCCGTGCTGGGGAGCGTCGCCGTCGTTCTTTGCTTAAGGCGCCGGACCTAGACTGGGGGGCTATGAACGCCGAGACCATCGTGACCATCCTCTGCGGCCTGGCCATCCTGGTGGGCGTGGCGGGAACCATCGTTCCGGTCCTCCCCGGCAGCATCCTCATCGGGCTGAGCCTGCTGGCGTGGGCCATCTGGGGCGGGGCCGGCGCGGGCGGCTGGGTGGTGTTCGGCGTCGGCCTGGCCTTCGTCCTGGCCGGCATGGCCGCGAGCGCCGTCCTCACGGGCCGCAAGCTCAAGCAGCACAGCATTCCCAACCGATCGGTGCTCGCGGGGCTGGTCCTCGGCGTCGTCGGGATGTTCATCATCCCCGTGGTGGGGCTGCTCGTGGGCTTCGCCGGCGGGCTCCTGGCCAGTGAAGTCCTGCGTACGCGCGACTTCACCAAGGCGCTGACCTCGAGCGCCGCCGCCCTGAAGGCAACGGGCCTGGGCATCCTGGTGGAGTTCGGCCTGGCCTGCCTTGCCGCGAGCACATGGGTCATCGGGGTGTGGGTGGCCGCGGTCAGCGGCTGAAGCTCCCCGGGCCGCCTTCATCCAGCAGATCAGGCGACGTCTGGGCCTGCGACCCCGCCGGAACTGCTGGATCAATCAGTGGAAGCAGGCCCGGCGCTGGCTTGAGGGATGAATCCGCTGGCTCCGGGGTGGAGATCGGGCGCCGGCGCCCGGCACCGGCCCTTTCGTGTCGGTGCCCGTGGATAGGGTGGCTGACATGGAACAGACACTGAAACTTGTACGGCAATGGGGCGCCCCCGTGGCGGCCGTCGTTTTCTTCGCGCTGTGGATGGGCCCATACTACGGCCTCTACGGCAGCTTCCTCACGGACCAAGGCAGGATCCCGGCCGTCGTTGCGATCTCGCTGGCCATCGCCGTGTCGGTTCGTTGGCCGGCCGTCTCGCTTGGCATCGTCGGGGCGCTTCTGGCGCTGCTGTCCTTCAGGATTCTGGGCCCGATGGCTGCGGTCGCAGTCCAGTGGCAGATCTTTATCGGCGTCTTTGTCGCCTTGGGCTTCATGATGTGGACGGCGTCGACACGGTGGCGGACTATTGCCGTCGCGGCGAACATCGTCTTCGCCGCAGTGTTCGCCTATCTGGTTCTGTCCCGAAGCTATGGCATGGGCGGGGGCTGGATGTGGGTCCACGCACTTCCACAGAAGACCATGGTCAGCTACTGGTGGCTGTGCTTCGCGGTGCTCCTCCTCATCGCCGCGGGTTGCGCATCCGTCGGCATCGCCCTGCGGCTGTATGAGGAACGGGGCAGCCTTTCCGTGGCGCGCAATCTTGCCCAGGCGAGCCTCAAGGAAACCGAAATCGAGCTCGTCGTCGAACAGGAACGCACCCGGATCGCCCGCGACCTCCACGACGTCCTGGCCCACTCGCTCGCCGTCATCGCCGCCCAGGCTGACGGCACCCGCTATCTCAGCCAGGACCAGCCCAAGGCCGTGCTCGACGCCCTGGAAAACATCGCGGTGTCCGCTCGCCATGCCCTCGTGGACGCGCAGCGTGTCATCGAGGGAGTGCGCGACGACGGCCTGGTCGCCCCGCAGCCCCGGCTCACCGACGTCGGGCCGCTCATTGAGCGGATGCGCCAGGGCAGCCTCAAAGTCCAGCACAGCGAGACCGGCAAGCCGGTGGACCTTGGCGGGGGGCAGCAGCTGGCCGTCTTCCGGATCGTCCAGGAATGCCTCACGAACGCCCTCAAGCACGGCGGCCGGGGCACCGCGGTGCGGCTGCATCTCGACTGGAGCGGCCCGGGCCTGACCCTGCATGTTGCCTCCGCGCTGCCGGCGTCCGCTTCAATTGGGGGATCGGACGACGGCGGTTCGGCGGCACGCGTGGGGCGCGGCATCCCGGGCATGCGCGAACGCGCGCACCTGGCCGGCGGCTGGCTCACCTCGGGCCCGGACGGCGAGCAGTTCCGCGTCACGGTGTTCATTCCCTACGGTTCGCATGCGGCATCGCGCTCGGCGGAGGAGGCGGCTGACAAGGAAGCGGGCCTGGCGGGCGCCGCAGCTGCGGGCGCCGCACTCACAGAAGCGGCACCAACTGCGCCGGCGCTCGCTGCCGCGGCGCCGCCGTCGGGCCATGAACTGGAAGGTGCCGGGCGTGGCTGAAGCCCCAGCGCCCATCACGGTTGCGCTGGTGGATGACCAGCCGCTGTTCAGGGCCGGCATCCGGATGATGGTGCAGAGCCAGGCGGACATGGCCTTGGCCTGGGAGGCCGACGACGGCGGGCAGGCGGTGGCGCTTGCCGCCCAGGACCGGCCCGACGTCCTGCTGATGGACCTGCGCATGCCCGTGATGGACGGCGTCACGGCCACCCGGCACATCACCGAGGAAGCGGACGCGGCAGGCGTGGACAAGCCCCGGATCATCGCCTTGACCACCTTCAACCGCGACCAGGCCGTGGTGGAAGCCGTCCAGGCCGGCGCCAGCGGATACCTGCTCAAGAGCGCCGAGCCGGAGTTCCTGCTGGCCGCCATCCGCACCGTGTATTCGGGCTATTCGGTGATTGCGCCCGGCTCCGTGCACGAGCTCTTCCAGCATGCAGCCAGGACAGTCCCCGTGGCCGGCCCGGACCTGGCCGTGCTCGAGGTACTCTCGCCCCGCGAGCGCGATGTCTTCCTGCTCGCGGCCAAGGGACTGGGCAACGGCGAGATGGCGGAGAGCCTCTTCGTTTCCGAGGCCACGGTCAAGACCCACCTGCGCAGCGTTCTGGCAAAGCTGGGTGTCCGAAGCCGGCTGCAGCTGGTGGCCTTCGCATACGAGCACCGGCTGCTGGGCTAGGAGTCTGGCCGGCACACGGCGCGGCGGCCGTCCCCGCGAAGGGGGCGTCCGCCGTCGTCGTTCTCCCTGAAGAGTGGGGAACCCTACTTGGCCCGCCTCTTCGCCTCCCCCACGGCATCCCGTCCGAGCCACAGGCCCACGCCGATCATGGCAACGCCTAGAGCCATGTGCAGCCAGTTGTCCGCGGTGTTGAACGGGACGAAGTTCGCCATCGTGCCCATTGTTCCCATTTCGAGGACGAGGCCGTAGATCCACAGGGCCAGGTATACGGCGCCGCCGCCGATCAGGAACAGGCGGGCCATCTTGCCGGTCCTGGCCATTGCCAGGCCTGCCGCGCCGAACAGGAGGTGGACGATGTTGTGGAGCACGGAGACTTGGAAGACTCCAAGCAGCATGGCGCCGGACTCTTGTCCCGCAAACGTCATGGCGCTGTAGTTGGTGGTGATGCCCGGAATGAACCCCAGGACGCCTACCGCCAGAAATACCCAACCCACGATCATGGTGGCGTTGTGGAGCGTCAGCCCCATCATGTGGTGCTGGGCCGGATGCGAAGCGGTGGTCATATGTCCTCCCTTTCACGCTGGTTGCCGGTTCTTCTGATGGAGAACCGGCCTGGCGGCAAGGAGTCGCAAGGAATCCTTGCCGACGAGCACATCCTACTCCTGAAATGAGCCCGTGAGCAGGGGAGGGGTGCCCCGGCGCCGGGGGCTAGCATGGGTTCATGAATGATGGCCTGGGCGGCGGCGCGCCGGTGCCGGTCTACCATGACGCCCGCGATCTGACGCCGTTCCGCGACGGGCACGTCCGCACTCCCGTGCGGGGGCTCGCCGACGGCGTCGGAGGGATGATCAGCGGAGTCCTCGGCGGACGCGATCCGGGCAGGATCGGAGTCGAGGGGGAGGTTCCGCGGCTCAAGCGGCTCGCGGGGCAGCCCGCCAAGGCAGTGCACAGCGCCGTCTTCACCAGTACCGCGCCGGACCGCCTCATCACGCTGGCCCGCGCGTATCCGGGCTGGTCGGGGCTGTGCCATGTGATGGCCGGCCTCCTCGTATACAAGCACGGCGGGTACCTGCGCGCCTCCGAGCTGCTGCGCCGCGGCCTGACCACCAGGATCGACGACGCCGCGAGCCAGTTCTCGGCCAGCTACCTTGGCCAGGTGGTCACCCGGGTCGAGGTCGCCGAACGGATCGAAGTACCTGTGCTGTTCAGCGAGGAATCGGTGTTCCTGGCGCTCGCGCACAGCCTGCGGGAGATGGGCCGGGCGGAAGCCGCGCTGGACGCCGTCGCCGGCCTGCCGCCGTCGTTGCCCGCAGCCCTGGCGCGCTGCACCGCAGCCGCCTCGCTCGGCCGGCACGCCGACGTCGTCGCCTGGACCGGGGGACTGCTCAACGCGGACGACCTCGCCGCCGCCCTGCTCCTCATCCGGGCGCGCTCGCTGCGGGCCCTGGGGTACTACGACGACGCGCAGGCCGCACTCAAGGAGGTCCTGCGGCGGCGCAAGACCAGCCTGGCCCTGCGCAACGACGCCGTCACGGACCGCACCCTCCTGGCCCTGGACGTGGGCCGCCGCACGCTCACCCCGCGCTCGCGGCGCCAGATGCCGGCGGAGCTCGAGACCCTGGAAGTGATCCGCAAGGACGCCGAGATGCGCCGGCTGTGGGAACAGGACTGGAAGCAGCTCGGCGGCGACTGACGCCCGCCCAGCGGCCCGGCCTGCCCGTCCCTGCCCCGCTCGGCCCGTCCCTGCCGGTCCCCGCCACCCTGCCCCGCTCGGCCCGTCCCGCCCCGCCCTGCTGGACGCTCTCTCACTTTTGCGGCGTTTTTGGCGGACGCTCTCTCAGATCTGCCTCCCAAATACCCTTGCCCCGACAAGCGCAGGGGCGTAGTCTCTTGATCAACCAATAGGTTGATCAAGAAGTTAGTTGATTACGAAGACGGGCAGGACCGTGGACCAGGACACTCTCGACAAAGCCTTCATGGCGCTGGCCGACCCGGTGCGCCGGGCCATCGTGGCCAGGCTCTCGCGGGGCGACGCCACGGTCAACGAGCTCGCCGAACCCTTCGCCATCACCAAGCAGGCCGTCTCCAAGCACATCCAGGTCCTCGAACACGCCGGCCTGGTCACGCGCTCACGGGATGCCCAGCGCCGTCCCGTCCATCTGGACGCCGCGGCCCTGGAGGAATTGACGGCCTGGATCGACCAATACCGGCTGATCGCGGAGAGCCGCTTCCGCCGTCTCGACGCCCTCCTGGAAACCATCGAAAACACCGAGGAGAAGAAAGAGGAAGAACAATGAGCAATCCAACAACCATCACCTCCGAGCCCGGCGTCCCGTTCGTGGAGACCATCCGCGAATTCGACGCCCCGGTGGACGCCGTCTACCGCGCCCATGTTGAGCCCGAGCTGCTCGCCAAATGGCTCGGGCCCCGCCGGGACGCCGTGAAGGGCATCGAATACGACACAAGGGTGGGTGGCCGATGGAGCTTCGGCGCCGCCAGCAGCGACGGGTACGAGTTCACCTTCAGCGGAGTCTTCCACACCGTGGAGCCGCAGAAGCTGCTGATCATGACGTTCGAGTTCTCCGGCGCCCCCGGCCAGGTGGGAATCGGCGCCACCACGTTCGAGGACCTCGGCGGCCGCACCCGGATCTCCATCCATGACGTCTACCCTTCAGTGGAAGCCCGCGACATGGCCGTGGCCAGCGGCATGGACTCGGGCGTCATCGAGGGCTACGAGCGGCTGGACGACCTGCTGGCCGGCTGAGGTATCTGAGAGGGGATCACCTGGAAACGCTTCAAAGGTGAGAGAGGATCGTCAGGAAACGCCCCAAAGGTGAGAGAGCGTCTGGAGGTGCGGGAGGAGCTGTTCCGCCAGCAGCACCGCACCCAGGCCCACCATGATGATGCCGCTGGACAACGTCACCACCCGCGCCGCCGACGGCCGGGACTGCAGCAGCTTCCGCGAGGCCAGGGCCACTGCCGTGTAGACCACGGCCACCAGCAGGACGAACGTCAGCCCCAGGAGGCCCGACTGCACCGGGACCGGCAGCGCCGCTTCGGGGCTGACGAACTGCGGCACCAGCGCCACGAAGAACAGCAGGCCCTTGGGGTTGATGCCGCTGGTGCCCATGCCCTGGAAGAAGGTGCGGAGCTGGTTTGCGGGCTGCCCGACGGCGTCGTCCGCACTGAAGCTGGCCCCCCGCCAGGAGCGGATGGTGCCCGCGCCCAGCCAGAGCAGGTAGCCCGCGCCGGCCAGGGTGAGCCAGCCGAGCAGTCCCGGAACACCGGCGAGCAGGGCCGCCAGTCCCGCAGCCATGAGGAGGGTGTGCACCACGTAGCCGCTGCACAGTCCGGCCACCGCGGGCACGAAGCTGCGCTGCCGCAGGCCGGCCGCAATCGAATATGCCCAGTCGACGCCCGGGGTGCAGGCCAGCGTGGCTGCGACAAGCATGAAGGCGAGGAATAGCTGCGGATTCAAGGGTGGCTCCCGGGTAGTGGTGACAAGGAAAACTCTAGGGAAAATCGCCCCATAAGTGTTCCCTGATTTAGCCCTGAATCCGGCAGTTTGGGTAAGATAATTGCGTGGTTGATGGAATAGACAGAAGTATTTTGCGCTACCTCAAAGAGGACGGCAGGATGACTGCCACGGCGCTGGCCGGCAAGGTGGGTTTGACCGTGGCACCCTGCCACCGGCGGCTGCGCGATCTCGAGACATCCGGGGTGATCCGGGGGTACCGCGCAGACATCGATCCCGCCGCCGTCGGGCTCGGTTTCGAGGCGATCGTGTTCGTGACGCTGCGCCAGGTGGACCGTGCCATCCTGGCCGCTTTCGAGGCGCGGGTGGCGGCGATGCCGAATGTGGTGGAGGCGCAGCGGCTTTTCGGCGCGCCGGACTACCTGCTGAAGGTCATTGCCGCGGACCTGCCCGCGTACCAGCGCTTCTACGACGACGAGCTCGCGGCGCTTCCCGGCGTCGAGCGCCTGACCTCAACGCTGGTGATGAAGAACCTGAAATCGAACACCGGCCCGCCGGTGTAGGTGCCTAAGCGGGCGGCGGCTCAGCCCTGCAGCAGCCCCGTGGTCCGGTAGGGGATGACCTCGCGCAGGAACATGCTGGTGGAGGTCCGCACGATTCCCGGGCACAGGCGGATTTCCTCGGAGACCCGGTAGAGGTCGTCCGGGCTGGTGGCCACCACGCGGATGATGAGGTCGGTTTCGCCGGCCGGGGCGTGGCATTCGAGGACTTCCGGGATCTCGCGCAGGGCGGCAATCGCCTCGTTGAGGCGGCTCTGGTCCAGTTCCGCGCTGACGGCGGCCGCCACGCCCCGGCCCAGTGCCGAGGGCAGTACCCTGCTGCTGTTCGGCCGCAGCGCCCCCGACGCCGTCATCCGCTCCAGCCGGGACTGGACGGTGCCGCGCGCGAGATGCAGCTTCTGGGCCAGGGCCATGATGGGTACCCTGGGGTCCTCGTCGAGGGCTGCGAGGATGCGGCGGTCGGTCGCGTCGAGTTCCTGCAAAGTGACCACTTCCTGTCCAGCAATTCATTGAAAATTAGTCAGAATGACTACTAATGCTCATGTCTGTTGCACCTACTGTATGTCTCCTGCTCAAATAGTGGCAACGAAGCAGGGCGAGGCCACCGCCGGAACCCCGCAGGCTACAGGCCCCCGGCACACCACCCGGTTTCCTGGACAGGTTTCCCGCAAGGAAGCTGCCGCTGATTGACTCTTGTTCACGCACTGTCATTCCGCACCTGCCCGGATCGTCGGGCCGCACTCCAAGAGCCCCTGAGCCACCGAACGTTGCGGTAGCTGAGGGGCTCTTGCGTTGCCCGCGAAATCCCCAAGTAGGCCGCGCCGCATAGGCTGGAGCCATGACTTCCGCAGGCCGCTTCGCCCCGAGCCCCTCAGGCGAGCTGCACGTCGGCAATCTGCGCACGGCCATCCTGGCCTGGCTTTTTGCCCGGTCCACCGGCCGCGACTTCCTGCTGCGCGTCGACGACCTGGACCGCGCCCGGGCCGGCGCCGAGGCCGGGCAGCTCCGCGATCTGCAGGCCGTCGGCGTTGGCTGGGACGCCGCCGTCGTGCGCCAGACGGACCGCGCCGCACTCTATGCGGAAGCCATCGGACGGCTCACCGACGCCGGCCTCACCTACGAGTGCTTCTGCACGCGGCGCGAGATCCAGGACGCGCCGTCGGCCCCGCATGCGCCGCAGGGCGCGTACCCCGGGACCTGCCGCCGGCTGGACGCCGCCGAACTCGAAATCCGCCGGGCCTCCCGCCCCGCCGCGGTCCGGCTGCGCTCCGAAGCCGGCGAATGGACGGTGCAGGACCGGCTTCACGGACCCTTCACCGGCGTGGTGGACGACTTCGTGCTCCGGCGCAATGACGGCGTCACCGCCTACAACCTGGCCGTGGTGGTGGACGACGCCGAACAGGGGATCGACCAGGTGGTCCGCGGCGACGACCTCTTGTCCTCCACACTGCGGCAGGCGTACCTCGCCTCCCTGCTGGGCCTGCCGGTGCCGGAATACGCGCACGTGCCGCTCGTGGTGAACCACGACGGCGCGCGGCTGGCCAAGCGCGACGGCGCGGTGACGCTCGCGGACCTCGCCGCCGTCGGGCTGTCCGCGGAGGCCGTCCGGGACCTGATCCTCGGATCGCTGGGACTGCCCGACGGGCCGCTGGACAACGCGCTCGCCGCGTTTGATCCGGCCGGGATTCCGCGCGTGCCGTGGGTCTGGCAGGGAGCCGGCCGCGCACGGCACTGAGCGGACTTAAAGCACACGCCGCCGCCCAGTAGGCTGTTCCGATGGACGTACAGACGATCGCCCCCGGCTTTGAATCCGTCGCGGATCTGTTCCGCAGCTTCCTCGCTGAGGACCCCGACTACTCGGCCCAGCTGGCCGCCTACCACCGCGGAGTCAAGGTCCTGGATCTCAGCGGCGGCCCGCACGTCCGGCCGGACTCCGTCACGGGCGTCTTCTCCTGCTCCAAGGGCATGGCCGGGCTGGTCATGGCGCTGCTGGTGCAGGACGGCGCGCTGGACCTCGACACCGAGGTGGCCAAGTACTGGCCGGAATTCGGGGCCGAAGGCAAGGCCTCCATCACCGTGGCGCAGCTGCTCTCGCACCAGGCCGGGCTGCTCGGCGTCGAGGGCGGGCTCACCCTCGAGGAATACAACCACTCCGAGCTCGCCGCCGCCAAGCTTGCCACCCTGCGGCCGCTCTGGAAGCCCGGAACCGCCTTCGGCTACCACGCCCTCACCATCGGCGTCTTCATGGAGGAACTCTGCCGGCGCATCACCGGCACCACGCTGCAGGACATCTTCGAACAGCGGATCCGCTCCGTCACCGGCGCCCACTTCTACCTGGGCCTGCCGGAATCCGAGGAACCCCGCTTCGAACCCATCCGTTGGACAGCGGACCCCTCCCAGCCGTGGATGGATCCCAGCAGCCACTTCGGCCTCGCGGCCAATTCCGCCGTCGGCGACATCCTGGACCTGCCCAACAACCGCGAGGTCCGCGCCGCCGGGCTCAGCTCCGCCGCCGGCGTCGCCAGTGCCGAGGGCATGGCCCGCATCTACGCTGCCGCGCTCACCGGGCTGGCCCCCGACGGCGGCCTGACCGCCGTCGGGCCCCTCCTCACCGAGGCGACCATCCAGACCGTCGCGGCCGAGCAGGTGTTCGGGATCGACCGCGTGTTCGGCGAGACCAGCGCCTTCGGCACCGTGTTCATGAAGTCGCATGCGCGGATGCCGTATGGCAGCTACCGGGCGTTCGGGCACGACGGCGCCAGCGCGTCCCTGGGGTTCGCGGATCCGGTGTATGACCTCGGCTTCGGGTACGTGCCGCAGCAGGCCGAACCCGGCGGAAACGGCTGCCGGAACGTCCTCCTGAGCTCGGCCGTGCGGCAGGCGATCATCCTACTGCCTCAGTAGGATGGAGCATGAGCGAACCTAGATTCACCGTTGAAACAGCCATGGTCCTTGCCGAGGTGGCGCACAACCGCCAGAAGGACAAGCTGAAGCGGCCGTACCGTGAGCACGTGCTGGCGGTGGGGGATGCGCTGGCCGATTTCGACGACGACATCCGGATCGCCGGCTACCTCCACGACATCGCCGAGGACACCCCCATCACCCGGCAGGCACTGCTGGACATGGGCGTCACCGAGCGCGCCGTGGACATCATCGAACGCGTGACCCGGCGCTTCCACGACGATCCGGAGGACTATGCTGCGGGCATCCTCTACGTCGCCGAGGACCACGACGCCACCCTGGTCAAGATTGCCGACAATGCGCACAACTCCCTGCCGGAGCGGGTGCGGGCGCTCGCCGAAAAGTGGCCGGACAAGCCGCCGGTCACCCGCTATGCCGAGGCCCGCCCGGTGCTCTACACCGCCGTGCCCCGTGAGGAAGTCCGGCTGATCCTGGAGCGGATCAACCCGTACCTGCTGCCTGAACTGGACCGGATCGCGCCGGAGTAGCTGCTGCTCAGCCCTCCATCAGCCGCCGCCGGTGCTTGAGCTCCTTGCCCCAGTCCTTGCTCTGCATCGCGCCGAACGGCGAGGCGCCGGCGTCGAGGTCCCCGATCAGCGGACCGCTCGCCTTCAGCGCCGCTTCAAGGACATGCTCCGCGGCACGCTCCGTCAGCCCAAGCTTCACGGCCCAGCCCAGGAAGTGCTTGCGCGAGATCCCGTTCTTCTTGCCGCCGATGGCCAGCGCGAGCGTCTTGTCTCCATAGACCACTGTGGAGGGGATGTCGTAGACGGGGGCGATGGTGAATTCGCCGTTCGGCGACTGCACCATCGAGACGTTCTTGGCGTGGAGGTCGCCGTTGCCGGAGAGCCAGGCGAAGGCGAGCTGGATGGCCAGGTTCCGCAGGGCCGGCAGCGGCGCGGAACAGTGGGCGGCCAGCGCCGCGCAGACCTGCCCGAACGGCACACTGTACTTGTCCGCCGGGTAGAGCCCCAGCACCTGGGCGCCGTCCTCGACGGCCAGGCGCACCGCTCCGCCGTCGGCGTCGGTGAGGCGGTCGAAACGCTCCACCAGCAGCCCGGCCCGGCCGGCGACGTCGTGCACCAGCTCCACTGTGCTCACCGGGATCCGCAGCCTGCGCGCATAGCGGAACATGAGGAACTCGTTCTCCACCACGAACGGGAACTCGGGGGCGTTGAGCTTGAGGATGAAGCGCTTGCCGGACTGCGCCACCGGGAGCGAAATCATCCCCGCGGATAACTTGTCCTGCACGCCCGCCAGCGCCACCGGATCGATGAGCCCCGAGTTGCCCAGCAGGGCGTCGAAGTCCAGCGGCAGCTTCGGATCGAGTACGACGGCGGCGCCTCCTTCCACGGGCGGCTCGCCGTGCGGGAGGGTCTGGACGTCGCCCACGGCGTCGCCGCCGGCGGCCATGAGGAGGGCAAGTTCGTCGTCGGCGCTCGCCTTGACCGCCCGGCGCAGGGAGCTCAGCCGCCGGCCCTCCGGGAGCAGCCCGGTGAAGTAGGGCGGCACGGCGCCGCTGGGCGTGAAGACGGGCGCGGGGCTGAGGGGGAGCGTGGTGGCGACGGCCGGGCCGTGGGACTCGAGGTACCGGGGAAGGTAGCTGAACTTGGTGCCGCCCTCGTGGCGCTCCAGCCTGGCGGCCAGGGTTCCCTGCTTGTAGACGTCGGCGATCCGGTGGAACGTCATGGCCGTGCCGCTTCGCTGAGAGCTGGACTCAGCGTGAGTTCGAGGCCCAGGGCCGAGAGGACAGCCAGCAGCGGCTCGAGCTGGACTGTTGTTTTGCCCTGTTCGACGAAACGCACAAAGCGTTCCGAGACACCCGCGAGATCTGCGAGGTCGGACTGGCTCAAGCTCAGCGAGCCTCGGCGTGCCCGGACCTGGGCGCCGAGCGCCGTCGCGAATACCTGGGATGTCATGCGCTGCCTGCCTTTCGTGCCCGCGACGCCGGTACGAACGTGCCGGTTTCACCATTTTCCGCCCCGCGACAGGTGGAATCAAGGGTTTGTTGCCATGAATCGGCACGTTCGTGCCGGTTCCATGTGCTGGCTCAGCGTACCGCCGCGTCAGAGGGCCGCTCCAGAGGGCTACGGGTTCCCAGCCGGGGCAAGCGCCCGTGGGCTGTTTCGCGCCCACCACAGCAGGCCGATGTAGGCCAGGTCGAAGATGCTGCAGAGCAGGCCGATGCCAAGGATGAACGGCGAATGAATGTACCAGCCGAAGGAAATCGTTGGTGCAAGAGTCCCGATCCACTTCGCCACGGCGATCAGCATCGATTGGCCCCGGAGGCCCCGCCGAACCGCAAACATGGCGATGAACAAGCCGGACATCAGGAGGTTCTGCAGGAACGCGGCGTAGCGTGCCGCGTTGTCCCAATCGAACTGGACAACGAAGAGCCACTGAACCACGAAGGACGTGAGAAACAGCAGCACAGCCCAGCCTGCAAACAAGGGCCTGGTGACAAATGAGGGCAACTCGGCGCGGCCAAACCTGAGGAAAGTGTAGACAATCACCACGTCGGCCAGTGCCCAGGCGATGTTGATGACTACTTGGACGTCGATCCTTGTCGCCAGGCCGTGGGCCGCGTAGAGGAACTCCCAGGCAATGTTGAGGCCCAAGGCCGCGACCGGGATCGCATAGCTCCTGTCCCGGAAGCCGAGCCGGATGGCCTCGATGTAGACGACCGTCCAGGCGATGCCGCTCAGGATGGTTAGAAAAAGCACCATGGTTTCCTCCTGGCGTGGCCGTGGGTGTCACAGCTCGCGGGAAGCGTGCGAGTTCGCCGTAAACCGAACTTGCAGCGAGCTGGCACGTTACCCGCGAATTCGGGATGCGAACAGGGGCTACACGCGGCCCAGCACCTCGATGTCCTCGAGGAAGTCCCGGTGGACCTCCTCGCTGACCGTGGTGCGGGTGTCGCCGATCGCATCGAGGTAGTCCTGGGTGACCGGCCCCCTGCGCCCGTTGGCGGACACGCCGCCGGCACCATTGCCGCCGCCGGCACCGCCGTCGTCGTACACGGCTTTTTCGAGCGCACGCTGGGAGGCGCTCCGGGCCGCGTACTCAATGTCCGCGGGGGAGAAGCCCTGGGTGCGCTCCACCAGAAGCTGCACATCAACGTCGTCCACCACGGCGGCCGGAATGAAGCGCTGCCACATGGCCTCGCGGGCGTGGGTGTCCGGCAGGCCGATGGGGATGACGTAGTCGAAGCGGCCGTGGCGCAGGAACGCGCTGTCCAGGGCCCGGATGAAGTTGGTGGCGCAGACCAGCAGGCGGCCGGGCTGTTCGCGGAAGGCGGGGATGATCTTGAGGAGTTCGTTGGTGACGCCCTGCAGCGGTGACGGCGGGTCCCCGGCACGCTGCGAGGCGATTTCCTCCACCTCGTCGATGAACACCACACAGTGCTCGAGCTCGGCGATTTCCAGGAAGGTCTCGCGCAGTGCGCCGGCCAGGCCCTTGGGGTCGGCGGCCAGGCGGGAGGGGAAGACCTCCACGAACGGCCACTCCAGGCGTGACGCGATCGCCTTGGCGAAGGTGGTCTTGCCGGTGCCGGGGGGGCCGAAGAGGACCACGGCGCGCGGCGGCACCACGCCGTATTCATCGGCGAGGTCGGCCTCGGCGAGCGGCAGCACCAGGCGGCGCTCCAGCAGTTCCTTCTCGCGCCGCATGCCCGCCACGTTCTCCCACAGATCGCGGGCCAGGATCCGGCCGCCGAGCAGGCCGAGCGGCTCCAGCTCCTGGCGCTGCACCGGGATGGTCCGCTCGAAGTAGCGCAGGTTCTTCTTCACCACGAACCCGCGGCCCAGGAACGCCTCCACGCGCGTCTCGGTTTCAGGCATGAGCGCGGAGAGCTTGTTGAGGCCGTGCGGCGCCATGCGGTTCTCGACGGCGGCCAGCAGCGAGGTGCCGATGCCGCGCCCGCGGAACTCGGGCAGCGTGGCGAGGAAGACGATCCAGCCTTGGTCGTGCGCGGCGCGTCCGACGGCGGCGCCCACCACCTGATCACCCTGCACCGCCACCACCGCGTGGTCCTTCTCGCAGGACGCGAGCACCTCGGACAGCGCGTAGACGGGCTCGACGCCGTCCGCCTTGAGTGACTCCCACAGATGCAGGATGCCGTCCAGATCGGACGAGTGGAAGTCCCTGATGCGCCAGTTGCTCATGGCCTTGCTCCTTGGTGGATCGCCGTTGATGCCTTTGGAAGTCGAGCATAGGCGAAGTGCGTGCGCCGGAGGTTGCCGCCCCGTTGCGTTACGCCGGACGGAGCCCGAAAGGGTCGACCGCGCGGCGGAACGGGAGGAGGATTAAGGGGCAGTCGCTGGAAGGAGGTCTGTGATGTGCTACCCGTACAGCAAGGATTACCGGTGGGACACCAAGAAGGATGCCTCACGGGAACCTGAGGAGCGCCCGGAGCCCCGGGTGGACGCGAAGGACTTCAGTTTCTGGGTCTTCCCACGCCGCCACCGGGAGTTCAGGAACGATCCGGAGCCGGTGATCGACCGGAGCCGCGAGAGGGTCTTCCGGGCATAGCATTTCGGCGGGATAGTGGCTGTGGCCCGGACTCGACGTCTGCAGGCGTCATGTCCGGGCCACAGCCGCGGGTTCGCGGCGTGCGGTGGTCGAGGGAGGGTGGCGTCGTTCCCGTCCTGAGCCTAGGAAGGACGGGAACTGACAGGGAGATCCTAGGCTTCGGCGGCGGTGCCGATCAGTTCGGCACCGACCGCGTTCGCTGCCCGCTCTGCCCGGAGTTCGCGAAGGCCGGCGCGCAGCTCCTGGTCGATGGCCACATCCGCAACGGTGAGGGCCAATGCCAGTGCCCCATCGATAACTGCCCGGTCTCCGGCCGGCGAAACGGCGGCTTCGGCGAACTCGAGGGTGTGCGGAACGGCGTCGCAGTTCCGGAAAGACAGGCTCGGATGGATGGAGGGCAAGAACAAGGAAACGTTGCCCATGTCCGTGGATCCGCCGCCGCCGGAAGCGGCAGGCACTTCGATCCGGTAGCCCAGTTCCTCGATGTTTCCGTCCCAGTAGCGGGCAAGGTCCGGGTGCTGGCGCATGGGTGCATACGGTTCCTCGGTCCGCTCGATCCTCACCTGGCAGCCGCTGGCCATGGCGGCTCCTTCGATGCAAGCCCGCACACGGGTGCTAGCGTCAAACCAGTCGTCTTCATCGAAGGCCCTGATTTCAACCTGAATGGTGCTCTGTCCCGGAATGATGTTGGTCGCCGCTCCGCCACACTCAACGAATGACGCAACGACGACGCTGGTCTTGAGTTGCTGGCGGAGCAGCCCCAAGGCCACCTGCGCCAAGGTTGCCGCGTCTCCAGCATTCACTCCTTCGTGGGGTGCGGCGGCAGCGTGGGCGGCCCGACCCGTGAAAGTCACCGTGATGTGCTCGTACGCCTGTGTGGTGAAGGATGCACACGGGATCTGCGGGCCGGTGAAGCCGTGCACCATGAGGGAGAAGTCGGCGTCGTCCCAGGCGCCCTGTTCGAGCATGAGGATCTTGCCGCCGCCAGCCTCTTCGGCAGGGGTGCCGAGGAGCTTGACCCGGAGGTTCAGCGTCTCCGCCACGTCCTTGAGTGCGAGTGCTGCTCCAACGGCCGCGCCTGCGATGACATTGTGGCCGCAGGCATGGCCGATGCCGGGCAGCGCGTCATACTCGGCGACCAGCGCCACCGTGCAATCGCCGTTTCCGTAGACCGATTCGAGCGCAGTGGGCAGCCCGTAGGCTCCCCGCTCGACGGCGAATCCCGCACGCTCGAGCACGTCGGCCACCTCGGCAGCCGCATGGAACTCCTCGAAGGCCAGTTCGGGATGGGTGCCGATGCTATGGCTTAGCTGCAGCAGTGAGTCGCGGTGCCGTTCGACGGCTTTCGTGATGATGTCCCGCACGGTCGTGGATGTTTCTGGGGTCATGGTGAAGGTTCCTGTCTTTCATGTGCTTTTCCGGGGTCTTAGGGCTGAACGCTGACGGGCGCACGGTCGGAGTCGGAGTCCGCCAGCGCTGTCTCCTCCTGGCCTTCGGCGCTGCCGCGCGAGAGAAAAATGGAGGCGACGGCAGCGGCCACGTTCAGCACAGCAAAGACAGTCCAGATCACTTGGAACGCCTGCAGCGAGGGCGCCGTGACGGTGGATCCGGAGCCGCCGACCGAGACGACCAGCACCGTGGTCACCGAAGCCACGAACGCCCCGGCCAGGGAACCGCCGATGGTACGGGCGGTGTTGTAGACGCCCGACGCTGACGCCGGGGCGGAGGCCGGAGCCCGGTCGATCACGACCGCCGGCAGCGCGCTGAGGACGATTCCGTTGCCGAATCCTGCGACCGCCATCCAGACGATCACGAGCACGGCGGACGAGGGCACGAATGCCAGGCACAGCAGGGCCGCGGCCGACACCAGGAACGCAAACACCAAGCCGGCTTTCTGCCCGATCGCCCGGCCCACCGGATACGAGACGAACGTGCCGAGTGCCAGGCTGGCGGAGCTGATGGCGAGAACCATCCCGACGGCGGCCGCGGACAGGCCTCCGCCGTAGCCGAGCAGATTGGGGTTGGCGGTCAGGTAGAGCACGGGCGGGGCCTGGTTGCCGAACATCGTGACAGCACCCAGGAAGCCGATGCCGATCGGCATGCCCAGCCGCGAGGCGCGGATGACCTTGAGGTCCACGAGAGGGGACTCGGCCCGCTTCTCCACCCCGAAAAAGAGCAGCAGGGCGATGATCCCGGCGGCCAGGGGGAGCAGGGCCTGCGACGACGTCCACCCTTGATGCGGGGCCTCGGACAGTCCGAACATGATGCCCACCAGGCCCGTCCCGAGGAACACGGCTCCCTTCCAGTCAATGCGCCGGGTGGCATCGGGGCTGGTCTCGGGAACCAGGAGCCAGATGGCCGGCACAAGCAGAGTGATTCCGATGGCCGGAATCATCTGCACGACGGCGAGGCTTCCCAGGGCATCCAGCGCCACACCGGACAGCACCATGCCCGCGGCCAGCCCGATGGTGAGGGTGCCCACGATCAACCCGATGTCCCGGTTGGCCGACCGCAGGCGGTGTGCCTTGAGCAGCGCCATATCGAGCGGAAGGAATGCTGCCACCGGACCCTGGACGGCCACGCCGAGCAGGAGCAAGGTGAAATTGGGGGCAAACGCGATCAGCAGGGAGCCGGCAGCCACGAGCGTCACCGAGATCACCAGCAGTTTCTGGTGCCCGAACCGGTCACCAAGCATGGCGAGCAGCGGCACGGAGACGGCAGAAGAGAGCAGTCCCACGGCAAATACCCAGCTGGTCGCCCCGGCGGGCACGTCATAAACGCGCCCGATCTCTCCCAGCAAGGGCACTATCCAGCCCTGGACCAGACCGGAGAAGAGTTCCAGGGCAATCAGTACGGGGACGAACAGGCGAAGCTTGGCGCCTGTCCTGTGAGTGGCCCGTTGGTGGGCTGTGTCCATATTGGGGGTTCCTTCCTAGGAAACGCGCCAGATGCGGTTGTGACGTGGAATACTGTGACATCGGCAACACAAGCGCATGCTGATATGCAGGATTCTGGTGATATAAGGAAGTCATGTGAATAAAGATCAGCTTGACGAGCTGGATCTGCAGATTATCAATGCGCTCCAGATCGAACCGAGGGTGCCGTGGACGTCCCTCGCCAATGTCATCGGCGCCGACTCCGTGACGCTTTCCCGACGCTGGGAAAGGATCTCCGCCACCGGGCTGGCCTGGATCACTGCCATGCATGGAATGGATTCCCCGCGCAGCCTGGCCATCGTCGAAATACAGTGCGAACCCGGGCAAGCTCTCGCGACGGCCGAAGAAGCCGGCCGGGATCCCGCGATCTATTCGATCGACCTCACGAGCGGATTCCGTGACATCCTGATGACGCTGTCCACCAGGAACGACGACGAACTGGCGGAGTACATTCTCGTCAAACTGGGCCGGCTGCCCTCGGTGCGTCTGGTCCGAACGCACATCGTCAATGTAACCGTGAAGATCGGATCGCAGTGGACCCTCCGGGCGCTCACGCCCGCGCAGGCGGCCCGGATCCCGAGGTTCAGGCCCCCGCGCCCCGGAGCCGCGAAAGTCGTCCCGCAGCAGACCATGTCACGGGTGGTTAGCGCCCTTGAGCGGAACGCGCGGGCGACCAATGTGGAACTGTCGGGGATCCTGGGCATGAGTCCGCAGCGGGTCGGGGATGCGATCGCCACGATGAGGCAGCAGGGGTCCCTGGACCTCAGGGTGGACGTCGCGCAGCCATATTCGACCTGGCCGACGGTGTCGTGGTACTTCATCCAGGTGCCGAGTTTGTCGATCAGCGGGGCACGCGAAACACTCGCCGGGATACCTGAGGTGCAGTTCGCCGGCGTGACCACCGGCCAATGGAATTTGATTGTGGCGCTCAGTGCCCGCAGCGGGTCCGACACGCTCAGGCTCGAGGCCGAACTCGAAAGGCGGCTGCCTGATGCCGTGATCATGGATCGGTCCATGGTCGTCCGCGTCTTCAAGCACCTGGGGCGCCTGTTGGATAGATCCGGTTGCGCCACCGGGGAATTCGTCAGCCTGATGGAAGATCGCTGAGCCGGGCTGATCGGACCCGGAACGCCGCACGGGGGTCTGGACGACGACGGCGGAGGGCCACCTTAAGGGGCTCTTCAAGGTTCGTGGTGAAGGGCGCGGTGTCGCAGTGATGTGACGGGGCTCGTGGCCCTGCTGGAATGGGTGTTGCTAGAGACAACCGATCCTGAGGACCACGAGCCATGTACGAGCCTATGGGCTGCGGCGTGATGCGGCGAGCCTGATCTTCAACTTGCCCACCGACGAGCTGGGCGCCGCCTGGGGCGTCAAAGAGCACGTCCGCATGCTGCTGAGGACCGGCTCGATCGCCGACGCGCACGACGCGAAGATGCGTCTGGGCATGGCCGTGCTGGCCGCCGACATGCCCGAGACGACGCCTGTTCGAGACGATCTGCACCTGGTGGGAACAGATCGAGGTGCTCATCGTCACCGGCGCAACCAACGCCCGCACCGAGGCAGCGAACACGAAGATCAAGCACATCAAGCGCACCGGCCGCGGCTTCCGCAACGAGCGCAACTACCGATCCCGTATCCTGCTCACCAGCGCCGCGAGAGTCGCAGCGTGAACTCCCTTCAGCAGGTCAATTCGCCCACGAACCCGCGGAGAGCCGCTAATCTGGGGGCACCCCAAGGCAAAGGAGAGCCCCATGGGCAAGGTGGTCATGTACAGCTCGGTGTCGGTGGACGGCTTCATCGCGGACGAGAATGACCAGCCCGGACCCCTGTTCGACTGGTTGTCCAGCGGTGACGTGCCGTTGGACGAGAGCGGCGAGTTGAAGGTGTCGCAGACGTCCTACGACTACACCCGGCCGTACTGGGACCAGATCGGGGCGACACTAGTCGGCCGCCACGTCTTCGACTTGACGGACGGCTGGGACGGGAAGCCTCCGGGCGGGGTCGACCACGTGGTCGTCGTGACGCACCGGCCGGAGCCTGAGGGCTGGGACCCCGAGGCGCCGTTTCACTTCGTCGACGGCGTCGAGGCAGCCGTGGCCAAGGCGCAGGAGCTTGCCGGTGACCGCATGGTCGAGGTCGCCGCTGGCGACGTCGGTGGCCAGGTGCTTGCCGCGGGCCTGATCGACGAGGTGCGCATGGACGTCGTACCCGTCGTGTTCGGGTCCGGCAAGCGCTACTTCGGGTCGGTCCACGCGCAGCACCTGTTGGAGGATCCTGACGTGGTGATTCAGGGCAACCGGGTGCTTCACCTGCGCTATCGGGTGCGCCGTTGACCGATCTAAGCGGGTACGCGAAGAAGTCCACTGCGAACGGTGACACAAGATCGGGCCTCCGCTCGCTGGCCTAGCACCCGTGCGGCTGCCCGCCGGTGTACGTGCCGCACTTGGGGCAGGTGTCGTAGACGTCGCGCAGCGCGTCGAGCACCTGGTCTGCCGGCGTCGGCCCCCGGCGCCGCTCGAGCACCTGGTCGACGGTGAGCAACGAGCGCAACTACCGATCCCGTATCCTGCTCACCAGCGCCGCGAGAGTCGCAGCGTGAACACCCTTCAGCAGGTCAATTCACCACGAACCGCGAAGAGCCCCATAAGGCGACCCTCCGCCGTCGTCGTCCGCCGACTAGACGGGGAACAGCACGGCCCCGGAGCCGCGAGTTCGCGGGTAAGCGAGGGCGGGGAACCCCTAGCCCACCGGCCGCAGCCGCAGGCCCTGCATGCCGCCGTCGATCGCCAGGGACGTGCCCGACGTCGAACCGGACAGAGGGCTCGCGAGGTAGGCCACGGCGCCGGCCACCTCGGCCGCATCCACCAGGCGGCCGTGCGGCTGCCGGGCGTTGAGGGCGGCGCGTTCCGCGGCGGGGTCGGCGGCGGAATCGAGCAGGCGACCCACCCAAGGCGTGTCCACGGTGCCCGGGTTCACGCAGTTCACCCGGATGCCTTCGCGGACGTGGTCGGCGGCCATCGCCAGGGTCAGGGACAGTACGGCACCCTTCGACGCCGAATACAGCGCGCGCTGCTGCAGCCCCGCCGTCGCGGCGATGGAGCAGGTGTTGACGATCGCCGCGGCCGGAGATTCGCGCAGGTACGGCAGTGCCGCACGGCTGACGCGGGCAATCCCGACGACGTTGATGTCCAGCACGCGGTGCCACTCGGCGTCGTCATTTGCGGCGATGTCGCCCTGGGCGCCGATCCCGGCGTTGTTGACCACCACGTCCAGGCGGCCGAACTTCGCGGCGACGGCGTCGACGGCGGCCCGCACCGAGGCGTCATCGGCCACGTTGCATTCGACGCCGAAATGCGGCGAACCGGCCGGGTTCAGGTCCAGCACGGCCACCTTCGCTCCACCTGCGGCGAGGCGGTCCGCGATGGCCGCGCCGATGCCGGATGCCCCGCCCGTCACCAGGGCTGCGAGGCCCTCGAATTCGGTGCTCACGCCCCCTGCCCGGCGGCCGAGGACAGCGATTCCGCCCGCGTCTGCGCCCGGTAGAACTCCCGGCGCTGGCGGCCGAGTCCGTCGACTTCGAGCTCCACGACGTCGCCGGGCTGGATGTACTGGAAGCGGCCGGAGAGCGCCACGCCCTCGGGGGTGCCGGTGAGGATCACATCGCCCGGTTCCAGGACCATGTACTGGCTGAGGTGGTGGACCACGGTGGCGGGGTCGAAGATCATGTCCGAGGTGTTGGAGGACTGCCGGATCTCGCCGTTGACCCAGGTGCGCAGTCCGAGGTTGCCGGCGTCGAGCTGCCCGGCCGGGACAAGCCAGGGGCCCAGCGGCGTGGAGGACGGCAGGGACTTGCCCTTGGTCCACTGGCCGGCGGCGCCCGGAATCTGGTACTCGCGCTCGGAGAGATCGTTGGCGGCCACGTAGCCGGCGATGCATTCGGCGGCCTCGTCCGTGCTGGAAAGGTATGACGCTTCCCGGCCGATCACGATGCCCAGTTCCACCTCCCAGTCGTACTTTTCCGACGACGGCGGAATGGGGGCGGCGTCGAACGGCCCGCTGACCGTGTTGGCCGGCTTGAGGAAGACGACAGGCACGGTGGGCGGCTCCGCGCCGGATTCGGCGGCGTGGGCGGTGTAGTTCAGGCCGATGCAGACCACCGAGCCGGGGCGGGCAATGGGCGAGCCGATTCGGAGCCCCTCGGCCGAAATCTCGGGCAGATTGCCGGATGCAAGGGCCTCGCGGGTGCGGGAGATGCCGTCCGCGGCGAGGAAACCGCCATCGATGTCCCCGGTCAGCGCCGCAAGGCTGAAGTACTTTTCAGTGCCGTTCGTGTCCTGGGCGACAACAACCGGCTGCTCGTTTCCGGCCGTGCCCAGCCTGGCGAATTTCAAGTTCATGGCTTCCTCCTGCTCTGGGACTAACATCCGAGCTCTAGTGTGATGTTGTCCTCCATAATACGGAAATGTGACCCATTGACAATACAGACATCGGATGTTTAGGCTCAGTGCAGATTTAACGACCAATAGCTGCCAAGCTAGGAGCACAATGAGCGTCATCACCGCCGTGGACACCTTCGACATCCGGTTCCCCACCTCGCAGGACCTGGACGGCTCGGACGCCATGAATCCGGATCCCGACTACTCGGCCGCCTACCTGATCATCCGCACGGACGCCGGCGACGGCCACGGGGGCCACGGCTTCGTCTTCACCATCGGCCGCGGCAACGAGGTGGAAACCGCGGCGATCGAGGCCCTCCGCCACCACGTCCTGGGCCGCAACGTCGAGGAATTGCTCGCCGACATGGGCGCCACCTGGAAGCTTCTGGCCCACGATTCCCAGCTCCGCTGGCTCGGCCCGGAAAAGGGCGTCATCCACATGGCGATCGGCGCCGTCGTCAACGCCCTGTGGGACCTCAAGGCCAAGCGGGCCGGCCTGCCGCTGTGGGAACTGCTTTCCGGCATGAGCCCGGAGGACCTTGTGGCCCTGGTGGACTTCCGCTACCTCAGCGACGCCCTGACCCCGGAGGAAGCACTGGCCATGCTCCGCGCCGCGGAACCCGGACGGGAGGCGCGCAAGGCAGCGCTGCTGGCCGAAGGCTACCCGGGATACACCACGACGCCGGGCTGGCTGGGATACAGCGACGACAAGCTCGCGCGACTGGCCAAGGAAGCCGTGGCCGAGGGATTCACACAGATCAAGCTCAAGGTCGGGGCGTCGCTGGAGGACGACATCCGCCGCGTCCGCACCGCGCGCGATGCCGTGGGCCCGGACGTGAGGATCGCCGTCGACGCCAACCAGCGCTGGGACGTCCAGGACGCGATCGACTGGATGGCCCACCTGGCGCCGTACGGCATCGCCTGGATTGAGGAACCCACCAGCCCGGACGACGTGCTGGGCCACGCGGCCATCGCCCGCGGGGTTGCCCCGATCCCCGTGGCCACCGGTGAGCACGTGCAGAACCGGGTGATGTTCAAGCAGATGCTCCAGGCCGGTGCCCTGCAGGTGCTGCAGATCGATGCCGCCCGGGTGGCCGGCGTCAACGAGAACATCGCCATCCTGCTCCTCGCGGCGAAGTTCGGCGTCCGCGTCTGCCCGCATGCCGGCGGCGTGGGCCTCTGCGAAGCCGTGCAGCACCTCTCCATGTTCGATTTCGTGGCAGTGTCCGGCACCAAAGAGGACCGGATGATCGAGTTCGTGGACCACCTCCACGAGCACTTCGTGACGCCGGTGGACGTCCACGGCGGCAGCTACTGGCCGCCGTCGGCCCCTGGCGCTGGGACTGAAATGCTCCGTGAGACACTGGCCGACTACAGCTATCCCGAGGGCCCCGTCTGGGCCGCGGGCGCTGTACTTGAGACGACCCGGAAGGAATCCCGTTGATCCAGCACGCACCATGGTTCGAAGAGGCGCGGTTTGGCATGTTTGTGCACTGGGGCCTCTACGCCCTGCCGGCCCGCCACGAATGGGTGATGAACCGCGAGCAGACCCCCGTGGAGGAGTACGCCAAGTACTTCCGCCGCTTTGACCCGGACCTCTACGATCCCCGCGAGTGGGCCCGTGCCGCCCGGGACGCCGGAATGAAGTACGTGGTGTTCACCACCAAGCACCACGAGGGCTTCTGCCTCTGGGACTCGGCCCTCACCGACTACAAGGCCAGCAACACGCCGGCGGGCCGCGACCTCATCGCCCCCTACGTGGCGGCCCTGCGCGCCGAAGGCCTCAAGGTGGGCTTCTACTACTCGCTGATCGACTGGCACCATCCCGATTTCACGGTGGACAGCGTGCACCCCCTGCGCAATGCCGGGGACGTCGACGCCCTGAACCAGGGCCGCGACATGGGCCGCTACCGCGACTACCTGCACGGCCAGGTGCGCGAACTGCTCAGCAACTACGGCACCATCGACTACCTGTTCTTCGACTTCTCCTACTCGGATGCCAACCCCGATGAGTTCTGGGGCGGCAAGGGGCGCAAGGACTGGGACTCCGAGTCCCTGCTGGCCATGGTCCGCGAGCTGCAGCCGGGCATCGTGGTCAACGACCGCCTCGACATTCCGGGCGACTTCGTCACCCCCGAGCAGTACCAGCCGGCCGGTCCCATGATGTCCGACGGCGTTCCGGTCACCTGGGAGGCCTGCCAGACCCTCAACGGCAGCTGGGGCTACGACCGCGACAACCTGGACTACAAGTCCGTGGACCTGCTCATCCGGATGCTCGTGGACGGGGTCTCCAAGGGCGGCAACCTGCTGCTCAATGTCGGCCCCACCGCCCGCGGCAACCTCGACCCCCGCGCCGCGGCCTCGCTGCAGGGAATTGGGGACTGGATGCACCTGCACGGCCGCTCCATCCACGGCGCAGGTCCCTCCGGCTTCACTCCGCCGGCGGATGCCCGCTACACGCAGCGTGGCGACAGGCTCTACGTGCACCTGTTCGCCTGGCCGTTCGAGTTCGTGCACCTTCCTGGGCTGGCCGGGAAGGTGGACTACGCCCAGCTGCTCAACGACGCCTCGGAGGTGTTCCTCAAGGAGAGCGACCCCAACCAGCAGGCCTACAACACCACCCCCGGCGCCCAGCCCGCCGGGACCCTGACCATCAAGCTTCCGGTCCAGCGGCCCGATGTGGCCGTGCCCGTGCTGGAGCTGTTCCTCAAGGAAGGCGTCTCCGGTGCCTGAGACCGTCGCCCTGCACACCCGGCTCAAGCCCGGGGCGGAACAGGAATACGACTCCGTCCACGCGGTGATCCCCGCCGAACTGGCCGCGGCACTGAAGGAAGCCGGCGTGGGCAACTGGCGCATCTGGCGCAGCGGCCAGGACCTCTTCCACCTGGTGGACGTTGAGGACTACCAGGCCATGCGCCGGGCGCTCGCAGGCCACCCGGCCAATGTGCCCTGGCAGGCCCGCATGGCGGAGCTGCTGGAGGTCCAGGACGATTACTCCGGCAACGATTCCGGCATCCCGCTCGTCTGGGAGCTCGCATGAGCGCGGCCTCCGAGCTGGGCGGGCAGCCTGAGGCGGCCCGGCTGGGCAGGCTCGGTTTCGGCGCCGCCGGCATCGGGAACCTGTACCGTGCCATGCCCGATTCGCAGGCCGAGGACACCATCAACGCGGCCTGGGACGCCGGCGTGCGCTACTTCGACACCGCGCCGCACTACGGCCTGGGCCTGTCCGAGCGGCGCCTCGGCGCCGTGCTCCGGGACAAGCCCCGGGACAGCTTCACCATCTCCACCAAGGTGGGCCGGCTGCTGGAGCCGCAAGATGCTCAGGGCCGGCTCGACGACGAAGGCTTCGACGTTCCCGCAGACAGCCTGCGCGTGTGGGACTTCTCCGAGGCCGGCATCCGCCGCAGCCTCGAGGACTCGCTCGGCCGGCTGGGCCTGGACCACGTGGACATCGCGTACCTGCACGACCCCGACGTCCATGACCTCGAGGCCGGCATCAGCCATGCCCTGCCCGTGCTCGAGAAATTGCGTGCGGAAGGCCTGGTCCGGGCCATCGGCGTCGGGACCAACTCGGCGGAGGCTGCGCTCGAGTGCGTCGAGTCCGCCGAGCTGGATCTCGTGATGCTTGCCGGCCGCTACACCCTCCTGGAGCAGCCCGGCGTCCCGCTGCTGGACCGCTGCACCGCCCGCGGCACCGGCGTCGTGAACGTAGGCGTCTTCAACTCCGGGCTGCTGGCCCGGCCCGAGGTCCCCGAGGACGCGCACTACAACTACGGGCGCGCGCCCCGGGCCCTGGTGGAGCGGGCGCGGGCGCTGGCCGGCGTGTGCCGGGACTTCGGTGTGGAGCTCCCGACGGCGGCCCTCCAGTTCAGCCTGCGCCATCCCGCCGTCGTCAACGTGACAGTGGGGGCCAGCCGCCCGGAGCAGGCGGCCGGGAATGCGGCCCGGATGGCCGAGGACGTCCCCGAGGAACTCTGGGCGGCCCTGGCGGCGGTGCGGCGTGCTTGACGCGCACCTCCACCTCTGGGACCTCGACGGCGGATCGGCCGCGGGCGCGTACGCCTGGCTGGGCCCGCAACACGGCGGGCTGTTCCGCAGCTACGGCGAGGCCGAGGCCCGGGAGACCCTGCTAGCGGCCGGCGTCGGCGGTGCGGTGCTCGTCCAGGCGGACGACACCACGGCGGACACGGACGCCATGCTCGCCGCCGCGAACCGGAACCGCTGGATCCTCGGCGTCGTGGGCTGGATCCCGCTCGACAAGCCCGCGGAGGCGGCGGAAGAGCTGCAGCGTCTGGTGCGGAACCCCAAATTCCGCGGCGTCCGGCACCTGGTCCACGACGATCCCCGGGACGACTTCCTGGAACTGCCGGAGGTCCGGGAATCCCTCGGCCTGCTGGCAGGGCATGGCCTGGCCTTCGACGTTCCGGACGCCTTTCCGAGGCACCTTGGCCGGACCGTCCAGCTGGCCCGGGAGCTGCCGGAGCTGACAGTGGTGCTGGACCACCTCGGCAAGCCGCCGCTGGCGGACCTTGCACTGGCGGATTCGGATTCCATGGCCGCCTGGCGCCGCGATTTCCGGGCCCTGGCCGGGCTGCCCAACACGGTGGCCAAGCTGTCCGGGCTGCACCTGCCAGGCGTCCCGTACACGGCGGAGGCCCTGCGGCCGCTGTGGGACGAGGCGCTGGAGGCCTTCGGCCCGGAGCGGCTCATGATCGGCGGCGACTGGCCGGTCAGCACCCTGGGCGCCCCCTACGGCCGCACCCTCGCAGTGCTGCTGGAACTGGCCGGCGAACTGGACCCTGCCGGACGGCAGGCCGTCCTCGAAGGCACGGCACGACGGAGCTACGGGCTCTGACCCGTGGAGAATACCGGCAGCCGGGCATTTCCGCGCCCAGTAATGAACTCGGCACCCGGTGCAGTTGGTGCGCCGGTCCTCAGCAGGTGCAGTTTCCGGGGCGGCCTGGGCGGCACGCGGCCTACAGCGCCTGCCGCAGCCAGGCCTCGACGCCGCTGATGTGGACCGTGACGAGGGCCCGGACCAGCTCGGCGTCGCCGCGTTCCAGGGCGTCGGCAATGGCCTTGTGCTCCGCGAGGGTATGGGCCACGGCCTTCTCCTGGGTCAGGCCGCGCCAGATGCGGGCCCGGACGGTGCTGCTGGAGAGGGCTTCGAGGAGGCCGCCGAGGTAGTCGTTGCCGGCGGCGTTGGTGATGATGTTGTGGAACTGGAGGTCGTGGGCCACGAGTTCCTCGACGTCGGTGTTCTCGTCGATGCCCAGCATCGTGGCGCGCAGGGCCTGGATGTCCTCGGGCGTCATCTTGCCTGCGGCGATGTGCGCCGTGGCCGGTTCCAGGATTCGTCGGACCTCAAAGAGTTCCAGGATGGAGCGGTCCTGGTGCAGGTCCACCACGAAGGCCACGGCCTCGTTGAGGAGCCGCGCGTCCAGGCTGGTCACATAGGTGCCGTCGCCGCGGCGGACGTCCAGCACCCGGATGAGTTCGAGCGCCTTGACGGCCTCGCGCAGGGAACTGCGGGACAGCCCGAGCCGTTCGCTCAGTTCCTTCTCCGGGGGGAGCCGGTCGCCCGCCTTGAGTTCGCCGCAGATCAACATGTCCTTGATCTTGCCGATCGCTTCATCCGTCACAGCCATGAAGCAATCTTAGCCATCAATCATCGGATGTTTGCGTTTAACGCCCGACGGCGGCACCCATGGTTCCGCTGTCACGGAATCCGGGCGCCGCCGTCGGGCACTTTACTGGAGCGTTAGATCCTGTCCTCGGCTCCGGACACCGGACGGTTGGCGATCACCGGGGAGCTGCCGGTGAAGCCGTCGCGGGCCGCGGCGAGCTCGTGGATCTGCTTGCGGCAGGCGTACCAGCCGCCCACCATGAGCGCGCAGGCCACCAGGGTGACCAGCAACGTGAGCGGGGAGTCGATGAACACCATCACCAGCACACCCACGAGGAAGAGCAGCGAAAGGTAGCCGGTGTACGGGGCGCCGAACATCCGGAAGGACGGGCGCTTCAGCCAGCCCTTGTCCGCCCAGCGCTTGAGCTGCATCTGGCACAGGACGATCGTGGCCCACGTGACGATGATGCCCACGGAGGCGACGTTGAGGACGATCTCGAAGGCCTGCGCCGGGACCAGGTAGTTCAGCGGGACGCCGAGCAGCGAGACGCCGGCGGTGATCGCGATGCCGCCGTAGGGGACGCCTGCCTTGTTCATGCGCTGGGCGAACTTCGGGGCCGATCCGGCCACGGACATGGAGCGCAGGATGCGGCCGGTGGAGTACAGGCCTGCGTTCAGCGAGGACAGGGCGGCGGTGAGGACCACGAGGTTCATGATGACGTCCACGCCCTGGATGCCGATGGAGCCGAAGAACGTCACGAACGGGCTGACGCCCTTCTCGTACGAGGTGTACGGCAGGAGCAGGGCCAGCAGGATGACGGAGCCGACGTAGAAGACCCCGATGCGGAAGACCACGGAGTTGATGGCCTTGGGCATGATCTTTTCGGGGTTCTCGGTTTCGCCGGCTGCGGTGCCTACGAGCTCGATCGAGGCGTAGGCGAACAGCACGCCCTGCATGAGGATGATCATGGGCAGGAAACCGTTGGGGAAGATGCCGCCGTGGTCCGTGATGAGGCTGAAGCCGACCTGCTGGCCCTCAACCGGGGTGCCGAAGATGACGAAGTAGGTGCCGATGACCAGGAATGCGACCAGGGCGGCCACCTTGATCAGCGCGAACCAGAACTCCATCTCGCCGAACACCTTGACCGAGACCAGGTTCAGGCACAGGACCACCACCAGGGCGATCAGGGCCCAGGCCCACTGCGGAACAGCCGCCATCCAGGGGATGTAGTTGCCGAAGAAGTTCATGTACAGGGCCGCGGCGGTGATGTCCACGATGGTGGTGGTGGCCCAGTTGATCCAGTAGAACCAGCCGGAGACGAACGCCGCCTTCTCGCCGAAGAACTCGCGGGCGTAGGAGACGAACGAGCCCGACGACGGGCGGTGCAGAACCAGTTCGCCCAGTGCGCGCAGGATCAGGAAGGCAAAGAAGCCGCAGACCGCGTACGCGATGACAAGGGACGGGCCCGCGGCGTTGAGGCGGCCGCCGGCGCCGAGGAACAGGCCGGTGCCGATGGCGCCGCCGATCGCGATCATCTGGATCTGGCGCGGCTTCAGGCTCTTGTGATAGCCCTTGTCCTCTGCATGAAGGGCCCGTTCGGAGGCGTGCGCCTGGGCGGGGACCGTGTGGTCCGTAATGGGTGCGTTGGTCATTGGAGTCCTTAGGGGTGTCCTGTTGGGGGTCCTGCTTGAGCTGTTGGGGGGATCAGCTCCGGTGAGTGTCCGACGGCGGCGTGCGGCCGCCGTCGTCGGGCTATGGGCCCACGACCGCCGGGTTCCCTGACCGAGCTTGCGAGGTTAGGGCGCGGTTGGGGAAGTTCGCGAGGCGTTCGGGGCTGAGCAGTTTCTCGAGCTGGTCAGCGGTCAGCAGACCGTGTTCCAGGACGAGTTCCGCCACGCCCTTGCCGGTGGCGAGGGCCTCCTGCGCGATGGCGGTGGCGGAGGCATAGCCGATGTGCGGGTTCAGTGCCGTGACCAGGCCGATTGACTGTTCCACGGTGAGCCGGAGGTGTTCGGTGTTTGCGGTGATGCCCCGGACGCAGCGATCCGTGAGGGTACGGCAGGCAGCTTCCAGGTGGGAGATGCTCTTGTGCAGGCTGTGCACGATGATCGGCTCGAAGGCGTTCAGTTGGAGCTGGCCCGCCTCGGCCGCCATGGTGACGGTGACGTCGTTGCCGATGACCTCATAGGCCACCTGGCTGACCACTTCCGGGATCACCGGGTTGATCTTGCCCGGCATGATGGACGATCCCGACTGCACTGCCGGGAGGTTGATCTCGCCCAGTCCCGCGCGCGGCCCGGAGGACAGCAGGCGGAGGTCGTTGCAAATCTTGGACAGCTTCACGGCCACGCGCTTCAGCACGCCGGAGAGGTGGACGAACGCGCCCACGTCCTGGGTGGCCTCGATGAGGTCGACGGCGGTGACCAGCGGCAGGCCGGTGATCTCGGCCAGGTGCCGGCAGGCGGCCTCGGCGTAGCCGGCGGGAGCGTTCAGTCCGGTGCCGATCGCCGTGGCGCCGAGGTTGATCTCGTGGATCAGCATCTGGGATTCGGCCAGGCGGGCCCGGTCCTCCCCGACGGTCACAGCGTAGCCGCCGAATTCCTGGCCCAGGGTCATGGGCACGGCGTCCTGCAGCTGGGTGCGGCCCATCTTCACCACGCTGCGGAATTCGGTGCCCTTGTCCGCGAAAGCGACTTCGAGTTCCTTGAGTGCGGAGAGCAGCTGCTTGATACCGAAGATGGTGCCGAGTTTGACCGCCGTCGGGTAGACGTCGTTGGTGGACTGGCTGAGGTTGACGTGGTCATTCGGGTTCAGCCTGGCGTAGTCGCCCTTGGGGTGGCCCAGGATCTCCAGGGCGCGGTTGGCGATGACCTCGTTGGCGTTCATGTTCGAGCTGGTGCCCGCGCCGCCCTGGATGACGTCCACCATGAACTGGTCATGGAGCTTCCCGTCCAGGATGTCCTGGCAGGCCTGCTCAATGGCTTTGGCGCGCTCTTCGTCCAGCAGGCCGAGCTCGCGGTTGGTGCGCGCGGCGGCGAGCTTCACCGCGGCCAGGCCCTTGATGAGGTTGGCGTTGCTGGCCAGCGGCTGGCCCGTGATGGGGAAGTTCTCGATGGCGCGCAGCGTGTGGACGCCCCAGTAGGCGTCCGCGGGGACGTCGCGGTCGCCGAGGAGGTCGTGCTCGGAGCGGAATGGGCGCAACTGATCGTCAGCTGACATTGCTGTCCTTTGTTAGGGGTTGCGGTGCGTTAGTTGGCTGAAAGGTAGCCGATAGGCAGGAAGTCGGCGGCACGGAGCACGCCCACCGGGTGGCCGCCGCCCAGCACCGGCGAGGTTTCCAGCGTGGCCAGGGTGCCGGGGTCTACGCCGAGTGCCTCCAGCACGTGGACGGTGACGGGCAGGCGGGCGCGGTCGCCGCCGTCGGAGATCTTGACGGCGATTCCGGTGCCGTCCTGGAGGCCGATCAGCTGGAGGCCCTCGAAGCCGTCCTTGGCGAGCAGGCCCGGGACGGCGCGCATGAGGGCGGTGACGTCGCGGCCCTCGCCGGCCACCATCTCCGGGTAGCGGCGCATGGCGTTGGCGACCTGCCCCTCTTCGCCGGCGGCCGCCGCGCTGGCGAGCCGGCCGTAGGCGCGGGCCATGCCGTGCAGGCTGTGGGCGAAGAGGGGCGTGCCGCAGCCGTCGGTGCTGACGGCGGCAGCGTCCTCGCCGGTGAGTTCGGTGATGGTGTCCCTCACGAGGAGTTGGAGCGGGTGCTCGGGGTGCAGGTAGCCCCGGACCGGCCAGCCGTTGATCACGCAGACGGCGGCCATGGAGGCGTGCTTGCCGGAGCAGTTCTGGGCGAGCTGGGTGGGGATTCCGCCGTGGCGGAGCCAGTCCTCGCGCTCGCTGGTTCCGTACGGGAGGTCGGTGCTGTTTTCGAGGGCTGTTTCGTCGAGGCCGTGAAGCGCCAGGATGCGGGCGGCGCCCTCGCGGTGCATCGCGGCACCCGAGTGGCTGGCCGCGGTGAGGGCCATAAGGTCATCCGGCAGCTCGAGGCCGGCGCGGACCATGGCCACGGCCTGCAGCGGCTTGAGCGAGGAGCGGGGGTAGAAGACGGCGTCGGGATCGCCGCCCGTGATGAGCGTTTCGCCGCCGGGACCGGTGGCGATCAGCGAGCCGTAGTGGACGCTTTCCACGAGGCCGTCGCGGGTCTGTTCCACCAGGGGGACGTGGCGCGGGGTGTGGGTGTCCGGGGCTATGCTTGGTGCGGCCTTTGGTGCGGCGGGGGCTGCGCCTGCCGGTGCTTCGGGGGCGGGCATGGTGTCCTTCGCTGGGGTCATTTGCTGAGGATGGAGTCCAGGGCTGCGGCCACTGCGTTCAGGTGCTCGGCCATGGCGTGGCTGGCGGCGTCGGCGTCGCCGGCTTCGATGGCGTCCAGGACCGCGAGGTGTTCCTCGTCCGAGAGGTGCTGCCGGTCCGCCACCATGTTCAGGGTTTCGGACTGGTGGGCCAGGGCCTCGCGGATTTCGGAGACGACGCTCGCGAAGACCCTGTTGCCGCTGGCACGCGCGACGGCGGAGTGGAAGTTTGCGTCCAGGCTCACCCAGGCCTCGGGGTCGGTTTCGGTGAGCATGGCCTGGACGAGGTCCTTGAGGTGTTCCAGGTCTTCCTCGGTGCGGCGCTGCGCGGCGAGGCCCGCTGCCGGAACCTCGATGTGCGGGCGCGCCTCGTTGAGGTCCCGTGCGCTGTACTGGCCGAGCGTGAGGTCGTTGGCCACATGGTTGGATACAACGAACGTGCCCTTGCCCGTCTTGGTGACCGTCAGGCCGAGGGTGTTGCAGGAGCGGAGCGCCTCACGGATGACGGAGCGGCTCACGCCGTACTGGGTTGCCAGCGTGGCTTCGGAGCTGAGCTTGGCACCGATCCCGAACGCCCCGGACTCGATGTCGTGGCGGATGGCGCTGAATACAGCTTCGGCAGCGCTGACTCGGGTGAGGGGCCGGGGCTCGGTGAGGGGGCGGGGCGCGGGGCGCGAGGTGGCTGGGCGGGAGACTGCGCCTTGAGCAGGCCGGGGGACGGCGCCGCTTGTGGCGGGGCGCTGGCCTGCCGCAGCTTTCTGGCTGGAGGCGGGCTGTCCGGTGTCGGCCTGTCCGGCTGTCCGGCTGTCTGACAGGTTCACGTAATGAATATGGCACGGGTCACAGGGGCGTGTCAAAAGGGGTGCGGGTTTGTTGCGGGGCATGGGGTGCGGCCTGGCCGGCGTCGGATTCTGCTCGATCAATCCGGCACACTGGCTCCCGGCCAGCGTATTCCCGGGGCTGCGGAACCGCGCGGCGTGAATGATTGAGCAGAATCCGACGGGTTCCTGGGCCCTCAGAGGATAATTGCAGGCAGAACCATCGCCCGGCGCTGACAGGGAGGCCCGATGCAGACGCTTCCACGCATCACGGTGGAGGTTCCCGTGCTCAGCATCGGATCCGGGCCCGCGGACTATGAGGGCTTTGGCCGCTACGTGGATGCGCTGCGCCGGCCCCGGGGATTGCACATGACCCTGCTCCACCTTGGCCTTCTCGAAGACTTTGCCCAGGACGTCGCGGCCTGGACCAAAGGAATCACCAGCGCCGAGTCGGCAAGCCGCAGGATGGTTTCCTGGCTTCAGGGGTTGCCCGTGCTGGAGGGCTTTTCCGGCACCGCTGACAGATTGATCGTCCTTGGCCGTGGCAGCGTGAGCGGCCTGGAAGTCGAGGTTCCCCAGCATGTGCGCGAATACCAGGTCTCGCTTGTTGTGGCGCTCCACGAGCTCCTCGACGAACTGCTCGTGGACAACATCGACGACTTCATTCTGAGCTCACCTGCCCTTGGATTCAGATCCCCGCGCTGGACGCCGCACATTGCCGTGGGCCGGCCCAAGAGCAGGGGCGGTGCGTCCATCGACATCGCTCGAGTGGCCGTTGAATGCGGCGCATCACGGATCAGGAACCTACAGTCCCTGCCGGGCTTCGACGCCGGCTAACGTGAACAATCCAGCAGGTCCGGTGGCTTCGGAGCCCCAGACCCCGCCTGATCTGCAGGATTAATGCGCCCGGGCGTCAGTTGCCGTAGTGATACCGCCTAGCATCTTCACACGGCTCCTTGTCCGGCGCGACGTCAGACTGAGCCTGTGGTCCTGACCCCCTAAAGTAGGAGCACCATGCCAATCACCAAAAAGACGCTCCTCCAGGACGGCTTCACCGGGTTCAGGGTCTTCGACGAGCTCGAAATCATGCGCGTCCCCCAAGGCCCTGGCATTTTCGCCATCCTGCAGCCCGAAGGCTTCGAGCCGGTCTTCCTCGCCAAGAGCACCGCAGGCACCTTCAGGAAGAAGGACCCGTCGCTCAAGAAGGATGCCCTGGAGGCCGAGTGGGTTCCCGAAGCCAGGGTCCTTTACCTGGGCAAGGCCAGTGCCGGCAGCCAGGGAAACCGTGGGCTCCGCAAGCAGATCCAGGAGTTCATGGACTATGGCCGCGGCCGGCCTACAGTCGTCTGGGATGCCCGGCTGATCTGGCAACTCCGGGACGCCATGGAGCTGGCCATCGCCTGGAAGGAATTCCCGGCGGCCGAGGTCAACAAGGCGGAAGCGGGCTACCACGCCGACTTCGTCGACAGCTATGGCCGGCTGCCGTACGCCAATCTGGTCCGGGCCCGCGCCAAGAATTAAGAACCAGGAACTAACGACGACGACGGCGCCCGCCACCCGCCGTCGTGAGGCCCGGCCGCCCGTGCTATCCAGCCCGGGCGTGGTCCTCGATGGAACGCAGGATGCTGAACAGCTTCACCACTCTGTCGTCGCCGAAGAGAACGTCCGGGCCGGACGGGGCAAGCTCGTTGTACGGCGAATCGAAGAGTGCAGCGGGGGCCACTTTGCCGTTCTCCACCAGATGCGTCGTCAGGACCTGGAGGAAGTCGAGTTGCTGGGACGTCAGGGTGGTTCCGGCGACGAAATCCGCGAGGGCTTCCTCCACGGCCTCGCGGTCCAAACCGACGAGCGAGCGGACGTAGAGGCCCAGCCCTTCGCCGGCGGCCCGGTTCAGGTCTTCCAGGGAACCGAGGCCGCTTTCCAGCAGTATCCGCTCCAGCTCAGCGAGATCCAATGCGGTCAGCTGCTTGTTCCGGCGCAGGCGCTGGATGCTTGCGTGGTCCTGATGCTGGCTGAGGTAGAGGCGGATCTTCTCGCGATACCGGACCAGATCCACGTGACCGTTTGATGCCCCGCTGAGCTCAATCTCCTCCAACTCGCCGAGTTCGTCCTGAAAGTTTGTGTAGACGACGTTGCGCCTGCGCTTCTCAATGAGGTGGACCAGCTCCCGCAAGCGAAGGCGGATCCCTTCCAGCCATTCGGCAGACACGGACTCCCACTCGGCATCATCCAGGATCGTCTCGATCAGAGTCAGCTGCGCTGCGATCGCCGGCACATTCGGCTGATCCTGCAGCGCGGCGGCTACCGCCTGGACCTTCTTGCGGAACGGGCCAAGCGGTTTTCCTTGCAGGGAGGCGAGCTCGGTCTGCAGCATGAGGTAGTCGAAGCGCTTCGCTTCCTCGGTGTCCGGCAACGCGCCGATGGACGCCAGCCGGGCGATGTCCGTTTCCAAGGCGTCGAAGTCCTCAACCTTGAGCGAATCCCAGGCCGAAGCCTCGGAAAACCTGTCCACCCACCTGCGCGCAGGCTTCACCAGGAAGTTGTCTTGCGGCAGCCGGCCAACCGTGTGCTGCAGCGACTCGCGCAACTCCACGACAAACGGGAGCCGGGAGTCCCAGGCGAGGTCCGCCGTCGTACGCAAGAGCTGGACGCGGGTGGCGAAGGTGCTTTCCGCGAGGGACTTGCCGAGGGAGCCTTCGTTTCCGGGCATGCCGGCATTGAAGTACTCGGCGTTACGGCAGAGGTCGAAGATGAAGAAGTCCTTCTTGTCCTCGCCGGGGCCGAAGAGGTCGGCGCAAAGCCGCGTGCCGCGGCCCACCATCTGCCAGAACTTGGTCTTGGACCGCACCATCTTGAAGAAGACCAGGTTCACGGCCTCGGGCACGTCCACGCCGGTATCGAGCATGTCCACGGAGATGGCGATATGCGGCTCGCCGTCCCCGCGCGAGAACTCCTCGATCAGGGACTGCGCGTAGTTGACCTGGTAGGTGACCACGCGGGCGAAATGACCCTTGAAATGCGGGTAGTTGTGGTCGAAGCGTTCGGCGATGAAGTCGGCGTGCTGGTTGTTCTTGGCGAAGATGATGGTCTTGCCCAGCCGGTCTCCGCCCGCCACCCTGTGGCCGCGGGTCATCAGCACCTCGAGGGCCTTGTCCACGGTGTCCTTGTTGAAGAGCCAGGAATTCACCACCGCGGGATCCACGGACTCCGGGATCTCGCCGTCCTCGTTCCAGTCGAGCTCGTCCCACTGCTCCTTTTCCTCGTCGGAGAGGTCGTCGTAGGCGATGCCCTCGTAGGGGAATTTGAGGGGAACCGGCACGATCCGGGGCGGGACGAGGTAGCCGGCCTCGATTGCTTCGTTGAGCTCGTACGCAAAGGTGGGGACGTTGTCTTCGATGCCGAACAGGCTGTAGGTGTTGCGGTCCACCTCGGACTGCGGAGTGGCGGTGAGCCCGATCAGGAGCGAGTCGAAGTAGTCGAAGATGGCTCCGTACTTCTGGTAGACGGAGCGGTGGGCCTCGTCGATGACGATGAGGTCGTAGTGGCCGATCCCGAAGCGGCGCTGGCCCAGCTTGCCCTCGGTCTGGTTGATGAGGTTCATCATGGCAGGGTAGGTGGCCACATGGATGCGACTGTCCGCTTCCTCGCCGGAGCCGAGGACGACGGGGCCGGAGCCGGGCAGGTGGGTCTTGAACGCGTTGGCCGCCTGTTTGACCAGGGCAACGCGGTCGGCCAGGAAGAGGACGCGTTTGGCCCAGTTGGCTTCCTGCAGCAGTTTGGCGAGCGCGACGACGGTGCGCGTCTTGCCGGTGCCCGTAGCCATGACCACCAGGGCCTTGCGCTCGTGGTGGTCCTCGTAGGCCTCGGTGACTGCGCGGATGGCGTTGTGCTGGTAGGGCCGTTCGACGATCGCGTTGTCGATCTGCTGCTGGGCAAGGGGCTTGCGGGTCTGCCTGCGGTTGACGATCAGCTGCAGCTGGTCCCGGGTGTGGAATCCCTGGACCGCGCGCTCGGGATACATGGAGTCGTCCCAGATCCAGGTTTCGTAGCCGGAGGTGTAGTAGATGACGGGCCGCCGGCCGTACCTGCGTTCCAGGCAGTCGGCGTAGAGCTTGGCCTGCTGCTTGCCGACGTGCGGGTCCGTGGTGGTCCGTTTGGCTTCGACCACGGCCAGCGGCAGTCCGTCGGCTCCCCACAGCACGTAGTCCACGTAGCCCGTGCCGCTCAGCGTTCCACCGGCGGTGGGCATGGTGTCCACCCTGAATTCGCGGTCTTCCGGGTTCGCGAGCGGCCAGCCGGCCTCGTGGAGGTCCAGGTCGATGAGGTGCCTGCGGGTCAGTGCTTCGTCGTAGTCGTGGTGGTCCGGGACGGACTGGTTCTGTTTCTTGGCCGCGGCGATCTCGGTTTGGAGCTGCTGCAGCTGTGCTGCGAGATCCGCGTTTGCTGCGGCGGCTTGCGCGAGGGCGTCGTCCTTGGCTTTGAGCTCTGCTTCCAGTTTCTGGAGCTGCTCCGGTGATTGCTGCTGGACGGGTGCCTTGGAGACCGGGGCGAGGTGGCCGGCGTCGAACGCCAACGACGGCGGCAGCTGGCTGCCATTTTTGGCGTAGTTCCGGGCGAGCCAGTAGCAGACGTGGTGGAGTTCTTTGAGGACGAGCTCCGCCCCTTGGATGGTGGGGTTGACCGTGTTGTGGACGGCGTTGTTTCCGGCTTTGCGGATTATGGTGAGTTTGCTGCCGATGGGGCCGCCGACGAGGTTCTTGAAGGCTGGTTCGTTGAGGAGGGCGTTGAGGTCGTCCTTGTAGGGAAGGACGAGCCCGGGCTCGACTTTGTAGAGCCACTCAACGAGGCGCTCGGCGGTGTACCGGGCATAGAACATGGAGGCACGCGGATCGATCCGGGCGAACTGTTCGGCGCGCCTGGCATGCTGTGCCAGGTCCGGCCAATCGGCCAGCATGAACCCGAAATTGCTGTTGCCTGCCCCCACGCAGATGTCTCCGATCACTTGCCCCGATGTGTTGGGAACAGTCAATCACGGGAGGGAGACATTTCACCTTTGTGGACGGCACAATGGCGGTCCGTCCACGCCTGGCCACGAGTAACCCGGGAGACCAACCCAGTTTTCCGTGCGCACGAAGCGCCCGAAGCGGGCGTCACCTATTCCCGAGGAACCCGGGGTACTACACTCTGCTCATGATCGGGCTGCCGTTCGCGGGTGATGGGCTGGTGCACGGCTTGTTCATGGGCCTGGGCGTCTCGATCGCTCTGCTGTTCTACTCCTATGAGAAGCGTCGCCGTGGCCTCACCGACCCTCGCTTATGGACGATCGCCGGGTTCGCCATCGCCTTCGGCGCCATCGGGTCGCGGTTGCTCACCTGGGACTTCACGCGGCAGGCTTCCCTGGAGGACTGGTGGAGCTATGGCGACCGCAGCATCCTGGCCGGTCTGGTCGGCGCCTGGCTGGGCGTCCATCTGGGAAAGCGGCTCACCGGCTACCGCGAGTCCACCGGTGATCTCTTCGCACCTTCGGTCGCGCTGGCGATGAGCATCGGGCGCATCGGCTGCCTTGTCACCGAGCTCCCCGGCACCTCGACCGGTGGAGGCTGGGGGATCATACTCACACCGGCCCAGGCGGCGCTGCTCGGCGGCCCCGCCGACGTCGGGCTCCACCCGTCATTCGCGTACGAGATCGTTTTCCATGCGGCTGCGTTTGCCCTCATGTGGCGCTTTCGGGATCGCCTCCCTCACTCCGGTGACCTCTTCATCTGTTATGTCGCCGCCTACGCAATGTTCCGGTTCGGCGTGGAGTTCGTGCGTGGCAACGAGGTGCTCTGGCTGGGAATGAGCCGGCCCCAATGGTTCCTGTTGGCGGTTCTTCCCTTGCTGGTCTGGCGGGTGCAGCGAGTGTTCGCGGGACCCGTCTCTGTGGAGTGGAAGGGAACAGTGGCTTGAGCGAGAAACCCCCAGACATCCCCCAGCCCCCACCGTCGGCGCCGGAACCTCACGGACCACCGCGGCGCCCAGGCGGCTCCATACTCCTCGGGATAGGGGTGGGAGTCGTGGGGCTCTTCCTGCTGTTCCTGGTCGGCGGGAACCTCTTCGGGCCGGGCATCTTGGTCGCGGCGCTTGTGTATCTGGTCGGGGCCATCGTGCTCGCGGTGAGGCCTCGTACCTCGCGTTTCGGCGCGGGATTGTTGATTGCGATCGGGGTCTGGATACTCATCGGCGCCGGAATCTGCGTTTCGTATTTTGCTCAATTTGGATCACCAGGAGGCTGACATGAACCCTTCCCCCTCGGCGTCCCGCCGGGCGCCGCTCGGCCCAGGCCAGCCCCTGCGCGGTGACCGGATACACCGGTACGTCACGGCGTTCTGCCCCCGCTGCCACGAGACGAACCCACCGCTCGCGCAGGTACGGCGTCTCTCCGGAGCTCTCCTCGTGCGGGACGGCCGCGTATGGCTGGAACGCGGCTGCCCCGACCACGGCCTTGTGCGAACCCTGTACGACGAATCACCCGAAATCCTGCGCTATCTGGAGAAGTGGCAGGCACCGACCAAAGAGCACATCCCTGACGAGGCGGACAACTACCGCCCGGTGCCCGAAGCGTACGCCTACGGCCTTCCCGCGATGCAGACGCAGCACACCTGCATCCTCCTGCAGGACGTGATCGAGCACTGCAATCTGCGCTGTCCGACATGCTTCACAGCCTCAGGCCCGCAGCTGCAAGGGGTCGCACCACTGGACGAGGTCCTCGCGAACGTCGACGCCCGCCTGGCCCGCGAGAACGGGCGCATCGACGTGCTGATGCTCTCCGGCGGCGAGCCCACGCTCTATCCCTACCTCGCCGAACTCCTCGACGAGCTCGTCGCACGCCCGATCGTCCGGATCATGGTGAACAGCAACGGCATGCTCATCGCGAGCGACGACGAGCTGCTCGCACTGCTGGTAAAACACCGCGAACGGGTGGAGGTATACCTCCAGTACGACGGCCCCTCCAAGGAGACGTCGATCCATCATCGCGGCGGCGACCTGACCCGGTTCAAGGACGCAGCGATCTCTCGCCTGTCCGAGGCAGGCGTCTTCACCACACTGACGATGACGGCGACCCTCGGCGTCAACGACGGCGAGATCGGCGCCGTCGTCATGCGTGCTCTGGAAACCCCGTTCGTCGGCGGAGTCGCACTGCAACCGGTGTTCGGCTCCGGGCGCGGGCACGGGATCGACCCCCTGGACCGGCTGACCCATACCGGTGTGCTGGCGCGCCTCGCGGAACAAACCGGCGGGGTGGTCTCGTGGCACGACCTCACGGCGCTGCCCTGCTCGCACCCGCACTGCGCGTCCGTGGGCTACATGCTAAAGGACGATTCGGGTGTCTGGCGGTCCCTGACCGCCCTGATCGGGCACGACCAGCTGCTCGCCTGGCTGGAGATCGACCCTGGCAGCATCGCCAACCGCATCGCCGACAGCGCCATCCCGCTGAACCTGCGCTCGATCATGAAGTCCTCACTGCTCGACCTGCTCAGCGAACAGTCATCCCTCTCGCACCCACGGACGGTGGACCTCTGGAAGAACATCTGCACCCAATGCGACCTCGGCATCGGCACGCTCACCACCCTCGCGGCCGGCGCACTCCCGGGCCAGCACCAGCGCCTGCGCAGGCTCCTGGGCGAACGCGTCACCCGCATCACGGTCAAGCCGTTCATGGACATCTCGACGATGCTCGAAGAGCGGCTCAGGCAATGCTGTGTCCACGTGGGAACCAAGAGCGACGCCGGCAAGCACCAATGCGCTCCCTTCTGCGCCGTCCAGGCGTGGCCTGCGCTGGCCAGACAACGGATCAGCACCGCGACCGGCCTGCCCCTGCCCACGGTGCGCAGCACCCAAGAAGCGAGCATCGCCCAAGGAGCCTCATGAGCGCCGACTCCGACGCCCGACGCATCGCCGAGGGCTCCTCGCCGTCGCAACTGGTCCGTGCGCACGACGCCACCAAGCCGGAGCAGGACCCGCCGCCCTTCGATCCGCTGCGCCTGTGCGTCTTCGCCACCATCGCCCTCCTGGGATGGCTGGCCGGACCGATCGCCCTGCTGGTGTTCGCCGTCGTCGGGTTCTTCGGCTACCTGAAGGCCCGCCGGGCGGGCCTGACCAAGTCGAAGTGCTACCTCCGCGACACCAGGCTGGTGCTGGCCTACCTCGGCGTCCTCGTGTGCGCCGGGCTCTGGGGGACGTACGCGCTGGCGGCGCGCCTGGGCGGCTTCTGACCCCTACGGCAAGTGAAAGAACCGAACAAGGAGCCCCGAAATGACCGCAGAGGCCTCGCGCCAGGAAGACACCCCCCAGCCTGCGCTTGCCGAGCCCGTCCGGCGGGTCGGAGCACTGTGGATCACAGGCCTCGTGCTCGTCAATGTCGGCATCTACACCGCGTTCTTCGGCCCCATCCAGGTGCTCCTGGGGCTTCAGGCCCAGGCGTTCGATCCCGGTCAGAAGGAAGCCATCTTCGCGCTCGTCACGGGCGCGGGCGCGGCAGTCGCCCTCGTGGCCAACCCGCTCTTCGGCGCGTTCTCCGACCGCACGTGGAGCCGTTTCGGCCGTCGTCGGCCGTGGGTGCTCATCGGCGCGCTGCTCGGCACCGTCGCGCTCGTGGCCCTCGCCGGCGCACCGAACGTCGCCACGGCGACGGCACTCTGGTGTTTCGTCCAGCTCGGGACCAACGGTGCCTACGCCGCGATCACGGCCGCCATCCCGGACCGCGCCCCGGTCGAACAGCGCGCCAGCGTCGGCGGGCTCGCCGCGATGGGCCAGACGGTCGGGGTCCTCCTCGGCGCGGTGATTGGCGCCCTCGTCTCCGGCAGCTTCGCGCTCGGGTACGTGATCTGCGGCGCCGCGCTCGTCCTCGGCCTCGTCCTCTACCTCACGACGGCGGCAGACGATCCCCTCCCGCGCACCGCGATCCCGCCGTTCTCGCTCGGCCGCTTCCTCGCATCGTTCTGGGTCAACCCGGTCCGCTACCCGGACTTTGGCTGGGCCTGGATTACGCGGCTGCTGGTCAACGTCGGCAACAACATGCTCACGCTCTATCTCCTGTTCTTCCTCCAGGACGCCGTACGCCTCAAGGAGACCCAGGGGATCGACCCGGCCACCGGAGTGCTCATCCTCACGGGCCTGTACGCGGTCTTCGTGATCGTCACAAGCGTCATCGGCGGGAAGATCTCGGACCGCATGGGCAAGCGCAAACCGCTCGTGATCGGGTCCTCGGTAATCATCGCCGCGGCGTCGCTCACGCTCGGCTTCTTCCCCGTCTGGGCCGGAGCCATTGCGGGCGCGTGCATCCTCGGGGTCGGGTTCGGGACGTACCTCGCCGTCGACTTCGCGCTCAACACCCAAGTGCTCCCCAAGGCGGCCGACCGCGGCAAGGACCTCGGCGTGATCAACATCGCCGCCTCCCTTCCACAGGTGCTCGCCCCGCTCATCGCGTATCCATTCGTCGCCTTCTGGGGCGGCTACGTCTCCCTCTACGTCGCCGCCGCCGTCATCGGACTCCTGGGTGCCATATTCGTCACCCGCATCCGCTCCGTCGCGTGAGGCCGAACGCCCTCATCCGCTCCTCACCGTCCGTGGTGAAGCGCCCGGCCATCCCGGTCCAGGCCCCCGCAGATTCCATGCGGGTGCTCTCCGCCCCGACGCCCGCTCGTCGAACACGCCGTCAAAGCGGTCCGGCGGGTTGATTCCAAGGCCATGGACGAGACGCCGAGTGCACCGAGCTGGCTGTGAAGGCTGCCCGCAAGGAGGTCTGCGCGGCATGTCTACGAGCGAACAGTACGTTGGAATGCACCGACACTATCGCCGGCCCGAAGAAGCGCACTGGAACGCCGCCAGGTGCACATGGAGCTGCAGAATCTGGCCGGATAACGCAAAGAACGCATGTCGACGATAGGCGCCGAACCGCGTTCCAGTTCTGGGCCTCGCTGAGGAGAACTACGGGGGCTGGAAAGCGCCAATAACGATCGACCCTGGGGGGGTGACCCGGACGATCGAAGTCGTCTCCCCACCCAGCGCCAAGATCCTTGCCGCTTTGCCAGTCTGCTTGCTATCAGCTCAGAGGCATGTTCGTTGGGGCTTCTCTTGGGGCGGTTGCGTTTGAAGATCCAACGACTTTCGTCGGGCGCAATAAACCACGTCTTTTCGTTCTCGCCGGCGGGCTCATCCTCTGCTGGTGTCCACTTCGTGAGGTCGACGTACTCGTTGGCCTGGTTCATGCCTACTCAAAGAAGTCCTCGTCCAACTCCACTACGTCATAGCTCTGTTTCACCTGGACGCCCACGCGGTACTTGATCATGAGGCTGACCAGGCGAGCGGCGTCGATCAGGATGATCCGCGAGGGGACGCTCTCGGCATACTGTTTGGCCCCGGAGGTGAAGGCGCTGGTGGTAATGAATACTCCGCGGGTTGCCCCGACGCCATGCAGCGCACCTACAAAGGCTTGGATGGTTTCGCGGCCGACGTTGCTGCCCTCCGCATAGCGCTTGGCCTGAACGTAGATCCGGTCGAGTCCCAGTGCGTCCTGGTCGATCACGCCGTCCACGCCACCGTCACCCGAGCCGCCGATTCGGCGGCCGCGCTGCTCCGCGCCGCCGTAGCCCATCTTGAGCAGCAGCTTCACCACCGCGTCCTCGAAAAAGTCCGGGTGGCCTTCGCGGAGGCGGGTGAGGAGCTCAAAGCCCAACTCCGCATTGATCCTTTCGATGCCTTCTTCTATTTGCTGGGTTGGGTCGGAGTCGTCATCCGCCTCTTCGCGCGCGATCTCAGCGGATCCGCCTTTTCTGGCAGCACGAACTGCAGCGCGGTGCTCTCTGTAGGCGTCAACTTCCTTAAGCTGTGCCTGGGCCATACCATCGGGAAACTGAGTCAGGAGCTGCTTCCCGGCCTCAGTGATGGCATAGAGTGCGCTACTTGGGCGGGTCAGGGCTTTAGCCGCGATGAGGTGGGAAATTGCCCAGCCGACGCGACCTTTCGCCTTCCGCCCGCCTGAGTTCAACGCGACGGCGCGCTGTTCTTCACTCAAGCCGACTGCGTCCATGGCGAGCCTCGCCAAGTCAGATCGTGTGCGGGCTTCGCCGTCTGATAAGACCTGCAGAAGTGGCACCAAGAATCCGTGCCATTTGGGAATTCCATCGTCTTCGGGGGTCTCGATGGTCACAGTTCTCCTTTGAATGCGCGGTGCTGGAGGGATGCAAAAAGGGCGTCCAGCTCGGCAAGGTGCTTGCGGTGGTTTTCTTTCAAGCGCTCGACGGCGGCGATGCGGCTCGCGAAGGTCTGCTGGAGTTCCAGCGGGGGCGTCGGCATCGGCATGCGCGCAAAGCGTGCCGCCCCGAGATGGGCAATGCTTGAGGTTTTGCTGCTTATCCTGGCAAATTCACCACGATCGAAGTAGTAGAGGAAAGTGGCCAGGGCAAACTCAGGGACAATCTGTTGTGGGTCCGCCACATACCGCACCAGCGTGTTCTGGAAACAGCAGTCTTCGATTTCATTTCGCCAAATGGCTGGGCGCCCTACTAGCTCCGTGCTCTGCCCCTCATTCAGCAAGATATCGCCATGGTTGAGGCGATATGACTCAAAGTCACTCTCGTTGAAGTCCATCTCCAGAACGTCGTCAAGATCCAGCGCGTTCAACTTGACGTTTGCCACGCGCATGTAGGGGCGCGTGTATTTACCAGTCTGATACTTCGGGGCACGTTGCCGGCCCAGCTGAACTGTCCCTGTCTGACTTACCGTCGAGTTTGAGGCTTCCAAGTAAGCGCCGAACGTGGAGTGGAAGATCGACTGCGTGAGGGTGTCGAGGTGGGCGAGGGCTTGGCGACGCTTGCTACGGAGTTCGTCGGCCTTGTCCAGGATCGCCGCGATCCGTCGCTGTTCGTCGAGTGGTGGGAGTGGGATTACAAGTGACGTTACGTCGCGCCTGGTTACGCCCTTGATCGTCGCGCCGCGAGCTTGGCGCTCCAAGCTTGGCTGGTGGACCCGTAGCATGTGCCTGACATAGGCAGAATCTGCGGCTCCTGCCTTGGGGTTCAGTGCGGTGATGTCTTGACTGAATGCGATATCACGTCCGGCGACAGCCACTTTGCCAACAGATGTTCGGGTAACGAGGAGCACGGTACCGGCGGGTGCAACGCTGGTTGCCGACGAGGCAACGGCTTCAGGGGTGATGAAGCTGCGGGCGTCGTATGCGACGGGACCAACAATGTCTGCTCCGGTGATCCATGGAATATCGCCTTGGAAGTATGCGTCGTTCGACTTGCTGGGGGTGCCGCCGCTAGTGAAGTCGCATACATCGCCCAATCTGGCAATTTTCACTTCAGCAGCCCCCGCAGCTCAGCCATCCCCCGTGCAATCTCGTCTTCGAGCCCATCCAAGGCAACCAGAATCTCCTCCGGTGCCGCGTGGTCGATCTCTTCGTACTCGATTTCCTTGTACCGGTTCAGGGACAGGTCATAGTCGTTGGCCGCAATCTCTGAGAGCGGCACACAGAACGACTGGTCCGTCCGCGCCCGCTCAAGCTCCGCCGTCGTGCGCTGATTCCAGCGAGTCAGGACATCGGCGAGGTCGGACGTTCCGAGCGGGGTGCGCTTGTCGTCGAGGCTGAAGCCGTCGGACTTCACATCGTAGAACCAGACGTTGTCCGTGCCGCCCGAGTTGGTCTTGGTGAAGAACAGGATGGCCGTGGAAACCCCGGCGTACGGCTTGAAGACGCCGGAGGGCAGCTTCACGACGGCGTCGAGCTTGTGGTCCTCGACGAGCATCTTCCGGAGGGACTTGTGCGCGCCCGTGGACCCGAAGAGCACTCCGTCCGGGACGATTACTGCTGCGCGGCCGCCTGGCTTGAGCAGCTTGATGAAGAGCGCCAGGAACAGGAGCTCGGTCTTCTTTGTCTTGACCACGCTCAGGAGGTCCTTGGCCACGTTGTCGTAGTCCAGGCTGCCGGCGAACGGCGGGTTGGCCAGGATGACGTGGTACTTCTCCTCTTCTTCGGCGTGGAGATCCGCCAGTGAATCGCGGTAGGAAATGTCCGGGTTCTCCACACCGTGCAGCAGCATGTTCATGGAGCCGATGCGGAGCATGGTGTTGTCGAAGTCGAAGCCGTGGAACTGCCCGTGGTGGAAGAACTTGCTGCTCTCCGCGTTGGTGAGCAGGTTCTCATTCTGCGCACGGAGGTGCTCGCCGGCCTGGACCAGGAATCCGCAGGTGCCCGAAGCGGGGTCGCAGATGGCCTCCGGCGGTTTCGGATCGACCATGGCCACCATGAGGTCGATTATGTGGCGGGGAGTGCGGAACTGTCCGTTGGTGCCCGCCGACGCGAGCTTGGAGAGCATGTACTCGTAGAGATCGCCCTTGGTGTCCCGGCCGTCCATGTTGATGCCGTCCACGATGTCCACCACCTGCTTCAGGACGCCCGCGTTGGGGATCTTGAACTGCGCGTCCTTCATGTGGTGGCTGTACGTGGAGTCCTCGCCATTGGCGAGCTTCGGGAGCTCGTTGCGCAGGAACGGGAAGACGCTCTGGTTGAAAACCGTGAACATCTCGCCCTGCTCAAAGTCCTTGAACCGGGACCAGCGCAGATCGGTGTAGGAGCGGCCCTGCGGATCCAGGCCCTCCGGGAACACCGGGTTCTGAATGGGCTGGCCCAGCATGTTGGAGCGCTTCTCTTCCAAGGTGTGGCGCTCATCGAGGCGCTTCAGGAAGAGCAGATACGTGATCTGTTCGATGACTTCCAAGGGGTTGGAGATGCCGCCGCTCCAGAACGTATTCCAGACCTTGTCTACTTGGGACTTGATTTCACCTGTGATCACCCATGTGAGTTTAGTGGGCGGGTGTGACAACGAGGGCTGCAGGGCACTGTCTTGGGCGGGGTTCCCTCATTGTCCCGTGTGTCCCCACCGATGGGACGTGTAAAAAATCGACTGGATTCTTTACACGTTCCATGGGTCATGCAAAGAGCCTTTACATGACCTCATCGGGTCCGGAAACCTGAGGGCTTGGCGCCGCCGTCGAAGCGGCGCCAAGCATTGAAGCGGGCATGAGCAGGGTCGCCACGTCCTTCCGCCGGGCGTAGCAACGCGGTCCGGTGTATCCCGGATATTAGGGATTGGCCGGTGCGGCCGGTGCCTGGCAGAGGTTCCGTCCATGTAGACGTGGAGGTGCCAGCCGGTCACCAGCGCACGGCCCCGGAATCCATGTTGCGGACGGCGATCTCGAAGCCCAGTGCCTGGAAGACGTCCATGAATTTCGCGGTTTCGACAGTGGCCTTACCGTTCTCCAGGTCGATGATAAATGTGCGCGATACATTGGCGCGTCTGGCGAGTTCCACTTGTGACCAGCCCTTTGCCTCGCGCAGTTCGCGTACGAGTGGCCCGGCCTCGCGTACCGACCGCATCCTGTCCTCTTGGTCGCCGTACGGCGACAGGGGCGGCCCGCGTGCCCGATCCGCGGTATTTTGGAGGGGACTCCCGTTTCCAACTGAGGACATTTATGTCGCCCCGTACCCTGTTCCGCACGTTCGCCTTTGCCGAGGCCGTCACGTGGACACTTCTGCTGATCGGCCTGTTCCTGAAGTACGTCACGCAGACCACCGACCTCGGTGTCCGCATCGGCGGCGGCGTGCACGGTTTCGTGTTCCTTTGCTACGGGGCGGTCGCGTGCTTCACCTGGATCAACCAGAAATGGCCTGCCCGGACCGGCGCGCTCGCGCTCGTGGCCACCGTGATCCCTTATGCCACCGTTCCGGTGGAAATGTCGCTGGACCGCAAGGGACTGCTCGACGGCGGATGGCGGCTTGCCAAGGGCGGGGAGCCTCCGAGGGGTGTACTTGAGAAGGCCCAGGCCTGGGTGCTGGGCAACCCCGTTCTGGCCGTGGTCATCGCCATTGCCGGCGTGGCGGCCGTGTTCAGCTTCCTGCTGTTCATGGGCCCGCCGGACACCTGGTTCGACTGAGCCGCTGCGGAGGCCCGGCGCAAACCGGGCAAGCCTCGCCATGAGCTAAAGGTGCTGGATCCCCGCCCGCTGCATGGCGTCCCGGTAGGTCTCGATGTTCTTGGCCAGGAGCTCCAGTTGCTTGGCCTCGGACAGGGCAAAGGCCCGGCCTCCAAGTGCACTGGCCTTGTAGACCTTGATGCCGTGCTGGCGCAGGGGAGAGTGGTAGGTCTTCTCGTAGAGGGCCAGGAATGCGGCGGCTTCGGTGCCGTGCGCGACGATGGCGGACACTCTGCGGTTGATCTTGAGGAACTGGCGCAGCGGCCTGAGACCGTCCGTCTTCTCCTGGGCGCTCAGCGCCGGCGGCAGTTCGGGATCGCGCACCCAGGGGTACGAGTTCCACGGCATGACGTAGCGGACGTCCAGTTCCGCGGCGTCGTAGATCTGCTGCGCGCGGCGCGCGGCGTCGTCGTCGTTCAAATGTGAGACGAAACCGGACGCGGTACCGCGCCCCGGGCTCACTTGGAGGGTGACGATCCGGCATTCGTCTTCGTCGTGCACCGGATCGATGTAGGGCACGGAAGACCCCGGTTTCTTGGCCATCAATTCGTCGCAAAGCTGCGTCACGGCAGCAATGTTGGGCTCCTGAAGCAGAGCCCTCTTTTCGTCCCAGTCAAGTGTCACGTTCTCTCCCACAGCTGTACGGCGTCGAGAATCGGCGTCTCTTGTCACTTTACGCGAGCCAGCCCTGCACGTTCACCAACTTTCTTGTGCGTGCTTGGGAAGCGAAGGGACTTACCTTGGGGTACTCCAACGAGGACAAGCCCACGACGTCGGATCGTTCAGGCAGTTTTCGGCTACGAGCGCGGTCTCGGTCGTCCACACCTGGATGGTCCTGGGCGCGGTTGCCAGGTCCAGGGTTCCGTTGATGGGAAGCGCGGGCCCGCCGTTGACTGAGTACGTGCCGGTGAAGCTACTGGTGACGGTGGCCGGGAAGTCCCCTGTTTGCTCATACACGTGGCTGGTCCGGGTGGCTTCCGACAACCATTCCTGCTCGGGGATGGGGCCTCCGGAAATGGGCGTGGGCCCGAGGCTGGTGCCGTCTCCGAAGTTGAAGGTGTAGCTCGCCGGGGTGGCCACCAGATGCACGCTTTGGCCGAGGATGGAGACGTCGAAGGTCTGTTCCGTGGCGTTGGCAAAGAAGTTTGTCGGCCCGCCCCGGAGCGTGTGGGGGAAGGGCTGGGCGCTGAGTTCCCCTGCGTTCACCGGCAGTTGGCGGAAATCGCTGAGGATCCGCGCGGCGATGTTCGCAAGCACGTTTTGCGGCTCTGCGTCGTAGAGACAGACGGGTTGGCCGTTCACAGGCCGCCACTGCGTCCACGTGGGATTCTGAAGGGCCTTGGGCGCGTACTTCCAGACGATCGGAATGCCCTCTTCTCCGCCTGGCTCCTTCGGCGGGCACTGTAGTTCGCCAGGCAGACAGGCCATCCCTATTGCGTCCTCTTCGACGCGGCACTGGAGGTCGTACATGTATTGGTTCGGGTCCTCGTCGACATTTACGCCAAGTTTTGGAACAAGCTTTCCGGATTCACCATCCACCGTGAACGCTATGAGATTCATACTGTGCTGACCAAACGATGATGAGGTCCGGTTCTGGTCGGATGCCATGGCCGGTGTTGTGGTCAAACACAGAGTTATGGCTGCCGCTATGAGCAGGGCCAGCCGGCGGGGCCCACGAAACATCACCGGATCAAACCCATGTCGGAGACAATCCAAGAATTATTCTCGTACCGCGCAATCACGGCGGCGGCGTCGTTGATGGCAGGGGATGAGGGTTGCCCGACGCTCCCGTCTGCATCGAAGTACTCGATTGCCGTCTGCAGGACTTGGACCTTCGCTTGCTGGCTTCCCGGCTCTCCCGTCCAAAGCGACTCAACGACTGGAGTGGTCAGCTTTCCGCCAACCATCCAACGACCATCTTTGGTGTTGGACGTGACGGAGTCCGTGAGGGTTGAGCAGAATGTGCAGGTACCAGAAGTGGCCGCAGAAACGAGTTGTGTGTCTCCGGTTTCGTAGGCATAGCTCAGGCTTTGGAAGTAGTACCCAACAAACGCCTCCAGCCCCTCCTTCGTGTTTTCCTTTGCCAACTCAGGCATAACGGGAACCGGCACGTTCTGCGCCTTGCCCTTCGCATCCGCCGGCTTGTACGCGGCGGTCGGAGTGGCAGACGGCGTGGGCGTCGCGCTGGTGGTGGGGGACGCCGTCGTCGAATCCGTAGTGGCAGGCGTGCTGCCGCCCTGGCAGCCGCTCAGGACCAGGGCTGCTGCAGCAGCAAGCGCCAGCACGGCGATTCGTGTGCGGGCAAGCGGCGAAAAGCGGGCGGAGGAAATGCGGCTCATGCGTCAGGCTCCCGGAAGCTGGTTGCGGCGTATCGTCGGCCAGTCTAGCCCGGGCCGCGGGACCGGCGGATGTCATGTGAAGCCTATGTGGATAACCCCCTGGGCCTTGTCCACATGGTCAAATCAGCCGTTGACACCCCTCGGCCACCGGGACAGGCTTTAGCTGGGAACCTGAGCCACAGCGATCATCGGAGGAGCACCATGAAACTTACTGTGAACACCTTCCTCAGCCTCGACGGCGTCATGCAGGGCCCAGGGGGCAAGGACGAGGACACCAGCGGCGGCTTCGAGCGCGGCGGCTGGCTGGTCCCGAGCGCGGACGACGACATGGGCAGGATCGTCGACTCCTGGTTCGACGAGGCCGACGCCATCCTGCTTGGACGCACCACTTTCGAGATGATGCAGGCCTACTGGGAGCAAGTCACCGAGCCGGACAACGCGGTCGCCACTGCCCTCAACGGGCTGCCCAAATACGTCGTTTCCTCCACCCTCACGGACCCCACCTGGAACAACACCACGGTCCTGTCCCAGGATTTCCTCGAGGCGATCGCGGAGCTGAAGGCCGAATCCGGCCGTGAACTGCAGGTGCACGGCAGCTACCAGCTCGCCCGCGCCCTCCACGACGCCGGCCTGGTGGACGAGTACCGGCTGCTCTACTTTCCTGTGGTGGTCGGCCAGGGCAAGAGACTGTTCGACGGCGGCGCGGTGCCGTCCGCGTTTACTCTCGTCAGGAGCGAGACCACCTCGGCCGGCGCCGTGCACATGGTCCTGCAGCCCAAACCGTTCGCCGCCGGCGACTTCGAAGTGCGCGACGGCAAGGAAGGCGTGCGGGAATGAGAGCTACTGCCCCTTGAGCCGCTGCATGTCCCGGCGGTCCTTCTTGGTGGGACGGCCGGCACCGCGGTCGCGCTGCGGTAGGCCGAGCGCCGGTGCTATTGGGCGGGGCGGGGTGTGGTCCGTGAAACAGTGCGAGGCCGCCTCGGCGCCGACGCGCTTGGCAATCAGCCGGCGGACTTCAAGGATGCGTTCGTAGCCGGGTTCGCGGACACGGATGGTGTCTCCGACGATCACCGTCTGCGAGGCCTTGGCCGGGTTGCCGTTGATCCGCACATGCCCCGCGCGGCAGGCGGCCGTGGACACAGACCTCGTTTTGTAGACGCGGATTGCCCACAACCAGGCATCGATGCGGACGGTCGCGGGGGAGGCAGGCAGGCTTGTCATGGTTGCGAACGAGTATAGCCGCCGGCGCCGCCAGCACCGGCCGCGCCAGCCCTACCGCACCGTCACATGCACTAGCTGCGCCATGTTGTTGCCCATGCCCTGGTAGTTCCACACCTGCGTCGTCTGCTGCAGCGCGCCCGAGGAATCCATCGCCCGGCAGCGCAGTTCGTGCTCGCCGGGTGTGGCGAGCCAAACCATCGACCACCCGCTCCAAGCGAAGTCGCCGGCCGGCGGGTCCAGATTGGCGGGCATCCACTCGCCGTCGATCCCCACCTCCACACGTTCAATCTCGCCGTGCCCGGACCACGCCCGGCCGCGGAGCATCACCGGCCCGGCCTCGACCACCCGCTTGCGCGTGAAGAAGTCCGGAATGCCCGGCGGCACCATGAGCGAGCGGACCCGGATGCGCGTGACGGGAAGCCCCGGCCCCTCCGGCCCCTGCAGGTAGTGGTACGCCACGGCCTGCTGGAAGCCCTCGAAGCGGCCGGTCACCGCCTCGATGGACGCCAGCCACTTGACGCTCGCCATCCCGTACCAGCCCGGGACCAGCAGCCGCAGCGGGAAGCCGTGCTGCGGCGGGAGCGGCGAGCCGTTCATCCCGTACACCAGCATGACCTCGGGACGCATCGCCTCGGCGACCGTCAGGCTCCGCGCGAACGGTTCTTCCGTGCCGCCCTGGATGCCGTAGTCGGCACCGGTGAAGACGAGCTCGACGGCGTCATCCGCCAGCCCGGAGCTGGCCAGGATGGGTGCCAACGGGGTTCCGGTCCATGATGCGGTGCCAACGGCTCCAAGCACCCAAGGGGTGCTGAGCGGACGAGGCTTCAGCAGCGAGCGGCCGTTGCCTGCGCACTCCAAGGTCACAGGCGTGGTCACGGCCGGCCGGGCCATGATGTCGTCCAGGCTCAGCTCGATCTCCCGGGACACGGCCCCGCCGATCCGCAGGCTCCACGTCTCCGCATCGATGTGCGGGATGTCGAAGTGCGTCAGGATGTAGTGCAGGCCCGCCGGGGTGATGTCCTCGCGCAGGGCCTCGAGCGGCATCGAGTGGTTCCGTCCGGCCAGTTGCAGCTCTTCGGAGGTCAGGGGCCCGCTGCTGGGCCCGCCGGCGTGAGGCGATGCTTGCGTCGCGGCGGTGGAACGATGTCGGTGCTTCAGCTGGTACCTGGACATAGCGTTGCGGCGTTCTACTGGGGACGAAACGCTGCGGGCAGCCGCAGCACTTAGCTAAAGATTGCGCCGCCGCCCCCGCTGTCGTCAAGAGACTGTTGTGAGGCCCGCTCTACGTGCTTCACCCCGCCCAAAGGACGTAAAAGCGGGCCTCGCAACGATCAAGCCAGGAAGGCTACTGCCGGCGTCGGAGTTCCGGGTACTCCAGGTGCGGCACCACGGCGCCGGCATCGCGCTCCAGGAAGTTGACGGCCGGGGCCACGATCTGGTCGATCTCGTCCAGGATGGCGTCGCTGAGGACCACGTCGGCCGCCTTGAGGTAGTCGGTGAGCTGCTCCTCCGTGCGGGGCCCGATCACCACGCTGCTCACCGCCGGGTGGCTCAGGGCGAAGCCGACGGCGAGCTGGATCAGCGTGAGCCCGTGCCGTGCGGCCAGCTGGGCGAGGGCATCCGCGGCGTGGAGCTTGCCCTGGTTGAAGGGTGCGGTGACATCGAAACGGCCCGGCACCGCGTCGGCCCGCGAGCTCTCGGGCTGCCCTGCACCGACACGGTACCCGCCTGCCAGCCAGCCGCCGTCGAGCGGTCCATAGCTGAGGAGCCCGACGCCGTACTGTTGCGTGATCGGGAAGACGTCGCGTTCGTTGGCGCGCACCAGAAGCGAGTAGGGGACCTGGTCCACGACGGGCGGGACCAGGTGGTTCGTGTTGGCGATCCACTGTGCCTCCACCAGTTGCGCCGGGGTGAAGACCGAGGTGCCGTAATAGAGGATCTTGCCTTGGCGGATGAGGTCGTTCAGCGCCGTGATGGTCTCCAGCAGATCGGTGGTGTAGTCCGGGCGGTGGGCCTGGTAGAGGTCGATCCTGTCCGTCTGCAGGCGGCGCAGGCTGTCCTCCACCGCGCGCACGATCCACCGCCGCGAGTTGCCGGCGTGCGCCGGGTTGGGCCCCATTTGGCCGTGGAACTTGGTGGCGAGGAAAACGTCGTCGCGCCTGCCCCGGACCGCCAGGCCCACCACGGTTTCAGCCTCGCCCTGCGAGTAGATGTCCGCGGTGTCGATGCTGGTGATGCCCGCGTCCAGCGCGGCGTGGATGATGCGGATGCTCTCGTCCGGACCCGTAGGTGCCGCGCCGGTGCCGAAGTTCAGGGTGCCCAAGGTCAGGGGGCTGATCAGGGCGCCCGTGCGTCCGAGGGTTCGTAGCTCGCTGAGGCTCATCTGCAGCTTCCTTTGTTGTGGTCGCGGTGGTGGTCAGGGGCCTGCAATGGATGGAGACGAGGCTACACAGATCGCGGCACCCGCACGCGGAACCGGTAGGAGTTCTTCACTTTTCGTCTCGGGGGGTAACGCTGGGGCGGATTTCCGGCGCAGCGGAGGCCCGGATCTTGACACGGGGGTACACAAACGTCTTCCGGATCAACAAACATTGTCCTTCCGGCCGGCAGGTGAATTAGTGGAAAGGACCCGCGCACCAAACCCAGGAAAGGAAGCTGACATGACACAGGCAATAGTGGACGGATCCGCATCGATCAAGGCCGCGTTCTCGCAATTCCCCTCAGGTGTTGCGGCCTTCAGCGCCATGGTGGACTTCGTCCCGGAAGCCCTGGTGGCCTCCTCCTTCACCGTGGGCGTCTCGCTCGACCCGCCGCTGGTCATGTTCGCCGTGCAGAACTCCTCCACAACCTGGCCGAAGCTGCGCCAGGCCCCGCGCCTGGGCATCTCGGTGCTGGCCGAGGGGCAGGAGGCCGCCTGCCTGCAACTGTCCTCCAAGCGGGGCGACCGCTTTGCCGGTCTGGACACCTCCGTGAGCGATACAGGCGCGGTGCTGATCGACGGCGCGGTGCTGGGGTTCGAATGCGAGATCGTCTCCGAGACCCCGGCGGGTGACCACGCAATCGTGGTGCTCGAAGTGAAGTCCACGGCCATCAACCACGGCTCCAAGCCGCTGGTCTACCACGGGGCGGCGTTCCGGCAACTGGCGGCGTGAACCGTTCGTCCCGGGCTCGCGACGCCCTGGATTCTAGGCGCGCGGCCGGGCTCCGGAGGCGGGCGTGAGCGACCCGCCGTGAACGGGCTCCGGCGGGGAGGCCTTGGTGGCCCCGCTTTGGGGGGTCTTGCCGTTGGGGGAGATGCTTTGGGATGCCTTCTCCCGGGGCGCGGTCTCCGCATCGCCGTCGATGCCCGCCGGCACCTCGCGGACAGAAACCACGATCTTGGGGAGTTCGGCTGCTTTCGCGCGGGCGGCGGCACGTTCATCAGCCTGCGCGACGGCGGCTGCCCACTTTTCGTTCAGGACCGGCGGCTCGTGCGTCAGGGCAGCGACAAACGGGTGGTGTTTGCCTTGTGAGGTGAAGAAGTGCTGGCGCTGCGGCACGGATACGACGGTGGCCGCGTGAGCGGCGGGAAGCGGCTCGTCCGCCGTCGGGGACTCCGCGACGGGAACAGCGTGCGGTTCCGGGACCTGCGTGGGGCGTTCAGGCGGCAGGTGCATGATCGGCACTGTGTCGCGCTTGGGGAAGACCCCGACCATCGCCAGCAGGACGATCGATACCAGCCGGGCAATCCCGGCGATCACCAGGGTGATCACCGCCAGGAACCCCAAGAGCAGGAACATGAGGCCCGCCAGGCCCACGGTGCCAAGAAAAGTCAGATTGAGGATGAGCGTTGCCGGATCCTCCACGTAGCCCCCCTGATGCTCGTTTTACCCAGCCTACGATCGAAGGCTGATAGAATCACGTGCCAATTCGCGATCCGCCGAGGTTGTTTCGAAGCTGTTATCTCATATGACAAAATTTGTTGCCTGGCTCTCACCAGCAACCAGCTCTCACCCGCAGCCCACAGATGGGGATCCCCATGACGCCTGACCTCTCCAGACTCCGCAACGGCATGTGCCCGTGCCTCTCCGGCGAGCATTACGAGGAATGTTGCGGCCGCTTCCACCGCGGCGACGCCGAGGCGCCGACGGCCGGGCAGCTCATGCGTTCGCGGTACGCCGCGTTTGTGGTGCTCGACGCCGGCTACCTCCTGCGCACCTGGCACGCCAGCACCCGCCCGGCCTCGCTCGACTTGGATCCGGACACGGAATGGCGCCGCCTGGACATCCTCGCAACATCGTCCGGCGGGCCGCTCGATGACAAGGGGACCGTTGAGTTCGCCGCGCATTTCAGGGCGGACGGCCAGCGCGGCATCCAACGCGAAATCAGCCGCTTCGTGCGGGAAGCCAAGCGCTGGTACTACCTGGACGGCGAGGTCCAGTAGCTCGCCTGAGCCGGCCGGATCGCGGACTGCCTGATGGCGGACTGCCTGCGCCCTATGCCCCGGGAAGCAGGCCCAGCTGCTCCATCAACCCGGCGCCATCGGGGCGTGCGCTGAACGAGGCGATCTTGCCGTCCCGGACCGAGAAGAAGTACGCGCCGGTGCTTGTGACGCTCTTGCCCGTGGCCGGCATTTCCATGCCCCCCACGACGAGTGGGCCGGTGTTCGTGCCGGTGAATTCGACTTCCCCGGCCACGGCATCGTCGCCGACTACCCGGTTGATGCTCAGGATCCGCATGTCGGGAAACGCGGTGAACCATGACTCCATGTACTGCCGGACTTCGTCCTTCGAACGCAGTGCCTCGGGCCGGGTTACATCTGAGAACGTGAAGTCCTCCGCGAACAAATCAACGAAGTCATCGGGGTTGTGTTGGTCCCAGGCCGCCATGCCTTGCTCATCGAGCCGCTGAAGTTCTTCACTGGACATCGGATCCTCCTCAGGGATGGCCCCGGACCGGAGAGCCGGAGCTCTTCGTCGAGTTTAGGACCGCGGTACGGGAGTGGCAATGGGCCGGGAAGACCTTCCGTCAGCGGTACTTGCGGTGCAGGTTCTCCCTCGCCGAAGCACCCGGGGACGCATCCGCGATCCACGGTCCGGTGCCTTCGGACTGGTCAAGGACGCCGGCCTCGAGCCAGGCGTAGTCGCCGGCGAGGACCTTGGACGACAAGTCGTGGTCGCCGTCGTCGGTGTTCCTCCACAGCTGATCGAAGTATTCGTCCACCCGCACGCGGGCCTGCTCACAGAACGCCTCCGCGAGTTCATACGCCGACGCGCCGTGTTCCGGCTGGGTCCGCAGCAGCATCTCGGCCCGCGAGCAGCATGCCGCCATGGCGAACAGCTCCGCGCCGATGTCCACGATCCTGCCCAGGAATGCCTGCTTGTACTCGAGCTTCCCCTGCCAGCGTCCCATGCCGTAGAACGTCTGCCGGGCCAGCCGGCGAGAGGCGCGCTCCACGAACCGCAGATGCTTGCCCAGCCGCCCGAACTCGCCGTATGAGCGCGGGTCCATGCCCGCCCCGGCAACGAGTTTCGGCAGCCATTTCGCGTAGAAGCCGGAGGCCCCGACGGCGGCCCGCGCCTTGTCCTGCAGGCTCGCGTCCACTGATGCGAGGTCGCCCGCTGCCGCGAGGTGTGCGTCCACGGCCTCGCGGGCGATCAGGAGCTTCATGATTTCGCTCGAGCCCTCGAAGATCCGGTTGATCCGGAGATCCCGCAGCTGCTGCTCTGCAGGGACGGCGCGCTCGCCACGGGCCTCCAGGGAATCCGCGGTTTCGAAGCCGCGTCCGCCGCGGATCTGCACCAGCTCGTCCGCAATCCGGCAGCTGATCTCAGTGGACCACAGCTTGGCCAGGGCCGCCTCGATCCGGACGTCCTTCTGCCCGGCGTCGGCCAGCTCGGCGGAGAGTTCGAACACGGCATCCAGGGCGAAGGCACTGGCGGCGATGAAGGCGATCTTCTTGCCCACGGCCTCATGCTTGCCCACCGGCCGGCCCCACTGGGTGCGGGCGTTGGACCATTCGCGGGCGATCTTCAGGCTCCAGCGCCCGGTTGCCACGCACAGTCCCGGGAGGGAGAGCCGCCCGGTGTTGACCGTGGTGAGGGCGATCTTGAGGCCCTGGCCCTCCCGGCCCAGCCGGTTCGCCGCTGGCACTTTGACTTGGTGGAAGCGGGTGACCCCGTTCTCGATGCCGCGCAGGCCCATGAAGGCATTGCGGTTCTCCACGGTGATGCCGGGGGAATCCATCTCCACCACAAAGGTGCTGATCCCGCCCTTGTGAACGGTGCCGTCCGGGCCGGTGCGGGCGGGAACCACGGCCATCACCACCACCAGCTCGGCGATCACCCCGTTAGTGGTCCAAAGTTTCACGCCGTCCAAAACGTAGGACTCGCCGTCGTCCGTGGGAACCGCGGTGCTGCCCATCCGGGCGGGGTCACTGCCGGCGTCTGGCTCCGTGAGCAGGAACGCCGTGATGGCGCCGGCGGCGCAGCGCGGCAGGTACTCCTGCTTCTGTTCGGGGGTGCCGAAAATCTTGACGGGCTCCGGGACGCCGATGGACAGGTGCGCTGACAACAGCGCCCCCAGGCTCGGGTGCACGGAAGCGAGCAGCGCCAGCGCCCGGCCGTAGTAGACAAACGACAGGCCCAGGCCGCCGTACTCACGGGGGATCTTCATGCCGAAGGTGCCCAGCTCGGCCAGCCCCTTGAGGTATTCATCCGGGATCAGCGCATCGCGTTCGATCACCCGGCCTGACATGGTCCTGCAGTACTCCGTGAGCCGGGCCATGAACGCCTCGCCCCGCTCGACGTCGTCCGCCCTGGCCTGCGGCCACGGGTGGATCAGCCCCAGATCGAAGTCGCCCAGGTACAGGCCCTTGGCGAAGCTGGGACGGTTCCACTCGGTTTCGCGGGCGGCCTCGGCAAGGGCGCGGGCCTCCGCAGCGGTGGCATCGACGCCGGTGGCCGTGTGGTCGGTGGCTTGTCGTTCAGGGGCGGAAGTCATGGGTGAACTCCTCTAACCGGACGTGCCGGTTCGGGCCCAGGGTCCGCCTCGGGTGGGAACCCTTCAGCCATCCCTCAATGCTACCCGCGGGTAGCTAGCGGTGCCAGAGGACGGACGCCGTCAACCGCATCCATGGCGAAGCGCAGGATCTCCTCGCCTGCCATCACCCCTGCGGCAGACGTCACTGTCAGATTGTCCCGCAGGAAGCCAATGCTCTCCAGCTCCCCATGGGCAGGCCGGATGGCGAGATCCGCCAAATCGAGAAGGCCTGCGTCCAGCAGGGAGTCGCCTGCCGCGACCAGAAGTCCGGCGCCGCTCCGCCGCCGGACTTCGGCAACAGCGGCCTCCTTGGTCACCGGGGCGGGCACGCAGTAGAGTTTCCGGCCCTGCAGGGACGTGGTCCAGCCGCGCTCGCGGCACCAGCCCGTGAGGTCCGCGACGTAGGCGGCCGAGAGCTCCTGCCGATTCACCATGGAGTACACAAACAGGTCCTCGGCGGTGCGCACGCGCAGCACCTCCGGCACGGCGCGCGGGCCCGTCAGGCGGTCCAGGACCTCACCCAGCGGTGCGGAATCGCTCTGCACCGAGCGGCGGATGTGATCGGACCAGTCCTGGTCGGGTTCGCCGTCCTGCATCAGCACTGCCCCGTTGGTGCTCACGGCGTAGCCTGTGCCGGAGCCGGGAAGCTGGACCCGGGAGAACTGGGCGTGAGTGCGGGTGGTCACCGGCACAAAGACTGCCCGGTCCACGAGCTCCACCAGCAGGTCCTCGGCCGCCCGCGTCATGTAGGACAGCGGGGCGGCGTCGTAAACCTCGGAAACCACCATCCGGGGCGCTGCGTGGTCCTCGCCCCTGAGCAGCACGGACTTGGCCGAGTAGATCAGCGTGCGGTCAAGATCGCAGGCCACCATCACGGGTGCGGCGTCGTTCGGAGTGCTCATACGTCTGTCACAGTCTTTCCGTCTGCCCCGGCCGCTCCGGGGATGTCAAGGGGATGGATCAGCCCGACGCAGCTGTACGGCAGCTCCGGAACCTCCAGGACCTCCACGCCGCGCTGGGCGGCCAGGAGCAGGATGTGGGCCACGTCCTCCGCAGCATCCGGGCGCACCAAAACCTTCCAGGGGATCCGGCGCAGCAGCACCCGGGTGGTCTCGCCGACGCCTGGCTTCACGAGGTTCATGTTGTTGATGCCGAAGCGGCGGCTGATGTCCTCCACCGCTGCCCAGCCGGACCAGTCGGCGTCGGGCAGGGCCCGGCCGTCCGCCGGGAAGCTCGCCCCGGCAGCGAGAACCTCGTCCCGGACGGCAGCAAACTGTTCCTCGACAGCCGCCAGGAAGGCCCGGGAGACATCGTTTCCGCTCAGCCCGGAATAGAACTTGGCGCCGTGGAAATCGCCGGGCCGGATCAGCTCGGTGTTGAAAACCGTCCGTGAAACCAGCCCGGACACCGTCGAATTCAGGCAGGCCGACGGGATCAGGTAGTCCTCCCTGGTGCCGAAAATCCGCACGCAGTGTCCCGGATCCGCGAGTACGGCGAGTTCCGGAGAGAACGCCGCGCCGGCGCTTTGTTCGAAACGTCCGACGGCGGCAGCGAGTTCGCGGGCGATCGCGCCCTTGCCCGTCCAGCCGTCCACGAACATGATCTGTTCGGGCCGGTGGTGCGCGGCGAGGTACCTCAGCGCGGTCCGGTCCATGCCGAGCCCGCGCACGATGCTCATGGTGTAGTGCGGCAGTTCCAGGCCGTGCATTGCCCGGGCCCAGCGTTTCATCAGGATGCCCACCGGGGTCCCGGCGCGGGCCAGGGAAACCAGCACCGGGGCGCCGCCGCGCAGCTTCAACACCTGCTCCGTGACCACGCCAATGTCGCGCGCCAGACGCGTGGCGGAACGGTCCAGGGCCGCCCGGAACAGCGCCTGGTACTCGGGGGTGGGCTCGTACTCCACCGGCAGGGACTCGGCATAGCTGGCCCTGCCGGACTGGATGCTGGCCTCGCGTTCGGTGTCCGGCGCTTCCAGGCTGGCGAAGCTCAGGTCCTTGAGCAGCCAGCTGACATCCTGCGGCGCGTAGGAGCTGAACCCTGGGCCCGCCAGCGGAACAGGGAAGGGGGCCTCTCGGGGAAGCAGCACCAGGTGCACGTCCGCGCCTGTCCCGGCCACGGCGTCGGCGATGCTGCCGGGCCCGGTGAGTGCGGCCTCGCGAGTGCCCGGTTCGGCCATGAGCAGCACGGTGCCGAAGCGGCCTCCGGGGTGCGCAATGTTGTACGCGAAGCGTGGCCCCGGCCCGTCCACCGTGGCGTCGTGGCTGGTGAAAGCCACCATGGACCGGATGGCGTAGCCGGGCTCGTCCAGTGCGGCGATCGGCGAGCGCGTGCTGGTGGAATACAGCACCTCGGCGTCCGGCCGGAGTTCCTGCAGCCTGACGGCAGCGGCCAGCGGCACGGCCATGAACTCTTCGGTGGCCAGCACCAGGACCCGTTCGTGCGGGGCAATGCCCGCGGCCAGGGCCGCGGCCACGCCGGCAGCCAGGTCCGGGTCGGCGTGCCCGGCAACGCCGAAGCGTGCGCTCCGCAGGGGAGGCACCGCCCCGGCCAGATCGGTGACCCGGATCCGGCCCGGGGCCTGGCCCGGGTTGTGAGGAACCGGCAGTCCGCCGATCAGTTCCGCGGCTGCGGCGGGCAGTCCTTCGGGGAGCTCCACGCTTCCGTGCGCGAGGGCGACAACACTGATCTGGCAGCCGAGCCCGGCGGCCAGGGCATCGAATTTCTTCCGGTCCTCCGCTGAGCGCAGATCCACGAGGGAAGCCACGATGTACCGGCCGTGGGGTGCGCTGCGGTGCAGTTCCCTGATGGTGCTGATGATGGTGGCGCCCGTGCTCAGTTCGTCGTCCACCAAGACCACGGTGCCGGCCTGGTTCAGGCTGGCATGGCTGGTGGGGAGGAGCAGATGCGAGCTCGCGTGCGAGTGGGCTTCCTCGAAGGCTCCGTAGGCCCGCACCGCGTCCGCCCCGGTGGCGGCATGCCGCGTGGAGTGGATGTAGTAGCTGCCCAGCATCCCGGCCACGAGATGCCCCAGGCCGGTGGCTGTTTCGGCATAGCCGATGGTCGCGACGTCGGGAAGTTCCGTGCGGTGCCCTGCCAGCAGGTCACAGAGGTCGGCGACGGCGGCCAGCCTGGCCGGGCGCGGCCGGCCGGCGTCGGCGGTGTCCCCGGAACCCGCGGGGGAGTCCGCGGCGTGCCCGTCGGCCAGGAGGGCGCCGAGCCTGGCCGCTGCGTCCTCGATGACCGGGCGCAGCGGCACCGTTCCAGGGCCGCCGTCTTGCAGCTCGGCACGGACCAGCAGCGCCAGAAGCCAGCCTGCCGCCGTCGCGATCCCCGGTTCCGTCGGCACGTGCTTGGCCAGCACCCGCGACACCAGCAGGTGCGCGCGCTTGGGGTTCCGCCGCAGGGCCAGCCCCACCAGGGCTTCCACCGGCAGCAGGCTGTCCTCCGTGCTGGTGGACAATCGAACGCCCAGGGTGCCGCCCACATAGGCGCCGCTCCAGGGCAGGACAATTCCGGACGTGGTCATTTCATGCTCGCTTCCAGCAGATCCACAAAGCTGACGCCGGGATTCGCCACGCCGAAGGCGCGGGCGCGCAACAGGGTGCGTTCGGCCCAGGCCCGGTGCGGCTTGAGTTCGTTCATCTTGTTCCCGTGGGAGGAGGCCATGACGCCGCCGCGGCCGCCGACGATGTCCAGCGCATCGAGGTATTCCTCATGGCTCACGACGCACATGGAATGCACCACCGGCACGTGGCTCGGGTGGATCACCGTCTTGCCGAGCAGGCCGTTGGCCAGGTCCAGCTCGATCTCGCGGATCAGGCCGTCCAGGTTGTCCGTCAGGAGGCGCTGGCGGAGTTCGGTCTCATTGGCCGCTTCAAAGGGCGTGGCCCGCAGCTGAGGCCGGAGCACCCGCTCGGTGTTGGTGAAGTGCTCCCACACCGGACCGGAAATCACCCAGCCGTCCTCCGGGCGGCCGAAGATGTTCACCACGTCGCCGATGATGTTGGCCACCACCTTGACGTGGTAGATGGTCAGGTCCCGTGACCGACGCAGGCCGAAGGCGCTGGACATGTCCGTGGTGCCGATCCGGACGCACAGCACCAGCTCGCGGAACTGGTTGATCAGGGCCAGGTTGTCGCCCAGGACCCGGATCCTGGATTCCAGGTGCGTGGTTGCCGGGTCCTCGATGATGGGCATGGCCCGCAAGGCCACCGCATCCGGGCCGCCGGTGCGTCCGGTCTCCTGGTTGAGCAGTTGGAGGGCCTCCAAGAAGGCGCGTCCGCGGCCGGTTTCGTTCTCAAATTTCGGCAGGACGAATCCGGAGACGACGGCGAGATCCGCGCCGGCCCGGCGTCCGACGTCGAGGAGCTGTTCGGCGGTACGGCAGCGGATGAAAATCAAGGGAAGTTCGCCGGCATCGCCCAGGGCGTTCAGCTCCGCCAGGGCGTCCAGGAGGTTTTGTTCCGCAGCCGGCACGTCCTCGTCCGGGATGGCGTCTTCGAGGCAGATCACGGTGCTGACGCAACCGGACCCGGCCTGCTTCAGGACACCTTTGGCGAGGCCGGCCCGGGTGGCAGGGGAATAGAGGGTGGCCCCCAACGCCACCGCGAGCAGCCCCGGGTCCGAGGAACGGTGGAGTTGCTCGGGCTGCAGGTGGAACAGTTTTTCCCGCGTGGCATCGTCAAGAGCGCTGAAGTGCTGCATTTTCCCCTAAATGATGTGCGGCCGGCTCCGGATCAGTGCAGGATGGCCCGCTGGTCCAACGGAATGGTCATGGTGAAGCCGAACGCAGCCCAGATGTCTTCATCGGTGCTGTGTGCCGGAACGAACTCGACCCGCATTTCCAGCACGGAGCCGATCCGGGACACATACAACACGGTTCTTTCGCCGATTTGGTTCCGGGGTGAGGCGGCCGCCGCGGTTCCGTCGAAGATTCCGATGGTCAGCGGGGATTCCCCGGCGATGAACAGGGCGCGCCGGAGCTGGCGCACATGGCGCAGGCTGACGGCGGCGGACTGCTCGCTGAATCCTGCAAGGGGCCGGTTTCCGGACGTGCGGACGGCGGTTCCTGCCGTGTCCCCGCGGGCCGTGCAGGCGCCGGTGATGAGGTTGTTGTCTTCCCAGGTGACGGACCGCGCCGCGCCCACGAGGAGGGTTCCGATGCCGGATTGGCGGGCATTGAGCCGGACGACGGGGTCGGTTTCGGACAGCTGCCGGACGCTGCCGAAGGCCGGTGCGGGGAACGCCTGCGCCGAAATGTCAGTGCGGGCCGGCGGCGGAGCAGGGGCGGTGCCGGCCGGGCTGTGGGCGTCCGGGCTGTGGGCGGGGCTCCGGCCCAGGTCCAGGCCGCCGCGTAGGTCCAGACCGGTGCCTGCAGCTGCAGGGCTGGCCGGGGAAGGCGCGGCTTGGGTGGGCGCGGACTGCGCCGGTGGCCCCGCCTGGGCGGGTTTCCGGCGCCGCGTGAGGTAGGTGATGTCCGTGCGCGGGGTGTTCCGGTTCAGCACCATCTCAGAGCTTCAGCCTGAAATCTGCGGCCACGCCGGCCAGGCCGTTCCCGTAGCCCTGGCCGAGGGCACGGAATTTCCAGCCGTCGCCGTGGCGGTAGAGCTCGCCGAACAGCATGGCGCTGATCGAGTCTCCGTCGCCTTTGGGGATGTCAAAGCGCAGCAGTTCAAGGTTTTGCTCGTTGGCCACACGGATGTAGGCGTTCTTCACGGCACCGAACGTGCCCGGTCCGCGGACCTCGGGGTCGACGTAGACGAGGATGGAGATCTTGTGCACCGCTTCGGGGACCCGGGGCAGATCGACGTCGATCTGTTCCTGGTCTTCGGTCCCGGCGAACTCCAGGCTGCCTTCCGGACTGGAAATCTGGTTGAAGAACACCAGGTGCTCCTCGGACAGGGCCCGGCCGTCCTGTCCGCACATGATGGCCATGGGGACCAGCTCGGACTGCGGGCCGTGGCTCGGAACAACATCCCAGCCCAGCCCGAGCAGGACCTTGCTCAGCCCGGGGTTCTCTGCCGTAAGGGCCGCATTGCTGCCGGCAACCATTGAAGCCATTTAGCTTCCTTCCAGATGAAGACTGCCAAGGTCGAATTTGTCCCGGAGGAACCTGCCGTGGACTGCGAGTTCGGTGATGGCGCCGGTGCGGACCTGGTTGTCCAGGTTCCTGGCGGTTGATTCAAGCATGCCCAGCTGTTCCAGCAGCACCGCGGTGTCCCGGGAATCATCCAGGCGGGAGGCGGCCGGGAGCATCAGGTACGTGCGCAGGGGAGACGGCAGGTAGTCGGTAATGATCGCGTCCAGGAGGACCCGCTGCTCGGTGGAGGCCGTGGATTCCTCGATGTAGCCGATCAGGGCGCCGAGGATGTCGTCGAGTTGCCGGAACCGGGAGTAGACCACGGTGGGCAGTTGGGCGCCGCTGCTGCGGACATTTCTGCGCAGTTCCTCGAGGGCGGCGGCGGTGGCCTTCAGCTCGTCCTCTGCGGGGGATCCGGAAGGCAACTGTTCGGCAACGGACTGTTGACCAGTACTGTTGCCGAACAGTGAACCGAGGAATTTAGCGACCATAGCGCTTAAGCCTATTGCCCAAGGCTAGCCGGTGCTAATTGCCCTCCTGCTGGCGCACACGGTCCAGATATGGCCTGGCACGCTCCAGCCCGGCCTCGAGGGCGTGGACGGTGCCTTCCATGTTCCTGTTGGCCTGCGAACGGAACGTATCGATCGCGTCCATGGTCTGGAAGACGTTGTCGAAGGCCTTTTGCAGGGTTTCCACACTGACTCCGGACGAGGCAGCCTGCTGGTGGATGCGGCCGGTCTGGTCCTTCAGCATCTCGCTGGTCTTGAGGATCATGTTGTTGGTTGTGGTGTTGATGGCATCGATCTGGTCCAGCACCATTTTCTGGTTGGCCAGGGCCTGGGCCACGATCACTGCCGTGCGCAGGGCCGAGATCGTGGTGGTCCGGGCGCGCTCGACACCCTTGATCAGTTCCGTGTTGTTCTTCCGGATCAGGTCGATCGCCAGGTAGCCCTGAACTGACACTGCCAGCTGGGTCAGGATGTCCTGATGACGCTGGCGTATGGGGAAGAGCACGTCCGAGTCCAGCTTGTTGGCTTCCTCGATTTGCCCCGCCAGCTTCATGTCGCTGATCTTGTCCACGGTGGCGGCGTCCAAGGCCTTTGCAAAGACGGCGTACTCGCTTAGCCCCTGCATGGTTTCCCACAGCTGGGTCTTCTCCTGCGCCAAGGAGGCGTTGTCCTTGAGGAGTTCGTCCTGGCCGGACATCAGGGACTTGATGATCTTGTCGAGCTGGGTCTGCGCGGACTCGTACTTCTGGAAGTACTTGGCCAGCTTGTTCCCGCCCGGAATGATGCCCAGGATCTTCCGTCCGACGCTCAGGTCAGCCTCGTTGGGCGTCAGGTCCTCCACGGTGGAGCGCAGCTCGCCCAGGGTCCCGGCGACCTGCACCTGCGCGCTGCTGCCGGACTTCTTTGCTCCCGCCAGGGAGGTCGAGGACCGTTCCAGCAGGCGGCTGGAGGTGTTTGATGACGCCACCAGCTGCTGGCCTGCAAGCTGGTTGATCCCGTCGATCTTGCTGGTGTACTCGGGGCTGTGCGGGTTCATTCCCGCAACCTCGTTGACATAGGCCCGGGCCTGGGCATTGATCTCCTGCTGGCGCTCCGCAGGTACCGGAACCATGCCCGGTGCGTCATCTTCCTTGACGATATCCAGGGGGGCGGGTGCTTCGAGAAGAAGGGGCGCTGCCTCAGAGGCTTCCGGAGGGGTGAGTTGCATGCTCATGGATGGGTCTTTCTCTCGATGTTCGCGGTCTTAGCCGAGCTGGACACCGAAGTCGCCGGCGACGCCGGCCAGCCCGGTGGCGTAGCCCTGGCCTACGGCCTTGAACTTCCACTCGCCGTTGTGGCGGTAGAGCTCCGAGAAGATCATGCAGGTTTCCGGAGCGGCGTCTTCGCTGAGGTCGTAGCGGACCACCTCGGCGTCGGTCTCCTGGTTGATGATCCGGCAGTATGCGGCGCGGACCTGGCCGAAGTTCTGGCGGCGGGCCTCGGCCTGGTCGATGGACACCACGAAAACGATGCGCTCGACGTCGGCTGCCACGCCGGACAGGTCCACCGCGACCACTTCGTCGTCTCCGGAACCATCACCGGAACGGTTGTCGCCCTTGTGGGCCACGGAGCCGTCGGCCGCCGTCGGCTGGTTGTAGAAGATGAAGTCAGCGGATGACCGGACCTTGCCGTCGGCGCCCAGCAGCAATGCCGAAGCGTCGAGGTCGAAGGCGTCGCCGCTGGTGGTGCGCGGGTCCCAGCCCAGTCCGACGAGGACTTTCCGCAGCCCGGGATCGGTCTTGGTCAGTGAAAGGTTGCTGCCCTTGGTAAGTGTCAGTCCAGCCATTGTTATGCTCCTTCAGTTCGTGGTTCGGTCGTGGCTAGAGGGTGGCCGCGGCTGCGCCGGCGACGTCTCCGGGGGTCCGGCCATTGGCCGGCGTTCCGATGGCCTGGAACGTCCATGCCCCGCCGCTGCGGGACAGCTTGGCCATGATCATGCCCGTGGTGCGGCCGGACTCGGCCAGCTTGTACCGGGCCACTTCGGGGCTGCCGGGCACGGAGTCATCGATGACGCGGCAGAAAGCGTTCTGGACCATGTCGAAGGTCTGCTGCGTGTAGCTGGTGATGACGAAGACGATGTGCTCGACGGCCGGGGAGACGCCAGCCAGGTTGACCATGAGGGTTTCGTCGTCGCCGTCGCCGGCACCACTGAGGTTGTCACCGGTGTGGCGGACGGATCCGTCCTTGCTGGCGAGCTGGTTGAAGAAAACCACGTCAAGCGGCTGCTTGTTGCCGTCGAACAGGATGGCGGAAGCGTCGAGGTCGATCTCCACGGTCTTGGTGCCGCCGAAGAAGCCCTTCTTGGCAGGAACGGCAGAGTCCCAGCCGAGGCCCATGCGGACGTTGGTCAGTGATTCACCGTTCTGCTTGGTCAAAGACAGTGACTGGCCCTTTTGCAGACTCAAACCCATGATGGTGCTCGCTTTCCGTAGTTAGTGCTTGCTTCGTCCGCACTAGGATACGGGTGTTTGCTGTGGAGTTGCCGATGCCCGGACGCCGGCAAGCCCCGGAACGGCGCAGGGAATGAGGGTTTGTGGCGCGCCAAGGCGGAAGTCCACCGGCAACGGCACGGCAGGACGGCGAACTATGCCCCGGAAGGAACCACGGGGCTTCTGGGCAGCATCCTATGCACATGCCCGCAGGACGATGTGTTGTGGTGCCGGGTGGGAACCCTTCAGCTGTCGCGCAATGTCACCCGCGGGTAGCTACCGGTGCCAGGGGACATCTGCGGCTGGAGTTCGCCCGTCAGCTCGACCTGCCCGGCGTGGTGGACCATGCGGTCCCACGCGAAATTGATGCCGTGGACCAGTGCGTCGAGCACAGCCTTGATGAGGTACCAGACCAGGCCGCCGGCGCCTATCAGGACAATCGTGGCCAGCGCGGCCGCGGTGATGAACAGGACCAGAATCAGTGCAAATACCAGCGTTCCGAAAAGTACGTACGTGGCTGTTTCCAGCGCCGTAAAGTCAAGCTGCATGGCTCCCCTTTCGCAACATTGCCCAGGCCGACGTGGCAGAGGGCAACGTCGTTAACAAGGACATTAGGGCCGCGGTGGCGGCGCGGCCAGCGTGAAAACGCGTCGTGACCTTGTTGACACGGGATCGAAACCCTACGCGGAGGTAGGTCACGGAATGGCCACGGCAGTCTGCGTTAACCTTGTACGGGGCAGTTTCCGCTGTCCGCTGGTTCCGTGGCAGCTGAAGGAGAGTACGTGTCCCGTTCAGCATTGTCGTCAGCCGATGCCATCAGCGCCCGGCTCCGCGATCTCGAACTACTCACCAAGGGCCCGGCCTGGGCCCTGACGCGCTCGGCGCCGTGGGTCATTGCGGTGCTGCAGGCATCCTTCACCCGCACCCGTCCGCAGCTTCCGCTCGAAGAGTTCCACGCCGACGTCGACGCCTTCCTTGAGCAGCTCCGCCGCGAGGAACCCGGCGCGGGAGAGCAACAGAACGGGCAGGCGAACGGACAGCAATCTGGAAAGCGGTACGCCGATGAGTGGACCCGGCGGCAGTTCCTGACGCGGCGCAACCAGTCGGGCCAGATCGTGTACGAAGTCACCGAGGCCGCGGCCCGCGTGCTCGCTTTCCTGGACAGCCTCTCGAGCGAACGCTCCACCCTGAACGGTTCCCGCCTGGGCACGCTGCTGGGCGACGTCGAGAAGCTCGCCAACGAGACCAACCCGGACCAGAGCGCCCGCCTGGAAGCGCTCGAGGACGAAATCGGGGAGCGCCAGCAGCTGATCGAGGACATCAGCTCGGGCGAATTCGACGGCCTGCTGGACGACGAGGAAGCCGTGGAGGCCGCCGGGAACATCCTGGACCTCGCCGCGAGCCTGCCCGCGGACTACAAGAAAATGCGCGACCGCATCGAGGAACTGGTGGGCGAACTCCGGAACCAGATCATCGAGGAATCGCTCAGCAAGGGCGCCACCATGGCCCAGGTCCTGGAGGCCGACAAGCGGCTGCGCCAGAGCCCGGAAGGCCGCACCTTCCGCTCGTTCACGGCGTTCCTTGAGGATCCGCAGCAGCAACTGCGCTTCCGCTCGGCCATCGGCGAGGTCCTGAGCCGGCAGTTCGCCGACGACCTCAGCCTCGAGGACCGCGAAACCCTCAAAAACCTCGTGGCCGAGCTGCGCACGCAGCACGGCCACATCCAGCGCATCTACGGCAAGCTCTCCGAGAGCCTGAACACCTACATCCAGAGCGACGACGTCCGCCAGTCCGTCAGCCTGCGCAGGGTCCTCGGCGAGGCCGAGCAGGCCATCCGCTCCATGCCCTACGAACGCGACCGCCCCGGCCTGGTCCCCGGCCCGGTCCTGTTCAACGCCGGTTTCGAATCGCTCTCCATGGTCAAGCTCTTCGACCCGGACGAGTTCGCCACCCCGCCTAGGCTCGCCGACCCCATCGCCTTCAACGACTCGGACCGCGTGCGCTCGCAGCGCACCGCAAAGGCAAGGCCCGACGTCGTCCGCGCCGCCATGGCGGGTTCCGCCACCCTGGGCGAGGCCTGGGAGAACCTGCCCGCCGAAGAGCGCCACATCAACTCCGTGCGGACCCTGCTGTCCCTGGCCCTGCACACCGGCGCCGCCTTTGACCGGGCCGCCTGGGAACACCTCGACTTCGAACAAATCGATGGCAGCACACGCACCGCGTACCTGCCCGTCGTCACGCTGGATAGGGATTGACCATGACTGAAGAAATAACGACGACGGCGGCTCCGGAGGCGGCGGTCCCGCCTGCGGATCCCTTCCGGGTCACGCCCCGCGACACTTTTATTGACGGCGCAGCGCTGTTCCCCGGGGACACCGGAGTCCTCCCGATGAAGGTCCGCCAGGCCCTCGTGAAGCTGCTCAAGGGCCCGTATGTGGACGGCGGCCGCGACGAGAAACTGTGGACCACGCTCCTGGACAGCCAGCTCATCCTGCGCAGCCGGCTCTCCGAACTGTTCCTGACCCTGCAACTGGACCACGAACGCAAGATCGCGGTGCTCCGCCCGGTGGATCCGGATGCCATCGGCGGCAGCAGCCGTTCCAGCATCCTGCGCCAGCAACGTGCCCTGAGCCGGGTCGAAACCATCGTGCTGCTGCGCCTCCGCCTCCTGCTGGACCGCCACGTCACGGCGAACACGGACCCCACCATCACGCGCGAGGAAATCGCCGACCTCGTGGCGCACTACCAGCCCGCCGGCCAACAGGACGCCCTCCGCGACGCCGACGTGGTCACCCGCACCATCACCAAACTCCAGGCCCGCCAACTCCTCCTGGCCACCTCCCTGGACGACACCTACACGATCTCCAACGCCCTCCCCCTGGCCCTCCCCTTCGAAAACATCGGCGACATCCCCGCCCAAATCGAAGCCCTGGTAGCAGTGGCAGCCGACGAAACCGGCACGGAGCCGCTGCTTGAGCTCGCGGACTCGGACGATGACGGCGACGGGGAGAGCGAGGGCACCGAGGGTGACGGAGAGGCACCCAACGACGCCGACGGCGATGCCGCCCCGGGAGTGGCATCGGGCCTGTCGGAGCCGGACGGCCTGTTGCTTGCAACAGGGCCGGCCGGCGAAGGGGCGGGGGCGGCATCGCCGTCGTCGTCCCCCAACGCGACAGTGGAGGCAGCCAAGTGAGCATCGCAACCATGCTCCCGATCGGCGAGCTGACGAACCCTGGCCAGATGCGCCTGGCGCTGGTCCAGGTGGTCAACTGGGGCACGTTCCATGGCGCCCACACCATGCACGTGGACCGCAACGGCACCCTCCTGACGGGTAATTCCGGCGTCGGGAAGTCCACGCTGTTTGATGCCATGCTGCGCGTCTTCGATGCCCGGCCGCGCTCCAACGAGGCCGCCGGACAGCGCGCCGGCGGGGCTGTGGAGGACAAGAGGACCACGTTCACATACATGCGCGGCAAGGTGGGCGACAAGGCCGTGGGCGAGGGCTCGGCCAGTGCCTTCCAGCGCCCCGGCGCCACCTGGTCCGCCGTCGCGCTGACGTTCGACAACGCCGCCGGCACCAAGGTGACGGTTTCCGCCCTGTTCGACCTGCCCAAGAACGGCACGGAGTCCAGCATCGGCCGCTTCTACCTGATCGACGGCAAGCCGCTGGATCTGGCGGCGATCGAGGGCATCGCGCAGAAGCGCTTCACCCGCGGCTCCCTGGAAACGATCTTCCCGGACGCCCAGGTGTTCGATGTCCACAAGTCGTTCGCGGAGCGGTTCCGCCGGCTCCTGGGCATCAACTCGGACCAGGCACTGCCCCTGCTGCGCGTCATCCAGGCCGGCAAAGGCCTGGGCGGCAGCGTCAACACCTTCTTCCGCGACCAAGTGCTGGACGCCCCGGCCACGCTCGCCGCGGCGGATGACGTTGTGGAGGAGTTCAGCAACCTCATGTCCATCCGGCAGCGCCTGGAGGACGTGCGGCAGCAGCGCGACCAGCTCGCACCGGTGCCGGCGCTGAACAAGGATTACGCCCAGGCGTTGCTGGACGCCAATCGCCTCCGCGAGCTGGCCGGCGGGGAGTTCGACGCCTACAAGCAGCAGCTTGCTGTCACCGTGCATGCCAAGACGCTGGCCCGGTTCAAGGAGCTGGCCCAGGCGAAAGCCCAGGAACTTGCCGCCGAACGGACGGTCCGCGACGCCCTGGCCAAGGATCTGCGCGGGCTCGAATCGGACTACAACAACCGCGGCGGCAACGCGATTTCCGCGATTGAACAGTCGCTTGAGAACGCCCGGGTCGGCCTGAAGCTCCGCCAGCAGGTGGAGGATTCGGCGCGGAAGGCCCTGGCCGACGCCGGGCTGGACCTCGAATGGTCCGCGGGCGGCTGGGAACAGGCCCAGGAGCAGGCCGGGGCCCGCTCCGCCGAGCTCCAGGGCGACACGGAGGCCCTGAAGGAACTCCGCTTCGAGGCCTTCGACTCCCACGCGACGCTGAAGCGCGAGCTGGCTGCTGCCGGGCAGGAACTGGTGTCGCTCAAGACGCGCAAGTCCCTGCTGCCGCCGTCGAGCATTGAAAACCGTGCCGCCATCGCGGCCGCCACCGGCATCCCGGAGGACCGGATGCCGTTCGGCGGCGAGCTGATCGACCTGGCCGAGGGGGAGGAGCAGTGGCGACCGGCCGCCGAGCGTGCCCTGCGGAATCTCGCCACCACTTTGCTGGTCCCCGGCGAGCACTTCGCGGCGGTCACCCGCTACCTCAACGACAACACCGTCCGCGGCTCGCTGCGCGCGGTGGACGTGTCCAAGCCGCTGGCCGGCGGGGCGCTGGCTGTGGAGGACGTGTCCGACGGCGAGCTGCTGGGCAAGCTGAGCATCCTCACCTCGGGCGTGAACGCCGACGCCGGCGAGTGGATCCGCGAGCGGATCGCCCTTGATTTCGCCTACCCCTGTGTGGAAAACCCGGACGAGCTCGCCACGCTGGACAAGGGCCTGAGCCTGGGCGGCGTGGTCAAGCGCAACCGGCACACCGTGGAGAAGGACGACCGCTTCACCGGCCGCCAGGACTACGTCCTCGGCTTCGACAACGCCTCCAAGCTGGAACTCGTGGCTGCCCGGGTGGGCGAGCTGGAGAACGAGCTCGTCAAGGCCGCGGAACTGGCCCAAAGCCGCGAGGATTCGCACCAGGGCATGGCCCGCCAGCTGGAGGCCCTGCGCCGCGTGGCCGAGGACGAACGCCCGTGGGAGCAGGTCTCCGCCGACGTTGCTGCCGAGGAACTGGGCAGGATCGAGCAGCGCCTCGCCGATGCCCTCGCCGCCCAGGCAGACCTCGAGCCCTTGCGTGCCAACATCGAGGCCGTGCGGGAAAAGCACCAGTCCTCCACGGGCGCCGCGGCCGTGCTGCAGAGCGAATACAAGGCCCTGGACCAGCAGATGACCACCGCGGACACCCTGCTGGAAGCGGCGCGGCTCCGCCTGGAGCAAGCACCGCCGTCGGGCACCACCGTCGCCGCGCTGGAACCGTACTTCGCCGGCTTCGCCGAGCTCGCCGAGCTGCACGAGCTCGACACGCTGGCCGTGGAGGTCCGCAGCGCGCTGCTCAACGAGCTGCACGCGGCGGAGTCACGGGGGCAGGCGACGGCGGAACGGCTCACCCGCCTGTTCGAGGGCTTCGTCCGCGACTGGGGCACGGCCATCAGCGCCGACCACGGCACCTCGATCGGCGCGGCAGGGGAGTTCGAGGCCCGCTACCACGCCATCGTCAGCGACGGCCTGCCCGCGCAGGAAGCCGAATTCCGGCTGTTCTTCAACCAGCGCACGCACGAATCGTTCAGCACGCTCCTGCACCTGCTGGACGAGGAACGCCGCTCCATCACCAGCCGCATCCTGCCCCTGAACGGCATCCTGTCCGAGGTCAACTTCCACGAGGGAAGCTTCCTGGAACTGGACATCAAGCAGACGCTGCCGGCCACGGCCAAGCAGTTCAAGGATGCCATCCACAACGCCCTGAAGGCGCGGCACACGCGGCCCTCGCGTGCCACCGGCGCGGCGTCGACGACGGAAGCGGACGACGACGCCGAACTCACCGCGCGCTACAAGTCGCTGGAGACCCTGGTCAAGCGGCTCGGCTCGCACGCCCCGGAGGACCGGCGCTGGCGCGCCGAGGTGCTGGACGTGCGCGGGCACCTGTTCATCCAGTGCAAGGAACACCGCTCCGTGGCGGGACCGGCGTCGGGCAAGAAGGGCGGCGGCAAGAAGACCGACGTCTTCATGCACGCCGACACCGGCTCCATGTCCGGCGGCGAGCGGCAGCGCTTCACGGCGTTCATCATGGCCGCGGCGCTGAGCTACCAGCTGGGCATCGCCGAGCAGGGCTTCACCAGCTACGGGACCGTCATGATGGACGAGGCCTTCGTCCTGGCCTCCGAGGAATTCGCCGGCGCCGGCATCAAGGCGCTGCACGAGTTCGGCTTCCAGCTGCTCCTGGCCGCCCCGGAGAACGTCATCGACCTCTCCCGGCACCTAGGCTCCGTTACCGAGATCCTGCGCGACAAGCGGACCAACCGCTCCGGCGTGCTCACGGCCCCGGTGATCGCGCCGGGCGCCGGCGTCCCGGGCGAATGGCGTTCCGAGGCGAACCCCGTGGATATCGTCCTGCGGTAGGCCGACGCTCTCTCACCTTTGGTGCCTTTTTCCCCAACGCTCTCTCACTTGCGTCAAGAAAGTGAGAGAGCGTTGGTGATTTTTGGGCCAAAGGTGAGAGAGCGTTGGTGTTTTTGCGGCCTGGCCGTTCGCCGGGAAGCGGAGCGGGCCCACAGCTGGCAGACGGTGCGCGTCAGGCCACACGGGCCCCTGAAGCGAGCTGGACTGCCACGTCCACGATCATGTCTTCCTGGCCGCCCACGTAGCCGGCTTTGCCGATTTCCTCGAGGATCTGCCAGGCGGGCACGCCGTAGCGTTCTGCGGCGCGTTCGGCGTGGATGAGGAAGGAGGAGTAGACGCCGGCGTATCCCTGCATGATGGAGGCGCGGTCCATGATGGGCATGCGCGTGATGATGGGTTTGACGACATCCTCGGCCGCTGCCATGACGCCGTGGACGTCGACGCCGGTATGGATGCCGATGCGTTCGAAGGCGGCGGCGAGGACCTCGGTGGGGGAGTTGCCTGCTCCGGCTCCGAGGGCCAGGAGGGTTCCGTCGATCTGTTTGGCCCCGGCACGGGCGGCGTAGACGGAGTTCGCGACGCCGAAGCTGAGGTTCTGGTGGCCGTGGAAACCGACTTGGGCGTCGTTGCCGAGTTCCGCGACGAGGGCGGAAACCCGGTCGGAGACGTCATCCAGGATGAGGGCGCCGGCGGAGTCGACGACGTAGACGCACTGGCAGCCGGCGTCAGCCATGATGCGGGCCTGTTCGGCGAGTTTCTCCGGGGTTGCGCGGTGGGAGAGCATCAGGAACCCAACGGTTTCCATGCCCAGCTTCCGTGCGTGCTGGAAGTGCTGGATGGAGACGTCGGCTTCGGTGCTGTGGGTGGCGATGCGGGCCACGGACGCACCGGCCTCGTGCGCCTGGTTGAGATCGTGGATGGTGCCCAGTCCGGGGAGCATCAGTACAGCGATCTTGGCGTTCCTGGCTTCGTCGACGGCAGCGCGGACGAGGTCCAGCTCGGGGGTGAGGGAGAAGCCGTAGTTGAAGGAGGAGCCGCCGAGCCCGTCGCCGTGGGTGACTTCGATGATTTCGACTTTGGCGTCGTCCAGGGCGCGGACCACGGAGCGGACGTGCTCTTCGGTGAATTTGTGGCTCATGGCGTGGGAGCCGTCACGCAGCGTGGTGTCGGTCAGCCGGACGCTCAGCTCGGTGTGGGTGCTCATGGTCATGCTCCTACGGGGGTCGAAGTGTTGGCGTCCATGCGTTCGGCCAGCAGGTCAGCTGTCCGGGTGGCCGCGGCGGTGATGATGTCCAGGTTCCCGGCGTATTCGGGCAGGTAGTCTGCAGCGCCCTTGACCTGGACCCAGACGCCTACGCGGCCGTTGCCGTCCCAGTCTTCGCGTGCGGAATCGAACTGGGGCTCGACGCGCAGGGAGTAGCCGGGGACGTAGTCCTGGATGTTGGCCACGGCCGCGTCGATCGCCGCAACGATCCTGTCCTGCAGTTCGCCGGGTTCGGCCGCTTCGGCGGGGATCGCGGCGTAGATCGTGTTGCGCATGATCATGGGCGGTTCGACCGGGTTGATGATGATAATGGCCTTGCCGCGCTTGGCCCCGCCGACTTCTTCCAGGGCCCGGGAGGTGGTTTCGGTGAACTCGTCGACGTTGGCGCGGGTGCCGGGGCCGGCGGATTTGGAGGCGATGGAGGCGACGATCTCGGCGTAGTCCACGGGGACCACGGAGGAGATCGCGGCGACGATCGGGGTGGTGGCCTGTCCGGCGCAGGTGATCATGTTGACGTTCAGGACGTCTTCCAGTGCGTCCAGGTTCACCACAGGGCACAGGTAGGGCCCGACGGCGGCCGGCGTCAGGTCGATCGCGTGGATGCCGGCGGCCTTGTACTTGGGGGCGTTGGCTTCGTGGGCCTTGGCCGAGGTGCATTCGAACACGAAGTCCGGGAGTTCGTCCTGGGCCAGCAGCCAGTCGACGCCCTCGGCGGAGGCGGTGATGCCGAGGCGGGCGGCGCGGGCCAGGCCGTCGGAGGCGGGGTCGACGCCGATCATGTACTTGACTTCGACGTTGGTGCTGCGGCGCATGATTTTGAACATCAGGTCGGTGCCGATGTTGCCGGAGCCGACGATCGCGGCGGTTTTCTTGGCCATGGGGTGTCCTTTTTGGTGTTGACCCTGGAGGGGATCAGATGAAGTTGATGGTCAGGGCGCCCAGTGCGCCGAAGTCCGCTGTCGCGGTGCTTCCCGCCGTCACGGGCTCGGCCTTGGTGAAGGAGCCGGGGAGGATCAGCTGGCCGGCTTCCAGCGCCACGCCTTGTTCGCCCAGGACGTTCGCGAGCCAGGCGAGCGGGGCCACGGGGTTGTCCATGACATCGGCGCCAGTCCCGGTTCCAAGTGTCTCGCCATCGATCACCAGGGAGCAGGAGACGTCCAGCAGTGCGGAGGGATCGACGTCGAGCGCGGTGGAGCCGACGGCGATGGCACCGCAGGAGGCGTTGTCCGCCACGGTGTCCACGAGCCGGATGTCCCAGTCGGCCACGCGGGAATCGATGATCTCGATCGCCGGGTAGACGGCGCCGATCGCGGCCGCTGCCTGTTCCAGGGTGACGCCCGGTCCCTGCAGCCGGGACTTCAGGACGAAGCCGAATTCCGGTTCGACCTTGGGTGAAATGAACGCTGACGCCGGGATGTCCGCGCCGTCGCCGTGCACCATGTCCTCGAAGAAGAAGCCGAAGTCGGGCGAATCAACGCCCAGCTGCTGCTGCATGGCCAAGGACGTCAGGCCGACTTTCCGGCCCGCCAGCACGCGGCCGGACGCAAGGTGGTGATCCAGCTGAACCGTCTGGACGTAGTAGGCGTCCGCGAGGTCCATTCCCTCCAGCCGGTCCCGCAAGGGGGCCACGGGAGCCAGGGAGCCGGTGGCCTCCAGCAGTTCCGTGGCCAGCTGGTCCTTCAGCTCGGTACGGGCGGTTTCGATCTGTGTGCTCATCACTTCACCATCGCTGTGGTCACGCCGAAACCGGCGATGAATTCGGGAATAGGGCGGTAGTACTCTGAGGTGACCCTGTAGTCGCCTGCAGCTGCCAGTGCGTTGTAGGCGGCCACCCAGTTGCGGACCTCGTGGGCGGAGTTGCCGGCCGCGGCGGCCATCTCCGTGGCCGTCCAGGTGTCCAGCTTCTCCAGGTCCCCGGAGGCGATGATGGCGAGGAATTCGCGGTCCCATTCAGGGTTGAGGTCCATGATGTTCGCCTCGCCCTTCGCGAACGCTGCGGCGGTATCGATGACGCGCTGTTGGCGGGCGTTCCTTGCCGCAGCGGTGGGGTGCCGGCCGTTGAGCAGCATGGCCTTCTGCTCCGTTGTGGCGGTGGCGATCTGCGGCACGGGCGGGTCGTGGGACAGCCCGCCGGAGCCGATGATGAGGACCTTCTGGTCCAGCGTCTTGAGGTAGTTCCCGACGGCGGTGCCTAGCTGCCGGACGCGGCGCATCGATGCGAACGGCGGGGCCACGGAGTTGACGAAGATCGGCACGACCGGTTTGGCCGCAATGGAGCCGAAGAGGACCTCAAGGGGCTGCACGGCGCCGTGGTCGATTTCCATCTTCAGCGAGATCGCGGCGTCGAGGTCGGCGTCGATGACCGCCTGGGCGAGGTCCTTGGCGATATGCGTGGGGACGTTCAACGGTCCTTCCTCGGATCCGTAGTCGCCCACGGACAGGGCTTCGTAGCCGATGCAGAACGGAGGCATGAGCTCGTAGAAGAAGCCGTTGTAGTGGTCCGGCGCGAAGGACACCACCAGGTCCGGGTCGAAGTCTTCCACGAACTTTCGGGCCACCGCGAAGGCGGCGTCGACGTCGTCCTGGATTTCTTCCGGCGGTGCGGTGACCTCCAGAAGCGGACTATGCGACATGCAGACGAGTGCGAGCGTCATGGCTGGCTCCTTCCTTGAAAGACATTGCGGTGAGGATGGCTGAGAGGGTGCGCGGGGCGTCCTGGGCCAGGCAGGCGCCGGCCACGAAGCGGTCCGGGCGGATGAAGAGCACCGGCGTTGGGCGGTCATCGAACCACCTCTTGAGGCGGCCCTCGGCGTCGCCCACGACGATCACGTCGCGGCCGTAGCGCTCCTCGGCCCAGTTGCGCTGGGTTTCCGGAACGACGGCGACGAACGTGGCACCGAGTGTTTCCAGCCGGGCCACTTCCTCGGAGCTGAACATGCCCTTGGGATCGTTGCCCCAGGCCAGCACTGTCCACCATTTGCCGATGGCGTCGTCGAGACGGATGCCTTGGGCGTTCTTGGTGTTAACACGCGGCTGGATGAATTGCACGCCCACGGCCGAATTGTGGTTGTTGGCCGTCAGGACCGGTATCAGTTTGCTGGTAAGCCGTGCCCTGGCGGTGCCCGGGGCCGCGGATGTGGGGTCCACCACCACGCCCTTGGTGTAGCGCGGCATCGGTTTGAACCGCATCTCCGAGAAGTAGGACTTCACCTGCGGGAACAGGTTCAGGGCTGCGGCTGCCGCGTCGCGGGCGCCCACCACCACCGGATTCGTGGGTTTGATGACGGCTCCCAGGGTCAGTGAGAGGTCGATCATGGCCTTGGCGTGGTCGCGGCGTTCCTGGTCGTAGGTGTCCAGCAGCTCCTCGCCGGCCTGCCCGCGCAGGACGGTGGCCAGTTTCCACGCGAGGTTGGTCGCATCGCGGACTCCGGAGTTCCAGCCCTGCCCCATCCAGACCGGCATCAGGTGTGCGGCGTCGCCGGCAACAATCTGCCGGCCCTTGCGGAAGGTGCCGGCGATCCTGCCGTGGTGTGTGAAGACGCGTTCCCGGATGACTTCCAGCCCGGCCGGGTTGGTGACGTGGTCCTCGAGCAGCTTGTGGATGAACTTCTTGTCGGTGACCTGCTCGTCCGTTTCGTGGTCGAAGATCATGAATTCCCAGCGCCGGATGGCGTGTGCCAGGCCGATGGAGACGTAGGGCCGCTTCGGATCCGCGCCGAGGAAGACGTTCGGGGTGCCCAGGGGGTCGTTCTCGACGTCGACCACGAGCCAGCGGGTCGAGGGCGACTGGCCTTCGAAGCTGGTGCCGAGCCTCTTGCGGGTGGGGGACTTGCCGCCTTCGCAGCCGACGAGGTACTTGGCCTTGATCCGTTTGAGCGCGGGGGTGCCGCTGCCGTCGTCGTACTCAACGGTGGCGATCACGGCGTCGGCGGTTTCCGTCGCGTCCACCACCGTGTGGCCGAAGTGCGCCGAGACGCTCGCGAAGCGGTCCAGTCCGTCGAACAATGCCCGGTCCACCAGGGGCTGGACGAAGCCGCTCTTGCGGGGCCAGCCGAATTCGTCGGCCTTGGGCTCGTTGGTCATGATGACCTTGCCGCGGCCGTTGACCAGCCGCATGATGTGCTGGGCGGTGGTGTGCGGGAGGACAGTGTCCGTCAGGCCGATCGTCTGGACCGAGCGGAGGGACTCGTCGTCGATACCGACCCCTCGCGGGTAGTCGATCAACTCCGGCAGCTGTTCCACGAGGGTGACGTCCTGGCCGTACATGCCGAGCAGGTTGGTGAGCATGAGCCCTACCGGACCGGCGCCCACCACCAGGACATCGGTTTCAATATCGAAGTTGTTGCTTGTCATTTTGGTGCTTTCGCGTCGTTGCGGCTGGTCCTAGCGGGCCAGCATGAAGTCCAGGAAGATCTTGTTGAACGTGGCCGGGTCCTCGTACTGGGGCCAGTGGCCGCAGTTTTCCATGATGGCCAGTTCACCGTTGGGGATGAGGCCGGCGATCCGGCGTCCTTCGTCGACCGGGCCGGAGGGGTCCTTGGTGGTCCACAGCACCAGGGCGGGAGCCTTGATCTGGGCCAGGGCCTCGTCCGTGAGCATGTTGCGCTTGCGCGTCTCAGGGTCCTGGAGGGCCATGTTTGCTTCGCAGGCCTGGAGCCAGTCCGGCTGTTCGAAGATGGCCTGGCGGGTGCGGATGAGGTCATCGGTGACCATGGCCGGATCGGCCATGAGCCATTCGAGGCGGGTCTTGACGCGATTCCAGGACGGGTCCTTGGCGGCCGCCATGGACAGTGTGTAGAGGCGTTCCATGACAACAGGGTTGGCCATGGTGCCGCCCATGGTGTTCAGGAGGATGCGCTCCACCTTCTCCGGGTAGTCGATGGCGAACTGTGCCGTGACCCAGCCGCCCAGGGATTCGCCCGTGAGGTACGCCTTCTCGACGCCGATCGTGTCCATGAAACCGAGTAGCTGCTCGATGTAGTGCTTGATTTCCAGTGCGTGTTCGGGCTTGTCGCTGTAACCGTGGCCGATGAAGTCGATTGCCCACACGTCGAAGTGCTCGGACAAGGGTTGCAGGTTGCGGACATACGCTTCGGCGTGGCCGGTGATGCCGTGCATGGCGATCAGTGTGGGCTTGGAGGGGTTTCCGGCGTGCAGGTAGCGGGTCCGGTAGGGGCCGGCCTGGATATAGCCCTGGCTGAATTCGCTCTGGGCAAGGTCGGACCAGACGCTGGTGTACGGGCGCTCTGTCATGGGAGGACTCCTTTGGGCTGTGTATTTATCGCACCTAGAAAAGCGATATTTGCACTACTAATGGCATGAATCACAGCACGCCGGAGCTGGTGGTGTCAAGGGAAGGTGGCGTCGATCATGGGCCTGGACCTCAGGCCAGGCGGCCCGAAATGCGCTCCGCTGCGGCAATGATGGCAGGCACGGAGGACTCGGCAAGTTCCTTGCGGGTGGTGATCAGGTTGATGCACGCGGCGGTGTCCGGGCCGGCGCCCTTGATGGGGGCGGCGAGGCCGTACATGTTGGGTTCCACCTCGCCGAACGTGATGGCATAGCCGTTCTGGCGCGTGGTGCGCACGGCGTCGGTTTCCGTGGATGACGGCGGATAGCTCGCCTGGATTGCCAGGCCGGCGGCGCCGCGGTGGAGCGGGTGCCGGCTGCCTTCGGCGAAGGAGATGTGGTAGGAAAGCCCGCGCGGCTCCACCACGGCCAGGGCGACAGCTTCGCCGCCCTCCCTGATCAGAAGGGACACCGTGGATCCCAGCTCGCCGGCGATGTCGGTCAGTACTGGAATGGCCGCTGCGCGTAGGGCGTCATGGGCGGCCGAGGTCAGTTGCAGCAGTCCTGCCGCGCCGCGGTAGCGGTTGTCGTCGCTGCGCCGGATCATGCCGGCGTCGCTGAGTGTGTTGAGAATCCGGTAGGCGATGGTGCGGTGGACTCCCAGCACCTCTGCGACGTCGTTGATCGCCAGGCCGTCGCGTGACGCGGCGATGGCCTTCAGCGCGTTAAGACCGCGCGCCAGGGTCTGCGAGCCCGCTGTGCGGGACGCCGGTGAGGATTGCTCTGTAGTCACACCGCAATCCTAATGACCGGGCCGGGGCGTATTGACAACGCCCGGTGACGTGAATCACCATTGGAGCTAATAGTGATTATGCACGTGCGATAAATGCACGACCACAAAGCTTCCCCGCGAACCCGGCGCAATGATGTGCCCGTCAGTCAGAATCGAGAGCGGATCCCAATGACCACTACCTCAATGCAGCCAGCGGCTGCCGACAAATCGCACATGCGGCGCGTACTGTTTTCCAGCTACCTGGGCAGCGTTGTCGAGTTCTACGATTTCCTGCTCTATGGCATCGCGGCGAGTCTCGTGTTTGCCCATATCTTCTTCGCCAACATGGACCCCGTCGTCGGCACCATCGCCTCGTTCGGAACGCTTGCAGCCGGTTACTTCTCCAGACCCCTGGGCGGCATCATTTTCGGCCATTTTGGTGACAAGCTGGGTCGGAAATCGATGCTGGTCATCACCATGACACTCATGGGCGGGGCAAGCACCCTCATCGGCCTGCTTCCCACCTATGACCAGATCGGCAGCATGGCCCCGATCCTGCTGGTGGTGCTCAGGCTCATCCAGGGCGTTGCGGTAGGCGGTGAATGGGGCGGTGCAGCCCTGATGTCTCTGGAGCACGCTTCGGCCAAGAACCGTGGTCTTGCCGCCAGCGTGGCAAACATGGGCGGACCGTCCGGAGCCTTGCTGGCCACCTTGAGCATGACCGCGTTTTCCACGTTGCCCAAGGAAGATTTCCTCAACTGGGGATGGCGCGTTCCCTTCCTGTTCAGCGCGGTCCTCTTGCTGGTCGGTTTGTTCGTTCGCCTCCGCGTCTCCGAAAGCCCGCTCTTTGCGGCGGAGAAAGCATCGGCAGCATCGAAAGAGAAGACCGGGTCGCCTCTGGTAGTGGTGCTCCGCCGTTATCCCAAGAACGTTGCCCTGGCGACGCTGGGAGGCTCGGCTGCCTTCCTGCTCCAAGGGCTCCTGGCTACGTTCGCGATCACTCTGGCTGTACAGTCCGGCGCGGACAGGACCGCCGTGTTGCTGGTGCATGCCTGTGCCACGGGCCTGCACATCGTGACAATTCCCGCCTTCGCCATTCTTTCCGACCGGATCGGGCGCAGGCCCGTTATGATCGGGGGCGCAATCGCCGGTGCCTTGCTGGCCTATCCGATATTCCAGATGCTGGGCTCCGGCAACTTGATTCTCGTGCTGCTCGCGTTCCTCATCGGCAACCCCTTGATCCAGGCATCGATGTACGGTCCGATGTCGGCCTTCATCAGCGAAATGTTCGGCACCGGCGCCCGATACACCGGTGCATCCCTCGGGTACCAGCTTGCCGCCACGCTGGGTGCCGGGCTGGCCCCGCTCAGCGCCGCCGGCCTTCTGGCTCTCGGTGGCGGCAAAGACCCGGTATTCGTCTCCCTCATGGTCAGCGCCGTCTGCGTCATCAGCGCGGTGGCCATCTACCTGACCCGAGAATCGTTCCGAAGCGAACTCGGCAAGGAGCCGACCGTCCCTGCGCGGGCCGCGGCCCACATACAGTAACCCCGGGGCGCGGAACT